>CAVWSC010000022.1:0-43336 GCA_963757435.1 Lewinellaceae bacterium | reverse complement strand
CCTCACTCTCCTCCACCACCCGCCACCCATAATCAAAGTGCAGCACCCCCGGCTTGCGCCGCGAGTACACTTGTTGCCGATCCTGGTTAGCCACCTCGAAAAAGGCGATCTCCTCCGCCCGGTATACCAAAAAGCGCAGGTTGATGCCGAAGATCAGCGAAACGCTGTAGATACCGGCATTCAATAGTCCCGGAGCGATAAAGCCCTGTATGTGGTACTCTTGTTGCTGCGAGTCGCGGTTGTGGGTGAAGGCCGCACCGGTATGGTTAACGATTGTTCCCTTCTCGTCGTAAAGTTCGAGGGTCACGTCCAGGTTTTCGCCTTCCACGTAGTTGTAAACGGAGAGGTGAAAAACGACGCCCGAATCGAGGCGGAGCTGGTTGCCCTCCAGCGGTTCGACGTGGAAGGATTTGATCTTCAAATCCTTGTTTCCCGGTGCTTCCGCTTCCGTCCATTCCTGCCGGCTCGTTGCCGTCCGGGCTGAATCGAGGTAGCTGGAGATACCTTCTTCCACGCCGCCCATAAAGTGCATTCGGCCCTGCTGCAAGACCACCGCTCGCGAGCAGAGTTGTTGCACCGCCCCCATGTTGTGGCTCACGAACAGGATGGTGCGTCCGCTCTCGGCCACTTCCCCCATCTTGCCCAGGCATTTCTTCTGAAACTCGGCATCACCCACGGCCAACACCTCGTCGATCACCAGTATCTCCGGTTCCAGGTGCGCGGCCACCGCAAAGGCCAGCCGCAGTTGCATCCCGGAGGAGTAGTGCTTCAGGGGCGTCTCGATAAACTTTTCCACGCCGCTAAAATCGACGATCGCGTCGAACTGGCGCGCTATCTCCTGCCGGGTGAGTCCGAGGATGGAGCCGTTCAGAAAGATGTTTTCCCGCCCCGTCAGTTCCGGGTGAAAACCCGTCCCTACCTCTAACAAGGAAGCCACGCGGCCCCGCGCCCGGATGGTGCCCGTGGTGGGCGGCGTAATCTTGGACAACACTTTTAGTAAGGTACTTTTCCCCGCCCCGTTCCGACCGATGATCCCCACCGATTCACCCGGCTGCACGTCGAAACTGATGTCCTGCAGCGCCCAAAAGGTCTCGGGACCGGCAGTCTTCTTGCGGCCGAAGGATCGCATCCCGCTCACGAGTTGGTCCCGCAGCGAAAGGTACTTGGTGCGTTGGCCGGCAATTTTGTACTGCTTGCCGATGTCCCTGATTTCCAGTATCGGTTTCATGAGAATATTTTAGGCCACGTCGGCAAAGTAAGCTTCCGTCTTGCGGAAAAAATAAATGCCGAGTAAAAACAGTAGCAGTCCCGACAGGAGCGAAATACCGATGATCGGCCAGTCGATCGCCATATCCGTAAACGCCGCCCGGCCCAGGTTGACGGCTCCCGTCATCGGGTTGAGCGCCATGGCGTACTTGGCCCAGGCGATCTCCTCGAAGATGGATACGGGATAAATGACCGGTGTCACGAACAACAAAAACTGGATCATGAACGGGATGATGTAGCGAAAGTCGCGGTACTTCACGTTCAGGGCCGCCAGAAAAGTACCCAAACCGAAAGTGCAGGCAATGGTCATCAGCAGGGCCAATGGCAGGTAGAGCAACAACTTGCCGTAACTGACCACAAAACCGGGCTGCGTAAACTCATAAAACAACAGCAGCCCCGCCATCACCAGCATCGCCATCAGAAAATCAAACACCGCCGTCAGGATACTCGACATCGGTATAATGAGCCGGGGGAAATAAATCTTTTTGATGATATTAGCATTGCTCACCATACTGCTTCCCGCGCCCGCCACACCCGTGCTGAAGATATTCCAAAGCAGCAGACCGCTGTAATAAAAAATGGGGGCCGGTATTCCGTCCGTCGGCACGTTCAGTGTCCGCGAAAAAAAGAACACGAAAATAGCCATCATCATCAGCGGTTGCAACACCGCCCACAGAAAACCGAGCACGGTCTGCTTGTACTTGACCTTGATGTCCCGCCAGGTAAAAAAGTAGAACAGTTCCTTGAACTGCCACAGCTCCTGCAAATTCAGCGAGAATTTACCCGGTGGTTTTATGGTGTATTCGATGTCTTTCATGTCAAGTCGTTTCAATACTGAATCACCTTCACAAACCCCAACTCCTCCTCCGCCAGCGCCCGCGCGATCCGCACCCCCGCATCACCGCCGCCGTAGGTGGCGGCGGGCGCAAAACGTCCGTGCGCCCACTGGTCCGCAATGGCGGATTTGATCCGCGTTTCGTCGTAGCCCACGTCCACCACGTTCGGACCCCGCAACCGCCCCCGCTGCCGGCTGCCGATATTCACCACCGGCACGCCCAGGTAGGCGCACTCCCGGATGCCCACGCTGGAGTTGCCCACCAGGCACCGACTATTGTACAGCACCCGCAGGAAATCCCGGCCCTCCATATTCTTGAAGAAAGTGGATGTGGCTCCAGCTCATTCCGCTCCCGGAACGACCGGATGCCCTTACTCGTCCCGTCGCTGCCCGCGTCCACGTTCGGCCAGAACCAGAGGGTCGGGTAGCCCAGGTCGTGCACCGCCCGCAGCGTCAGCTCCACGTGCCGCCGCGCATCGGCGTACTCCGTGGTCACGGGGTGCTGCATCACCACCAGGTAGCCGCCGGTCAGGTCCATTCGCTCCCCCACGCCGCCGTAGCGCTCGAAGGGATCGAAATCCAGTTCCGGCCGCTCCCGCACCTCGCTCGCCAGGTCGATCGACGGGCAGCCCGTATTGATCACCTTGCTTTCCTCCTCGCCCATGCGCACCACCCGCACCCGCGCATCCTCGCTCGCCACCAGGTGCAGGTCCGCCAATTTGGTGATCGCGTGCCGCACCTTCTCATCGATATTCCCCGTCACCTCCCCGCCCTGAATGTGTACCAGCGGAATGTTCATATAGCTCGCCGCCACCGCCGTCGCCATCGTCTCAAAGCGGTCGGCCACCGTCACCACCGCATCCGGTTCCAGGTTGGCAAACACGGTGGCCAGTTCCATGATCCCCAGGCCCGTCGTTTTGGCCTGCGCCGTCAGGTTCTCGCCCTCCAGCACATTAAACACCCGCGCCGCGATGGTAAAGCCGTCCGCCTCCATATAGCGCACCGCCGTCCCGTACCGCTCCAGCAGGGCCGAGGCCGCCACCACCAGCAGTAGTTCCAGGTCGGGGTGCTCGTCAATGGCGCGCAGCGCCGTTTTGATCCGGCTGTAGCTGGGCCGGGCGGTGACAACGACGCAGATTTTGCGTATTTTGTTCAATTGGGTTTAGTTTGGTTGTAAAAAGATTTACATTGGAAGACCGCTCCTCCGATGGATCCGAATCACGCCTCCCATCATTTTCTGGAGACCGCTCCTCCGATGCATCATTCGCTTGAAGAAGTTTTATGGTTCGATTATCTATTAATGCGAATGTTCATCGTAGGTGTCGGTTATTAATGCGAATGTTCATCGTATGCGTCGGTCGGCCTCATCGTCGGGATCCACATCCCCCTCTCCCAAAAACTCCCACTTCCCCAACCCCCGCACCAGCCTCCTCCCGATCACCTCCCGAAACCTGCTTGCCGCCACGCCCCGGCCCGCCGGCTTCTTCGCCTCCAGGTCCTCAAACCTCAGCACGTGACCGGCGGGTAACTCCCGGTTCACGGCCAGCGATTTTTCAAAGATCTGCTTCAGCCCCGCATACGCACTATTATCCGCCTTATCCACCGGGTTGGCCAGCATTGTTTCCACCTGCCGCACGCCCCGCACCAGTTCCGCAATCTCGTCGATTGTCAGCGAACTCCCGGCATCGGGGCCGAACATCCGCCGGTCCCAAACCGCGTGAAACTCCAGCACCTCCGCGCCCAGGGCCGTCGCCGCCACGCCCGTATGCACACTCGCCGTATGCTCGCTCAGGCCCACCCGCACGCCCGGATAACGCGCCCGCAACTCCGCCAAAACATTCAGGCCCACCCGCTCCGGCGGCGTCGGATAACTCGTCGTACACTGCAAGACCGTCAGGTCGTTGCCCGTTTCTTGCACAAAGGCCACCGCCGCATCCAGCTCCTCCCACGAACTCATGCCCGATGACAAAATTACCGGCTTTCCCGTCCGCCGGATCTTTTCCAGCAGCAGGAAATTCGTCACCTCTCCCGAGCCGATCTTGTACCGCGCCACGCCCACCTCCTCCAGCACGTCCACCGCCGCCTGGCTGAAGGGCGACGACATAAACTCCACCCCCGCCTCGTCACAGTGCGCCTTGATCCCATGCCACTGCTCGGTCGAAAAACCCATCCGCGCCCAGTAATCGTAGCGCGTTTTATCCTCGTAACTGAAATTCACCCGAAACGGCTCGTAAATGCTACTTTCCGCCTCCGCCACGTGCGTCTGAAATTTCACCGCATCCACGCCCGCCGTCGCCAGCGCGTCGATGTACGAGTGCAGGATTCCCAGGGAACCATCGTGGGCCTGGGCGATTTCAGCAATGATCAGAGTTTTCAATTAATAAGGGTATAAGGTCGAGGACGTCCACGTCCGAGCCGTAATAAGAAAAGATGGAAAGCTAGTATCTTAAAGTGGGTTTGGCGTGCCCTAACCGACGTAGCCGCCCGCACGGGTAAATTACTTTATTGAGTTTAAAAAATTTGGGCGTGCCGCCGGCTACCGCCGCCGCCGGTCCCCTCCGGGCTTCGCTGATCGCTCGGCACTGCGTGCGCTAACGCCCCTGCGGGCACCTCACGCGTGAAAGCGGTTGCGCCAAAGGCGCAACCCAGGCGAGGGGTTATTCCCGAGCACCCCCTCAGTTGCGCCAAAGGCGCAACCGGTACTTGTTCGCTCGTGCCACGCAGTTGGTCCGGCTTCGCCGTTCCGCTCGGGATAAATCCCTCGACCTGCGCGTGGGGCGTGGCGCGTATGGCGTGGTTGGTCCGGCTTCGCCGTTCCGCTCGGGATAAATCCTTCGACCTGCGCGTGTGGCGTGGCGCGTATGGCGCAGTTGGTCCGGCTTCGCCGTCCCGCTCGGGATAAATCCCTCGACCTGCGCGTGTGGCGTGGCGCGTGTTGCGTGATTGGTCCGGCTTCGCCGTCCCGCTCGGGGATGAGTCGCTCTACCTGGTTCATCAATCCCTTTGATCATTATACCCCATTACTTCCCGGTAAAAATGCCCGACCATCAGTAGCATCGTTACCACTACGCCGCCCAGGACACCGCCGTAGATGCCTTGTTTGAGCCACGATGGCTTTAGTAGCGGCAGGGGCGTAAAGGGTTGATCCACGATCTTGAAGAAGGGCGTCTGGGTACTGAGCGCGAAACTGGCCGTTTCCAGATTTTTCAGTACTTCCCCGTACATGGTGGAATAGATCTGCACGTCCCGGTACAGCTGGGTTTCGCGGACGCGGGTGACGGACTGGATGATGCCCAGGCGGGAATCCTTGGTCTTGGCCAGGTTGTATTCGCTGCCGTTCAGGAGGGCCAGGACGCTGTCGGCCTTTTCCTGCAACTTGTTTACCGTGCGCCGCGAGCCACCGGTGGTCTGTTCGATGTAGAACTCGCTCAGGTGTTCGTAAAGTCCTTCGGTGAGGGCCAGCGAGAGGGCCTCGTTGCGGCTCACCGTCACGATCTTGAGGATATTGGTGTTCTCGTCGGAAGTAGTTTTGATCAGGGGATCGCCTTCGGGACCGGTGAGGTACAGGTAGAGTCGGTTCATCACCCGCCGCTGTCGTTGGCTCAGCGAATCCAGGTCATTGTCAGTGATCAGGTAAGGACCGGGCAGTTCGGGATCGTCCAGTTCCCATTCCTCCACCAGTTCATGTTCCCGCAATAGGTGGTTGGCGATCAGGTCGTCCTTACCGTCTACTTCCAGGCTATCCAGCAACACCGTTCCCGCGATCCCCCGCGAATTGGCCAGGGCGATGATCTTGTTCAGGTTAAATTCCCCCTCGCCCCCACCGAGACCGAATTGGCCGAGGATGGAAGTCAATCCGCCGCCACCCTCCTGGTCGTTGATCAGGAAGGTAAGTTTCGCTTCGTAGTTCAGTGGCGTCCGGTAGGCATCGTAGGCCCAGTAGCCGCCCACCAGCACCGCCGCCAGAACGATCACCCACGCCCGCTGCCACGCCACCCGCAAGTAATCCTGGATGAGCAGGATGACTTCGCGGATGCTGATTTCGTGTACTTCGTCGTGTTGCAAGGAGTGAGGGAGTGAATGAGTGAATTAGGTAGGGAAACTAAGGATTAGCTGGCGCTGCTTCTCTCGATCATAAATGATCTTTCGAGGTGAAGGATTGAAGGTTCATATACGTAGAACCCCCTTTGGGGGCAGGGGGAAAAAGAAGGATTAGCTGGCGCTGCTTCTCTTGATCGCATAGCGATCCTTCGAGGTGAGGGATTGAAGGTTCATATACGTAGAACCCCCTTCGGGGGCAGGGGGAAAACGTAAGGATAGAGTTGGTTAAGAATCACGCCTCCCAGGTTTACGCCCGGGACGAGAATCACACCTCCCAGGTACTGTCACGCCGCTGACGCGGGTGCAGATACCTTGGAGGAGGATTCTTTCACGCCTCCCAGGTTTTTTTACGCCCGGAACGAGAATCACACCTCCCAGGTACTGTCACGCCGCTGACGCGGGTGCAGATACCTTGGAGGAGGATTCTCTCTAATCCTTCACCTCGAAAAATCGCGCTATGCGATTTAGGAGAAGCAGCGTCAGCTAACCCTTCAATGAGCGCAAGTAGGGACGGCCTAGCGGAACAATTTACGCATCCGCGTACCCGATCGGGTGATCGGAACCCTTCAGAAACGCGATCCCTCAATCCATTCAATCCCTCCATCCTTCAATCCTTCCTTCCCTCCATCCTTCCTTCCTTTCTCAAACCCGCGTGAGGTGCCTGGAAGGGCGTTAGCGCACGCAGTGCCGAGCGATCAGCGAAGCCTGGAAGGGACCGACCCCGACGCCGGGAGGGGGCACGCCCGAAGGTGAAATCAGTTCGACAAAAGCTTTTTACTGCTCCTCCGGTGTATCATTTGCTGGAAAAACTCGACCGTTGGGTAAAATCAACTGAAAGTGTTCTTCCAAGGTGTCAGTGATGGCTACAAACGATCCACTAGCACCAGCAACGTGACCATGCTGGTGAGGCCCGCGACGGTTATCTGGGCTACCTCGCCCCAGTCGATGCGGGGGCGGTTGGGGTCCTTGGGCGGCTTGGGGTCCTTGAGGCCGACGCGAATCTCGGAGCCGGGTTCCACCCAGGGATAGATCTCGGCCCAGAGGGCTTGGCTGGTGCGCTTGACGCGGCCGTTGGGGTACTGGACGGTGGTTCGTTTGCGCTTGGCGTTGTCGGAAAAACCGCCGGCGTATTCCTGCACGTACCAGTCGGCGGTATGGCGGCCCTGGTAGGAAACGTAGATGATCTCGTCGCGGATGAGGGTATCGGCGAATGCCTGGCGGGCGCGGGTGCCGGTGACGTAGATGGCCACGAGGTCACGCCGTTTGGGAATCTGGAGGGTATCACCGGTGCGGAGGGTGATGTTGCTGCTGCTGCCGGGCCGGGCCAGGGCGTCGGGGAGTTCGATGACCACCAGGCCGTCGGCACCCACGGTGCGGAGTAGGGAAGCACCGGAGGGAAAGGCTTCTTCATTGAGGCCGCCGGCGCGTTTGAGGAGGTCGGTCAGCCGCTCGTTTTCGGAGAGCAGGGCGTAATCGCCGGGGTAGGGAACCTCGCCGCGAATGTGGACCATCTGCTGTAACTCGAATTCGGCTACGTCGCGTACCACCACCCGATCGAAGGCCTGGATGGGAAAGGTGGCATCCGGGCCGACCAGGGAACCGTTTAATTCGGCAACGGAGAGTTGGATCAGTTCGGTGCGCGTGGCCTGGTTGGGCGTAAAGACAAGGCGGAAAACGTCTACCCGGCCCCGGTCGGCACTGAGGGTCAGGCCGCCGGAAAGGAGGAGCAGGTCGCTGAGCGTCATACTGGGGTCGAAGACGTACTCACTGGGGTTGCGCACCGCGCCGCTGATGGCTACCTTAAAGGAGTCGACGAAGCGCTCGCGACCGTATACGAGGAGTTGATCGAAGGGACGCAGTTGCAGGTTTTCTACGCCGGTAGGATCGGCCAGGGCCGCGCCCACGTTGACCCGGCGGTACTGCCGGCGGTTGCGGTTGGTGGGGTCGGTGCGGATGAGGAAGGCCGTGTCGGCGGCGTTGGGCTGAAGTCCCCCTGCCAGCAAAAGTGCCTCGGCCACGCTGATCCCCCGCTCGAAATCGAAGGGGTAATCGACCACCGCCTCGCGCACCGCGCCGGTCACACTGATGGTGGCGTCGTCGATAAACCGGGCCTGGCTGAAGATGGTAAGGCGGTCGCCCCGCTCCAGCAGGGGGTCGCTCTCGTCGTTGCCGGTCCGGTCCAGTGCCGCGGCGGGGGAGACGGTGACCAGGCGGCTGGTGCCGTTGTCGTTGGCCCGGCTGATGAAGGCCAGATCGGTGCGGCTACCGGGGCGCAGGCCGCCGCGCCGCAGCAGGTCGCTCAGGCGGCTACCGGGCGTAAAGGCATAGTCTCCCGGCAGGTTGATCTCGCCGTCGATGGTCACGAAGTTGCGGATCGGATTGTCGATGGCCCGCACGGTGATCAGGTCACCGTTCTCCAAATCGAAAGCAGCTCCCTCGGCCGTGGTCGGGTTCACGTCCACCACCTCGATGGCGGGTCCCCGCTGGCGGCGCACGCCCACCAGTTCGCGCTGGGCGTTGGCGGTAAACCCTCCGGCGTAGCTCAGCAGGTCGGTGATGGTTTCGTCGGCGCGTAGTTCGTAGCGGAGCGGGCGGCGGACGGCCCCTTCCACCTTTACGATGGTCTCGGCCAGCGGGACGAAGATCACGTCGTTGGCCTGGAGATTGAGTTCGTCGGCGGCGGCGGGGTCGAGCAAGTAGTTGTACACGTCGATGCGGATTTCCGTGCCGCCGCGCAGCAGTTTGATGTTGCGCACCGATCCTTCCTGCGTCGGTCCGCCCGCCGCCACCAGGGCGTTGAGGGCCGAGTTGAGGGCGGACAGCGGGTAAGTGCCGTTATTGACCACCTCGCCGATAACGGTGATGTTCACCGTTCGGGCCGTGGCCACGTTGAAGGAAAACTGCCCCTCACGGAACAGGTAATACTGCTGAAACCGCGCCCGTGCCAGTTCTCGCGCCCGCCCCAGGGTAATGCCTTTGAGGTAGATGCGCGGCATGCCCGGCGGGTTGATGAATCCGTCGTTACCGATCAGGAAAACCAGATCGGCCTGCGATGCCCCGAAGATGGAAACGGCTACTTCGTCGCCCACGCCCAGCTGATAGGTATCGGGCGGTTTGATGTTGGCCGTGGGGCCGAAGACGTCCAGGCTGCGATTGCGAAACAGTTCATGGCCGTAGATCGCGTCGGGCCGCAGCGAATCGCGCTGGGTGCGGGTCCTGGTTCGATCCCGAGTGGCCGGTGCGGCGGCCGTTTGGCGGGCTTCCTCGTCGCGCCGCTCCTGCACGGTCTGTTGCTGCCGGGCGGCGGCTACTTCCCGTTCAGCGGTTTCGACCTGTTCGGCTTCCATTTCCGCGATCACGGCTTCGATTTCTTCTTCCAGCCCCGGCAATTGCTCGGGCCGCACGTTTTCGATGTCGATCCCCCGTTCCCGCAAGCGGCGGGCGAGTTCCGCCTCATCGATATTGCGGCGGTTCAATTCGGTGCGGGCTGCCTCCGGCGTCAGCGGCTGCTGTTGTTGCGCAGCCGGCTGTCGGGTGGTGCTCGGTTGCGGCACCTGCGCGGAAAGTACCGGCGGTAGCAGGGAGAGCAGAATCAGTAAGAGTAAGGTGGTAAGTTGTTGCAAATTGTTGGGTTGTCGTTCATCGATGCCTCTCGGGGGTCGCTCATCGATGCCTCCCGGGGGTCGCTCATCGATGCCTCTCGGGGGTCGCTCATCGATGCCTCTCGGGGGTCGCTCATCGACACCTCCCAGGTACCTTTTTGCGGAGCAAAATGGATACCTTGGAGGAGCGATGAGCTTGGGAGGAGCGATGAGCTTGGGAGGAGCGATAATCTTGAGGGTTGGTCGCTAGAAAGTGGTTGGTGGTGGGTTGAATGGGTGGGGTGTTGGTTTCAGGCGAGCCAGGGGGTGGGCGCGCTCGTCAGGTTCGTTTAACGGTGCCGAGCGGATACTCGCCGCCAGCGCGATGGCCGCGCGGTTTTCCTGAATCCCGAAACCGCGCCCCGCCAGTACCTCGCGGTAGCTGGTGGTGTGCAGGTCTTCGAAGCCGCTGGTAAAATTTATTTCCTCGCCATCGCAGGTCAGGGAGCGGAAGGTCCGGCCGCCCCCACTGCGCGGTTCGGCGGCCAGGCAGGCGGGGTCGATGGCCAGGAACCAGCTCACCCGTGCGCGTTCCAGGTGCAGGTAGCCGGCCGCGCGGTCGTGCGTATGCCGGTACACTACGCTGCTTCGGACGGGTCCGAACACCCAGAGTAACAGGTCGAAGAAGTGGATGCCGATGTTGGTTGCCACCCCGCCCGACTTTTCGGGCCGCCCCTTCCAGCTGCCGTAATACCAGTTGCCGCGGGCGGTCAGGTAGGTCAGGTCCACGTCGTGCACCGTCCCCGCCGGGGCCGCCCGTACCCGCTCCCGCAACGCGATTACGGCGGGGTGCAGGCGCAGTTGCAGGATACTGTACACACTACCCGCAGCTTCGGCTGTCGCTTCGGCCAGCGCGTCCACGTTCCAGGGGTTGAGCACCAGCGGTTTTTCACAGATCACGCTCGCCCCCTGCCGCAGTCCGAAGCGCACGTGTGCATCGTGCAGGTAGTTAGGGGAACAAACGCTCACGTAGTCCACCGCATTACCGCCGCGCCTTAGTTTATCCAAATGGCGGTCAAATCGCTCATACTCCGTAAAAAAGGCCGCTTCCGGGAAATAGCTGTCCAGAATACCCACCGAATCGAACGGATCGTAAGCCGCCACCAGCCGGTTCCCCGTCTCTTGTATGGCCCGCAGGTGGCGCGGTGCCACGTAGCCGGCCGCGCCGATGAGCGCAAAGCTTTTCATACGCCCAAGTATTCCAGCCGATCTTCCACCAGCCGGTAGCGGCTCCCGTCGCGCGGGCAGGTTGCCCGGCCATTTTCGTCCAGTATCAATTTCTCGCCCGCCCGGCTCACCCAGCCCGCCCGCCGCGCCGGGTTGCCGATCACCAGTGCGTAGTCCGGCACATTACGCGTTACCACCGAACCGGCCCCCACCAGCGCATACGCCCCAATGGTATTTCCACAAATTATCGTCGCATTCGCCCCGATACTCGCCCCCCGCCGCACCAGGGTCTGGGTATATTCCCCGCTCCGGTCCACGTGCGCCCTGGGCGTCAACACATTGGTAAACACCATAGACGGGCCGAGGAATACGTCGTCTTCACAGATCACCCCGTTATACAGGCTCACATTATTCTGCACCTTCACGTTATTACCCAGCCTTGCGCCGCTCGCAACAAACACGTTTTGCCCCAGGCTGCAATTTTTGCCCAGTATGCAATCGGGCATTACGTGGCAGTAATGCCAGATGCGGGTGTTGGCTCCAATATGGGCGCCGGGGTCGATGGTGGCGGTGGGGTGTATTATTTTTGGTGGTGTTTAAATGGTCGTCTGATGAATATTTGACACGTAACTGGGTGGTAAATTATGCCCATCTAATTAGCGGGCTATTTTACTGATTATATTTAGTTTGGGCGTGCCGCCGTCCGCTAACGCGGCCGCCGTCGGTCCCTTCCGGGCTTCGCTGTTCGCTCGGCACTTCGTGCGCTGCCGCCCCTCCAGGCACCTCACGCGTGGCGGGGAACGAGAGTGGATTAAACATAAATGGTTAGATTGGTAGCCGATAAATATCCTGAGCCGACAAAAAAAATATCAGATGGGTCAATCACTTGTTAGGAATTATGTGCATATTATATTCAGTACCAAGGACCGACAGCCGGTAATTCAGCCTCCAATAGAGGCGGAATTGCATAGATATATTGCTACGATTTGTAACAGATTTGAATGTCATGCACTTGAAGTTGGGGGCTTCAATGATCACATTCATATACTTTGCCTACTATCAAAGAAAATTGCTCTGATGAATTTAGTTAAGGAGGTGAAATCGAGTTCTTCTAAATGGATTAAGAAAAATGGCATACTATATAAGGAGTTCAAATGGCAAAATGGCTATGGTTCTTTTTCGGTAAATCCTTCACAAATCGGTACTGTGAAGCAGTATATAATTGACCAGCATACCCATCATTCCAAGAAAACCTTCAAGCAAGAATTTCTCGCTTTTTTAAAGAAATATGAAGTACCTTTTGACGAGCGTTATTTATGGGATTGAGTGTATTTTAATACGCTTAATGATCAGGCGGCTTTGCCGCCAAAGACCTGAAAGGGCGAGATAGACTAACCCAGGGTAAAACCCTGGGCTAGGGAGGCCGCTCTAACCTCCCGCCGCGCCCCCGGCAAAGTGGCTCTGCCACTTTGCCGGGGGCGCGGCGGTTTTCGTGTATTACGCAATAGCCCAGGATTCCATCCTGGGCTGATCTATGCCGCCCTTTCAGGGTAGGGCGTTGATATTGTTAAGTTTTTGCAATGATTTCATAGCAATTCACCCCTCTTCGGAGGATAACCTCCAGGCGGCTTTGCCGCCAAAGCCCTGAAAGGGCGAGATAGACTAACCCAGGGTGAAACCCTGGGCTAGGGAGGCCGCTCTAAACCCCCGCCGCGTCCTCGGCAAAGTGGTTTCGCCACTTTGCCGGGGACGCGGCGGTTTTCGCGTGTTACGCAATAGCCCAGAATTCCATCCTGGGCTGATCTATGTCGCCCTTTCAGGGCTAAACTACATAAACACCCTAACCCTAGTAATACCCCAAATACCACTCCACGAACCTCCCGATCCCCTCCTCCAGCCGGGTACTTGCCTGATAGCCGAAATCTCGCTCCAGTGCGGAGGTATCGGCGAAGGTGCGTTCCACATCTCCGGCCTGCATCCCCTCGAATTGTTTGATGGCGGGCCGGCCGAGGGCGGTTTCGAGCAGTTCGATAAAATCAAGGAGTTTAGTAGGGCGACCGGCGCCGATATTATATAGACGGTAGGGCGCGCCGGTAGGGGAGGCAGTAGTATTCCCCCGCTCGGGCGGCCCGGCGAGGACGCGGACGATGCCCTCCACGATGTCAGTTACGTAGGTGAAATCTCGGGACATGCGGCCCTGGTTAAAGACCCGGATGGGGCGGTCGGCCAGCATGGCGTCGGCGAAAAGGGAGTAGGCCATGTCGGGCCGGCCCCAGGGGCCGTAGACGGTGAAGAAGCGCAGGCCGGTAGTGGGCAAGCCGAAGAGGTGGCTATAGGTGTGCGCCAGTAACTCGTTGCTCTTCTTGGTGGCCGCGTAGAGCGAAACGGGGTGATCGACGCGGTCGGTTTCGGCAAAAGGAATTTTTTCGTTGGCTCCGTAGACACTACTGGAGGAGGCGTAAACAAGGTGCTCGACCTGGTGCATCCGGCAGCATTCCAGGACGTTGGTAAAGCCGGTGACGTTGCTGTCGATGTAGGCGCGTGGGTTTTCCAGGCTATAACGGACACCCGCCTGGGCGGCTAGGTTAACGACTTTGCGAATGGGATAATCCTCAAACAAGCGATCCATTGACTGACGGTCGGCCAGGTCGATCCTGAGAAACGTGTAGTCGGGTGAACGTTTGCTTACGGTGGCCTGACCGTTTAGAATGGCTGCGTCGGGAATGCCGGCAGCAGCCAGGCGGTCGTATTTAAGGCGCGGCACGTAATAATCGTTCAGGTTATCGATACCGATGACCTGTTCACCATCCGCCAGTAGGCGCTCGGTGAGGTGATATCCAATGAAGCCGGCACTACCGGTAACGAGGACCAAACCAAGAATTTAAAGATGAGCGACAAAAAACAAAAGTACATGGCTCCGCCGTCGTAGTGGTCAAACCACTCCGGCCCGATAGCCCGTTTTTGGCGGACTTGGCTATGAGCTTTTGCGCTGGCAAAAGGTTGTTTTAGGCGGTTGATCGGTGCTATACGACGAGGGAGCGGTAATCTAGGCCGGTTAGCGGTCGGCGGCTCAGGCACCTGGAATGAGTCTAGGAATCGGCCTGCCGAATGCGGGGCCAAAGGTAGCAAACTTTGGTGGACGGCTTAAAACCACTCCCGACAAAAAGGACGTACCCCCGACCGTAGGTCGCGGAGCGTGACAGGAAGTTTTTTGCGGGCCGGGGGTAAGAAAATAGGGTGTTGGACATCTAATTGTGTCCGCTCTCTACACCTTTCACTTACCCTACTACATTTCCGTGAACCTACGGCGGTGTTCCTCAAGCAAGTTCCCATGTTAATAAAGTACTCACTTCCCTGCGTTTTCTTGTGTTTTCTGATCTCTTTTTTCGTGCTCCCTCCGCTCATCCAAGCTCAGACAACCTCCTGTGAGGTCATTGCGCGGCCCGACACCTTCTGCATCCAGGCCGGCGAATCCACGGCCGGACTATCGGTTTTCGATAACGACGATTATTTCGGCGGTCCTCTCCAGCAGATTCAGCCCACCAGTAGCGGCTGCGTACGGATCAACGCCGACGGTAGCATCATGATCCTGGCCAACGATCCCAACGGCCAGCCCTGTTGCGGCGAGCAACAACCTCTGTTTTATGTCTACAACTGTTTCGGTATGCAAACGGAAGCGGCGGTTTTTGTCACCATCAAATGCGATACGCCCAAGCCCGATTGCTCCATCCTGGACCTGGACGGCTTACGGATCAACGTACCCGATCCCGCCGGCGAAGGAACGCTCACGGACTGCATTTCGGCCTGCGAGAATTCAACGGCCACCTATTATACGGCCTATCAGCCCGGCTTTACCTACACGTGGTTGGCTATAAACGGAACAATCCTTGCCTCCGGCGGCGGCGGCGGTCCGGCCGAAGTAAATGTCGAGTGGGGTTCCCTCGGCCCGCTGACGTCGTTGACTCGCTACCGCGCCAACCCGTCCACCGGATTTGCCGATACGCTTACCTATTGCGTTGAACTGACCGCGGCTCCGGTAGCCGACTTTAATTCTACCGGCGTAAGTTGTCTCGGGCAGGCGACCGATTTCTTCGATACCAGTAGCGGTGCCGCTAGTTGGTACTGGGAGTTTGGCGACGGCGGTACGGCTACCGCCCAGAACCCTAGCCATACCTATTTGGCCGCCGGTACCTACGACGTTACGCTGACCGTCACTTCCGCTCCGGCAATCAACCCTGATGGTACACTCGGCTGTTGCTGTTCCGATACCATCGTCAAGCAGATCGAGATCGACCCCCTGCCCGGACCGGATATTTACTGCATCTCCACCCTCTGCGAGGGCGATGCCACCACTTACTGGACCGACGCGGATTGCAGCTCCTATATATGGACGGCAACCGCCGCCGATGGTAGTAGCGTCGTGGTCACTCCCCTGACCGCTGCCGGTGACTCCGTGGCCGTTACCTGGGGCAGTGGACCGAGCGGCACCCTGAGCCTGACGGTCAGTGGCTGTACGACGATTTATTGCAATGAACCCACCGTGGTGACGGTGCCCATCATCTCCAGCAGCGGCCAGATCGCCGGACCCATCCAGGTGTGCGCCGGTACGACCCATACCTATCAACTCCCTAAGTGGATGAGCGTCGCCTATGACTGGACCGTTACCGGTGGCACGGTAGTCGGCACGGATTCGGCTAACTACATCAGTATCAATTGGGATACTCCCGGAACGGGTACGATCACGGCCAACTACGGCAGTGATTTCCTGGCCGGTCTTCGTCCGCACGCGGGCAGCGACTGCTTCGGTTCGGCCAGTCTAAGCGTGGAAGTGCTGGGCGATTTTTCGATTCAGTCTTTTAATGGCAATACGGCCTGCATCCAGGGAAGCAGCTTTTTCACCTCTTCCGGTACCTACGCACCGGGAGCAACTTTCGATTGGACAGTATCACCTTCTTTTCCACTCTCGACGGTTAGTGGCAGTAGTTTTGCCAACATCAACTGGTCGGGTGCGCCCGGCCCCGGAACCTACACGGTTACGGCCACCCCTAACACCCCCGGACCGGGTGATTACTGCGTGGCTTCCCGCAGCATCGTGATCGAGGTCATCCAGACTCCTCCGGCCGATGGTATTACGGGAGAATTGCTGTACTGTCCCGGCGAAAACTTTGCCTACGAGATCGTAAATCCGCAACCCGGCTATCAATACTTCTGGACGGTAATCGGCGGCACCCTGCAGTCGGGTCAACTCGGCAGTTCAGTCGTGATCGAATGGACCGACCCCACCGGCGGCACCCTGAGCGTTACGCCCCGTCGGGTCAACCCGGTCTTTTGCCAGGGGCCACCCATCAGCATCAGCGTAAGCGCGATTACCTTTAACGATCCGCTCGCCATCACGGCCGCCGGACCGGCCTGCATCAATCAAATGGGCACCTATAGCCTCGGTCCGGTGCAGCCGGATGAGGCCACTTATAGTTGGGTCATTACGCCTGATTCTGCCGGTACCGTGCTGAGCGGCGGTGATTCACCGAGTATTACGGTCCAGTGGAATAATTCCAATGGAATGGCCACGCTCACTGCTACCGTAAGCCTCTGCGGCGACGTGCGCACGGTGGTAGAGCCGATCTTGCTCAACGTTCCCGATCTGCCTACCGTCGTGCAATCGAACGACCTTTGCCCCGGCGTGTCGGCGGTATTATCGGTCAGCGGTGGTCCATTCACTTCCTTCCTCTGGTCGACCGGGGCCACCAGCCCTACGATCACTATTACTACGGGCGGTGCCTACTCGGTTGAAACCACTGATTCGGACGGCTGCACGGAAGTAGCCGCCATCGTACCCCAGACGCTTCCACCTCCCCTTGCGGATATTTCCAGCGGCGATATACTGGGCTACTGCGTGAAAAGCGACGGCAGCCCGACCGGCCAGACCGTCACGATCGTTGCCCAGGATGCCGGTTATACTTTTGCCTGGTTCTGTAACAATTCGCTACAAACAGGCGTGACGGGTTCCTCATTTGTCCACGACGTACTGAACACCCCCGGCAACTTTGCCTACTATGCCATCGTCACCGACAACAGCACCGGCTGCCAGGCGACTACGAATACCGTGATCGTCTATCAGGATATCTGTACCGGGGGCGGTGGTCCCGGTGGATGTACGGCACCGGACTTCACCTTTACCCCTTCCGCCGTCAATCAGACCCCAAATTGCGACATTGTCAACCTGAGCGCGAACGTCTCCGCTCCCGTTACCAGCGTTGCCTGGACGTTGCCGGTCGGTGCCACCATCGTAAGCGGTAGCCTAACCAGTCCTAATCTGAGCGTACAACTACCCCGTGCCGCTTGTTTTTCCATCCGCTGCCGCGCCTACGCGCCGGATGTAAACGTTGCTACCGATTCCTGCTTCCGCACGGCCTACGTGAGTGCTTGCGCTCCTATTGTAGCGGACTTTGAATGGGCGGACGACTGCGGCGTGGTCTCCTTCACCAACGCATCGTCAACCCTTACCGCGCTCGGGACTACCCTGGTTGGCGAGAGCTGGGATTTCGGCGATGGTTCACCGGTTTCCCCCGGCCCGAATCCGAGCCACGCTTACGGATCACCGGGTACGTATACCGTCACGCTCACGGCTACCTCCAGTGATGGTTGCCAGTCCGTAAAGTCTAAGAGCATTACTGTCGGACCGAATTTGAATGCGGCCATCAGCGCGCCGGACTCGGTTTGCGCCGGTGAAGCGGTTGTCTTCGGCCAAACGGCGATCGGTGCGATTCGCTACACCTGGGATTTTGGTGACGCTTCCAATTTTGTCGGCCGGAACCCGCAACATGCCTACGCGGTAGCCAATACCTACTCGGTCACGCTTACGGTAGAAGACGCTTACGGATGCATTCAAACCGTAGTAAGACCTATCGTGGTCTTGCCCACTCCGACTGCCGTAACGATCTCCGGCGATCCCGGCGCACCGGTTTGCTCCGGCACGAGCGTGGTGCTTTCCGTGCCGGCGCAGGCCGGCATTACGTACAACTGGTCGGGTGGGGGAGTGTCCGCCGCCAATCAGTTAACGGTAACGGTTAGTGGCAGTTATGCCGTGGAATTAGTTACGCCCAACGGCTGCCGCTTTGTCTCGGATATCGTGGACATCGAGTTCCTGGATGCTCCCGTATCCGTAATTTCCGGTAGCAATTTTATCTGTGGTTCGGGAACCACTACACTAACCGGAACCGCTTTTAATCAGGCGGGCTATATTTACGTTTGGCGCAACGGCAGCGGCGGGGTGGCCGGTTCCAGTACGACCCTCGATCTGACGGCGGGCCTGCTCAACTCGCCCTATACCTTTCAAATCACCGACCCAAACGGATGCACGGCAACCAGCCTTCCCTTCCCGGTCCAGGCCGTTGCTTCACCAACGGTTTCGATTGCGGTAGTCGGTGGCCTCTGCGCCGGCGACGGTACCTTGCTCACGGCCACGGCCGCCGGTGGTAGCGGTAATTACGCTTACCGCTGGAGTGACGGCACGACCGGACCGACTATCACCACCGGCCCGGCCGGACCGTACACCGTTTACGTCACCGATTTGGACACCGGCTGCGGGGCAACCGCGACGGAGACGGTCAATCCGCTACCCGATCTCTGCATCGTGCCCACGGGCTGCTATACCGCCTGCCGGCCGGAGGAGATCTGCGGCCCCGGCGGCCTGGGCTACCTATATCAGTGGTCGTACAACGGCGCACCCCTGCCCGGAGCCACCAACCGCTGCCTGACCCCCAACCTGACGGGCAGCTACAGCCTGGCGGTAACGGATGGCAACGGCTGCACGGCCGTCAGCGACAGTTTGATCCTAGAACTAATCGACTGCGGGGACTGCACCGACGTGGTCACCCACCTCGACCCACTCGGTTACAATGATGACGGCGACTGCTGTTACGAACTGAATGACCTAGTGCTGCCGGCCGGCATCTACGCCATTCAGGTGACGGTAAGCGGTGCCGACGTGATTCCTGACGTAAGTTCCCTGACAAGTGGGCTGCAACTCTTTCCGGTTAGCTCGACCAGCTTCCAATTGGCTACTAATCCGCTGGGCAGTGAAATCCCCACGGCCGCTCTGACGGACGTGATCGAACTGTGCCTCTTGAACGTCACCCTCAGCCAGCAGACCATCGTGTTTGATTATCTGGACATCGACTACGAGGTCTACTGTTCGGATACGTTGAAAACCAATTGTGCCGATCTGCCGGAATGCCTCTATGTCGAGTCAGACACGCTCTACTGTGGCGATGACAAGCAGCTTATCTTTTCGGGTACATTCTGCAACCCGGTCGGCGCGCTCTTCGATGTGGGCTACATTCAACTGATCGCCAATTCTCCGGCCGCTACCGGCGTACTGCCCCTGGGCTACACGCCGCCCAGTCCGCTGGCACCGGGCGACTGTGTTTCCTTCAGCTTTATCGTCACGCCGACTACGGGCTTACCAGGTGATTTGTTCTGCTACACCGCCGTTGCTCACTCCGCCGATCCACTGATCGACCCCGCCGCGCTCTGTTGCAATCTGGGTGAGGAGAACTGCCTCCCGATTCCTGATTGCGAACCCTGCGACGACCTGGGTGTGGGAGATATCATTCCGCAGGATGGCTTGGACGAGGAATGCTGCTACGTGATTTCGTTGTTTAACAACGTCACCGATCCCGTGCTGACCTGCCTGGAGATTTGCCCGCCGGCGGGCGTTGACGCTTCGGCTTTTGCCGGTCTCGGTAGCGGTTGGATCATTGGGGCGGGCACGGCGCCGGGTAGCATCAAGCTTACCCCCACCTCCGGCACTCTTCCGAATGGTGTATTCAACCTACCCGAAATCTGCCTGGAGGAAGTGCAACAGACCGACACGGAGATGATCATCAAGTGGCTGGCCGGCGAGGAAGTGGTTTGCCGCGATACCTTCAACCTGTTCTGTAAGCCCGATTGCGGCTACTTGGAGCAGGAGATCATTATTTGCGAGGGCAGCCAGTACGTCTGGCAGGGTAACATCGTGAACAACACGCTTTACCCCGTCAGCTCGGCCTATATCAAGTTCGATCCCGCCGGCGGCCTATCCGCTTACAATCAGACCATCAATTTCCCGACCGTGCTTAATCCGGGTGACGCGGCGTTCGTGAACATCGTTATCGGAAGCCCCGCCGGTCCCGGCGATACCATCTGCTTCACCGTCATCCTGCACGAGGAGGATGACAACGATCTGCACCTCAACTGCTGCGATTTCGAGGCCTGCATCGTATTGCCTGATTGCGAGATCGAAAAGTGTGCTTGCGACGAAGATTTCGCAAAGGCGGTAAAAGAGGGGATGCTAGTCGATTTCAACCCGGTAAATCAGTTCATGGCTACCTTAAATCCGGTAGCGCAGTTCAAAGGCTGCGACTCCATTGCCTGGTACGTTCGATCTTCCGGTCCGCAGGTTTGGGTGGGCAGCGGCTATAATTTCAACTACAGCTTTCCCGCACTCGGCAAGTACCAGGTATGCATGCACGTATTCCGTACGGACGACGATGGGATAAACTGCGATCGCCGCATTTGTCGCAACTACTCCATCGAGCAGACCGAACCCGCAGTGGTGCCGAATCCCAGCAACGGCCAGTTCCAGGTATATCCGACCGGTATGCAGGTGGACGATTCATCGCTGCTAAAGTCCGGCGATGAGCCGGGGTGGGCCGTATCCCTTTATGACCTGAGCGGTAGACAACTTCGTTCCTGGTCAGCGGGAAGCTTATCCGTCAGTGATACAGGTGGCCTGCACCTAGATATTTCGGACTTACCGGCAGGAGTTTATCTGATCCGTGGTGCGAGTGATAAGCGAGAATTTGCTGTGAAGGCAGTGGTCCACTAGTGCTGCATTTAAGTTAGAAGAGTTAGTCCCCGCCTCCGTAATTACGGGGGCGGGGACTTTCACGTTGAGTCATAGATAGAAGGGGAAGTCGGTTGACTGGGTTAGCAGAGTCAATGGTAAGCGGCAGCGGATGAGGTTACGGGCCGATCCGAAAACAGGCATAAATTTCTCAAATTTGAGAATTGAGTTCAAGAGTCCCTTGTGGGAGGGACCCCACCCAGGCCGCCACCGCCGGCCGTGCCGCCCCCGCTTCCAGCCGACCGGGCAAGCCGGTGGCCTTTCTTGCGGGGCCGAGGGGCCGCAAAAAGCCTGTTTGAAAGGAAAATCGAATTTTTCCGCGCCGGCTATAGCGTTCGCACTGGCTGCGTCAAGCGACAGCAAGTGGTTCCGGTGCGCGCAAGGGCATCGATTTAAAAACTATGGTAATGGTTTCATGAACGAGGAACCGTCATCGCGGCCCGATCTCGTTCTTTAGCAGGAAGTCGTCCGCGATGAGTGGATGGACGGTCCGTGCTACACGGTAAGGTACTGGAATCATTTTCGGGGAAAACCGAAAAATGGTAGCCAAACAACTTACCAGGCTTCGAGTGAAGCGGCCCTGATCCGGCCGGGAATCACCCACATTGTTTACTGCCACGTATCAGTACAGTGGTGCCGGGAATTTGATCCGGCAGGATAAAGGTACGAAAAGTTTGGATAGCTGTCAAGTAAAACAAATATATAGTTTTCCGGTCTTGTTTTTGGTCTTGGATGCGTGAGGTGCCCGGAGGGTGCCCGCGTAGCGGCAGTGCGCAGCACCGAGGCGAATGCCGAAGCCCGGAGGGGACCGGCCCCGGCCCGCCAGGGACGGGGGCACGCCCAAAAAAATATTAGTCCACAGAAATTTTCGAGATACTTCACCCCGGTTCAGGTATTGGAAATCGGGATCAAATAGAGTAGACTTAATGGTGTAGTGAGTTTCGCCGCGCCTTATCTTGGGTG
Organism: Lewinellaceae bacterium; assembly: GCA_963757435.1. Lineage (GTDB taxonomy): Bacteria > Bacteroidota > Bacteroidia > Chitinophagales > Saprospiraceae > Neolewinella. Next base: position 21,477 of record CAVWSC010000022.1, on the reverse strand, counting down.
TTCGATCTGCGCCCACCGGGGGCTACTTGTACTTGCCGGACTTTCCAAGCTCTTGACCACGCCACCAAGTTTGATTTGCCACCGCCGCTCCGGGCCTGACCGCCCCGGACGGACCAGTTATGCTATCTTATGTGGGAATTACCCGCCGGCTACCCGCTGCCCCCCCGACCGTTTTCTGATATTAAGGACCGCCCCGCTGCCGCTGACGCGCCGCCGGCCGGGCTGTACCGCCCGCAACTGGAATCCGATGCCTGCGGCACCGGGCTGATCGCTAACCTGAGCGGCGAGCCGTCGTATGAACTGATCCAGGATGCGCTGGCGATGCTGGCTAATATGGAGCACCGGGGGGCCTGCGGCTGTGAACCCGACAGTGGCGACGGGGCGGGGATTTTGATCCAGGTGCCGCACCGTTTATTCGTGCGCAAGGTGCGCGAGGAGGGCGGTAAGCTGCCGGACTTTGGCGAATATGGCGTGGGCATGATTTTTTTCCCGGCAGAAAAAACGCTGCGCGAACAGTGCCGTTTCCTGTTTAACGACTACGCGGACGAATGCGGCCTGGAGGTGATCCACTACCGCAAGGTGCCGGTGGATGCCGAGCGAGTGGGCAAAACATCGGGCGGCGCGGCACCGCGCATGGAGCAGGTGTTCGTTACGCCCAAGCAGCCCCTGGACCGCAAGGAATTGGAGCGGCGGCTGTACGTATGCCGCAAGTACGCGACCCACCAGATTCACGCCACCTACCCCGCTACGCGCGACCAGTTATATCTGGCTTCTTTCTCCTACAAGACCATCGTATATAAAGGACAGCTAACGACCTGGCAACTACGGCCCTATTTCCCGGACCTGCACGACCTGGATTGCCAGTCGGCCATTGCGCTGGTGCACTCGCGTTTTAGCACCAACACCGTGCCGAAGTGGAAGCTGGCCCAGCCCTTTCGCATGATTGCGCACAACGGCGAGATAAATACGGTGCAGGGGAACAAGAACTGGTGGAAATCGAAGGAGAACCTGGTGCGCCAAACCACGCACTTTAGCGGTGAGGAATTGGACAAGATCTACCCCGTGATCGGGCAGGAGCTGTCGGATTCGGCTTCCTTTGATAACGTGCTGGAGTTTTTGGTCATGAACGGCCTGAGCCTGCCGCACGCGCTGATGATGATGATACCCGAGGCGTGGCAGCACGATGAGGCGATGCCGGACTATAAAAAGGCCTTTTACGAGTACCATAAAACGATCATGGAACCTTGGGACGGGCCGGCCAGTATCTGCTTTACCGACGGCATCCTGGTGGGCGCGACCCTGGACCGCAACGGCCTGCGGCCGTCGCGCTACCTGGTGACGAAAGACGACCGCCTGATCGTGGCCTCGGAAGCCGGTGCCCTGCCCGTGGACCCCGCCGAGGTGCTGCTGAAGGGCCGCCTGCAACCCGGCCGCATCCTGATTGCCGACCTGGACGAGCACCGCGTGATCGGGGACGAGGAACTGAAATTCATCATTTGCCGCCGCCTGCCCTACCGGGACTGGCTGGACGAGCACCGCCTGACCCTGGACGATCTGCCCCCGGCCGACCGAACGGTGGTAAGCCTGGATAGCAAGACGCTGTTTCAGCGGCAGCAACTGTTCGGCTACACCAGGGAAGACCTGAAGGTACTGCTGGAACCGATGATCCGGGACGGGCAGGACCCTATCGGATCGATGGGCGCGGATACGCCCCTGGCGGTGCTGTCGCACCAGTCGCAGCACCTGGCCAACTACTTTAAGCAACTATTTGCGCAAGTCACCAATCCGCCCATCGACCCGATCCGGGAGCGGGCGATAATGTCGCAGTTCGCCCTGCTGGGTAGCTCGGATAATATCTTCAACCGTGACGCCCGCCACGCCCACCACCTGCAACTGGAAAGCCCGGTGCTGACCAACGAGCAGATGGCCCGGATCCGTGATATTAACCACCCCGATTACCGGGCGGGCGTGATCAATACCGTTTTTCCGGCCGACGGGCAGGCCGGACGGATGCAGGCGGCCGTCGATCACATTTGCGCGCAGGCCGAGGACCTGGCCCGGACGGGTAACAACATCATCGTGCTGAGTGACCGGCGGGCGGACGGCAAGCTGGCCCCCGTGCCGAGTTTGCTGGCAGCAGGAGCGGTGCATCACCATTTGGTGCAATTAGGGTTGCGGGCCAAAACATCGCTGGTGATCGAGGCGGGGGACGTGCGCGAGGTGCACCACTTTGCCGTCCTGATCGGGTTCGGGGCCAGCGCGGTGAATGCTTATCTGGCCTTCGCTACGCTAGACAACCTGCACCGCTCGGGGGCATTTGAGGCGGGCGGCTACAGCCTGGAGGAGAGCCTGAAACGCTACCGCAAGGCCGTGGGCAAGGGCCTGCTAAAAATCATGAGTAAGATCGGCATTTCAACCCTTCAGTCGTATCAGGGGGCGCAAACCTTTGAGATACTGGGCCTTAACCGGGAGGTAGTGGACCGTTGCTTTAATGGTGCCGTGAGCCGGATCGAGGGCATCGGCTTTGACGGTATTGCCGAGGAAGTGCTGGTGCGCCATCACCTGGCCTACGCCGGTTACGGAATGGGGGAGACGCAGTTGCAGACGGGCGGCGTGTTTCAGTGGAAGCGGCGGGGCGAAGCGCACACCTTCAATCCTAAAAGCATTCATTACCTGCAACTGGCCGCTCGCCGGGGCGACCGCGCCGCCTACGATACCTACCGCGACCTGATCAACGATCAGACCAAGAAAGCCCTTACCCTGCGGGGATTGATGACCTTCCGGCGCGGCAGTCCGGTGCCGATCGAGGAGGTGGAGCCGGCCGAGGAGATCATGAAGCGTTTTGCGACGGGGGCGATGTCGTTCGGGTCCATCAGTTGGGAAGCGCACACCACGTTGGCCATTGCGATGAACCGCATCGGCGCGCGCTCGAACAGCGGCGAGGGTGGTGAGGACGTAGTCCGTTATACCCCCGACGAGAACGGCGACAGCCGCCGGTCGGCGATCAAGCAGGTGGCCTCCGGTAGGTTCGGCGTTACGAGCCACTACCTGACCAACGCCGACGAGCTACAAATCAAAATGGCGCAGGGGGCCAAGCCCGGCGAGGGCGGCCAATTGCCCGGTCACAAGGTAGACGACTGGATCGGAAGGGTGCGGAACTCCACCCCCGGCGTAGGCCTGATCTCGCCGCCGCCGCACCACGATATTTACTCGATCGAAGACCTGGCGCAGCTCATTTTCGATTTGAAAAACGCCAACCGCAAGGCCCGCATCAACGTCAAACTGGTCTCCAAGGCCGGGGTGGGCATCATCGCCGCCGGCGTGGCTAAGGCGCACGCCGATGCCATCCTGATCTCCGGTCACGACGGCGGCACGGGGGCCTCGCCGCTTACCAGCATCCGCCACGCGGGCCTGCCCTGGGAGCTGGGCCTGGCCGAAAGCCACCAATCGTTGGTGAAAAACCGCCTACGCGACCGCGTCACGCTGCAAACCGACGGCCAACTGCGCACCGGCCGCGACCTGGCCATTGCCACCCTGCTGGGGGCCGAGGAGTATGGCGTGGCCACCGCCGCCCTGGTGGTGGAGGGCTGCATCATGATGCGCAAGTGCCACGTGAACACCTGCCCGGTGGGCATCGCCACGCAGGATCCGAACTTGCGCAAACGGTTCACCGGCAAGCCCGAGCACGTGATCAATTTTTTCCGCTTCCTGGCCGAAGACCTGCGCGAGATTATGGCCGAACTGGGTTTTCGCACCATCAACGAAATGGTAGGGCGGACGGAATTACTCAAGGTCAGTCAGGAAATAGAGCACTGGAAATACCGCAGCCTGGACCTGACGCCCATCCTGTTCAAGGAAGCGGTGGACGAATCCGTCGGCCAGTATAAAAAGGTGGCGCAAGACCACGGCATCAGCGACGTGCTGGACCGCCGCCTCATCACCCACGCCCGCGCGGCCCTGGAGTTTGCCGAGCGGGTTACGGGCGAGTTCCCGATCCGCAATACCGACCGGGCGGTGGGTACCATGTTGTCTAATGAAATTTCCCGACGCTACCACGCCGAGGGCCTGCCGGACGCCTGTATCGATTACCATTTTCGCGGCTCGGCGGGCCAGAGTTTCGGGGCATTCGCGGCCCGGGGCCTCGAATTTACGCTGGAGGGCGAAGCGAACGATTACTTTGGTAAGGGCCTCAGTGGGGCCCGCCTGGTGGTGCTGCCCGACCGCACGGCCACCTTCGATCCGCACGAGAATATCATCATCGGTAACGTCGCTTTTTACGGGGCCACTTCCGGCGAGGCCTACATTAAGGGCTGGGCGGGGGAGCGCTTCGCGGTGCGTAACTCGGGCGCGAAACTAGTCGTCGAGGGCCTTGGCGATCACGGTTGCGAGTACATGACCGGCGGACTGGTGGTGGTGCTGGGCGAGACGGGCAAGAATTTCGGCGCGGGCATGAGCGGCGGCATGGCGTTCGTCCACGACCCGACGGATACTTTTAAGCAGCGGCTGAATACGGAAATGGTGGACGCCGAGGAACTAAATGAAATTGACCGGGGCTTGGTGCGGGTGATGGTAGAAAATCATTTTACCTATACGAATTCCCGTACGGCTCAGACGATGCTGGCGCGGTGGGAGGAGGTGGTTGCTGAGTTTGTGAAGGTGATGCCGCGAGATTATAAGGCTATTTTGGAGCAGCGCGGGGCGGCGGAGTTGGCGAGGCAAGGCCAGGGAGGTTTTTAGCGTTTGCTTTTTCGTGTGGGGCGAATTTGTTGATGTGGAAGCCCACGGAGTTCGGCAAGGAGTTACTTGGAGTTTTTTTTGCACGTTTTGGGGCATATGTGGCGAGGAAGTCTACGGAGTTTCATGAAGTTTTTATTAGGTGTTTGCTTTGAGCGTGTCCCGGCCTGATGCCGGGTCGGTGCCATCCAGGCGCGCTGTTCGCTTGGCCCTGCGGGCTTCCTCCCTATGGTCGTCTCCTTCCTGTCACTTCACGCAAAAGGCCTACGTGTAAATCCGTGCAAACGCCTCGCAACTCCGTGGGCTTCCACGCCGGCCATGCCACGCCCCACTCAGCAAAAAGAACTCTATGTAATTCCATTCAAACCCCTTATAACTTTATAATTCCGTGGACTCCCACGCCGGCCGTGCCACGGTCCACTAAAAACAACCCCATGTCCAACCCCCGAGGCTTCCTCCAATTCAGCCGCGAAACACCCGCGACCCGCGCCATCCCCGAACGCAAAACCGATTACGCGGAACTCTACCAGCCCTTCCCCGCCGAAAAAACCGTAGAGCAGGCCGCCCGTTGCATGGACTGCGGCGTACCCTTCTGCCATTCCGGCTGCCCGCTGGGAAACATTATTCCGGAGTTTAACGAAGCCGTCCACGATGGCGACTGGAAGGAGGCCTACGAGATCCTGACGGCCACCAATAACTTCCCGGAATTTACCGGCCGCATCTGCCCCGCGCCCTGCGAATCCGCCTGCGTGCTGGGCATTAACCAGGCACCGGTAGCGATCGAGCACATCGAAAAAAGTATTGCCGAGGAAGCCTTTGCGCGGGGCTACGCCCGCCCGCGCCCGCCGGCCTTCCGCACGGGCAAGCGCGTGGCGGTAGTGGGTTCCGGTCCGGCGGGATTGGCGGCCGCCGCGCAGCTCAACCAGGCCGGCCACGTGGTGACGGTCTACGAGCGCGACGACCGGATCGGGGGACTGCTCCGCTACGGGATCCCGGATTTCAAGTTGGCCAAAACGGTCGTGGAACGGCGGGTGGAACTACTGCGGGCCGAGGGGATTCGTTTCGAGGTAAATACCGAAATCGGCGTGGACCTGCCTGCGAGCGACTTGGTGTCCCGCCACGATGCGGTGGTTCTGGCGGGTGGATCTACCGTGCCGCGCGATATTCCGCAGACGGGTCGGGAATTACAGGGCATCCACTACGCGATGGACTTTCTGAAGCAAAATAATCGGCGCGTGGCCGGCGATGACCTGGGACAACTAGCGGAAGTAATGGCAAGCGGCAAGCACGTCGTCGTCATCGGCGGCGGGGATACGGGGGCCGACTGCGTGGGTACTTCCAACCGCCACGGGGCCGCCTCGGTTACGCAGATCGAACTGCTTGGTAAGCCGCCCACCGACCGTGACCCGCATAACTGGCCGAACTGGCCGATGGTACTGCGCACCAGCACCAGCCACGAGGAAGGGGCCGACCGCCAGTGGGCTTTGCTAACGGAGGAGTTCGTAGGCGACGAAGCCGGTCACATTCGTGCCATCCGTACCGTGGAAATCGAGTGGCGGCGGGATGCCACGGGGCGGCACACCTTCGTTAAAAGACCCGGCAGCGAGCGCGAGTGGCCCTGTGACCTGCTGCTTATCGCCGCCGGTTTCATCCATCCCCGGCACGAGGGAATGCTCACCGAACTGGGCCTGGGCCTGGACCAGCGCCGCAACGTAGCTACCCACGATTACAGCACCAACGTGCCGAAAGTATTCGCCGCCGGGGATATGCGCCGGGGGCAGAGCCTAGTGGTCTGGGCCATCGCCGAGGGCCGCGAGTGTGCCCGCGCCGTAGATCGTTTCCTGAGCGAGGACGGCACCACCAGCCTGCCCGGCCGGGATGAGGATACGCTGCTAGTCAGTGAGCAGTTAGGGTAACTTAGTGAGTAGGGTGGGCGTTCTATTTGTTAATCAGTAGTTTGCCTGCCCGTCAGTAACCATTCATCGGTATCATGATCCAATTTAGCTCCGCTATCTATACGGTTGCCCGGGAATTACTCGCGGATAATGGGGAAGTAACTTATACCATTGGGGTTGAGCGCGGAAATTCACCTGCGCTCCATCGGTGCGACGATTGCGCTGAAGGATATTTATCGGTCTGTCGAAGATTTGGAGGCTGTTTAGAGCGTGTCTAAATTTTTACTTCCTGAGAACCAAGTATTTAAGAACCTATCGTCGTAAAAACTGACTTACGTAACCCGCTATGCGCGCAAGTTTTTATCTAGCCAGAACCTTAAATCATTGATCCTCAGTTCTTAAAAATTTTAGACACGCTCTAACTTCGCAAGGGTGAGATCTTGGCCATGAGCGGATCTACGCTTGATCATGCGAGGATTACCGCCAACGTAGGAATAGAAATTGGCGTGCTGCTAAAAAATGAACGAACGGATTGCGAAATTTTTTCGTCGGATGCACGGGTATACATTGAAGAAGCTCAATCGTTTGTTTATCCAGACGTGATGGTATCCTGCGGGCCTACTGAGATTTCAGCGCACGACAAAAACTCCCTGACCAACCCGGTGCTGGTCGTTGAAGTATTATTACCCTCAACGGAGCTGTACGATAGAGTCGAAAAATTTCTCAAATATGCCGCTATTCCCTCTCTGAAAGAGTACGTACTTATTGACCAGAACAGGGTATTTGTGGAAATCCGTTACCGCAACGAGGCCGGGAAGAGTTGGGAGGTTACTTACAACATGGGCCTCAGTGCCGAAATAAATTTGCGCTCCATCGGTGCCAAGTTGATATTAAAGGATATTTATCGCTCGGTTAAAGACCTGGATTTGAATTATTTCAGTCATCCCGAACCCGATAGTTCAGCTAATGAGTGAGGTAATTTGTTTTTCCCCCAATTTTACCACGCCTCCCGCAACCTTTTCCACCGGTCCTTCCAGCGGGTGGCGGCCGGGGTGGGGGAAGGAACGTTTGGCGGCGCGGCGGTGTCGGTAATCGGTTCCCCCAGGCGGAGGTGGTGGCGCAGGAAAGTACCCGGCGAGAGGCGCCATTTGCCGCGAAAGAGGGTGCGCCCCCGGTGCCCCTTGAGCCGACCGGTAGACTGACGGCCGAAATGGTAGACCCGGGCCGCGCCCAGCCCCCGAAAATCGCGGACGCCCGCCAGCCAGAGCTTGTGACTGAAATCGGGGTCGGAATAAATGCCGGGGCTGAACTCCACGCTGTAGCCGCCCACCAGTTCCCAGGCGCGGCGGTGCACCACGTTGGGCGGCCAGGTGGCTCCCCGCCAGTCGGGTTTGGGCCACTGGGTGAAATCCCGTTTCAGATCATCCTCGCGGAAATCTTTTAGGTTGCGGCCGTAGTCGGCGTGGATCACGCAGGGGTTGCCGGTGTCGTAGGGTTCGATCATGGTGGCCGACAGGAAAAAACGCTCGTGACCGACGGCCCGGATTTCCCGCAGCAATACGTCGTCCCAACCGGGAAGGGCGTACATATCGTCGTTGAAATAAGCGATATAATCGGTGGCGGCCAGACCGGCCAGCGCATTAAGCGGGTAGCAGATGCCGATGTTCTCCGGTGAGTGAGTATAAGCGATATCGGGCTGCCGGCGCACCCACTCCAGGGTACCGTCCACGCCCTCGTTCACGTGTACCAAAAATTGGTGCCGCAGGCCGCTGTTCTCCCGCAGGCTGCGAATGCAGAGCTGGAGGAAGGGCAGGTTGTTCCAGGTCGGGATCAGGATGCTGAAACCGGTGAAGGAATCGGTGGCGGGGCGGGGGTGGTAGGTGAGCATGGGAATGGGCGGGGGTGTTAAAATTGGATAGTGCTACTAATTTATAACTCTTATTGCGATTCTAACTTCCCACTGTTCCAGGCGGCTTTGCCGCCATAGCCCTGAAAGGGCGGGCGTTGACTTTGTTAAATGGCTGGGGATATGGTTTTACGCTCACGACAGGTTCCCCCACCCCCGGCCCGGCTAATCGAAAGGGTCCCCTCAACCCCTTCCGCCGCGAAGGGGAGGGGTGACGTTATTTTAGCTTGCGGCTACGCCGCATTCTGCTCCCCATCGCTCCTCCAAGGTATCCATTTTGCTCCGCAAAATAGTACCTGGGAGGTGTCGATGGGGACCTCCCCGTGAGGTGCCTGGACGGGGCGAGCGTTAGCGAGCAGCCCGCAGGGCCAAGGCGATAGCCGCGCCGGGAAGGGACCGACCCCCCGGCGGTAGCCGGGGGGACACGGCCGAAAACGCTTGAAATCCTAGTATTTGATCTCGGCCATGGGCAGGTCGAAGGCATCGGCGACGCCCTGGTAGACCACGTCGCCGTGGATGATGTTGAGGCCCTTGGCGAGGCTGGGACTCTCCTTGCACGCCTGCTTCCAGCCCTTGCCGGCCAGTTGCATCACGTAGGGCAGCGTGGCGTTGGTAAGTGCGGCGGTGCTGGTGCGGGGTACGGCGCCGGGCATATTGGCGACGCAATAGTGCAGGATGCCGTCGACCATGAAGGTGGGGTCTTCGTGGGTGGTCGGCTTGCAGGTTTCGATGCAGCCGCCCTGATCTACGGCCACGTCTACGAGGACGGTGCCGGGGCGCATATCGGCCAGCATGTCACGGGTGATCAGGTGGGGTGCCTTGGCGCCGGGGATGAGGACCGCGCCGATGATGAGGTCGGCGGTGCTGAGGTGCTTGCGGATGTTGTATTCGTTGCTGTAGATGGTGCGCACGTTGGCGGGCATGGTGTCAGCCAGATAACGCAGGCGGGGCAGGCTGAGATCGAACAATACGACTTGCGCGCCCAAGCCGGCGGCCATTTTAGCGGATTCGGCACCGACGATGCCGCCGCCGAGGATCATCACGACGCCGGGGTGAACACCGGGTACGCCGCCGAGCAGGACGCCGGAGCCGCCCATGGACCGCTCCAGGTATTTGGCCCCTTCCTGGACGGCCATGCGGCCGGCTACTTCACTCATGGGCACGAGCAGCGGCAGGCTGCGATCGGCCAGTTCGACGGTCTCGTAGGCCAGGCAGACGGACTTCGATTTGATCATTGCGTGGGTCAGCGGTTCGCTGCTGGCGAAGTGGAAATAGGTGAAGACCAGCTGGTCCTTCTTGATCAGGTCGTATTCGGCAGGCGATCGGCTCTTTGACCTTGACGATCATTTCGGCCTTGGCGTACACTTCCTCGATGGTGGCGAGCATGGTGGCGCCGGCGTGGCGGTACTCGTCGTCGAGGTAACCGCTGCCGTGGCCGGCACCGACCTGGATGTAGACCTCGTGGCCTTTTTTGGTGAGTTCCAGCGCCCCGGCGGGGGTAATGGCGACGCGGTTTTCGTTGTTCTTTATTTCTGTCGGACAGCCGATGATCATAGCGTGGTGTATTGGTTGGTTATGGCGGCGCAAAGTACGGGAAAAAGTTAGTGGGGCGGCGTTCCCGGCGGCTAAGTTTTAGCGTTTGTCGGTATTACAAAGGACTTCCACCAACGAAAACAGCCGCGCTTCCCCTAAGGGAAACGCGGCTGTTTCACTATAAAAATGTTAGCGTAGGCCGATCTAACGTACTAAAGTATCAGCGGCAACGCCGCCTACTAATGTACGGGCGAAGCCCAGCTTATTTTTTCTTCCACTCCATCAGACTAGCGCGGTTCATGCGCACGTAGTCCTGATTACCGGCGGCTTCGGCTAGTTTCATGGACATTTCAGCGGCCGTGATGGCCTCCGTCTTGTTACCCAATGCGGCCTGGATCAGCGACTCGCGACGCAGCATCCAGAACTTAGGCGCATCCTTGCTCATCTCGTTAGCTTTCTGGATGTACATCAGTGCCTTGTCCATGTCCTGGTTGGCATCGGCCATATAGCTGGCGGCACTGTAGTAATCATTGACCGAAGGACCGGCCATAACGCGGTCGATGTCCGCCTTAACGCGGCTATCTACTTCGACTTTCATGGGTACGGCGACCATTGTGTTGCCCCAGTACATTTCCAGGTGAGCGGCGTCGGTGCTCAGTTCGCCGATGTTAATGGTGAAGGTCTCCACTTTCATGGCGTTCTTCTTAACGGGGGCGGTTACGGTCAGGGCGGGGGTTTTCTCCAGGTAGCTGCTCCAGTTGCCACCTTCGTAGGCAAAGAACATCACTTCCCACTGCTTTTCCATGGGCTTGGTGAGGATAGCATAGCTACCGGCGGGTACTTCCTTGCCGTCGACCGTTACGTCGTCGGAGAAAGTGATCTTGGTGGCCTGGTTGGCACCGGTGCGCCATACCTCACCGAAGGGTACGAGGCCGTCGGCGGCAAACAGGGTGCGGTTTTTCATCGAGGGGCGACTGTACTCGACGGTCACGTCGGTCAGACCCACGGTTTGCATGATCTTGCCACTCGGCGAAGGAGCGGGGGTGCTGATCTGGGCGAAGGCCGTGTTGGCCGTGAAAAGCAGGGCGAATAAAGGAAGGCAAAGTGCGAATAATTGCTTGCGCATAAAACAGGTTGGTTTGGTTTAAAATGGTTGCGAACCGAACCCCGCCGAAAGCGGCGGCGACGACTCGGTTGGTAAACGGCGGAACAAACGGAAGGTTGAGTCGGTATCCGGCAGAGCGGGTGGGTAGAACGCACCACCGAAAAGTGACGTTGCGCCTACTTTTGTCCCTTAAACAAGCCGTTGAACGCTACCAACTCCCTGCCGAAGACCCTACCTTTAGCCCATGAAGTCGATCCACGTCAAGCTAATCCCGATCATCCCGTTGCTGCTGTTTTGCCAGACCGTCCAGGCCCAGTTCTTTACCAACGGCTCGGCCCGAACCGTTAACGACAGCTGTTTTATCCTCACAAACGACGTACTCTGGGAGGTCGGCTCCATCTGGTACCCCGACAAGATCGACCTGCGCAATGATTTCGATCTGGTCATGACAATGAATTTCGGTAGCAACGACCTGATGGGGGCCGACGGTATCGTGTTTGGACTCCAGCCCATTAGCACCACCATCGGCGAGGCGGGCGGCGGCATCGGGTTCGGGAACGTTTCCCCCGCCCTGGGCGTCGAATTCGATACCTACCAAAACGTGTTCCTGGGCGATCCCTCGTTCGACCACGTGGCCATCATTAAAAATGGAAATAACAACCACACCACCGCCAATAACCTGGCCGGGCCCGTGCAGGCGCTCCTCAATTCGCCCAATATCGAGAACGGAAACTTCCTCGACCTGCGCGTTACCTGGAAGGCCGGTCCCCAAACGCTAACCGTCTACTTCGGCTGCGACGAACGCCTGACCTATACCGGTGACATTATCAACGAGATTTTCAACGGCGACCCCTTCGTTTTCTATGGCTTTACCTCCGCCACGGGCGGTTTTGCCAATAAGCAGGAAATCTGCTTCACTTTCAACTCCTTCCTCGAACAGCTTCCCGACGAGATCCGCGTCTGTCCCGGCGGGCAGGCGTTCCTCGACGTCGGCGGCGGCGTCCGCTACGAGTGGACGCCCGGTGCCGGCCTCAGCGATTCGCTGGCCAATAACGTCATCGCCGCGCCCGACTCTACGACCTTATATACGGTTGCCGTTTTCGACGACTGCGACCTGCCCCGCTTCGACGACGTGCTCATCACCGTCACCGGCGATTCGGCCTTCATCGACCTCGGCCCCGATACCACCCTCTGCGACGGCGACGCGCTCAACTTCGACATCACCGTGCCCACCGCCACCTACGAGTGGACGGTGCCGGACAACGACGCCGCCGGCCCGCTCTACACCGCCACCGGCCCCGGCCTCTACGAGGTCACCGCCACCCGCACCGACATCATCTGCACCACTTCCGATCGCGTGCGCCTCGCCTATCGCCCCCAGCCGCGGCTCGATCTGCGGGGTGACACCACCATCTGCGCCGGTCAATTGGTCGAACTCAGCGCAAGTTTCCCTGAGGCCGTCAGCCGCTGGGTGGACGGCCCGAATAGCGATACCATCTACGTCAGTCAGGCCGGTCGCTACACCGCCATTCTGGAGCACCCCTGCGGCACCCTCACCGATTTCATCGACGTATCCGTCGACGACTGCCGCCAGGTCTACCTTCCTTCCGCCTTCACGCCCAACGGCGACGGCCTTAACGATTTCTTCGCTCCCCTCGACGGCGGCGACATCCTGAGCGTCAATAGTTTCCGCGTCTTCAACCGCTGGGGCGGCCTCGTCTACACCGCCACCGATCTGCCGCGCAACGACCTCAGCAGCGGCTGGGACGGCCGCGACCTTACTGGTAAACCGCAACCGGCCGGCGTGTACGTCTACGAGGCAAATATTACCTTTATCGATGGGTCCACGCTGCCGTTTCAGGGGTCGGTGGTGCTGGTGCGGTAACGTGAATTAGTAGCCAATCGATCAACTCCTTCCATACCACGACCTCAAATCCAGGTACCGCAACGCCTTCTGCTCGAACGGATCGGCGGCTAACTCCCCCAGCTCCTTGAAGTAATCGGTAAACTCCTGTTTTACGGCCGCCGGCCCCTCGTCCCGTAGTAGCGAGCGCAGCAGCGTGGCCGTGCGGCGGTGCACCTCGGCGGTCTCGGTACTGCGCCGCAGCAGGCGGGTAAAATTGGTGAGGAAGTGGTCGAGTAGCAGGAAGTTATTCAACTCATAATGGCAGATCAACTCCAACAGGCGGGTGTTGATCAGCAGGTCGTCCCGCAGGAAACCGCCCTTGGTATCCAGGATGGCATTGACGTGTGTGAGCGCCTCCTCCCACCGCCCCAGGGCGAAATCGATGGCACCATATTTAAAGCTAAACTGCAACTGCCGGTGCGAGTCGATGGTAAAATCTTCCAGGTCGGAGGCCGCTTCGATCACCGGGGCCAGGCTGCGGGCGGTGTCGTATTCTTTCCGCAGCAGCAGTAGATTAAACAGCGTGGCCGTCGCGTACACATAGGCGATCTGCCGGCTGTTCTCGTTGAAGACCTCCCAGTTATCCCCCACGAAAGCGACCAGGTCGCGCAGTTGGCGGTTCAGGTTGCGGGCGTCCTCCAGCAGGTAGTTGAACATCCCCGCATAGTAGATCGCCCGCATGAAGAGGTCGGGGTCCTTGGTGGGCATATCGGAGTTGGTAAAGGCCGCTTTCCAGGTCAGCGCGGCCTCGCGGGCGGCACTGAAATCGAGAAGGATATAGCGCCGCCACATATCGGCCTGGGCGTGATTGGTGATCTCGAAAAAGGTCGCCTCGCGCTTCAGCTCCGGGGTGTTGGAGAGGTGGTACCAGTAGTCTTGCCACTGCCGTTCGAACGCCTCGCGCTCCCCGGGCGTCCGCACGTGGCCGTGCTCGATGTAGTAGCCGTGGGTCTGGATGTTGACGTTAAACAGCTCCCCCGCCAGCAGCGTCACGTGGTTGCGGTTCGAGGACTGCTCGATTAGTTCGTCCAGCTTGTACTTCTCCTGCCGCGAGCGGGTCACGTGGCGGGCCTCGATCAGTTTCTGAAACTCGATGATCTCCAGGTGCAGCAAATCCTGGTTGTGTTCCTCGGCCTTGCCCTTCACCTTTTCCAGGGTGCGCAGCGCGTCCAGGTACAGGCCCTTGCCGTAGAGGATGCGGGCGAAGTCAATTTGCTCCCGGATCTCGATATCGTAGTGCTTGGCCGCGTAGATCAGCCGCAGGCTGCTCATGATCTGCCGGTGCAGGTTGCGTTTCAGGTTACTCAGTTGGCCCTCGTTCTTCAGGCCCGCCAGCTCGATCAACTCGGCATCCTCCGCGTCGGGACGGCGGTCGATGGCCTCGAATAGCAGCACGAATTTGGGCGTGCGATCGTTGCCCCCCGTGCGGCGGGAGTAGAGCTTAAAGCTCCGCTTCTCGCTCTTGGAGAGCGACTTGATCAGTCGGTGAAGTTGGTTCTTAACGGTGATGACGGCCGTTTTTACGGGGGTGCTAAAGAGTTGTAGGTCAGTATGTTGCCGGGTCAAGCCGGGCCGTGAACGGAACAGAGCGGCGGGGAAACTCATTCGCTCCGCGGTTACCCGTCGGCTTACCTTCGCGTAGCGAAATCACTTATTAACGGCGGGCGAAAGGCTTGCGGGGGATGAGGGGGATCGCCTTGGAAGCAGGATTTCGGTGAACGACAAAGATAAGCGAACCGCACCGTTATCCCCGCACCAATTTACCGCTATTCCCTGATCGCTGAACCGCCGGCCTACCACCACCTTCCGGGCCTACGTCGGTACAACCACCACCCATGAAAAAAATTGAAGCCATCATTCGCCTTTCCCGCTTCGAGGGAATCCGCGACGCCCTGGCCGAGATCGACGTGAAGTTCTTCACCCTCTCCGAAGTAAAGGGCTTCGGCCTCCAGCGCGGCGAAAAACTCACCTACCGCGGCTCGGTCTACGATGCCGATTACATCGCCCGCCTCCAACTCGACATCGTAGCCGGGGAAGACAAGGTCGATGACATCATCCAGGCCATCACTGCCGCAGGCCGTACCGGCCAGATCGGCGACGGCAAAATCATCGTCTACGACCTGGAACGCATCGTCCGCATCCGCAACGGCGAGTTGAACGAAAGTGCCATCTAACCCTCAGCAAACTACGTCATGGAAGTTCTTTTTACGGTCAATAATCTCTGGATCCTAGTGGCCACCTGCCTGGTGTTCATCATGCACCTCGGCTTCGCCAGCCTGGAAGCGGGCTTCGTGCAGCGTAAGAACGTGGTCAATATCCTGTTCAAGAACTCCATGATCATCAGCATCGGGCTGCTCACCTACTACCTGCTCGGCTACCGCCTGATGTACCCTGGCGACGATGCGCTCATTACCAACTTCCTCGGAGCCTTCGGTACCCTCGACTGGGCCGGCGGGGCTACCGCCGACTATGCCGCCGCCCAGCAGGCCGTCACCGACGGCGTGGCCGGCGCACTCCCCTTTACCGGCTACGCCGATTTCATTTTCCAGGCCATGTTCGCCGCTACCTGCGCCACCATCGTCTCCGGTGCCGTGGCCGAACGCATCAAACTGGTTCCCTTCCTGCTCTTCGCCACGCTCTTCGTGGCCATTAGCTATCCCATCACCGGCATGTGGGGCTGGGGCGGCGGCTGGCTGCAGGACCTCGGCTTCAAGGATTTCGCCGGCTCCACATTGGTGCACGCCGCCGGCGGCTTCGCCGCCCTGGCCGCCATCATCGTCCTGGGGCCGCGCCGGGGTAAATATCGCAAGAACGGCGAGATCACCGCCATACCAGGTCACAGCATGCCGCTGGCCGCCATCGGGGTATTCCTGCTCTGGTTCGGGTGGTTCGGCTTCAATGGCGGTTCGGTGCTCAGTGCCGATCCCAACGGCGTTTCGCGCGTCTTCGTCACCACTTCGCTGGCCGCCGCCGGCGGCGGCCTGGCCGCTTTTTTTACGGCCTACTTCCTGTTTAAATCCTACGACCTGTCCATGGTCCTCAACGGCATCCTGGGCGGGCTGGTCGGCATCACCGCCGGCGCGGACGTGGTGACCGGTTCCTCGGCTATCCTGATCGGTATGATCGCGGGCGTCATTATCCCGTTCAGCATCGTTTTCTTCGACAAAACATTGCGCCTCGACGACCCCGTCGGCGCCACCTCCGTGCACGGGGCCTGCGGGCTGTGGGGCACCCTGGCGGTCGGCATTTTCGGCATCGGCGAGTTCAGCCTGCATACCCAGTTCATCGGTGTCCTGGCGGTAGGGGGGTTCAGTTTCCTCAGTTCTTTCGGCCTCCTCAGCCTGTTCAAAGCAACCGTCGGCGTCCGCGTCGACGAGGCGGAGGAGATCAGGGGCCTCGATCTCGGCGAACACGATATGCATGCCTACACGTCGGCTAAAGAGGACGGCGTCTTTCAGCTCACCAACGAAATGTAATGCAGCGGATTTATCTCCGCGCTAACTATACTCCATCAAATTCATCCCGTAAAATCTCCCATCATGGCCACCAAGCATAAATTAGAATACATCTGGCTCGACGGCAACCAGCCCATGCAGACCCTGCGCGGCAAGACCCGCATCGAGCGTAATTTTAGCGGCAAACTCTCAGACTGCCCCATGTGGTCCTTCGACGGTTCCAGCACCGGCCAGGCCGTGGGCGGTAGCTCCGATCTGCTGCTCAAGCCCGTCCACATCGTACCCGATCCCGTGCGTAAGAACGCCTACGTCGTCCTCACCGAAGTGCTGAACGCCGACGGAACGCCCCATGCCACCAACGGCCGCGCTACTATCGACGACGAGGACCAGGATTTCTGGTTCGGCTTCGAGCAGGAGTATTTCCTCTGGGACCCCGAAACCGACAAGCCCCTCGGCTTTCCCGCCGACGGAGACCCCGCCCCCCAGGGCCAGTACTATTGCTCCGTGGGTGCTAACAATGCCTACGGCCGCGAGATCGTGGAAGAACACCTCGACGTCTGCCTCGACGCCGGCCTCACCGTAGAGGGCATCAACGGCGAAGTAGCCCCCGGCCAGTGGGAATTTCAAACTTTCGCCAAGGGGGCCAAGGAAGCCGGTGACCAGATTCTGGATCGCCCGCTACTTCCTGGAACGTACCGCCGAGCAGTACGGAATCGCCATTAACTACCACTGCAAGCCCGTCAAAGGCGACTGGAACGGTTCCGGCATGCACGCCAACTTCTCCAACTCCCTCCTCCGCGAAAGCGGCAACCGCCTCGATTACGAGCGCGTCTGCGAGGCATTCCGCCCACTCACCAAAGAACACATCGCGGTCTACGGTCACGACAACGAACTCCGCCTCACCGGCCTCCACGAGACCCAGTCCATCCATGAGTTCAGCTACGGAATCTCCGATCGCGGTGCCTCCATCCGCATCCCCATCGCCACCGTCGAGGCCGGCTGGAAGGGCTGGCTCGAAGACCGCCGCCCCAATTCTGCGGCCGATCCTTATAAGGTAGCGGCGCGGATCGTGAAAACGGTCAAGACGGTGAGCGAGACGATTCTGGCCTAGGGAATTCAAGTAAACCGTGCATCTGGGCGTGTCCGCGTCCCGCCAAGGCGGAAACGCGGTCGGTCCCTTCCGGGGTTCGCTAACGCTCCGTGCTACGCACCAAGCCCTCCAGGCACCTCACGCGGTATTCAACCTGCTGTCCAAAAAGGCTCGCTTCCCGCCCGGAAGCGGGCCTTTTTACATTACTACCCAGCTGACCGTAATATGCCTCCCGGCAAAATCACTTCTCAATAAGGCCACTCCTTCGAATTGCTTGCTTACCTTAGCAACTCGATTTTAGTAGTAAACCATTTCTCCGGTTGGTCCATCAGCTCTCCCTCAACGTTAGCGAATAGCAAAAGCTATCTTACTCCCGATTCACTACCGATGATAACTCTAGCGATACCGGGCCAACCCTTTTACCGACTCGTTCTTAGGTCGCTGCTTGTTTCCCCACATTGTTATAACCGCCGATCTTCTCAACCGAATTATTCTCAAGCTCGCTCCTTATGAAAACCATGGCCCAACACGCCGCCGCCCAAACCACCCCCGAAATCCTCTTCTGGGTGGGCTGTGCCGGCAGTTTTGACGACCGCGCCCAGAAAGTAACCCGCGCCTTCGCCGAAATCCTGACGGCGGCCGGAATCGATTTCGCGATCCTCGGCAATGAGGAAGCCTGCACGGGTGACCCCGCACGGCGCGCGGGCAACGAGTTCCTGTTCCAGATGACGGCGCTGCAGAATATCGAGACCCTCAATATGTACAAGGTGACCAAGATGGTGACGGCCTGCCCGCACTGTTTTAACACCATTAAAAACGAGTATCCGGCCCTGGGCGGTAACTACGACATCGTCCACCACACGCAGTTGCTACAGGAACTGATCGACGACGGGCGAATCAAACTGGAGGAAGGCGGCTCGTTCCAGGGCAAGAAGATCACCTACCATGACAGCTGCTACCTGGGCCGTGCCAACGGTATCTACGAGGCACCCCGCGCCATCCTGGAAAGTCTCGACGGACAGTTAGTGGAGATGAAGCGCAGCCGCCAAAACGGCCTGTGTTGCGGGGCCGGCGGTGCCCAGATGTGGAAGGAGGACGAACCCGGCGACAAGCGCATCAATACCGAACGCGTGGACGAGGCCGCCGCCCTGAATCCCGATATCATCGCCCTTAATTGCCCCTTCTGCCTGACCATGATCACCGATGGGGTGACGGCCAAGGATAAGGCGGAGGATATTATGGTGTATGATCTGAGTGAGTTGATCGTGCAGCAGATGGTGAAGTGAGAGCGGGGGTGGGGAAACGTGTACGCATAGGCTTCTACCTAAGTATCAACTCCGAGGAGCTTGCGACGATCACCGCAGGTAAAATACCAGCAGGCGCAGCCTGCCTACTAAAGTACGGGCGCAGCCCCCCTTTATTCAATCCTTCAATCCCTTAATCCTTCAATCCTTGAATTTATCCCCCGCCTCCCGCATCTGGATCTACACCTCCGCCCGCCTGCTCACGCCGGCCGAGAGCGAACGCACGGCCGCCCAGCTCAACGACTTTGCCACCCGCTGGGTCAGCCATAACCGTGACTTGCACGCCGCCGGCGAGGTGCTGCACCACCGCTTTATCGTACTGGCCGTGGACGAGACCCGGGCCGGGGCCAGTGGGTGCAGTATCGACGCATCGGTGAAATTTTTGCAGCAGCTGCAGGGCGAGCTGAAAACCGACCTGTTCGACCGGATGCAGTTTACTTACCGCGATGCGGGCGGGGCACTACACACCGTGGCGCGGGAGGAGTTTGCGGATCGGTACCGGCAGGGCAAAATTACCGATGAGACCCCCGTTTTCGATACCCTGGTGACCAGACTGGCGGACTTGCAAACCGACTTTGAAAAACCGCTGGCCCAGAGCTGGCACGCCAGGATGGTGTAGATCGGGCTTATTAAACACCCGCCTGGGGGGCGGGAACGGCATAGCAGCGGAAAAGTGCTAAGAGCGTGTCTAAAATTTTTAAGAACTGAGGATCAATGATTTGAGGTTCTGGCTAGACAAAAACTTGCGCGCATAGCTGGTTACGTAAGTCAGTTTATGTGACGCCAGGTTCTCAAATGCTTGGTTCTCAGGAAGTAAAAATTTAGACACGCTCTAAACACCTATTTGGGGACAGTACTTTTTTTCCTTAATTTTAACGCTGCCAAGACTACCCGTAAAATCCAATCCCTACCTCTTATGCGCTCCCTGGTCGGTATACTCCTGCTTACGTTTTACTTCAATACGGTGATCACCGCCCAAACGCCGGTAGACTACGTGCCCTCGGCCGTATTCACCCCCGATTCGAGCGCACTGCGCGTCGAGATCGAGGCGCGTACGCTGCTAGACGTACTAACGGCCCCGCCCGAACACCGGGAATTTTTTGAATGGCGGCTGGAGGGGCGAAAGGATGAAATTGTGACGCAACTGGCCGACAGTTCCTTTATTTTCAATGGCGCACTGGACTCGTTCGTGACGGGCATCTTTCAGGACATCGTCACGGCCAACAAGCTGCCCGTGCGGCCGCTGGTATTCGTTAGCCGCCTGCCGCGCGAGAACGCCTACAGTATGGGCAGCGGCTTGTTTACCGTAGATATCGGGCTGCTGGCAAGCACGAAAACCGTGGAAGAACTGGCTTTTATCTTCTCCCACGAACTGGCGCACGACCAGCTGGGGCACCAGCGCGAAACCCTGATCGAATTGAGTTCGGGGGCCGAGGACCGCGACGAAGCCTACCGCCGCCTGCGGCGGCGGTCGACCGGCAGCCGTAAACGCGACAAACTGATCGACGGGCTGCGGGAGCAGGCCTACGGGCTGTCGCGCAGCAGCCGCATGGCGGAATTGGCGGCCGATTCACTGGGGCTGGTTTATTTATCCAAGACCGATTATTACTCCGGCATCGCAGCCGAGGCACTGGAAAATATCCGGCAGGAAGAAATCGACCGGGACGACGTCGTCGGCTCCGAAATCGCGCTTGATAGCGCGTTACAAACGGTCGCTTACCCGTTCAAAGAACGCTGGATCGAGGCCCCCACCCGCATGCTATTTGATGTGCAGGAAACCGCCGACGAAGACGGCCGCTGGAACCGCGACAGCCTCTCGTCCCACCCCGAGCTATCGGCCCGTATTGCCGCCATCGGGGCCATGCAACGGGCCGTGCTGGGCGAGGTGGACAGCACGGCACGCGTGACGAAAACCAATCCGTTCCGCAGCCTGTCCGATTACGAAACCGTGCCCTTCTACCTGGATTCGGAACTGCCCGCCCATATGATCGGAAAGTCACTTTTCCTACTTCGTCACCAACCCGATGACACCTACCTGTACGCGTCCATCGGCCGGGGCTTGCTAATGACGCACCGACTAGTGCAAGAGCGGCGGTTCTCCGAATCGGTACCGCCCTCTACTTATTTTGACGATCCGATGCTACAGAAGCTGGTGCTACTACTCCAACAGATCCGGCAAAGCGAACTGAGTAAACTGACCCTGGCCTACCTTCGCGAGCACCAGGCCGCCTACCCGGAGAGTCCGGCACTGCGTGCGGCACTGGAAGAGGCGGAAGCATACTTTACGGAATAAATTCGATTTAAAATAATTACCCCAAAACTAATTTAATGAAGTTACTTATTATCAGCTTTTCACTCTTCGTGGCGAGTTTAAGCGGCATGCCGCCTACCGGGGCAATTCCTGTTGCGGAATCGTATACGCACGAGGGCACCGGCACCATCTACAGCGGTGATGAAGTAGTCGGTTATTACTACGTAAATCGGGTCCGCCAAGGAATCGGTTCCCGGGGCAATTACTTTTATACTTTTGTCGATCAGGACCTCAATGA
>CAVWSC010000021.1:0-29288 GCA_963757435.1 Lewinellaceae bacterium | reverse complement strand
GAGTCAGGGGTCAACGTTAGGTCGTTGATTCTGTTAAGTAATTGAGGATACGGGTTTTGCGCTCGCTATTTAAGACCTCTCCCCGGCCCCTCTCCAAAGGAGACGGGGTGACGTTATGCGGAAAAATGAACCCGAAAAACCTAACAGAATCGATGCCCTAGGGGTAAGGGGTGGGCAAGGTTTTTTCTGGAGTACGGGAGTGCGCGTACGGGGCGTGGTCGGCACCCGCGTGAGGTGCCTGTACGGTGTCCGCGTAGCGGCAGCCCGCAGGGCCGACCGACAGGGAGCCGGGAAGGGACCGGCGGCGGGCCGCAAGGCACGGCGACACGCTCCCCTGAAAGGTAGAAACGGGTTAGGCCCTACGATTATTTAAAAGGGTAGCGTTGGGGAGAAGAGCTGGGCGATGAGGTCGTCGATGAGGTCGGGGCGCTGGGTGACGAGGAGGACGACGGTGACCACGATACCATAAATACCACCCCACAGGTGGGCGTTGTGGCCGATGTTGTCGCGGCCCTGGCGGTCCATGTACTGGCTGTAGGCGAGGTAGCCGATGCCGAAGAGAATGGCGGGCAGGGGCGGGAAGATGAACCAGGCCCAGGGCTGAAAGATGACGTAAACGAAGATGACGGCGGCCACGGCCCCGGAGGCCCCGAGGGCGGAATAGGCGGGGTTATCCTGGTGCCGCTGGTAGTCGACGGTGGAAGCGGCGACGAGGGCGGAGAGGTAGAAAAGCAGGTAGAGGACGCGGCCGACGACCTCGTTGAAAAAGACCTGGGTGAAGACCATTTCGACGAAGCCGCCGAAAATATAGAGGGCGTACATATTGAACAGGAGGTGCTGGAAATCGGCGTGAATGAAGCCGTGCGTGATGAAGCGGTAGTACTCGCCGTTGCGCTTGATGGTGCCGGGGCTGAGGACGAATTGGCGGATCATGTCCTGGCTGCTGAAGGCGCGGTAGGAGACCAGGCAGGTGACGATGATAAGTACGAGGGTGACGTTGAAGGAAATAGGTGGCATGGTGGGGGCGGCTGCGCCGCGTATTTTAGTAGGCGGGCGTTGCCCACTGGTAATTTGGTATTTTTGACCAGCCCGGGCAAACACCGGGATGTGCACAAAAAGCTGCTCATTGGATTCGCCACCCGAAGATGGGCCGCCAAAGTTAGCAAAACCACCTCACCCCATGAAAAGATTTGGATTGATCGGCTACCCGCTCGGACACAGCTTTAGTGCCGGCTATTTTACGGATAAATTTGTGCAACTGGGGCTGGTGGATACCCACGAATACCGGAGTTACCCGCTGGAGCGGATCGAGGACTTTCCGGCCCTGCGGCAGCGATTAGGTGACGAGTTAGCGGGACTGAATATTACTATACCTTACAAGCAGGCGGTAATCCCTTACCTGGATGAGCTGAGCGAGGCCGTCCGGGAGATCGGGGCAGTAAACACCATTGCGGTAAGCGACGGGCGGCTGATAGGGCATAACACGGACGTGATCGGATTCGGAGAAGACCTGGACGAACTGTTGCCCGAGGATCGCACCGGCATCAGTGCCCTGGTACTGGGGACGGGCGGCGCGGCGCGGGCCGTCTGGTGGAGTCTGGAGAAGCGAGGTATCCCCTACCGGAAAGTGAGCCGGAGCGGCGGGGCGGAGCGGCTAACCTACGCTGAAGCAACGATGGAAGTTGTAAGACATAATTGCTTGATCGTCAACACGACACCGCTGGGGATGGCCCCGGACCTAACAAGCTGCCCCCGGATCGATTTTGCCGGAGTGGGGCCTCAACATTACCTCTACGATCTTGTTTACAACCCTGTGGAGACGGCCTTTTTACGGGAAGGCCGACAACGCGGGGCAACCGGCCGATCCGGCTTGGGTATGCTGCACGGACAGGCGGAGGCCGCCTGGAAAATATGGACGCATGAAGAAGGCAACGGGACCGGTAAGAGATTTTAGCAAGATTCGCGAACTGGGCGAGGCCATTCGCGTGGCTACCAAGGAAGGCGACCGCCCCGCGCCGCCGGTGGATCCGGCCGTGCAGGAGAACCTGCCCGATTTCGAGGATACCGAGACGACCTTTGCGCACCGCACCGATTCGGAACTGCGCCAGTCGGCGCGGCTGTTTCACCTGCTGAATTTCGGCAAGTTGAGCGACGTGCTGGGCAGCCTCTCCGCCCTCGCCGTGAAATGGCGGTTGCCGTTTGCGAAGTGGAGCGTGAAGAATACCATCTACAAGCAGTTCGTGGGCGGGGAAAGCCTGCAGGAAGCCGAAGCCCACGTAACGCGGCTCGAAGAACTGGGCGTGTTTTCCTACCTGGATTACGGGGCCGAGGGAAAGAGCCGCGAGGAAGATTACAACAAGACGATGAAGGTATGCCTGCGCGATATTCAGTTTGCCGCCAAGCAAGACGCCGTGCCGGTGGTGATTACCAAGATCAGCGCACTGGCGCGTTTCGGTTTACTGGAGGACATCCAGCGGTCGGATTTCAGCTTTGACTCTGCTACCCGCACCGAGTACAAGACGGTGCTGAAGCGCCTGGATGCCATCTGCGGCGCGGCGGCCAAAGCGGGCGTGACCTTATTCATCGACGCCGAGGAAAGCTGGATTCAGGATACCATCGACCACTTGGTGACGCTGATGATGCGCCGCTATAACCGCGACAAAGCCATTGTATTCAATACCTTCCAATTCTACCGCCACGACCGCCTGCATTACCTGACGAACAGCTATGACCGTGCAAAATCGGGTGGCTACTTGCTGGGTGCCAAACTGGTGCGCGGTGCCTATATGGTGAAGGAGCGCAAGCGGGCCGAGGAACTGGGCATCCCCTCCCCCATTCAGGCCGATAAACAGGCCACCGATAGTGATTTTAACGCCGCCCTGCGGTTTTGCCTGGATCACTACCAGGAGATCGCCTTCTGTAATGCCTCGCACAATCAGGACAGTGCCAAGTTGATGGCCCGGATCATTGTGGAACGCGGCCTGCCCCGGCGGCATCCTCACCTCGCCTTCTGCCAATTGTACGGCATGAGTGATGACCTGACCTTTAACCTGGCCAAGGCCGACTTTAACGTGGCTAAATACCTGGTGTACGGTCCAGTGCGGGAAGTGCTGCCCTACCTGACAAGGCGGGCGCAGGAGAACACCACGGTAACCAAGGACATGGGCCGCGAATACCGGATGGTAGTGCGCGAAATTGGTCGCAGGAAGGGCGAAAAACAGGATTAGCGGATAAAATTTAGCTTAAAGCAGGGCGGAAAGCAGCTATATTATCTGGATTTCATATATTTGTATCGGGCAAATTTGTCCCGTCTACTTACCAATCGTCTCACACGCGCAAAATGCGCTACGGCACCGCACCCGGTGCGCCGGCACTACCGGACGACTACGTCCCAGCGCGAGACTCCAGTTATTTACACCCGTCTTTTTTCACGGCTTTCTCCTTCCCCGGGAGAAGTATGCCGTTGCATGAACGTATCCAAAAACATCGTCCGAGCCGTATATTCACTCGGACAACCGGTTTTTCCCATCCCTCAAGCTAGTGGGCCGATCAGTTGACCCTGACCAGCCCATTGCCAGGTAGTCATTCCCTCCCCGGATGGCCTATCCTTGTTTTTGAACCGATTGACATGCAACGACTCTCTACTCTTCTATACTATTCGATGGTACTGGTTGCCGTCGGCAACGGCACCCTGGCCGCCCAGAACCCCAACCGGGACTGCGAGACGGCTATCGTGATTTGTTCCGACTCCAGTTTCATCTTCGACCCCGGTGGCGGCCTCGCCTCTTTTCCAGATTTCGCTAACCCGAACAACGATCAGGGCTGCCTGGAGACCGGCGAGAGCCTGTTCGGTCACGGATGGTTTTGGTTCCGGTTCCGGGACGATATGCCGCCCAACTCCATCATTACGCTCGACATCGTGCCATTGGGCGGGGGGCTAGAGGACTATGATTTTGCCATTTACGGACCTGATTTGCAGTGCGACAGCCTGGGTTCGCCGTTGCGCTGCTCTTTCGGGCGGGTGGAATCCATCTGTGATACCTGCGGCCTGACCGGACTGGGGAACGGCGCGATCGAACTATCCGAAAATAACCTGGGTGACGGTTACGTCCGCGAGATCGTGGTCCAGCCCGGTCAGTCTTTTTATATGTTTCTCGACCACTGGTTCGACCAATCCGGCCCGGACATGGGATTTGCCTTTGACTGGGGCGGATCGGCGGCTCCCTTTCTCAACTGCCTGACCGACCCGAGTTGCATCGACTTCAGCCTGGCCGCCCGCGACACCGTGCGCGTTTGCCCCGGCACCACCTCCGTCAACCTGAGTTCTGACGAGGATGAAGTGGAACCCGGCACCGATTACGTGTGGTCCGGTCCCGACGCCGGCCTGCTCAATCGCACCGATAGCCTGCACGTAACGCTCGACCTCTCGGGCGGGCAGACGACCTTCGAACTGGAACTCACCGCGCAGCGGGGCGTCTGCACCGGCAGCACTCCCGTGGTGGTTGTCGTAGCGGCCCCGCCCCAGATTCAGATCAGCGACCCCACCGAGCGCTGCCCCGGCCAGGCGGTTACCCTGACCGCCGCCCCCGGCAACGGTGCGCAGGGGTTCCTGTGGTCTACCGGTGCCACCACCGAGTCGATCAGCGTGAGTCAGAACGGCCCCTATACCCTGACCGCCACCTACGCCGGCGGCTGCCAAACCTCGGCTACCGTGACCGTGCAGGAGCGAACGGTCGGCCAGTTGAGCGTGAGCGGTGACCGGCAGTTTTGCGGCGGCGGCCAGACGACGATTCAGTTATCCGGTAACTTCCAGGTCTACCAGTGGGCCGACGGGCCGGCGGGCGCGCAGCGGACGTTCAGCCAGGCGGGTGCCTATGCCGTTACGGCCTTCGACGCGGCGGGCTGCCGGCGAGATACCATTGTTACGCTGGAAGCCCTGCCCCTGCCCGACCCGGTGATATCGGCACCGGAAAACGTCTGCGTGGGGCAGCCTTTTATCGTGACCGCCACGGAGGGATTCGAGAGTTATGGCTGGTCTAGCGGAGCAACAAGCAATAGCTTCGTCAGCCCAAATGCCGGTACGTTTTCCCTGTTGGTCATTGATACTAACGGCTGCATCGGACAGACTAGCGTCACCATCGGCCTGTTCCCGGATAACCCGCCCGATATCGACCCGGAATTTGCCTTCTGCCCCACCGGCAGCGTGGCCGTTTCACTGAACAACGGTCCCTACGCGGCCTACAGTTGGTCGGATGGCAACAATCAGGGTACCACTTTTTCCAATACCCCCGGCCCACTGACGGTCGACGTGGTCGACTTCAACGGCTGCGTCTACCAGGCCACCACCGAAGTACGCCGTCACCTGACCGTGGCCCCCGACCTGGGACCCGACCTGGGTTTCTGCCCCGGCGATACGATCACCCTGACCGCGCCGCCGGGTTACACCAACTACGAATGGATGTCGGGCGAGACCACGCAGGTCATCAGTGTCAGCACCCCCGGAAACTACTCGTTGCTGGCCACGCACGACAACGGCTGCCAGGTCACCGCCGAAGTGGATATCGAAGCATACCCCGAGCCGCAGGTCTTTATCGGCGGCCCGACCGATCTTTGCCCGGAGGCCTCGCTTACCCTCACGGCCCTGCCCAATTTTCCGCAGATCAACTGGTCTACGGGTGAGCAAACGAGAAACATCGAAGTAGCTGAGGCCGGTACCTACCTACTGGATGTGGTGGACCAGAACGGCTGCACGGCCGACACGTCCATTACCATCATCGACCGGCCCGCCCCGCAGCCCGTCATTAACGGCGACGCGGAATTCTGCGCGGACGAGACCCGCCTGTTCACCCTGGCCGAAACCTTTACCACCGTCCTGTGGCAGAACGGCAGCACGGCCAATCAGATTACCGCAACTGATAGCGGCTGGGTATCGGTGCAGGTTACCAACCAGTTCGGTTGCCGGGCGGGGGATAGTATTTTCGTGGCACCCCAGCCATTGCCGACGGGGCAGATCAATGGTGACAATGCCATTTGCACGGGCGAAAGCGGGCTGTTCACCCTCTCCGGCACCTACGATTCGTGGATGTGGAACGACGGCTCTACCGAACTGACCTACGCCACCGACGTAGCCGGGCCGGTATCGGTAGACCTCTTTACCGACTTCGGTTGCACCGCCACTTTAAACACTTCCCTCGCCATCTTCGAGCCTCCCGTAGCCGAGGCCGGCGGGCAGCAGAACCTGACCTGTCGCACCCCCCAGGTGCTGATCGGACCCGCCGCCCAGACCGGTCTCACTTATGACTGGACGGGACCCGGTAACTTCATCTCCGATCAGGCACAATTCACTACCAGCCTGCCGGGTTGGTACTACCTCCAATCCACCGATACGCTTAGCCAGTGCATCTCTAACCTCGATTCGGTGCGCGTCCTCGATCTCCAATTCGAGCCGCAGGTGGAAGTCAGTTTTTCGGACACCATCGACTGCATCAACCAGTTCAGCCTGCTTACTGCCGTGGTCGACCAGCCCGGTTATCAGTACACCTGGCGCGACCTGACCGGCGAGATCATCGGGGCCGGCACCACCCTGCCGGTGCAGGGTTCGGGCAGCTACTCCCTTACCGTCGAAGACCCGGTAACGGGTTGCAATGCCTCCGACATCGTTGAGGTGCCGGTGGATTCCATCGCGCCGGTATTCAGCCTCGGCCAACCCTTGCCGCTCGACTGCCGCAACGACTCGCGTACCCTCTCGGTCACGCAACAGGATGGCCCCTGGGATTATACCTGGACCACTATCAACGGCACCACGGTCGCCCAGGATACCAGCCTTTTTTCCGCCACGCTTCCGGGCACCTATACCGTCACGGCCCGCCACCCGGCCAGCGGTTGCCCCGCCGTCCGCACCGTCGTGCTGGGCATCGACCGCGCGGCACCGCCCCTGACCGCCGACGTAACCACCAACCTGACCTGCCTCGGCGGCCCGGCCCAGCTGACGGCCCAGCTACCCGGCGCGCCCGCTAACCTCTTATTCAGTTGGCTGGATGAAAATGCAGCTACGCTCAGCTCAACGGCCGTGATGAACACCGAGCGGGCCGGCACCTACACCGCCCGCCTGGAAAACCCCGCCAACGGCTGCGTCACCACCTTCCCCGTCCGCCTCGACCCACCGGCCGATGCACCCTTCGGCTGGACGATCGACCGGGTAAATCCCCTCTGCGCCGACGATACCGACGGCATTATCGAGGTTAGCGGCCTACGCGGCGGAGCACCTCCCTACACCTATTCGCTCAATAATGGTACTTCCTCGCCCGAAACCGTCTTTATGGACCTGGGCGCGGGCGATTATACCCTCGCCGTCACCGACAGCCGGGGGTGCCGCATCGACACCCTGCTGGTCATCCTTCCCGGCAACACCATCGGTATTTCGGCCGGGCCGGACCAAACGATTTTGTTCGGCCAATCCGTTTCCCTCGCAGCCCAGGTCACGGATAGCGGGCAGCCGATCGGGTCGATCGACTGGCAGCAAGTACCCGACCCCGTTCGAACCTGCACCGGCTGTTCCGAATGGACCATCGACAGCTTGTTCAACACCTATGATTTCAGCGTCCGCGTTTCGGATGTAAACGGTTGCACGGCTACCGATCTCGTACGGGTCATCGTGCGGCGCGACCCGCAGGTATACATCCCCAGTGGCTTCTCGCCTAACAATGACAATATCAACGATTTCTGGCTCCCGCTCGGCGGCCCTTCCGTATCGGCCATTTCCGAAATGCAAATTTTCGATCGCTGGGGCGGCATGGCTTTCCGTCTGGAGGCCCCCATCGAAGGCCGGGGCAGCAACACCGACGGCCGGGGGTGGGACGGAACCACCGACGGTAAAGCCGCCATTCAGGGCGTATACGTCTACCAAATATGGATCGAGTATATCGACGGCAGCCGGGAGTTCTTTCGGGGTGACGTGACGCTCACGCGGTAATGAGTTGGGGCGTGCCCCCGCCCCTAGCGGGAGCGGGGTCGGTCCCTTCCCGGCGCGGCTGTCGCCTTGGCCCTGCGGGCTGTCGGTTTGCACCTCCACCGTCCAGGCACCTCACGCGGGTGGGGCTGCGAGCGTATTTTAGTAGGGCACCGTGAGTCTGGTAGTTTGGTGTTTTTGTAAGCCAGCTCCTAAACCTTCGCTTCTCTACTCCCGGTGCGAGACGATTGATCTCCCGGAAGGTCAAATTTACGCTACCTAAAATCATTAACCATATCGGAACGCGTCAGGGTTTCAGCCCTGAAAGGGCGGCATAGATCAGCCCAGGGTGGAACCCTGGGCTTTACGCGCACCCCACGCAAGCCACCGCGCCCCCCGCCGGCGTTGCTTCGCAACGCCGGCGGGGGGCGCGGTGGGGATCAAGAGTAGCCTCCCCGTCCCAGGGTTTCACCCTGGGTTGGTCTATCTCGCCCTTTCAGGGCTTTAGCGGCGAAGCCGCTTTTAAGAGACGGGCAGGGGGTGAGGAATCAAATGATGAGTGCAAAACCCATGTAGTTAACTACTAAACAGAGTCAACACCCTACCCTTTCAGGGCTTTAGCGGCGAAGCGGCCCTAAAGAACCGGGGGTGCGAATCACTCGCCCGTATTCAACGAACATCACTCCTTTCGTGACCGTTATGCTGATAAACCGGGCAGAGCCAAATACCTTATTTGACGTTGCCACAAAACCAACTATCATGAGTGCATCAGGAGATAAAGTACGCGGCGACTGGAACCAGGTCAAGGGCAAGGCCAAGCAGGCCTACGGAGACCTGACCGATGACGATCTGACCTACCAGGAAGGTAAAGAGGATGAGTTTTTCGGCCGCCTGCAGGAAAAAATGGGTAAAACCAAGCAGGAGGTAAAGGACTGGATCGACAGTCTTTAATCCCTTTCTGCCATAACAATTCCTAATAAATTCCCGGCCGGATGCCCCACTGCGGAGCACCCGGCCGGTTATGATTAACCATAAATTTTCATGGAACAAGACAGCTTATACGCCGATCTCTACTGGGTGGCCGGTGCCATTTTGGTACTCGCCATCGTATTTTACCTCACGCGCCGCCACCAATTCAAGCAGCGGGCCATGCAGGAAAAGCCCCCTTACCAGAAGGTAGTCAATGACACTAATTACAATATTGACAACCGGGGCCTGAACGAGGAGCAGAACTACGATAATTTGACGCCCGAACAGGCCCGTACCATTAAAAAAGGTTGGGAAGAAACGGATTACATTCCTTCGGAGGAAGAATATGCCGCCGTGGATAAGGCACTGAAGGGGTAGTTTCGTCCCTTCGCGTGAGGTGCCCGGAGGGGCGTTAGCGCACGAAGTGCCGAGGCGAATGCCGAAGCCCGCAGGGGCTACGGTTCCGGTATTTATCGTATAATATTTTTTTCTTATATTATCCTCAAAATCAGTTTTGCCATTTTTTGACCCCATCACCGTTTTTGATAAAGATTATCAAACCCTACCTTTTTTATCCCGCAAACGCAGTCCTTTTGGCGATATTCGCTTTGAGAAGACGCGCGAGGAACTCAGCCAAGTCATGGAGGATAAGCAGACCATCAATGTCAGGGCGTTAGCTGAAGACGCCAACCAAGCCGATCGCTTTCACCGCTTTTTGAGCAGTCCCAAAGTGGAGACGAGTGAATTGATCCACCGTAGCTGTCAGATTACAGCTGAAGTGGTTAAGGGTAAACATATACTCAACCTTTCGGATACCTCTTCTTACAACCTCGGTAAATCGGTTGCTCGTTTTGAACAACATGAAGCCGCCCGTCAATCCGAGCAGCCCGCTGAAGACCACCCAGCCCCCCCCCGCGGGTATGGTGGCCGGTTTACTCCGCCCGCCGATCAGGGGTTGGGCCGTGGAAATCACCAGATCGGCGTTCTCCAGGATGGGAAGACTCCCGGCACGCACGTCCATGCGAGCTTGGCGGTGGAACAGGGCAGCGGTGCGATTCTGGGATTGAGCGACGTGATCTATTATAACCGCCCCGATCGGGATGCCGGTCGGCGCGATGGACGGCCACGTCAAGACAAAGAGTCCCATAAATGGGAACTGGGATGTACCAATGCCAGTAGGGTTTTGTCCGCCGCCGATGGGATAAGCCACGTGATGGATCGCGAAGCGGACGACTTTTATTTGTTTCATCACGTCATTCATGAACTGGGGGACGACCTGGTGGTGCGAGCTAAACACAATAGGCTGATAATCAATGACAAGGGAGAGGAAGTTCGCTTGTTTGATCACCTGTCGAATAGCCCCTTGCGCCGCACTTACGAACTGGATTTACCAAAGCTCAATCATTACTCCACCACCAATGGGAAAAGGGTACTTCGGGCGGCTCGAAAGGCCAGGATTGAGTTGCGTTTTGAAAAAGTGACCGTGGCGGCCCCCAAGGATGGTGAGCTGAGCGGTACTTCCCTGGATTTATATGTTATCGAGGCACGCGAGGTCGATGCCGATCTACCCCCGGGGCAGGAGCCTTTGCTATGGCGTATCTGGACTACCCATGTCGTGGAAACCGTTGAGCAGGCCATGACCGTCATCAACATCTACCTGTGCAGGTGGAAGATTGAGCAGCTTTTCCGGACGACCAAGAAAAAGGGATTTAACGCGGAAAACAGTCAGGTCGACTCTTATTCAGCTTGGCTTAATCAGCTTACGATAGCCCTGACGGCCGGCACTAAAATACTCCAACTCGTCTATGCTCGTGACGGAGATGACGATCAGCCCATCGCGAATGTCTTCACCGAAGAAGAACAAGACCTGCTAGTAAAAATCAATCGGACCGTTCAGGGAAAGACCAAAAAGAAAAGTAACCCTCACCACCGCAATATACTAGCCTTCGGCTCTTGGGTAATTGCCCGGCTGGGCGGATGGTCCGGTTATCAATCAAGACGCGCACCCGGGCCGCTGACCATGAAAAGAGGACTGGAGCGGTTCATGTTCATGCTACGGGGGTCGCGACTGATGACAACACTTTAGAACTAAACTTAATACGATTTGAACCGGAACCGTAGGCCCGCAGGGGACCGACCCCGCCCCGCAGTATTGCGGGGCGGGGGCACGCCCTGAGCAATACCAATAGACAATTTGTGTAATTGCCGATCCGTCATCCGACCGCCTACCGTTTATACGCAAAAGAGCCGCTCATCCGAAGATGAGCGGCTCTTTTCACTTTAGCGATCAGGCGTGATTACTTGCGCTCGCGCTCCAGTTTTTCCAGTTGCTTCTTCTTACGCAGGGCCTCGTTCTTGTCCTTCATGTCTTCGCCCAATTGCTGGCTGGCGATGAAACTGGCCGTCATGCTGGAGAGCATATCCGAACCCGCGTTGGGCGAATTGGGGAGCATGATGAGGTTGGAATTGACGTTTTCGCCCATTGCCTGCAACGTGTCATAGTGCTGGGTGACCACGATGAGGGCCGATGCCTCCTGCGAGTTGATGCCCACGCTGTTGAGGATGTCCACGGATTCTTCCAGGCCCTTGGCGATCTCCCGCCGCTGGTCGGCGATACCCTGACCCTGCAGGCGCTTTGATTCGGCTTCGGCGCGGGCCTTGGCCACGATACGGATGCGCTCGGACTCGCCCTCGTACTCGGCGGCGATCTTCTCGCGCTCGGCGGCGTTGATGCGGTTCATGGCGTGCTTGACGGTCACGTCGGGGTCGATATCGGTGACCAGTGCCTTGACGATGCCGTAGCCGTAATCGTTCATGGCCTCCTCCAATTCGCGTTTGATGGCGATGGCCACGTCGTCTTTCCGCTCGAACACGTCATCGAGTTTCATCTTGGGCACCTCGGCCCGGACTACGTCGAACACGTAGGCATTGATCTGCTCATAGGGGTTTTCCAAGCGGTAGAAGGCGTCATATACGTTGGCGTCCTGTACTTTAAACTGGACGCTGACCTTCAGTTTAACGAATACGTTATCCTTCGTCTTGGTCTCGACGAGTACATCGAGTTGCTGAACCTTGAGGCTGATTTTGCCCGCTACCCGGTCGATGACGGGAAACTTGAAGTGCAGGCCCGCCGAGCGGATGCTGGTGAACTTACCGAAGCGCTCCAGGATGGCGGCGGATTGCTGGCGAACCACGAAAAAGCTTCCCGTAAAGAGCAGGAAAGCAAATATGATGATACCGATTAAAATCAGTGATGCGATTTCCATAGTTTAGATTTACTTGTTTTGAACCTTCAAGGTAGGCATTGCTAACGGTCCGCCCAAATGAGACCGACCGAACCGGCTGAAATACCGACCAATGCCAGACCGTTCCATGCGCTAAACCATCGGTAACGATCTTGGTTCAGCGGGAGATTTTAGCGGCCCGGCCCGGCGGCTAACCGTACAGTATACCGACCGCTCTGCTCGGCTGCGGCCGCGCTCAGGGCCACGCCCATACCGGCCATGCGCACCGCCAGCACTGCCCCGGGCCGCCATTCACGGATAATGGGTGCCTTGCCGCTGTCGCTCTGCGCAATGATGCCCGACCAGCGATAATTGATCTCCGGATCCGCCCCGGTAGCAGGTATCCACTCTTTTAGACAATCCATTAAATAACGCTCAATCAACTCCGAGCCGCCAAACTGGTCCGTCCGTTCGGTAAGCGGATCGCGGTGGCGGCCGCCGCCGATGAGCAGCCGGTTTTCCGGCAGGCTGCGAAAATAGACGTAGCCCTCGTGAAAGTGATAGCTGCCCCGGGGCACGGTGCCGCCAAGGGGCGCGGTGACCAGCACCTGGTTGCGGGCGGGGTAGAGGTCGATTTCCGGCAGTAACCGGGGCGTAAACGCATTGGTAGCGATCAGAAGCCGGTCGGTCCACAGGGGTCCGAAATCGGGAGTGACGAGATCGAATCCCGGTTCCCGCGGTTCGATGGAACTTACGGAGCAGCCGTCGATCATTTCGATGCCCGCCGCCCGGCAATCATTGCGCAAGCGGGCCACCAGTTTGCCGGGGTGCAGCCGCCCCTCGCCCGCAATGGAGACGAGGCGCAGGTGCGGGGCCAGCCCCCGCCGTTCCGCTGCCTCCTCCGGTAACAGGCGGTAGGTATCCGGCCGTCCGGTGATAGTAGCAAGTCCCTCGTTCAACTCACCCAGCCGCTCCACGGTACGGTCCAGAACCGGACCGGGTTCGAGGATTTCGTAGCCGTCGCCCATTTCCAGATCGATGACGGCGGCGGGGAAATCGCGTTGCAGGCGTTGCATCCCTTCCCAGCGGGCGGCGGCGGTGGTGAGGTAATCCTCGCCGGTAGCGGCATCGGCCAGCAGTTCCGTCGGTGAGCCGAAGCACACGAAGCCCGCATTGCGGGTGGCGGCCCCCCGGGGCAGGCTGCCGCGTTCGAGAATGCGGATAACGGCCGTGGGCGCGCGCCGCCGCGCGGCAAGCGCGGCCTGTAAACCCACCAGCCCGCCGCCGATGATGGTGAGGTCAGCGGGGTGGAGAAAGGCGGTGGTTTCCCAGTAGGTAGTCAATGAGTGAGGAAGTGAATGGATGATACGGGCAGAACCCCCTTCGGGGGCAGGGGGAAAATAAGGAGGGAAGGAAAAACAACGTAGAGACGCAACACCTTGCGTCTAGCCGCCACCAGCGGCGTTTTCGGTTAAAAATGGAATGCGAAACGGGCAGAACCCCCTTCGGGGGCAGGGGGAAAATAAGGAAGAAAGGAAAAACATCGTAGTTAGACGCAACACCTTGCGTCTAGCCGCCACCAGCGGCGTTTTCGGTTAAAAATGGAATGCGAAACGGGCAGAACCCCCTTCGGGGGCAGGGGGACATCACCGTCCAAATTTGACCACGGCCCCCAAATTCCACCGGGTGGCCTGACCGATGAACTTACCGGACAGTACGTAGGCACCGCTACCGAACAGCCCGAAGCGGGGCACCACCGGCACGTAGAGGGTGCCGCCCAGGCGGGTCCAGCTGCTTCCCGTACCGACGGCTTGGTTGGGGGCACCGCCGCCGCCGCCGCCGAAGGCACGGACGCTCTCCCACCACCCTTCCACGTAGAAATGCTTGGCCCCGAACCCGGAACGGATCACCACCGGCCAGGCGGCGCGGCTATCGGGCGAGAACTGGAAGTCGATGCCGCTTTGGCCGTGGATGAACCAGCCCGATTTGGCATCGTACTGGTAAACCAGGCGGCCGGAAAAAACGCCCGCCCGCTGGCCGATGGCCAGCGGATCGTCGACCGGATAGCTGCCGAGGGGAAAGCTGCCGCCGACCGCCGTGAAGAAATTGTGGTAGCCGCCCGACTGGGTTTGCGTGCGCTGATTGCGGTACTTGAACCAGACGGAGGCGTCCTGGAGGCCCTTGTTGTCTTCGTTATTGCTGATGTAGGGCACGTTGACCACCAACGCGCTACGGCTGTTGAGGCCGTATTCGGCAAAAACGGAGGCGTTGCTGCCGCGCAGCTCGCGGGCCTCGTCGCCGGTAGGACTCAGGTAGGTGTCGTAGTTCTCCCGACCATAGGCAATGGCGAAAACGAGTTCGTCGGCGGGCGACTGGAAGCCGGAGATCGGCCCCTGGGCGGTGAGGTGGGAGGCGGGAAACAGCAAGCAACTGAAGAGGAAAATGGCGACGGCGAGACGGTAAGAGATAGGTAGCATTAGCGGGTGGTTGGTAGGAGGTACGACGATCGACTCCCTTTACGATATGCGGAGAGAACCCACTTGCGTTGCTTTTCTATCGACTAGCCTTCCCGGCAAAGCGGGCAAAATGTCTCCTAACTACTTTATTTCGTGTAACATTCTTATTTAGATCAGTCTACCAGCCGCTGTTCGGCGTTAGCCACCCATACGATCAGATCGTCGAGGTAGGCGCGTTTGACGGGGCCGCGTATGTCACGATTAGTGGCCGTCCAGTAGCGGTGTTTGCCGATGAAGCCGACCTGGAGGCGGTTCCACTCCAGTTCCGTGTTCAGTACACCGTAGGCTTTCAACTCGGCGAAAAGGGTTTGGCCGATCGTGTAGAAGTCGTCGCGGCCTAGGTAATCCAGGTCGGCATCGCAGATGATGCACTCGGCGGGGCTGCGGGGTTGTTGGGGGATGCGGGTGGCCATGATCATGCCCCGGACCAGGTCGATCTGCGGGGTGGTGTAGCCGAAGCGGGGCAGTTGCTCGCGGGCGACGCGGCAGCCCAGTTTTTCGTGTTCGCGGTTATTGAGAAGGAACCCGCAGTCGTGGAAAGCGGCGGCCGTCTCCAGCAGGTGAAAAGTTTCCGAATCGGTGGCGATACCTTCCGCCCGGGCGATCTGGCGGCAGCGATCGAGTACGTCACGCGTGTGCCGGGGGTTGTGGTAGGTCAACCGGTGGGGAAGCTCGTTGTCCAGGCGCGTAAGGATGTATTCGATGGCGGCGGCATGATCCATGCAAGGGAGGTGGGAGTTTACAGTGTACGAGGTCTGATGTACGAGGTCAGATGTTTTGCACGGTTAACGACTGGTTTCGCACTTACATCTCGATCGTCGAATACACCTTCCCATAGTACTACGGCGCGCAGGGAAAAGTGTTTCCCGAACGCGCCGTAGTGTGCAATAACGAAATTTTTTCGCTATCAGTTGTTGGGCAGCAACTGAACGCCGGATGCGAGGAAGCGCAGTTCCCGCTCGGGTTCGGTGATGGCGGCGATCTCCTCGGCGGATTTGCCGGCATCCTCGGCGTAGTGGCGCAGTTCGTCCACGGGGGTGGTCTGGTAGTAGGCCTTGCCGTGCATGACCACCTCGCGGCCGTCGATGTCCATGGGCATGAAGAAACCGTAGTCCTTGAATTTTACCATCATCTCGGCATCGGTGGATTCATCCACGATGGTCATCCAGCAGCCTTTCATTTTGCAGACCGAATTGACTTTGCCCGTCACGTTCACCTCCATCGTATCGGCGGGGGCGGCGGAAATCTGCTTTACCAGGGCGGGATACGGCAGGGGGGCACTGAAATCTTCTTCGGCACCGAACAGCTCGACGCCGGTAGCGGCGGGAGTAGCGGCAGCGGTTTCACCGGCCGTAGTGGCGGTGGAAGACGGCGTTTGGCAGGCAACACCGCACAGGGCGATGGCAAACAGCAGGGGGAGAAGGATACGCATAGCGTTTTTTTTTGCAAAGGTAAGGAGTAAACGGCGTTATGGGTTGCCGGAAATAAATTTGCGGGGTCCGCGACGCTCCGAGTAACCTTTTTGACCGGCGCAATAGGTGGAAACCCGGGAGGAGCGGCCACTGTATTCGGTTGCCCGCGTGAGGTGACCGGACGGGCCGACCGGAGGGAGGCGCCCGCAGGGCCGAGCGAACAGCGAGCCGGTAGGGGACCGACGGTGAGGCGTTAGCCGAACCGGCACGCCCCGCCGCTAATGGCTAATAGACCGATAATCTGTGGATCGGCCCACGTTACGTAGCAGGAAAATCAGTCGATATAAGCCGCCCGCTGCTCTGCAAACCGGCGGCGGATCACCTGCTGCACGGGGATGCCCTCGATCTTGCTGGTGAGCCAACCGATGATGTCGAGGTACATGAAGGGGCGGCGCAGGTAGGGTTGTTCGGCGATCTGGTTGAGGTGGTCGCGCAGTTCGATAAAAGCTTCCCGTAAATCCTCTTCGCGGATGCGCGGTACGCGGCGCAGGAAGCGGAAAATAGCCTGCTGCGCGGGCTGGAGGTCGTCCATTTTGGAGAGGAAGCGGTAGACGGATTTGACCTGGTATTCCACCAGTTGCACGTTGCCCAGCTCGAAATGCGCGATCAGGTTGAGGATGCGGGCGAAGGCCTGGATATCGCTGCGGTTATCGGGGCCGCGCTGGTTGATGATCTCGTTGAGGTAATCGACGGCCGAGTCGTTGTCGCCCGCGCCGAAGTAGGTGCAGGCGATGCGGTACTGGAAGAGGAGGAGGCGCAGATCGTCCCAGTTGTAGCGGTTGTCCTCCATGATGGCGTTCAGCTCGGGAATGAGCGCGAGGCCCTCGTCGAAGGTGCCGGTGAGGAAGTGGCCCATCAGGGCGTGGTTGTAGTAAGACAGCTGGTAGATGCCCTCGACGTTGGTGTCGTTGCTGAAATCGTAGACCTCGGGGAAATCGAGCAACACCTTATACCAGGTCTCGAAACGGTCGTAGCGTTGCAGGTTGAAACAGACCACCAGGAGTTGGTGCAGGCCCTTGAGGTAGAGCGGTGCGTTGTACTGGATCATCTCCGGCCGCTGCTCGAACAGTTCTACCCAGCGGTAGGCGGAGCGGTAGGCCTGGGGGAAGTTTTGTGTCAGGTAGTGCAGGCGCTGGTAGGCCTGGTGGTAGAAGACCTTGCCCCAGAAATCGAGTTCGTCGTAGTCGGATTCGGGCAGCAGTTCTTCGAAGAAATTGCGCTTTGATTCGGCCTCTTCCTCGTCACGCACCAGGCCGCTTTTGAGGAAAGCACCGTAGAGGCGCAGGTGAAAATCGGACCAGTCGTTGGTCGTCCGCACGTAGGCGCTCAGTTCGCTGCACTCGTCGCTCAGTTCCTCGGCGCGGCCGCGGATGCTGCGGGTGATGTACTGGCCCTCGATCAGTTTTTCAAATTCGGCCAGTTCCAGGGCCTGGGTATGGAACTCGCGGTCGCGGGCCCGCAGTTTGGCCTTGTTCAGCACGTCCAGTGCCTGGCGGTAGAGGCCCTTGTTGTAGAGGATGCGGGCGAAATCGGCCTGCTCGCGCAGCACGATCTCCTCGTCCTTGTTCTTGTTCAGCAGCCGCAGGCTGATGAGCAACTGCTTGTACAGGTGGGCTTTCAGATTGGAAAGCTGCGACTTTTTAATGCCCGTGATCCGCTTGCGCAGGTGGTCCTCGTCGTACTCGCCGTGCTTTTCGAGGTAATCGAAAAGCTGGAGGAACAGGATATCGTTAGCGGCCTGCTGGTTGCGCTTGACGAAGAGCCGGAAATGACGCTTCTCGGCGCGGTTCAGCCCGCTAATGAGTTGCAACAAATCATCCGTCTTCTGCTTAGGCATCGTAATACTTTTAACTATAATCTACTTTCAGCCAGCTACTTACTGACCATTTTTTCAGTACCGTGTCGGGTACATTCCGGCGATTTAGATGCGGGCGGTGGCGGCCCGAAAGGCTATCTTTGGAAGCCGCAAATATAACAACAAGTTTCTACAACCTAACCGCCGGATCATGAGCACCCACCGCATTCAGATTTTCGATACCACCCTACGCGATGGTGAGCAAGTGCCCGGCTGCAAACTGGCCGCGGGCGACAAGGTCACGATTGCCCGCCAACTGGAGCGGCTGGGCGTGGACGTGATCGAGGCCGGTTTCCCGATCTCCAGCCCCGGCGATTTCCAGTCGGTGCTCGACATCGCCTCGGCCATCACCTACCCCACCGTCTGTGCCCTGTCGCGGGCCGTGGAAAAGGACATCCTGATCGCCGCAGAATCACTGGCCGGGGCCAAACGCGGGCGCATCCACACCGGCATCGGCACCTCCGATTCGCACATCTACCACAA
This sequence comes from Lewinellaceae bacterium, assembly GCA_963757435.1. Classification (GTDB taxonomy): domain Bacteria; phylum Bacteroidota; class Bacteroidia; order Chitinophagales; family Saprospiraceae; genus Neolewinella. The sequence goes on along the minus strand of CAVWSC010000021.1, from coordinate 10,821 downwards.
ACTCCGCACCACCCCCGAAAAAGTACTGGAACGTGCCGCCTGGGCGGTCAAACTGGCCAAATCCCATGTAGAGGACGTCGAGTTTTACGCCGAGGATGCCGGGCGGACTAGTAATGAATTCCTCGCCCGCGTCATCCAGGCGGCCGTCAACGCCGGGGCCACGGTGCTCAACATCCCCGATACCACCGGCTACTGCCTGCCCGAGGAATACGGCGCCAAGATCGCCTACCTGCTGGCCAACGTTACCGGCATCGACCGTTGCACCATCTCCACCCACTGCCACAACGACCTGGGGCTGGCCACCGCCAACTCCATCGCCGGCCTGCAGGCGGGCGCGCGCCAGGTGGAATGCACCATCAACGGCATCGGCGAACGCGCCGGCAACACCGCCCTGGAAGAGGTGGTGATGATCATGCGCCAGCACCCCCGCCTGGGCCTGGACACCGGCATCAAGAGCAAATTACTGACCGAAACCAGCCTGCTGGTCCGCGAGCTGATGGGCATGTCCGTCCAGGCCAACAAGGCCATCGTGGGCGCCAACGCCTTCGCCCACTCCAGCGGCATCCACCAGGACGGCGTCATCAAACGTCGCGACACCTACGAGATCATCGACCCCAAAGAGGTGGGTGTAGACGAGTCTAAAATCGTCCTCACCGCCCGCTCCGGTCGCGCCGCGCTCGCCTACCGCTGCAAAAACATCGGTTTCGACCTCACCAAGGTACAACTGGACGAGGTCTACACCGGCTTCCTCCACGTGGCGGACGCGAAAAAAGAAGTCCAGGATGCGGACCTGCACGAGTTGCTGGAGCAGTTGGCGGTGGTTGGGTAAGGGGGCCGGAGGGGGGAAACAAGGAATGAAGGATGGAGGGAATGAAGAATTGAAGGCTGATACAGAGCGTTATTCTCCCCCCTTCGGGGGGCCGGGGGGGAAACAAGGAATGAGCGCCTACCCTCTACCATTACTACTAAACTGCTATTATCATTCCGGGCGTGTCCGTCCCTGGACGGGCCGGCCGGTCCCCTCCGGGCTTCGCTGTTCGCTCGGTGCTGCGCACTGCCCGCTGCGCGGATCACCCTGCGGGCACCTCACGCGGGGGAGGCGGATGAGGCAATCCTGAACAGACCTGATTTCAAAACCGACGTATCGATCTAGCATCCTGCAAATCAGCAAAGTAGTAAATACAAATTAATGCCATCGTATACATTTGTCATTTCAATTGCCAAATAAGCTGAAGCGTAGTGAATACGGCTACTAGGCCGCCACTCACCAGACATAATGTCGGTAGAAAGCAAGTATTTGAGTAGCACATTGTTTCAACCATTTGCGCCAGTGACTAAGAAAGCCTAAGTTTATCGGTAAGAATCGTAGTTTGTAAACCCATTAGCCCTCTTCTACCATGAAAAGACTCCTTACCCTCCTCTTCCTTCTTGCCACTACCCTACCCTACGCCCACGCCCAACTTACCAACGATATTGGCTGGGACATTGGAACAACCTGGACTTACGAAGTCCTGGACTACGTCGGTATCGGCCAGCCGCCGACCGCGAAGTTCGTTACCTACGAGATTGTAAAGGACACCGTTTTTGCCGGAGAAGCGGCCTATAAGGTGCAAACGAGCGGCTTTTTTAATCTGGTCATTTTCATGCAGGTGGAGGGGTCGCGGGTGTCGTTCTATAACGCCGAACTGGACGCCTACAAACTGCACTACGATTTTGCCAACGATACCAGCTATGAGACCATCTGGACCATCGACGGATCGGGGCCGGAACCACAGGGGGTGGCCATTGCTAACATTGATTCGGTAACCACCGTCGGAGTCGGTTCGGATCAACTCGCTATTCAGCACATCCGATTTGAATACCTGGAATCAGAACAGACCGGTGCTAATATCGAGAATGACATCAATAAATTCAAGCCCAGCTACCGCAACATCGGCCAACTGGTGGGCGGCCTGCCCATTCAGATCGGAGACGAACTGGCGATTTACACTTGGGAGTGGAGCCGCATCCGTTGCTTCGAGAATGATTTTGTCAGCTACAACTTCGTCGGCTTCCCCTGTGATTCCACCTTCACCCTCGTGGCAACGGACGAGCCGAAACCGGAGGACGACCTGGCCGTCTACCCCAACCCTACCCGCGGCCCACTGACCGTAAACGGAGTTCCCGCCGATGCGGCCTACCAACTTTATGACGTTAGCGGGCGGCGCGTGGCGGAAGGGCGGCTGCGGGGCGGTCAGTTACGGATCGCGCGGTCCGGGGCCTACGTGCTAAAGGTCGCCGTGGGCGAGCGGGTGCTGGTGAGCCGGGTGATGGTGCTGTGATGGTAGGGAAATAACTACTGATTTACGCTACGCCGGGGTCGGCTGCCAATGGCGGTCATGACCCAAAATACCGAGCGCAGCCCCCTTTGCCCACCGGACTTCCCCGCCTCTTTGGCGGCCTCCGGTTCTTGCTTCCGCTGTCCGGCAAACTATCTTTGCCGGCCAAGTAAGAATCATCATGGCCGCTACCCTCTTCGATAAAATCTGGAATGCCCACGTCGTCACCACCATTCCCGGCGGGAAGCAGGTGCTGTACATCGACCGTCACCTCATCCACGAGGTAACCAGCCCCCAGGCTTTCGACGGACTGCGGCAGCGCGGCCTGCCCGTGCGGCGGCCGGACCTGATCACCGCCACGGCCGATCACAACGTGCCCACCCAAAACCAGCACCTGCCCATCCGCGAGGAACTGAGCCGCAAGCAAGTGGACATGCTCACCGCCAACTGCGCGGAGTTCGGGGTGGAACTTTACGGCCTCGGCCACGAAAACCAGGGCATCGTGCACGTCATCGGGCCGGAACTGGGACTCACCCGCCCCGGCCTGACGATGGTCTGCGGCGACAGTCATACCTCCACCCACGGGGCGTTCGGGGCGGTGGCTTTCGGTATCGGCACCAGCCAGGTAGAACAGGTGATGGCCACGCAGTGCCTGCTACTGGACAAGCCCAAAACCATGCGCGTAACCGTGGACGGTAAATTGGGCCGGGGCGTGACCGCCAAGGACCTCATCCTTTACGTTATCAGCCGACTCGGCACGGGCGGCGGCACGGGCTACTTCGTGGAGTACGCCGGTTCGGCCATCCGCTCCCTGAGCATGGAGGGCCGCATGACGGTCTGCAACATGAGCATCGAGATGGGTGCCCGGGGCGGCCTCATCGCCCCCGACCAAACAACCTTCGACTACGTGCGGGGTCGCCGCTTCTCCCCCACCGGCCCCGCCTGGGACCGCGATCTCGCCTACTGGAAATCCCTCCCCACCGACGAGGGTGCCGCCTTCGACCGCGAGGAGACCTACCGCGCTGAAGACATCCCGCCCATGATCACCTACGGCACCAACCCCGGCATGGGTATGGGTATCGACGCCGCCATCCCGAGCGACCACGCGGGCGAGGCATCCTTCGATAAGTCCATGGAATACATGGGTTTCAGCGCGGGCCAACAACTCAACGGTCACCCGATCGACTACGTTTTTATCGGCTCCTGCACCAACAGCCGCATCGAAGACCTGCGGGCCGCCGCCGGTCTGGTGGCCGGAAAACAGGTAGCGGCGGGCGTAACGGCCATCGTGGTACCCGGCTCGCAACGCGTGGCCCGCCAAGCCGAGGCCGAGGGGTTGGACGCCGTCTTTACCGCCGCCGGATTCGAGTTCCGCCAGGCCGGCTGCTCCGCCTGCCTCGGCATGAACGAAGACAAGGTACCGGCGGGCAAGTACTGCGTCTCCACTTCCAACCGTAATTTCGAGGGCCGCCAGGGCCCGCGGGCGCGGACCATCCTGGCGGGGCCGCTCACCGCCGCCGCGGCGGCGGTTGCGGGGCGGATTGTGGATGTGCGAGGGGTGATGTAGGATGTGGGATGTGGGATGTGGGATGTGGGATGTGGGATGTGGGATGTGGGATGTGGGATGTGGGATGTGGGATGTGGGATGTGGGATGTGGGATGTGGGATGTGGGATGTGGGATGTGGGACACTGGTATGTGGGCCATCTATTCTTACTTGTCAACTTTGAGGGCGCGATCCGCCAAAACGCTGGTAATCTGTCTCCTAATCTTGACATGTAAGTTTGGTGTGGGCACTAGTATACTAACCAAAAATTCCATTACATTCAAAATATTCCACGATTTAGCAGGGATGGGCATTTTAGAAAATTGGCTACATAACGAAACTTATAAATTGCTGTATTAGTGGGCTAGACTTATAAATGGGTAAATTGTTATGAACCAACAACTATTAGAAGAACGACTCATCAAATTTTCAGTTAGATGCTCTTTGCTATGCCGTGAATTACCAATCGAGATTCATTACGATGCCAAAAATGTAGCTCATCAACTCATTAGATCATCAACATCTTCTGCTTTTAATTATCCAGAGGCACGAGGTGCTGAATCCGACCGAGACTTCAAGCATAAATTAATGATTGTTCTTAAAGAGCTTCGCGAGAGCAAAGCGGAACTCACCTATATAAAATATATGAACTATTTTGAAACACGGAAGGTGCTACCCTTGATTACCGAAAGCGATGAATTAATATCTATTCTGGTTGCAACAACCAAGACTTTGAAGGAAAGAATGAATAAAAAATGAAGGGGGAGGAAGAGTGCCCTTCCCTAATGACAAACACAGTTGAATGAACACTCCCCTCTCGACTATCATCATACATCCCTCCAATCATAATCCGATCAATATCCTCGCTCGCAGAGTAAACATCCAAAATCGTACATCCCACATCACACATCATACATCACCATGACCCCCTTCACCACCCTCACCTCCACCGCCGTCCCTCTCCCCATCGAAGACGTGGACACCGATCAGATCATCCCCGCCCGCTTTTTGAAGGCGACCACGCGCGAGGGATTCGGCGATAACCTGTTCCGCGACTGGCGTTTCGACCAGGCGGGCGAGCGGAAAGATTTTATTCTGAACAACCCGACCTACGGCGGGGACATCCTGCTGGCGGGGCAGAATTTCGGCTGCGGCTCCAGCCGGGAACACGCGGCCTGGGCACTGGCGGATTACGGTTTTCGGGCGGTGGTGAGTAGCTACTTCGCGGACATCTTCCAGGGGAATGCCCTGAACAACGGCCTATTGCCCGTAATCGTCTCGCCGGAATTTCTGGACGAACTGTTCCGCACCGTAGAGGCCGATCCGAGTGCCCGCTTTACGATTGACCTGCCCACTGAGGCGATCACCAACCCCGCTACCGGGCGGAGGGAAACCTTTGCCATCGACGAGTACAAGAAAACCTGCCTGCTAAATGGCTACGATGACATTGATTTCCTGATCAGTAAGCGGGAGGAGATAGCGGCCTTCGAGCAGGGAAGGGAGGTGTACTAGAAGAAAAAATTTTACGTGACCCGCGTGAGGTGCCCGGAGGGGCGTTAGCGCACGCAGTGCCGAGGCGCAGGCCGAAGCCCGTAAGGGACCGACCCCGACCGCCAGGGAGGGGGCACGCCCAAAAACCGCTATACTTGCACCGCTAAACAATAAAAATGAGTACCATCAAACTGGCCGTCCTGGACGGAGACGGCATCGGCCCCGAGGTTATCCGGCAGGCCATTAAAGTACTGGACGCGATCGGTACCCGCTTCGGGCACGAATTTAGCTACACGCACGCACCCGTGGGGGCGGCGGCCATCGACGAAACCGGCAACCCGCTACCCGACGATACGCTGGCCGCCTGCCGAGCTGCGGACGCCGTGCTGTTCGGGGCCATCGGGCATCCGCGCTACGATAACGACCCCGGCGCGAAGGTGCGGCCCGAGCAGGGGCTGCTGCGGCTGCGCAAGGAGCTGGGCCTGTACGCCAATCTGCGGCCGGTGACCAGCTACGATAAATTGCTGCACCTCTCGCCGCTGCGCGAGGACCGGATCAGGGGCGTGGACCTGCTGATCGTGCGGGAACTGACCGGCGGCATCTACTTCGGGGAGAAGGGCCGGTCGGACGACGGCGACACGGCTTTCGATACCTGCACCTATAGCCGGCACGAGATCGAGCGGATTGCGCGGCTGGGGTTTGTGACGGCCGCCGGGCGGCGCAAAAAACTAACGCTGGTGGACAAGGCCAACGTGATGGAAACCTCCCGTCTGTGGCGCGAGATCGTGCGCGAAATGGCCGCTGATTATCCCGAGATTGAAGTGGACTATATGTTCGTGGACAACGCCGCCATGCAGGTGATCCAGAACCCCGCGCAGTTTGACGTGATCATTACCAGCAATATGTTCGGTGACATCTTATCGGACGCGGCCAGCGTGCTGACCGGATCGCTGGGCCTGCTGCCCTCCTCGTCCATCGGCTCTACGGTGGGGCTGTTCGAACCCATTCACGGTTCGTATCCGCAGGCGGTTGGGCGGGGCATTGCCAACCCGCTGGCCACCATTTTATCGGCGGCCATGCTGCTGGACCATTTGGGCCACGCCGTGGAAGCCGCCACCGTGCGCGGGGCGGTAACCGACGTGCTACTTTCCGGGCGCGGCACGCCGGATTTGCATCCGGCCACCGTGGTCACTACCGAGGAAGTGGGCGATGCGGTGAGCGAGCGGATTTCGAGCAACAGCTGATTTTAAGGGTAACTTTTTTCCCGGTAGCAGGTAAGATTTTGGCTGCCGCATTTATCATAGCGCGGAGCACCGAAAAAACGGTTGCCGACGGTTGGTCTGCGAAGGCGGACGTACTTTCCCCATTGCTCGCAAAAATATCCTTCTTTAGTTATGTTTACTTCTTTACGTTTCCTGCTGACCGCGCTGGCGGCAGGTTTGCTTAGTTCCCTCTGCGCCCAGCAGAGTTTATTCGACAAGGCCATTGCACTGGATAGTATTTACGACCTCGTCAGGGCGGGCGAAGACCGGCAGTCGCGGGAGTTTTTCGCCCAGCTGCGTGATATGTACGAAGGCGGCGAACGGTTGTCGGACGAGGCGATCTATGAAGATATTGCCGCCACCAATATTTACCTGCGCCCAAAACTGAACCTGGTATTCAGCAAACTGGAAGCTACCCAGGCGGACGAAGTGGCCGGGGTGGAGGTACTGCAGGCTCGGATAGATTCACTGTACGAATTGGCCATTGTTACCGCCGAGGCTGCCTGCCGGGCGAACAACGACGACCCGAGCACCGAGCTGGACAGCATTTGCGGCTACGGCATATACATCGACATCCTGAAGGATTACCAAACCAATCGGCAACTGGCGCTGCTGCGCAAAAAAGCGGCCGCCGAGAACCCCGAGTTATCCGCCTACCTGCGCACACTGGAGAACCGGGCGTATGAACTGGCCGCACAAATGGACGAGGAACAGGTGAGCGACGAGGCCGTACTGCGGCTGAGCGGCAGGGCGGGCAGCGGGTTGCCGTTCAGTAATACGGCCACGGTAAACGACCAGGCCTTTTCACCCATCGTGGTGCAACAGGCGGCGGGCGGCGGATCGTTGCAGGCCAACGTGATCGACGGTGCCTCGAAATGGATCGCCGAGCGGATGCGCGAGGAACTGAGCATCGCTTTTTTTGACCGTTTCGAGATCTGGATGGAAGACCAGGAAATGCATACCCTTTTTCCGCATACCTTCCGGGCACTGGATGCCTCGGTAACTACCGACTATTCGCTGATGATCGAAGTGATGAAATCCGCCTTTCACCAGGACCTGGACGGCCTGCCTTTTCGTATCGGCACCTTTGTCCGTTCGGAACTGGGCACGCGGGCAGCCGTGAATGCGCAGGAAAAAGAGTTGCACACTACCTTCCTACAATTCCGCCAGGCCCGTAACCAGTGGGTAGGGCGCAAAGAAATGGGAATCGATTTCATGGATGCTTTCGACCAACTGGTTTTAGCCGATTCGCTGGAAATCATTTACCAGGATCGCCGGCGCCAATTTCAGCGCAACGACGTGATCCTTAATTACCTGTCGCTCACTATTGCCGCCACCGAGGAACTGAGTAAGGGCCGCCATCCGTCTAACCTATTGAGCGTGCTGAACGAACGCTCGGACGAATTTTTTCCCCAGGGGGGCGACGTGCGGCCGGCCTTGCTGGTACTGGAAGTGCTGTCGCGCAGTTTGATTCGGGTAGACGAAAAGAACAATACCGTCTGGCTGAAACGTGAGAACCTGTTGCAACTGACCCGCGATGCGCAATTGCGCAACATCTATTTCGGCCTCATCCACCAAGAGATCCGCCACGCCCTGCGCCGCAGGCGCAGCGGTTTGGAAAGCCGGCGGGCCGCCCTGCTGGGCCTGCCGCCGGAAACGGTTTTCGGTACGGGTGCGCACGAGGAACCGGTTCCTGTCGAATTGCTGAACGACCCCGAGTTTTTGCAGGTCGAATTGGCCCTTGATCGGCTGAACCGCGAGCAGCGTTTCGTGGATACCATTATCCTCAAGGACCCACAGCGGATGGGAAAGATCATCAATGATTTCTCCCTGTTCGCTACCCAGATCGACAACATCCAGCACCAGTTTGCCAACCTGCGTCGGCAGGACAAGGCCAACCTAGGCAGCCCGGAATTGATTTATCTGATGAAAAACTCGCTGGAGGTCGTTCACCAACTCTTCACCGTTGCCCTGCCCGATCAGCCCGGCACGCTGGACACCATCCGGCAGTTGTCCGATAATATCCTGGACGCTTACTCGGCCGTGCTGGCCCAGGATTACGACGCCGTGGTGATGAACGTGGTGCCCATTGCCGGTACGCTGCTGGACATCGACTACCGCAACCGGGTGAAACGCGCAGGGCTGATCGATGAGTCCGTACGCGAGGAAATGATCATCAGTTACGGCGAGCGGCAACGCAAGTTACAGGAGGTATTTCGCTACGGCGCTTTTCTGGCCGCCGTGGCCGAGAGCCGCGATGCCGACGATATCAAGCAGGCCATCCGGGCCATTGCCTTGCCCACGGGTAGTTACAGCATTAAGCGGCGGTCGTTCGGCAACATCAGCCTCAACACCTATCCCGGCCTGACCGGCGGCATGGAACTGCTCAGTGCGGACGGCCGCCGGGCGTGGGCCCCCAACTTCGGCTTTACGGCCCCCATCGGGCTGGCGTTCAGTTGGGGCTATTCTTCCGGCATCGACCAGGTAAAATACGTGGAATCGGACCGGTACCGCCGCCGAGTAGACCGCTCGTTGCCCATGCGCAACAACCGCTTCCTGACCGGGCATTCGGGAAGTTTGTTTTTCCCCCTGATCGACTTGGGGGCGGTCGTACTGTTTCGGCTGGATAGCAGCACCGAATCGTTGCCGGAAGACGTGGGTTTCCAGCAACTCTTCTCGCCGGGCATACAATACGCACACGGTTTTCCAAACCTTCCCATTTCGGTGCTGGCGGGGGTGCAGGTTAGTCCGCGCCTGCGTAAGTTCGGCGAGGAGCGTGCCGATGCCTTTCGTTTCAACTTCGGTATAACGGTAGATTTGCCAATGGCCAATTTTCATACGCGCAGCGCGGAACGGAAGAAGTAGCGGGGGGTGCAGTACGGCGCGAAAGTTCCCGCTACCGGCAGGAGACGGTTTTCGCCCACCTCCGTTCCACACCGGCGCGGCGGCCGGTGGCGCATGCCGCTGAATTTCGGTAACTTTGCCGTGTTGGCACCACAACCCAAACCCGACGCGCCCCCACATGACTGCCTTTGCCGAGCGACATTACCCGGACCGACTGGACCCCGAGGAGCTGGACAGCTACCTGGCGCGGGGGTGGTACCGCATGGGGCAGACCATTTTCACCACTCATTTCCTGTGTTTCGACCAGCGCATTTACTCCGCCGTCTGGATCCGGGTGGATTTGGAAGCTTTTAAATTTTCCAAGTCGCAGCGCAAATTGCTCACCCGCAACGGCAAGCGCTACGAGCACGAGTTCGGCCCCTGCCGGCTGGATGCGGAAAAGGAGGCCCTTTACCAACGCTACCGCGCCGATTTCAACGGCTACCTGTCCGCCAGCCTGCGGGAGAACCTGCTGGACGGCGACCAGGAAACGGTGTTCAACACCTATAGCACCACCATCCGGTCGCGGGAGGACGGTAAGCTGGCGGCCGCCAGTTTTTTCGATCTCGGCCGTAGTGCCGCCGCCAGCATCAGTGGTATTTTCGATCCCGATCTAAAGGCGCACAGCCTCGGCTATTATACCATGCTGCTGGAAATTCAGTACTGCCTGGAACACGGTATCCGCTACTACTACCCCGGCTATGTGGTGCCGGATTACGAGCGCTTCGATTATAAACTAAGGCTGGGCGATTCGGAATACTACGACGTCTTTCATAAGACTTGGCTCAAGACCTCCGGACTGAACTGGGATTTCACGCCCATTAAAACCATCCGCACTAAACTCGCCCGGGTTTCCGCACGGCTGCTAGACGCCGGCATTATGCACCAGACCCTGACCTATCCGCTATTCGAAGCCCCCTTACTCGGCTTCTGGACGGCCGAGTACCTGGACACCCCCATCCTCATCCGCCTGGGTGCCGACCGGGAAAAACAGAAACTTTATTACCTCATCGTATACGATCCGCGTGCGCGGCAGTTCAAATTATTGCAATGTTCTTCTTTCGACGACCTACAGTTCTATTTTGCGTCCGCCTACCTGAATAGTTTCAACTCCGGTGAGTTTTTCATGGACCTCGTAGTAGTTCGCAATACTGTCATCCAAGCCGAATTGGCCGACGATTTCGTCAATAAACTACTGCGCCAATCCCGCAAACCAACCGACAATTAACCGCTATCACTCCCCTTCCCATGCGAAATTTCAGTACTCCTTTTCCTTGTTTTCCGCTGAATAATTCAGGGGGCGTGCCCCACCCGCAAAATTG
>CAVWSC010000020.1:0-103979 GCA_963757435.1 Lewinellaceae bacterium | reverse complement strand
ACCTGCCTGCTAAATGGCTACGATGACATTGATTTCCTGATCAGTAAGCGGGAGGAGATAGCGGCCTTCGAGCAGGGAAGGGAGGTGTACTAGAAGAAAAAATTTTACGTGACCCGCGTGAGGTGCCCGGAGGGGCGTTAGCGCACGCAGTGCCGAGGCGCAGGCCGAAGCCCGTAAGGGACCGACCCCGACCGCCAGGAAGGGGGCACGCCCAAAAACCGCTATACTTGCACCGCTAAACAATAAAAATGAGTACCATCAAACTGGCCGTCCTGGACGGAGACGGCATCGGCCCCGAGGTTATCCGGCAGGCCATTAAAGTACTGGACGCGATCGGTACCCGCTTCGGGCACGAATTTAGCTATACCCACGCACCCGTGGGGGCGGCGGCCATCGACGAAACCGGCAACCCGCTACCCGACGATACGCTGGCCGCCTGCCGAGCTGCGGACGCCGTGCTGTTCGGGTCCATCGGGCATCCGCGCTACGATAACGACCCCGGCGCGAAGGTGCGGCCCGAGCAGGGGCTGCTGCGGCTGCGCAAGGAGCTGGGCCTGTACGCCAACCTGCGGCCCGTGACCAGCTACGATAAATTGCTGCACCTCTCGCCGCTGCGCGAGGACCGAATCAGGGGCGTGGACCTGCTGATCGTGCGGGAGCTGACCGGCGGCATCTACTTCGGGGAGAAGGGCCGGTCGGACGACGGCGATACGGCTTTCGATACCTGCACCTATAGCCGGCACGAGATCGAGCGGATTGCGCGGCTGGGGTTTGTGACGGCCGCCGGGCGGCGCAAAAAACTAACGCTGGTGGACAAGGCCAACGTGATGGAAACCTCCCGTCTGTGGCGCGAGATCGTGCGCGAAATGGCCGCTGATTATCCCGAGATTGAAGTGGACTATATGTTTGTGGACAACGCCGCCATGCAGGTGATCCAGAACCCCGCGCAGTTCGACGTGATCATTACCAGCAATATGTTCGGTGACATCTTATCGGACGCGGCCAGCGTGCTGACCGGATCGCTGGGCCTACTGCCCTCCTCGTCCATCGGCTCTACGGTGGGGCTGTTGGAACCCATTCACGGTTCGTACCCGCAGGCGGTGGGGCGGGGCATTGCCAACCCGCTGGCCACCATTTTATCGGCGGCCATGCTGCTGGACCATTTGGGCCACGCCGTGGAAGCCGCCACCGTGCGCGGGGCGGTAACCGACGTGCTACTTTCCGGGCGCGGCACGCCGGATTTGCATCCGGCCACCGTGGTCACTACCGAGGAAGTGGGCGATGCGGTGAGCGAGCGGATTTCGAGCAACAGCTGATTTTAAGGGTAACTTTTTTCCCGGTAGCAGGTAAGATTTTGGCTGCCGCATTTATCATAGCGCGGAGCACCGAAAAAACGGTTGCCGACGGTTAGTCTGCGAAGGCGGACGTACTTTCCCCATTGCTCGCAAAAATATCCTTCTTTAGTTATGTTTACTTCTTTACGTTTCCTGCTGACCGCGCTGGCGGCAGGTTTGCTTAGTTCCCTCTGCGCCCAGCAGAGTTTATTCGACAAGGCCATTGCACTGGATAGTATTTACGACCTCGTCAGGGCGGGCGAAGACCGGCAGTCGCGGGAGTTTTTCGCCCAGCTGCGTGATATGTACGAAGGCGGCGAACGGTTGTCGGACGAGGCGATCTATGAAGATATTGCCGCCACCAATATTTACCTGCGCCCAAAACTGAACCTGGTATTCAGCAAACTGGAAGCTACCCAGGCGGACGAAGTGGCCGGGGTGGAGGTACTGCAGGCTCGGATAGATTCACTGTACGAATTGGCCATTGTTACCGCCGAGGCTGCCTGCCGGGCGAACAACGACGACCCGAGCACCGAGCTGGACAGCATTTGCGGCTACGGCATATACATCGACATCCTGAAGGATTACCAAACCAATCGGCAACTGGCGCTGCTGCGCAAAAAAGCGGCCGCCGAGAACCCCGAGTTATCCGCCTACCTGCGCACACTGGAGAACCGGGCGTATGAACTGGCCGCACAAATGGACGAGGAACAGGTGAGCGACGAGGCCGTACTGCGGCTGAGCGGCAGGGCGGGCAGCGGGTTGCCGTTCAGTAATACGGCCACGGTAAACGACCAGGCCTTTTCACCCATAGTGGTGCAACAGGCGGCGGGCGGCGGATCGTTGCAGGCCAACGTGATCGACGGTGCCTCGAAATGGATCGCCGAGCGGATGCGCGAGGAACTGAGCATCGCTTTTTTTGACCGTTTCGAGATCTGGATGGAAGACCAGGAAATGCATACCCTTTTTCCGCATACCTTCCGGGCACTGGATGCCTCGGTAACTACCGACTATTCGCTGATGATCGAAGTGATGAAATCCGCCTTTCACCAGGACCTGGACGGCCTGCCTTTTCGTATCGGCACCTTTGTCCGTTCGGAACTGGGCACGCGGGCAGCCGTGAATGCGCAGGAAAAAGAGTTGCACACTACCTTCCTACAATTCCGCCAGGCCCGTAACCAGTGGGTAGGGCGCAAAGAAATGGGAATCGATTTCATGGATGCTTTCGACCAACTGGTTTTAGCCGATTCGCTGGAAATCATTTACCAGAATCGCCGGCGCCAATTTCAGCGCAACGACGTGATCCTTAATTACCTGTCGCTCACTATTGCCGCCACCGAGGAACTGAGTAAGGGCCGCCATCCGTCTAACCTATTGAGCGTGCTGAACGAACGCTCGGACGAATTTTTTCCCCAGGGGGGCGACGTGCGGCCGGCCTTGCTGGTACTGGAAGTGCTGTCGCGCAGTTTGATTCGGGTAGACGAAAAGAACAATACCGTCTGGCTGAAACGTGAGAACCTGTTGCAACTGACCCGCGATGCGCAATTGCGCAACATCTATTTCGGCCTCATCCACCAAGAGATCCGCCACGCCCTGCGCCGCAGGCGCAGCGGTTTGGAAAGCCGGCGGGCCGCCCTGCTGGGCCTGCCGCCGGAAACGGTTTTCGGTACGGGTGCGCACGAGGAACCGGTTCCTGTCGAATTGCTGAACGACCCCGAGTTTTTGCAGGTCGAATTGGCCCTTGATCGGCTGAACCGCGAGCAGCGTTTCGTGGATACCATTATCCTCAAGGACCCACAGCGGATGGGAAAGATCATCAATGATTTCTCCCTGTTCGCTACCCAGATCGACAACATCCAGCACCAGTTTGCCAACCTGCGTCGGCAGGACAAGGCCAACCTAGGCAGCCCGGAATTGATTTATCTGATGAAAAACTCGCTGGAGGTCGTTCACCAACTCTTCACCGTTGCCCTGCCCGATCAGCCCGGCACGCTGGACACCATCCGGCAGTTGTCCGATAATATCCTGGACGCTTACTCGGCCGTGCTGGCCCAGGATTACGACGCCGTGGTGATGAACGTGGTGCCCATTGCCGGTACGCTGCTGGACATCGACTACCGCAACCGGGTGAAACGCGCAGGGCTGATCGATGAGTCCGTACGCGAGGAAATGATCATCAGTTACGGCGAGCGGCAACGCAAGTTACAGGAGGTATTTCGCTACGGCGCTTTTCTGGCCGCCGTGGCCGAGAGCCGCGATGCCGACGATATCAAGCAGGCCATCCGGGCCATTGCCTTGCCCACGGGTAGTTACAGCATTAAGCGGCGGTCGTTCGGCAACATCAGCCTCAACACCTATCCCGGCCTGACCGGCGGCATGGAACTGCTCAGTGCGGACGGCCGCCGGGCGTGGGCCCCAACTTCGGCTTTACGGCCCCCATCGGGCTGGCGTTCAGTTGGGGCTATTCTTCCGGCATCGACCAGGTAAAATACGTGGAATCGGACCGGTACCGCCGCCGAGTAGACCGCTCGTTGCCCATGCGCAACAACCGCTTCCTGACCGGGCATTCGGGAAGTTTGTTTTTCCCCCTGATCGACTTGGGGGCGGTCGTACTGTTTCGGCTGGATAGCAGCACCGAATCGTTGCCGGAAGACGTGGGTTTCCAGCAACTCTTCTCGCCGGGCATACAATACGCACACGGTTTTCCAAACCTTCCCATTTCGGTGCTGGCGGGGGTGCAGGTTAGTCCGCGCCTGCGTAAGTTCGGCGAGGAGCGTGCCGATGCCTTTCGTTTCAACTTCGGTATAACGGTAGATTTGCCAATGGCCAATTTTCATACGCGCAGCGCGGAACGGAAGAAGTAGCGGGGGGTGCAGTACGGCGCGAAAGTTCCCGCTACCGGCAGGAGACGGTTTTCGCCCACCTCCGTTCCACACCGGCGCGGCGGCCGGTGGCGCATGCCGCTGAATTTCGGTAACTTTGCCGTGTTGGCACCACAACCCAAACCCGACGCGCCCCCACATGACTGCCTTTGCCGAGCGACATTACCCGGACCGACTGGACCCCGAGGAGCTGGACAGCTACCTGGCGCGGGGGTGGTACCGTATGGGGCAGACCATTTTCACCACTCATTTCCTGTGTTTCGACCAGCGCATTTACTCCGCCGTCTGGATCCGGGTGGATTTGGAAGCCTTTAAATTTTCCAAGTCGCAGCGCAAGCTGCTGACCCGCAACGGCAAGCGCTACGATCATGAGTTCGGCCCCTGCCGCTTGGATGCGGAAAAAGAGGCGCTTTACCAGCGCTACCGCGCCGATTTTAAAGGCTACCTTTCCCCCAGCCTACGCGAAAACCTGCTGGATGGCGATCAGGAAACGGTATTCAATACCTATAGTACGAGCATCCGGTCACAGGAAACCGGCAAACTGGCCGCCGCGAGTTTTTTCGACCTCGGGCGTAGTGCCGCCGCCAGCATCAGCGGTATTTTCGACCCTGATCTCAAAGCTCATAGCCTCGGCTATTATACCATGCTGCTGGAAATTCAGTACTGCCTGGAACAAGGTATCCGCTACTACTACCCCGGCTATGTGGTGCCGGATTACGAGCGCTTCGATTATAAACTAAGGCTGGGCGATTCGGAATACTACGACGTCTTTCATAAGACTTGGCTCAAGACCTCCGGACTGAACTGGGATTTCACGCCCATTAAAACCATCCGCACTAAACTCGCCCGGGTTTCCGCACGGCTGCTAGACGCCGGCATTATGCACCAGACCCTGACCTATCCGCTATTCGAAGCCCCCTTACTCGGCTTCTGGACGGCCGAGTACCTGGACACCCCCATCCTCATCCGCCTGGGTGCCGACCGGGAAAAACAGAAACTTTATTACCTCATCGTATACGATCCGCGTGCGCGGCAGTTCAAATTATTGCAATGTTCTTCTTTCGACGACCTACAGTTCTATTTTGCGTCCGCCTACCTGAATAGTTTCAACTCCGGTGAGTTTTTCATGGACCTCGTAGTAGTTCGCAATACTGTCATCCAAGCCGAATTGGCCGACGATTTCGTCAATAAACTACTGCGCCAATCCCGCAAACCAACCGACAATTAACCGCTATCACTCCCCTTCCCATGCGAAATTTCAGTACTCCTTCTCCTTGTTTTCCGCTGAATAATTCAGGGGGCGTGCCCCACCCGCAAAATTGCGGAGTGGGTCGGTCCCTTCCCAGCTCGCTGATCGCTCGGCCCTGCGGGCCGCTCCCTTACGGTCGCGCTGTCCAGGCACCTCACGCGGGTTCCGCCCCACGGTTTCGGGGCACCGGCCGGCTCTTTTCCCTGCTCCTGCTATGCTTGTTCACCGGATTATCCTCCTGCGGCAGCGATATCGCCGATAAGCAGGGGGACGTCGCGTTGCCCGCCGCGCCCTTCGGTCCGCTACTCCAGGCCGAAACCTTCGACGGCACCGCTTATTCCACCGCCCTGGGAGATCTACTAAAAGAGATCACCAACCCCACCGACGGCAAGCTGGACAACGAAAAGGCCGCCCTCTACCTCACCGCCGTAGACGCCGTGATCAGCAGGCAACCGGACTATTCCAACAACCCCGCCCTGGCCTACCGCGCCGCTGAAGTAGCCCGCGCCACGGGGGATTTTTCCAAAGGCATCGCCTACTACGACTACGTGGAAACCAGTACCCAACCCTTCGACCAGCGGCCGATGGCGCTCTTCATGCGGGCCTTCACCTACGATGAGAATGTCAAGGACCTGGAAAAGGCCAGGCGCGATTACGAAGCCTTCATCGCCAAGTATCCCGACCACGATTTCGCGGATGATGCGGCCCTGCTCCTGAAAAACCTCGGTCGTTCGGAGGAAGATATTCTGCGGGAGTACGAGGAGAAGGCGGGGGAGTGAAAAGTCATCGGTTTGGGCGTGCCCCCGCTGATGGCGGGGTCGGTCCGGCTAGACACCTCACGCCGGGATGGGGACCGTTAAAATTGTGCTTGGGGGGAGGAACTCCAGGAATTTGGCTTAATTAGAGCGTGTCTAAAATTTTTAAGAACTGAGGATCAATGATCTAAGGTTCTGGCTAGATAAAAACTTGCGCGCATAGCGGGTTACGTAAGTCAGTTTTCACGACGCCAGGTTCTTAAATGCTTGGTTCTCAGGAAGTAAAAATTTAGACACGCTCTTAGCTGACTGCGGCTGTCATCTAAGCTTTTTATCGGTGTTCATCCAGTAATTTAGACCAGAGGTAGAAACAATAGAATTCCCATTTGGGCTGGATGTGGGTGCTCCGCAACCCCGCAACCGGGAACGCAGGTGAACGAGATAGTAGATAAGATCACTCCTTATCCGCAATCCTCATCAATTCATATAACTCCTCCATACTTCCCAGCCCCCTCTCAATCAAAAAATCTTCCATAAACATCACCTGATTGGTAGAGATCGCCTGATTGATGAAATCTTGATAGTCGGCCAATGAGACGTCTTCGGTGCAAGGAACCAATATCTCCATCGTATTGCGGTATTTGGTCTTGATGATACCCTGGTTGATGTTTAGTAATTTCTGAGTCGGATGAAAGGAAGCAACCTGATTATCCACCAAAATCTGCCGTTTATTCCGGTCGGCTATCGGTTGATTAGATAGCAGCGTACTATCCATGATGATTTCGTAGTCAGCAGGATCAAAAGTGTTCGGGAATTTTGCCATCCCTGTTTCATCCAGTCGTCTGGCCAATACTTTAGGGGAGAGTTCGGGCAGATAGCTCATTTCCAAAGCAGCATCATAGTTCCTGAGTTGCACAAAATGGTGGCCGGAATTTTTGCGCATATCGAAGATCTCAAAGGTGCCTTGGCGCAGATAAATGTTGCGGCCGATTACTTCGCCGCCGGGGAGGTCGATGACTTGGTAGCAGCTGGATAGATTGGACATATTTTTTATTTGTTCAACAGACGACACTGATGTCTGACTAAATAGTACAAGAAAAATAATTATTGAAGTCATGGAATGATAGGATAAGTTGAGAAAAGCAGATCGTATGCCGGTAAAATCCACATAAGCAATAAAGGGGAGTCCGACACCAGGTCGGACTCCCCTTTGCTAATTCAAGGGTCAATGACAGTCCTTCTAAGCCGATTTCACTTCCGGCATCTTACACTCCTCATCCGACTTCTTACCGCAGACGGTACAGTCACCGATCTGGTTCTTGAGCATCGGGTTATTATTCGCGCAAGTACCCCGGAACTCATTACCCGTAAAGATGTAGCGGATATTAATGAGCAAGAAGGAGACCGCGAATACGCCGCCGATAATGAGGAAAGTGCTGAGAAAACTGTTCATGGTACTATATTTTAGCTACTTACCTAACAAGTAGCGGGGGTTGGGGTTGGCTTATTCCCCCTTAAAGTCCGCCTTGCGCTTCTCCACGAAGGCGGTGGCCCCTTCCCGGAAATCGGTGGTCTCGGTCGTGCGGCCGAAGGCGGCGGACTCGGCATCGAAGCCGTTTACGCCATCCGTGAAGTAGGCATTGATCGAAGCGATACACTCGGCAATGGCTACCGGACCCTTGGCGGCCGTCTTCTCGATTAGTTCGGTAGCCTTGGCTTCCGCTTCCTCGCCGGTGGCGGTTACGTAATTAAGCAGCCCGAGGCGATGTGCTTCTGCGGCCCCCAGGAAATCCCCCGTAAGGATGAGTTCGGTGGCCTTGGTACGGCCGATGTACTGCACCAGCCGCTGCGTGCCGCCGTAGCCGGGGATGATACCCAAATTAACTTCCGGCTGGCCGAAACGAGCGGTCTCGGTTGCTACCCGCAGGTGGCAAGCCATCGCCAGTTCGCAACCGCCGCCCAGGGCAAACCCCTTGATGACGGCTACTACCGGCCGGTGAAAGCGTTCGATGAGGAAAAAAATATCCTGCCCCCGCTTGGCCATATCCCGCCCCGATCCCTGATCGGCGACAGACATAAATTCTTTAATGTCCGCGCCGGCCACGAATGCTTTTTCACCCGCGCCGGTCAGGACGACGCCCTTGAGATCGCGCCGCCCCGCGTAGGAGGTACCGAAAAAATCCTCCAGTTCCGTCAGTGTCTGCTGGTTCAGGGCATTGAGCTGCCGCTCGCGGTCGATGGTGAGGTAGACGATGCCGTTGTCCTCCCGGACGCGTAGATTCTGATATTCCATGCCGCAAAAGTAGGGAATCAGAGGCGCAGTACCATGCCCCGCGTTCCGAAACCGGAGGTAAGGCGGCGCATTTCTTCCTGCGCACCGGCAATTGTCTGGTAGGGGCCGATGATCACGCGGTTCAGCTTACCGCCGTCGGCGCGGAATTCCTCTTTGATGAAGACATTGTCCAGGCCGCGCTGCTGGAGATCGACCACTTGGCGGTGCGCATTCTTCTGATCGCCGTAGGCACCGATCTGTACGCCGTAGCCCTGGATGTCCCCATTGGCGATCACCTGCACCTCGTCGATACGGGCGGCATCGGCGCGAGTGATCTGGGCGGGTACCCCGGCGCGGGGCACCATGGAGGATTGATTTCCGACCGTCGGCCGGTTGGGGGTGCTACCGTAAGTTTCCGGAGCGGCGGTGGGCGCGGCGGGATAGCGGTCGTAGGTAACGGCGGGCGGTACCTGCGGCTGATAGCTGGGGGTAGTGGATGCGGCGGGGCGCAGGTCGGCCGGGTTCGTACCGTAGGGCGCGGGTGCGGCGGGCCGGGGGACCGGGTTATAGATGGGGGCATTATTGGCCGTGGGGCCGACGGGCGTACCGGGGCCGGAAGCCGAACTGCGAACGTTGGAGGCACCCTGGGGAAGTACGCTACCAGCGGGAGCGGTACCCGAACCGTAGGCGGGCGGCGTTACTACCGGCTGGGCCGTGCCGTAGGTCTGGGGCGCGGCGGCCGGGGCGTAATTCGGTTCGTAGGCCGTGCGGCGGGGGGCGGCATTCACCTCCGAATAGCGGGCGGGGGGGGCGTCACCGCGCGATACCAGGTCGGGGCGGGGCGTGCCGGCCACGGGCTGGGGGTTCCAGTTGCTGAAACCGATGGGCTGGATGGTCACCTGCGCCTTGCCGGCCACGATGAGATCGAGGGCACGGGCGGCAGCGTAACTAACCGCTACCACGCAACCCTGGCAGAGCGGGGCGCGGTCGTTAATTCGAACGTTCACCTGCTTGCCGGTACTCTGGCGGGTTACGGTAAGGATGGTGCCCAGGGCCAGGTTCGGGTGCGAGGCCGTGTACTGGTCGCGGCGGTAGGTTTCACCGTAGGCGGTGGTTTGGCCGTCGAGGTAATCGGCATAAAAAGTAGCCAGGCCGGCCTGCGGACCCTGGTTGACGGGAGCCGCCGCCGGGGTCTTGACCGGCGCGGCGGATTTGTTGTTCCACTTGAAGGTCTGGGCCGAGGTGGTACCGAGACAGAGCAAGAGGGTGAAAGAAGAGCAGGGTGAAGATACGCATAGCAGTAGTTGTGAGGATGGCGTCCCAGGGAAGCCGGTCATATAACAGTGCGGATACCAAATATATTAAATTGGGTTACGTAATCGGCGGAAATTCAGTAAATTTTAACACAAATTGGGGTAGGACAAAGCAATTGAGGTCGATCTTGAATAATAAATGCCCCCGCTAACCGAAGTTAGCGGGGGCATTTGCGTGAGGTGCCTGAAAGGTTTAGTGCGTAGCACCGACCGGTCAGGGAGCCTGGAAGGGACCGACCCCGGCCTGATAAGGACGGGGGCACGCCCGGAAAACCTAACCTACCGCCTTCACCACGGCCGAAAATTCAGCGGGGTGATTCATGGCCAGGTCGGCGAGTACTTTACGGTTCAGGTCAATGCCCTTGGTTTTGCAACCGTGCATGAGCCGGCTGTAGGTGGTGCCGTTCAGACGCGCGGCGGCGTTGATACGGGCGATCCAGAGGCGGCGGAAAACACGCTTCTTGTTGCGGCGGTCGCGGTAGGCGTAAACCAGACCTTTTTCGACGGCATTTTTAGCAACGGTGTAGACTTTACTACGGGCACCCCAGTAACCTTTGGCGGCTTTGAGGATGCGCTTGCGCCGGGCGCGGCTAGCGACGGCATTTACGGAACGAGGCATAAGCTCTGATTTTTGTTCAGCACGGGGACCAGTGGTTCTTAAGGCCCGTGCTCTCGTGAAAAATTAGCGGAAAAGTCGGCGAGTAGGTTAGCCTACTTGCAAAGCAGGCGCTTCATCTTGGGCGTATCGTTGTCGGATACTAAACCTGAATCACGGAGACGCAACTTGGCCTTCTTGGACTTGTTGCGCATCATGTGCGAGGTCTTGGCGTGAAAGCGCTTTACTTTACCCTTTCCGGTCAGCTTGAAGCGTTTCTTCGCGCTGGAATGTGTCTTCATCTTGGGCATAGTGCACAGCTTGAAATTATAAAGGAGCGCAAAGATAGGTATTCTAATCCCGCCGTGCAAGTTAATGGCGATTGGCGTAAGGATTTTTGTTGGAAGCAACGGGCGGGGTAACTTTTTGGGAAGCTATTCGTTTCAAGTGAGCACTTTGCGCGTACTTTTGTAGGACGCTTTGCGTCTGGTAATTTTGTACTTTTGTATAAGCCTACGCGTAAACGAACTCGTGTAGGCTTGTACAAAAGTACCAGCGGCAACGCCGCCTACCAAAGCACGAAAGGACAACGGGCCTTTTAAGATTTTCACGTGGGTACCTAATAAGGTTGGCCCTACAATTTTATTAAATTAGGGAATGACTTCGCACCGTCTAGGGCGGGCCTCGGGCCTTGACTTGTCAGGCTTCGCACTCGTTGCGACAAGGGGATTACCGAACCGGAGCTGCGTCCCTAACCATGTTTTCCTGAGGAGCCAAACCATTCCTCGGTACTTGCGTGATTTTTTTGCCCGGCAGGCAATCCTCGTGGTTGTTTGCCGGGCATTTTTTTGGGGCTACCTTTGCGGCCGTGGATAGACTCAACCTACTCGAACGCCTGGAGCATGCCGCCGATCTGGCCGGCACCACCCCCACCGGGCGGCTGGCTGCCCGGCCCGGGCGCTATGTGCTGGCCGCAGCCCAGAACAACCTCTTTTACCCGCTGCTCAAGTGGGGCGCTCCCGCCCGCGCCCGTACGTTCTACGGCCGGAACCTACGCGTGGAACTGCCCTCCGGAACCGATATCTACCTCACCGGCGGCAAAACCCGCCCCAGCGAATTGCGCCTGACCCGCTACCTGATCCGCCACTTGCGGGCGGGCCACCATTTTCTGGACATCGGAGCGCACTTCGGCTACTTCAGCCTGCTGGCCGCCGCACTCGTAGGCCCCGCCGGCCGCGTTACCGCCGTGGAGGCCGCGCCCCGTACTTACGCCCGCCTGAATAAAAACCTGCGCAAAATTAAAAATGCCTCGGCCCGGCACCTGGCCCTGGCCGACCATACGGGCGAACTGACCTTCTACCAGTTTCCCGCCCGCTATTCGGAATACAACGCGCTGGACGTAACCCAGTATGAGGGCCGCGACTGGCTGACCAAGTACCCCCCAACTCCGGTTATCGTACCCTGCTCCACGCTGGACGCGCTCAATCTGGACTTGCCGCCTAACGTGATCAAATTGAATGCTAAAGGATCAGAAGATCCAGTCATTTCCGGTGGATTGGAGCTACTAGCCCGCCACTCCCCTACCCTTATCCTGGAGTTTTTTGCCGACGACGGCACCGAGGCCGGTAAGCAGCGCCGCACTTTCGATCGCTTGCTGGCGGCCGGCTATTTGGCCTATCACCCCGATTACGACGGCCAACCCCAGCGCTGCTATGATCCCGAACATACCCTGGACGAACTGGGCTGGGATTCGCTCCAGCTCATCTTCAGCAAGAAGATCGGTTGAGCGGGCGGTCCGCGCAACGTACCGTGCTACTGGTCATTTTACTTGCCACCGCAGTCAAACTATTTGTAGCCTCTACGGACGTTTACTTGCATCAGTGGGATGAACGCTACCACGCGCTGGTAGCCAAAAATATGGTGGATAGCGGCGAACCGTTCCGGCCCGTCCTCTACCGTAACCCGGTGCTGCCCTATGACCCGGCCGTCAACCGTAGGTCGGAAGCCGATTCTTTCGCGAGACCGGAGGTCGCGCACCGGGTAGACACGCTCTTAGATCAGCACGCCATCACGCATCTCCAGTCGACGGTCGCTCATGGCGGCGAGGTCTTCGTTGTGGGTGACGATGATAAAGGACTGCTGGAAATCATCGCGCAGGGAGAAGAGGAGGTTGTGCAGTTCCTCGCTGGACTCGCTGTCGAGGTTACCGGAGGGTTCGTCGGCAAACACGATGGCCGGCTCATTCATCAGGGCGCGGGCTACGGCTACGCGCTGCTGTTCCCCCCCCGAAAGCTGGTTGGGCTTATGAGTCAACCGTTCGGAAAGGCCCAGGTAGCCGAGTAATTCCTCCGCACGGCGGCGTGACTTATCGGCACCGCGATTATCGATCAGGGCGGGCAACTGTACATTTTCCAGGGCCGTGAATTCAGGTAACAGGTGGTGAAACTGGAAGACGAAACCGATATTACGGTTACGGAAAGCAGCTAATTTACGAGAATTAAGGCCCAACACCGAATCATTACCGATGATGAGTTCGCCCGAGTCCGGCCGGTCCAGGGTGCCTAAAATATGGAGAAGGGTACTTTTTCCCGCACCGGACTTGCCGACGATGGAGACGATCTCCCCGGCGGCTACCCGCAGGTCGACGCCCTTAAGGACGTTAAGGTCGCCGTAGTTTTTCTGAATATTGCTTGCGTGGATCACGCCGCGAAGATACACGAAAGGGCGTGAGCTGAAAGTAGAATGAAACAATTTACCCTACTTCCCTCCTTTTTCCGCCCGATCCCCAGCTACCGCCCCTGCTTCCGATCGCTCGGCCCGGAGTAAATCATCTAGTAATTCAAAGAAGTTGGTGAAATCCTCAATGGAAGTGAGTGCGGTGGGTTTAGAACCGTCAAGGTGCTGGATTCGCTGCTCGTAGAATTGGCGAAATGTTCCGATTAGTTGCTTCATTTTACGGCTGGGCCCTACCAACTCCCCCAACAGTTTATCGACCATCGCCGACGTCAGTGGTTGCGATCGAAACGTAGGGCGGTCGGCAACATCTGTAGTTAAAGTAGTCGTCAGTAGTGCTTCCGGTAGTACGTCGAAATAGTTCGCTAAACGCAAAAAAGTCAGGGCTCGCGGCTCTACGATCCCTGCTTCATAGGAAGCAATATGGTTACGCTTTAGGCCCAGCGATTCCGCTAAAGCGGATTGCGTCACATTCCGTTCTTTACGCAACATTTTAATATTTCGACCTAAGAGGGTGGTTCGCACAGTCTGGTGAGGGTTTTGACAAAAATGAATAAAGAAGAACGTCAATGGTACGAAACTAAGCACATTTTTCCAGACTACTCCATTTTTTAAACAAAAAATTACAAAACCGCTACTTCCTATCGGAAAATAGCGGTTTTGTTACACAATAACCGTTTGACCGATTAGGCTTTTTCATACGTGGATTCCAATCGACGCATTTCGCTTAATCCACGACGTAGTGCATCCAGCTGGCGGCTGACGGTGTTGCGGGCATCAGCTAGTAAAGCGGTATCCTTAAGTACTTCCTCGTAGGATTCAACGGCACTTTCGTCTCCGCGTACGCATTCTGCCAGTATGGTAGCTTCCTCATTGGTACCGATAGCGGACTTGATATCCATCCAGAAGCGGTGTACCCCTGCGGAAAAGGAACCTCCCTTATCTACAGTACCGCCCATCTGAGTAATGAAGGGCTTGATTTCATGGCCGAAATCGTAACGCTGTTTGGAATATTCACGGAAAGTTTGCTGTAACGACACGCTATCAACCTCATCGGCTGCTTCCTTGTAGCCATTCTCTCCGTCGTAGAGGGTCGTGATTAGTTTGTTCAGGCCGTTAATTTGGTCCTTATTCGCTGCGGTTGACATAATTGGTAATGGTTGCACGCACCTGTTATTTGTGACAGTATACGTAAGTTTAAAAATGCACGAAACGAAGGAGACTTCAGTCTTCATCGTTTATTACCAAAACACAAAAACAGGTCCCGATGTGCGGAGACCTGCCTAAATTTTTAACCGAATAAAATTGTTTGAACTTATTTAATGGTGTCCTGATTATCGGACCGATGACGGGGTAGCTGCTTCTTGATTACTACATCACGGATAAAATCAGCGGACGACCCCACACTTACTTCATCGTAATGGTCTGGTAAGTGGAGCATCCCCGGCTCTACCAAGGAGTCCCCTAATTGGGTGAAGATAAGTTCTTCATCATCTCCATTCAAGTGAAAATACTGGTGTGGAACTGCGTAAAAGCGTTCATCCTGACGCTGGTCTACCGAGACGACGAGAATAAAATACTGGATGCTTCCTCGTTCCTTATTCAGAACGACATCCCGCAGAGTGGCTAATTGATTACCATTACCATCTACTACGTCAGTTCCAATGACTGAAGTGGCTGAGAAAAGGGCATGCCGCATCACAAAGAAATTTAAAGATTTAACCATATTATTTCAGTGGTCAAAACCGGCATTCTTCCAATGCGTCGAAGAAAAATTTCAGTCTTGCTCACGTCCTCGTGGCGCAAATGTGAAAATTTTAATCAAAATATCCTAATTTTTTCACCTTTCCCCCGATCAAAATCATTTTTGACTCCCTCTTGTGTATGAACACCGATTACAAACGTTTTTCTTCAGCCTGCTCGGCACCTTGTTGGTGGCCCAAATAAGCAGCTACCCCACCGGCCACTGCTTGTACTACCGGAATGAGTACACGGATAATCGACATGGAGTTCCTAAAATTAAAGAGCGATTTTTTCTTCCCACCCTGCGCTACGTAACCTTCGGGGTATTCATGAATAACGCGAGTCTCGCCCCCATATTTGTACTTTTTCTTGCTGCCGGACAACGTTTTACTTAACACAATCAGGCCCAAAAGGATACCACCAGCCGGCAAAGCTACTTTTTTCAGGGCAAAGCTACGCAGATCGGTCCGCATTATACCCATCCCATGGGCCACTTCGCGATTGATCAACTCCATTTCCAACTTAAGCTCTTTTTTCCGATTGTGGATGTCACTCAGGCTTTTGATTCGTTCTTGCTTAACCATCAGTAGCATGTTTACTTATTACAAATTTTGGTGGGCGTGTCCCCTCCCGGGGGTCGGGGTCGGTGTCTTCCAGGCTCCCTGCTCGGTCGGCCCTACGGGCTGCCCCGCACCGCAATACTTGCGGGGCGGGATCACCTTACAGCCACCTCACGCAGGCCGGCTGCAGATCTTCGAATGAATCAGTGGTATTTCTCGGCCGAAAAAAATTTGGAAATCACCATACTTACTACCGGACGGGTAATGATCAACCGCCGCAGTACGAAGACTACAATGATAAGGAGTAACATCACACCCGCCATGATCAGAAAAGCCGTACCGGTATCGCCTCCCAGTGCGTCGGCTAGATAAAAACCGAGCGATAACACCAGTAGCGTCACCAGGATACCGGCTAATAACAGTAAAACGATCACGGTAATGAGTCCGGAAATGACTGCTGAAGCTTTCTCCGCTGCCTCGAGTCGGTAATAATCGAGTTTCCGGTCAACGTATTCCTTAAAATAGCCGTAATTCTCGCCTATCTTTTGTAGTAATTGTTCTTTATCTCTCATAGCTGGGTTAATGGATACGATACGCAAACATGCAAAAGGATCCTATTTACGCAACGGACCCGGAAAGCATAAGTTGAGACTTTTCTTTCCGGGTCCGGTTGACAAATTGCTCAGGAAAACTTAGGGCGTTTCTAAAATTTTTAAGAACTGAGGATCAATAATTCGCTTCGCGGCTACTTCGTGGTTGAGGTTCCGGCTAGACAAAAACTTGCGCGCATAGCGAGTTACGTAAGTCAGTTTATGGGACGCCAGGTTCTCAAATACTTGGTTCTCAGGAAGTAAAAATTTAGACACGCTCCTATTATGCCTTACCGTTGGAAACGGCATTCTTCACTTTCTCCTTGTTTTCGGTTACTTTTCGCTTAGCGGTATTCACGCCACGCTCGAAGCTGTTTTCAGCACTGTCAATAGCGTCCTCGGTCTCGTCGGCCGCATCGCGAGTATTCGACTTTAGGGAATTGGCTTTTTCATTAGCCCACTCCTTGCTCTGCGTCAGTTTCTCCTGCAGCTGGCCGGTCAGTTTCTCCCCCTTGGCCTTGGCTTGTTCAGAAAGGCGGCGGGCTTCTTCGCTCCACTGTTCACCCTTCTCCTTGGCTTGCTCGGAAAGATTGCTGCCGTACTCGTTTAGTCGATTGCCGTACTCATCGAGTTGAACGGCAGTACGACGACGAAAGTCACGTCCTTCCTTAGAGTTGAGGTAATAGCCCAGTGCTGCTCCTACGAGTACACCGAGGCCCATTGCATAACGTTTTCCACTACGTGCCATGATTGGTTGATTTTTGCTGTTGGTTAATAAAACGACTGATTACAACTACCAGCGAATCTTGTTTCGGTTGACCGGCACGTTGATTCTGCCTGACATTTTTTCACCAGCAATTGCGGGAAATGATGTAGTCGGCTAAGTGATAGCGTGTATCAGTGTACTCCTTATAAGGTAAGAGATTGTATCAATGTTCGCTCGATCCTCATTTTAGCCTTAGTGGTAGCTTAGACAAGATGAATGAAACGATGGCAATATATGAAGTTACCCCTATGCTACCGTACCCTCATCCGGCAATAATGGTTGGATCGTACCACTAATGAGCCGGGATTTTCAAAAAACTGACCCATTCTGTGAAAAATTTGGACAAACCTGTAGCGATTGCGTAAGTTTTACTACCTTCATTGTTGAAAATAAACTCTTTCTCCATTAATCGTACGTATGAACGAGGCCAGCCTGCTCAGTCAAAATATTCGCTATCTGCGTAAGAAGCGTAAGTTGAGCCAACTCGCTTTGGCCGATGCCCTGGGGGTAAAGCGCAGTAATATCGCCGCCTACGAAACGAAGAACGTGGAGCCGAGGCTTAATCTCATCTACGAAATATCCCGTTACCTGAAAGTCAGCCTGACCGATCTGATCGCAACGGACTTACGAGAAAAAGCAGCGAACGGAAGGTCAATGGATGCAGGAGCACTTTTTAATCGTCAGCTCGACTACCAGAAGCTTCAATCATTACGCCTCCGTACCGTCGAAGTAAAAAAGCTGCTAGAGGGATTCAGGGTCTTCTACCAGTACAAACAAACTTCTCTTCAAAATGATGAACCGTCACTGGAGCGCCGGTACCTGCAAAACGACCTGGAAAACTTCCTGACCTTCATCAGCCACATGATTGAATATAATGACGAGGTTGATACCTCGCTCCGGGTTCTTCCGGATGAAGAAGATGAGTGAACTAAAAAGAGGAAGGCGGAAAGAGTTACGTCCTCCATCTTCGTGCTAATTTTGAATCTTACGCTTAGAGCGTCTCTAAAATTTTTGAGAACTGAGGATCAATGATTCGCTTCGCGGCTACTTCGTGGTTGAGGTTCTGACTAAACAAAAAATTCGCTTCGCGGCTACTTCGTGGTACGCGCACAGCGGGTTATATAAGTCAGTTTATGTGACGCCAGGTTCTTAAATGCTTGGTTCTCAGGAAGTAAAAATTTAGATATGCTCTTACTTTTTCAGCAAGCTGGCCTGCACCTCTTGCAGTAACGGGATTACTTCCTGGTAGCTGTCCGCATTGCCGCTTTCCAGCAAGCGGATACTCTTCTGGATGGCCAATTGCTGGTCCCTCAACCGCGCCTGATCCTCCGACCGGCGACTTTCATCGAGCAGATAATTTTGCCAGACTTTCTTAATTATTTCCGGCAAATCCGGGAGGTTGTCCTTTAGCAAATAGCCCGAGGCACCCTTTAATACAGCTTCGGCCACCTTCTCTTCATCGCTGAGTGCCCCGGTCAAAAAGATAAAGGGCGTTCCCGGCATATGCTCACGGACGTGCAGCAGTGCTTCCAGTCCATTCATGTCAGGTAAGCGATAATCAGCCAGCACCAGATCGGGGTCGAACCAACTGATCTTATCATTGAATTCCGTCCGATCATGCGCTACGGCGAAAAGTACATCATCAAAATTTTTGCGGAGTTGACGCTTGATCAATTCCACATCGGAGTCGGTATCTTCCAGGATAAGAATCTTATTCAACTGCTTGTCCATAGTGCATTTTAAAGGCAGACCTTCAACATCGTGCTATGGTGTTGGTTGCCAGTGGGCGTCACAGCCGCTAAGATAATGAAAGGAAGGGAAAAACTAACTCATCCAGTAGTAAATCTATACTCACCACTGAGAATACGGCACCTAGAATGTTATTAAAATTCTCTAAATCAGCCCACTAAGCATCGCCTCCAGCTCATCCGCCCGGACTGGTCCGATCTTACGCTCAACCAGCTCTCCCTGGTTCAGCACTAAAAGAGCGGGTAACTGATTGATATTGAAAAGCCTTACCAAGTGAGCATCGGTAGTCGGATCCAGTACGTATTGATGAAAATTTACCCTACTGCGATACTTTTCGGCAACTGCTTCCAGGATACTCAACTGGATCATGCCCATACTCTCCCAGGGAGCCAACATCAGAATGACTTGGACCGTATTACTTTGGAGGATCTTGCGTACGTCGCGTTCAGATAGAGATGGGACCACGGTAGCTGTTGTGCGGATGAATAGCTTTTGGGCGCAATAACGGCGATTTTCACTATATAAAATACTTTTTTGGTAGCCGGTTGGGTAAATACGGCTGCAATAGTAACTTAACTATACCGGCAACGGCTTGTTCGACGGTTGTTTCACCTCGCTGGGTATTATATCGCCCCATTGAGAGAAATTGTCAATCCAGATTGACTAAATATAACTATTTTACTTTATTAAATCATATTTTTCATAGTGACATTAATCTAACTATCTTAGCATCAATCACTTGAATAACTGGCACGCCCTTTGCAGGTCTGTTGGTGTCTGCATTTTAACATTTCCTTTAACCCAGCCTTCTCAATATACCCCAAGCCAAAAATTCAGGCAGACCTTTTCAACCACCTTTTTGTACTTTCACAACCACACACTACATGACTAACCTTGAATTCACCGGTGAAATCGACCGTCTTGAAAATATTCTTTTCTCCTTCGCCCTGCGCCTGACTCGTAATTACGAGGATGCTCAGGACCTGATGCAGGAAACGATTTTTCGGGCTTACAAGCACCGCGAGAAGTTCACGATGGGAACAAATTTCAAGAGTTGGACTAGTACCATCATGCGGAACACCTACATTAACCGCTACCGCAAGGAGAAGAACCGCCGTCACGTGAACGAGCCGATCGAAAGTTTTCTCTTCGCCATCGAAAATAAGGACGCAAACCTCAATTCCGGTGAGATGAACGTACGTATGCAAGAATTGGAGGGAATGTTGAAGGGCATCGGCGAGATTTATAGCGTCCCCTTCCTGATGTTCTTCCGCGGCTATGAGTACAAAGAAATTGCCGCCTACCTCAACATCCCCATCGGTACGGTGAAGAGCCGCATCTTCTTGGCCCGCAAAAAACTAAAGGCACTGGTGGGAGACCGCCAAACCGCCTAAACTTCTAACATTAACCGAGACCCGGCAATACTTTATTAGCCGCAAACTTCAGTAAGAACCCGGCGAGGACCAACCAACCCGCCCAATACACCAAAATTTCCTCTTACAACCGCTGTTCCTTACCGGGGGCAGCGGTTTTTTTATGCACATCTCGTCCGATAAGTCGGTTATAGCTGATAAACAAGCCATGCTACGTTTACTTCTGCTTTCTTTTTTCATCCTGAGCCTGGCCGCTGCCTGCGGCACCGATACTCCACCCGATCCCATGGGTACCAGCGATGCGTTAGAACAGGTGGAGATAGAAAATACCGTTAACGGCACCCGCCAGATGTCTACCCGGGTAGTAGAAGGAGATACTACGCTGGCTGCCGATAGTATCCCACAAATAAAAGTAGCGAAGGACCGCCCTCGCCCCACTAGTGATCCTCAGTAGCACTAGCAATAAAGGGGGATATTCCGGCGGAGCAATGATCGTAAGAAAGTTATTCCTCCCCGCCGCGCAGTGCGTACTGTAACTTCCGGATGTCATAATTGGCTTCCGGAAAAGCCCTGGTCTTGCCGTCCCGGGTTTCTACTAGCAGAATTTTAGCCTGCGTACCCGCCCGGTTTTCTCCCGTCACCAGACTTACCCGTCCGGTGGAAACGGTGCGAGTGGCCGCAATGTCGCTGAGGTCCGACCGTTCCGTCCCGAAGGTTACCGTGCGCGTAGTGGTATCTACGGTAATGGTCGGATATTTTTGGGTCTGCCAGGTACTGAACAATCCCATTCCCAATCCCAGAAACCCCACGAATGCCAGTAGCATCCCACCCAACTGACGGCCGGTATACTCGCGTCCCCGAAGGCCCCGGGCCGAGCGGGACAACAACCAACCGCCCACCATGCCCGCCGCCGCAATGATGAAACCGGTATAAGCCGTGGACCACTCGGAGGAAAGATCGGGAATAAACTGAAGGATGGTGAGGATCATGGCGGATAGGGTTGAGATAAAGTGATGATATATAATGAGTGACGGATGCGAGCAACCTGCTTCAATTCAGGCCGGGCAAATTCAACCAGCCACCCGGCATAGTGTTGATGCCGGCAAACCACACCACCCCAACCATGATCGCATACGCTCGTCTCCTGCTCGTTTACCTGTTGCTTGCCGCAGCCGTATTATTTTCGGCGGGTTGCGGCACCGACCGATCCGGCACCACCGGTACCGGTGATCATACGGTAAGTCGAATACTGGCCCCGGCAGCGGGTGACTCCCTCCCCTACCCCATATACACGGAGTTCGACGAGATTGCCCCCTTGTTCACCCAGAACAACGACACCATCTATGTGATCAACTTCTGGGCAACCTGGTGCGCGCCCTGTGTGAAGGAGATGCCGCACTTTCGGGAACTGGCCCGCGAGTACGCCGACCGACCCGTGAAAATAGTGTTGGTCAGCCTGGATTTCAAGAAGGACGTGCGTACCAAATTACTCCAGTTCGTGCGGCGCGAAAAACTGGGTATCCCGGTGGTGGCCCTGACGGACCCGAACCAATCCGCCTGGATCGACCGCGTGAACCCCAAGTGGGGCGGGGCGATCCCCGTAACGGTGGTGTACCATAAAGGCGCAAGAATGTTCTACGAAGAGGCTTTCGCCACTTACCCGGAACTGCGGCAGACCGTAGAGCAGTTTTTATAGCAAGAGAACGGTGAGGATCAGAACCAGCCCGCGCCCGCAATGCGGAACGGCCACGGGATGGAGGCCAGAATGATAACCAGCCCGATGCCGTAGAAAATGGCAATGGTTTTCCAGCCCCCGGGCAGGGTAGCCTGCTTCTTGGCCCGGATGTAGCCGACGGTGATGACGGCAATAGCGAGCAGCATCCCCACCATGTGCTCGACGGCATAGAAGCGGACGATTTCGTTGGAAATATCTCCCGAAACTTTCGGTGAGATGAAATAGAGCACGAGGCCGATGAGCAATTGGATGTGGGTGACTATGAAAGCCCCCAGCACGATACCGTCCTTGCCGGGATAGGCGCGGCCGGCACGCACGGCTCCGACGGCTTTGATGATGGCGGCGATGAGTAAAATGAGCACCAGCCAGCGGAGGCCGCTGTGGGCGTGAACGAGTCCTTGGTACATGGGTATGGTTTAGTTTGGGGGCAAGGTAACAGTTTCAAACGTGTAGAGACGCGATACCTCGCGTCTAATAATTATCCAAAACGCGATACCTCGCGTCTAATAATTATTCAAAACGCGATACCTCGCGTCTAATAATTATCCAAAACGCGATACCTCGCGTCTAATAATTATCCAAATCGTAGAGGCGCGGTACCTCGCACCTGCGTGAGGTGCCTGGAAGGTGTCCGCGCAGCGGCAGCCCGCAGGGCCGAGGCAACAGCCGCGCCTGGAAGGGACCGGCCGTGCCGCGCCCGAGCGCGGTACGGACACGCCCAGAAAATGTAAGCACCCTACTCCTCCCCGTCACTGAGCAAATAAGCGTAGTCACTCATGCCGGGGATGCGCTGGGAAAGCACCTTGAAAATAGCGGTGAACGGAATGGATACCACCGCGCCGATGGGACCCCAGACGGCCGTGAAGGCGACCACGCAGACGATGGTGACGAGCGGATTGAGGTCTACTTCCTTACCCACCACCAGGGGCGTGAGGATGTAACTTTCGACTAATTGGGCGATTGACATGGTGATGATGACCCCGATGAGGACCGTGTTGCCGCCCCCGCCGGCAAAGGCGACGGCCAGGGCCAGAGAGCCGCCGATGACGTTGCCGAGGTAGGGGATAAGGCTGAAAACGGCGGCCAGCACCGCGATGAGGAGCGCGTATTCCAGGCCCACGATACTGAAACCGATGCCGTAAAGCACCGCGAGGATGCTGATGAGCATGATTTGCCCCTTGAGGTAGCCCTGCGCCACTTCGGCACTTTCATTGATGGCGCGGTGGGTTTCGCCCCGCTCATCATCCGGCATCCGGCGGAGGACGAACTCGCGCAGGCGGTTTTTCTGGGTGAGGAGCAGGAAAAAGTAGACCAGCATGAGCAGAAAATCACCCAGGATGCCGACCGTGGAGGATAAGGCCCCCGTGACGCGGCTACCGCTGGGCATGGGTATGGGGCTGCCAACCGGGGTCTGACCGGTGGAATCCTGACCCGCCGATTGTCCCTGATCGCCTTTTTGGGCCGTGGAGCCGGACTCTTCCGTTTCCGCAGCCATACCCGACGGAATGAACTGCTCTTTAAATTGCTCGATCTTTTCCACGCCCCGCTCGCGGATATCGGGCCAGTCTTCCGCAAAACCGGAGGCTTGCTGGCCGAAGGCAAAAGAGAGACCGGCGAAGAAGAGGGACAGGATGAACAGGCAGGCCCCCGCGCTGACCCCGCTGGACATACCCCATTTTTTGAACCGTTCGTGCAGGGGGTCGAACGTGAGGGCCAGCAGACCGGCCGTGGCGAGCGGAATGAGTACCGAGCGGCCGTAGTAAGCTGCCGCCACAATGACAATGAAAAGAAGCAGCTTAGTGAGTAGGCGGGCCGGCAGCATGATCGAATCGGTGGGCATATGGGGAGTAGCTTTATCGGTAAATCGGTTAATGATGCCGGATGTTCTGTCCGGTAATTGACACGCCCTGGTCAGCTGCCCGACCAAGCGGCCCGCAGCCGACCCCGCCTCGACCCTGACGGGAGCTAAAGTTGTTACCTTCGCCGTTGTTAGTGAATAAGGAAGAGCGGTGAAATATTCGCTCCCGGTCTGCAACCTTGCAGTCGATGCCCGCTTGCTGACGAACTACTTCGTACCAAACCAACCCGCATGCCCCGCGCCGAACGCGCCCTTCGCACCCAATCACTGATCCAGATCGCGCTAGTCATCGCGGCCGTTGTGCTTGTCAATATACTGGCCAACAGCCGCGTAGGCGGGCACCGCTTATATACCACCTTCGACCTGACCGAAGACAGCCGCTTTACCCTCACCCCCAAGACGGAAGAGGTGGTAGAGGAACTGGAAGACGTGATCTTCGTGCGGGTGCTGATGGAAGGCGAATTCCCCGCCGGCATGAAGCGCGTGCAGACCGCCACCCGCGAACTGCTGGAAGACCTGCGCTCGATCAGTTCTTACGTGGAGTATGAATTTACCGATCCGTCCATCGGATCGGAAGAGGTGGTACGCGCCCGCTACCGCGACATGGCCGAGGACGGCATCCAACCCGTGAACCTGACGGTGGGCGGCACCAGCGGCACCGAGCGGCGGGCGATCTTCCCCTATGCCGTGGTAAACTATGCCGGACGGCGCGAGATCGTCAGCCTGCTGGAACAAGACCTGCCCGGCGTGCCGGACGACGTGACGCTCTCCTCCTCCATCTCACTGCTGGAATACAAGTTTTCCAAGGCCATCCGCGACATCCAGCGGGCCGACCGGCCGATCATCGCCTTCACCACCGGTCAGGGCGAACTGGAACCGATCCAGACCGCCGACCTGGAAAATACCCTCCGCTCCAACTACGAGGTCGGCCGCCTGGACCTGGATAGCGTGGTGGCCGTGCCGCTCAATATCAAACTGCTCATCGTGGCCCGCCCCACCCGGCCGTTTTCCGAAAAAAGCCTGTTCAAACTGGACCAGTACATCATGAACGGCGGCAGCGTGATCTGGAGCGTCGACCAGGTGAATATGAGCCTGGACAGCCTGCGCGGCCGCAAGGAATATTATCCCGTCCCCTATGAGCTGGGCCTGGCCGACCTGTTCTTCCGCTACGGTTTCCGGCTGGAAAACGACCTGGTCATGGACCTGCGTAACACCCGCATCCCCCTGCAAACGGGCCGCGTGGGCAATGGGCCGCAGTACGAACTATTCCCCTACCCCTATAATATTCTGGCCCTCAGTTCCGGCCTCAGCCCCATCGTCAAGAACCTCGACCCCGTCAACCTCTCTTTCGCCTCCACCATCGACCTGAGCGTGGAAGCCGGCGAGGAGATCAAGAAAACGGTTTTACTTCAGTCCAGCCGCAATTCCCGTTTCCAGCGCCTGCCGGTCGGGATCGACCTGAACGTGTTGAAATACGAGCAGGAGATTGAGCTGTTCAATAAAAGAGACCTGCCGGTAGCCCTGCTGCTGGAAGGAAAGTTCATTAGTTTCTATGCAAACCGCATGAGCAGCGAGAACTTGGCGTTACTGGAGGAGATCGACCGCCCCTTCCGCCCCGAATCACCACCCGACAGCCGCATGATCGTAGTGGCCGACGGCGACCTGCTCATCAACCCCGTCACCCCCGACGGCAAGGTGCTGCCCCTGGGCGTTAACCGGTACGAGAAGGTACAATTTGCTAACAAAGACTTCATTATCAACGCCATCGAATACCTCATGGATAACGACGGCGTCATCCTCTCACGGGGAAAAGAGATCAAAATTCGTCTGCTCGACCGCGCACTGGCGCAAGAAGAAGCCGGCCTGTGGCGAGTGGTCAACGTGGGACTCCCCTTAGTACTACTCGCTGTTTTCGGCTTTGCATTTACCTGGTGGCGCAAGCGTAAATTCGGGCGCAAACGGGTGCGGGAGGAAGGCTAGTTTCGGGCGTGCCCCTCCCGATGGTCGGGTCGGTCCCTTCCAGGCACGGCTATCGCCTCGGCCCTGCGGGCTGCCGCTGCGCGATCACCTTCCAGGCACCTCACGCGGACGCAAGATGTTGCGTTGCATTCCATATTTTTGACGGCGGCTGCGTTTATCTGGGCGACCAGTGTCGTGTCGCTACTGTTTAACCAATCAATTTTTGCTCCTTGAGTTCTCGTACCCTTGCCCTTGTTGCCGTTGTCCTCTTACTGGCCGGCGTGACCTCCTACCTGCTCCTTGCCGATGAAAGCAATGATGCCGATGCCCTGAAAACGACCAAGGCGACCGAAGACCGAATCTTCAAAGTCGAAGACGTCGACCGGATCGGGCGGATATTCATCGCCGATCGCGAGGGCAATATCTCCGACTTGCGCCTCAATCCCGCTACGGGCAAATGGGTCTACCAGGACCAGTACGACGCCAACCCCAATACGATCGAAAACCTGTTGGATGCCGTAACTCGCATCGAAATGGATTACCAGCCCAATAACAAGGCCGTTCCAAAATTGGTGCAACAATTGGCCGGTCAGGGAATAAAAGTAGAGGTGTACGACCGCAATGACAATCTGCTCAACGCCTATTACATCGGCGGACCCACCATGGACGAGCGCGGCACTTACGGTATCCGTGAGGGATACGACCAGCCCTACGTAATCGGTATTCCCGGTTGGACGGGTAACGTCCGCCACCGTTTTAATCTGACGGGGGACGATTGGCGACAGAAGAAATTCACGGACCGCGACATTAGTGAAATTACCGCTTTCAGCCTGAATTACCCCAAGCAACGCGACAAAAGTTTTCGCGCCGAACGTCAATCCGACGGTCGTTGGTTGGTACAACCGTTCTACCAGGGTAATGCGCAAAATACCCGTACCACAGCGGCCGGCAAGGTGGAAGGCTACCTCGCCCCACTGGAAAAACTGTACATCAACCAGTACCTGAATGACCGGACTGAACTGCGCGATCAGGACCGCGAACTTATTCCCTTCGCTACCCTGTCCCTGACGTGGAAAGGGGGCACTACGGAAGACATGAGTTTTTATCCTCGTCTGCTGAATATCTTCAGGCAGGACCCCAAATCCGGTAAGCAGGAAATAGTGGGCAGCAAGGACGGCTATGGTGCCTTCATCAACGACGGGGCGGATTACGTGCTATTCGGATCGGAGATGATCGAGCCGATGTTCATCTCCATCGACCAGCTTTAGAGCGTGTCTAAGATTTTTAAGAACTGAGGATCAATGATTCGCTTCGCGGCTACTTCGTGGTACGCGCACAGCGGGTTACGTAAGTCAGTTTTTGTAACGCCAGGTTCTTAAATGCTTGGTTCTCAGGAAGTAAAAATTTAGACCCGCTCTTAGACACGCTCTTAGCCATAATCTGCCGGCAAACCAGCGTCACTGATGTCTCCCAGTAGCCAAATCCCCAGTGACTCATCATTAAAATGTTCCTCTCCCCCTATATCCTCCTCGGTCAGCAGGTAGCGGGGACGGGGCCAGTTAAAGGGCGATGTTCCCAAATCGAGCGGCCTCCGGCCGGCGGCGGAGAGGTCGGTATTTGCTTTTTCGGATGGAAAATGAGAGGCCATTAGCAACGTTGCCGGGCCGAGGGAGGCACGTAAATTACGGATGGCCCGCCCGCTGTCGGCAAAAGATAAGCGGGTCAGTGCGTCGCGGCAGAAGACCATATCCGCGGCGGGTAGTTTCCCCCTCAGCAGGTCGAGTTCCTGAAAACGGATATCGGGGCCGCCGTATTTTCGGCGATTCTTCTCCAGGAGATCGGGGTCCGTATCTCCACCCAAGTAGTCAATACCATCCAGATCGACCCGGCTCATCCAGCTAAAATCCCCGCAAGGAAGATCGAGTAACGTAATAACGCCGAACTCCCGCCAGATTTCGGGCAGGCGATCAAAAAAACGTTCTCCCCGCTCGCGGGGAAAAACGGGGCCGCCCCCACTCTCCAACTTATCCCGGATTTCCGATTTTTCCATACACCAGAGGAGATTCTTCGCCCAATCTTCAGTCGGGCGGAGCGTACAACGGCTATTGGTAGGCCGCCCGTACCAAGTCCATAACCGTGATGATACCCACCAGTTTTCCTGCATCGTTCTCATCCACGACACAGAGGCTGTGAAATGAATTCCGAAGAAAAATTTCCGCCACTTCTTTCAGTTCGGTAGCCGGTGTTACGGTATGCACATTCCCGGTCATTACATCGCTTACCAGGAAGCTATCGCCGATCTTGGCGTTGTATTTCCGGCTCTCTTCAGTATCGAATTTAGTGAACTGGTGCTGTAATTCCCGCAGGTCCGTCTCGCTAAAGATGCCGATCACCCGGCCTTCGCCGTCGCAAACGGGCAGGTGTTTCACGCCGTGTTGCTCAAACAGGGCCGCAGCTTTGGAAACCAGCATATCGGGATCAGCAGTAATGGTTTGTCGGTGGAGGTAGTCAGTTACTTGGGGCATTTTTGGTAGTAGTAATTGTAGAGGGTAGTAATGGTAGCGGCTGACAGCAATCATCTCCCCGTCTGAATGGCAGGAGTTTGCGTGAAGTGCCTGGAAGGTTTAGTGCGTAGCACCGACCGAACAGGG
The DNA here is from genome assembly GCA_963757435.1 of Lewinellaceae bacterium. Lineage (GTDB taxonomy): Bacteria > Bacteroidota > Bacteroidia > Chitinophagales > Saprospiraceae > Neolewinella. Next base: position 75,862 of record CAVWSC010000020.1, on the reverse strand, counting down.
AGCCTGAAAGGGACCGACGCCCCGCAATTCTGCGGGGGGGCACGCCCGGATTCAACATAGGGCGGAAAAACCTCCCTACTCCGGCAAAACCAGCAGCGGCACCCGGCTATCGAATAGCTCGCGCGAGACGGTGCTACGGTTGAACAGATCGGCGAAAAAGTTACGCTCGCGGCGGATCATGCACAGCAATTGGGCATTGTGGGTGGTGAGGAAATTGTCGATTCCTTCCTTGACGTTTCCCGTATCGAAGTTGGCGTGCAGGCTGTGGTTGGTGTCTTTCAAGGCGTCGCGCAAAGTAGCGTGGATACCATGATCGTCCTTATCGCCGCCCTGATGATAGACCAGGATTTCAGCATTGTAAGCGCGGGCGATAGTGGTAAGGGCACCCATTTTGACGGGATCTACCGGCTTGTCGTCGGCGGCCAGAACGATGCGGTCGATTTGCGTAACCGCCACGTCAGAGGGCACGGCCAGCACGGGCGTTTTGGTTTGCTTGATCAGCCCGTTTGCCACGCTGCCGGTAAAGGCCTCCTTCAGATCGGACGACCCCCGGTTGCCCATCACAATGAGCTGATAGCCGTCGTGCTCGGCCACCCGGTTCACCACCGGAACGGGGTCTCCCTCCACGACCTTACTGGTTACCCTCAGCTTTCCGGCCAGGCGGGTATTCAACCGAGCGGCCGCCTCGGCAATGGTTTCGTCGGCCTCCTCCCTCATCTTTTCCTTAATGTTCACCAGGCTTCCCGCCGCAGCGGAGTAAGGAGTGCTGAGGGTAGAAATGAGCATAATCTCATCGGCACCCAGCCGTTGTGCCATTTCAGCGGCATAGTCAACGGCATTATCCGCATTGTCGGAATAGTCAGTGGGGACGAGGATCTTCATGGTGGTGGTTTTAGGATATAATTCCCACCAGGGGTATTTGTTCGGCTCGCACGAAACGGCAGACTGATTTGGAGACATCCTGGATTCGACGTTTCGGCGATTAATCCGTACAGAAACAGACAGGGGTGGCGAACATCGCGTAACTTTAGCTACTTTTTCCACGTAATGGGACTACTCAATCTGGACTACATGAAATTTTTTACCCCGCTGTGCTATGCGGCCTGCTTATTATTGCTCCTTCCCGCCACCGGCGGGGCGCAAATAACCATCGGGCAGCCCGAAGAAGGCAACCTGAGCAACGGCGATAACTCCTTTATTTTCGGTGCGCCGGGGGTTCGTAACCGTAGCCGAAGCAAAGGGGTAGAAATGCGCTACGAACGCGAGGGAGGTTTTGATTGGGCCGGCCGACAGGGCGTCTTCGGCGAATCATCCCGCCGCGTAGAACTACTCGAACAGTTTACGTTCAAATTCAAGGTGCCGCTCGTCAATCAACCCGACGTGAAGGTGCTACTGGGTTACGAGTGGGAATCGGAAAAATATTACTTCGAAGACCGGGAGGACAACCCCAACGACATCTGGGCCTACCTGGACGAACGCCGGCTAAAGAATAATAAGCTGTCCGCCTACTTCACCAAAAGCTGGGACGACCGCTACTATACCACGGCGCGGTTACGGATGTCTTCCAACGGAGACTACAAAGGTCTCTGGGACTTTGACCATCAGTTTCGGACCTACAGCGCGGCCTTTGCCTTCGGTAAAAAAATATCCGACAACAAAGAGTGGGCCGCGGGCTTCACCCTTTCCAGCAACCAGGCCCGCTTCGTGGCCGTACCGTTCTTTGTCTACAACATCACCTGGAACGATAACTGGGGCCTGGAAACCGCTCTGCCCGGCCAGTTCTACCTGCGCCGCAACACCGGCGCCGACCAGCAAAACGCCTTCTTGCTGGGGGCCACCTTCGATTCCAAATTTTATGCCTTACACACCGGCCCGGACACCGGCGAATTCGAGGACCTCGGTTCCTTCTACCTGCGCTATTCCGGCATCCGCGCCACGCTGCACTACGAACACCGCATCGTGCCCTGGGTCTATGCCTACGGCCAGGCGGGCTACTATATTCCCATCAATGCCCGTTTCAACCCGTTCGAGAACGTCGATCAGGACCTGTTTACCGATGTACAGGGCCGTCCCATTCTGCGCGTTCGGCATCTTCCTCTCCCCGCCCAAAGAGCTGATTAAATAGTACACCCTCGTGCCGCATTAGACCGGATTCTGACAACCCTCTTTGCCCCCCGCCGTTAGATTAAAAACTAATAGGGCATGAGCACACAGAACGCACTTCTCTGGTTTCGGCAAGACCTTCGACTGCACGACAACGAGTCGCTACTGGATGCCATTAAATCCGCCGCGGTCGGTCGTACCGGTCTACATTTTCGATCCCCGTGTTTTCGGCGGTACCACGCCCCGCTACGGTTTTCCGAAAACCGGCGGCTACCGCGCTAAATTTATCCTGGAAAGTATTGCCGATCTGCGCAACAGCCTGCGCCAACGCGGTAACGACCTGGTCATCCGCGTGGGCAAACCGGAGGAAATCCTGCCCCGGCTCAGCCAGGAGTTCCGCGCCGGTTGGGTCTTCTGTAACCGCGAACGCACCTCACGAGGAAAAACAGGTACAGGACACGCTGGAGCAAGAACTGTGGTCCATCGGCCGCGAGATGCGCTATAACCGGGGCAAGATGCTCTACTACACGGCCGACCTGCCCTTCCCCATCTCCCAAACGCCCGATATGTTTACCAATTTCCGCAAGGAAACCGAACGGATCGTACCCGTGCGTAGTCCCGCTGGAAACACCCCGTACCGTGCCCCGCCCCATCGATCTGGAGATCGACTACGGCGAGAATCCCTACCCTTGCCGAACTAGGTATTGCCGAGCTGGTGCAAGACGAACGCGCCGCCATTCATCACCGGGGTGGCGAGACCGCCGGTCTAGCCCGGCTAAAGCATTATCTGTGGGATACCGACTTGCGCCAAATCCTATAAGGAAACCCGTAATGAGTTGATCGGATCGGAATACTCCACCAAGTTTTCCGCCTGGCTGGCGCAGGGTTGCCTGTCACCCAAAATGATCTACCAGGAGGTAAAACGCTACGAAGAAGAGCGCGGCAGCAACGACAGCACTTATTGGATCATCTTCGAGTTGCTGTGGCGGGACTTTTTCCGTTTCATGATCAAAAAGCACGGCAATACCGTTTTCCGCAAGGGCGGCCCCAAGGGTGAGGTAGACGAAAGCTGGACCGATGATACCGAACTGACCGAACGCTGGATTGCCGGGGAGACGGGCACCCCTTTCATCGACGCCAACATGCGCGAGATCGGGGCCACCGGCTTCATGTCCAATCGCGGGCGGCAGAACGTCGCCAGCTTCCTGGTCAAAGACCTGCACGTTAATTGGCAAATCGGTGCCGAATACTTCGAGAGCATCCTGATCGACTATGACGTGGCCAGCAATTGGTGCAATTGGAACTACGTGGCCGGTGTGGGTAGCGACCCACGCGAGAATCGTTATTTCAATATCCTCAGTCAGGCCGAGCGTTACGATCCCGCCGGCGATTACGTACGCCTCTGGTGCCCTGAACTGGCCGCCCTACCTAGTGATTTTATCCAAAAACCCGATCAACTCAACCCCGGCCAACTGCGCGATTACGGTGTCTCGCTGGGCGGCAGTTATCCCCACCCCATCGTGTCCAGCAGCAAGTGGAGCGGCGGCGGCAGCAAGGGCAAGGGTAGCCATAAAGGTAGCCGCAAGACGAGCCGCACGCGCTAGCTGGAACAGTTATTTCCTGCTCGTTTTTCGGGCGTGCCCCCGGCCGATGGCCGGGGTCGGCGTCTTTCGGGCTTCGCTGTTCGCTCGGTGCTGCGCACCACCGGCCTACGGCCGCCGCCCTCCAGGTGCCTCACGCAATTCCTCCCCGGCGGGCAGGAACAAGGAAGAAGGAATGAAGGACGGAAGGTATGAAGGGCATTAATGGAGTGACGCAACATTTTGCGTCCAGGCGACCGTCAATCGCCGCAAGGGCTAGAGTTGAAAGCGTACAAAGATTATTCCCTTCGCTCCTGAAATTTATTCCAAAGGATAATCGTACAGATGGGGCTTGCCCCTACCGGAGAGCGCAGTACCTCCAGCAGCGTTTTAAGAGCTGCCTCCACCCTTACCACTACTATTCCTTACCTTTAGGCTTCTGTCCCTTTTTCTTATCATACATCCCATGCAACACAAAACTACCTTCACTGCCCTGGTGGGCCTCTTACTGCTGTGCGTTCCCGCCCTGCGGGCGCAGGCTATTTACCCACTACCGCAACCGGCCGTCCAGAAATTACTGGCCGAAGACGGGCAATCGCTCGCCTCCCGTTTTGCCGCCCCCCTCCTCCTTGCACTCGACCCCACCGAAGTGGGTGAGTGGACAACCGAGGCCGGCGGCGAATCCGTATGGCGGCTCACCTTCCAACTTGACGGCACCCTGGGCCTGGCGGCTTTCCTGTCCGCCACCGCTTTTCCGGCAACCGGCACCCTGACCTGGACCAACGAGAACGGCAGCTACGGCCCCTTTACCGCTACTGATTTTAGCGAGCAAGGGCGGCTCTTCACCGGTTTCCTACCCGGTCAGACGGCTACGCTGGAATACCGGGGGCCGGGGGAGAATACGTCCCCCTTCCAGATCTGGCGGGTGGATCACGCTTACCGGTCCGACCGCTACCGACCGCGGGGGAAGAAAAATCCCGGTTCGGAAAAAGACTTCGGCACCTCTAATAATTGCCAGATCGACGCCAACTGCCCATTGGGTGACGGCTGGGAAAACGAAAAGGACGCCACTACCCGCCTTATCGTGGTAGTGGAAGAGGGAAGTGGCTACTGTACCGGTAACCTGGTCAATAATACCGGCCGGACGGGACGCCCCCTGGTGCTGACCGCTTTTCACTGCCAGGATACCTACACCCCACTCTATGACCTGTGGCGCTTCGACTTCGGCTTCATCCTGCCCACCTGCAATTCCTCGACGAACCAGGCCCCGTCCTTCACAGCCTACTCCGGAGGACGGCTGCTGGCCGGCCGGCGCGAGAGCGACTTCCTGTTGCTGGAGATCACCGATATTGATTTCAATGAAGACGAACACTACTTCGCCGGTTGGGATGCTACCGACGGTTTTATCAGCGGAGGTATGCATATGCTACACCACCCCATCGGCGACGCCATGATGGTTTCTAACAGCACGGTCAATAGTATTCCCGTATTTTTCAACGTCATCAACTGGAACAACGACGTCGTCACCCCGGCTGCCCACCACTACCGCGTGGATTTTACGGAGGGCACCTTTGAGGTGGGTTCCTCGGGTGGGGCCATCTATGATGATCCCAATCACCGCATTCACGGCCAACTCAACGGCGGTATCGACAATTGCCCCGGTAATACGCTGGCCTACTACGGTCGCCTGTTTAACAGCTGGACCGGCGGCGGCACCCCCGCCACCCGCTTGAAAGATTGGCTGGACCCCCTGAGCCTGGATACCCTGGTCTGGGACGGCGAGGAACTGGCGGGCAATGTAAATGGTGCCACCGTGCGCGGCTACGTTCGCCTGGATAGCGTGGGAGTGGCCGGTGCCAGGGTATTCATTACGGCGGCCAACGGACTGCTCGACAGCACGATTACCGGTCAGGATGGCTTCTACAGCATCCCCCGACCGGTGGGGATCACTAACTTTACGGTGCGGGCAAATTTTTCCGGTAACACCAATACCATAGCCGGTGTAAGTACGCTGGACATTGTGGGTATTCGTCGCCACATTCTGGGGCTGTCCACCCTTTCCCTGGCCGGTCAATTGGCGGCTGACGTGAATGCTTCGGGTGGCGTCACTACACTGGATATCGTGGGTGTAACCCGCCAGCTACTCGGTCTGGATATGGGCGGCTGGCCCAGCCGCGCCACCTGGGTCATGGTGCCGGATCAATTACTGAGCGACCCGCCCCCGTCGCTGGTAGACGGCCCCTATCCCCTGAACCTGACCGAGCCGAATGCCATGTTCCTGAGTATTAATTGGACGGTGGTAAAAACGGGGGATACGAATTTATCGGCGGGTCAGTAATAGGTGGGCTGCGCCCCCCGTACTTTAATAGGCGGCGTTGCCGCTGGTATTTTACCTGCGGTGATCGTCGCAAGCTCCTCGGAGTTGGTACTTTGGTACAAGCCTGTGCGTACGCATTCCCCACCCGGCCCTACGGTCCGACCTCCCCGAGGGGGAGGTTAGCGTAGCGTGGTGCGAGACCTCCGGTCTCGCGGGTTTGGCTCGCGCTACCTCCGGTCGCGGGGGTGAGCAGCCCGGTAGGGGAAGTAGCAGAATAGGTGGGGTTGTAATCCCCGTTTACAAACGCGCCACCCGGCCCCGCCGTGCCGTAAATTCGCAGGTGTAGTAGTTTGGGTAGGTGAGACTGTCAATAGCCGGTATGTGGAGCGGGGCTATTGCCCGGGTGATTTGAGCGTGTGGGGTGAGCACAAGAATCGATTAGCAGGGTTAGCAGGCAGGCGGCCGGTAGGCACTTTAGCAGTATGGTGGAGTACCGATTCATTCCTTTAATACGCTTGATGGTAGAAGAATGGGTGTCCATATGACGCGGTATAACTGCCGGTCGGATTTTTTGGCCCGGTAAAAATTTTCCCGGCCGTGTGGTAGGGGCGGTTGCTTGCTGTGGGTAGGAGTGCGTTGGTTGATAGAGTAGGTTCCGTCATTGATTAAGAGCGTGTCTAAATTTTTACGTCCGAGGCCAGTTCGAGACTGTCGTTAATTACTTGACGGAAGCGTAAGGTGAAGTTTTATTTGGCCGACCTTGAATCATTGATCCTCAGTCTTAAAGATTTTAGACACGCTCTAAGCCGATCAGTAAGGGTCGAGAGCCAAACTCGCGGACCGGAAGGTCACGATCAGTCGAATTGGCGAGCGCCGACCGGAGGTCACGCAGCCAATCGTGTGACCGGTACGCACCAATTGTGTGATCGGAGGGGTGGACCGATTTCTCTTGCTCTTCAAGAGGCGGGCGGGAGGGGGGGATTGCGTGAGGTGCCTGGAGGGGCGTTAGCGCACGAAGTGCCGAGCGACAGCGAAGCCCGGAAGGGACCGACGGCAAGGCGTTAGCCGAGGCGGCACGCCCGATGTATACCAGGTAATAATTAATGGGGAGGCGTGGTAGCTAACAAGACGTTCCGCTCCTCTGGGTTGTTATTTGCCGAGACGGAACGTATAGCCGGCAGAATGGTGGGGGCGGATACTCGTCAGGAGGGAGAGAGAGGGAATGCTCATTCCGGCAGCGTAATCTGGCCGTTTTTGCTGAGCAGGATGGCGACGGCCTGGGTGGAGGGAAACTGGGAGCAGACGATGATGATGGCGACCGTGATGGGGACGCAGAGGATCATGCCGACGATGCCCCAGAGCATGGACCAGAGGATGAGGGAGAGGATGACCACCAGGGGGCTGATGTTGAGCGTATCGCCCATGAGGCGGGGTTCGAGAAGGTTGCCGACGACGACCTGGACGGCGGTGACGCCGAAGATGACGACGAAGAAGGGCGTGAGGTACTCGAACTGGAGCAGGGCGAGCAAGGCAGGCAGTAGCGTGGCGGTAACGGAACCGATGGTGGGGATATAGTTAAAAAGAAAGATGAGGAAGGCCCAGAAGAGGGCGAAATCGAGGCCGAGGATTTCGAGAATGATGAAACTAAGTACGGCAGTGAGCAAGCTCGTAAAGGTCTTGACTCCCAGATAGGTACGCATGGCCGTGTTAATGTGGTCGAGGATGCGACGCAGGCGACCATACTGCCGGTCGGTCATGTTGAGGGCGCGGAGTTTGCGCGGGAAGGCCCCCTGCTCAATGATGAGGAAGATGAGGTAGAGCAGGACGATGAGGAAGTTTTTGGCCGCCGAGGTGACGCCGTTGAGCACCGGGGTGAGGTACTGCTGGAGGCGGATGGTCTGCGTGAGCATGTTGATGGTGGGGGCCTCCTGTTCCATGCCGACGAGGCCGTAGGCCCGGCGGAGCTGGGCATTGAGGTTGACCTGGTAGTCGGGCGCGGCGATGATGAGGGACTCGACGTTCTGCACGATCAGATCGCCGACCACGTAGAGCGACAGGACGATGAAAGTGGTGGACATGGTGAGCGTGAGCCAGTTGGGCAGCCGGAAGCGCGACCCCGGCAGGGTGCGGAACTGCTCGTTAACGGCGTTGACGATGTACCAGAACAACAGGGCCAGGAAGAGCGGAATGAAGAACGCCTTGCCAATGATGATCAGTACGATAACCAGGGCGATGGAGATGAGCCAGGCGGCGACTCGAATGATTTGCATGGACGATAAAAAGTGGCTGGAGCAGACGGATAATCGCCGCACTCGGGGAAATAACGGTACGAGATGGGAATATGTCGATAGCGGCAGCAACTAATTTAGGGGTGGGGCCGAATAAAAATCCCCCGCCCGATCCATTTGGATCGAACGGGGGAGTCTTTTAAGTCCAGATGAAGGGACTAACTAACTGACAGCTATCTAATTAGGGAATTAGCAGACCGTCGATAGCGTGAATGGTACCGTTGATAGCGGTAACGTTCAGGATAGCGATATTAGCCGTCGAGTTGGCGGCAACGATCTGAGGCATGGCACCGCTTACGTTGAAGCCCAATGTACCTCCCGCTAGCGGAGTGGCCATGGTAGAATTAGTGATGCTTTCGGCGCGTACCTCCGTTCCCAATACATGATACTTGAGAATGGTAGACAAGGTGGCGGCGGGAATATCGTCAAGTGAATCGAAGTCGTCGCTAGCATCCAAAAATGCCTGGAAGGCGGCATTCGTTGGAGCGAATACCGTAATGGGGCTGGTGGGAGTCGCGGCATTTAGAGCTGCCATAATCGAGCCATCATCGTCAGCGCGGTCGATAGCGGCCAGTAGAGTGGTAAAGCGGGGATCGGCAGTGGCGAACGTTAGTACGCTGGGAAGACCGATTACGGCATCTACGGTATGCACCGTACCGTCTTCAGTTATCTGGTTAGCGCGGGAGACGTTGGCTTGGCCATTTACGCGAACCGTACCGTTGGTGGTCGTTACGAATACGTCGGTTTTGAAATCACCGCGCTCGTTAATCGTCTTATAGTAACCGGGGTTTGCGAAGCCGGCACCGTCAATATTCTGGTCATCCAGGATGTGGCCGCGAAGGGTACCTTCCAGCGCGAGGGCAGGGACGGCTTCCAGGTTAGCGAATCCGTTGAGGGACAAGAACTGGGTGTAGGCCGTATTAGTCGGCGCGAAGAAAGTGGTGGAGGCGTTGAACAGACGAATATTGTCGATCAGGTCTGCCTCGTCAAGTGCATCACGGTGGGTGGTCAGGTCGGTACTGTTACGGAAGTACTCGATGACGCCATTGTTGGCGGGATCGTCGTCGTCGTCGCAGGAAGAGATGAAAGTGACGGCGAAAATGGTAAGGAGGGCAAGTGCCCAGAGATGAAGTTTACGTTGCATATTTGGTTGCTGTTTGAAACGGTTTTTGGTCCGTATGTGTGATGGTGATATGTGCTGCTTCAACTAGGTATTAAAAGAGGATGTTCGGGAGTGAGTTTGATTTTAACACTGCGGTAACAATTTACAACTTACTGACTTTCAGATAACTGACACTAATTTGACTAAGTATTGTGCGGTAGAGAAAATGGCAATGAGTTTGTTACCCAACTTTATTACGATCCGTTTCGTGACACGACCTTTTTTATAAATGATTTAAGTCAACAGGGCAAAATTTTAGTCGGCACCCACCAATTTCAGACAAGGGTGCATCCGTATAGTCGTACCTCCGACGTTTGGTAGGCCGCTCACCAATTGCCCGCCCCGCGTCCTAAAATTCCTTTTCGATGGATTTCTCCTTCCCCGCCGACCGGCTCCTGCCGGCGCTCGGCCTGCTATTGCTCGGCACCATCCTGCTGGTTGCCTTCCTGCGCTACCGCTTGCACCACGCCCGCCCGTCTGACCGGGATGGCCGCACCAAACTGGCCGGGGCGGATGCATTCCGCCTGTCGGGCACCTTTTACCGCTACGGCCTGGTAGCCGCCCTGGCGGTGGCCCTGCTGACGCTCAACTTCAGCCGCGTGGAACCCGAATACGATTACGTCATCAATTACGACGAGATCACGGAGCTGGACGTGGCACCGCCCATCACCCGCCTCGATCCGCCGCCGCCTCCCCCGCCGCCGCCGCCGCCCACCATCGAGGTGTCGGACGAGGTGCTGGAAGACACCCCTGCTTTCGTGGATAACTTCGTGGACCCGAACGAGGCGATCGTACCGCCCGCGCCGCCCTCACTGGCTCCAACGGCACCGCCTCCCCCACCGCCGCCGCCCCCCGCGCCGGAGATTTCCGACGCTCCCCTCATCATCGCCGAGCGGATGCCCGTATTCGGCACCGCCTGCCGGGAGATCGACAACGCCGAAGAACGCCGCCAGTGTAGCGACCGCGCCCTGATGGAGTTCATCTATAAGGAGATCAAGTACCCCGCCATTGCCCGCGAGAATGGCGTGCAGGGAATGGTCGTGGTCAGTTTCACGGTGGAAAGGGACGGCTCCGTTTCCGATATCGTTATCGCCCGCGACCAGGGTGCCGGCCTCGGCGCGGAGGGGGCACGCGTGGTAAAGCTCATCAATGAGCGCACGGATCGCTTTGAACCCGGCCGCCAGCGCGGGAAGGCGGTGCGGGTGCGGTTTAATTTGCCGGTGAAGTTTAAATTGGAGTGAAAATGATCATCATGCGCTACCTAATCACCACTACCCTACTCCTCCTCTTCCTAAGCGATTTACCGGCCCAGGAACCGGCCCGGATGAAACCTTGCCCACCGGAAATGTTATGCAACTATGAAACAATGCCGCTCTTCATCGGTGACTGCCGGCGGGAAAACTACGCGTTGAAGAAGAGATGCGGGGATAGTACGCTGCTGGCTTTCGTCTATTCCCGGATAACGTATCCCCCGCGCACTAGAAATATATGCGTTGAAGGAGTGGCAGTTATCCAATTCACTATCGGGATCGACGGCTGCATTTCCAATCTCAAACTGGTTCGTGATCCAGGGCAGGGGCTGGGGGAGGAAGCACTCCGGGTAGTCGGCTTGATCAACAGTGAATCTTCGGGCTTCGAGCCGGGCAGAATGATGAACCGGCCGGTGGAGGTGCTCTATAATCTGCCGGTGAAGTTTAAATTGGAATGAAAATAATCATCATGCGCTACTTGATTACTGCTGCGTTGTTACTCGCCGTCCAGTGCGGTCTGCCGGGGCAAAAGCCAGTGCTGGCTGCCGAGGAAGTATTTCTCACTTCTGAAGTACCCCCGCTCTTTCTGGAAGGCTGCGAAGACGTAGCGGATGAAGCGGAGCGCAAGCGGTGTAGCGATTTCGCTTTGACTAATTTCATTTACCGCCATATTGAATTCTCCTTATTTCAGAAGTATCAGTTCGCAAACAGCCTGTTTGTTGTTCTCTCATTTGTTATAGAAAAAGATGGCGGTATCTCTAACATCAAGGTAGTTCGGGATAATAGCGATGGATTATTGGGTCTGGAAATTGAAAGAGCAGCCGCTCGAATCAATTTGGACTCAGCCGGATTTCAACCGGGCACCATGAACGGGAAACCGGTAGCGGTTCGCTACCATATGCCGTTTCGGATCTGTTTAGAGTAAGCGTTTACAAAAGCTTGCCGACCAGAGGTGCCGGCATCCTCATGTCTCGCGACCGGAGGTCACACACCACCCCATTGGTTTACGCCCCACTATTCACTCATTCAGTCCTTCACTCATTGTAACCCCTCCCGCATCTCCCCCAACTCCCGCTTTACCTCCTTATACTGTCCTTCCAAAATCTGCAACGTCCGCTCCTCCCGCTCCAGCAAATCGTCAAAACGGTTAAAATTGGCGGCAATCCGCTGCTTGAGTTGCAGGATGTAGCCCTTCAGGCGCTTCACCAACTCCTCCTCCAGCCGCACGCGGCCCTCGGTCACTTCCGCCTCGAAACCGGCTACTATCTTGCGCCGCTTCGAGGCCGTGCTCACGCCCGCGAATAGCAGTCCCACGCTGGTCAGCAGGCCGCCCGTCACGTCCAGGAACGGCACCGTGCTGGCCGCCATCAAGATCGCGCCCACCACCGCAATGCCGCCACCGGCGGCCAGATTCGGGGCCAGGTTGTCGCGCTCGGCGAACAACTGCTCATCCTTAAATGAATCCGTGCGGTTGATGAAGCGGTTAAACTGGTCCTGCAAATCCCGCAGCACGTTCTCGCGCCGCTCGGCGATGTCGGAGAAAATATCGTGGTCGTTACTCAGGATGGTCTTACTCGACCGGATCTTCAGGTCAATCACCTTCGCCATCTGCTGAATGCTCTCGGCCAGGTCCACCACGCCCTCGTTCAGGCGGCCGCGCAGTTGCGTATTCAGGTCTTCTTCCAGTTGCTTGCTCAGTCCGTCCAGCCATTCCTTCGCCCCCGGTGCCGAACCGAAGGTGGACGAGAAACCCCGCTTGATGATCCCGAAAAACGACAGGCCGCCGCGCAGTTCCTCCAGGTGCTTGTGCGTAATGTGGTCATAGGCCAGCAGCGTGTTTTCCACCAGCAGGTCCACCTGCCGGTTGCTGTTCCGCTCCTGGTCGTCCAGGGTTTCGTTAATGTCCGCCCGGAAGATCGTATCGGCCTCATACTGCCGCCGCCGGTCGTCCAGCCCATCGGCAATCCGCCCGTTAATGGTCTGCGCCGTCTCCACGGAGTTGATCAGTTTCAGGCGGGGTGCCTTGCCGCCCGTTATGTTATCTGCAATATAGCGGCGCAGTTCCGCGAAGCCCGAATCGGGCTTGCCCGCCATGTCGTCCTTGGCCGAAACCGAAAATACCTGGGGGTTTGCCAGTCCTTTTTTCTTCGCCTGTTCGGCCACGCCCGCATGGTTCACCGCCAAGTCGGCCGCGTCCATCAGGTCTTTTTGCTGTAGCACGAAGACGATTTTCTTCTGCCAGTCCCGGTGGATGTAATCAAAGAACTGCCAGGCCGATTGCCGGTAGGGGTTCTTCGCTTCAAATACGAATACGATCAGGTCCGAAGCCGGGATGAACCGCTCCGTAATTTCCTGGTGGTGTTCCACGATGGTATTCGTGCCCGGCGTATCCACGATCGCGATTTCGCGCAGGATCTCCACCGGCAGAAAGATCTTCTTCAGGTAAGGATTGATCGTCACCTCCTCCCGCTGCTCGCCGTACAAAATCTGCTGGATCGTGTCCGTCATCGGCTGCGGCGCGGCCTTGGCAATCTCCTCGCCCGTGTCCAGCAGCGCATTCACGAAACTGCTCTTACCGGCTTTCACCTCCCCCACGATCACGAACATAAACGGCTCGTGCAGGCGGTTGCGCAGGTCGCTTACCGTCGTGGCCAGCTCCGTATGCCCGATGCGCTCAGTCAGTTCGTGCAGGTTTTTCACTATTTCGTCCAGTCGCGCCCGCTGGGCCTGGTAGTTGTCGTCGATCAGCATGGCCGCAAGTTACTCATTCATCTCGGCGGGAGGATGATCCATTTCGTAGATCTTATCCATGACCTCATCTAATTGCTCGGCCCCGATCTTCTTGGAGATAATTTTTTTATCCTTGTCCAGGATATAGATCTGCGGGGTTTGCTGCAAATCATACAGTTCCACAAATCGCGAGCGCAGGTAGGGGTCCACCACGTTCAGCCAGTCATTCATGCCGTTCTCATCCACGTATTTCCAGCAATCGGGCACCTCTTTGGTTACTTTTACGCAGGCGGCGAATAACTCTACACCGCGTGATTTCCACTTGTCGTGAAATTCCTTCATAAAGGGAGTCGACTTTTTGCAGTGACCGCAGTCGTAACGCCAGAAATAAAGGATGGTATAGGGTGCTTCCACACCGTACAGACTGACCTTCGATCCGTCGCGTCGTTCCATTTCGATCTCGGGCGCGGTCTTACCGATCAGTAGTGGACGCAGGTTATCGGCGTTCTCCAAGAATTTGCGCAACTGCTCTTCCTCCGTCCACGGGGCCAGGCCCTTAGCATAGTAGTTGTCGATCAAATAGACGTAGATCGCATCCATCCCCACCATTTTTGAGGCGGCCGCCTCGTTCAGGTAGTGGATCAGGTAGGTCTTGAACATCTCACTCTGGGAGTCCATCCGGTTCAGCACCACGCCGATGGAGGCGGCAATGGAATCGGGATGCTGTACATTCAACTTGTGCACGAAATAATCGACCCGCTGAAAAAGGAAGGGCGTCCGTAGCAGGCGCTCGTCCCTTAGGTCCAGATTATCGAAATAGTGGGCTTGCATCCACCGCCAGCCCCGCTCGCGGGCGTCGTCACCCTCAAAATCGGGCGGGTTGTTCGGCAGCGTGGATTTGATGATGGCTGCCGTGTAAGCCGTCGGGTTCTTCTTAATATACGCCCGCTGCCAGGCCTCCACCTCGCCGTCCAGTGCTTCTACCTGCAGCTGGATTTTCTCCCGCTCCGCCGAATCTTCCGGCAGGGCATCGCGACCCTCGCGTAGTTTGTCTCCCCGCTTGCGGGCGTCGGCCAGATAATTCAGGTAGGCGAAAAAATCCACGTTCTCCTGGCTTCCCTTGATCCGCACCTGCTTAACGGCCTCGGTCTTACTCGTGGCAATGGAAAACTCCTGTTCCTTGTCCGTCACCAGCACCTGGAAATACTGATTGTCCGGCGCCATTACGGCCAGATAGATGCCCGCCGGTAGCTTATTGTCCCCCGCAAATATGAAGCGACCCTTATCGTCACGGGTCGCCGTATCCACGATGTACTGGCTCACCAACAGGTTATTGGCCAGAGTCAGGATGGGCTGCTCGTAACCTTCGATCTCAATGACGATTCGGTGGCCGCCTCCGTCTGCGGGGCCTGCGGTTAACAGCGCGGTAGAGGAAAAGAAGAAAAAAATAAGAAGTAAAGCGAATTGGCGCATGGCTGATCTTGATGAGAGAAAAAGTAGTGGCTCAAGAGCCGCTATTACAACGCTTCGGGTGCTGAAAAAGGATGTAAGCACCCACCTTTTTGTCCCGCAACCTGCGTTTCTCAAAGAGTGCGAAACCGATACAATAACTGCATCCCGCACCCGTTTCAATCCGAGCAATCGGAAAATTTCAGAATTAAAGTGTTAAAGTTTTTTCTATTCGACCGAATTGCCCTAACTTGAGAAAGAATTGAAAAACGGCCGTGTCGTGACGGCCTTAAGGTTTTATAACTGGGGTTTAGTTTTCGAAAAGCGCGTGCCAACCGGCCGCGCTTTTCTTCGTTTCCACCGGGCCGTACCACTATCCAATCTCTGTTTCACGACCGCAATTAGCGCCTGGGTCATAATATGTAGTCTTTCATTCTCTGTTAGTCTCGGGTAGAATCGTAGTTTCGCTCCCGATGAATCTCCAACCTTTTCCCGCCCTCCTTCCCCAGCCCGGCTACGCCGATCAGTTGCGTGACGTCGAAAATCCCATTGAGCAGCTCAGCCTCGCGGCCCGCGACCACTTCGAGCAGCTCCTGACCTCCGACCGCTACTACCTCGACTCCGCCGAATCCTTCTATCCTTATGCCATTCAGCGACCGGACGGAGGTACCTCCCTCGGCATCGTCATGCGCGTCGATCTGGAGGAATTCATGCACGGCCTCATTCGCCCCCACGAGGCTACCCTCCTGGCCACCGAAGCCATGCACCGCCAAATTATCGAAGAGCGCCAGGCTCTGGTCAAGCCGGTGCTTTTAACCTTTCTCACCACCCCCCGCCTGCGCACCGCCATCCAGCAAGCCCACGAGCAGGCCGAACCGGTCATCGCCCTCCACCAAGACGGCGAAACCCACCTCATCGCTCGCCTGCCCGTAACCCGCCCACTGGGAGACACCCTACGCACGGAGATCGAGACACTTTACGTAGCCGACGGCCACCACCGCCTCAGCACCCTTTATCACCTCTACCGCTCCACCGGTTTGGAACGCTACCGCTACCTGTCCTGTGCCCTCTTTTCATCCGACCAACTGGCCATTCACGGCTATCACCGCCTCGTTCAGCTCCCCACCGAGCTATCAGCCGAAGAATTAGTGCTTCACCTCGAAGCCTACTTCAACCTCACCCGCACTCCCGAGCGCCACGCCCCCGGCATCCCCGGCCAGTGGGCCATCCGCCTGGCCGGCCACTGGTACCGCGCCGCCTGCCTCCTACCCACCGGCAACGACGTAGAGTGGTTCAATAACACCATCCTGCCCCAGCTTTTCAACGTCACCGATGTGCGCAACGATCCGCGCATCACCTATCTCCCCGACAATCATAGCACCGCCACCCTGGAGCGTAAGGCCGAGGAACAATCCGCCGCGCTCTTCTGTCCCTACCCCATCGGCTACGACAGTTTTTTCAGCCTCGTCGGACAGGGCCGCATCCTCCCACCCAAAAGCACCTATTTCACCCCCCGTATCCTCAGTGGGCTGGTCGTGCAGCGCTACCAGTAACGAATGGTTAGCATCTTATCCGGGGCGTGTCAGCCGCGCAATATTGCGCGGCTGTCGGTCCCTTCCAGGCGCGCCTGTCGGCTTGGCCCTGCGGGCTGCTCCGCTACCGCTTCGCCCCTTACAGTCACCTCACGCGGGACATTGGGCATTCGATCGGGCAAATTTTGGCCGCTACCCCAAAATCCCGGGTTTGTAACAGAATTGACGCATGGTATGGTTACTTAGAGTGTGCTTAAATTTTTACTTCCTGAGAACCAAGCATTTGAGAACCTGACGTCACAAAAACTGACTTACGTAACCCGCTATGCGCGCACCACGAAGTAGCCGCGAAGCGAATTTTTTGTTTAGTCAGAACCTCAATTCATTGATCCTCAGTTCTTAAAAGCTTAGACACGCTCTTAGAAAATATTATCTCCCACGTCAAAAGAAATTTTTAACTGAGTAAAATATTATTTCAAATATTCTAGTTAGCGCATACCCTTAATCGGATGGCCGGTCAAGATAACAAGCCACTTTCGCCATCAATCCCGTAAAACACTATCTTACGCCCATGAATAAAATCGCCCTGCACTGGCAAATCCTCATCGGCATGGCCATCGGCGTCATCGCCGGATTCATCGCCGCCTCCCTCGGTCACGAGGAATTCGTGATCGATTGGATCAAGCCCTTCGGCACCATCTTCATCAACTCGCTCAAGCTGATCGCGGTACCGCTTATCGTGGCCTCGCTCATTAAGGGAATCAGCGACCTGAAGGATATCTCCAAGCTCTCCGCCATGGGCGGCCGTACGATCGGCATCTACGTCCTCACCACCGTACTGGCCGTTACCCTCGGTTTAGTCGTGGTTAACCTCATCAAACCGGGCGGCACCATCCCCGAGGAAACACGAACGGAGCTGCTGGGTAAATTCGCCGGTGACGCGGAAGCCCGCATCACCAGTGCCCAGGCCCAGGCCGAGGCCGGCCCCCTGGATGCTCTCGTAGACCTGGTGCCGGATAACATCTTCGGCGCGGCGGCAGATAATGGCAATATGTTGCAGGTGATCTTTTTTGTCATCTTTTTCGGCGTCGGCATGATCCTGATCCCGGAAAAACAGGCCCAACCGGTCAAAGCCTTTTTCGATGGCGTCAACGAAGTCATCCTCAAATTGATCGACCTCATTATGCTCGCCGCCCCTATTGGGGTCTTCGCCCTCCTGGCGGCCCTGGTGGCGGAGACCAATGACCCGGAAGTGCTGCTCTCCCTACTCAGTTATGGTGGTTGCGTGGTGGCGGGCCTGGCCATTCTTATTTTCGGGTTTTATCCCGCACTGGTCGTAATTTTTACCGGCCGCTCGTACGGCAGTTTCTTCAGTGGTATCGCGCCGGCGCAGTTGCTGGCCTTCAGCACCAGTTCCAGTGCCGCTACCCTGCCCGTCACTATGGAGCGGGTAGAAGAACACCTGGGCGTAGACGAGGAAGTAACCAGTTTTGTCCTGCCGATCGGTGCTACTATTAATATGGACGGAACCAGTCTCTACCAAGCCGTCGCCGCCGTCTTTATCGCCCAGGCTTTCGGCATGGATCTCAGTTTGGGGGCGCAACTCGGCATCATCGTAACGGCCACGCTGGCCAGCATCGGCTCGGCGGCGGTACCCGGTGCGGGCATGGTCATGTTGGTCATCGTACTCGGCCAGGCCGGTATTCCCGAGGCGGGCCTCGCCCTCATCTTCGCCATCGACCGGCCGCTGGACATGTGCCGCACGGTAGCCAACGTAACGGGCGATGCCACGGTATCCATGCTGGTGGCCAAGAGCGTCGGCAAGCTCCATGAACCGGGTTCGCAGGTGCGCAACTGGGACGATAACCTGGCAGAGCGGGACGGCAAAGCCGGTCCGACCGCATAACCCAAGCACGTAATACGGAAGAAGACCGAGGAGGTTTTTCCCGAGCGGGACGGCAAAGCCGGTCCAACCACGCTACGCCCGCGTGAGGTGCCTGGAGGGGCGCTAGCGCACGCAGTGCCGAGCGAATAGCGAAGCCCGGAAGGGACCGACCGCACGGCCTTAGCCGGGTGGGCACGCCCAAAACCAATAAATAAACAATTAAAATTAGCCCTTGCCGCCCGCAACCACCATCTTATCCATGGTCGGTCCCTCGCTGCCGCCGCGCGGCTCGATGGTGATAGCAAAAAGTTGGGGCGTACCGCTGAATTCCTCGGCATTCAGCAGGGGGTTTTCCAGGTTGGTACCGGCATCGAAAACCAGTAGGCTGACGGGGGCACCGTCCACGATGGCCCAGAGTTGGTACTGCTCAGAGGCCGAGAGCGCGGGCAATCCGGAAGGGTCAATCTGCGTCTCGTTGGCGCGGGAATTGTAGAATACGGCAGCGATGGCCGTCTCGCCGAAGGGCGTAGGTTCGAGGGTGATGCGCGTACTGGCCGTATCGGTAAGAAAGGCGATCTGGCGCGTCAGTTGATTGTACTCGCTGGTGCGTTCCTCACAGGCGGAGCGGAGTTCTTCCAGGTCCTGGCGTGTCCGGTCATGAGCGGCCTGCTCCTGAAAATAAAAGTAACCTAGTAGGATGCTGCCAAGAGCGAGTAAGACGCAGGCCCCGGTGACAAATCCTGTGTTTGTCCGTACCGGGGTCGACGAAGCGGAAGGAGTTGTAGCAACTGGTTCAAGTTGGTCGATGCGATGGTTCAATTCCGCGAGGCCGCCGGAGGGCAGTGGCGCGGCACCGGCCAGGGCCATTTGCTCCAGTGTGCCTTCCACGGCGTCCAACTCACGGCGAACTTCGGGGTGGGCAGCTACCATAGCCTCCACGTCCGCCCGCTCGGCGGGGGGCAGTTGGTCGAGCACGTAGAGCTCGAGTATACCGGATGCTATGAATGACTTGATATCCAAGAGGATTGCTTAACTGTTTCGGGATGGAAGGAGGGTACGCAGGTCGATGAGTGCTTTACGCAACTCGGTCTTGACCGTACCCAGCGGCATATTCAGCTTGTCGCTGACCTGCTGCTGGGTCATGCCCAGAAAATAAAAATGATCCACTACCTGACGGCGGGAGGGTTTCATGGTGTCGATCACGCTACGCAGGCCACTGTCGGGGACGTACATTTCGGTAACGCCCAGGCTACCTTCGGGATGATCCAGGGGATCGATCCGTTGGGTCTCGCGTTGCTTTTTCGCTTTTACGGTCTTGGTTTTATCCAGGGCCGTTCGGCGCGCTATTTGGATCAGCCAGGTAAAGAAACGGCCCTTGTCGGGGTCGTAGCTTTCCACTTTCTGCCACACTTTAAGGAAGGTATCTTGCAATACCTCCTCCGCTTCCTGCTGGGTGGGAACCATGCGGGATACCGTACCCAGTACCGCCCCACCATACATCTGGTAGAGCCGGTCCAAGGCCTTTCGATCGCGTGCCCGGAGGCGTTCGATCAACCGTAGTGTTTCATTGTGGGGATTTTCCATAGCGGGCAACCCGGCCGTATTGACGGTAACGAGTTGTTGTGTATTCATTTCGCTACACAAACTTACTTACGTAGGGAATGTGCGATTTGGATGTAAGAAAGGTTATTTTCTAACATGATACTAGCGAATCATGGATAAAAAGGTGGAGAAGAACCAATTCGAGTCCGCCTTGACGAGCGATTCGAGTGCCCGGTCGGCTTTTCCGCTGAATAAACGAAGATCTTTCATGACGCGGGCAAATTCTTTACTCTCCTCATCCTCGCCCTCTACGGACCCCAGTTCGGTCAATACGCCCAGCATGGGTTCCAGTTCGCGGCGCTTGCGCTGGATGATGATGTTCTTGACAACGGTAGCCATATCCTTTTCCGCCAGGAAAAATTCGCGCCGCTCGCCCGGTTTGAGGTGCTTGTGCACCAAGTTCCAGTCGATCAGGGCGCGCAGGTTCATGTTCGCATTACCGCGGCTGATCATGAGTTCCTCCATTACCTCGTCGGCACTTAGCGGTTCGGCGGCGATGAGTAACAGCGCATGGATCTGGGCCATGGTGCGGGTGATACCCCAACTGGAACCGAGCTTGCCCCATTCCTGAATAAATAATTCTTTTCCTTCCGGCAGCGTCATAGCGTGGTTTCGTTAGCGGTTGGCGGATCGGATCCGCCGGGGTGGCGAAAGTACTACATTTCACCACCCGCCCTACCCTAATAGCTTGAAACGGCGGGAAGTTGCAGCAATTCACCGGGTTTCCACTAACGGACAACCGAAATCGGCATCAGGGGGTCGAAATCACCCTGTAGTAACGGACTCTGTAGCCCGCCCGTATATTCGCTGGTCCGCTCGCGTACGTACTGGTATAGTTCGCGCATCGTTACCACCCGGTCGCCGTCACGATCGGCCTCGCCCTTGAGGCCCCGGATGAGAAAATGACTGAAGACGCCCTGCCGGAGACCGCTGGATTCCAGACTGGTTTCGTTGGATTTACTCGACATGAGCAGGGCCGTTCCGGCGGAGGCTTTGCTTAGTTCGGCATAGTAGCGTTGCAGGATGTCGTTGGGTTGGCTGCCGTCGCGGGCGGTCAGCAGACTACCGCTGTGGCAGGCGTCGGCCAGCATTAATTTGTAGCGGGCGGGGCTGGCGTCCAGCAGTTCACGCAGTTCGCGGTGGTACAGTTTATTGTCGGTGCCATTGTAATCGATCGGCAAAAAAGCGCCCGGTTGGCCGTGGCCGCTGAAGTAAATAAAAACCAGGTCCTGCGATCCGGCGCGGCTAAAGAGGGAGCGCAATTCACTCAGGATGTTAGCGCGGGTGGCGTCTTCGTCGATCAGTATCTTAAGGCGCTCGTCCGGTACGGCCCCGCCCTCGGGACTTTTCAGGAAGCCGTAGATGCGATAGGCGTCGTCATCGGGAAAACGCAGCACCGGCATATGCGAATAGGTGGATACGCCCACGATGAGCGCATATACCTTTCCGCCGGCGCGGGTGGCGGCCGCGGGCGGCGGCGTGTAGGCTGGCTGCAGGGAGCGCGGTGCCACGAAATTATTGTCCGCCCACTCACCGTCGTAGAGTCGTCCGTCGGGGGTGCGGTAGACACCCAGGCCGTGAAATTTGCCCGCCAGGAACTGGCCTTCGTACGAACTGCCGTCCTTATAGGTGATCGTTCCGCGCCCGTCCATTAGTGCATTGCGGAATCCACCCACGTAGCGGTCTCCGGAGGGATAAACGTAGGTGCCGTTTCCGTCGGTACAATCCCGGCTCAGGCAGCCGCTTTCGCGGCCCTGGGGATAAAATTCTCCCTTCTCCCAGCGGCCGCTCAGGGCGGCTTTCGATTGGTCGGCATGCACCAGTGTACCCGAACCGTGCTGGAGGCCGCCGGCAAAATTGCCCTGGTAGTAATCGCCGTTCGCATAGCGGAATACCCCCACCCCACCGGGCAAGCCGCTGCGAAAATGCCCCCGGTAGCTGCTGCCGTCGGGGTAGGTAAAAAAGCCGAGTCCATCGTGGCAGTTACCGTCCAGACAGCCGGTCTGCGGGGCAACGGAGGTGTTCAGTTCCTGGGCGGGCGAGGTACCCGGCAGCACGGTCCGGCGGCCGTCACCCGTGGCCAATTGGTAGATGCCGTAGCGCCACTGGCCGGTCTGGTCACGACCGTCCAGCAGGGTTTTGGTGCCCCGGCCGTGGGGCAGGCGGTGCCGCCACTCGCCCCGGTACTTGCTGCCGTCGGGGTAGTAGCAGACGCCGTCGCCGCTGATTTCGCCTGCGGCAAACTGGCCGGCATAGACCGCTCCGTCACTCATCACGTAGACACCCCGGCCGCTATCGCAATCGCCGGAGACGCAGCCCGTCCTGGGTTCGGTGCCGCCGCGGGCGGTCAGTATATCGCGGCCGGTAGTCGATTCAGGCAGGTCGGCCACCAGATTTCCCCGGTCCCAGATACCGGGCTGCCGGTCGCCGGTGGCGTTGATCAAAATTCCCTTTCCCTGCGGATCGCCCTCGCGGAACTGCCCCACGTAGCGGCTGCCGTCAGTGCGGAATAGCATCCCTTCCCCCTCGGCCAGGCCGCCCCGGAATTCCCCCCGGTAACGGTCGCCGCTGGGGTAGACCAGGGTACCCTGACCCACTTTGCAGTCGCCCTGCAGGCACTGCGCGGGTAGCGCGGGCGCAAAGCCGAGCAGCAGGCCGAAAAATAGGAGGAAAAGGCGGGGGAAGACTACCGTACGATTATTCATGGAAATGTGCTATTGGAGGGACTAACGGTGCAAGGTCGCGCAAGTGTACGCAAACACATTGTTGGGGTTCCGCTTAATTGCGGTTTTAACTTATAGGTGAAAATCTTAATGTGTGTCATCCAGTAGCCAATCTATCACTCTTTCCGCGATCATGATCGTCGGCGCGTTGGTATTACCCCTCGTTACGTTGGGCATTACGGAGGCATCCACCACCCGCAGGCCGGCGACGCCGTGTACACGCAGGCGGTCGTCTACCACGGCCTGGTCATCGTGGCCCATGCGGCAAGTGCAGGCGGGGTGGTAAAGCGTTTGGCCGGTGGCGCGGATGAAATCCTCGATGGCGGCGGCGTCTTCAAGCGGGGCGGCAGGCAGGTGCCGGCCGGAGCGGTAGGGGCGGAAGGCTTCGGTCCGGCCCAACCGTTGGCCCAGTTTGAAGCCCCAAATCGAGCGGCGCAGGTCGTCGTCGGTACTCAGGTAGTTGTGGTCGATGGCCGGGGCTGTACGGAAATCAGCGGAAGCGAGGCGGACGGTACCGGTGCTGGTGGGGTTAAGCACCTTGCCGCCGATGGAATAGCCGTTACCCTTGGCTGGATTATCGAAGCCGTGGTTGACGAAGTAGTTGGGCGCGAAGTGGTATTGGGTATCCACTGCCGGTTGGTCGGGCGAGGAACGCACGAAGGCACCCGATTCTCCCAGGTTGCTGCTGAAGGGGCCGGTTTTATGTACCAAATACTGGTAGAGGTTCTTCAGGATGGCGGGGAAGCGTTCGGCCGCGTCCAGGGTATGAGCGTAATCCGTATCGTACATATTGAAGTAGACGAGGTGATCCTGTAAATTGCGGCCCACCCCCGGCAGGTGCCGGACCACGGGGATGCCGAGCCTCTTCAATTCCTCGCCCTCGCCGATGCCGGAAAGCTGGAGTAGGTGGGGAGAGTTGTAGGCGCCGGCGCAGAGCAGCACTTCGCGACCCGCACGAGCCTCGTGGCTGCGGCCGTTTTGGTGATAGACCACACCCACGGCGCGGCCGTCTTCGATCAGGATGCGCTCAACGGTTGCCCCGGTTTCTACTTGTAGGTTGGTGCGTTGCAGAGCCGGTTGCAGGTAGGCGCGGGCGGCACTCCAACGTTCACCCTTATAATGAGTGACCTGGTAGCGGCCGAATCCCTCCTGCCGCTCGCCGTTAAAATCGTCGTTGCGCTCGAAGCCCAGCTCTTCCCCCGCTGCCACGAAGACGTCGGATAGCTCATTGGTGTAAGACCGCGAGGTAACGTGCAGCGGCCCACCGGTGCCGTGGTAGACGTCATCCTTGATCACGGCCTGGTTCTCCGCCCGCTTGAAGTAGGGCAGTACCTCCTCATACGACCAACCCCGGTTACCCAACGCGCTCCACTCGTCGTAATCCTGCCGGTTGCCCCGGATATAGATCATGGCGTTGGTGCTACTACTACCGCCCAGCACTTTGCCGCGCGGCAGGTATAGCTCCCGATCATTCATGGTAGGCTGCGGAACGGTGTGGTAGCCGTAATCGTGCTCGGATTTAAAGAGCTTGGGGAATCCGGCCGGGGTCCTGATATTTTGGTGGCCGTCGCGTTGCCCCGCTTCCAGCAGGAGTACGGTGGAGGTGCCGTCGGCGGTTAATCGGTTAGCAAGTACGCAGCCGGCGGAGCCGGCTCCGATAATGAGGTAGTCAGTGGGCATGGCAGAGGATTTGCGGTCCCCAATGTCGTGTTTTTACTCGAAAATCCGGCAATGGATCCTATCATCCCGTCTTTCAATGCGTGAGGTGCCTGGACGGGGCGAGTGCTAGCGAGCAGTGCGGAGCACCGACCGAACAGGGAGCCGGTAAGGGACCGACGCGGCCGTCAGGCCGGGACACGCCCTGATGTAAATACGTGGCACTCCCCATCATGAGTTGCACGAGCAAAACATCTCCCATCAAAAATCATCCATTAGGCACCGTACATTCGCTTACGTAGTTTGCACTAAATACCGCATTACCTCCGCCACTACCTCCGGCCCCGGCAGGCTGTGGCCCAGGCCCTCGGTGGTGAACAGCTCGCTGTCCGTCCAGGTCTTGTGCAAGCGGCGCGCACCCTCGTAGGGGCCCACCTCGTCCTGCCGGTCGTGGACCAGCAGGCCGGGGACATCGATCTTATCGAGGTAAGCGACGAAATCCAGTTCGTGGATGGGAAAATCGAGACGGCGCTGGAACTCTTTATCGAGGCCGCTGCGGACCCGTTTGTTGAAACCGAGGACCGAGCAGAAGGCATCGACAAAATCATTGACATGGGCCGGTACGCCGAGCAGGACCATTTGCTGGGGCAGTAAGGGGCGGTCGTACTTGGTGAGGTAATAAATGGCCGCCATGCCTCCGGCCGAGTGTCCGATCCAGTGGCTGGGTACCTCTTTCAACTGCGTCAGGTAGGCATTGAGGGTACGGGCGTAATGGACCACCGTAAACTGAGTGCCTCCGGAGCGGCCGTGGGCGGGCGCATCGAAAGCAAAAATATGATAGCCCGCCGCCATAAGGGCCAGGGTTTGCTCCCGCCAGCGACCGGTACAGCTTTCCCAACCATGCAGCAGCAGAGCCGTTCGTCCAGTGGTGCCGGGCCAGTAGTAGGTAGCGATGTCGATACCGTCGACACGCAGCATTTTCTGCCGGGCGGAATCCAGTAGCTGAGTGGTCGGCTCGTCCAGCGCGTGTCGGCGGGGCTGGGCCAATAGACGGTAGGCCAGTCGGCCGGCTCGTTTATGCGATAGTCGCGCCGTGCCGTTCAGCACGGTACGCAGGCCGCTGATCATTAATTTTTCCTTACGTGTCGCCATAGGTGGAATAAAAGTCGAACCAAAGGTAAGGTCTTTTCCCGGACCCGGTAGCGGTCGATATCCTATATCGCCCGTGATTTACGAACCGGTAACTACCGGCTAACCCCCAATGGCATCAGGGTTAACCGGACATTTTGATGGGCCGCTACGCACCAATTGATACCACGGCTCGTAAAACATTCAATCACTTCGGCAAAATACTTATCTTTGCGCCGCCTTCGCAAACCCGGCCCACCGGGAAGCACGCAGCGCGGACGATCCGCCGGGCATTTTCACTACCTATGAGCCGCCCCGGGCGGTATTTTCGGCGGTTTTATCGCTTGAGTAATAATCTTGGAACCATGGCATTGATTGGTAAAATCAGAGACAACTACACCCTGGTGATCATCGTGATCGCACTGGGCATCGGCCTTTTCATCTTTACGGGCTTCGACCCCGCCGGTGGTGCCGGCGGCGCCACGAACGCCATCCTCAGAATGGGCGAGATCGACGGCATGGCCATCGACCGCAACGATTTCGACCGCACCTACGCCGCCCGTTTTAGCGGTGCCGGTAACACGCTGCAAAATCGTGAAAGCCTCTGGCAATTCATGATCGCCGAGCGGCTGCTGGAATCTGAAGCGGAAACCAACGGTATTCGCGTCAGCGGCGAGGAGATCACCGACCTCGAGTTCGGTGCCAACCCCAGCCCCGTGATCCAGCGGAATTTCCAGAACCCCGCCCAGCCCGGCGTGGTCGATCGTCAGCAACTGGCTTACTTTCAGGATCTGATCGACAACAATGGCGTGACCGCCGCGATCGCGGAAGGTCGGTTAGCCCCCAATTTCGCGCAGATCTGGAAACACCAGCGCCGTGAGATCGTGGCCCAGCGCCTGCAGGAAAAACTGACCGCCCTGGTCAGTAAAGGAATGTACACCCCCAGTTGGATGGCTCAGGACGCCGCCGACCAGCAGGCTAACCGCATCAGTGCCATTTTCTTGCGTATTCCCTACGCCGATATCGCCGATAGCGACGTGAGCGTGAGCGACGACGACCTGAAAGCCTACCTCGACGAAAATAAGAAGCGTTACCGCAACGATGTGGAGACCCGCGAAATGGAGTACGTCGCTTTTGACGTAGTGCCTACCCGCGAGGATTCGTCCGGTATCCGTAGCAAAATGGTCACCATGGCCGGTCAGTTCGCCGCCTCGGCCGCCGACCGTGATTCATCTTTTGCCCTCGGTAACGGCGGCAGCTTTAACGGAACCTTCGTGCCCAAGGATCGCCTGAGCGAGATCATTGCCGATACGCTCGACAACCTTGCGATTGGCGGCACCTACGGCCCATACCGCGAGGGGAATGCCTTCAAAGTGGTCAAATTACGCGACCGCACTACTATGCCGGACTCGGCCGACACGCGCCACATCCTGCTTTCGGCGAATACGCCCGCGCAAATCGAGGCCGCCGGCCAACGCGCCGACAGTCTGATCGCCGTCATCAACAGCGGCGGCGATTTCGGTGCCCTGGCCGCTCAGTTCAGCCAGGA
The DNA here is from genome assembly GCA_963757435.1 of Lewinellaceae bacterium. GTDB lineage: Bacteria > Bacteroidota > Bacteroidia > Chitinophagales > Saprospiraceae > Neolewinella. The sequence goes on along the minus strand of CAVWSC010000020.1, from coordinate 48,908 downwards.
TCCCGGCAGCAAAGATAAGGGTGGTCTCTACGAGGCCGTTACCCCCGGCCAATTCGTACCGGAATTCGACGCCGTCCTCTTCCGCACCGGCGAGGTAGGACCGCTATATAAGGTGAAGACCCAGTTCGGTTACCACGTCATCGAAGTCCTTAAGCGTTCGGCTTCGCGCTCTTCGTTCGTGAAGGTGGCTTACGTGGTCGATCCCATCGTACCCAGCAAGCAAACCGAGGATGAAGTCCTGGGCCGCGCCGAGCAAGTGGTGGTCAACAACCGCACCCTCGCCGAGCTGCGCGCCGCCATCGCCGATATGCCCGGCCTGCGGATGCAGACCACCGCACCACTGAGTGCCACGGCTTATTCCATCAATGGGCTGGGTAGCGATCAGGAGACCCGCAACGTCGTTTGCGCCGGTTTTGCCCTCGACGCCGGTGAAGTGGACCCTAATGTCTACACCTACTCCGACCCCGTCAATTACAACGTTACCAAGTACGTCATCGCCGGTCTACGCACCATCATCCCCTCCGGGGTACCGCCCGTAGACGTTGCCCGCGACGAGATCATGCCCGCCGTGGTTAACCGCAAAAAGGCCGAACTCATCAAGGGACAGATCAAGACCAACGACCTGCGTGCACTCGCGGCGCAATTCGGTGTTGCCCTGGATACGGTGACCAACGTAGCGCTCAGCCAGGCCACCGTTCCCAAATTGGGCAACGAACCCGCCACCCTGGCCGCCATGTTCCGCACCGCTTCCGGCAGCCTGTCATCGCCCGTCACTGGCGAAACCGGCGTATTCATCGTACAGCCACTCTCCGCTCCCGGAACCGCTCCGGCCTCCAATATGCCTGCCGTACGCGGTCAAATGAACGCTACCGCCCGCGGCCAGGTTACGCAAACCATGCTACCCGCCCTACGCGCCATGGCCGACGTAAAGGACGACCGCGCCTCCATCGAGTGCAATAACTAATCGCTCCACTCATCACGGTAGAGTCACGAACGGGGGGCGGGAACACACCATTCCTTCCCCCCGTTTGTTATACTTTTACACCCGAAAAACAACCAACCATGTCCGAAGTAAAAAATGCCGGCACCAAAGGCTACGTTCTCCTCTTCGCTATTATCGGCTTCTTTCTCTTTATGCTCCTGCTGATGTATGTGTACAACTATAATATGCGGTTTATCCCGGAGGTGAATTAGTACGTCGTACACAGTATTTGGTACGTAGTGGTAATATTCGATGCCTATTCAGGCGGGATGATTTTGCTACAACTAAGCTTTATTTACTACCGTACTGCAAAGGGCGTGCCCCCGGCTACGCCAGGGTCGGTCCCTTCCGGGCTTCGCTATTCGCTCGGCACTGCGTGCGCTAACGCCCCTCCAGGCACCTCACGCGCACACGCCGCTCAGGTCGAGGACGTCAACGTCCGAGACGTTATCCGTTCCGCCTGCCCGCACCACAACCGGTCGGCTGCGCCGCCCGGCTCGGACCGGGAGGTCCTCGACCTGAGCGGCGTGATGGGTCTACATCTGACATCGTACGTCAATTCACCTTCCCTTAACGCCTCCCTCCCCCATCCCGGCCTACCTTTGCATCATGCGACCACGGCTTCCTCTTTTCCTGCTTCCCTTACTGATTATTTTCTCGTCCTGCGAGAACGACCCGGCGGATATTGCCGCTCTGGAGCGAAAGATGGACCCCAGCATAGAAATTGCCGACAGCATTCGGATGATTTACAGCGATTCCGCGCAGATTAGGGTGACTATTCAGGGACCTATTTTATTCAATCACCTGGATAAACTCGACCCCCGCCAGGAATTTCCACTGGGCTTGTTCGTCACTTTTTTCGGACCTCAACAAGACACCACCAGCACTCTCGAAGCCAAGTGGGGGGTATACCGCGAGCGGCAGAACGAGGTGGTTGTCCGAGATAGCGTGGTCTGGCGCGGTAATGAGGGTGAGAAATTGGAGACCGAAGAATTGATCTGGGACGAGGTCAGGGAGAAAATTTACACCAAAAAATTCGTCGTCATCACCCGCCCGGAATCAATCATCTACGGCTACGGGTTCGAGGCCGACCAGGATTTTTCCAATGCCAGGGTACTTTCCGTCGAAGGACGGATCCCGGTAGACCGGCCGGAATAGCCGGATTATATTCGGGACCGCTTCGACGCTTATCGTTACCTTTGCGCCATGCTCTGGATTGGTATTATTTCTTTTCTCCTCTTGTCCGCCCTCTTCTCGGGATCGGAGATCGCCTACGTGTCGGCTAACAAGCTGCGCGTGGAATTAAAGAAAAAGCGCGGCACCTACCGCGGCCTGATCCTGGCCAATTTTTTTGACCGGCCATCGGCCTTTTTGAGTACCATGCTGGTAGGTAACAACATTGCCCTGGTAGCCTTTACCTACCTTATTACCCGAGTACTGGAGCCGGTTGTCATCGCAACTACGGGGCTGGAAAGCGACCTGCCCGTACTTTTCATCAATACGCTACTGATCACGATCATCGTGCTGGTGTTCGGAGAATATTTACCCAAAACGCTTTTCCGCCTCTTTGCCGATAATGCGCTTTATTTCCTGGCCGCGCCCCTACGTTGGCTACAGGTGATCCTATTCCCCGTTTCCTGGGTCATGACCAAGGCCAGCGACTACCTGTTGCGGCTGGTCTTCTCGCAGCCCCGCGAACAACTAGAAACCGTACTGACCCGCCTCGATCTGGAAAACTTCATCAACGAGAGCGGCGGCACCGGCGAGGAAGAGAACGTGATCGACAAAGAACTCTTCGGTAAGGCCCTGAACCTGCACGAGCAACGGGTGCGCGATTGCATGGTCCCCCGCAACGAAGTAGAAAGCATCGACGTAAACGCCTCCATCGAGGATTTGGAAGCCCTGTTTCTGGAGACGCACCTCTCCCGCATCGTGGTGATCGACGGAGATATCGACAAAGTCCTCGGTTACGTCCACCACCAGCAGTTACTGGAGTACCCGGAATCCATCCGCGATTGTATCCTGGAACTTCGCTTTATCCCCGAGGTCACTCGCCTGCCGGATATGCTGGACAAGGCCGTTGGCGATCGCTTCAGTATTGCCTGCGTAGTGAATGAGTTTGGGGAGGTTTCCGGTATCATTACCCTGGAAGACATCCTGGAAGAGATCTTCGGCGAGATCGAGGATGAGTACGATGATTCCGAGTACATCGACATCGTGGAGGAAGAAGGCAAGACCTATCTCTTCAGCGGACGCCTGGAAATCAGCCACCTGACCGATCGTTACGGACTGGAATTCCCCGAGGGCGAGTACCAAACCCTTTCCGGTTACATCATTAGTACCACGGAGAACATCCCCGAGGCCGGCGAAGAATTTCAGATCGGTAACTACCTGTTCGAGTTCGTAAACGTGAGTAATACCCGTATCGAAACGGTACGTTTACGGGTAGTGGCGGAAGAGTAAGCAAAGGAGCCGGTCCGACAAACTGACCGAAACATTTGGTGAATCAGGAAGTTAGGTCGTATCTTGACCTGCCAAATACGACTCCTGATGAATCGATTGTTCTACCTCCTACTTCTCCCCGTATTACTGACCCTGACCGCCTGTGGGGACACCGATATCGACGATTCCAGCCAAAACGCTACCCCTGCCTCAGCTGCGCAAGGAACGGTAGCCTTGGAAGACGAACAGCCGCAGGGACTGGCAATCGGCGATACAGCCCCTGATTTTTCACTAACTAATGTAGATGGTGCCACCGTCTCGCTTGCCGGCATAAAACTGGCTGACGGTAGCGCGCCCAGGGGCTACGTAGTGACCTTCACCTGCAACACCTGCCCCTACGCCAAAGCGTACGAGGAGCGGCTGGTGGCCCTGGACAAGGCGGCCGAGGCAATGGGGTACCCGTTAGTAGCCATCCAACCTAACGATCCGAGTGTCAAAGCGGGCGATAGCATGGAAGAGATGATAAAGCGGTCCGCCGATGCCGGATTTACGTTCCCTTATCTAATGGATGAGGAGCAGCGGGTATACCCGCAGTACGGCGCGAGCAAAACGCCCGAAATTTACCTGCTGGATGCCGACCGCGTATTGCGTTACCACGGTGCGATCGACGACAACCACGACGATGCGGCGGCAGTAACGGTCAACTATGTGGAGAAAGCTATTCGTGCCCTGGAAGCCGGCGAAAAAGTCGATCCCGCCCAGGTGAAGGCGATCGGTTGCGGCATTAAAACCAAGCGTTCATGAAAGCGATATTAGCCCTTTCACTGATTATCGGTAGTGTTTTCCTGGTTCAGGCCCGGAGCTATCAGGGATATTTGGTAACCAAAAACGATTTTCACCTCACGGGTTACATCAACGTTATCCGCTACGAGCCACAGCGGATCGTGGTGGAATTCGTGAACGACTTCGGAGATATTTACCAAATTCATCCAGCCCTGGTGAAGGGTTTCTCTTTTACTGAAAATGGCCGGAGCTACAATTACATCAGCCGCTTTCACGAAGACCGGTGGCTGTACCTGGAAGTAATGCATCTGGGCCGCTATCTGAGCTTATTTCAGGCCCCGCCCACCAACGAGCGCTGGGTGGACGGCCGAATGCTGGGCGTGATCCCGGCCGTGGAGCAGTACTGGTTGCAGTTTCGGCGCGGGGAGGTGGAACCGGTACGCCGGGGTGGTTTCAAACGCCAGATTCGCAAGCTGTTCGAAGGGCAGGAAATCGACGATTTTTCCGGTAAACTTGGTAAATCAGGCTATAAGTACCGGGATCTTTATCAGATCGTAGTGGAATACAATGACCTGGCCGGACGGCGGCGCGGACGGCTTTAAGGCCGGCATTGCTATCTTCGGGCCATGGAAAAATGCGTACTCATTACCGGCGTCTCGTCCGGTATCGGGCTAGCCATCGCCCAGCGGTTACTGGCGGACAAGGATTTTGACCACGTATACGGCAGTGTCCGCAAGGCCGCCGATGCGGAGAATCTATCCCTAGCCTACCCCGAACGATTCACGGGATTGGTATTTGACGTTACCGACGCAGCAGCGCGGGAGGCGGAAGTAGGCCGCATCGAATCCGACGGGCGGCAACTGACGGCCTTGGTCAATAATGCCGGAATTGCCCTTTCCGGTCCACTCGAACTACTTAAAGAGGAAGAATACCGGCGGCAATTCGAGGTAAACGTATTCGGCCTATTGGGCATGACCCAGGCTTGTCTGCCGCAGTTGCACGCTGCCCGTGCGGCGGGGGCGGATCGGGTTCGTATCGTTAACATCAGTTCGGTATCTGGAATCATTACCTCGCCCTTCACCGCCATCTATTCCGCCAGTAAATTTGCCGTGGAGAGCCTGACCGATGGCTTGCGCCGCGAACTACTGGAATTCGGGATCGACGTGATCAGTGTGGCTCCTGGGCCGGTCAAGACGCCGATCTGGCAGAAAGCAACCAGCCGCAAGGGGCATTATGACGGCACGCGCTACGAGCCGATCCTGGCCAATATGGGCGAATACATTAGAAACGCCGAAGCGGATGCCCTGCCCGCTAGTGAGGTAGCCCAAGCCGTCGTCAAAGCACTGACGGATGATAAACCGGCACCCTACGCCATGGTAATGAAAAAGAAATGGCTGATCAACCTGGTACGCCTGATGCCGAAGCGCATGGTGGACCGGCTGACGAACAAGCGGCTGCGCGAGGCCCGACGGTACTAAGGGGTCACCCAACTGCTCTGCCAATCCTTATTAGTACGGGTAAATTTAGCACGCAAGTGGCTGGGCCGGCCCAGTTGTAGCACATCAAGTTCATTAACGGTTAGCAGCAGCGGCTGAAAATTGGTGCGGGCGAAGTCGGTTTCCTGTAGATCAAAGTCTTCCCAGTCGGGCGGCAGGTCATCAGTCGGCTCGCTTTGGGGGGTGCCGGGAGCAGTACGAGTGGCATAGGTAGTACGGCTGTTTTTGGAAAGCTGTTCGAATAGTCGGTCAGCTTTCTCGCGGTCAGCTAGGTGAATCATACCGGTAGCGCGGACCTGAAGCGAGTTTTTTTTATCCCAAAACAGTAGGGAAGCACGGGGATCGGCTGATAGTTGATGGACTTTGGCGGATCGAAAATCCGTGTAACAGCCCAACTCCGAGGTCAGGCGGTCGGCGGAGCGAAGTACGACCATTCGCTGGGCCGGCGCGCCGGCGGAATCGATGGTAGCCAGCGTGGGCAGGCGGTAAGGGGAATGTCGATCGTGCAGGGCGCGGGTAAGTTGCCGCCAAACGTGATCAAGGAGCCGGTCGAGTTCGGAAATAGTTACCATAAGTAGAAAAAATAGCGTATCGTGAAATAAAAGCGATCAAAAATACTACACAAATTGTTAAAAATCAACGACTTAACTAAAGTTCGTAGCTATTCAATCCAAAAAGGTGTTGAGCAGCGTACCTAGTTGTGTGACTCGACAAAGGAAGCATCGTCTAAAAGTCGTATCGTATAAAAAAATCTGGAATTGGCAATCGGTTAAGAGCTTGTCTAAAAATTTTTAAGAACTGAGGATCAATAATTCGCTTCGCGGCTACTTCGTGGTTAAGGTTCCGGCTAGATGAAAACTTGCGCGCATAGCGGGTTACGTAAGTCAGTTTTTACGACGCCCGGCTCTTAAATGCTTGGTTCTCGGGAAGTAAAAATTTAGACACGCTCTTAGTTAAAGTTCGCTAACCGTAGCCAATCCAATTAGTAATAAGAATATGGGTTTTAGGTGTTTTTCTTGGAAGGGCCGACTATTAGTCGGCCCTTTCTTTTTCTTAGAGCGTATCTAAGTTTTTAAGCACTGAGGATCAATGATTCGCTTCGCGGCTACTTCGTGGTTAAGGTTCCGGCTAGATAAAAAATTCGCTTCGCGGCTACTTCGTGGTGCGCGCATAGCGGGTTACGTAAGTTACGTTTTTATGACGCCAGGTTTTTAAATGCTTGGTTATCAGGAAGTAAAAATTTAGACACGCTCTTAGGCAAACATTCCGATTACCTGGATAGTAGCCAGTATGACGAAAAGCCCACAGAGTATATAGTTGATATTTCGGGTAATGAAGGCAGCTCGCTTTTCCACGTAAGTTGCCGAGTAGCCGTAGAACAGGAATACTGTTAACGATCCAAAGAAGACCGCGCAAGAAAAACTGAGGATAATGAAGGGCGTGATAATCAGGTAGCCTTCCGATTGTAGCCACGTGGCCATTGCAAAAAAGAACGGGATGGTGAGCGCATTCATACCCGCTAACAGGATGCCGAAACCATACATCTGACCGGGTTTGGTGGTCCGGGCTTTCGCCACTCCGCCGCGCCGGGCTTTAACGAAAAAGTAAACGGCCAGTAGCAGGAAAATACCGATGGCCGCTTTTTTCAGGCCCTCGATCAGTGCGGGGTTCTCACTCAGATAATCGGCAAAAACAAGTGCCACAGCGGCCTGCAATCCGAAAGTAACGGCGGTACCGATAGCAAACTGCCGACCGGCCCGCCGGCCATGTTCCAAGCTGACAGCTACGGAAGTCATGTTGAGCATGCCCGGTAAGGTGGTGGCCAGGCAAGCCAGAAAGTAGCCCGATAGAATGGCGGTCATGATTTGCATTACGCAAAGGTAGCGGGATGGGAGAGAACACGGGTCCGAGAACCGTCTTATTCGACGGATGTCCCTTTTTTGTGAGGTCGGAGGTACGATTAATGGGTGATTTTTGATCGAAAGAAAAAATAATTGAAAAAATTTCTTCTCCCAGGCCACGAATCGAAAGTCAGGAGTGTCTACCCTACATATACCCGAGTTGATTTTCAGAGCGAACCTTCAACGATTTTAAATAGCAGCATTGCCGTACTCCGGCAATGCTGCTTTTTTTACGCCCCGATCTCGGCGAAATGGCAACATCCAGGCCGCGTTTTTCCTTTCCTAACAAAGCCTTTTGTCCCATGTCGTCCCCCGCCCCCACCCTTGCTAAGCCCGCCAACTCATTAGTGGCTGACCTACTCCGTCATTATCAGGACGTACGCCGTCAGACCGTTAGCCTGTGCGCACCGCTTATCCCCGAAGATTACGTGCCGCAACCCATTGGTGACGTCAGTCCGCCAAAGTGGCACTTGGGCCACGTCACCTGGTTTTTTGAGAATTTCGTGCTGCTGCCCCATCAAGCCGGTTATGAGACCCACGACGAGCGCATGAACTGGTTCTTCAACTCCTACTACGAAAGCCAGGGACCCCGCATCTCGCGCTCGCTAAGGGGAAACATGACCCGACCCAGCGTACAGGACATCCTCGACTACCGCAAGACCGTGGACGACGCCATGCAGGGATTTATCAAAGCCGGACTGAGCAAGGAATTACATGACCTGATCGTGCTGGGCCTGCACCACGAGCAGCAGCACCAGGAGTTGCTGGTAACCGATATCAAGTACATCCTGGGCACTAATCCGCTCTATCCGGTCTATCGTGAGCAATCTGCTCCGGCGGTCAGGCCGGTGTCCAAACTAGGCTGGCTGTCCGTGGCGGAGGGAGTGTATGATATTGGCTACCAAGGAAATGACTTTCACTGGGATAACGAACGGAGCGTACACAAAACCTACCTGGAAAACTTCAGTCTGGCGGACCGCCTGATCACAAACGGAGAATACCGGGCCTTCATTGAAGACGGCGGCTATCACCAGTTCGAGCACTGGCAAATGGAGGGTATCGAGTGGATTCGGTCGTCCGGGGTAACGGCTCCCCTGTACTGGCACCGTCAGGAGGACGAGTGGCTGTACTATACCCTGGCCGGTCTGCGTCCGCTGGACGAGGCCGCGCCCGTAACACACATCAGCTGGTACGAGGCCGACGCCTATGCCCGCTGGGCCGGCTTCCGACTACCTACCGAGGCCGAATGGGAAGTGGCTTGCTATCAGTATGCAGCCAAACCGGACCCCCGTGGAAACTGGGTAGATAACAAGGCTTTTGCCCCCCTCCCCCGCGAGGATAGCCGGGATTATCAGCTGCTCGGCCACGTCTGGGAGTGGACGAATTCCGCCTACCTCCCCTACCCCCGCTACCCCCGCCCCGAGGGTGCGTTGGGGGAGTACAATGGCAAGTTCATGATCAACCAAATGGTGCTGCGCGGCGGATCCTGCGCCACGCCGGTCTCGCACATCCGCCCCACCTACCGCAATTTCTTTCACGCCGATAAGCGGTGGCAGTTTACTGGAATCCGACTAGCGACGGATGGGCTACCCACCTAAAATATCTTCTTCCCATCGGAAGAAGATCAAAATTTTAACAAGCTGCTAAGAGCCGTTTGCCGCCGATATACGTCTATAAGGACGTGATGACCAATGCAACGCTTGATATCGGCAATAGCCGCGTAAAACTAGCCCGCTTTAGCGGCGGGCGGCTGGAGGACCTGCACACCTTTGCGGTGGAACCCGCCACGTGGACGACACTGGTGGAGACGTTGACCAACCATCCGGTTCAAAATTTCATCTATTCAACGGTAGGGGCGACGGCCCCGCCCGCCCGGCTGCTGCAACTGCGACGCCTGGTGCCCGGCTTGGTGCTGGAGCTGACCGAAACGACGCCGCTGCCGTTCCAAAACGACTATACCTCGCCCGCTACCCTGGGTAAGGATCGCCTGGCGGCTCTGGCGGGCGCGCTGGCTCACTACCCTGGCCAAGCGTGCCTGGTAGTAGACGCCGGAACCTGTGTGACAATGGACCTGCTGACGGCCGACGGCCGCTTTATCGGCGGAAATATTAGTCCGGGGCTGCAAATGCGGCTGCGGGCCATGCACGAAGGAACAGCGCGCTTGCCACTGGTGGAAGCTAGTGGTACGCTGCCCGATCTGCTCGGAACGAGCACCGAAGGAGCACTGCGGAGCGGAAGTATTTTCGGTTTACAGCTGGAAATTGAAGGATTGTACGCACGATTGCGGCAAAAATTCGGTCCTTTGACCCTCGTTCTGACCGGCGGGGACGCGCCGCTACTGGCAAGTCTGCCGGAAACGGAGCTATTTACGCTCCCCAATCTGGTTCTGGACGGACTGAATGAAATTTTGAACTACAACCATGAGCATCATTTTGCGTAACCTACTACTCTTACTTCTCGTGTGTGCGGGAGCCGCAGCGGGCCTGGCCCAAACCAACGATTTCTTGCAAATCCGTCCCAAAAACAATTCCCCGCTGTCACGTTTTGGATTGGGCGACCCGCTTGATGCCCCCTTTGCCGCGCAAGTAGCCATGGGCAGTATCCAGGCGACTTACCAGGATCCTTATCACCTTAACATCCTGAATCCCGCCTCGCTGGCAGCACTGCAAACCACTTCTTTCGAGCTGGGACTTTACGCCAAGTACGATCAACTGGAAGACTCACGGGGAAACAAGGTGGATGTCTGGAGCGGAAATATACGCTACCTCGCGCTCGGCTTCTCGCTGCGCAATGCACTCAACCGCGCTCTGGATCGTAAATCTAATAACTGGAATGCCGGCATGGCCTTCAGTTTGCAGCCGACTTCGCTGGTCGGCTACGACTTGGAACTGGAAGAATTTACCGATGAAACCGGCGTAGCCTCTAACCTGCTCAAGGGTAACGGCGGTGCTTACCGCGTGAGCTGGTCGAATGGCTACCGCTATAAGAACTTGAGCGTGGGTCTGAACGTCGATTACAATTTCGGGCAAATAACGAATACCCGCGTGGTGGAATTCGACTCATTACAAAATTCGCTTTCAACGCAGTTTTCTGAGTCCTATACCATTAGCGGACTGGGCCTCGGTTATGGGGCGCAGTATACGTACAACTTCAAGGCAGCCGACGGAAAGCCGAACGGTAAGCGCCTGATCGCAGGTGTGAACGGTCGTTTTCAGACCCGGCTGGTTACCGAATCCGACCGGCTGGTTCAGCGGGTTTCGCTACGGCAATCCGTAAGTATCCGTGATACGATCGAGAACGTCACCGAAGAGCAGGGCGACCTCACGCTGCCCACCGAAATCAATTTTGGATTGGCTTTCGATGACGTCAATCGTCTCTTCATCGGCGCGGAGTATGGTATGGCTGCCTATTCCAACTACCGCAACGATGCGCAGCCCGACCGGCTGGTGGATTCACGCCGTTTTGCCGTCGGAATGCAGTATATTCCGAATATCAACTCTTATAATTCGTACTTCAAAAGGGTGCGATATCGTTTAGGTTTCCGCTCGGAAACCGACCCTCGGCAGCTCAACGGGGAGCAAGCGCGAATCATCGCCGGCTCCTTTGGTTTCGGTCTTCCGTTGGTACTTCCTCGTGGGCAGATCTCTTTCGTGGACCTGTCTTTTGAAGTCGGTAAGTTTGGCGTGCCCAACGTCATCGACGAGACTTACGTTAAATTCACGCTGGGTGTTTCGCTCAACGACAACACCTGGTTCTTTAAACGCAAATTCAACTAAACCATGCAACCAATCAATAAATTTTTCCTTCTTCTAACCTTGCTGTTGTCCTTTAGCGCAACGCAGCTATCGGCCCAGTGTCCGGAGAAAACGTGGAATAAATCGCCTAAGAAAGACAAGGCCGAGAACGCCCACGTCAACTATCGCGGCTACGTTAAAGGCAAGACCGCCGAAGACCTCAAAGCAATGGGCGACGCGGATTTCAAAATCGCTTTCGACAACTGGAAAATCGCTTACGACATCGCTCCGGCGGCCGACGGCCAGCGTCCTTTCCACTACCGCGACGGACAAATGTTCTACCGGGCCATGCGCGACAAGACGGAAGATGCCGCCAAGAAGAAGGAGTACGCCCAGCGCATCATCGACCTTTACAACGAGGAAATGGAGTGCTATCCCGACAACAAGGCTTACCTGCTGGGTCGTAAGGCATTCGATCAGTTCTACCTGAACGGTTACTCCATCGATGCCCTCAATACCGCCGAGCAAGCCATGAAAGTGGGTGGCGACAAGACCGAATACATCGTACTGGTACCTACCGGCGAACTGCTTAATTACCTGTTCAAGGAAAAGCAGGTGGACAAAAAGCGCGTGCAGGAGATCTACCTGATGGCCAAGGGCCTCACCGAAGCCAACCAGAAAGGCACTTACGCCCAGTACTACACGGACGGCATGGCTAACGTAGACAATAAGATCGCCGAGATCGAGAGCGAAGTTTTCGACTGCGCCTACTTCAAGGAAAACTTACTGCCCAAGTTCGAAGAGAACCGGGACAGCCTGGACATCATCGGTTACATCTACAAGAAGATGGTCCAGCAGGGCTGTGACACCACCGATGCCGACGTAATGCGCGTAAAGCGTCGCTACGACGAAATCTATGCCACCAAGGCCGCCGAATTTGAAATTCAGCGCCGTCAGATGAATCCCGCCTACGACGCCAACGAACTCTACAATGAGGGCGACTACAACGGAGCCATCTCCCGTTACCGCGAAGCTATCGAGCAGGCTGACACCGATGACAAGAAAGCACAGTATTATTACCAGATCGCCTCCATCCAGTCCGGTAAACTCGGCTCCTACGGTTCAGCCCGCGAGAGTGCCAACCGTGCCGCGCAGCTCAATCGCAGTTGGGGCAAGCCCTACATTCTGATCGGCGACATTTACGGCCGCATGAGTGCCGGTTGCGGCGATTCCTGGAACCAGCGCCTCGCCGTACTGGCCGCCATCGACAAGTACAGCTACGCTAAAAGCATCGACTCTTCGGTTGCCGGTGACGCGAATAACCGCATCGGTCGCTACAGCGATTCCATGCCCACCAGCGAGGAGGCCTTCTCCCGTAGCATGAGCGCGGGCGCCAAAATCAATGTCGGTTGCGGCATTAATGAAACGGTGACGCTGCGTTTCCAGTAAGCGGCGTTTCAATTTAAAAAATGAAGCCCGGCTCCACATATGTGGAGTCGGGCTTTTTGCTGTGGGGTATATAGTTTCGGGCGTGTCCCCGACTAAGGCCGGGGCCGGGCCGTCCGGCACTCTCTCCATTTCGGGGCGTTTCCGCCCCTGCATTCCGTTCAGACAACGCCTCCCACCCCTCACGCGGGGGTGCTCATAGTTTTACCCTTCTGTCGATCAGAATCTCGGTGTTTTCCTCATTTTGGTCCGTTATTGTAGGGATGAAAGTTCATTCATCAATGGCTTGGTATCCCAGTGACTACTATAGATATCTAGAGCGGCTCTATCTATCGAACTCCGTCGGGGTTTAAGCCCTGAAGGGGCGGCATAAATTAGCCCAGAATGAAATCCCAGAAATAACATATACTACGCGGGAGCGGGGGGAGTTAGAACACCCCCATTCACCCAGAGCTACACCCTGGGTTAATCTATCTCGCCCCTTGAGGGATTTGATTTGTAAAGCCCAGCTCAAGATGGCGGAAAACACCCCGCGCCTGACAAATGCCAAAGGCATTTGTCAGGCGCGGGGGTCGAATGCCGGAGGCATCCGAGATGCAAGGTATTGCGTCCTTACTACTCCCGTACCAATTCAAAATCGGTGCGGCGATTCTGAGCGCGGCCGCGCTCGGTGCCGTTATCGGCCACGGCGTTATCGGGGCCGTTGCCGACGATGATGAAGCGATTGGGATCCATTGAATACTCACGGACGAGGTAGCCGGCGACGGCCTGGGCGCGGCGCTTGGATAGCTCCACGTTGGTGGCGCGGCTACCGGTATTATCTGTATTGCCTTCAATACGGACGCGGGCGTTTCCGAACGCACGGGCAATTTCCACGAAGTCGCGGTCGATGATCCGCTTGGCATTTTCATCGAGAGTAGACTGGCCGCTGGCGAAATTGATGCTGACCTGCTTGGTGGCAATGGCTTCTTTTTTATCGGCTTCGCTGGCATTGACGGCGTCAAATTCCTTGCCGGCCTCGGCAGCGTTCTCGGGGCCGCTGAGGTTGGTGGAAGCGGCGTTGACCAATTGGGGGTAAGAGACGCCCCGGAAGGCAGGCACGCTTCCCTCGATATACTTAAGGGCGGAATATTCATTGGCCATGCGCTGGTACAGGCTCTCGCCGGTGACGCCCTTAAAGGACGGATTGAGGCCGAAGAAATTGACGTTATCGCCGTGGGTCACCAGGCGCACGTTGTTGATGGCGGCCAGGGCGTCTCCCTCGGGGATGGCCAGGCCGGCGGAGAGGATGCGGGCGGCCTTCTGCTTATTAGCGTCGCTGGCGTTGATCTCGGCGGCACCGCGCATCCAGCCCTCGTAAAGCTTTTGGAGTTTTTCGCGGTTTTGCTCCACGTACTCGCGCTTGGCGAAGAATACGTCGGCAATGATGTTGGAGGCCGAGCGGGTGCTTTCCAGGATACGGGAGCCGGACACGGCACGCACGGCCTGCTCGTCGTCGGGCGACCACACCACGGCGGCATCCACCTGACCGCTCTTGAAGGCTGCGGCGGCATCGATGGCACTGGCCTGGGGGATGATGTCGATGTCATTGACCGTCATGCCGCCGGCATCCAGCAGCCAGAGGAGGAAGGAGTGCGAGGGCGTCAGTTCGGCGACGGCAACGGTCTTACCGCGCAAGCCGGCCACGTTGTTGATGCCCCGCTGAGCCACGATGGCGTCACCGCCCCGCGACCAATCGGCCTGGAACAGCACAACGGGATTGTACGCACTGAGATCGGAAAGAATGGTGGGGAAGGCGTCGATGGTGTACCAGTGCACGTCGATGTCGCCGTTCTTGAAGGCGGCCAGTGAAGAAACCACGTCGTCATTGAGGACGAATTCCACATCGATGCCGTATTCCTTTTTGAAGCGTGACTCGGCATTGGCGGCAAAACCCTCGTTGAAGTACTGCCCGCCGGCGTAGCCGCCCCAGGTGACCACGCCCACGCGGATGGCATCTCCGCTGCTCTTCTTGCCGCCGCCGAACAAGCCGCCGCCACCGCCCGAGCCGTCGGTGCTACCGGCTTGCTCGGTGCCGTCGCCGCCCAGATTGGGGAGCAGGCTGCCGTTGACAAAGTAGTTGAAGCCGAAGAAGATCACCAGGAGGATGAGGATGGTGATCAGGAGCTTGCTGAAAGTGGTTAATCGAGCCATTTAATAGTAGGTAGTACGTAGTTGGTAATACGTAGATTTGAGTACGTGGTACTTCGTTTTTAGAGCGTGTCTAAAATTTTTAAGAACTGAGGATCAATGATTCGCTTCGCGGCTACTTCGTGGTGGGCGCATAGCGGGTTACGTAAGTCAGTTTTCATGACGCAAGGTTCTTGAAAACTTAGTTCTCAGGAAGTAAAAATTTAAACACGCTATCATGCCTTATCATTCGCGTGAGGTGCCTGGACCGGCCGCCGGCTGAGGCGGAGCCCGCAGGGCCGACCGACAGGGAGCGGGGAAGGGACCGGCCCCATCCGTCAGGTGGGGACACGCCCAAACCGGTCCATGGAAAAAGATCAGCCCTTACTCGAAGAAAGAATCGTACTGGTTGCGCTGGTCGGTCTGGCGCACGCGCTCCTTGACCGGGGCATCCAGGTCCAGTACATCGGTGTCGTTCTGGGCTTGCAGCAGTAGGTGAGATTTTTCCTCACCCAGCAGCAGGCTATTACTCTCGGCTTCCCACTTTTCCAGCATCTGCATGCCTTCTTCCTCGAAAACGCCGTTCTGGAGGTCGACCGAATCCATGAAATTGGCCGACATTTCCATGAAGCGCTCCATTTCGCCCACCTTGTTGGCTACATCATCGGTAATGGCTTCCATCGCCATGTCGAACATCGCGCGCTGATCCGGATCACCGTTAATAACGCTCATCGCCGAGGTCATGGCACCGTGGCTGGCGTGGATCGCCTTGCGTTCCTGTTCCTTGACGGATACCTGGTCCTTGATGTCCTCAGCCAGTACCTGGCTGTTTTCGTACATCTTGGTGAGGACGCGGTAGAGGACCTCCATTTTTTTGTACAGATCCTCCAGGCGGATATTAGATTCCTTGAGGCGGCCGGCGCGGCGGCTCTTCAGGATCATCACGTTGCGCTTGTTGGTATCCTTGGCCTTGCTGGCCAGTTGCAGGTTGTTGGAAATATCGCGCTGGTTGTTCACGATTACTTCCTTCAGCTTGTGCATTTGCCCGCGCAACTGGCTGATCTGCTTGTTCATCTTGCGCAGGTTGCCCTCCAGTTCTTCTACGTAACTTTTAAGGATGCCGATGGGGTCGATCTGCACGAACATGCCAGTCACTTTACGCATGACACTCTTATACATATAGAAGATCAGGTTTCGCATCTTGGGGTCGAGTGCCATATAGACCACTGCACCTAATACAGCGATCATGCCCGCCAGATATAAAGTGTTCTGTGCCAGTGCAACTAGTGTTGCACCGTAAGTAACGAGCAACAGACCGCCCGCCGCCGCAATGGCCAGGAGGAAGATAAGTCCCGTGATCCCCTCGGGGCGTTTCCAGAAAGATTTCGGTTTGAGCTGTGGTGCTTCCATAGTAGAGTGAACTTGTCGGGTAAAGATAGCTAAATCAGTGGGCCGAGAAAATTTCTTCCGGCCGGCTTGCTAACTTAACCACCTAAAGGGCAAATTGTGGTGAGGTTTCGATGAGCGTCCGTATTTTTTGGACAAGTGCGCTTCGCGCGTATTTTAGTAGAACGCTGCGCGTCTGGTATTTTAGTAGTTTTGATTTAGCCTACGCGTAAACGGTATGGCGGCACCACTACTTCAGGCTCGGCTTTCGTACCAAGCCTTCCAGCTCGGAAAATGGCAGGTAGAGGTCGATCTGGCCCATGGCGTAGGCGGCTATTTCGTAGGGCGAGTAGCTGAACAGCAGGCCCTGGGGCAGTACGGCCACGTTGTTAGTCAGCGTCATTTCGTTGTCGAAGAGAAAACTGGACAATGGCTGGTCATCCGTCAACTCATACTGGCGGCGCAGGGCGCGTTCCAGGGCGGGCAGCAGTTCCTCCTGGCGCTCGGGGGCGACGAGGTCGGCGAGGGTAATGCGTTTGCCCTCGGAAGGACGGTAACTGAACAGTTCGGTATAGTAGTTGCCGTGGGCACCACCGGAGTAGTTGTAGAAAGAAATGGCAAAGGTATAGAGGTCGTTCTGGTTCCAGTAGACGCTCATGGTAATGTCATCCTCACTGGTGTAGGAGTAGGGGAACTCTACTACATCACTGCGTTCCGGCCGGTCGGCCAGGTAGCTTACCATAAGGGTATCGGCAAAGGCGGCAATAGCTGCCTTAAATTCCGGACCGAGAATAGAGCGGGTAGAATCTCCGGTGATCGCTTGGTAGACGTCGGTATTTATGCGGCGGTTGAAGGCGGTATCCGGCGTGGCGGCGGGCAGCAGGGTAGCTACAAAACGGGCATCGGGGGTCTCCGCCATATTCTGGAACAGGGCTTCCTTACGACTCACCAACTGTGGCGCCACGCGTACGGCCGGTTCCACGGCCCGCAGGGTCGTTTCCGTGCCGCCGGGGCTAATGAGCCGCACGCTGCCGCCGGGCACGAATGGACCCACCAAACGGTAAGATATTGGCTCTTCATCCATGGTAGTAAGTAATAAGGTGTCACCGTTCGGCTCCGGGAAGAGCAACTCGAAGCGGCCCGTAGCTGGGTCGAAGGCCGGTACCTGGATGCCTCCGTCGCCGTAGCCGGGCACGGTGTCCGCGTCGGGCGTTTCCGGGAAGTTGAGGTAATAATAGGTCATGCCGTTGTCGCCGGCCGTATACTGCAAGTAGGCCGGACCCGTCACGTCCGGCTGGGCGAGGTAGTCTTCCGGGGTAGCGGATGTCGTCAGATCGCCGGCGGAATTGTCCGGTTCGACGGAGTTATCGCAGGCGGTCAGGGCGAGGGAAAATAGCAGTAGAAACAAGAATGGGATGCGTAACATAGGGATTAAATTTCGCGCGAAAGTAGTGTGTTAGGCTGACATATCGGCTAACGGTTGTTTAAACGGGCGGCTGCGCGGCTAATTGTTCAGAAGCATCTCGTGCGATACAGCGGCTAAACCTAAATCGCGTGGGCTGGTTTGGAGAGGAAAATAACCCCAATGGATACGAATTTAAAGGGCCAAGTGGCTATTATAACCGGTAGTAGCAGCGGCATCGGCCGGGCGTGTGCCTTAGGCTTGGCTCATGAAGGGGTACGCATTACGATCAATTACCACTCGGACGAGCAGGAAGGCCAATTGGTGGTAGACGAGATAAATGCCATCGGCGGGGCGGCGATTCTGGTGCAGGCCGATGTAAGTAAGCCCGACGACGTGGAGCGGATGTTCAGCGACACCATCCACGCTTTCGGCCGGCTGGACATACTGGTCAATAATGCCGGGATGCAAAAAGACGCCGCCCTGGAAGACATGACGCTGGAGGACTGGAACCGCGTGATCAACGTAAACATGACCGGCCAGTTCATCTGCGCCCAGGCGGCCGTGCGCCAATTTCTCAAACAGGGTATCGACCCCGAAGTGAGCCGTGCGGCGGGCAAGATCATCTCCATTAACAGTGTCCACGATCGCATTCCGTGGGCCGGCCACGTCAACTACGCCACCAGCAAGGGCGGCCTGCGCATGATGACCGAAACCATTGCCCAGGAGGTGGCCGGCCGGGGAATCCGCGTCAATTCCATCTCGCCCGGTGCCATCGCCACCGACATCAACCGCTCGGCCTGGGAGAAAGAAGCAGACCTGAAAAAACTGCTCACCAAAATCCCCTACGGCCGCATCGGTCAGGGCGAGGATGTGGCCAATTTATGCACCTTTCTGTGCAGCGATCTATCGGATTACATCACCGGTGCCACCATCTATATCGACGGCGGCATGGTGCTTTACCCCAGTTTCCGCGAGGGAGGATGAGTGGATCGTGATAGTAGCGGGTAAACGTATTTGATGAATGCGTCTGGACGCTACCGTTACTACCGTTTGTCATTAACACGTTAGCATTACGGGCGTGTCCGTCCCTAACGGGGCCGGCCGGTCCCTTACCGGCTCGCTGTTCGCTCGGCCCTGCGGGCTGTTCGTTAGCACTCACCCCGTCCAGGCACCTCACGCGGGTGCGCCGGGGTATAGCTGTCCAGCCACATTATTGCCGGTTGGCTTACTTTTCTCCTTCATATAGTTCCATGCTGTCCCAGGGTACGTCCACGGAGTTGTCCTTTCGCAGTTTGCCCGTGTCTGACATCAGGTAGGCACGGCGTTGGGGTTCCATGCCGGGCCGTTTGCGAATCAACTGCGCTACGTCCAGCAAACCGTCGCGGTTAATATCCAGGATATAACTGTCCAGTTGGGCACAGCGGCCGGAGCGACACTTGCGGTAAGCCAGGGTTTTGATCAGTTTTACCCGGTCGCCCCGGAAGGCAAATAATTCGATTCGGTCATCGGTGGGGCTTGCCATTCTTACCAGGTAAAGATTCTCATCGTCGCCCCGGATGGCACCGGCGGCATAGGCCGTGGTTCCTTCGCGGGCAGCCAAACGGCGGTAGCGGCCGGGTAGCAGATTGGTTATGCCGCTACCGATTTCAACGCCCTCCAATAGATAATTTTCGCTGGGCTGTACTTCTTCATCCGTATATACGTGCAATAACCCCACTTCCTTTTCGGGGAAAGCGGCATCAAACATCCGGGCTTCTTCCGAATCCGGTAGCTGGGCACCCGCGTAGGTGCGGGGGCCGCTTACTTTGGTCTTTGCCTGTTGCTGCGCGATGAGGAAGGAACAGGTAAATAGCAGGATCAAGAGCGATAAATATTTCACAGTTAGCTTTTTACTTTGCTAACGCAAATACCCCCCCGGCATGTTTGGCGGCGGGTGGGGAGGGATCAGTAGTATAATTTCAGAAGATAAGAGCTACTGCAAGTTGTCCGGTACGGCAGCTTTTCGATAGGAAATTATTCTTACCGCCACCCTGCGTGAGGTGACCGGACGGGGTGAGTGCCAACGAACAGCCCGCAGGGCCGAGCGAACAGCGAGCCGGTAGGGGACCGACCGGCCCGTTCAGGGACGGACACGCCCGGATTTTAGTAGGTAGTACCCTCGTAACGAGTTCACTACTACAATCTACCCACTACCTACTACAACTACTACTTACTAGTTAACTCCCCTCCTTCGCTTCCAGCTTCAAAAACTCCTTACTCGCCCGTACGGGGAAAACCCCGGCCGTCTGCTTGCCCTCCGCCACGAAGTAGTATTCCTGGACGGCCGTGCGGGGCAGGGTGACTGACCAGCGGTCTTCCTCGCCGGCGTCGAGGGGCATTCGTTTCCAGGGGAGGAAGGCGGCCGGGCGGTAAAAGAGCCAGACGGCCTCGAGCGGGTCGTCGGTGGCGGTGGCGGTGACGGCGATTTTTACGTTTTCGCCGCTCGGCTCCACGGGGAGGGGTGAAACGGCGGGGGCGACGGTTTTGATGAGCGGGTGCTCGGAGAGGTACTTGGCGCGGCCCACCATGAGTTCGCGCAGGCCGATGATCTCGTGGTCGTCGATGGTGATGGTGGTGTCGAAATTGAGATCGAACCACTCCAGGGGATAGAGGCGGTTTTTGTCGGCCACCACTTCCTTGCGGATGAGTTTGCGCCACTCCTCGGCGCGGGCGACGTACTTGCCATCAGCGATATTTTCCTCGTAGATCGTCTTGATGTGGGCCACGTAGATCTTGCGGAAGAGCGGGGTCTTGAGCAGTTCCAGAACCAGGGGGCGGCGCTGGTTTTTCTCCTGATAGTGGAGGAAAATGCTCAGGTTTTGCATCCCACCGTTGGTAAGGGGCTTGCCGATGCCGGTGTAGCGGAAACCGCCGAAACTGAGGTTCATGTCCCACACGACGGGGTGGAAAATGCCGAAGGTGTCGCGGTACATATAGTAGTTGTGACAGAGGTGGCCGATGTAGCTGTCGAGGTTGACCACGGCGTTGTCGAAGGCCAGCATCCAGAGGGCCTCGTCGATATGGAGGATGCTTTCCAGCTTTTCGGGCTGCTTATTCAGGATGCGCGTGAACTCGATCAGGTCGGTCCAGCCGCGATCGCTTTTGAGTTCGTAGTAACGCAGGTAACAGGCGGGGTTTTCACCCAGGTACTGGAGGCTGGCCTTGTCGCTGTCGGGGCAACCGGAAGATTTGGGCTTGCTGTAATCGGGGTCGCATTTGATGAGCGTACCGTCGTCATGACCGTAAAAGGTCTCTAACAAATCATCATCTACCGATTGAGTAAGGTTGTAAAGGCCGAGGTATTCGCCGTTAATGGACACCCGCGCGAAATTGGCCCGCGAAGCCGGCATGTATTTGGAAGCGATGTCGTAGGACATCACCTCGCGCAGAAAAGTAGGATCGCGGAAAACGTTGGACAGTTTGAGCGAAGTGTAACCGCCCGGCAGGCGGTTTTTCTTTTCCTCGTAGTTGACCTTGATATTGAACGGCAGCTTATCGCTGTCCTGCTGAATGACGTTAAAGTAAGAGCTATTGCCTTTATATCGGATGCCGGCACCCTCGTAGAGCTTGCCGTCTACCTTTACGTCCATAACCAGCCGCCCGTCTTCACCGGCCTGCTTAAGGGCGTGAAGTTTGCGCTGCCAATCGGTATCTTTGAACAGCACGTCCACCTCTACAATGTGATTCCAGGCGTACAGGTCCGGCTCTTTTTTCTGCCCGGGTAGCAGGACCGGCAGCAGACAAAGCAGGAGCAAAAAGAAGGAAGCACGAGAGTAGCGATACGGCATACGGGTTATTTATTGAGCGTGGCGAGATCGGCGGTATGCCGGTTGCTATGATAATCGACGGGGCTGAAGCCGACGGCGGCGGCGTTTTCGGTGCGCAGGTAATAGTGAAGGGTGGTGTTACCGGCGGCCGGCACCACTGCCCCGAAAGTGCCGTCGCCGGCCTCCCCGTCGTGGTGGCTGCCATCGTCGGACATTTCCAGGCGCTGAAAGGCACCGTCGTCCGCGCCGAGGCGGTAATACAGAACGGCTCCCTTGGGAAAATCGTCTACCAAAGCGTAAACCCGAAACTCGTCCAGTTTTTCGGCGGAAAACTTTTCCCGCGCACGCACCCCTTGTTCTTTAATAGCGGGTGGCAGTGCGGTGTAGACGGACTGTTTCCGCAGGTAGTCACCCCGCTGCTGCATAAACGCCAGCAGACCGGGAACCCGGGAGCGTCGGCCGATGGTTTCGGTCGTGGCGCGGTCAAAATCGGCCATCTCGTAAAAGCGGCTAGAGTCACTCTCCACGGCGGGGCGGATGCGCTCGCGCAGGAAGTTGGTTCGTTTTTCCAGCCAGCCGCTCAGTACGTATTCCTGGAGCAGGGTGCGCAGGTGGCTCTGGTAGGTCATGCGGTTAATGGGGTCGGCCAGCAATTTGCTGATGAGCGGGCGGGTGGCATCGTCTGCGTGCAGCAGCGGATCGAGTTGGGCGAGCTGGTCCAGGTCCAGATCGGAGGCCTGGCCGCCGCTGTTTTTGTAGCCGCCGAAAGCAAGGTTCATCTCCCCGGGGATGGGCACCCACTTTTGGTCGGAAGCCCGCTGGTAGAGGTAATAATTATTGGCAAACTGGCCGGAGTAGCTATACAGGTTGACAAATAGATTGTTGAAGGCGAGCATCCAGAGCGTAGCGTCGAGATCAACGGTCTCGGCAGACACATTTTGGCTCAATCGGGCCAGCGGAGCGTAGTTATCGGCTTGTAACAGTTGATAGAACTGACCGAAGCAGGAAGGGTCGCGCTCGGTTTCCAGGGCATTATAGCGGTGAGGAGCGCAGTCAGCGGTTGCTACGTAGTCGGAATTGGCTTCGGCCAGGAATAGGTTGCCCTTCCCGCCGTCGTCGAAATGGCGGTCGAGATAATCGGAATCGACCGCTTCCTGCAATACAAACAGGCCCCGGTACTGCCCATTGACGTAGAGCTTGGCGAAACCGGCTTCGGGCGCAGCGAAGAAGCGATTGGCCATCTCGGCGGCCAGCACTTCGCGCACCAGCGAGGGATCACGCAGCGCACTGCCCAGCCAGATCTGACTGCTGCCATTGATGGTGGTGCCCGTGGGTAGCTCGATCAGCATACTGTTACGTGCCTCGCCGGGCTGAAAGCCGCGGCCGGTCCGGTAACGGACCGCCACGTCGAGGCGGCCGCCCGCGCCGGGGTCGGTCATCTGCGCGGCCAGCGTGCCCGTGCCGTTGAAGCGCAGGGAGTCGAGCGAACGCTGCCAGTCCTGACCGGGAAAAAACAGGCGAAACTCCAGTAGTTCGATGGGCCTGGTCGCTTCCTGCGACGTCAGCATTGGACTACACAGTAAAAAGAGGAGGGGAAACAAGAGGTATAATTTCTTCATCGGTGGTTGGGATTCAGTCGCGGAGCAGCTTCGCGGTACGCCGGGTAGCGGCGTATTATCGTCAAAAGCCTCCCGTTAATTCGGGGGCTTATTTTGGCACGAAGATAGAAAAAAGGTAGCAAGATTTAGTCCATCGCGTTTGCGTTCGGTCGATCGTTCGACTGCGTGTTCAATCCTGCTTTAGCTCGACCCGATTACTCTGGGCGGCCGAGCGAATACGGCGTATTTCCGCCGAATCAGCAGTGATACGGCTGAGTTGCAGCGCGGGTTGGTAGGCACGCTCCAGGTCGGGGCGCAGGGCACGCAGCGTACGGGCGGTTTTACTCGCATCCTGGTAGCGTTCCAGGCTCATTTCCAGCGTGGCGCGGCGTTCCAGGTAGTCCAGTTGCTTGCCCCGGTTGGATTCCTGGCTCTTAAGGTTATTCAACTCTCGTTCCTGTCGAGCCCTGGATTGTTCCCATTTACTCTTTAATTCCTTTATTTTTAACGGGGCAACGGTGGTTTTGAGCGTGCCGGTCGGTACCCGCGCCGGGGCGTCCTGAAGCTTTTGAAGGTCCATTTTGGCCAGGTTCAGCCGGTCGGCGGCAATGTATGCCTCGGCCCGTTTGACCCGCGATTCCGCGTCGGCGGGGTTCAGGTCCACTACCTTGCTCAGGTCTTCGATGGCGCGGTCCATGTCCCCCTGTTTCATCAGCAAATCGGCGCGGCGGCTAAGGGCCACGTGCTGGTAGGGCTGTTCTTCCAGCAGCTCGCGAGTAGGCGGCGATGGCGGCCTCCGGTCGGTTCAGTTTAGCCAGACCGGAAGCCTTGGAAAGCTGCGCCGCCCGAAACCCGACGGAATCCCCGGCAGCCACTTGTGCGGACTCCAACAGCGCGATGGAAGCACTGTCCTGGCTGGTTTCGGCGGCAATAAGGCCGAAGAGCAGGTAAAGGTGATCTTCCAGGTCTTTGACCAAACTGCCCTGCGCGGTGATACTGCTCAGGCTACTTACCGTATCCACGGTCATCATGTTGCTGCTCTGGTCGAGGAGCGTAGAATCCAGGGTGGAGCTTTTCAGGAAGCGGTAAAACAATACCACGATGTCCCCGAGGGGTGTCTCCTCCGTCGTCCCCCACACGATCAGTTGCGCACCGCAGGAGTTGGCCAGTGACTCGGCATCGCGGGGACGGATGGGGTAGTCGCTCACGTCATCGGCATCGTTGCCGTATTCGTGAAAACTAAGGTTGAGGCGGTACTGGTCGCTGGAGACGGCCAGCCGTTGCAGAATGACGGTGTGCAGTTGCGTGGCCGGTCCGGCCAGGGCACGAAAAGGGAGTACCAGCACATTCAGTGACGAACCGGCATCGAAAGCGGGGCAGTTCAGTTTGGGTTCCAGCGGCTCGGTGGGCGGCAGGGGCGGGTCTACGTCCTCACCCCCGCTCATCAGGCGCGGCAGTAGCAAGATAGCTGCCAGCAATACCAGTGCCCCGCCCACCAGCACGGGCCAGTACTTGCGCAGGGCGGGCATTACCTTACCTTCCCTTTTTTCCGCGCCCGCTGGCGGCATTCCGTTCTCCAGGTCGTTTAGCAATCCCAGCGTAGCCAGACGGATTTGGTTGCGGCTTAGTTGGGCGGATTCATAGCCCACCACTCCGGCCGCCTCGCTGCGTTCCAGGTCGGCCAACTGGGCTTCCAACTGCACGGCCCGGTCGCGTGCGGGCCGGTTGGGCGGCAGAATTTTCTCCAGTCGATCGGCCAGTTCCCTCACTACCTCCGACAATTTTCCCCGGCCGATTCGGTCACGGGCATCTGCGTAAAAAGCGGCGGGATCGGTCATGGGTGTTCGGCTAATGATTGCGTAAATCTACGATGCGTGACTGGAATAGCGATATTTGCGGGGGAAATTAGTCGGATAGTAGGGGGTTCTAACCGTTTGTGCCTTCAATACTTGGTTTTCCCCCTGCCCCCGAAGGGGGTTCTGCACGTTTTATATTCAATCCTTGGTTTCCCCCTGCCCCCGAAGGGGGTTCTGCACGTTTTATATTCAATCCTTGGTTTCCCCCTGCCCCCGAAGGGGGTTCTGCACGTTTGACATTCAATCCTTGGTTTCCCCCTGCCCCCGAAGGGGGTTCTGCACGTTTTATATTCAATCCTTGGTTTCCCCCTACCCCCGAAGGGGGTTCTGCACGTTTGACATTCAATCCTTGGTTTCCCCCTGCCCCCGAAGGGGGTTCTGCACGTTTGACATTCAATCCTTGGTTTCCCCCTGCCCCCGAAGGGGGTTCTGCACGTACTACATTTAGTCATTCACTCATTGATATGCGCCAAACCCCTAATGCCGACCTCAACCGCCCCTCCCCAAAGGAATACGGTCATGTCACCAAAACACCACTGATCGTGGTACTCGACAACGTCCGTTCGGCCCTAAACGTAGGAAGCATTTTTCGCACCTGCGATGCGTTTGCCATCCAACGCGTTTACCTCTGCGGCATTACCGCTACCCCACCCCACCGGGATATCCTGAAAACTGCCCTCGGATCGACCGATACCGTTGACTGGTCTTCCGAATCCGATACGGCTACGTTGATCACGAACCTGCGGGCCGCCGGCCATACCGTACTGGCCGTAGAGCAGACCGACCGGAAGATGTGGCTACAAGACATCAAGCCGGTATCCTCCGCGCCGGCTACCGTGCTGGTTTTCGGCAATGAAGTGCGGGGCGTCTCTGTCGCTGCGCTGGCTGCCTGCGAGGGGGCTGTAGAGGTTCCGCAGTTCGGCACCAAGCATTCCTTGAATATCGCAGTCTGCGCGGGAGTCGTGTTATGGGAGTTTACTCGCAGGCTGCGCCTGACCCAGGCAACAAACGGGATCAATTATTAATATTTTACATATGTTAAATTTCGCCACATAGTTGCAATACTGTCACAACGGACGTAGTTTAGCAGCACCAAACAACTAGACTTGGAATTAAGCCTTTACCGGCTGCCTCCTGGCCTGGAACTATCATTAATCTCGACAACAGAAGAGTAACTACACACGACGACCGCAAGAAATGCGTGAAAACGTAGTTTTTGTGTTTATTTGTTTGGGTTAGAGGCCCTTGTCCACATAGGACAAGGGTTTTTTTATGCCTCCTCATTTAGAGCGTGTCTAGATACGGTCGATCAGTCTGAGGTAATCCGTCAGGATGGTGCGCAGTTCCGAGCGACCTTTCTCCCGTGGGAAAAGCGGTTCGACCGTGCCATCCTCCGCCCGCCAGACAATGGGTTCCTGCCCGCCCAACTGATTGCGCAACCGTTCGGTGAATGTCACGCTGCTGTCCAGGGCGTAATCAGCCTGGTAGTAGATGGTATCCTGACGGCGCACCAGCCCCAGCGAACCCTCGGTCCAGGGCAAAAGTCCGCCGGGTGCCAGGTAACCGATGCGGGCCTCGTCATCCAGCCAGTCATAGACGATTGCGGCACCGATCCGCTTGTCCGCCGCCACCTTTTCCAGGTCATCCAGTAGGTAAACGCGCAGGCTGTTCTGTGTTGCGGGCATCTCATTCATTCCGTACGCATGCGCCCGCAGGTTCTCGAAGTAGCGGCGAGACGGTTCGGAAACCCGCCGATCTTCGGAATCAGTCCGCGAGGCGGGGCGGCTTTCGCAGGAAGATAGCAGCAGGATCAACAGGATGAGATAGGGCAGTAATCTGGTCATCGGTCATTTTAACCACCTAACCGGCCGGCTACGATTTGGTTGGTCGGTAACGGATCGTAAATCAGGCGGGTAATCCGGCCTTCCCTGCGGCTTATTCGCGCATCTTTGCGCCATGATCAGCTCCCTCCCCCCGGCCGCAGGCGACGAAGCGGCCCAACGCCGCTACCGGCTCGTCGGCATCGGCATCCTGCTCATCGGCTCGCTACTTTTCAGTTGCAAGGGGGTACTCATCAAACTCGCTTACCTGGAGGGCGAC
This sequence comes from Lewinellaceae bacterium, assembly GCA_963757435.1. Taxonomy (GTDB): domain Bacteria; phylum Bacteroidota; class Bacteroidia; order Chitinophagales; family Saprospiraceae; genus Neolewinella. Next base: position 21,804 of record CAVWSC010000020.1, on the reverse strand, counting down.
GTGCCCAGTATTTCGCTGCTGGCCGTCCGCATGGCTTGCGCCCTGCCCTTTTTCCTGGTCATCGGCTACCTGGGGCGGGGCAAAAAAGCGGAGCGCGCGCCCTTCAGCACCCGCGATCGGCTGCTGGCCGTCGTCTTCGGGCTGTGCGGCTACTACCTCGCCAGCTATTTCGATTTCCTGGGGCTGCGCTACCTCAGCGCGGGCATGGAGCGGCTGGTGCTCTACTCCTACCCCACCATCGTACTGCTCCTCGGGCTGTTCTTCCTCGCCAAACCCATCCGCCCCATCCAGTGGATCGCCACCGCTATCTGCTACCTCGGCATCGGCATCGCCTTCAGCGGGGCGGATTTTTCCGGCGGTTCCCACTTACCGCTCGGGGCGGGGCTGGTCTTTATGGGGGCCTTCTTTTACTCCATCTACCTGCTCGGCAGCGGGCAGCTGGCCGTGCGGGTGGGTTCGGTGCGGTTCACCAGCCTGGCCATGATCAGCGCGGGCACGGCGGTGCTGCTCCACGCCGTGGTCAGCGGGGCGCAACTCCTCGGCCTCCCCCCGGCGGTCTATCTGTACGGGGCCACGCTGGGCATCCCCTGCACGGTGCTGCCCTCCTACCTGGTCACCGAGGGCGTCCGCCGCCTCGGCGCGGGCGATGCGGCCATCATCGGCGGCATCGGCCCCGTATTTACCATTATCCTCGAGTATTACGTGCTGGGCGAAACCCTCAGCGGCGTGCAGTGGGTCGGCGGCATTATTGTAATCGGGGCGGTGCTCATGATCGGGCGCAGCCGGGCGGCCTGATCGTTATCCAATTCACCGCTCGTCGCCAAACATCTCCGTAACGGGTCAGGTTAGAATTTTAAAATTGATCTGCCATGATCCGTCTTCTCGCCCTGTTTCCGCTCACCCTTTTCCTTGCCGCCTGCACGCCGCGCGCCGCCACCGGCGTGGCCGACGATAACATCAATACCTACTGGGTTAACAGCAGCAAAGTGCCCTGCACCGGCGTTGCCCCCCGGCAGTGTCTACAGGTCAAACGGGGCAACCAACTCAGCGAGGGGCAGTGGGAAAACTTTTACTCCTCCATCCAGGGTTTCGATTATGAACCCGGTTATCTCTACCTTCTGCGTGTTCGAGAAACCGAACTCCCCGCCGCGCAGGTCCCGGCCGATGCGTCGTCGATCTCGTACGAGTTGGTAGAAGTGGTAGAAAAGCGGCAGGACAAAAGGCTCCGCCTCCATGATATTTGGGCACTGGAGAGCGTGGCGGGTGGTAAAACTATTGATTTCTTTTCGGCCGTTCCCGCCCCCGCCGTGCGGCAGCCGAACCTGGAATTGAACCTGACCGAGATGCGCCTGCTAGGCACCAATGGCTGCAATGACTTTAACGGCAAAATTGAGCAAGTGACTGACGATAAACTCACTTTCGGCCCGCTGGCCATGACCCACCGCGCCTGCAAGGACAGCGGCTTGCCGGACCGCGTAACCGACGGTCTGAATCAGGTGGCGGGGTACCGGCTGAAGGGTCTGAAATTGATGCTACTTAATGAGGAGGGTGAGGAGGTGCTGAGGTATCGGAAGGTGGATTAGGCGGGGTGGGTTATTTGGTTATTCTACCAACCAGTCCGCCGTGCGCAACTGCGCGTCGATCCGGTCGCGGGCGAGGGATGGACTAAGTACATACAGAACCGGCCGACACTGAGGGACCTAAATTTCATACAACGCACTACCCAACTCTTGCCACCCCGAAAAATTTACAAGATCATTCATTAATACTTAAATAAACTAAAGCCATATTACATTCTATCTTTTAAGCTTGGCCCGCCCTTACAATTCTTCCCACAAACGAGACCCGATGCTGAAATCTATCACTTTACCTCTCCTAGCGTTGCTGCTCATTAGCAGTTGTGCAGTTAGGAATCCAATATCGGAATACGTAGACGATAAGTCCTACCGTCTGCTTGATAAAATCGATGCGTTCGATCAGTATTACGGCAGGGCAGTTGGATACGCTGGAAAGGAACCCGAAGAATGGAGAACATTTCAAAAATTTCAATCCTCACTAAGTTCAGATGAGGTGGAATACATTGTTAATAATTATTCAGGAGTTGTTAAAATGTACGCTTATCAGGCGGGGGTGATGAATGGTTACGAAATAGTGGATACGCTATTGGAAATGCATCTGAGCGACCAGACTACGGTACCAACCTTCATAGGGTGCCTGATAACGTCTCAAACGGTTGGCGATTTTATCTTAACTGCCAGAACTTTTCCACTCATTGGAAGTAAATTAACGCCATTAACTGAGGATGAACTAAATAGAATTAACAAATAGATTTAATTGCCGAGGAATAGATTAAGCGCGACTACCAAGTATTGCACTCAGCCCCCCCCCCTTAACGCCCGCCACGCTCCTCCCGGAAAACTTTCCGCATTCGTACCATCAGACTAGTGAACCCATCATATTCCGCATTACAGAGGATGACGATGAAGAGGTTATCCAGCGGCTCATAATACGTCATGCTCAGGCAGCCGCCCCACCGGCCACCATGGTAGATTCGGCGACCGTACTCGTCGCTATCCTTGATGTATAGCCCGTAGCCGTATTCGGGGGAGACCTCATCGGGGGTGAGCATCAGCTCCATGCTTGCCGCGCTGATGAGTCGATTGGTGCGCAGGGCTACTTTCCATTTTTCCAGATCGCGCAGGGTGCTGTTGACCATTCCGTCGCCAACAATGCCGTCCAGGTAGTAGTATTCCCGCAGTGACTTGTACTTTTCCACCCGCACGAACCGGTCTTTTTTCTCCTGGTACATATGGCCTTCCGTACCCTTCTCCACCATTTCCGGCCGGTAGCGGCGGCGGTAAACGCGGGTGTCGGACATACCGGCGGGCGTGAAGACATGCTGCTCCAGGTACTCCCCGAATTCAAGTCCCGATACCCTTTCGATAATGGACGCCAGCAGAAGGTAGCCCGTATTGCTGTAACGATATTCCGTGCCTACCGGGAATAACACGGCCGGTTTAATCCGTTTCAGTAGTTCGATAACGTCGTCGTTCGTCGCTATTTTCTTAGGGTCCCAGTTTTTCTTATTCATCATCAGGCCCATATAATCAGGTAGCCCACTCTGGTGCCGCAGCAGGTGATCCACGGTGATGCCGGCGTACGGGAACCCCTCGATGAGATCCGCTACGTCGGTCTGGAACGTCAGTTTTCCGGATTCCACCAGTTGCACGATGCTCAGGGCTGTAAACTGTTTGGAGACCGAACCCAAGTCGAATACCGATTGCTCGTTCAGTTCCCGGCCGGTGGCGGCGTCGGCTACTCCCAGGCTGCGCGAATAGTGAATCGAATCATTGTGTGACAGTAGCACGTTTCCGTTAAATCCCACCGCCCGTTCTGCCGCCAGCAGGCTATCCAGGCGGACGGACAACTGTGCGGAGACGGAGGTGCCGACCAGGAGGAGAATCAGGAGGGGGAGGATTTTTTGCATGGCTTGCATTCAGGGGGAAGTTGATTGGGTTTCTTACTGGCATAAAGTAAGCGACATTTAGGCAATGGTTGCACGGAGCTTCTACTGCTCACTTCTATCCATACATTAAATTAAATGCCATTTCTGTCAAATGCCCTCCAAACCCTAGAAAGCACCCTCTTCCTGTAGCCAAATGGAACCCTTTAGAGCGTGTCACCCCTCCCGCTGCCACCTCCGGCTAAACACCAGAAACAGCAGCCCGCACAGCAACCAGGCCGGTAACGTAACGAAACTCAGGAAAATATCAAACTGCCACGACAGCAGGTAAAACAGGCCGAAACTGACAGCCCACGCCCACAGCACGGCGGGATTGAAGGTGATGCCCGCCCACTCCGCGTAGTTTTTGCGGATACCGGCCCGGCGGTGGAAGAAATGCTCGAAAACGATGACGGCACCAAACGGCGCGAGGACGAAACCGTAGAACGCCACGAACCCGAGCAGTTTCATAGCGAAAGCCGGAAACAGGCCCGCGATGGTGGCAACCGAGCCGGCAATGATGGTGACCCAGAAGGTGGAAACCCTGGGCAAGAGGGTCTGGAAAGCCAGCCCGGCGCGGTAAATGGTGGGGTTGGCGGTCGTCCAGCCGGCGAGGACGACGGCGATGATACCGAACCAGCCGATGGCGTTGTAGGCCAGCGGACCCGGTGCGACGGGTGGTGCCTCGCCGCCCGCGAGGAAAGCGGCGGCCTCGGGAGTTTGCAGGTAGACGGCGTAGAGGAGGGCGGCGGCGATCCAGGCCATGTAGTGGCCGACGTACATACCGGCGGCGGTGGTCCAGCCGGAGCTTGCTTTCTTGGCGAAGCGGAACACCGATAAATCGGACATTCCGACGTGCATGGCCGCGTTGGCAAACCAGCTCCAGATGACAACGTGCCAGAAGGTGTACTTGATCTGGCCGGGGAAGGGTTCGGAGCCGGTGCCCCAGATGTCCCAGAACTCACTGAAACTACCCACGCCCAGTTGGCCCAGGGCCACGACGCCGCAGGCCAGGAAGGCCAGCACGATAATGGGCGACATCCAGTTGGCCGCTTTGGAAACCGTGTCGTAGCCCCGCGCCGCGATCAAGGCAATCACCGCCCCGATGAGGAGCACCACGATAATGTAGGTCGGGCCGTTGGGCAGGGTATCCTGCAAACTGGGCATCTCCATCCCCAGCGGAACCCCCACCGCCGTGGCCGATACCGTGATCATGGACCCCGCCAGGAAACAGAACAGCACCCCGTTGGCGACATTGTAGAATTTTACCAGCGTGGAACCGCTGATCTTCTCCAGTTGGAAATAAAGCGTGAGCCGGTTTTGGACCGCGATCTCGGCCGTGAGAAAACGCCAGCTAAGTACCGCCAACAGGTTGCCGATGAGCAGGCCGACGATGAGGTCGAAGGCACTAACGCCCGCCGTGAGAAAGAGCGGCCCGATCATGAATTCGGTTCCCGCCGCGTGTTCGCCGGCGTACATGCCCAGAAAGCTGCCCCAACCTTTCCACTTGGCGTCGGGTACCGGTTGGCGTTCGTATTCGCCTCCGGCGATGGTTTCGATGGTCTGTTCTTCGGTGATGTTCTGGAGCATGGTTGGGGGTGGTTTGGGTATGTTAGTGCGTGGATTGTGAGGCGGTGAAAATTGGTTGTTTGGGGGTGGGTTTTGGGGGAATTGGTGCGGCTCCGTGGTCCCTCACCCCCGGCCCGGCTATTCGGCTGGGTCCCCTTAACCCCAGCCGCCGCGGGGGAGAGGGGTGACGGGGCGTGTTCTGTTTCGTGTGCGCCCCCTCCCCCGGCCTGGCCGCGGAGGAGAGGGGTGACGTTTTTTGGACTCGGTGCGGCTCCGTGTTCCCTCACCCCCGGCCCGGCTATTCGGCTGGGTCCCCTTAACCCCAGCCGCCGCGGGGGAGAGGGGTGACGGGGTGCGTTCTGTTGGGTGTGCGGCCTCTCCCCCGGCCCCTCTCCTCGGGAGAGGGGTGACGGGGTGCGTTCTGTTTCGTGCGCGCCCCCTCCCCTTCGTGTCCCCCCCAAAATATTCAGTCATTACCTGCATTGCTTCTCCAAATCGCAGAGCGATTTATCGTGGTCAATCATTCAATCATTCAATCAATCATTCATTCAATCATTGCTTCCCGCGTGAGGCACCTGGAAGGCCGACCGGAGGGAGGGTGCGTAGCACGGAGCGAACAGCGAACCCTGGAAGGTGCCGACCCGGCCCGTCGGCCGGGGCACGCCCCCGTGAAATGCACCGGTAACCCTCAATCGACCGGGCGAATGAGGTGGCTGGGGAGATCCGCCACGCGTTCGCAGCAGAGTTGTTCCATGATTTGTTGGAGTTGCATTTTGAGCATGGCGCAGACGTGGTTTCCGCCCCGCTTGCCGAGGGCGGCGACGCCGTACATGAACGAGCGGCCCATCCAGGTGAAGCGGGCACCGCTGGCGAGGGAGCGTGCGATGTCCGGCCCGGAGCGGAGGCCGCTGTCTTGCATGACCGTGATCTGGTCGCCGTACCGGCGGGCGATGCGGGTGAGGGGGCGGATGCTGGACTCGCCCGCGTCGAGCTGGCGGCCGCCGTGGTTGCTGACGATTATGCCGTCGAGGCCGAGGCGGATGGCTTCGGCCGCGTCGGCCTCGTTGGCGACGCCCTTGAGGACGATGCGGCCCTTCCACTGGTCGCGGATGGGCCTGATCTTTTCGGCGTTGAGGCGGCCGGAGAAGGTGCGGTCCATGAACTTGCCGAGTTGGGCCATGTCCAGGCCCTGGGGGATGTAGGGTTGGAGCGTGGCGAACTCGGGTTGGCCGTTGAGCAGGGTGCGTAAAGCCCAGTGGGGGCGGCCGAAGATCTGGATGAAATTGGCCACCGACATTTTGGGCGGCATGGCCAGGCCGTTGCGGATATCGCGGGGGCGGTAGCCGAAGGTGGGCACGTCGCAGAGGATGACCAGGGTCTCGTAGCCGGAGTTTCGGCAGCGCTTCAGGATGTCGTCGCGCAGGCTGTTATCCGTCGGGTGGTAGAGCTGGAACCAGGCGCGGCCGTCGGTGATCTTGCCGATGGTTTCGATGCTGCCGGTGGTGACGGTGCTGAGGCAGAAAGGGAGGTTGTGCTTGACCGCCGCGCGCGCCAGTATTTCGGGGGCCTGGGGCCACATGAGGCCCTGCAAACCCACGGGCGCGATGCCCACGGGCGCGTCGTACTCGACGCCGAAGAGCGTGGTTTTGGTGCTCGCGCCGTTAAAATCGCGCAGGTAATGGGGGATGAGTTGCACCTGCCGGAGGTCGGAGCGGTTGCGGTCGAGGTTAACGTCCTCATTGCAGCCGCCGTCGAGGTACTCGAAGGCGAAGCGGGGGATGCGGCGACGCGCCCGCGTGCGCAGGTCGTCCATGGCGGGATAGCGGGTGTCGAAATCAGTACTCATGGAGCGGTGCGTTTGCGAGGGGGTCCTTGCCCTTGTTCTGGATGATGAATGGCAGGTGCTTTTTGAGCGAATAGTTTTTCTTCAGGAAGTTGGAATTCAGTTCCGCATCCGAGATACAGAGGGCCGCGCCGAGTGCCGAGCCGAGGGAAGCGTCGGTGGTACGCACTTCCAGCTCGCGAAAGTGATGGGTGAGCAGTTGATGTAAACGTCGTTGTCGCTGAAGCCGCCGTCGATGAAAATTTTTTCGAGCCGGGTGGTGCCGGCGGCCGTGTGGATGTCGGCCACCTGCAGGTTCACCAGTTCGATGAGTAAGTGGTGGTAGGCGGAGAGATGATCGCCGTCGGGTAGCCTGATGGCGGCCGGACACGGGATGCCCGTCAGTTCCGTCCCAGTGGAAGCGCGGCTCGAAATCGGCCATGATGCGGTCGTAAACGGCGGAGTCGAAGCGGACGGAGTGGTGCCAGTCGTCGGGCAGGCCGTAGTGGGCGGCCAGCCGGTCCACCTGGGTCTGGTATTCCTTGCCCAGGAAAAGGCGTGCGGCTTTGACGGGTCGGCCGTCGATGCGCATATAATTGAGGCAGTTGCGGTCCAGGTCGGCTTGGGTGAGGGCGTTTTCGGTAAAGGGATTGAGCGAAATGCTCCAGGTGCCGGTGGAGACCAGCACGAAGGGCTTTTTCTGACTGCGCACGTAGGGCAATAGCGCGGCGGAACTGTCGTGGATGCCAACGCCGATCTTGATGCGGCGGCCGTTGTAGTTCATGTTGATGCTGGTCTCGGTGGAGACGATGGGCGGCAGGATACGGTGCAGCTCCTCGGCGTACACCCAGGGGTGGTAGTCCTGGGCCGTGTAATCCCACAGGGCGGTGTGGCACCCGATACCGGTGTACTCGCTGACGGGGATGCCGGTGAATACGTAGCTGAGGTACTGCGGCAGGTGCAGGGAGTATTTGAGGCGGGCAAAAACCTCCGGCCGCCGGTGTTTGAGCCAGTAGAGTTGCAGGCCCGAGTTGAGCAGGCCCGCTGCGGGGGAACCGGTGCGGCGGGCAAAACTGTCCTCGGGTCCGTATTTGGCGTAAAATTCCTCACTCAGGGCCGGGTCCAGCGGCTTGGTGTAGTTGTAGAGCGGGGTGAGCACCTCGCCGTCCCGGTCGAGGTGGACGAAGCTGGCTCCGTAGCTGGAAAAATTGATGGCCCGGACGTTGTATTCCTCGGCCTCCAATATCCGGTCGAACACCTCCCGCAGCCAGCTTTGCAGCGCGTGCAGGTCTTCGGTGGGGTAGCCGTCTTCGTCCGTGATCTCCCGGAAGGTGGTGTACTCGCGGTAGACCTCCCGGAAATCCTCGTCAAAAAGGAAGAACTTCTTGTTCGTTTTCCCGATATCGAATACGGCGGTTACTGCTTTCATGGCTCGGTTCATAGTCCGGTAGCTACGGAGTGCTCGCCCCGTTCGGCCACCAGTTGCTTGCGTACGCCCAGTTTACGGTAGGCTTCCAGTGGGTGCAGCGCGGCACCCCGGCCCAGGCGGGCGCGTTGCAGCAGCGGGCGCACATCGGTGCGGTAGGCACCCTGCAGGATTTCCTGACAGTGGACCACGTCGTGGGCCGCCTGCGCGGCGGCCAGTTCGGTTTGGTTCACCAGCAGGGCTTTGGCGTAGGCTTCCTGGATGGCTTCCAGGCTCTGGATCAGGTCTTCTAGCGGGTCCTTGACATTGTGGCTGGCGTCGATCATCCAAGCCGGCGCGGGGTTCCGTGGGTTATTGCGCATCCCGTAGACCAGTTCGTTAAAGATCAGGAACAACGCGTAGGGCTTGATGCTGCCGACCGTCAGGTCGTCGTCGCCGTACTTGCTGTCGTTAAAGTGGAAACCGCCCAGTTTGCCGCGCAGCATCAGCGTGGATACGATCTGCTCGATGTTGCTATTCGGCAGGTGGTGGCCCAGGTCTACCAGCGTGTAGGCCCGTTCGCCGCAGGCGTTGGCCAGCATCAGCGAGGTACCCCAGTCCTGGATAACGGTGCTGTAAAAGTTCGGCTCGTAGGGCTTGTACTCGATCAGCAGGCTCCAGTCGTCCGGCAGTCTGCCGTAAATCCGTTGCAGGCTAGCTTCGGTATGCAGCAGGGCCTGCTGAAAGCTACGCTGGCCGGGAAAACTGGTGCCGTCGGCCAGCCACACCGTCAGGGCCTTGGAACCGAGTTTCTGCCCGATCTCCACCACCTCCATGTTGTGCCTAACGGCCTGCTCCCGCGCCCCCTCGTCCGTATTACTCAGCGAGCCGTGCTTATAACTGTGCGCGGCCCCCGGCTGGTCCTGAAACGTGTTGGAGTTCACCGCATCGAAGCGCAGGCCGTGCATTTCCGCCCGTTCGCGCACCGCCGCATAGTCGGTGGGCGTATCCCAGGGGATGTGTAAGGAGATGGCCCCGGCCGTAGCGGTCAGCGCGTGCAGCACCCCCACGTCGTCCATTTTTTGTTCCAGCGTAGCCGGCTCGCCGGCAAACGAAAACCGCCCGAACCGCGTGCCGCCCGCGCCCAGTGCCCAACTGGGCACGGCCACCTGGAAATCGGCCAGGTCGGTCAGTACTTTCTCCACGTCATGGCCCGCCCCGGTGAGGGTTTCTCCCAGAAAATCGAACGCCCGGTCGTGGTCGGCCCGGTGGGCGTGGTTATGGTCGGCGAGTTGTTGTTTGGTTAGTTGCATGGTTGGTTGGTTTTCCCTCACCCCCGGCCCGGCTATTCGGCTGGGTCCCCTTAACTCCAGCCGCCGCGGGTGAGAGGGGTGACGTGATGTGGGCGCGTGTTTCGTGGTTCCCTCATCCCCGGCCCGGCTAATCGAAAGGGTCCCCTTCACCCCTTCCGCCGCGAGGGGGAGGGGTGACGTTTTTTGGCTAGCGGCTGCGCCGCGCTATACCCTCCGTCGCTCCTCCAAGGTATCCGTTTTGCTTTGCAAAAAGGTACCTGGGAGGCGTCGATGGAGCTGCGCCGCGTTATACGAAAGTACTAAATTACCAGCGGCAACGCTGCTTACTAAAGTACGGGCAGAGTCCATCGAGCGTAGGCCGAATCAAAAATACCAAAGTACCAGCGGCGCAGCCGCATACTAAAGTACGGGCGAAGCCCCCTAAAGTACGGGCGAAGCCCCCCTAACGCACGAACGCATTCGCCATGCCCCCGTCCACATTCACGATGTTACCGGTCGTCTTGTGCAGAATGCCCACCAGCGCAAACACGCCGTCGGCAATATCCTCGGGGTAAATGATCTCGTTCAGCAGGTTGCGCTTGGCGTAGTGCGCGGGCAGTTCTTCCACCGTAATGCCGTAAGCCCTGGCGCGGCCCTCGGCCCAGTCGCCCTCCCAGATTTTGCTGCCCACGATCACCCCGTCGGGGTTCACGGTATTGACGCGGATCTTGTCCCCGCCCAACTCGGCGGCCAGCAGGCGGGCCATGTGTTGCTGGGCGGCTTTGGCGGTGCCGTAGCCCACGTTGTTCGGACCCGAAACCAGGCCGTTCTTACTGGCAATACTGATGAAGTCACCGCCCAGCCCCTGGTCGCGCATCACCGCTACGGCGGCCTGCGCCAGTTCAAACTGGCCCTTCACCAGCACGTCCTGCAGCAGGTTCCAGTCGCGTTCGGTGGTTTCCTCGATCGGCTTGGAGATGGCCAGTCCCGCGCTGTGGACCACAATATCCACGCCCCCGAATTCCAGGGCGGCTTTCTCGAACGCCCGGTCGATGGAGGCCCGGTCCGTCACGTCGCAGACGGCGTAGGTGGCGGTATCGGGTTGGTAGGTGGCATTAGCCTCGCGCAGGCGGTCCTCGGCAATGTCGGTCAGCACCACGCAGGCACCCTCGGCGGCCAGTTTATCGGCAATGGCCTTACCAATTCCCCCGCCGGCACCCGTTACCAGGGCCACGCGGCGCGAGAGCGGTTGTTCCTTCGGCATCCGTTGCAGCTTGGCTTCCTCCAGCAACCAGTACTCGATATCGAAGGCTTCCTGCCGCGGCAGCGAGGTGTAGTGCGTAATCGCTTCCGCGCCGCGCATCACGTTAATGGCGTTCACGTAAAACTCGCTGGCCACGCGGGTGGTCTGCTTGTTCTTCGCAAAACTGAACATCCCCACGCCGGGGTAAATAACCATCACCGGGTTCGGGTCCCGCACGGCCGGGCTGTTCGCCCGTTTGTGCTGATCGTAGTAGGCTTGGTACTCAGCGCGGTAGCCCGCAAAGGCGGGCCGCAACCGCTCCAGCACCGCCGCGCGGTCGCTCAGATCGGCGTCCGGTTCTAGGTCCAATACCAGGGGCTGTATTTTGGTGCGCAAAAAGTGGTCGGGGCAGGAGGTGCCCATCGGGGCCAGCCGCGCCAGATCGTTGCTGTTGATAAACTCCAGCACGGTTTCGCTATCGGTAAAGTGGCCGATCATCCGCGCCTCCGACGAGGCCAGGCCGCGCAGCAGCGGCATCAGCCGCGCCGCGCGGGCGCGGCGTACGGCCGCAGCCGGGGCCGCCACCTTTTGCCCGCCGAACACCCGGCCCTTTTCCTCGATCTTCCTTTTAATGTATTCCGAGGCCGTCTCAATCACCTCCAGGCTGTTCACGTAGCACTCATGGCTCGTATCGCCCCAGGTAAACAGACCGTGGCTCCCCAGCACTATCCCCCTTATCCCGGGGTTCTCGGCCAGGCACTGCTCCAGTTGCAGGCCCAGGTCAAACCCGGGCCGCTGCCAGGGCACCCAGCCCATCGTGTCGCCCCAGATGTCCCTGGTCACCTGCTCGCTCCCGGCGGCGGCCGCCACGGCAATCAGCGCATCGGGGTGCAGGTGGTCAATGTGCTTGAACGGCAACAGGCCGTGCAGCGGCGTGTCAATCGACGGGGCCTTGCTGCCCAGGTCATAGATGCAGTGGTTAAACAGGGCCACCATCCGGTCCTCGTCCTCCAGCCCGCCGTACACCTTCTTCAGGTCGCGCAGCCGCTCCACATACAGGCCCGCAATCCCGGCCCGCGTCAGCGTACCGATATCGCCGCCCGACCCCTTCACCCACATCACCTCCACCTCGCGGCCGGTCAGCGGGTCCTTTTCCATCGTCTTACAACTCGTGTTGCCCCCGCCGTAATTGGTTATCCGCAGGTCCGCCCCCAGTTTGTTAGAGCGGTACAAAAACAGGGCCACTTGGTCATCTCCCAGCGCGGCCGACTCGGCATCGTCCCACAGGTAGTCCACGTGTTTGTATTGGGTCACGGTATCGTTCATCAGTCGATTTATTTTCTTTACCCGCTAAAGTAATACGATCATTTCGCCAAGCTGTCCTGTACTGTCCCGTTATTCCGTTTTTTGATCCTTAACCTAACAGTACCGGATAGTCAGTCGAGGTTTATGTTTTACATTTGGGCGTGTCCCCGGCCAAAGGGCCGGGGCCGGTCCCTTCCGGGCTTCGCTGTTCGCTCGGCACTGCGTGCGCTAACGCCCCTCCAGGCACCTCACGCTCAACAGTAACCGAATGAATAAACGGCTGACTAAGAGCGTGTCTAAATTTTTACCTAACCTTGCTGTGTACGCGTAGGCTTATACAAAATACTAAATTACCAGCGGCAACGCCGCCTACTAAAGTACGCGCGAAGCGCCCACACCCTCACAGTGAAAATCCTCCAACAACTCAAGATCGACGAAGACTCGCGTATCCCCAAATACCAGCAGATCGTCAATACCATCATCGAAAATATCGCTTCGGGTAATCTGAAGATCGATGCCAAGATCCCGTCCATCAATATGTTGAGCGAGGAGTACGACCTCTCGCGCGATACGGTGGAGAAGGCCTATAATATCCTCAAGAGCCGCAAGATCATTACCTCCGTTAAGGGCAAGGGTTACTACGTGACGAAGACCAAGCTGATCTCCAAGGTCAATATCCTCTTCCTCATCAATAAGTTGAGTTCGTACAAGATGCGGATCTACAATTCTTTCCTCAATAGCGTGGGGGCCAATTCGCACGTCGATCTGCACATCTACCACTGCGACGATTCCCTCTTCCTGAATCTCATTAATAAGCACCGTAATTCCTACGACTACTACGTCATCATGCCCCATTTCAAAACCGATCGCATGAAACACGTTAGCTATACCGATGAGGTGATCGCCGCTATCAAAGGCATCCCGTCCGAAAAGCTGGTGCTGATGGACAACAATAACATCGACATCCCCGGCGACCACAGCGAGATTTACCAGGATTTTAAGGAGGATATCTACCATGCCCTCAAGGAAGGCCTGCCGAAAATCAGGAAGTACCAAAAGCTAGTCCTCGCCTACCCTGAACAGTCTGTCTACCCTTACCCGCGCCGCATCCTCCACGGCTTCCGCCAGTTCTGCACCGAGTTCTCCCTCGATTTCGAGATCATCGACGAGATCTACGACAACACCATCCTAAAAAAGGGCGATCTCTTCATCACCATCGAGGAGGCCGACCTCGTCAAACTCGTCAAGCAGATCCGCGACCACGAGTTCGTCCTCGGCCAGGATATCGGCGTTATCTCTTACAACGACACGCCCCTCAAAGACCTGCTCGGCATCACCGTCATCTCCACCGATTTCCAGGCCATGGGCGAAACCGCCGCCCGCATGATCCTGAACAAGGAGCGGGCCAAGGTCAAAAACCCCTTCCACTTCATCGATCGGAACTCGATGTGAATCCGAAGACGAGAGGGCTTTTCTAAAGTCGCTCAACCCTTGTATAAAATATGCCGATGGATGGAAAGGTAGCTCAAGCCACCAGCCGCAGCCCAACATAACAAAAGCGGGGGGAATTACCCCCCGCTTCTACAAACTCGATCCGGAAATCAAGGATAACCAATGATCGTGATGAACCCTACTTATCGTCCTTCGGATCGTGCGGGTAGTCGGGTTCCGTGCCATTCTGATCGGTCTTGCCGGGCAGATCGGCCTTGCCGGCGTCTGCCTTGGCTCCTAGTTGGGGGTCTTTGCCCATGCCGTCCTTCTTGTTGGTGGGCGTCATTTTCGGGGGATTATTCTTATCCATGGTTCATACAGTTTACAAATGCTAACGGAGGCCAATACAGCCCCCACCTTGCTTAGTATAACGTAGCGGCGGGCCGATGTTCGCAAACCGCTAAGCGTTTGGACGGCAAAAACCAGCAGATCCGACCGTGCGGTAAGCACTGCGTAAGAAGAATAGCCGTAGTGGGAAAACGAGGCAAGTCTACTTTACCACTACGGTTTGCACCCCACCCAACGTACCGCTCCTCACTTGCAAAAAATAGGTGCCGGCCGCCAGGTGGGATGGCAGGTCCAGGCGCAGCTCCTGCCGGCCGGCGGGGAGGGAGGGCAGGCGGCGGGTTTGGACCGTGCGGCCGACGGCGTCCAGCAGGCGCAGGGTAACGGGACCGACGGCAGGCTGGGTGAACGTGACGCGCACCGAACCGATCGTCGGGTTGGGAAACACCCGGAAATCCATCAGGCCGGTAATGGCCGGGTTGTTCAGGGCGGAGATCAGGGGGTTGATGGCTTGGAACGTATTGCCCATGCGGAATTCATCGTAGCCCATCAGGAGGGGCGGCGTTCCCTCGTTCTTTAGTTGTACGCCGTCGAAACCACCATTGATTTGCAGGTCGGGCATCCCGGTCTGGGGGATGGCCAGATCGGCCGTGGCGGGTTGTGGTTCGGTGGTGGGGTCCGGGTCGATCCAGAGCCAGGCCTGCTCGTCGCCGCTATCGCCGCTGAACTGGATCTTGAGCACCACCCAGTGCAATCCCTGCGCGGCCACCGTAGTATTGTAGCCGGTGACATTGGGCGCGTACACCACGCCGATGAGCTGGTTGCCGAATTTGCGGCCGAAGGTAAAAGCTTGGTCGCCGTCCTTTAGCAAGGTGATGTTACCCACCGCATTGGGGTTGCCGCCGGGCCGCCAGTCCATCAGTACGCTCACCCAGAGGGTTTGGCCCTCGTCCAGGATCGGCTCGATAGCCCGGTTATAGCGGATGCCCGCCCGCACGAACTCTACGGCGCAGTAATTACCCTCGTCCACCGTCAGGCCGGGGTAATCCAGGTTTTCCGCCCGGATGATGGCATCGTCTCCAATGGCCCGCAGCCAGGGACCGGTCCAGCCGCTACCGCCGGTTTCCAGGCACCAGATGGGGTTGAACACGGCGTAGTCGAACGGCTCGTACACCAGCAGGTCGGCGTTTTGCTGAGCCGCGAGGGAAAGCGATAAGGCGGTGAAGAGAGAAAGGAGGAGAAGTTTCATGGCGAAATATTTAGATCCCGACGACCACGTCGGGGAAAATGATTTGGATCCCGACGACCACGTCGGGCAGCGAGGAGGAACCCTGGGAAATATCTGGTAGTTGATATTTTTTGCTCGTTAGGGCGTGGCGGGATGGATTCTTGATTCTTAATTAGCGATTCTTGATTCTTGATTGACCTGCGGTGATCGTTGCAAGCTCCTCGGAGTTAGCGATTCTTGATTAGCTACGCTGATCATCGCAGGCTCCTCAGGGTTTTAAGAAACTCTTCTCATCTGATGGCCTGATTTTACCTAGAACACCTTAACAGGTTTACGCGCAATCCTTCACCTCGAAGAGTCATTTATGACCAAGAGAAGCAGTGCTAGCTAATCTTTGTCCCCCTGCCCCCAAAGGGGGTTCTACGTATGTGAACCTTCACCTCGAAGGATCGCTATGCGATCAAGAGAAGCAGCGCTAGCTAATCATTCAATCCTTAGTTTTCCCCCTGCCCCCGAAGGGGGTTCTACGTATGTGAACCTTCAATCCTTCAGTCCTTCAATCCCTCAATCCTTCCATTCTTGCCCCCCCCCCCCGCGTGAGGTGCCTGGAGGGGCGTTAGCGCACGCAGTGCCGAGCGAACAGCGAAGCCCGGAAGGGACCGACGCCGGGCCTTGGCCGGGGGCACGGCTTTTTTTAGTACGTAATTATCAGTACTTAGTACGTAGCACAACTTGACCTACGTACTTCGTACTAAGAGCGTGTCTAAATTTTTACTTCCTGAGAACCAATCATTTAAGAACCTGGCGTCATAAAAACTGACTTACGTAACCCGCTATGCGCGCAAGTTTTTATCTAGCCAAAACCTTAAATCATTGATCCTCAGTTCTTAAAAATTTTAGACACGCTCTAAATACCGCGTACTAAACTTTCAATCACAATCCTCCGGATCGTAATCCGGATTTACCGTCATCGGGCGGGCACCGACGGACTGGCGCCACTCCTCCAACTGCTGGAGGAGGGTGCCGGCCAGGGCGGACTGGGTGGGCAGGAGATTGGTGGTTTCGCCGCGATCGATGGCGATGTTGAAGAGGTAATTGGTATCGACGTTGGAGAACCAGTCGATGAGTTTATGGTCGCCGCTGATGATGACGCCGGCGGGGCGGCCGCGCTGGGGGCTGTAGTGCGGGAAGTGCCAGTAGAGGTCGCGCTGCGGCGTGGGTTGGCCGGTGAGACTGGGGATGGGGCTGCCGTCGAGCGTGGATTCGGGGGTGCCGGCCAGGTGGGTGAGGGTGGCGAAAAGATCGGTATTGGTGGTGGGAAAATCGTCGACCAGGGGCGCGAAACGGCCGGGGGCGAAGGCGATGAGCGGTACCGTGAGGCCACCCTCGTAGAGGTAACCCTTGCCGCCGCGCAGGGGACCGGAGGTGGTGGGCGGCGTGAATTGGTCGAAACCGGGCACCTCTTGCACGGTGAGGGCGCCGTGATCGCTGGTGAAGAGGATGACGGTGTTTTCCAGCAGGCCGCGCGCGGCCAGGGTGTCGACGAGGCGACCCACCTGGCGGTCGATGTTTTCGACCATGGCGGCGTACTGCGGTTGGGGCAGCACGTCGGGGCCGGTGCCGAGCAGGGCTTCGTACTTGGCCACCAGGTCGGCCGGCCCCTCGATGGGCACGTGGGGGGCGTAGTAATTGAGGTCGATGAAAAAAGGTTCCGCGCCCTCCGGCCCGGCGGGCAGGGTGGTGATGGCCAGGGTGGTGAGGGCGTCGGTGAGGTAAGTGTCCTGCGCGGCGATGGTGGTGAGTTCGGGGTAGAGGCCGCCGCTGAAGTAGGGCGGGAAGAAGCTGCTGGGCAGGCCCTGGCCCCCCGGCGGCGTACATGATGTCGTAGCCGTGGCGGTCGGGCCGGTAATCACCGCCGCCGAGGTGCCACTTGCCGACGTAGCGGGTCTGGTAGCCGTCATCCTTAAGGGCCTCGCCGATGGTGCGGTAGGCGTAGGCGAGGCGTTGCATGCTCTTGGGCGGGATGAGCGGCTCGCAGTTATCGACGGGCGGGGTACCGCGGATGTGCTCGGTGAGCGCGATGCGGGCGGGGTGTAAGCCGGTCTGGATGGCGGCGCGGCTGGGCGAGCAGATGGGCGCGGCCGCGTAGGCGTGGGTGAAGCGGATGCCCTGGGCGGCGAGGGTGTCGAGGCGGGGCGTTTCAATGACGTCGTTGCCGTAGCTGCCCAGGTCGTAGGTGCCGAGGTCGTCGGCGACGATGAGGATGATATTGGGCCGGTCCGCTGCGGGCGGGGCGGGATGCGGGACGTCGGGAAGGGGATCGACGCCGAAAAAAACGGCAGCCGATAGTAAAAGGAGTAGACCGATAGAAAACTTCATGGCACGAATTTAAGCGGAACCCGGTAAGGGGGGCGGAGATGTGGACGGGCGGAGCGAGCGAATACGGGTATCCTCACCGCTCATTCCCCGGCCGTTTCCCAAAAGTAAGCGACGATGCCCGGTTTACCATCCCGTACCGTCCTGTACCGGGCAGGACAGTACAGGATACGAGATTTAAAAATTTATCGGAATTTTATGCGGCAAGCCAACCAAGTATCCGCTTAAAATTATAGTCTACATGCAGCCAACTCGACACCGTTACCGGCGGCTTTTATCGCTGGTCGTTCTTTTACTCTGCGCTCAAACCGCTTTTTCCCAACGCACCATCACCGGTCAAGTCAATGACTCGCAGCGCGAAACGCTGATCGGCGTCAGCATCTACGTCAGCGGCAAACCCGCCACCGGTACGCTTACCGACCTGGACGGCAACTACACCCTGACCGTAGCCGATGACGCTAAACAACTCATCTATTCCTACGTGGGTTACAAGCGCCAATTGGTGGACATCAACAAGCGATCCACCATCAACATCGTCATGCAGACCGACGCCGAACTGCTGGACGAGGTAGTGGTAGTTGCCTACGGTGAGGCCAAGAAAGAAGACGTGATCGGCGCGACGAGCAGCCTGACCGCCCGCCAACTGGACAACCTGCCGGTAACCAGTTTCGACCAGGCCCTGAG
This sequence comes from Lewinellaceae bacterium, assembly GCA_963757435.1. Lineage (GTDB taxonomy): Bacteria > Bacteroidota > Bacteroidia > Chitinophagales > Saprospiraceae > Neolewinella. The sequence goes on along the minus strand of CAVWSC010000020.1, from coordinate 3,602 downwards.
CGGCCAGGCCGCCGGCCTACAGGTGCGCACGGGTAGCGGACGGCCCGACGCCGGTGCGGAATTGCTGGTACGCGGTATCGGCACCACGGGCAACAACGCCCCGCTGATCGTGATCGACGGCGTCCCCTACGGCACCTATAATAATAGCCAGGAAGACAACTTCCTGTCGCTGATCAACCCCAACGACATCGAGCAGATCTCCGTCATTCGCGACGCATCGGGCAAGGCCCTCTACGGCGCGCGGGCGGGCAACGGCCTGATCCTGATCACCACCAAGAAAGGACGCTCCGGCAAGCCGACCATTAACCTGAACAGCTACACAGGTATCTCGCGCATCTTCGATTTCGAGAAGCCCGATAACCTGACCGCCGCCGAATTGGCCCAGTTTCAGCGCGAGCGGCTGGAAGACGCCGCGGCGGCAGCGGGCAACGAGGCCGTGATCCCCGACAACCTGCAAAACCCCGCTTCCTACGGCCGGGGTACGGATTGGTTCGATCTGATCACCCAGACCGGCACCACCAATAACATCGACCTGAGCGTGCGCGGCGGCACCGATAAAACGACCTATAACGTGTCAGCCGGCTACTTTACTACTACCGGCGTGGTCAAGACCACTGGTCTGGAGCGCTTTTCCGCCCGCCTGAACCTGAACAGCCAACTTAACGATTGGCTGAAGTTCGGCATGATCGTGGCCCCCTCGCAGACCATCAATATCTCGGGCGATACCGACCCCGGGCGCGGTCAGTTCGCGGCCTACCACATCCTGCAGGTCGCCCGCTGGGCCGACCCCAGTGCACCGGCCTACGACGAGAACGGCGATCTGACACTGACCACTAAGGGCGACCTGCTTCCATTTTTCCAGGCTAATCCGCTCTACAAACTGGAGAACGAGTCGAACGAAAACGTTAACCGTCAGATCCAGTCGCAGATCACCCTGGAGGCGCGTTTCCTGAATAATTTCACCTTCCGCCAGTTGGCGGCCGCCAACCTGATCTTCAATCGGGGACGCAGCTTTTCCCCTGGTTCGGTAGTAGGCGGCGGCCTTACGCCCGCCAACACAAATCCCGCCGGCAACTCCAACATCAATGCCCGTCGACGGGAAGAATTTCGCTTGATCAGTGAGTCGACCCTTAATTACGACCGCCAGATCGGCAAGCACAATATCGCCGCCCTGGCGGGCTACACGGCCGAGTACTACGAACTCCAGCGGCTCCAGATTGGAAATTCGTTCGTCCTAAACGAGGATTTTCGGCTGTTCAATACCAACAATGTTTACCAGTTCAACCCCGAGGATCTGAACAACCCCTCGATCGAAACACCCCTGGCGCAGTTCTACGTGAACGGCGGCGAGGAATTTCGCCAGCGGGCCATTATCGGCATCATCGGTCAGATCAAGTACGACTACGCCAAGAAATATTACGTCACCGCCTCGGTTCGCCGCGACGCGTCCAGCCGCTTCAGTTCCGACCGGCGCAACGCCATCTTCCCCGCTATCGGCCTGGCCTGGCGGGCGTCTAACGAAGGTTGGTTCCCTAAATCTTCGGTACTGAGCAACCTGCGCTTTGAGTTGTCGGTTGGTGAAACCGGTAGCCAGCAAGTGGACGAAAACTTCTACCAGGGTTCCGTGGGTCGGAACGATTATACCTTCGGCGGCCTCAATGCCGTCGGGTTCGACGTCAACCGCCTGCCCAATCGCGATCTACAGTGGGAGACCATTAAGCAAACGGACATCGGCGTGGACATCGGCCTGTTCAAGGACCGCGTCAATATCGAGGCCGTTGCTTACCGCGCCCGTAACACCGACTTGCTGTTTGGCAACCCCCTGCCCGCCGTCACCGGTTTCGGATCGCAGATCAGTAACCTCGGCGAACTAAAAAACGAAGGCATTGAATTAACCATTACGGCCAAGCCGATCGTGCGCAACGACCTGGTCTGGACCGTTTCAGTAAATGGTGCCGCCAACCGAAACGAGGTGGTACAGATCGGCACGGCAAACGTACCGATCTTTGAAACCCAGGCCGGTAACGGTGCCCGTATCAGTCGCTCGTTCGTGGGCGGCCCCGTGGGCCAGTACTACGGCCTCCAGTTACTGGGCCTCTACACGCCCGAAATGATCGCCGACCCCGAAGTTCCCAAGTACTCGGGTGCCGTAGTAGGTTCTCCCTTCTACCTGGATGGCGACGGTGACGGACGGCTTGAAATTGCCGAAGATTATGTTTTCCTGGGTAACCCGCTACCGGACGTTACCTATGGTTTCTCTTCCTTTCTCAGTTACAAGAATTTCGGCCTCCGCGTCGTCGGCAACGGCGAATTGGGCGGCCTGATCTTCGACCTCCGCCGCGAGATCGAGCTCAACACCGATGGTGTCTTCAACCCCCGCCGGGTGGTCCTGGACCGCTACCGCTTCGGCAGCACCGACTATAGTCTCCGCGCCCCCACTACCACGGCGGCCGTGGCCAGCCAGCGTTACCGCACCCCCACCAGCGCGGGCGTGGTCAGCGGCGATTTCCTCAAGATCAGCAACGTCACACTGGAATATACCTTCAGCGAAAAATCGGTGGTGCGCAATGTACTCAGCGGCCTGGTGGTCTACGGCAGTATCCAGAACGCCCTGGTTTTTAGCAAATTCGACGGCAACCCCGAAGTGCAACGCGCCGGCGGCTCCTTCGAGCGCAACGTCGCCTATTCCTCTTATCCCATCACCCGGACCTTTACCCTGGGCTTCAAAATGCAACTCTAAATGAAACAACTCTTCATCGCCCTTACGCTCATCGTCCTGGTAGCGGCCTGCAACGAGGATGAATTCCTGAGTTACCAGCCCGAGGGCAGCTATACCGCCGAAAATTTTTACCGCACCGAACTCCAGATCGAGGGGGCCGTCAATGGCACCTACGGTAACCTGCGCAGCCTCTACAACGATGCCCTCTGGCGGACTGTGGAAATGCGGTCCGATAACACGACCTTCATTCCTAACCCCGACGATCGGGGTACATTGGCCGTAGAGGAAATCGATTATTTTGCCCTCACCGCCAGCAGCGGTATTCACGGTAATATCTGGAACCCCTGCTACAGCGGCATTTCCGAAGCAAACTATGTGGTCAACTTAATTGACAACGTACCTTACCGCAACGAGACCGACCGCGAAGCCAAGCGCGGGGAAGCCGGCTACTTGCGGGCTTTCTACTACTACATTCTCACCCAGACCTTCGGTGACGTGGTGAAAATCACCGACATCATCGACAGCGAAAGCGACGTGGCCGCCATCCTGGAACTGCGCCGCAGCCCCCGCGAGGAAGTGGTTAACGAGATCATTATACCCGACCTGGAAACGGCCATTGCCGGCCTGCCCCTTGCCTGGACGGGTGCCAACCAGGGCCGCGCCACGCGTGGTGCCGCCCAAATGCTACTGGCCAAGGTGTACTTTGCTAACCGCAACTATGCCGCCGCGCTGCCGTTACTAGACAGCATTATCGCCTCCAATCAGTACCAGCTCTCCACTGACTACCGGAGTATTTTCGGCCCCGGTAACCGCACAAACCCGGAAATAATCTTCGCCAACCAGTTCAGCGTCACCGCCAACCAGGGAGCCGGATTCTTTCTCC
>CAVWSC010000019.1:0-65624 GCA_963757435.1 Lewinellaceae bacterium | reverse complement strand
GCTTCATTTGTGATTTTTTGGAAAGTATTTTCGGGCGTGCCCCCGGCCAGGGGCCGGGGTCGGTGCCTTCCAGGCTCGCAGGTCTGCTCGGCCCTGCGGGCTGCTGCGCTACGCTACGCCCCTTCCAGGCACTTCACGCAATTGTACCGCGATAAAATCAGTCGCTTCCCCACCCTTCTGACCCCGCCGGGACAACCCTGGCCCACTCCGGCTGTTCTCCCTCCTAATACGTTGAATTTTTCCTTGCTCCATGATTACTACTGATATCCTGATAATCGGTGCCGGCCCCTGCGGCCTATTTACCGTTTTCGAAGCCGGACTCCTGAAGCTGCGCTGCCATCTGGTGGACTCACTGGGGCAGCCCGGCGGGCAACTGACCGAGATCTACCCCAAGAAACCGATCTACGACATCCCCGGCTACCCCACCGTGCTGGCCGGCGAGTTGGTGGATAACCTGATGGAGCAGATCAAACCCTTCAACCCCGGCTTTACCCTGGGCGAACGGGCCGAGCGCGTGGAAAAAGTAGGGGAAAAATTATATCGTCTCACCACTAATCGCGGCACCGTTATTCAGGCACCGGTCATCTGTATTGCCGCCGGCCTGGGTTGCTTCGAACCCCGCAAGCCGCCGATCGAGAACCTGGAAACCTACGAAGATAACGGCGTGGAGTACATCATCCGCGACCCAGAATTTTACCGGGGCAAACGGGTCGTACTGGCCGGTGGCGGCGATTCCGCGCTCGACTGGACCATTTTTCTGGCCGATATTGCCGAAGAGGTCACGCTCATCCACCGCCGCAAGGATTTTCGGGGGGCACTGGATAGCGTGGAAAAGGTGGAACAACTGGCCGCCGATGGAAAGATCGACCTGCTGACCGATGCCCAGGCCGTGGGCTTGCGCGGCGATGGCAAGGTGACCGGCGTGGTGGTGAAACACAAGGAACGGGGTGAGTTCGTGAAGGAAACCGATCACTTCGTGCCGCTCTTCGGCCTGTCGCCCAAACTCGGTCCCATTGCCGACTGGGGCTTGCAGGTGGACAAGAATGCCATCGAGGTAGATACGACCGATTATAGTACCGGCACCCCCGGCATTTATGCCATCGGCGACATCAATACCTATCCCGGCAAACTCAAGCTCATCCTCTGTGGTTTTCATGAGGGTACCATGGCCATGCAATCGGCCTACAAGTACATGTACCCGGATAAAAAACTGTCGTTCAAGTATACCACGGTGAACGGAATCGAGGGATTGCCGAAGGAAGCCACGCAGGAGCAGTCGGTCGCCTGACCGGCGCGGCACCGGCGATTGCGAACAAATGGCACCCAAATTGATTACATTTGTGGACTTTGTCCGACTTTTGGACTGAATTAACCAAGAACATATTATGCCCGCAGGTGCTTCCACAAAAAAAAGCGAATTACAAAATCACGATGCCCTCCTCCAAGCCCTCGGCACTGAATTTGGCGAACACGTAGGCATATATCGCCCTAAGACCGCGAGTGTAGAGAAGGCCCGCGAGAATACGACGGCAAAAATGCTACGCCTCACGCCTAATCTCAAGCGAAGCTCGCGGGTACTCATCCTCGGTTCCGGCTTCGGCGGGGTGGCGCGCTACTTGGTAGAGAAGTACGGTAGTAAGGTCGATTGCCTTAATAACGACGAAGAGCAGAATGCCTTCAATCAGGCCGAGGGAGAGAAACTGGAGATGCAGAAAAAACTGATCATCACCCAGGGTCCCTTTAACGAGATTCCCTACGACCGGCAGACGTTCGACATGGTGTGGTGCCAGGACATCCTGCTGCACGGCAGCCGGGACCGCAAGGTGTTTAAGGGCATCCACCGGGTGCTGAAGGATTCGGGGCGGTTTATCTTTTCCGGCTCCTTTCAGAGCGAGGATTATCCCGAGGAGAAGATGCGCCCCCTGCTGGATACCCTGCCTGGGAATGCCCTGATTACGGCCGATGAATACGAGAGCATTGCCGGGCGGGCGTTTTTGCAGAAGATCTACTACAGCGAAATGTCGGAGCAACTGGAGCACCACTATACCGCTATGCTGGCGCAGTTGGAAGAAAAAAAGAAAGAAGTGATTGCCGCCACGTCCAAATCATACTTTGAGGAAACCAAAGCCGGCTATGAGGCTTGGGTAAAAGCCACGCAGGAAGGTTTTGTGGACTGGGGCGTGATGATGTTTCAGAAGATCAACGGTTAATCGCGGTAGTTGAGAAAAATCGTCGCTAGCAAAAAAGCAGCGTCGGCCAAGGTGCCGACGCTGCTTTTTTGGTTATTCTAGTAATCTGTAATCTAGCTCGGAACGGGGCAAAAAAAAGCCCGGCGCAAAGTGCCCGGGCCCAAAAGTCATCCCTATGATTAACTCTTATCGAGAAATCTTAGGCAAGATAAGGTAAACCTTAGCAAACCGCCATACCCAAGTAGGGGTGGGTTACGAAACGGTCGCTATGGAACGGTAAGTGGTGCGATTGATCAGTTGCGGCTGTTCACATTAGAGGCCATACCGGCTTTCACCTGTACTTTTTCGGGATTACCTTCGTAGCTGAGGCTACTGGCACCGGAAGCATTGGCTTCAATGGACTGGGCGGCGTAAACGGAGATACTGGAAGCCCCACTGGAGCTGGCCTTTACGTGCTGGGCACGAAGTTTATCGGCGTCGATGCGGGACCCGCCGCTACCGGCGATGATGAACTCGTCGGTTTCGCCACTCATTTTGATGAGGGAGCCGCCGCTGGTCGCCATGCGGACGGTACCGGCCTTCATGGAAATGGTTACGTTAGAACCACCGCTGGTGGCCACCTGAAATTCGTTGGTTTCCCAGTTGCCTTCGCTTTTGACCAGGGTTCCGCCACTAGCACTGAGGGCAGTGATGGTAGGCATTCCTACGGTGATACGCATTTGCTTGGCGTTGTTAATGCTGCCCTCCGTACGAAGGGAGAGTCGGTTGCCCCGTACTTCGGTGACGATCTGGTCCAGGATATTGTCGTCCGCCTCGACGGTGACGGAAAACTTGGCTTGCTGGACGATGATCAGTTCCAGTCCGCCGCTGACTTCGACGGCGTCGAAGCCGGATAGGTTACGCTCCTGGGAGATGACGTTGCGGCTTCCTTTGGTGCCCTTGCCCCAGCGCTGGGCGGAGAGTTGGGGGGCGGCGGCGAGCAGGCAGAGTAGCGTGATGAAGGAAAGTGCGGTGATGCGGTGCATGGTGAAAAGGTTTATGGATGAAATATTGGAGGTGAGAGAAGTTGAGGATTAGAAGACAACGATCGGTTTAAAAGGGCCAGGGGTGGTAGCCGGGCGACCGACAGGGAGCAGCCCGCAGGGCCGAGCGAACAGCGAGCGGCGGACGGCCCGACGGACGGCCCGGTCAGGGGCGGGCGGGGACCAAGGAATGAGGGAGTGAAGGGATGAAGGTGTTTAAATAAAAGGTCGAAGGTAAACGGAAGGGGTTGCACGACGGCTAAACTTTTTTTTGCCGCGCCCGGTTTCGGCTCCATGACCGTAGATGATTTCAGGATTGTGAGTCTATCGTACGAAGTGCGGGAGGACCGTGAGACCGGACTGTTGCTGGAACGGATGGACGTATTGCACCAGCACCATTTTATGTATGGCGTGGGCCGGATGTTACCCGCCTGGGAGCGCCACTTGTTCGGCCGCGATGCCGGTTCCTCTTTTGCGTTTACGCTGGCGCCCCAGGAGGCCTACGGAATGCCGGATGCCGAACTGGTGCGCCGGTTGCCGTTGAACCTGTTTAAGGACCGCGATGGTAATGTACAACCCGATCTGCTGAACGCCGGAACCTACATTAACGTAGCGGATGAAGATGGACGGCAGCGTAATGGTCTGGTGCTGGACTATGATGAGGAGGCGGTGCGGGTGGATTTTAACCATGCGCTGGCCGGGAAGACCCTGCACTTTAGCGGCGTGGTGCAGGACGTGCGTAAGGCGAGCGTGAATGAATTGGTAAAGAAACATTACCTGCCGCCACAGGAAAGATGACGAACAATTGAGTAGCTGCGGGGGTTGCTACCTCTTTAATAATAACCGGACCAACGACGCGACGATTTTATGGAAGATTTTAAGTTCGACTTACAGCCGCTTTATACTGAATTACAGACGTGGTATAAGGAAGGCATCAAGCTGCTGCCCAATATCTTACTGGCGACGCTGGCCCTGGTATTCGGTATTATGCTGACGCGGTTTTTGCGCAAGTATTTTGACCGTCTGGCCAATAAGATCACCTCGCAGACCACGGTAGCGAGTTTGCTGTCGAGTATCATGACCTTTATCTTTGGTCTGCTGGTGCTATTCGTTGTACTTAGCATCATGGGATTGAGCACGGCCCTGCAGAGCATTCTGGCCGGTGCCGGCGTGGTGGGCCTGGCGGTCGGCCTTGCTTTTCAGGATCCGATCCTGAACCTGTTTTCAGGTATCATTATTTCCACACAGTCGTTCTTCAATCTGGGGGACCTGGTGGAAATCTCCGGGTATAAGGGGATCGTAAGCAAAATCACGCTGCGGACTACCCAGCTACGCTCGCTGCAGGGACAGGAAATAGTGATCCCTAATAAGGACGTGGCGCAGGGTATACTGACCAATTACTCGGTGCTGAATATGCGCCGGGTGGACGTGAGCTGCGGCGTGAGCTACGGCGATGACCTGCGCAAAGTGAAGAAAGTGACCGTGCAGGCCGTAAAGGATGCCGTGCCCTACGATGAGAGTAAGGATGTGCAACTGTTCTTCAATGAGTTTGGCGATAGCTCCATTAATTACACCCTACGGTTCTGGATGGATGAGCGCAAGACCGATCAGGCGTCTTACCTGGATGCGCAGTCGAAAGCCATCATTGCGATAGCCGAAGCTTACGATGCCAATGACATCATGATTCCGTTCCCGATCCGCACCCTGGATTTCGGGATCAAGGGAGGCGAGAAGCTCAGTGAGATGCTGGGGCAATTGCCCGGCATGAGTGAAGATGTGCCGGGCGGGCCGGGGGGAGGCGGTGCCGGTGGTGAGGAAAACTAAAATTTCTCCGAAAACGAACATCAGCGTAACTTTTCTCCTTCTAGTAGTTGAATTAAGCAGTACATTTGCGGCGCGAAACTTCGCACCTGTACTTCCCCGGCTTTAGGCAACCAACCTAAGACTAAGCCGGGAACATTAACCAACCAAAACAATTTGATTATGAAGTTTTTGAAAATGATGACTTTCGCTCTAATGATCTTCGGCGGTTTCGCCCTGACCTCCTGTGCGGAAGGTAGCGACGCTGATAACGCGGCCGACAACATGGAGGAAGGCATGGAAGATGCCGGTAATGCCATCAGTGCCGAGTACCGCGAGCAAAGCAACGAAATGGAAGGCGAATTTCGCCAGGCACAAGCCAACATCGACCGTCGGATCACCGAACTCGAAGCTGACATGAACGATGCCAACGAAGAGACCAAAGCCGAGATCAATGAGCAAGTACGCGAACTGCGGGACTACCGTTCCGATCTTGACAACCGCATGAACCGCGTTGGCAACAATATGGAAGCCGGTTGGAAAGACTTCAAAGGTAACATGGAAGATGGTTGGAAGGAGTTCAAGTCGGACAGCGACAAGACCCTGAAGAACATTGAGCGTTCACTCGATCCCGAAGGTGATCTGGAGTAATCCATTTCTCTTTCGCTACTGAAATGTAGCCCGCCGGGGCGGGAAAGACAACTGTTTTTCCCGCCCTTTTTTTTATCCGGTCTGTCGAATCAAGATCGGCACTAATCTAATATGTCATCTAAAAAATAATCAACTATGATACGTGAAGGAACCGAAGTAACCTGGAAATGGGGCAGTGGTACGGCAAAAGGCAAGGTGATCGAAACCTATACCGAGGAAGTGACCAAAACGATAAAAGGAAATAACGTTACCCGTAAGGGAAGTGACGACAATAAGGCCTTATATATCGAGCAGGAAGATGGAGATAAAGTACTTAAATCAGAAAGCGAAGTAGAGCGGGCCTGATGCCCTTATCTAAAAAGGCAGTGTACCATTACTAAACTTTCACTGCACACTGAAAACGAACATTTATCCACTTTTCTGCGATTAGCTAGGAAATAACGACTTATGAAAAGGCCATATTCCGATTCCGCCCAGGGACCAGATTCAATTCTAAGCAGCCTGGGACTTCGCCACGCCGAAGATGCCCGCAACTACCGGGCAGCTGCCGAGCAACTCAGCGATGGGGACGATAAGAATAAACTGGTTCATTTCCTTACTACCCTAGCTGAATACCGGGAGCAATTACGCTCGGAAGTTAATCAGATCATCGCCGACATGGCTGCGGGCGTACATACGCCTAGTAAGCAGGGAACTTCGTACCTGGAGAACCATTCCAATGACTGGACCCAGGCTGTCAATACCAACAACCGAGTGAAAATTGCCGAAATGATCTACCAGTCCGAACAGGAAACGGGAGATTACTACTCGGAGGCACAGAACAGCCCCGGTATCGAAGATCGGGAAGATATCAAGGAATTGCTCGAACGTCAACACGGCATCGTGCTCGACCACATTCGTCAGGCGGACCGCTTTCAGCGGGTGCCACAGCTGGAAGATTAAATCCCTACCCTACTCTTTCTAATTTAACCACCCCGACAGAAACAAAAACAACATGACTAATTTAAGCAAAATAGCGTTTTTCGCACTTTTCTTCCTTATCGCCGGTGCTATCACCGCTCAATCTTCCTACGTGGAGGAGACCTCCACCACTTTCGATAAACGCAGCATGAGTGCCGTGATGGTACGAATAGATGCGCCGCGTGATGCCGTGGAAGATAAGTGGGACGAATTTTGGGACGACAAGTACGATGTCGACATCGACAAAAAAGATAAGGATCGTAACCAAATCACCATGGTTGCCGAGCAGGTAAGTATTCCCGCCGTTTCTGATAAGAACTTCGATCTGATGACCAAAGTTGCCGACTCCGGTGACGGTTCTACTGTTTACATGGGCGTGAGTTTCGGTTATGACGTGGAGGCAAGCAATACTCAGTATACGTCCAGTTTTCAGGCGGCCAAGACGATCATGCGCGATTTTCAGACCTATTTTTACGACAAATATTTCGGTGATCAACTGGCTGAATTGAACGACGAGTTAAAAGATGTGCGTGACGACCGCGAGGATGCCTCGGAAGATCAGGAGAAAAGTAAGAAGAAAATTGAAAAATGGCAGAAGAAGATCGCCGATTACGAAGAAAGGATCCAGGACGAGCGTGACGAGATCGGCGAAGAAATTATGACCGAGCAGGATAAAGCAGAGAAAATCTCTGAGTTAGAAACTCGAATTCGTGAGATCGAACTGATGAAGAGTCGTTATATGGGTAATCAGTAATCAACCTGTCGCTCGCTTCATTACATTACTAAAAACCACCACTAATGGCCTACAAACTTAAGGAGCGTCTGGAACGCCGGGATCAGCAATTACACAATAATCCACCGAAGACGCGTGTGCATGACGGCTTCAGCATCGCACGGCGAGGACGGAACTACGGAATTATCGTGGGTGTTATCATGGCGGTTTATCTCCTGATCATTAATGCCACGATGGCCGATCCGGGTGTGCGGATCAACTTAGTTAAGCACCTGGCATATATTCCAATTTTGGGGATCGCCCTGAATGCTTACAAGCGTCACCTTCCGGATGGAAAAATCTTCAAGGACGGTATCCAACTCGGTGCCTACATTGCCGGCACGGCAGCTATTACCCTGATTGTCTGTAACATCGTTTTGTCATTGATTAGTCCACAGTTTTCCTTCCAGCAGTTTTTGAATGAAGGAAATTCTTTTGCTGATGTGATGATCAATAGCATCTTCGTGGGAATGGAAGTATTCGTGTTTGGCATGATTATTACCTTCATCTACCTCCAGTTCATGAAGGATGATAAGCCGGCTGATGGATGATCCTATCAAGGTTAAAACACCCGCATTCCAGCTGAGTATTCAGCGAATCGCCTACCTACTTATAATTCTGGTTATCCTTACTTACGTACTGATCGTGGGTAAGGATTTCCTCGTTCCGGTAGTACTGGCGCTGTTTCTCACCTTTATGTTCAAACCGATCTGCGATCGGTTCGAGCGGTTGCTACGCAGCCGGGTGGCGGCCATATTTGTAACTTTTCTGGTGGCATTATTACCTTTATTGGGGATACTCTTTTTTTTCGGGGTTCAGTTGCTCAACGTTTATGCCAATTCGCAGGAGATAGCCGACGGTCTGCTTAAAGGACTGGACCGTATGGTAGATAATATTACCCAATTTGCCGGTTTTCAGAAATCGCGGGCCGATGCTATTATTGCGGATGGGCTGGAACAAATCGTGGAACAGCCGGGAGAGTTAATTACCGCCTCGCTTTTGTCTTCTACCACCATGCTGGCCAACTTTTTCCTGATCATTATCTATGTTTTCTTTTTCCTTTTGTATCGAACCGCTTTTAAGCGGTTTTTACTGGCTCAAATGCCGCGAAAAAGCCGGGAGGAAGGCTCCTTGCTGCTTTACGAAATCCAACAAGTCGTACAGGATTACCTGATGGGGCTGCTTTTCGTTATGCTACTACTTGGCATCTTAAACAGTACGGGCCTCTATTTAATTGGTATTGAATATGCTTTCCTGTGGGGTTTTCTAGGGGCATTGCTCGCCGTTATTCCCTACATCGGAACGACATTGGGTGGTCTACTACCCTTTATCTACGCTGTGGCCACTACCGATGATTTCTGGCAGCCCATTGCCGTAGTCGTTTTGTATGGCACTATCCAAGCACTGGAAGGGAATATCATCACCCCGAAAATTGTCGGGAATAAGGTTAATATTAATCCGCTAACCGCAATTTTTGCGCTTATCATCGGCGGTTATATTTGGGGGATTGCGGGTATGGTCATTGCGTTACCGCTAATTGCCATGGTGCGCATCATTTTTGCTCACCTAAAGCCGCTGAAACCCGTTGCTCTACTAATGAGTGATGCCATTTACGAGGATTCAGATCGTTTTTTGAACGAATACGACAAGCCGGAATACCGACTCAGCAGTCTATTCAAGTTAGTTAGCCAAAAAGCACTACTTACTCAGTTGAATCGCTCAGCCAAGCGTCAGCCACCGAAGCGCATAGCCAAGTCCGATCCCCAGGAAATTACCGAGCGCGAACCCGAGTAGACCGACTGCTATCCCCGGTGCCAACAGGCGGCGATTGCCCAGCGCGGCCGCTACCTGCACCACGAATATCGGACTGTAAAATGCCGCTACGCTACTCAGTATCACCGTATCTCGGTCGATCTTCAGCATATAGCACAGCAGCAAATGCAGTACGGTGGTTCCGATTAGGGCGCAGGCGGAAAAAAGTAACAAATCGGTGCCGGAACTAAACAGTTCGCCGAAGTTGGAAAGCATTCCCAGAGCCACGCAAAAGATCAGCAGGAAATACTCGCCCGTATTAAAAGCCCCGTTCCAGGGATTCTTACGCGTCAGGTGACCCACTAGTAGTCCCAGTCCGGTAACGAGTAGAATTACCAGGGCATCATGCTTAATGTTACCGGTTATAACGGCGGTAATACCAAGTGCGGCGGCTACCAGTGCGATACTCGCCGTTAAAGGAGGTAGTCGGTCACGCCAACCAAAGCGATCCGCTTCGGCCTGTCCGACCACTTCGTCTTCTTCCGTTCCCGGCGATACGGGGAACCAACGGGCGAAAATGCGCGGCAGGAAACTGATCAGTCCCAGCAGGTATGCTCCACCCAGTACGATGTCCGATGCCTGAAGCAGTACCACGTAATCCGCGGGAGCTTCCAGGGCCATTCCGATCGCCTGCATATTGGGGGTGCCGCCGGTATAGAGGCCGGTTAGCATGGCGGCAATGCGCCAGCCGTCGGGATAATTGCGTAGTAAGAGAGCCGTAATGCCGGTACAGATCAGCCCGCTCAGACAGCATAGCCCGAACGCAAGAAGCATCGGCCCGCCGTCGCGGATGCTCTTTCGCACATCGATGCCGAATAGCAGCAACGGTAGGGCCAGTAACATACTGCCACCCGCAATTTCGCGCAGTGGCGCTGCTCCGGCCAAATCGGGCAATACATTACCGATAATTATTCCGATCAGGTAACACAATACGATCGTACTCAGCGCGGCCGGCCAGGCGGGTCGGCTAACCAGATAAATAGCCAGAGCGGGAAAAGCCAGGCAAAAAAGGACGAGTAGAGCTTCCATTGCCTGCAAGAAAAACAAAATTTTCAATTTGCCGGCTATGTCTTGTTCGGACACCTTCCCGCAAGATAAATTTTGACGAAATAATGCGCGGCCTTTCGTGAACGGTAGTCAACCGATACCGTTATTCTCTAAATAAACCGACTACATTTCCTTGCGCAAAATACTCGCTCTACTACCCCTCTTGCTACTCGTCGCCTGTCAGGCCTACCGCCCGCTGACCGGTATCCAGCCGGTCTCCAGCGACGGCGATTGGAAAACCAGGGTATTACCCGCCACGCCACAGCAGAGCGGCGGTGATCCCCGGGCGGGCCTCGATTACCTGATCCACGGCGACTATATCGGTAGCGGGATCCCGCTGGAGATCATGCAAAAGCAGGCCCCAAAAATGCCGCAGGATAGCCTCTATCCCCGCAATGAACTCAACCGGGGTCTACCCTATTTCATGACGGCTTTCGTAGCCGATAATGGTGCCAAAATCGTTAATGGCAACTGTTTTACGTGTCACGCCGGAAAGGTAAATGGCCAGATGGTTACGGGCCTGGGAAACAGTTGGTCAGCGTACGAAAAGGGCTTTGTCGGCATGGGTCGCATGATGCGATTCGGCATGAAGGTCAAGTATAAAAAGACCGATCCGCAAGTCGCGGCTTTTGAGGATTTTGGTAATTATTTCCGCGTCATGGCCCCGGAGATCAAAACCACCCAGCCGGGAAGCAACCCTGCTTTTCGCCTGGCCGAAGCCTGCATGATGCATCGCAATCCGGAGGACCTAACCTACGTGGAAGAGCCGCTCTACCCCATGTGGGAGTACAACATCGCCACCGATACGCCCCCACTCTGGCACGTCAAAAAGAAAAACACCCTGTATTATAACGGAATAGGCCGGGGTGACATGACCAAACTGCTCCTTCAGGCTAGTGTGCTGGGCGTACCCGATAGCGCGCACGCCCGCCGCTCGGCCGATGCGTTCCAGGACGTATATGCCTGGCTCAAAACGCTGGAACCGCCCGCCTACCCCGGCGAGGTAGACGCCCCGAAAGCCGCCCGGGGAAAATTGATCTTTACCGAAAATTGCTCCGGCTGTCACGGCACCTACGGCAAGCCGGAAGAAGAGACTTACCCTAATAAAGTGGTTCACCTCAATCTGATAAAAACCGATCCGCTTTACGCCGATTACATCCGCCAGAGCGGCATCGTAGACTGGTACAATCGCAGCTGGTTCGCCACCAGTACACCCCGCTCCTGGTTCAAACCCACCGATGGCTACATCGCCCCGCCCCTCGACGGCATCTGGGCCACCGCCCCCTACCTGCACAATGGTTCCGTCCCCACCGTTTACGAACTGCTTAATTCCACCACCAGACCCACTCGCTGGACCCGCAACGGCGATACCCGCGACTACGATTGGCAAAAATTGGGCTGGCGCTACGAAGAGGGCTTGAAAAACAAAAAATGGACGTTCGACACCGCCGTCCCCGGCTACGGCAACGGCGGACACACGTTCGGCGATAAATTGACGGAAGAGGAACGCTGGGCCGTAATTGAATTTTTAAAGACGGTATAAAACTTATTATTCGGGCGTGTCCCCGGCCAAAGGCCGGGGTCGGTCCCTTCCCGGCGCGGCTATCGCCTCGGCCCTGCGGGCTGCCTCCTGCGTCGGCCCCGTCCAGGCACCTCACGCGGGTTTCCTACCGCACGAACCGCAACCGCTTCCCCATCTTTCCTTCGTTAAACTCACCTTCGTGGTAGGCCATGTGCCCACTTACAATCGTCGTTTTTACCCGGCCCGTAAATTCCTTCCCTTCCAGGGGCGACCAACCGCAGCGGTAGTATAAGTTATCCTTGCTTACCGTCCATTTCTCCTTGGGGTCGAATAAGGCAATATCGGCCCACATCCCTTCTTCCAGGAAGCCGCGGCGGTCGATCTGGAAACACTGGGCCGGGGCGTGGCACATTTTCTCCACGATCCGCTCCAGGCTGATGCGGCCGGCCTGCTCGAATTCCAGCATCATGTTAAGGGAATGCTGCACTAGTGGTAGGCCGGACGGAGCGTGAAAGTAGGTTTGCTCCTTCTCGCTCATCAAGTGGGGCGCGTGATCGGTGGCGATGATGTCGAGGCGGTTATCCAGCAGGGCGGGCAGGAGCGCATCGCGGTGGTCGGTGCTTTTAATAGCGGGGTTGCACTTAATGAGGGTACCGAGGCGGGCATAATCATCGCTGCTAAACGTCAGGTGGTGCACACAGACTTCGGCGGTGATCCTTTTTTCGGTTAGTGGAATATCGTTGCGGAACAGCACCAGTTCATCGGCCGTGCTGATGTGCAGGATGTGCAGGCGGCTGCCGTAGTGCGTGGCCAGTTCGTGTGCCAGTCTGCTGGAGATCAGGCAGCCCTCGGCCGAGCGGATGACGGGGTGCATTTCCAGCGGCACGTCCTCGCCGTACTTGGCTAGTGCCCGGGCCGCGTTGGCGCGGATGGTGGTTTCATCCTCGCAGTGGGTAGCCATCAGCATATCCACGCGACTGAAGAGTCCTTCCAGGGTCTTGCGGTTATCTACCAGCATGTTGCCGGTGCTGCTGCCCATGAATATCTTGATCCCGCAGACGTCGGACGTGTCGGTTTTCAGCACTTCTTCCAGGTTATCGTTCCCGGCTCCCATAAAGAAGGAGTAATTGGCCAACGAAGTCGCTTTGCCGATCGCGTACTTATCCGCCAGCAACTCCTGCGTGAGGGCGGGCGGGCTGGTATTCGGCATTTCCATGAATGAGGTCGTCCCCCCCGCCACGGCTGCCCGCGCTTCCGTCCGGATGCAGGCCTTTTGCGTCAGTCCCGGTTCCCGGAAGTGAACCTGATCGTCGATGATGCCGGGAATGGCAAACTGACCCTCCGCCCGGATCTCCCGCTCGGCGGGTCGGTCGATAACGGGGGCGATCTGCTCGATAAAGCCGTCTTTGATGTAAATATCACCGGCGGTGATGGTGCCGCGATTGACGATGCGGGCGTCTTTAATGAGGAGGGTGGACATGGTATCAATCTCTATTTTATAGATGGTTAATAGTCAATCTAAGTATTATTCACAATTTAATACAAGTTATTAACAGCAATATGTTAAAAGAATTTCTAACCAATTTCAGTAAATTAGCGGCTTACAGAACTTTATCCACAGTGTGTGCAAAAAAACAAACAAATAAGAATGGTCTTTCGTCCTATCTTTGCTTTATAAACAAAAAGCCGAATAGAACACAAGGGGTCTATCCGGCAATTGGGATATTGCTATCCGTCTTAGAAAAACAAAGTTAGCAATTGAACTGGGACTTTCCAATGCCCTCATCGTTCCCTTCAATTTTTTTTTATGCATACCAGTATTTCTGGAACTACAGGTCAAACCTGTACTGTAAGTGGCGTTTATCGGTGTTCTGTACATCACAGCAACACCATTCCTCTCGCAAAAGGAAACACTTTTCCTCCTTGTTCTTGGAGTGGCGGACATCGCGCTACATGGGTACTAATCCAGCGTGCCTAAACATTTGGGGAAGCAAGAAATTCTTGTTTCCCCTTATTTATTCTAATTTAACAAACTGTCAATCTAAGTTTTTGGCTGGTAAAGCTTCCTCCACCACCACCGTATATCCTACTGCCCGTGCCATATAGGTAATACTTTCCAGCAGTGCATTACCCTGTTCCTCCGCCTTGTTTAGCAGGCCGGATTCAACGGCCTTCTCCTGCAAAATGCGCTTGGCGTTGCGGTTGAGCTGGGTAAAATCCTCGGGTTCGAAGCTGTTAAACCAACTCTCGTCCAGGTTGCGGTAGATGAGTTCGTGGTCGACGGCGAGGATTTTGGGTTGGGGAAGTCCGGAGATGGTGACGGTCTTGGCCAGGCTGTCGGTGCTGACGCTTACGCCCTCCATATCGTAGCCGACCAGCACCCGACCCTTTACCTGGAGCAGTGCCGTGCGAGAGAAACTGACCTGGCTGGGCAGCGGCAGGTAGAGCGTGAATTTTTTGGTATTGGTCTCGTTATAGGTTTCCGAGAACTCACCTTCCACGGTTACGAGTTGGCAGACCTGGCGAACGCGTTCCAGGAGGACGGTAGCCTCGGCGCGGGCGGTGGTTTCGGCTTGTTTGCCACGAAACAGTTGCAGCGCGGCCGCTCCCAGCAGGAGGGCCAGCACGGTTACGAGCAAATACGGGAGGAGGGTACGGATCATGGGCGGGAGGTTAAAAAAGGGAGCCTACCGCTAAAAGCTACGACCGGGGGTTTGGTTCGTTTACCTAGCCAACCCCTAGAAATCGAACAGGCGGTAGTTAAGACCGAGGATAGCGACCAGACCGATCTTTTTTTCTTCCACAAATCCAGGTCCGATCGTACGGAATACATTGGGTTCCAGATCGCTGTTGCTAATCGAGCCTTCGAGGCGTCCATTGATCGTAAAACGGTTATAGGTTAGCCCGCCTCCAAATCCTACTTTCAAATTCATAAAATCGCTGCCCTTGAATTCTCTGGGTGCGTATATCTCCGGTATCAAGGCAAAGCTTACGAATGGTTTAACCTGCTGCTCCTGCCGGGTTAGATAAAACCGACTATTGAGGATCAAACGGAATTGTTCAACGGGAATAAATGTCGTTGTTGTAATTCTGCCGCCACCGGTAAGACTTGTCCTATCTTCAATGAAATTTCCCCTGATGTACTCTATTCCCAATCCGACGGAGATGGCGTTGGAATTAGCGAATCTGCTGAAGTAAATGGTAGCGCCAAGTCCGTAATCACTATCAAATAGCTTATTTTTCCGCAAATACTGCGTACCGAAAACGCCGGCTTCCACCGAGCGCAGGCGGCTACTTAACTTCGTTTTTTGCGTGCGGGCGGTTGCGGGGGCGATGCGGGAATTATAATCGAAGATCAACGAAATCAGCTCTTCCTCGCGGTACTCCATCTTATCAATGATGGCGGGAGCAAGCTCCCAGTCACGGAGGAGATATTTGAGCGTCCCCTTGAACTGGCCGACGATCCGGAAGGTGGATTCACTCATCATTTCCTCGCGGCGGGCCAGTTCTACGAATTCCCCCTCGTGTTCCAGGTAAAAGGTATAGGATGAGACATCCGTAAGGACCTTGACGAACTCTTCTTCCGTACGATCCAGCGTATACAGGTTGTAGTAGCCGGACACGAGTTGCTGGGCGAAGCGTTGCTCGGAAACCTGAAATTCGGTAAAGGTTATGGTATATGAATGGGGAATGGGAACAAATCGCAGGCCACTGTCAGTGAACTGAAATGATTGAGCCTGATTAGGGGACAATTCGATCACTTCATTAGATTTCAGGTTCTTTTTGAATAGGATGCGCTTTGATAGCAGCAGGTCATTATCGCGGTTGATCATACCATTGACGGTATCGCCGGCCAGATTGATGTAGTAGGCCGGATGGTAATTATTTACCTGCCCGCAGCAGGTATTGACGGCGATGACCGTGACTAACAGCAGGTATAAGAGGCGTGTCATAAGGGTTTTTATTAGTGGAAGCAAGGTATCATTTTTTTCTATCCCACGCAGAGATTTTTGAACGTAGCCCACCACTTAATTCCCCGCCAAATAAACACTAACTTCGCGCCATGCACGATCCCTCCCTCACCGATGTTGGCGTTATCGGGGCCGGTTCCTTCGGAACCGCCATCGCGAACCTGCTGGCCCTTAACTGCAACGTCTGGCTTTATGCCCGCAAAGAGCGGGACGTAACCGACATCAATACTAATCGTCACCGCCACGGCACCGATCTGCACGATCGAGTGAAAGCTACCAACGATCTGGAAGAGGTGTGCGATCGCTGCCAATTGATCTACCCCATTGTGCCATCGACTGCTTTTCGTGGCCTGATGCAAACCATGGCCGAGCACCTGCGCCCCTCGCACATCCTCATCCACGGTACCAAGGGATTTGACTTTTCCACCATCACGGAGGCAGACATTCTGGCAAACGGCATCAAGCGCAAGGACATCCATACCATGAGCGAGGTGATCCGCCAGGAAACGGTAGTGGTGCGGGTAGGTATCCTGTCCGGCCCTAACCTGGCTAAGGAGATACTGGAAGGACAGCCGACGGCCACCGTGATCGCGAGCAAATTCGACGAGGTGATCGACCGTGGACAAGCTTCCCTGGCCAGTTCGCGCTTTCATGTCTTCGGTTCCCACGACCTGCTGGGCGCGGAACTGGCCGGTGTGCTGAAGAACGTGATCGCCCTGGGATCGGGGATGCTGAAGGGATTCGGATTCGGTAAGAACATCCAGGCCATGCTCATTACCCGCGGGCTGACGGAGATGGTCCACTTCGGAAAAGCGATGGGTTCGGAAGCCCAGGCCTTTTTCGGCACCGCCGGGATCGGGGACCTGATTGCGACCAGCACCAGTAAAAAGAGCCGCAATTACACCTTCGGGTACCGGGTGGGCAGTGGCGAAAACCTGGAAGAAGTACGTCGTACCTCCAGCGAACTGGCCGAGGGCGTACGGACGCTACTGGCCACCCGCCACCTGGCCCGCTACTACAAATTACGGGTACCGATCACGGAAATGTTATACCGCATCGTGTTCGAGAATTACCCCATCGACAAGGCAATGCACTACCTGATGACCTATCCGTACGACGTGGACGTTGATTTTTTCTAATTTTACCCCCGCTTTCGTGCTCGCGTGAGGCACCTGGAGGGGCGACCGTCAGGGAGCGTGCGAAGCACCGAGGCGAATGCCGAAGCCCGGAAGACGCCGACCCCGGCCCGCCAGGGACGGGGACACGCCCAAAAAACGGGCCGACAAAAATTACCTATGAATTTCAGTAAATTTATTCCCCACCTCGTTGCCGTACTGCTGATCGTGGTGGTGGCCGGAGCCTACTTTTCCCCCCAGTTTTCGGGTAAAAAGATCCGGCAGGGCGACGTGGTCTCCTACCTGGGAATGTCGCAGGAGACGCGTGAATACGCTAAGGAAACGGGCAAAACGACGCTGTGGACCAACAGTATGTTCGGCGGGATGCCGACCTACCAGATCAACACCATCAGCAGTGGCAATCAGTTGAAGGTGGTGCAAAAAGCATCGACGCTGTTCTTCGACACGCCGGCCGGGATTTTCATCGCCGCCATGCTCTCGTTCTACGTGATGCTGATTGTTTTGCGGGTCAATCCGTGGATCAGCCTGCTGGGCGCGGTGGCATTCGGGCTATCCACTAATACGCTGATCCTGTTCGAGGCGGGTCACGAAACCAAGGTGAAGGCCATCGCCTACCTGCCCCTGATCGCGGCCGGAATCCTGCTGGCGTTCCGCAAGGAATACATCTGGGGGGCACTCGTTTTCGCCCTCGGCATGGGCATCGACCTGATGGTGAACCACGTGCAGATGACCTATTATTTCGGGCTGACGCTGCTGATCCTCGGCATCGCCCTGTTTGTCTACCACCTGCGGCGCGGCGAGTTGGTGCACTTCGCCAAAGCAACGGCCGTGCTACTGCTGGGACTGGGTCTGGCCCTGGGTGCTATTTCGTCTAACTTCCTATTAACCAACGAATACGCGGCGGACACCATGCGCGGTGCGCCCATCCTGACGCCCGCAGCGGCCGCGCCGACTGGCGGCGTGCAGAGTAGTTCCGAAACCGACGGCCTGTCGTGGGATTACGCCATGAACTGGTCGAACGGCGGCATCGACCTGCTGGCGACCTTCATCCCCGCCGCCGCCGGCGGCGGCTCGGGCGAGGAGATCAGCAACGATACCCCGCTGGGCCAGGCGTTTCGCAATTTGGGTGCGCGCCTACCCGCCACTTTTCGCGCCCCGACCTACCACGGCGCCCTGCCGTTTACCAGCGGACCGGCCTACTTCGGGGCGGCCATCTGGCTGCTGTTCGTGCTGGGCGTGGTGCTGGTCAAAAGCCCGATCAAGTGGTGGCTGCTAGGGGGCACGGTGCTGACCTTTCTACTCTCGATGGGTAGTAATGCCGAGTGGCTGAACCGCTTCATGTTCGACTACGTGCCGTTGTTCAACAAGTTCCGGACGCCCAACTCGGTGCTTTCGGTAACCGCTTTTCTGGTGCCGGCCCTGGGCCTGCTGGGTCTGCACCAACTGATGGTCGACAAGGCCGCCGGAACGGACCGGACCAAAGAACTCTACATCGCCGGAGGTATCGTGGGCGGGTCGGCCCTGCTGCTGGCCGTGCTGGGTAGCTCGCTAGTGGCTTTCAGTATGCCGAACGACGCCGCCTCCCTGGGCCGGTTGACCGGCGGCGAGGCCCCGGCCGCGCTGGTGACCGCACTGGCGGACACCCGTGCCGGACTGTTTAGCGGCGATGCCTGGCGTACCTTTTTGATCGTGGCCCTGAGCGGCGGGGCGATCTGGCTGTTTTTAAAAAATAAGATCGGTATCCTGCCCCTGGCCGGCATCCTGCTGGTCATTACGCTGGTGGACCTCTGGGGCGTGGGTACGCGCTACCTGAGTAAAGAAGACTTCGTGAGCGAGCGGCAGTACGACCAATCGGTGCAAACCCCCTCGCCGGCCGACCAGCAAATTTTGCAGGATCCCGACCCGAATTACCGGGTATTTAACACCACCGTCGATCCGTGGAACGACGCGAGTACTTCCTACTTCCACAAGAGCGTGGGCGGTTACCACGCGGCCAAACTGCAACGCTACCAGGACCTGATCGACCGCCACCTGAGCCGGGGTAATCAGCGGGTGTTCGATATGCTGAACACCAAATACATTATTGCCCCCGGTCCGGAAGGTGCGCCCACCGTGCAGCGCAACCCCGGTGCGCTGGGTAATGCCTGGCTGGTGAGCGACATCCGCTCGGTGGCCGACGCCAATGCCGAAATCGCCGCCCTGAACGAAGTCGAACCCAAACAGACGGCCGTGATCCACCAGGAATTCCAGTCGGCCGTAGCCGGCCTGAATCCAACGGGCGAGGGAAGCATCAGCCTGACTAACTACGCCCCCAACGAGTTGACCTACCAATTCGACTCTCCGGCCGAGCAACTGGTCGTTTTTTCCGAAATCTGGTACGGACCGGATAAGGGTTGGGAGGCTACGATTGACGGTCAAACGGCCGCCATTATCCGCGCCAACTATGCCTTGCGTGCCATTCGCGTACCGGCCGGCAAGCACGAGATCAGGATGACCTTCCAGCCGGTAGCTTACGCGATCGGAACGACGCTGTCGCTGATCTGTAGCCTACTTATCATCCTCGGGCTGATCGGTTATGCCGTATACGACTACCGGCGGCGGCCCAACCACGCCTCCCTGACCGCCACGCCCGTAGAGGAGATGCCCGTACCGCCAAAGCAGGCGGCCCCGAAGCGCAAGAAAAAGAAATAGCCGAATGCCTCTGAGAACGGCTTTCCTCGTGCCCTATCCCTACCTGCCCGCCACCAGTGGCGGCCGGGTAGCGGCGGCGGGCTTCGCCCGCGCCCTGGCCGGGGCGGGTGGGTTGGCGGCGGTAATCAGTGCCGTGGGCAACGAGTTGCCGGAGGAGGGTCTCCCCTACCCGCTGCATGAAGTGCTGCCGGCCGCGAGCAGTCGGTACCTCGATCTCGCCGCGCGGCGACGAGTCCTGGAATTGATTGACGAGCTGGGTATCGAGTACCTGATCGTACAGCAGCCGTTTATGGTGCCGCTTCTGCTACGGGGACTGCGCCGACGCGGCGTCAAGACTTGGGTCTGGAGCCATAACCTGGAGTACCGGCGGTTCCGGACGCTGGGCAAGTGGTTCTGGCCGGTGGTAAAGGCCGTGGAAGGCTACGTGTACCGCCGCGCGGACCGGGTGCTGTTTATTTCCAAAGATGAGTTACCGGAGGCCGTTCGTGAATTCGGCTTATCCCCGGACCGCTGCGGGGTGCTACCCTTCGGCACCGATTTGGCGGCCTCTCCCGTTAACCGGGCAGCGGTGCGCGAGCGCGGCCTGGCTACCTGGTCTTTACCCGACCGCCCTACCCTACTCTTTTTCGGCAGCCTCGGCTACGAACCTAATTTGGTGGCCCTGGATCAACTACTGGGCACCATTTTGCCGGCACTGGAAGAGCGGCTCGGGCGGGGTAAGTTCCAGCTCCTGATTGCGGGCGGCGGCTTGCCGGCGGCCTACGGAAAACTAGCGGAATACCGGCAGCGGGGCGTGCATTACCTGGGTTTCGTGGCCGATCTCGGCCTATTACTTCCCACGGCCGACGTGATGTTGAACCCCGTCGATACCGGCGCGGGCATCAAGACCAAGGTCATTGATGCACTGGCCGGCGGGCTGACGGTGGTTAGTAGTCGTTCCGGCGCACTGGGAATCGATCAATTCGTCTGCGAGGATAAATTGGTAGTGGTTCCGGACGGGGATTCGGCGGCGTTCGTGGATGCGGTGGTGCTGGTCTTGCAGCGGCCTTATGGGGAGACGCCGGGGGCGTTTTATGGAAGCTATAGTTGGAGGGCGGCGGCGGATTCTATTCTCAGCTACCCATAAATAATTACCGCAGCCTTCGCAAACGAAGGAAGCCCCCGGTTGACCGTAGCATTCACCACCTTAGCGCGTGTCTAAATTTTTACTTCCTGAGAACCAGGCATTTAAGAACCTAGCGTCATAAAAACTGACTTACATAACCCGCTATGCGCGAACCAGGAAGTAGCCGCGAAGCGAATTTTTTATCTCGCCGGAACCTTAACCATGGAGTAGTCGCGAAGCGAATCATTGATCCTCCGTTCTTAAAAATTTTAGACACGCTCTAAGTCCACGTTCAATCCTTCGAACTATACTTTATTACAACGAAATATTCTCCATCCAAATGATCGAAATCGCTATCCGAAGTTATTAGTTTACTGTTTGTTATTTTAGTGGTCGCTGCTATCCAAATATCATTTTTACTCATTTTTACAGCACTCCCAATTTTGCTTTTTTTCTGATTTGATTTATTACTATAGGTTTCAATATCAACATACATAGAAATAAGATCTTTGAATCTGATTTCAACTACGACCAAATCATCTATCAATTTCTCAACTACTTTCAATTTGGTATCTCCCCATTTGTGTTTGGCTGCTAAAGAATAGATTTCGGCTTAGGCTGTTCAGTTTATCAGGTTTGAACCAGTACAGGTTTCGCACTCGCTTCTTGGAGACCTCTCCCCCGGCCCCTCTCCAAAGGAGGTGTAGTTTACCCACAAGTCAAAATTCACCTAAAACGTCAAGGATCATGACTAAGTCCTGATCGCCGAGCCACAGCGTCTGCCAGCCCGGTCTACCCTTTTGTGCGTAGCCTTGGTGCCCGCCCATGCGCGCCATAATTTGCAACAGCCGTTTGACGGTTCGCGGTTTTGAAAAATCTCGATCTCGTGGCGTAAGGTACTTAGCGTCCAGCTTATCCATCACTCTTTCAATACGTTTCTCCCGCCCCCAAGCCGTCTGAGTAATAGGTGTATCAGGTTGCTGTTCGGCCAGATAGCGCAAGCCCAAAATGCGCACCGCCGTCACGCTAAGCAAGGCACAAGTATTGGCCAGTCCTTCCCGGCTCTCGAACTGTCGATGTTCAATGCGCGCACCCGTTTTGAGAACCTTGTGAAAATCTTCGGTGACGGGCCATCTTTGGGTATATAAATCAAGCTGTTGGACGGCTTGGTCCAGTTGCTCACTCGGCAGTGAGGTAAGTAAAAACCACTCGGCGGGCGGGCCTTGAACTTTGTCGTCATCCCGGCTTTCCAGCAGCTCGCGCAGGTACACTACGTTAACCCGTTGTCCTGCCGTTGTCAGTTGAACCGAGCCATGTCGCACGATGCAGTCTGCCTGGTAGTACCGTTTAGCGGACCGGCAATGTAGCCGACGCTTTACCACCCCTTGTTTAAGAGACGAGGAATGACGCATGGCTTCGTGCAGTTTAGCGTAGTCCCGCGTCTGACTTACGTTGCGGTCCGCCTTGGAACGGATGATGAAGTCAAGACCACGTTGCTGATGGGCGGTGATGACATCGATCGAATCGGCCTCGCGGTCGGCAATAATGACGGGGCGAACGGGCCGGTCCAGTTGGCCGGCCCATCGTTGTACGTCGTCCA
This sequence comes from Lewinellaceae bacterium, assembly GCA_963757435.1. Classification (GTDB taxonomy): domain Bacteria; phylum Bacteroidota; class Bacteroidia; order Chitinophagales; family Saprospiraceae; genus Neolewinella. Next base: position 43,346 of record CAVWSC010000019.1, on the reverse strand, counting down.
GCCCACGCACCCATTTATAGCTCTCCCGTTCGGCGAAAGGGCGGCGGTAGTGAGGTGCGGCCCGGGGATCAATTTGGGTTGAACGCACAAAGAAGTTCTGGTGTAAAATGCCTACGGGGGTGCCCTTTTCGTTGCAGCAGATGAGTGTGTGCAGCAGGGCTGAGTTTTCTCGCTTACTTTTATCCTGGGTTCGTCCTAACTGAACGTGAAAGCGGTCCGTATAGTCGATAAAGGAAGTGTCTTGATAGCAGGGCAGTAAGACGGGGTGCTCTCCAACGGATGGCACATCCCGTAATCGCTGATTGAAGTAACGAGTAAGAGCACAACGGCTACCGGCGATAATGGAATCAACTTGAATACGCGAGTTATTGACGAAACGATAGAAAGCCTTGAGTTGAGCGGGCTGCGCAAAGATGCGTGGAAATCCTTTCTGCAAATCAGTGGTGCTGAGTTGATCCAGTATCTTGCAAGCTCGGGCATTCAATCGTTGGTCGCCCAAGTCGAAGCAATCAGTGCTGTAAAAATGGCAAAGTCGGCCAATCATGGTGAAGTGGTTTACCTACTACAACACAAAAAAGCACTTGTGGGTAAACTACACCTCCAAAGGAGAGGGGTGACGGGGAGTTGGCATACAGTTAAAACTGTAGTGGGTAAACATAAATAGATTGGACAGCCTAGATTTCGGCTACTGATACAATAGAAATAATAGATTCATTTTCATCAGAAAAAGGAGTATATGTGTCTTCTATAAATTTTCTGGTCTCTTTATCTCTGACACAGAATAGAAGAACATTTGTGTCTAATTTGTATCTCATTTTATTTCAAATCTTCTAACAGTTCTTCAATTGAATTATCCCATTCTAAAGAATCTGCCATCTTCTCGAATTCGTTCATATCTAACCTCTTAAGAGGTCTTTCCATTTTTATCTTCTCAAGATCGACCTTTTCTTCAATGTTGCCTACATAAAATGATAAATCTACTTCAGTTGATTGATTTTCACCATGTTTTACGTCCTCAACCTCAATGTCTGAGAGTAGTTTCTCTAGTGATTTAAGTAGCCAATTTTCGTTGACATGCCTAATTTTATCTATAAGATTTCTCTTTCTAGCTTCTACGGTCATGATTTAATAATTTCATAGATAACAATGGTGAGTTGTGATTTAGGCTGTGTAATCTGACGGCAAAAGCTGCCCACGTTTTTTAGTTTTGAAAGTGTGCCCACACTTCGTAGCTTTAAGGTACGAAACAAAGAAACTACATATATGTGGGCACGACTCAAAGCTACGATAAAACATTTACGATTCCGTTCAAAAAGACGCACGATTGAACTCCGTCAGTTGCGCGACGTGGTTCGCTCGAAAGATCGCACGATCCTGGCTCTACGAGCGCGGATACAAGAACTGGAGTCGATCACCGAGCCGCAACGCGTATTTAACTGCGTCTATCCCGCTCAGATGATGGCACTCGCCGTTTACATGGTGGTTAACGGGGCTTCATTGCGTTGCGCGGCGGCAAGTAGCGGGTTCTTTGCCGAACTCATGGGTTGGGACCATCCCGCTCCGTCCTGGAAAACAATTAGTCATTGGGTCAAACGATGCGGGCTGTATTCCCTGCAATTGACTCAAAATTTGGAAGGAGAATACACGGCCGTCATTGATGCGAGCATTCAAATCGGCAAGGAACAGTTACTCTTGATGTTAGGAGTTAAAAATCAACCGGGCCGCTGCCGTAGTGCGCCTCTTACCATGCAAGACGTGGTTGTTTTGGGAATGGAGGTACAAAATGGTTGGTTGGGCAAAGAGGTGGCTGACTTCATCAAACGCAATCTGGAACTGCGTCCCCTAGTCAAACTGACTCACGTAATCAGTGACCGGGGAACCAATCTGTTGGCCGCGTTTCGGCGACTGGACCTTCCCTGGGTGAGCGATTGCACTCACGTGATGATGAATATAGTTAAACAACTCTTTGACCATGACGTGAGCCTCAAGGAAATGTCCGGCAAAATCGGTGAGTTGAGAAAAAACCATGCGTTCACCATCTGGGCGGGATTGCTGCCGCCAACGTTGCGCAATAAGGATCGCTTCTTGAAAATTTTCACCATTGTGGATTGGGTGGATCGCATCGATGGATATTGGAACAAACTGCCCGCGCGGATGCGCTCACAAGTGAAGTTTTGCCGCAACCGTTGGTTGATCTTGAGGCTGCGACAGGTTCACGAACTTATCATAATCAGTAGTCGCATTTTGAAAAATGCCGGTCTGAGCGAGAAAAGTCATCAGCGATGGCGCGTGGCCGTGAAGGAATACCGGGGTAGACACCGGGTTATGACATGGCAGGCCAAATTTTTCATCGCTGAAATGGAGACTTATTTTGTCCAACACGCGAACCGCTACAAGGGACTGGATCAGGTACTGTGCTGCTCCGAAATCATTGAGAGCATCTTTAGCAGGTATAAGAATAAAGGTGGAATGAAGGCGATTAGTGCCGACGTGCTCTCCATCAACTTATACTCGCAAGTCATAAGCACGAAGTTCATTCATGATGCAATGGCGGCGGTAAGCTGTAAGGCGGTGGATGAATGGCAGCAAAAAAACGTATGCCATAACAGGTATGGCTTGCGCAGAAGAATGGATAAGGAACTGAGAACAGTGGATGGCTAAGGCTGTCAGATTACACAGCCTAAGTTGTGATTGGTTGGGCAGATCGTTAAGTCAGCCATCCGCCCACCCGACGCAGGAGGGGTCGCGGATCTACCTGCCGGTTGAACGAAGCCATGTCGCGCCCGCACTGCTATGGGGATTACATTTTCTCACCCCGTACCATTTGAGGTCCATCCGGGTTCTTTCTCACCCCAAGATAAGCCATTCAAGTGTGATGTAGGCTGTCCAGTTTATCAGGCTTGAGCCAGTACAGGTTTTGCACTCGCTTCTTGGAAACCTCTCCCCCGGCCCGGCTATTCGTCTGGGTCCCGTTCGCTTCGCGGCTACTTCGTGGTAACCCCAGCCGCCACGGAGGAGAGGGGTGACAGGAAGTTGACATACAGTTAAAACTGTAGTGGGTAAACATAAATAGATTGGACGGCCTAAACCGTAACATGACGGGCGGGATGATCCAACACTTTTTGTATACCATATATCTGAGTGGACCCAATGACTGGCGAGCCAAAACCCTGGTGCTTCTCAAATTGATGTCCCGCCTTACCGAACCGTATCGCCCCGACCGAAGCCGAGCGCGGGAGCGAAAAATCATGCGGATGAATAATCGGCATATCCACGAAAAAAACTATAGAAAAGCGATGTAAACACCCGCAAGGCTACCGCCACGATAGCACTTTGAAAACAAGGGCACGGGGGAGGTATGTTCACTTGGCAACTGACGTACTGGCATATGCGCCGGACCGGAATACAATGCAATTTTTGTTTTTATAAATATACGAAAAGTGAAGGCAAAAAAATGATGTGGTTTTTTACTTCATTTTTTTGCCGCAACGATTGTGATAATCAATGCTCATTTTTACCGTTTTACCGGGCTGGAGTATATGCGATGTTATGGCCAGTTGCTTTTTATTTCAATTGACTTGTTTTCTGTAGATTTCAAAAATTTAATTTTATTACCCTTAATATTTAAATTTATCCAATTAGCTATTTGTTCGATTTCAGAATATTCCAATTCTAAATATTTTATTTTGCTTATCGAAGCATCACTTTTTTTAATTTTAATTTGGCCTCTCCGAAACTCAATTTCTTGATCTTCCTTTTCTATTTCAATACTTGATTTTATTAGCTTAATCCTATTTTCTACATTTTCTAATACTACTGATTCCTTCATCATCATTCCTGAAATTAACATAGTTAATCCAAATACTATAGTGTTAAACACGAATTCCATTTTTTTAAATAGAAAAAAAGCAACTAATAAGAACAATATCCCAAAAAAAATATCCATTATTTTTCCATGACTCTCATTTTCATGTTTTAATCTCAAGAATTTATCTGATGAATACTTTTTATTAATACGATAACTTTTTTGTATTTGATATATAAAATTAATTATCAGTAAAACAAAAATTACTTTTTCAATATGAGGAATTCCGCTAAGTTCATCTGAATACATAGCTATTATCATAATAACTATGTGGCGGTGTACCAGATGTAAGGATGCTCCTATAAAAGAGCAGCAAAGGCCGATATTCATTAGCTTTGGAGTGTCCAAACCTCAAAACAATGTACATCAGTTGCCCTCGCTGCTGCTCGACAAAAGTAGTCAAAAACGGTTTTACCCACTACGGCAAGCAGAATCACCTTTGCAAAGACTGTGATCGTCAGTTCGTCCTAAACAACCGTCACATCATCCAACAGGAGGTTCGAGACTTGATTGCCAAAGCACTGTTGGAGCGCAACAGTCTTCGGGCGATCTGCCGAATCTTCGACGTCAGTTTAACCTGGCTGCAAGCTTTCGCTAAGTCGCTGTGGTGTCAAGTTCCCAAACGGCTGGGCTTAACAAAGAAGATGATCAAGAAAATAAAAAAGATGCAAGTCTTTGGTTTACAGGCCGATGAAATGTGGTCGTTCGTAGGTTGTAAGGCCGCTAAACGCTGGATCTGGATCGTCTTCGACCCCATTCACCGCGTAGTTGTTGCCTACCACATCGGCAATCGATCCGACCAATCCGCCCGGGCACTCTACCAAAAAATCCCCAAGCGGTTACGGTCGTGCAAGTTTGAAACCGACGATTGGGACAGCTACAAGAAAATCTTCCATCAAGACAAGCACCGCATTGGTAAAGCCTACACCTACTTCATTGAAGGCTTCAATGCTACGATTCGCGCTCGCTGTAGTCGGTTGGTTCGTAAAGCCTTGTCATTTTCTAAAAGCGACACTTGGCACAATCTCGCGATTGGATACTTGCTCTGGCAACTTAACTTAGACCGCCATCCTTACTTTTGATACACCGCCAACTATGTAAGTGGCTATTGATTTAATATTTTTTGTAATTATATCTAAGTATTTATTTATCACAGATTATTTTTTAGATTATTTTTCCGCGTGACTACTCAGATCAATTCAATACCCTGATATTTTATTGATTTTTAGTAAGGTACGAAATATTTTTATTTTTTGAGATCAATAATTTCGATTTGGTTGAATTCAAATTTATCGTGTTCTCATCGAAAACGATTCCATTTAGCCCATTTTTAAGCGTAATCTTTTTCTTCTTATAATTTCGTGTATTACTATTTTTGAAGTTTAGCTCATATTCACCTGAGTAGTCCTTTTTCCGCAATTGGCCATAACGTTAAGTTAGGTATCCGCCCACCCTCCGCAGGAGGGGTCGCGGACCTACCTGCCGGTTGAACGAAGCCACGTCGCGCCCGCACTGCTATGGGGATTACATTTTCTCACCCCGCACCATTCAAGATCTATCCGGGTTATTTCTCGCCCCAAGATAAGCCATTCAAGGGTGATGGTACAAGTTTAGCGACTCATTTTTATTCGTTTCATCGGTAAAGGCAGCTCTCTCCACCCTTCGTGGCATTACGAAGCGGCGGATGTAAGGGGTGAATGGAGGGGAGCGCGCGAAAAAGACCGAGCGGATAGCGGTGGGGAGCGACGGGGCTTCAACCATTAGATCACCGGCGCAGACTCGACCAGGCTTGGCGAAACAGCTGTCCGTACAAACGCTTCTCGTTACGACGCATCAGGTCGTGGAGTGCCGGTGAAATTGTAAAAACCAAATGGTAGTGAGGAACCGGGAGAAGTTCTTCAATGTCGTTTCAGATAAAACCGTTAAAAAAGCGACCGGACACCAAAAATATGAATACCGGATCAACCGTAACGTAACGGGCGGGATGATCCAACACTTTTTATATACCATATATCTGGGTGGACCCAATGACTGGCGAGCCAAAACCCTGGTGCTTCTCAAATTGATGTCCCGCTATATCGAACCGTATCGCCCCGACCGAAGCCGAGCGCGGGAGCGAAAAATCATGCGGATGAATAATCGGCATATCCACGAAAAAAACTATAGAAAAGCGATGTAAACACCCGCAAGGCTACCGTCATAATAGCACTTTGAAAACAAGGGCACGGGGGAGGTATGTTCACTTGGCAACTGAAAAAATGTGGCAACCCATCAGTACCTAAAAACGGTGTTTACGGGGGTGGAGGCTATCGGAAGAACCGCCTTAACTTAATGGTGTTGGCGCATTGTTCACGACCATTAAGCTAAGCAAAACCGGAATAATCCGCCCCGCATGCGTTAATACGGTATGAAGCCCATCATCCGCTACTTCTCAAATATACGACGCTTCCTCCAACTCAACGGTCCGAGGCGCGAAACCTACCTCTATCATCCTGCAACGACTTTTATCCGCAAAAGTCCACTAACCTTCGCCCGCACCGTCACCCTCGTCGTCGATTTAGCCCGCCAGTCGTTGGCCGTCGTCCTGGGGCGGTTCTTCCAGTGGAACCCTAAACGTATCGTCACTAAATCGGCCTTCTGCCAGCGCCGACAAGCGATCAAGCCTGAATTTTTCCGCGATCTTTTTTATCATACCGCTACTTTATTCTACCGCTGCTTCCCCAACTACAAACGCTGGAAGGGTAAACGACTATTAGCCGTTGATGGAACCGGACAAGCCTTACCTAAATACGACTGGATCGGTGAGGAATTTGGCTTCCACCTTAACCAACACACCGGGCGGCCCTCGGCTCGTTTACTCATCACTCATGACGTTCTCAACAACATCATTAACGATGTCAATTTGCATAACCAGAATACCGCAGAAATAGTTAAAGCCTACCAGAACGTACCCCACGCCGCTAAAGATGCCATTTACATCTACGACCGGCATTACGCCAGCTTTGCGCTAGCCTACCTACACGACCGACATGGGTCGGACTACGTGATCAGAATGAAAACCCAGGGAGGGTCCACCATCGTCAAAGACTTCCTGCAAAGCAATGAACCACAGACAATTAGGCGGATAAAGCTGCGTACCGGTCGCGCCTTTTACAAACTCCGGGAACTGGGGCTACAACCGGAGCGCGACGCCGAGTTCAAGGTCCGCCTGGTGCGCGTCGAGCTTGATGACGGTGACGTGGAAATACTGATGAGTTCGCTGACCGATACAAGACGATACCCGGTCACTAAATTTAAATGGCTGTACGGGAAACGTTGGGGTGTAGAGACCGCCATCTTCGTCCTGAAATCTTTTCTACAACTAGCCTTGGTATCGGCCTATACGCAGCCCGGCGTAGAACAAGATCTCTGGTCCAGCTTCGCCTTTTATAACCAACAAAGCGCGCTGGTCACCGCCAGTGAGGAAGACGTTAAAAAAGCGACCGAACACCGAAAATATGAATACCGGATCAACCGTAACGTGACGGGCGGGATGATCCAACACTTTTTATATACCATATATCTGGGTGGACCCAATGACTGGCGAGCCAAAACCCTGGTGCTTCTCAAATTGATGTCCCGCTATATCGAACCGTATCGCCCCGACCGAAGCCGAGCGCGGGAGCGAAAAATCATGCGGATGAATAATCGGCATATCCACGAAAAAAACTATAGAAAAGCGATGTAAACACCCGCAAGGCTACCGCCACGATAGCACTTTGAAAATAAGGGCACGGGGGAGGTATGTTCACTGGGCAACTGAAAAAATGTGGCAACCCATCAGTACCTAAAAACGGTGTTTACGGGGGTGGAGGCTATCGGAAGAACCGCCTTAACTTAATGGTGTTGAGCACTTGTTGCCAGCAGTTAATTTTTATATTTCAATGTATCCTTTTCGATTCTACGAAACCTAATAATACTATCATTTATTTCAATCAACTGATATTCATCATCGTCAAAAATATTAACATTACTGTTAAATCGAATATCTCTTTGTCCTAGGGCATGCCCACCTGATTTTGAGATCAAAATTCCTCCTTTATTTTTAAATAAGTATGAGATTTCAACAGGGTGATTAAATTTATCTTCCGAAAATATTTTTAATTCGTTTACTTCTCCACTTCTATTATTGTCTTCAAATGAACTTATGCCTATTGGAACCTATCTAAAAGTAAAAACACAAAGTATTTCATCACTACTTAAATTTTTTAATCCTCGCCCCAAAAATTTTCTTTCTTCTGGATTTAAATTTGAAACAGCCATATAGTAGGCTGATTTTGACCAGTAATTTAACTGGTCTACATTTTGTTTTTGCTCTCTAATCCAAGAACTTGGTTCAATTTTATTAGCCACAATATTATTTTTCTTTTTACAAGTTCTGATCCTGACCTGACAATTCAAAAGCTTTCCAAAATTTTCATTTTAGCATTAATCAAACAGGTTAATAATTGCAATCTGAAAATACTCATTTGTTCTTCCAACAGCGGTTCTCAGTTTAGCGTCAAGTCTCTCGCAACCCACACAATTCGAGTAGTTTACGCTCGAAGTCTGCGATGTCGCTACATATCACTAATCTGAATATAGACCGGTACATCTCCCATATTTTAACCCGCGTATCAAGAACTTTATACACTCGCTGAAAAGTACGACTGCACAGCTGGCGGATTTGATCGACGGTAAACGCCAACATCATCAGGTAGGCAAAATTAGTGGCCAGATTCTTTTTCCCATGACCGAAATTATGACCGTAGTTGTAGTCCTGATTTTTCAAGGTGTTGAATACTTCGTTCTCGATCTTCCAACGGCTTCTACCGATTCGCATTACTGACATCACGCTGAGGGAATTCAACTCGATATTGGTTATCCAACTAAAGACAACTTCCTTACCATTTTTGGGCTTGTAACGGCAGTACAAAAAATTACATTTCACCCCTTCGTTCGCCTTATTGATCGATAAGCCATTAGCGTATCCGAAGTGATACACCCCGTCTTTGACCCGCTTCTTTATCCACTTGATTTGGCCTGCTTCATTCGTCGCATCGAATTGAGCAAACAGATATTTGTTACCCTTCTCTTTAGCGTTGATGACGTATTTCGCATGAGGCCCCTGATCTACGATTTGCTTGATTACGGGGGCGCAGGCATAAAGCGCGTCAAGAACGTAAACCACTGGTTGATCGGAAAATGTATCAGATAGCCGATCAAACAAACGCTTAGCGGCATTGCGCTCACAGTCGTTTTTTCCTCACCATCCTGCTTAACGATTGGCTCATTATTGACCACGAAAACTTCTCGTAAGCCAGGGCAGACTACCGCTGCGGTAAGCATGGAATGAGCGTAGCTCTCAGTCCCATTTCGATGTTTGCGAACCAGACAGAACTCACATTTCACTTTCTTAGAGCACTCATGTTGAACGCCGTCAATGCTGCAAATGAGGTGACCTTCCCAATACCGATAGGGGCCTAGTTTGTCGTGACTCTCCAGGAAAGGAAGGACTTGGCTAAATCCTTCATTGAGTTCATCAGCGGGTAGGCCATCGAGAATATCGCGCAGACCATTATCGGAAGGAATCTGGTCAATTTGAAAAATGGATTTTAGATTTTCATCTTCATTTTCCAGACGCGGCCTGAAAGCAAAAAGTGAAGGAGCTTTCAGATGAAAAATGGCAAACCCTGCTTTGAGCGCATCAAGAGCCGAGTACTTTGCATTCGACCTACGGCTGTCCTTCGAGGCCACGGCCTCAAGTACAGGGATGACCAAATTATCATAAAGCGATTTTAGGCTGATGTCATTGCTCTTTGTCACTATCTTCATCCGCGAAAGGTAGTAAATACGCGGCTTTCAGAAGGTCAGGTTGCCAAACTGAGAACTGCTGACTTCCAATAACTTTTCTTGTAACTCCTCTGGTGAGATTTCTACGTAGTTATTCGGAATTAAAATTTCTTGAGCTAAAAAATCTACATTCACCTTTTTGAAACCTTCATCATTAAATTCCGATTGTTTATTTTGACTTGTAGAATTTCCACAGGCTACGAGAATTAGGACTCCTATTGCTATGATGATTTTTTTCATTTTTTATTTGTTGTGGCTATGTCCAGCATACCTGCAGGTGGGGGCGGAGCCCCGCTTGACAGGTATGCATTGTTAGCCGCTGATTTTATATATTTTTTTCAATTCAGAGTCAATAAATTGATTAGGTTTCCAATTTTTGATAAGCTTATCAAGTAAAAAGTGTCAGCTAATCAAATTCCAAGACCAATAAAAGTTGCCCAACCTCCCGAGCCAGTAACCGCATCTATCACAAAACCAGCACCCGTAAAGAATACCCACCTTGCTACCTTATAATTTAGTTTGTCCATTATACCTCCTTTGTGATTTCCTTAATGTACTCGGACAATAATTTATCTTCATAATCAGATTTATCAAGCCAGTTTTTGAACTTGTGTGATTTACCTAACAATTTCAATAATTTCTTCCGAAAGAAATAACTCCTTCATTAAGCCCTTTGGATATATCAGGCATACCGTTAAATGCATATTCTTGGAATACATCAATTTCTTTTTGTCGAGTATTGATTTTTTGTAGTATCTGAAAACATTTATCATTTATTATAGTACTCTCCAATTTGTGAACAAAGTATATCTGTTTGAAAATGACTTGCAACAAATAGATTCTCTCTGCTTGTAAAATACTTTTTATAGCTTTTGTTGGATTAATAGTGTTTTCATCAAATCTGCCTATTCATAGTTTGGTTCAAAGTAGAAATTGTCACCATTTTGTATCATCTTCACGCCATTTAGCAAGTTTTTTTTCTCTTCTTCTTGGATGGTCAAGATTCTTGAGTGTACCTTTTGAAAATACTGATAATCTGCCAAATCATCTTGTACATGATTTCTTAGTTCATCTGGATACCTAAACGGTTTAGATATTTTTATCCATGTTCGATTAGTTTTTTTATTTCATTGCTACTTTTATCGGCACATAGTTCTTTGATCGATCCTCCAGTTCAATTTCTATGCTTGTACCTCTTTGATATTGTTCTTCTGAGGAGAAGTCAAAAACTTCGGGACAAAAACTTTGAAATCGAATGGACTTATCAATGTTTCCTTTTGAAAATCCTAAGTGATTTTCAGCTATATATATATCAAGATTTCCATTTTTTACAAGTTCTGAAATTGATTCATAACCAGTTCTATTAATCAAGTCAGCAAATGAGTATCCATTTGTACCAATATAGCTTTTTCATAAAACAACATACTTTCGCATATTGAGCCAAAGTTTATGGAGTTCTCAAAATTATTTTCAATATGGACTAATGGTTTCATTTTTTTCTTTTCTTATTTGCGGCTAACGTCCCCGTATATGCGCAGGTGAGGCGCATAGCCTCACTTGCCGTATATACATTGTTGGTGGCAGTATTCATTCATTTCTTCAACGTTATAAGATGAGGCTCGTTTTCCTTTTTCTTTGCCAATCTTAACCATTTTGTCGGCCCCTCCTAATGCTCCGCCAATTCTGAATACAATATCACATTTACTAATTAATCTTATTGCAACGGAATGGAATAATTCATCCCAAATTGAATCCCCCATTTCTTTGGAACCCGCTGTTTCTATTAATGGTAAAGCAAACCATTTTCCCAATACAGGTAAATGTCCTTTTCTATATATTTCTAATGCGGTATCGTTCATATCATCAACATTTTTTTGAATCAATGTGGTAGTATCATTTGTCCCTGAAGCGATACGGGCCTGCTACCAATATCATTAATGGCTTTTGTTCTGTCATATCAAATTATGAATTTTAGCATACTGTAATAACATTATTGTTTTTCCGTCTTTTATTTCTCCTGTATAAATCATATTAAATGCTTTATCAAATTCTAATTCCAGCACTTCTATATTCTCTTGTTCAGCCTCCAAACCACCACCTTCACTTACTTTCATGTCTTTATTGTACTCTGCAACAAAGAAATATAGAATCTCAGTTACTGAACCTGGCGACATATACGATTCAAATATTTTCCTAACCTTAGTTACTTTATACCCCGTCTCTTTTTATTTTCTAATGGAATCTTCTGCATTGTCTTGCTATCAAGCAGTCCCGCACATGATTCAATTAACCATCCCATTTTCATTACCATTCACCAAATGTTGGCAATCTAAACTGTCTCTGTCATGACTGTTTTTCTTTGATTGGCTTACAAACAAAATGGTTGCTCCATTACCCTCTATTCATATGCTTCTCTTGAATGAGGGTCTCCATTCTCCGTTCTTTTTTTTGTATTTTCATAAGTTATTTATTTAAAGTATACCAATTATCTGAATAACTTAATTTCTTTGATTTTGAGTCCTTATTGTTCATTTTTTATTTTTTTATTGCCACCAAAATGCTTGCTTTATATCCGCATTGCGCATATCCCACCAATCGCAACCCACTGCCCAAACATACGTCAACCCCGCCAAATATCCAAGCAAACACTAACCCGTACCCCGCAAAACTTGCGCATATCACCTGATTCAAGCTCCAAAAGCGCAACTGAGTCACCGAACCGGGCCTCACCCGACGAACCCTTGGGTCACAACCGCGCAACCCGGTTGCGAAGATGCTGCCAAGAAAGAGGAATACACGCAACTCATTCACCGAGAAGCCGAGATCGAGCGGGCTGTCGGTACTACGGCGGTGCACGTTGGGGAGATGTGGGTAGAGATGTCCTCGTTTGTGTCCTGGAGAAACCATGCCCCGGTAGCTGCTGAATATGGCACTGGCTGACACCGTGCTGCCTTCCCCACCCCCACCCAAAAAACATCTCCACCGGCTCCGCCCTCAAGCCGGCCTCAGAAACCGCTCGTCCCGGAAAATACTGGTAAAATAAACGCGCTAACACGGAACCGCAAAGTAGCTAAAATTTTCAAAAAACCAGGCTCCGCCTATCTGATTATTTTTCTCATTAGAGTAAGACAAGGAATAGAAGGAAGATGAGGGATGGGTAAGGATATTAGCTTCGCTGCTTCTCTGATCGTAGACGATCTTTTGAGTTGAGGGGGGGTAGTGATGAGGGTCGGGAAGACGTGAGGCCCGTTCATCACTGGCTCCGACTCACTGGAGCTCGTAGCCAAACTCGCGAGACCTGGAGGTCACGCACCAGCGCGCGACCGGAGGTCGGCGCGCCAGCGCGCTACTGAGAGGTCGGCGGTCAGAACTTGGCGAGACCGGAGGTCACGCACCAGCGCGGGAACGGAGGGTCATGCACGAGTGTGCGACAACGGCCGATTTGGTGGGCTGGTGAAAAAAAATCACGCTTCTTACCAGCTGGCTATCAGCGCACTAACCCTGACAGTCAAAAGATTTGCGTTTCTAGGCATTCGGCTAATAATAAGAACTAATCGAATGGTTCGGTCGTTTCGGTATTGTGGCACCAAGCAAACAAGTACCCAAATGACGTTTCGCACCCCTCTTTTTCTTTAGCCTGCTGCTGACTATCGGTCTGCGTGCGGCCCAGACACCGACTATTTTGCTCGACCATCCGCTTACGCTGGAAGAGGTGATCGGATTTGCGGTGGCCAACAACCCCACCTATTTTGCGGGCCAAATGGACGTAACAGTCTAACGAATACCGGATCAAGGAGGTGAAAGCTTCCGCACTGCCGCAACTATCCGCTAACGGGCAGTGGAACAACAAGCGAGCTGCCGGCCGATAAATTGGCCGCCCGCCGAGGTTTTCGGCGGTGAGCCGGGAATGATGGTACCCGTCCGTTTCGGGGTGGCGAATACCATTATCGGTACCGTGGAACTGCGGCAGACGCTGTTTGACAAGTCGATCTTTACGGGCCTGAAGGCCGCTAAATCGGCGCAGGAGCTTTTCCGGCTGCAAACCTTTAAGAGTACCGAAGACCTGGTGGTACGACATGATCGGCATCTACCTGCAACTGCAGGTGAACCACAGGAGCAGGTGGCCGTACTGGAAGGAAACCTGGAGCGGATCGGGCAGCTGGGCGAGACTTCCCAGATCCAGTTCGAGGAAGGGATCATCAAGCGGATCGACGTGGATCAGTTGAAGGTGAACAAGACCAACATCGAAACCCAGATCCTGACGCAGGAAATCGGGATGACCCGCCTGCTGAACAACCTGAAGTTTTTCATGGCGTCGGCCCCGGCACGGACATCGAGCTGGCCCCCTACGAACTGGATGAAGAGCCTTACCCCCTGCAGGACCGCCTGATGCTGGAACGCAACACCGACCTGCGCCTGCTCGACAAGCAAGTGGAACTGAACGCCTTTGACGCCGAGAACATCCGTGCCGGATTCTGGCCCAACCTTTCCGCCTTCATCAACTACGGCTTGGCAGGGGCAAACGGACAAGCTGTTCAGTTCGGAAGAAGAACTGAACGAGACGGCGCACCTTCGGGGCCGGCCCTGTCGGTACCGATCTTCGACGGTTTCCGGCGCAGGAACCAGGTTGCCCAGGTGCGCGTGCAGCGCGAACAATTGGCCCTGGACCGCCTAAACCTGGCCAATAACTTCGTACCCAGTTCGACAACGCCAGCCAGACGCTGCGCCAAAACCGCCGCCTGGTGCAGGCCCAGCAACAAAACATGCAACTGGCCCGCGGCCTCTTCGACGTGACCAAACTATCCTACCAGGAGGGCGTGGCCCCGCTCACGGAACTGCTGAATGCCGGAAACCAGCCTGAATCAGGGCCGAGTCGCAGTACCTGGAATGCGCTGCTGGCGAACTCAAGATCGCCGAGGTGGGATCACCTCCAGACGAGCGGCGAACTGGCCACGCTCATCAGTCAGAACCAGAATATCGACCATCTCCAGCCCCCAACCAACCACCACCAACTTATCAGCCGTCGCGAATGCTTCGCGCGGCACCATACTATAGCCAACCACGACTCTACGGAAAATTTTAAAAACCATCATCCCCATCGTTCTTATTCTTGGATTCGGCGCCCTGGATATTTTTTACCCTCAGCGGCAACAAGGAAATCATCGACGCCGATGCGAGCCGCGTGGAGGAAGTCGTTACCGTCATTCCCGTGCGCGTAGCCACGGTGGAGCGGGTAACCATTGATAACAGCATCGACCTGACGGGTAGCTTCGAGGCCCGCAAGCAGTTGGACATCATTGCCGAAGCGCAGGGACGGGATCACCAGCCTGACGATTGCCGAGGTGATGAGGAGATCAGCCGCGGCAGCATCGTGGCCAAGATCGACGATAACCAGCATCCGTTCGCAATTATCCTCGGCGCAGGCCACCTATCAGAAGGCAGCCAAGGACGCGGAACGCTACCAGCGCTTGGTGGAAGCCGGTGCCGTGAGCCAACTACAGGACGAGGACGCCCGCCTGACCATGGAAAATGCCGGCACCAAATGCGACGGCCGTGGAGCAGCAACTGAAGTATACGGTAGTACGCTCGCCCATGACCGGAACGGTGCAGGAACTGAAGGTGGAAGAGGGCAGTTTTGCCACGCCCGGCAGCCATTGCTACCATACTGGACGTGAGCCGCCTGAAAATGGTGGTCAAAGTACCGGAAACCGAAATCGTAAAAAAATCCGCAAGGGCCAGAAGGTAGCCATCAGCACCGAAGTTTATCCCGACCACGATTTTAACGGTCAGGTGAGCCTGATCAGCGTGCAGGGGCGACGCGGGCCGCAAGTTCGAGGTGGAGATCGAGCTGCCCTACGACAGCAAAATACCCCCTGCGCGCCGGCATGTACGGTACGGTAGACATCATGGCCGGCGCGCCGAACGGCCCTGTTCATCCCCCGCCGCGCCATCGAGGGTAGCCTCAAAAGTGCCCCCTCCGTCTATGTAGTGGGAAGGCGATGCCGCCCGCCTGCGTACCCCGTAACGACGGGTCGCGTGATCGGCGAAAACGTGGAAATCACCAACGGCCTGAAAGAAGGCGAACGGGTAGTGGCCACCGGCCAGATCAACCTGGAGGATGGTAAGCGATCGGGGTACGGAAAACGAAGGGCCGAGTGCCGTGAAGGTGAGTGGTACAGCGGAGACGACGCTTACGGAGCGGTAGGGAGCATAAGTTAACGGTGCTATTACCTGCGGTGCTTCTCTCAATCGCAAAGCGATTCTTCGAGGTAGGCAATCCTTCAGTCATTCAATCATTGAATAAATCAATCCTTGTCCCCCCGCGTGAGGTGCCTGGAAGGCGGGCACGCGAGCGGGCAGTGCGCAGCACCGAGCGAACAGCGAGCCTGAAAGGTGCGGCCCCGGCCCGAGCCGGGGACACGCCCACAAACTTAAAATAACTTTGAGCAATGTCTATTACGGAATGTAGCCGGAAACCGCCCACCCTGGTGGTGGTGTTTTTTACCATCATTACCTTTTTGGAATGATCGGCTATAACAGCCTGACCTATGAATTGCTGCCGGATATTTCCAGCCCGGTGATGAGTATTTCCACGATCTATCCCGGTGCTTCGCCGACGGAGGTGGAGAACAGCGTGACGCGCCCGATCGAGGATGCCGTGTTGTCGCTGGAGAATGTGGAGGGCATTACGGCCGTGAGCCAGGAGGGCTTTTCGAGCGTGGTGGTGGAACTGACCTACGGGGCCGACGTGGACCTGGCCGTGCAGGATGCCCAGCGCAAACTGGATGCCATCATGGCTACGCTGCCGGACGACACGGAAGACCCGACCATCGGGAAATTCAGTCTGGATGCCCTGCCGATCATGCAACTGGGGGCTACCTCCGACATGGACGCGCTGGCGTTTACCGAGCTGTTCGACCAGCGGATCCAGCCCGAGCTGGCCCGGATCGAGGGCGTGGCGCAGGTGCAACTTTCCGGCGGCGAGGAGCGGGAGATTGCCGTGAATGTGGACAGCGACAAACTGCGCTACTACAACCTTTCTTTGTTGCAGGTGTCGTCGGCCCTGGCGCAGGCTAACCTCGATTTTCCCACGGGTAGCGTGCGGGACGCCCAGCGCGATATTTCCGTCCGCCTGTCGGGTAAGATCCGGGGCCTGGAAGAACTGCGCAACCTGATCGTGACCACCCTGCCCAACGGCTCGCGGGTGTACATGAAGGACGTGGCCGAGGTGAACGACACCAAAAAGGACATCTCCACTATTTCGCGCATCAACGGCCGCAACTCGCTGGGGGTGAGTATCACCAAGACCAGCGACGGCAACACCGTGGAGGTGAGCGAGCAGGTGCAGAAACGCCTGCGGGAACTGGAAACGGAATATGCCGCGAGCAACATGAAATTCGAGATCGCCAACGATAGTTCGGTCTTTACCCTGGAGGCGGCCAATGCCGTGATCCACGACCTGCTGATCGCCATTGTGCTGGTGGCTTTTATCATGCTACTGTTTTTGCACAACATCCGCAACGCCATCATCGTGATGGTTGCCATTCCGGTTTCGGTGGTGGCTACATTCGCGGTCATGAGCCTGTTCGGCTTTACGCTCAACCTGATGACGCTGCTGGCCCTGTCGCTGGTGATCGGTATCCTGGTGGACGATAGTATCGTGGTGCTGGAGAACATTCAGGCGCGCATGGAGAAGGGTGCTTCCTCCTGGGATGCGGCCATCGGCACCTGGGACGAGATCGGCGTGTCGGTCATGTCCATTACCGCCGTGATCGTGGTGGTGTTTTTGCCCATCGGCCTGGTTACCGGCCTGGTGGCCGACCTGCTGCGCCAGTTTTCGCTGGTGGTGGTGGCGGCTACCATTATCAGCCTCATCGTTTCGTTCACCCTTACGCCCTGGTTGGCCAGCCGCTTTACCAAGATCACCCACCTGGACCCCGACAAATGGTATCAGCGGCCGCTGATCTGGTTCGAGTCATTGGTCAACGGCATCAAGAATTTTTACGGCAGCCTGCTGGAGGTGGCCCTGCGCCACAAGGCCCTCACGCTGGTGGGCATCTTCGCGATGGTTTTCGCGTCTTTCCTGCTATTGACCCAGGGGTTTATCGGCACCGAATTCGTGGCGTCGGGTGACAACGGCGAGTTCATCATCAACGTGGAGCTGCCCAAGGAAACCCCGCTGGAGCAGACCAACTACGTGACGCAGGAGATGGAAGAATACCTGCTGGGCAATCCTTACATCACCAACGTATTTACCGTGGTCGGATCGGGCGGCGGCGGCGGAAACGCCTCCAGTTACCTGGCCCAGTTGAACGTAAAACTGGTGCCGGCCGAGGAACGCCCCCTGGGTTCCGACCGGTTTGCCCGCGACACCAAACTGGAACTACAACGCCGGGTGCCGGGCGCGGAGATCACGGCCGCCGCCACCAGCATGGTGGGCGGGGCCAATGCCGCCCCCATCCAGATCAGCGTGACCGGTACCGACCTGGACGAGATGCTCGCCTTCAGCGAAATGCTGGTAGGCGAGGTGGCCCAGGTGCCCAGCACCTCGGAAGTGAAAGCCACCGTGGAGGGCGGCAACCCCGAGATCAGCGTCGATATCGACCGCGACCGCATGGGCGACCTGGGCCTGACCCTGGACCGCGTGGGTGCCACCATGCAGAACGCCTTTAGCGGCAACACCGATACCCGCTTTACCGACGGTGCCTACGACTACGACGTGCGGGTGCAACTGGACGCCTTCGACCGCCGCAACCAGGCGGATATCGAAGCCCTCACCTTCCAGTCCAACAACGGAGACCTCATCACCCTGGGGCAGTTTGCCCGGGTCAACAACACCGTCGGCTCCGCCCGCCTGGAACGCAAAGACAAGATCAGTTCCCTCACCATCGAAAGCCAGGTGGTGGGCCGCCCCGTGGGTACGGTCAGCCAGGAAATCGAGGAGCGGATTGCCCAAATCGACACGCCGGCCGGCGTCACCGTCACCATGGGCGGCGACCTGGAAAGTCAGAACGAAGCCTTCGGCAGCCTGCTCATCGCGCTACTCACGTCCATCGTACTGGTCTACCTCATCATGGTAGCCCTCTACGACAACTACGTCTACCCGTTCGTGGTCATGTTCTCCATCCCGGTCGCCCTCATCGGTGCCTTTCTGGCCCTGGCCCTGGTCATGGAAAGCCTGAGCATCTTCGGCATGCTGGGCCTCATCATGCTGGTCGGGCTGGTGGTCAAAAACGCCATCCTGATCGTCGACTTCGCCAACCAGCTCAAAACCCGCGGCATGGCCCCGCGGGCGGCCATCATCGAGGCCACGCTAGAGCGTTTCCGCCCCACCCTGATGACCACCATCGCCATGGTGATCGCCATGATCCCGATCGCCATCGCCACCGGTGCCGGTTCGGAGTGGAAAAACGGCCTCGCGTGGGTCCTCATCGGCGGCCTCACCAGCTCCATGCTCCTCACGCTCATCATCGTTCCGGTCACCTACCGCGCCGTAGACAGTGCCGGCGAACGCTGGACCGCGTGGCGCGCACGCCGGGCGGGCGGCAAGAAAGAAGTGGCGGTAGCATAGCTTCTCCGCTGAGTTTGGGCGTGTCCCCTGCCAACGGGCAGGGGTCGGTCCCTTCCAGGCTACGGTTCCGGTTCAAATCGTATTAAGTTTAGTTCTAAAGTGTTGTCATCAGTCGCGACCCCCGTAGCATGAACATGAATCGCTCCAGTCCTCTTTTCATGGTCAGCGGCCCGGGTGCGCGTCTTGATTGATAACCGGACCATCCGCCCAGCCGGGCAATTACCCAAGAGCCGAAGGCTAGTATATTGCGGTGGTGAGGGTTACTTTTCTTTTTGGTCTTTCCCTGAACGGTCCGATTGATTTTTACTAGCAGGTCTTGTTCTTCTTCGGTGAAGACATTCGCGATGGGCTGATCGTCATCTCCGTCACGAGCATAGACGAGTTGGAGTATTTTAGTGCCGGCCGTCAGGGCTATCGTAAGCTGATTAAGCCAAGCTGAATAAGAGTCGACCTGACTGTTTTCCGCGTTAAATCCCTTTTTCTTGGTCGTCCGGAAAAGCTGCTCAATCTTCCACCTGCACAGGTAGATGTTGATGACGGTCATGGCCTGCTCAACGGTTTCCACGACATGGGTGGTCCAGATACGCCATAGCAAAGGCTCTTGCCCCGGGGGTAGATCGGCATCGACCTCGCGTGCCTCGATAACATATAAATCCAGGGAAGTACCGCTCAGCTCACCATCCTTGGGGGCCGCCACGGTCACCTTTTCAAAACGCAACTCAATCCTGGCCTTTCGAGCCGCCCGAAGTACCCTTTTCCCATTGGTGGTGGAGTAATGATTGAGCTTTGGTAAATCCAGTTCGTAAGTGCGGCGCAAGGGGCTATTCGACAGGTGATCAAACAAGCGAACTTCCTCTCCCTTGTCATTGATTATCAGCCTATTGTGTTTAGCTCGCACCACCAGGTCGTCCCCCAGTTCATGAATGACGTGATGAAACAAATAAAAGTCGTCCGCTTCGCGATCCATCACGTGGCTTATCCCATCGGCGGCGGACAAAACCCTACTGGCATTGGTACATCCCAGTTCCCATTTATGGGACTCTTTGTCTTGACGTGGCCGTCCATCGCGCCGACCGGCATCCCGATCGGGGCGGTTATAATAGATCACGTCGCTCAATCCCAGAATCGCACCGCTGCCCTGTTCCACCGCCAAGCTCGCATGGACGTGCGTGCCGGGAGTCTTCCCATCCTGGAGAACGCCGATCTGGTGATTTCCACGGCCCAACCCCTGATCGGCGGGCGGAGTAAACCGGCCACCATACCCGCGGGGGGGGGCTGGGTGGTCTTCAGCGGGCTGCTCGGATTGACGGGCGGCTTCATGTTGTTCAAAACGAGCAACCGATTTACCGAGGTTGTAAGAAGAGGTATCCGAAAGGTTGAGTATATGTTTACCCTTAACCACTTCAGCTGTAATCTGACAGCTACGGTGGATCAATTCACTCGTCTCCACTTTGGGACTGCTCAAAAAGCGGTGAAAGCGATCGGCTTGGTTGGCGTCTTCAGCTAACGCCCTGACATTGATGGTCTGCTTATCCTCCATGACTTGGCTGAGTTCCTCGCGCGTCTTCTCAAAGCGAATATCGCCAAAAGGACTGCGTTTGCGGGATAAAAAAGGTAGGGTTTGATAATCTTTATCAAAAACGGTGATGGGGTCAAAAAATGGCAAAACTGATTTTGAGGATAATATAAGAAAAAAATATTATACGATAAATACCGGAACCGTAGCCCTTCTAGGCTCGCTGTTCGCTCGGTGCTGCGCACTGCCCGCTACGCGTGCCCCTTCCAGGCACCTCACGCGGCGAATCCCGGGCCGGTCTCTCTCTTCTCGATGGAATTATTCCTCAGCCCAACCATTCAAACTTCCATTTTCAGTCGTTCGTGCTCCCCCCAGCACGGCGGCCGGAATGACTAAGAGTGAGACTTCTAGCTTTTGGGTTATTTCAGAGCCGCTCCTTACAAAGAGGTAGGGGCGGCTCCTTTTAATCTTTAAAATTTAATCATGGACCTTATCTCATTCACCGGCCAGGAAATCGCTTGGATCCTGATCGTCGCCGTCGTCACCAGCCTGCTGTGGGCGGGGGTCCACTTCGGCCTCAACTATGCTATCCGCCGGGTTACGGCCCGGGGCAAGGATGGCTCCTCCCTGGCTACCATCCGCAAGGTGCTCAAGGTGTTTTTCATCCTCATCGGCATCGGTCTGGTCAGCTACGTTTTTATCGACCCGGAAAACTATAAGGTAGTTACTGATAACCTGACCCGCGTCACCTGGATCGCGTTCTGCACACTGGCCACTATCATCCTGGCCGCCATGATGAGTGCCTTCTTTGATCGCCGCATCGCCTCCACCTCCCGCCGCGACCAACAGGATACCACCACCTACAAGTACCTCAACTCGCTCAGCACCATCGCCATCTACGGCACCGGTGCTATCCTGGCCGCGCTGGCCATCCCCGCCCTGCGCGATCTGGCCACCACTGCCCTGACGGGTGCCGGCGTGCTGGCCCTCATCATCGGTGTTGCCGCCCAGGAAGCCTTCGCCAACGTGATCGGCGGGCTGTTCATCGCCTTTTTCAAGCCCTTCCGCCTCGGCGACATCATCAAGGTCGGAGAAACCGTGGGCCGGGTTGAAGACCTGACCCTGCGCCACACGGTCATCAATAATTTCCAGAACAAGCGAATTATCATTCCCAACGCCATTATCAATAAAGAAAACATCGTGAACTACAACCTGACGGAATTCAAGACCTGCGAGTGGATCGAGGTCGGTATCAGCTACGACTCCGACATCGACCTGGCCATGAGCATCATGCGCGAAGAAGTGAACGCCCACCAGTTCTTGCTGGATAACCGCAGCAAGCGGGACAAGGAAGCCGGGAAACCCGTGGTGGACGTACAGGTCATCAGCCTGGACGACAGTGCGGTGACCCTACGGGCCTGGGCCTGGGCGGCCAGCTACGTGACCGGCTTCCGGATGCGCAACGATCTGCTCAAAAACATCAAGCAACGCTTCGACGCCGAAGGAATTGAAATTCCCTACCCGCACCGGACGGTCTTCCACAAGAATTTACCCGCCATGGTCTACCTGGGCGGCAAGGGTGAGCTGATGGAAAACGGCACCACATAACGATCAAACCCAGCATTCCCGGAGGGTGTCCCCCCCCACCCTCCCTTTTTTAGAGCGTGTCTAAAATTTTTAAGAACTGAGGATCAATGATTTAAGGTTCTGGCTAGATAAAAACTTGCGCGCATAGCGGGTTACGTAAGTCAGTTTTTATGACGCCAGGTTCTTAAATGCTTGGTTCTCAGGAAGTAAAAATTTAGACACGCTCTTAACCAACTACTGAAAACTCGCGACCAACCATGGAAAATGATTCCGAGGCACCCAAGCCCCTTATCAACCCTACCGACTGGAACATATTCCTGATTCGGTTTGTCCTTTTCATCACCTTCTGGATCTGTATTTTCCTTGCCGCATACTTGTAAACTAATTCATCATGTCTCCCCAGGAAACAAAACAACTCAACGGCCCCCTCTACCGGATGTCGCTCGACTACGCCAAAACGCTGACCCACAACCGGGAAACCGCCAAGGACTTGGTGCAGGACGCCTACTACCGCGCCAACAAGCGTAAGGTCACTTTCCAATCCGGCAGTAACCTCTGGGGTTGGGTCAGGGCGATCGTCTACAATACCTTTCTTTCCGATTACCGTCACCGCAAGCGTCGGGAAACCCTGCTACGCGAAAACCTGAATACTGTCGGCTGGGCCGTTACCGCCACGGTATCCAACCCCGTGCTGGAGAGCTTTCAGGTAGCGGATGTCAAAAAACTCATCAATGATCTTCCCAAACTATACCGTGAGCCCTTCGTGCTTTTTCATCAATGATACCCCTTATAAAGATGTCAGCCTGCGCCTCAAGAGGCCGGTGGGAACGGTGAAAAGTCAAATATTTACCGCTCGGAGAATCTTGCGGGAGCGCATGGAGGAAATGGAGAACTACGAAGTCAACAGGAATAATTTTCCGACATGATCCAAATCAAAAATTCTGTTTCTATTCGTTCCGAACTAACTAACACTTTTTGTGTTAACAAAACTCAACCCTTATGACCGTGATAATCGATAGCACCAACATCAAGCAAAAAGTAGAGGAACTCGGAATCTTCTTTGAATCCACCGGTCTCACGCCCATGGAGGCGCGGGTTTTTGCCCTACTCTTACTTTCCGACCCGCCCGAAAAAGATTTCTTCGCCATCCAGGATTTCCTCCAGGCCAGCAAGAGCACCATCAGCAATGCCCTGAAAAGGCTGATGAATGAAGGTCGCGTCAACTATACGACCAAGCCCGGCGACCGCAAACGCTACTTCCGGGTCAGCCCCAATGACTGGCTGAACCAAATCCAGGAGCAATTCTCCTCCGTCGCCCCCTTCGTAAAAACCATGGCCCGGGTGGTCGATATACGCAAGGACATGGACAGTCCGGAGTTCAACAAACAACTCAATAACATCCAGAATTTTTTCGAATTCCTGGGCGAAGAATTACCCCGCATGATGACCCGCTGGAAGGCCGGGCAGGAGGAGTAAAACAACCTACCACCCGGAGAGATCGGACCCGTAGGTTTGGGCGGAGAATCGTGTATGCTTAGGCTTATACTTAAATACTAAAATTATCAGCGGCAACGCCGCCTACCGACTCCGGGGAGCTTGCGACGATCGCCGCAGGTAGCGTACGGGCGCAGCCTCCCCAGTGTACGCGTAGGCTTATACCAACGCACAAAATTCCGAGGAACTTGCGACGATCACCGCAGGTAAATACCAAAGCCAACGCCTTAGTCAAAAGTACGGGGCGAAGCCCCCACTACCCTACACCCCGGCAATGCCGCCCGCACCCGCGCCACCTCAGCCTGCGGCAGTGGGTTACCGCGCAGGATCAGTGTTTTTAAGCTACGCCAGCCACTAAGGTCTGGCGGAAGGGCGGTGAGTTGGTTGTCGGCCAAAATGAGGAGTTCGAGGTTTTCCAGTTGGGTAAGGGCGGCGGGCAGGGACGTGAGTTCGTTGCCGGTGAGGAGCAAGGTGCGGAGTTCCCGCAGATCGCCCAGCTCGGGGGGGAGAGTGCGGAGGAAGTTGAATTCCAGTTTTAGTTCGCGCAGGGAGCGGAGTTCTCCTAGGGCGGGGGGCAGCACCCGGAACTGATTGTAACTCAGGTCGAGTTGTTGCAAGTTGCGGAGGCGACCGATTTCTACTGGTAGCTCGCGGATCTGGTTGCCGTGCAAGTCCACTACTTTCAGGGCGCGGCACCGGCCGATGGCGGGGTCTACCCTCACAATGTCGTTGAGCGAGGCATGCAGGTAAACCAGCCGGCGCAGGCGGCCCACGTCGGCGGGCAGCGTGTTGAGGTGGTTTTTTGCCAGGTCCAGTACTTCCAGCCGTTTGAGCTGCCCGATGGCGGCGGGAATTTCCCGCAGTTTATTGCCGTAAAGATTGAGGTCTTCCAGGCGGCGGAGGGTGAAGATGTCCTCGTCCCAGCGTTCCAGTTCGTTGCGCATCAGGTTGAGAAACCGTAAATCGGTGAGCTGCGTCACCCGGTTATCGAGGGAGAAGAGGTGTTGATCGCGCAGGTTGAGTTGGCGGGCGTCCGGCGCGGCCAGGGCCGCATCCACGCGGTCGTAGACGGGTTGGGTAGCATCGGCGTACTGTGCGGGGAGCGCGGCGGGGTAAATGCCCACGAGTAGCAAGACGGGTAAGATATCGTTTAGCATGGTATGGATTTAATAAAGCCCGAATGCCGGGCGGCATTCGGGCTTGGATAGTCAGGTGATATGATGGAAGGGCGTTAGCGTGCGCACCACCAAACGAATAGCGAGCACGCGACCGGGTGGGGTGAAGGGGACCCACCTGCGGGGCGGACCGGCCGCCCCGCATACTTGCGGGGCGGGCACGCCCGGAATCTTTACTTGATGATCTGCACTTTACGGTGCGTTACCTTGCCATCCACGCTGATCTTGAAGACCACGACCTGGCTGCCGCGAACCCGGCGGCTGATGTCGAAGGTCCAGATGCCGGTGCCGACGGGGGCATTGACATCGGCCAGGTCGGCGAGCTTGCGGCCCTGGAGGTCGAATAGCTCGATGATGACGCGGTCGTTGCCGTTCAGGCCGTCCATTTGCAGGTTGACGTTATCGGTGGTGGGGTTGGGGAAGATGGCCAGATTTTTGGCCTCGTCCAGTTCCTCCGTGCCGGTGCTCTGGACCACCTGGATGTAGGCGGTCTTGGTTTCGGTGGTGCCGCTGCCGGCCTCGTTGCCGGTCACCAGCATGACGTCGTAGGTGCCTACGGCAGCATAGGTGATGGTGGGCATTTCCTGGTCGGAGGTAGCGGGGGTGCCGCCCTCGAAGGTCCAGTTCCAGCTGGTGGGGTCATTGGAGCTGAGGTCGAAGAAGGTCACGTTCTGACCCACGGGCACCATGATGTCGTTGGCGGTAAAATCGGTCTCGGGGGCGGGCTGGATAACGCGGATGTACTGCGTGCGAACCACCTGGTCCTGACCCTGCTCGTTGCCCACCGTGAGGCGGACGGTGTAGAGGCCGAGGCCGTTGTAGGTAACGGTTTCCACCTCTTGGCTGGATACGGCCGGTACGCCGCCGTCGAACACCCACTGGCGGGTGGTGGGTGAGTTCTCGCTCAGGTCGGTAAAGGTGACGGACTCACCAACGACCACCGTCTGGATGTCGGAAGTAAAGTCGGCCACCGGTGCCTGAGCGCCCAGGTTGCTGCCGCGTGAGATCACCACCGTGGTAGATCCGTTGAACACCACGCCCTCGCCGGCCGCATCTACTTGCGCCGTGCTGTTGGCCCCGCTGGGGTGCTGCACGGAGAAGAATGCGAACCGGTAGTCGGGCGAGAAGGTCATGCCCGTCGGCTCCGACCCAATGGGCATGGAGGCGAAGAGTTCCACTTTGGGGGAGGCCTGCGTGTGATCGGGGCGAATGACCCAGATGTAGTTGCGGCCGCCGTCCTGTAGCACCCACAGGTTGCCCTGGTCGTCGAAGGTGAGGTTGTCGTTACCGCTGCCCCAGGGTTCGGTGAACACGCCTTCCTCGGTGTTGAGCACGTAGCTCATGCCACCCACAAAGGTCTGGAAACCGGTTACGGTGGAGTCGCCGTTGGCGAAGCTATACACGCGGCTGGCTCCCTTGGCGGCAAAGTAAATACGGCCCGTGAGGGGGTCTATTTCCACATCCTCGATGCCGCTAAAATTGGTGGCACCCAGCGCAATGGCCAGCGAACGGGTGTTGTTGCGGTCCTCCTTGGTGGTGTTGGGCACTTCCAGCCACGTGCCGGTGGTGCCGGTGGGTTCAAAGCCGTCCAGCGGGTCGTTGAGTTGCAGCACGTAGAGTTTGCCCGCACTTAGGTCGCGGGGGTTGTCGGCAATAAATTTGAACAGGGCGCTCGAACCGCCGTCCTCGCCGGTGAAGAGGGTCACTTCGTCGTCCAGAATCAGGGCATTCTCGTGCGAGACATTACCCACGGCCCACAGTTTTTCTTGCTGGCCGTTGCCATACTCGCGCACGCGGGCGGTTACGGGGTCAATCTCTACCAGCCAGCCCACGTCGGTGTAGCCGTCATTGTTGGCATCCCCCTGGTTGCCGGTTTCCTCGGCGGTGATGATGGTACCCCAGGGCGTGATGCCGCCCGAGCAGTTACGGGTAGTAGTTACCAGGTCGTCGTTGAAAAAGTCAACGGCCTGCGAAGAGTCGACCACCCACAGTTTGTTCGCATCGTCATAGTGCAGGCCCAACATGGAAACGCCGCCGGGCGTGGTCTCGTGGTTGATGGACAGGTAGCCTTCCTCGCTGCTGCCCTCGATGCCGACGTAGCCGGTGAAGTCGTTGTTGCCGCCCACGTTGCCGCCACCGATGGTATAGGGGTCGCCCTGCTTGACGACCTTCTGGAAACGATGTGATTCCATGGGGAAGAGCAGCCGCTCGGTCTGCGAGGTAGGCGCGATGGAAGTAAAACAGGCAATGTGCTCCTCGTTACCGTCGGAGCAACCCAGGGCGGCCGGATTGACCACCGGTGCGGCGCGCAGGTAGAGGTCGAAGGCGAGGTCGGAGCTGAATACGTCGCGGTTGTGTACCCGCACGGCGATGGTGTTGATGCCCTGGCGGAAATCCGTTTTGTAGAGGCGCGAGGTAAAATAGATGCCTTCGTCACCGCCGCTCACCGTTTCGGTGGCCGTGGTGGTAAAACTGATCAGGTCGTCGATCAGGTTATCACGGCGCACTTCCACGCCGTTCACGTACACAATGGCACCGTCGTCCCGCAACAGGCCCAGTTCCAGCGAGTCGGGCAGGGTGGCCAGATCGATGTTGATCTCCTTGCGAAAATAGGTGGTGATGTACTTGTTATCGGGGTCGGGGCCGAAGGATATCTCCGTGTCTACGGGGTCACCATAGCCGAATACGCCGTTACCGGATTCCCAGGCATCGTCCTCATCGGCATAGGCCAGGTCGGTCCAGTCCACGCCGTCCAGGTCGGAGCCGTCGTCCAGGAAGTGCCAGGCAGATTTCTTCTCGATCGGAAAATCGGTGGGTTCCAGTGGGGGCAGGGTGAAGCTGACCGCCATATCGAAGCTCAGGTCGGAGCTACTCGCACTCGCCTGGTGCAGTTCCACGGCAATTACGTTCAGGCCGTCCTGGAGCAGGTTGGCGGTTTTGTTGCGAAAGTAGAACGTCTCCTCCACGCCGCCGGCGGTAGCGGAAGCGTAGGTGGTATAGTCCACGTCGCCCTCGGGCATATTCTGGCGGAACAGTTCGGTGCCGTTCAGGTACACGATCACGCCGTCGTCGCGCAGCACGTCAAAGAGCAGCGAGTCGTAAGCGGCGGCATCATCTACACTAAAGGTGTGCCGCAAATAGTAAGTGGGGTACTTGTCGGCGGCATCGGGACCGAAATCCAGGGTGGTTACCTCGTTGCCGTTGCCGTAACCCAGAACACCGTCGCCAAAGGCCCAGGCCGAATCGTCGTAGGCAAGTGTAGTCCAGTCAATGGTGTCCAGTGCCGTGCCCGTATCATTGTACTTCCAGGAAGACTGCTTGGTGATCGGAAAAATTCCGTCCTGAAACACTACGGGAGGAAAGTAAGAGATAACCAGCTTGGCAGCGGCGTCGGCCGACTTGTCGTACGACTGCGCCACGCGCTTACTCGTATTACCGGTATAGCCGGGAATGCTCAAGATAGCCGGGTCGATCATGCCGATCAGCAGCGCATTGCCGGGGTTCCAGTCGTCGCCGTCGATCACGCTCTGAATGGAGGCAGCCAGGTTGGGCGTCCGCTGCTCGGGACCCGCCACGTCCAGCGTTCCCCAGTCGGGGATGTTGTTCCAGAAAATCGGGAAATCATAATCACGATCCACCGGATTAGCGGCCGTGGAGATGGGGGCGGCATTGCCCGTCTCGAAGAAAATACCGGCACTCACCGTACCGCCCGTGTTGGTTTCGTCTACCGTAAACTGCACGTAGGCATCGGCAATGATGGAACCGGACGGAACGCTCAGGTTAGGGTAGCGCAGGGCCACCAGTTGCAGCGCACTGCCGTCGGTCGTAAGTTCCAGATCGGAGCTGGTCAGGTCAATGGCACCGTTACCGACATTCACCTCCGCATCGTCCGACGATTCAGTTAGTAAGAAGGTCTCGGTCACCAGCGGCAGGTATTCCACCACCAGCGTAGCGGCCAGCGAGGCGTCGCCATCAAAGGCTTCGGCCGTGCGCTCGCCCGTGCCGGTCAGCACGAAACTGATGGCATTGCCCGCATTCCAGCCGCCGCGGTTCACGATGGCCTGCACCAGAGCAATCAGGCTGGGGGTGCGCTGGTCCTCACCGGCATCACCGGCGGACGTCCACTCCGGAATAGCGGCCCAGGTCACCGTATCGCTCAGCAGGGCACGGCCCGAAATATTACCGCTAACGTCGGCAAACGTGACCGCATCATCGGCATCTTCTACTTGAACATAGACGGTGCCGTCGGCATTGTCGGTCTCATCCACGCCAAACTGAATGTAGGCACTAACGATCCTGGCATTGCGGGGAATGGCCAGGTCCGCAAAGCGCAGGCCCACCAACTGATCGCCGTCGCCGCCGTCGCGTACCAACTCCACGTCAGAGCTGGTCAGGTCCATGCTACCGGGGCTATTGCCGTTCAGCCCCTGCTCCTCGGCATCGTCCGAGGAGGAATTAATTTGTATTTGCACGGTCTGTACCTGCGCGGCCAGCGGGCCGGCAGCAAGGCAACAGAGTAGAAAAATTATACTCAAATAAAATAGCTTCATCGAAGGAGAACTTTTATGGTTATTAATGGCCACAAAGGTATCGGTGCCACGTAACGTGACAGTCTCCCTCTAATTAATTATAGTTTAAGGATGAGGCCGTTTCAGCCGGAGATGGTCGCAAGAGTAAAGGTGAAATTAATACAGCGTTTATTCAAAGTTTATATTCGGGCGTGTCTCCGCCCTGCGGGGCGGCGTCGGTCCCTTCCAGGCTCGCTGTTCGCTCGGTGCTCCGCACTAAACCTTCCAGGCACCTCACGCTAGTGGACTAAACGGGAAGTTTAGCTGCGCTGCTGCCTGCGGCGGTCGTTGTGCTAATTCGCCGGATTTTTTGTCTCAGACGAGGCTTGGAGGTCTTGTGAGCTACCTAAGGATTTCCGTAACGAAGCCTGAGGCAAAAAAAACAAGATTTGGGTATAACAGAATTTTCCGGTTGGTCCACTAGTTACAGGGAAGCTAATCATTATCCCCCCCCTTTACAGTGCTTCCATGAACGCCGTCAAATCCGCCTTCTCCACCACCGTCAGGTGCAACGAATCACTCCCCAGCGTCTGGTTCGGCACGTCCAGGCCGATACCCGCGCCGCCACCGTGATCGTAGAAATCGACCACCAGTTCCAGGGTGCTGTAGGCCCCATTGTGAAAGTAGGGAGCCGTGCGGGAGACGTTGCGTACCGTGGGGGTTTTAAATGACTTGGCGTAGATCCACACCTCTTCGTGGTGCACCTGGTTGGCACTGCGGCCGGGGTCGTCGTCTACCTGCTTGCGCAAGCGGTGGGGTGTTTTTAGCACGCCCAGTATCTCACTCTCGCTCTTGACGAAATCCGGCGGTACCAGCCCGGCAAAGGTAGGCGCGAAGTGGCAAGTGCCGCAGGCCGCCTTGCCCATGAACAGGTTGAACCCCCGCACCACTTCTTCGGGTAACTCCTCGCTCTCCTCCCGCACGTAGCGGTCGAAGGGGCTGTCCCATGATTGCAGCGACAGCACGTAGGAGGCCAGCGCGGCCGAGAAGCCGGCGGCGTCCAGGCGGGACTTGCCGAAAGCTTGTTTGGTTAGGGGGGCGTAGGCGGCGTTGTCGTTGACCGTTTCCAGGATCCGGTCATACTCGGTATCGAACTCGCCGTGGTCGAAAATGACGTGCTCGGCCTGCTGTTCCAGCGTAAAGGCCCGCAGGTCGTGGAAGTAGCGGTCGGCGTAAACGGCATTGAGCAAAGTAGGCGAGTTGCGCAGCACGGTCTTACCGTCAATGGCACTGTTCGACTGCGGCAGCCCATCGGTAAATGCCCGCTCCGGCTGATGGCAGGAGGCGCAACTCAGTTGCCCTCCCCGGCTCAGATTGGCATCGCTGAACAGCGTTTTACCCAGTTGGCGCAGGGCGGGTCCGTCGGCGGCGGCCGTCAGGTCGGTATAAAAATACGGATCGAGCAAGTCGGGGCTAAAGAGGTTATCCGCCCGCTGGTTGATCGGCGAGGGAAAAAGCGGCTCGGATACCAGCTTCAGTTCTCGCTGCATTTTTCCTAGTCGCCCGTAAAGCGGATTGACGTACTGCCGCAAGAAGTACAACCGATCGAAGGTATCAAAATTCGCATTCGCCCGCAGGTAGTCTACCGCCCCGACCAGCAGCCGGTCGATCTCGGTATATCCGGCCGCAGCAGCTAATTTCGGTTGCACCGCCAGCACCTCCCGCAGGGCGTCCATTGAAACAGCCGCTTCCTCCACCCCCCGCAGTGATCCCGGCGTATCGAAACCCGTCACCCCCGTCGTAAAGATTCGAATGAGTTGCATCCGCGCTGCCGTCAGCAGGTGATTCAAAGAGTAGTTCCTCCCGCTAAATTCTTCCTCCAGTTGCTTTGTCCGGTTAACCAGCATCCCGCACAGGATCGCGATCTGCGACCGCTCCGCCTCCACTTCTTCCGAGTGGATCAGTTCATCCAGCACCTGCAGGCCCTCGGGCGGGGTCACTTGTCCGTGTGTTCCCTCGTTTTCAGCGTGCAACAGGGGTGCACCGTTCAGGTAGTCCTCCACAAAGGCAGGCTGGTAATAGGCCGCTAAAAATTCGATCCGCTTGTAAGCGTCGCGGGTGGCGGCCAGTCCATTCCGCAGTTCCGCCAGATTCGCCATTGTGGGTGCCGATTTATAGCGGTCCGCCTTTACAGTCAGTTCCGTTACCGCTTCCACATACACCGCATAGCGTGCGCCCGCATTCAGCCCCACCGCCGTCTTTCCCCCACCGGGCGTCGGTGCTACGGCCATCATGGTAGCCAGTAATCCAAAAAAGCAACAGCAGACCAGCGAGCGCAACTTGAGCATATAATGGTAGCAATAATTAGCCAATACCATAAAAGTAAGTGCCCTCCGGTAGCTCACCAAGTCTTGCAGCACGACTTAACCTAAAGATAAACTACGGTTTAACTTGCCCGCCGTGTACGCGATCGGCTCAAATCAACGTACAAACTCCGATGAGCTTGCCGACGATCACCGCAGGTAAATTACCAAAGGCAACGCTCTTAATCAAAACTACGGGGCGCAGCCCCCCGCCATGCCTCCACCAAATCAATCACCCGCCCGTAACTCTTGATCCCCTCCTCCACGCCCTGCGATTTTAGATAAGCATCATAAGCGGCATAGCGCACGGCCGGCAGCAGATCGGGATACAACTCGTTATTGGCATAGATGGCTTCCAGGTCGTGGCGGATACCGTTGTCCAGCGAATCGGTGCGCCAGGTGGTGTATTCCTCATTACGATAGCGGCGGTAGGTGCCGGCAATATCCCGCCAGTAATCCAGCCGCACGGCGTAGTTGACCACCGGATCATCGGAGCGCAGGCCCGCCAGATAGGCCCAGAAACTACAGGTTCCCTCATCGGCAAAACCGTAGCCGTGGGCCAGCTCGTGCGCCACCACGGCGGGCCGTTGCAGGGGCAGCAGGCCGGCGTCGATGTGGCCCTCGCCCACGAAAGGCCAGTACAGTCCGGCCGAGGAAAAGCGCAAAAAAATACCTTTCGGATACAGCAGTCGCCCCCGCACCCGCCCCGTGGTCGGGTAGCCGTAGGCGGCCAGGGCCTCCTCCAGCGGCGGCCGCAGCGCGGCCTCCGGGCGGGCGGGGAAGAGGTCTTCCGGCAGCGTACGGCTGGTGTCGGCCCCCGGCAGCGCGGCCCGCAGCACGGCCAGTTCGGCAGCCTCGGCACGTACGCGCTCGCCCAGCCGGTCCAGGTCGATGGTGATCTCGGGCAGGCCCAGTACCTCTTCCACCGGCAGGCGGCCGTAATTGAAGGCCCAGATCAGCAGGAAAACGCACAGGCCCGCCGCCAGGAAACCGACCGTGCTCACCAACAACTGCCCCCAGAACACCCCCCGCGTCCGCGCCCGCCGCCGGATGATGCGGATGCGCCGTACCACCCCCACCACCAGCAACGGCCAGAACAGGTAGATCAACGCCACCGGCGACCAGGTCACCAGCGTATCCAGCACCCACCTCACGCCCAGGAAAAAACCGCGTGAATACACGCGCTCGATCCAGGCGGCGGGCAGGGCGGTCCGCAGCAGCAGCAGCACCGCCAGCAACCCTACCCAGATCAGCATCGGCCGCCACCGCAGATCGGCCCGCCGGGCGGCAGTCCGCGCAAAAAAAGCTTGTCTCATCCCACAAATGTAGGGTACCGACAGTAGACCCTTCGGCAGGCCGTCCGACAAAACTCTTAAATCGGTGGCGTGTTAATATTCCCGGCGGCTGCTAACCCGGTCGCCAAACTCATATGCCCCCTCCGGCTTCCAGCGGTTTCCGGGCCTTTTCGTCAAACCTTAATACAACACAACATGGCTTTTGAACTCACCGACAGCAACTTCCAAGAACAAGTACTCGATAAAGAAGGCGTCAGCGTCGTCGATTTCTGGGCGGAATGGTGCGGCCCCTGCCGCATGGTCGGTCCCATCATCGACGAACTCTCATCGGAGTACGAAGGCCGCGTCCTGATCGGCAAAGTAGACGTTGACACCAATTCCGAAGTGTCCATGCAGTACGGCGTCCGCTCCATCCCCACCATCCTCGTGCTGAAAAACGGCGAGGTTGTCGACAAGCACGTCGGCACCATTACCAAGGCTGCACTGTCCGAAAAGATCGAGAAGCAGTTGGCCATGGCTTAATTCAGGCTATCGCTGATAAAAAAGCCGCCGGTGCCCGTAGGGTGCCGGCGGCTTTTTACGTAGTAATACCACCCTTACCGTACCAGTTGCTGCTTCTGCAATTCGTTCCCGTAGGTGCGCTGAAACACCACGGCATCTGCCTTGAGTTGCTGTAGCAAACCACGTTCATCGTAACCCTCCTGGATCGAGCGGCCGTTGTAGCTGGTGTGGTAAGAAACATATTCCTGTCCCCGGTTCACTGCGTATACGGTCGCCTGCAAATTAGGCACCTGGTACACCGTCACGGCCGAGGCAGCGGCTCCGGTAGCGGCCAGCACCTCGTTCAGGTCGTTACTGGTAGCTTGTCCGGCCAGTTCGGCCACTTGCCAGCCCTCCTCGCTACGGCTTAGGCCCACCACCGTCGCCACCGACTGCTTATTCATAAGCGGCACAATCACATTCAGTTGGTCATCGGCCATTTGGCGCAGCGTTGTCATCGAGTCGGCCAGCAATAGTTGCTCAAAACTAATGCCCGCTTGCGCTATTTCCGGCCCCGGCACGGCACTCGCCAGCGTGGCGCGGTCCACGCCCAGGTTCAGTCCCAGGCCGCTGTCCAGCGCGGACAGTAGGTCCGCTTGGGCCTGCTCGGCCGCCGCCTTCGCCGATGCGTACACCGGCGTATCCGCCGGGTCCCCGGCGGGCCCCTGGTTGTTTCCGGGGTTCTTCGTGCCGCAACTGCTCAGTAGTAGCAGGCTGCCCATCAGCAGCCAAACGGCGGTAATAAACGTCTTCATAGTATTGTTTTTAATGGTAATAGGTACTTAGGATTTCTTAGCCAGATCAAACCAGGTCCGCCAGTGGGTGCTTGCACCATCTGGATCACGGTACTCCGCATACGTAATGATCCGTTCCTCCCCTCTACAGGGACTCCAGGGATCGTTCAGTACCACGTAATTGGTACCGCTCAGCGTCAGGTAGCCCTTTACCACCAGCACGTGGCCCACCACACCCGAAGTTCCGTAGGCATAACCCATCGGCTTCTTACGGCAGTGCACCTGCTTTCGCAGGTCCTCCCAACTCATGGCTGTTGACGTTTCGCTAAACGTGAGTCCTGCAAAATCCAGCATCAGCCAGCCGGGGCGGTTGCAGTCGTTATTCTTCGGGCAACTATTGCCTTCCTCCTCATCCGAGCAACAGGCCGTTTCCGAAAATCGCTCGTTAGCCAAATCGCACTGCTTCACGGTCTGATCAAAGTGCTGCGCCAGCATCTGCGTCGTGGCGGCCCAGCACCAGTTATTGGTTTCCTGGTCGCGCAGCGTATTGCTCACGTTGCCCACCAGTTCGGGTTCACAGCAGCCGTTCCACAACAGTAGCGTGGCGGCAAGCATAAAAAATAATCCAAAGTTCTTCATGGCGTCGGTGTTTGTTTGCCCTTCTATTCCGGTCCCCACCCAACAGGTTACCTATTGGCACCGATTTATTTTTCATCCTGCATTTATTTACTCCTTCTTTGGGCGTGCCCCCGTCCCTGCCGGGCCGGGGTCGGTCCCTTCCCGGCGCGGCTATCGCCTTGGCCCTCCGGGCTGCGTCCCTGTCGGGCCGCCCCGTCCAGGCACCTCACGCGGGCCGGGGCAGCCAACGCCGCAAAATCCACCCGTATCCCAACCAGCCGGCTAGCGGTGAGAACCGCTGCTAAGAATGGTGCGAGACCTCCGGTCTCGCGGAAGAATCGGCTCCCGACCTCCGGTCGAAGGTTTTACTGCTACAATAAAGCTGGGGTAGATCGCCTAGTACGCCTCCGGTAACTCCCGACCAGAGGTCGGTTGCCTGGCTCGCGCGAGACCGGAGGTCACGCACCGGACGCCTTTTCTAAAGGAACCGATTCTCGCGCTTAGGCGTGAGTACGTAGTCTATCACCTGAGAGCGTGTCTAAAATTTTTAAGAACTGAGGATCAATGATTCGCTTCGCGGCTACTTCGTGGTGCGCGCATAGCGGGTCACGTAATTCAGTTTTTATGACGCCAGGTTCTTAAATGCTTGGTTCTCAGGAAGTAAAAATTTAGACACGCTCTAAATGCCTTCATTCCTCCTCCCCGGCCCCGTCTTCACCTGGTGCCAGTGCCGCGTACCGCTCCCGCAGATGATCTAACTTATATGCATTGATCAGCACCTTCACTTCCGCCAGCCGCTCTTCCCGGTCCGGTAGTGGATCGACGCTTTCTTCGGCTAGTTCGCTGAGGCAAAGCTGTGTATCAGCAATATCCCTTGGGGATTGAATCATTCGGTATAGCTTTAAGGCTTTGTTCCAGTTTACCTTAGCATCCTCGTAATTATATTCCGCCTTTTCTAATTGAGCTACGTAGTGAAAGGTATTGGCCCGCCCCTGCTCAGATCCTATCTTCTCGTATAGCTTACCGGCTTCCGTAAAATGGTCACGCGCTAGATCGTTATGGCCTAGCCTGAATTCCAGTTCCCCCAAGTTAAAGAGGACATTGGCCCGCCCCAGCTCATCTCCTGTCTTCTCGTACAGCTTTCCGGCTTCCGTAAAATAGTCACGCGCTAGATCGTTCTGGCCCAGCATGAATTCCAGTTCTCCCAAGATGCAAGTGACATTGACCCGCCCCAGCTCATGTCCTATCTTCTCGTACAGTTTACCGGCTTTCGTAAAATGGTCACGCGCTAGATCGTTCTGGCCTAGCCTGAATTCCAGTGCTCCCAAGTTAAAGAGGACATTGGCCCGCCCCAGCTCATGTCCTATCTTCTCGTATAGCTTACCGGCTTTCGTAAAATGGTCACGCGCTAGATCGTTCTGGCCTAGCCTGAATTCCAGTTTTCCCAAGTTAAAGATGACATTGGCCCGCCCCAGCTCATCTCCTATCTTCTCGTGCAGCTTTCCGGCTTCCGTAAAATGGTCACGCGCTAGATCGTTATGGCCCAGCATGAATTCCAGTGTTCCCAAGTTACGAGTGACATTGGCCCGCCCCAGCTCATCTCCTATCTTCTCGTACAGTTTATCGGCTTTCGTAAAATGGTCACGCGCTAGATCGTTATGGCCTAATATAAACTCGAGTTGACCTAGAAAAAATAGAATATATGACAATACCCGATCATTTCCTTTCCAAAAAGGGTGAATTTTTAGATCTGAAAGCAGTTTACGGCTACGAAGAGGAATTTTTTGATAGTCATTAAACAAACTAATATGCACCCTAAACAACCGTTCCTCCTCCCACCCGCAATAAACGAAGTACTCCAAAAAATCCAGCCGTGCCTGCGTGGGGTAATCCAGGGAGCAAGCAATCGCAAACCCATCGTCAAACAACTGGGCCTCGTCCAGTAATTCCTCGCTTTCCTGCCGGAGGCCGGAGCGGATGAGGCGGGCCACCGGGGGCAGCAGTTCCAGCTTATTTGCCTCGTTTAGCCGCACGAGGTTGCGCTCGAAGAGGAGGATGCGGTCGCGGGCGGTGTAGACGTCGGCTTGGCGGAGGGATGTTTGCATGGCCCCGTCCAGGCCGTCCTGGAAGAGGGCGCAGAGGGCCAGGAGGCGGCGGGCTCCGGGCTGATTAGCGAGGCGGCGCAGGGAAAGGCCGAGGGAGAGGTAAAAGTTATCGTTTTTCTCCCCCTCCCGGCCGGCGAAGCGGGCGAGGAGAGCGGCGTCGTTCTCGCGCCAATCGTCGATGAGATCGCTGAGATGGAGGTATTCCGCGGCGTGGGAGGCGGTGAGTTCGATGGAGAGCGGGTGGTTGCCCAGTTCGGTTTTGACGAAGGCCGGCAGCAGGGGGTCTTCCAGGGTGCGGCCGGATTTGCGGTGCCACTCCAATTGGAAGAGTTCGAGGCCGTCGGCTTCGCTGAGCACGTCGAGGGGGACTTCCTCCCAGCCGGCGAGGCGGATGCGGGTGGAGCAGAGGAGGCGGAGGTTGCCGGCTTGGTCGATGCGATTCAGGAGGGCGAGGGCTTGCGGCTCCTCCTGGATGGATTCCAGGTTGTCCAGATAAAGCAGGCCGGACGGGAGTTCGGCCAGGGCGGCGAGGAGTTGGGGCAGTTGCTCCTCCCCCGTCCGATCGGGATCGAGGCCGGCCAGGGAGGCCAGGGCGGCCAGGAAGAGCGGGAAACTGCTGAGGTGCTCCACTTGGACAACGTAGGCGCGGTGGTCCGGCCCAGCGGAGAGCCAGTTGGCGATGGCACGGTGGCAAACGGTGGTTTTCCCATTGCCCCCGCCGCCGTAAATAGCGATTGGTTGGCCGGGGGCGGCTAGCAGGGCGGCGATTTTCGCCAGTTTCTCGCCCCGCCCCCGGAAGTGGGTGGTAACGCGCAGGTAGCCGGCGGCGGCATCGGTGAGGAGGCGGGTGTAATCGCTGCGGCCCCGGTGGGTGCCGGCGGGGGCCGGTTCCAGTTCTTCGGTGGGGAGGTAAGGTTCGAGGAGGCCGAGGAGGCGGTCGGCAACGAGTCTCTTTTTGTCAACGAGGGAGGGGTTTTCGATTCCCTTGATTTGCTCCTGCTTGATCTCGGTCAGATCACGTTGCAGTAGCGGCAAGTAGCGTTGAAAATCCGGGAATACATTCATCAGCCGCAGGGCCTCGTTCAGCTTATTTTTGCTGACGGCGGCTTGGATGTCGCGGTACTCGGCGAGGTTAGGGGTGCGGGCTGGCATAGGGGCAGGGTATGCGCAAATATGCTGATTTTTTTGTTGTGACGGGGGAGTCAGGGGGTTAACGTTAGGTCGTTGATTCTGTTAAGTAATTGAGGATACGGGTTTTGCGCTCGCTATTTAAGACCTCTCCCCCGGCCCCTCTCCAAAGGAGAGGGGTGACGTTATGCGGAAAAATGAACCCGAAAAACCTAACAGAATCGATGCCCTAGGGGTAAGGGTTGGGCGAGGTTTTTTCTGGAGTACGGGAGTGCGCGTGGGGCGTGGTCGGCACCCGCGTGAGGTGCCTGTACGGTGTCCGCGTAGCGGCAGCCCGCAGGGCCGACCGACAGGGAGCCGGGAAGGGACCGGCGGCGGGCCGCCAGGCACGGCGACACGCTCCCCTGAAAGGTAGAAACGGGTTAGGCCCTACGATTATTTAAAAGGGTAGCGTGGGGGAGAAGAGTTGGGCGATGAGATCGTCGATGAGGTCGGGGCGCTGGGTGACGAGGAGGACGACGGTGACGACGATGCCGTAGATGCCGCCCCACAGGTGAGCGTTGTGGCCGATGTTATCGCGGCCCTGGCGGTCCATGTACTGGCTGTAGGCGAGGTAGCCGATGCCGAAAACGATGGCGGGCAGGGGCGGGAAGATGAACCAGGCCCAGGGCTGGAAAATGACGTAGACGAAGATGACGGCGGCCACGGCCCCGGAGGCCCCGAGGGCGGAGTAGGCGGGGTTGTCCTGGTGGCGCTGGTAGTCGACCATGGAGGCGGCGACGAGGGCGGAGAGGTAGAAGAGCAGGTAGAGGACGCGGCCGACGACCTCGTTGAAGAAGACCTGGGTGAAGACCATTTCGACGAAGCCGCCGAAAATATAGAGGGCGTACATATTGAACAGGAGGTGCTGGAAATCGGCGTGGATGAAGCCGTGCGTGATGAAGCGGTAGTACTCGCCGTTGCGCTTGATGGTGCCGGGGCTGAGGACGAATTGGCGGATCATGTCCTGGCTGCTGAAGGCGCGGTAGGAGACCAGACAGGTGACGATGATGAGGACGAGGGTGACGTTGAAGGAAATAGGTGGCATGGTGGGGGCGGCTGCGCCGCGTATTTTAGTAGGCGGGCGTTGCCCACTGGTAATTTGGTATTTTTGACCAGCCCGGGCAAACACCGGGATGTGCACAAAAAGCTGCTCATTGGATTCGCCACCCGAAGATGGGCCGCCAAAGTTAGCAAAACCACCTCACCCCATGAAAAGATTTGGATTGATCGGCTACCCGCTCGGACACAGCTTTAGTGCCGGCTATTTTACGGATAAATTTGTGCAACTGGGGCTGGTGGATACCCACGAATACCGGAGTTACCCGCTGGAGCGGATCGAGGACTTTCCGGCCCTGCGACAGCGATTAGGTGACGAGTTAGCGGGACTGAATATTACTATACCTTACAAGCAGGCGGTAATCCCTTACCTGGATGAGCTGAGCGAGGCCGCCCGGGAGATCGGGGCGGTAAACACCATTGCGGTAAGCGACGGGCGGCTGATAGGGCATAACACGGACGTGATCGGATTCGGAGAAGACCTGGACGAACTGTTGCCCGAGGATCGCACCGGCATCAGTGCCCTGGTACTGGGGACGGGCGGCGCGGCGCGGGCCGTCTGGTGGAGTCTGGAGCGGCGCGGCATCCCCTACCGGAAAGTGAGCCGGAGCGGCGGGGCGGAGCGGCTGACCTACGCTGAAGCAACGATGGAAGTTGTAAGACATAATTGCTTGATCGTCAACACGACACCGCTGGGGATGGCCCCGGACCTAACAAGCTGCCCCCGGATCGATTTTGCCGGAGTGGGGCCTCAACATTACCTCTACGATCTTGTTTACAACCCTGTGGAGACGGCCTTTTTACGGGAAGGTCGACAACGCGGGGCAACCGGCCGATCCGGCTTGGGTATGCTGCACGGACAGGCGGAGGCCGCCTGGAAAATATGGACGCATGAAGAAGGCAACGGGACCGGTAAGAGATTTTAGCAAGATTCGCGAACTGGGCGAGGCCATTCGCGTGGCTACCAAGGAAGGCGACCGCCCCGCGCCGCCGGTGGATCCGGC
Organism: Lewinellaceae bacterium; assembly: GCA_963757435.1. Classification (GTDB taxonomy): domain Bacteria; phylum Bacteroidota; class Bacteroidia; order Chitinophagales; family Saprospiraceae; genus Neolewinella. The sequence continues at coordinate 2,874 of CAVWSC010000019.1, read as the reverse complement.
CGTGCAGGAGAACCTGCCCGATTTCGAGGATACCGAGACGACCTTTGCGCACCGCACCGATTCGGAACTGCGCCAGTCGGCGCGGCTGTTTCACTTGCTGAATTTCGGCAAGTTGAGCGACGTGCTGGGCAGCCTCTCCGCACTGGCCGTGAAATGGCGGTTGCCGTTTGCGAAGTGGAGCGTGAAGAATACCATCTACAAGCAGTTCGTGGGCGGGGAAAGCCTGCAGGAAGCCGAAGCTCACGTAACGCGGCTCGAAGAACTGGGCGTGTTTTCCTACCTGGATTACGGGGCCGAGGGAAAGAGCCGCGAGGAAGATTACAACAAGACGATGAAGGTATGCCTGCGCGATATTCAGTTTGCCGCCAAGCAAGACGCCGTGCCGGTGGTGATTACCAAGATCAGCGCACTGGCGCGTTTCGGTTTACTGGAGGACATCCAGCGGTCGGATTTCAGCTTTGACGCTGCTACCCGCACCGAGTACAAGACGGTGCTGAAGCGCCTGGATGCCATCTGCGGCGCGGCGGCCAAGGCGGGCGTGACCTTATTCATCGACGCCGAGGAAAGCTGGATTCAGGATACCATCGACCACTTGGTGACGCTGATGATGCGCCGCTATAACCGCGACAAAGCCATTGTATTCAATACCTTCCAATTCTACCGCCACGACCGCCTGCATTACCTGACGAACAGCTATGACCGTGCAAAATCGGGTGGCTACTTGCTGGGTGCCAAACTGGTGCGCGGTGCCTATATGGTGAAGGAGCGCAAGCGGGCCGAGGAACTGGGCATCCCCTCCCCCATTCAGGCCGATAAACAGGCCACCGATAGTGATTTTAACGCCGCCCTGCGGTTTTGCCTGGATCACTACCAGGAGATCGCCTTCTGTAATGCCTCGCACAATCAGGACAGTGCCAAGTTGATGGCCCGGATCATTGTGGAACGCGGCCTGCCCCGGCGGCATCCTCACCTCGCCTTCTGCCAATTGTACGGCATGAGTGATGACCTGACCTTTAACCTGGCCAAGGCCGACTTTAACGTGGCTAAATACCTGGTGTATGGTCCAGTGCGGGAAGTGCTGCCCTACCTGACAAGGCGGGCGCAGGAGAACACCACGGTAACCAAGGACATGGGCCGCGAATACCGGATGGTAGTGCGCGAAATTGGTCGCAGGAAAGGCGAAAAACAGGATTAGCGGATAAAATTTAGCTTAAAGCAGGGCGGAAAGCAGCTATATTATCTGGATTTCATATATTTGTATCGGGCAAATTTGTCCCGTCTACTTACCAATCGTCTCACACGCGCTAAATGCGCTACGGCACCGCACCCGGTGCGCCGGCATTACCGGACGACTACGTCCCAGTGCGAGACTCCAGTTATTTACACCCGTCTTTTTTTATCGGCTTTCTCCTTCCCCGGGAGAAGTATGCCGTTGCATGAACGTATCCAAAAACATCGTCCGAGCCGTATATTCACTCGGACAACCGGTTTTTCCCATCCCTCAAGCTAGTGGGCCGATCAGTTGAACCTGACCAGCCCATTGCCAGGTAGTCATTCCTTCCCCGGATGGCCTATCCTTGTTTTTGAACCGATTGACATGCAACGACTCTCTACTCTTCTATACTATTCGATGGTACTGATTGCCGTCGGCAACGGCACCCTGGCCGCCCAGAACCCCAACCGGGACTGCGAGACGGCTATCGTGATTTGTTCCGACTCCAGTTTCATCTTCGACCCCGGTGGCGGCCTCGCCTCTTTTCCAGATTTCGCTAACCCGAACAACGATCAGGGCTGCCTGGAGACCGGCGAGAGCCTGTTCGGTCACGGATGGTTTTGGTTCCGGTTCCGGGACGATATGCCGCCCAACTCCATCATTACGCTCGACATCGTGCCATTGGGCGGGGGGCTAGAGGACTATGATTTTGCCATTTACGGACCTGATTTGCAGTGCGACAGCCTGGGTTCGCCGTTGCGCTGCTCTTTCGGGCGGGTGGAATCCATCTGTGATACCTGCGGCCTGACCGGACTGGGGAACGGCGCGATCGAACTATCCGAAAATAACCTGGGTGACGGTTACGTCCGCGAGATCGTGGTCCAGCCCGGTCAGTCTTTTTATATGTTTCTCGACCACTGGTTCGACCAATCCGGCCCGGACATGGGATTTGCCTTTGACTGGGGCGGATCGGCGGCTCCCTTTCTCAACTGCCTGACCGACCCGAGTTGCATCGACTTCAGCCTGGCCGCCCGCGACACCGTGCGCGTTTGCCCCGGCACCACCTCCGTCAACCTGAGTTCTGACGAGGATGAAGTGGAACCCGGCACCGATTACGTGTGGTCCGGTCCCGACGCCGGCCTGCTTAATCGCACCGATAGCCTGCACGTAACGCTCGACCTCTCGGGCGGGCAGACGACCTTCGAACTGGAACTCACCGCGCAGCGGGGCGTCTGCACCGGCAGCACTCCCGTGGTGGTTATCGTAGCGGCCCCACCCCAGATTCAGATCAGCGACCCCACCGAGCGCTGCCCCGGCCAGGCGGTTACCCTGACCGCCGCCCCCGGCAACGGTGCGCAGGGGTTCCTGTGGTCTACCGGTGCCACCACCGAGTCGATCAGCGTGAGTCAGAACGGCCCCTATACCCTGACCGCCACCTACGCCGGCGGCTGCCAAACCTCGGCTACCGTGACCGTGCAGGAGCGAACGGTCGGCCAGTTGAGCGTGAGCGGTGACCGGCAGTTTTGCGGCGGCGGCCAGACGACGATTCAGTTATCCGGTAACTTCCAGGTCTACCAGTGGGCCGACGGGCCGGCGGGCGCGCAGCGGACGTTCAGCCAGGCGGGTGCCTATGCCGTTACGGCCTTCGACGCGGCGGGCTG
>CAVWSC010000018.1:0-202500 GCA_963757435.1 Lewinellaceae bacterium | reverse complement strand
GAGCAGACTGCCGGCATAATCATCGAATAGCAGAAGGCCGAGGTAAAAAACCAACTGGACGAGCAAGGCGGGTAGCAGCATTAGTTGCTGGTGAGTTGGGTGCGGGTAGTGACCTGTTCCAGCACATGATTACCCACCTGTTCGCCCTGAGTGACGCCGTTGTCGATGGCGGGCCGATAGTGGATGCCGCCGTAAAGACGACTGGCGGCTGCCTCCTCGGAAGCGGCATATAAACTGGTGAACGAGCGGGTAGGCAAACCGAATTCCTCTTCGGAGGTATCGTCAAAGGCAAAGTTGTCCCCAAACAAACGTGTGAGTACTACCGCGCAGGCGCGGCTGACCACGCTGTGGCCGGAGGTATATTCGGGGAAGGGCGGGGTCTGGAGTAGCGGGGTCCAGGTTTCGTCAATATTCCGATTGATAAATGTCTCAGGACGAAGTAAATTGGAGCGATATTTCTCCTCCCAACAACTAATAAAGCCGTCGAACATGGCAATACTGGTGAGCGTGTACGCTTCGATCGTCTGGGGCAAATCGGCTTCGGCCTGCTGGGCTACGATGTTGACAATATTGATCCAGTGGCCGCCGGGGGTGATCTTTTTGGTGGCAAACATCAAGTGGCCGTTGTGGTGGCTGACATAAGGATTGCAATCCCAAAATTTGGCGATGGCGATCCGCTCTTCGGCCTGTGCGGGGTCATCCGTGTCCAGTGCGTGATAAACCTCGAGTACCTCTTCCCAAAAAAGACTGCTCTTATCCGTACTGTAAGGTGTGGGCGGCGCGGGTTTGAACTGGTCGGCACCGACCAGCGTAAAGGGCCGAATCTTGGCCCAACTCGGCTCGATGCCGTCCATATAATCAGGCGGCGTGGGCTGCCAGCGGGTTTCGTCGTTGGTAATGGCAAACTTGGGGAAGGTGCGCGTTTGCTTGTACATATCGCCATCGTAGTGCGCGATCACGTGCTTGGCCACCTCCTCGCCGTAGGCCAGTGAGCGTTGCATCACCTCGCCGGGAATACCGATTTCGGCAAAGCGGGCCAGTTGCTCTTCCTGGAATTTGTCAATTTTTTCCTCGGAAAAAATAAGGCTCTTACCGACCAGATTGAAGGCGTGTACGGCTGCCAGGGGATAGCAGTACTCCAATCCCGTTTCGGGTTGGGGCGCGGTGGTAAAGTCAGTGACCTGCCCACCAAGTGAGGCGTACTGACCGTTGGCGGCGGCCATTACTTCGTAGCCGGCAATGTTGGCGTAGGAGTAGATTCGCGAAGCAACGGGTGGGGAAAATATGTCGTGTACGATCACGTCCGTCAGTTGCTTGACCGAAGCGTGGTAGAAAGCCGGATCGGCGGCCTCGGTCTGGTAGTCGGGGTTAACCTCCTCTCCGCAGGCGGGAAGGAGGAAAAGTAGGGCAAAGAAACCGGTAAGCAGGAAAAGCGAAGACAAAAGGCGCATGAATGGAGGTTGACTTGACAAAAAGGCATGCCGGTAAGCACTTATACAAAGGTAACTATCACAGCACTACTATTAACGAGTGGAGCCGCACAGTAGTTGAAAGGTAACGGTTCGGGCAGTTGGGCGTGCCCCCGCTGCGCGGGGTCGGGCTATCCGGCACTCTCTCCGCCCCGCAATACTGCGGGACCTCGTTCAAACAACACCTCCTATCCCTCACGCTTCAGAACGCGAGGGGTATGCCGATGATGCACCGTAAGTACCCCGGCCCCAAAACTGTCCTCCGTCCGGCGGCCGGGTTCGCGTTTTAGAAATACTTGACCGTCAGATCGATAATCTTCTGCTTGAACCCCGTATATGGCGGCACCAGTAGTTCCAGTGCATTGGGAATGTGCTGCCGAAAGACCGCCCGCGCATTGCTAAAGGCCGTGAAGCCGTACCAACCGTGGCCCTTGCCGATACCGCTATTATTTGAGCCGCCGAACGGAAGGTGGGTGTTGTAAAAATGAACCGCATTGTGGTTGATGCAGGTGCCCCCGGCTCGGGTGTTGGCCAAGATGTGCTTGATGTTGCGGTTGCTTTTGCTGAAGATATAGAGGGCCAGGGGCTTCTCGCGGCCGTTGACCATTTTTAGCACGTCCTCCAGATCGGTGTAGCCAAATACGGGAAGTACGGGGCCGAAGATCTCCTCCGTCATCAGGTCGGAATCCAGGGGAGCACCGGTGATGACGGTGGGGGAAATATAATCCTGGTCGCCGTCGAAGGTTCCGCCGGCCTCTACGGTTGCGCCCTTGCTAACGGCATCCTCCACGTAGCCCTTTACGCGGTCGTAGTGGTGGTGGTTCACGATGCGGGCGTAGGAGGTGGACTCAGCGGCGTCGGCAGCGTAAAAGTCATTAAGTGTTTCTTTAAGAGCCGCTAAAAATTCGGTCTTCTTGCTTTCGTGCACATAGACGTAGTCGGGCGCGATGCAGATCTGGCCGTTATTGGAGTACTTGCCCCAGGCCACGCGGCGGGCGGCAGTCTTGATGTCGGCCGTCTCATCGACAATGGTGGGCGATTTGCCGCCCAGTTCCAGGGTTACCGAAGTCAGGTGCTTGGCGGCCGCGCCCATCACAATCTTGCCGATACTGGGTGCGCCGGTAAAGAAGATGTGGTTAAACGGCAGCTCCAATAGATCCTTGGCCGTGGCGACGGCACCTTCTACCAAGGCTACCTCGTTTTCCTCAAACACTTCCTCAATCAACTCCCGCAACAGGGCCGAGGCATTCGGCGTCATCTCCGACGGCTTGATGATAACCGTATTCCCCGCCGCAATAGCGGATACCAGTGGCCCCAGGGTCAGATTGATCGGGAAATTCCAGGGCGAGATGAGCAAGGTCACGCCCTTTGGTTCGTAGCGCACGTAGCTGCTGGAACCCACCAGGGCCAGTGGGGTGGTTACGCGCTGCTTGTCCATCCAGGTGCGGAGTTTGCGCTTCGCATGGCGGATCTCGCTCACTACGGGATAGATCTCCGTCATGTCCACCTCGCTGGGGTGCTTGCGGTAGTCATCGTAGAGGGCCTCCTTGATCCGGGGCCGGTACTTCATCACTGCCTCGTTCAGCCGCTTCAGTTTTCGGATCCGCTCTTTGGCCGTGGTATTACCTACTACGAATTGGTGCTCGCGCTGAAGGTCGAAGATGCGCTTGATCTCCGTGGCTGAGGTATCGGGGGTGGTGATTGGTTTGGTCATTATTTGCGCAGTTCTTTCTTCAGGATTTTGCCCGTGGCACTCATGGGCAGGGAGTCCATGAATTCGATGTGGCGGGGGTATTTATAGGAGGCGATATTGGCCTTGGTGAATTCCTGCAATTCTTCGGCGGCCACGGTATGGCCGTCTTTGCATACGACACAAGCCTTTATTTCCTCACCGTTGCGGTCGTCGGGAACACCAATTACAGCGACCATAGAGACGGCGGGGTGTTGCATCATCACGTCCTCCACCTCGCGGGGGTAAACATTGAGGCCGCCGCGAATGATCATGTCCTTGGTGCGGTCCACGATGAAAAAGAAACCGTCTTCATCCTGAATCGCCACGTCGCCGGAATGGAGCCAACCGTTGCGGATGGCGCGCTCGTTTTCCTCGGGGCGTTGGTAGTACCCCTTCATTACGTTGTGGCCGCGGAACACCATTTCACCCTTCTCGCCGCGGGCCACTTCATTGCCGTCGGCATCCACCACTTTGGCTTCCACGCCCCAGACCGGAGTGCCGACACTACCAGGTTTACGGCCGATGTCGATCTGATTAAAGGTAACCACCGGCGAGCCTTCCGACATCCCGAAACCTTCCAGTACCGGCACGTCGAACTTGGCCTCGAACCCTTCCAATACCGCCACCGGAAGCGACGCCCCACCGGACAAACAGCGGCGCAGGCGCGAGGAAATCTCGCTCGGCTTCACCGTACCGCTATCGTCGTTGAGCAAGGCCCAGAACATGGTAGGCACGCCCACGAAAAGCGTAATGTCATGCTTAACGATCAGCCGAAACACATCGGGCGCGGTAAAGCGCGGCAGCAATATGCTGGTACAGCCGGTGTAGAGCGCATTGTTCATCTGGCACGTCATGGCGAAGATGTGGAATAGCGGCAACACGATAATTTGCCGGTCCTCCGTCGTGACGGCATTGAGGTCCTTGGAGATGATGGCGTTCTGCAGCATATTGCTGTGTGTCAGCTGCGCTCCCTTGGGCCGCCCGGTAGTGCCGGAGGTATAGACGATCACGGCCACGTCCTCGGCCGAAGTTTGCTCGGATTCAAAGGTGGGGGGCTGGCCGCCCATCAGCATTCCCATCGTTTTCAGACCCGCGATGGGCGAGGGATCGGTGGGCTGGGGCGTGATAACATAAAGGTCTTTGCAGTCGGCGGCCTCCTGGAAACCGGCGTGGCCTTCCTCCAGCATCGGCAGATCGGGGGTACCGACGAAGCAGAAGTAGGCCTTGGAGTCGGAGTCCTGGAGGTGATAAGCGATCTCGTCACGCTTCAGCAGTACGCTCAGCGGCACCACGGTAGCCCCCGTCTTGAGGATGCCGAAGTAGATCATCGGGAAGTACGGCAGGTTCAGGCAGCTCAGTGCCACTTTATCGCCGGGGCCGATGCCGCTCTTTTTTAGTCCATTGGCAATCTGGTTAGCCGCGCCGTTGACCTGGGCGAAGGTCAGATGGGTATCCATAAAGATGTAGGCGTCACGAGTGGGATAGCGGCGGGCACTGTTTTCGAGTAGAACGGAGATGTTGAGCATGAAAGACGGGTGGTTGTTCGGATAAGGGGTAGCAGTTGGAAATTTCGTGGTAATATAGGGAAGAATACTGGCTTAATATATTGCCGCGCTACCTACTCTTCACCCATCGCTCCCGCACCAGGCCAAATGCTGTCGGGACGACTAATAGGTAGCTTCCCGCAGGTAAGTTACCGACCCAAACAATACCCCGGCCGGCAGCCAGCGCGATGCGGCCCTGCTTGACTAAGCGACCATCCGTATTGTAAATAAGGTAATCGTGCAAATTAGTTAGCGAAACATCGTCAACCGCTAGATTCAAATTATCCGCCGTGGGATTAGGAAAGACTTCCGCACTGACGGTCACCCGTGCCCGGCCCGACCAGGCAGCCGATGGCCCCGGCAGGGCATCGGCCAGTAGCGTGAGGGCGTAGAAGGGAGTGAAAGCATCGTTACTGTTGATTTGCAGCGTGTTGGCATACGATCGAGCTTCCGTGGGGCTGAATACGATCGTGAAGGTGGCACTATCCCCCACCGATAATGTGGCGGGAAGGTTAGTCTGATCGAGGTTGAAATCTTCCGCGCCCTGTCCCGTGACATCTACTCCCGGCAGGGCATTAAATCGCAGGGGTGCCGTACCCTCGTTGTGAACGGTAAAGGTATGCGGCACGGAACTGCTGTCTACCCGCGTGTTCGCGAGCCGGTAGTCGGCACCGATGGCGTAGGTGGTATCCCGTGCACTGACCCGGAGCCGGGCAAACAGCCCCGTAGCCCGCAAATGCAATATATAGAGCGAATCCGTCCGGTCATTGCTGGCAATCTCGATCCGGGCCTCGTGCAAACCACCATGCAGAGGCGTGAAGTGAATAGGGAGTAAGCGTCCGTCCAGCCCGGGAAGCGGATTGGGAAGTTCGCCCTGATCCAGTACAAAAGCGGCCGCATCCGGCCCGGTGACACGAAGATTAGGTTGATTGCGGAAGTAGAGTGGCCCCTCGTCAAAGTTAGTGATTCCCAAGTGTAGATCGGCACCACTGCTATCCAATTCCACGGACGAGAATTGTAGCGTATCACCACTGCTCAGAGGAGCCGGCAGACCGTACTGTCTGATCTGAAGATCGGGTTCCACCCCCCGCCCCCGAAAGGAAACGGGGAAGTCGGGCTGGTTGCAGGCCGTGCTGGTCAGGGTCAGATCACCCCGAAGCGGCCAGGGAGTATTTGGCTTGAAATTGATGGTAAGCGTTAGGCTATCGCCGGGAGCCAGCGCATTCGGCAATTCTACCGGGGTAGCCGTAAAGACCGGTGACCCCGTGAAGAACTGCCCCGCCAACGAGTCATTCGGAAAAATCAGCGGCGTGCGGCCCGTATTGTAAATGGTCATCCGGCGCGGCGCGGCGGTGCTATCGACCAGTAGGGTGCCTAAATCAACTTCGCTGCCGGCCGCCAATTCCGTCCCGTCTAGTGTTACTCGCAGGGTGGGCCGGCCGTTGAAGTAGAGATCTGCGTGTTGAAAAGCTTCCCTGCCGATAGTGAGACCGATGTGCCGCCCCGGCATATCATCGGCCGGCGGGTGAATGCCGCCCCAGATACGCGACAGGCCCGATTCGTCGGCCGCATCCTGGTAGGTGGCCCACTGGAGTTCCACATCCTGGCTGGGACCATCTTCAAAAACTAAAAATTTGTCTTTCTCGGCGAGGAAGGTACCCATGCCGCCCGGAAAATATTCATCGCCGGTAAACTCCGTCAGCACCTCGGCCGCCGCCCGCGAGTAAGTGGAGTGGCCGGAGATATAGCCCGCGAAGGGCGGCGAAATGAAGGAGGGCCGCTGGTAGGGTTCCCAGGTCTCCACCCGGATCCAGTCCACGCCCGCCTCGTCGGTGTCGGTATTATTGATGGCGGTGTGGCCGCGCCAGGCACGGGCCTTCAGCTTATTCAGGTGCTGTCCGGCACCACCTACCAGCGGGTCGTCGGACCCGATCAGTTCCACATAACCGGGCACCAGCGGCAGACCGCCGGGATGGTAGTTGGGCAACAGGCTGTCGCTGCTCTGACCCAGCTCGGCCAGGGCGCGGATCGCGGAAACGGGCCGAATGTAGTCGTACCACCCCTTGATGCCCCAAGCCGTGATGGCGGCATCGTGCATAGCCCCGCCCATGGCAAAGTAAGCTTTTACGTCCCACTCCAAGTCGTCCAGTACCGCGCCCTCGCCACGGTAGCGCTTGCTCAGGGCGGGGTGATCGGAGACGTAGTTGAGTAGGTCGAACCAGTGGCCCGGCGGGGTTTCGGAATCGGGACCGTCGGCCCAGAACTCGGCCAGTACGCGGGCGTAATCACCCCGGGACACGGGGTTGGGCGCGTAAGGTTGGCCGGTAACAGGATTCACGGTTCGGCCGGGGCTGGTAGTGCCGCCAGCCAGTTGGTTATAAAAGGAGGGGTAATCGGCTGTCTGCATCGGTAGGTCGGTGCGGTTGCCGATGCCGTTGGGCGAGATATCCCAGGTCGTGGTGTCGGCCGCATCCAGGTGGCCCGACCAGATGAGGGTGGTCAGAAAACTCCACTGGTATTGGTCAGTGGTGCCGCTGCCGTCCATAGCGTGCAGGGGCGGCGGGCCTGGGTCGTGGTAGACGGGGTAGGCGTTACCCATGCGATCGTTATCCGTTCGGTTGCTGTCAACCAGCGCAAAAGGAGAGACCCTCCCCCACTCCGGGCTGAGAAACGGCGGCGTGTCGCCCGGAATCGGGTTACCGCTCTGGTCGATGAACAGTTCCAGGGTCAATGGCTGCCAGCGGTTCAGGTCAGTGATATTGGGATTGCCGGGCAGCTCCACCACCAGCGAGGGGTTGCTGGGCTGGTAGTCGGTGTTGCCGTAAAGGTCGATCTCGTTGGCTCCATCCTGCATCCCGAAAGCGATGTACTGCTCGGCGATGTAGTTACCCAGCCGGGCGGCGGAGCCGCCCTGGTAATCGGTGCCGGTGATGTTAATGTTGTAACCCAATTTACCCATGTGCTCGTCATAAGCTTCCAGCAGTAGTGGGGCGCGGGGCGAGTTAGCAAAGCGGTGCCGCAGCAGGCGGTAGGCGGCATAACTGATGGCGGCGCGGCGCGCGGCGGTTGTGTCTTCGGGGCGTTCGAAATTTTCTAGCGGACTAGTAAATTCGCCCACGGTTTGTCCCAGCAACCAGGGTTGGGCGCAGTCTTCGTACACGGCCCAGGCATCCCAGACGGCGGCCGACAGGTGAAACAGGTTACGGGCGTGCACGGTGGGCCGGGCGAAATCGCGGCGGATAGAAGCCAGCAACATTTCGTTCCACTGCCGCGCAATGTTGTAGTCCGTACTCACGGGCGGAAATACGGGCGGCAGGGTACAATTCAGGTCCGGGTCGGCGGGGCAAACGTCGCAGGCGTCGGGCAGGCCGTCTTCATCCAGATCGGCGTATGTGACGGCCAATTCGCAAGTAACGTTCATCAGCACCTGGTAACCTTCGCAGCCACCGGAGAAAATGTCCGTCAGTCCGTCGCCATTGATATCCAATAGCGCTACATCGTAACTATTCGTCACGTCCGGCGGGCTGATGTCAGCCAGGTTGCCCGCGTTATTTTGCAGCAAGGTCAGTCGGCGGGAGGAGTTACAGGGCGGGATATCTACATCCACATCGGAGACTACCGCATCCAGTTCGCCGTCGTTATTCAGGTCAGCCAAGTGTACGTTTCCGCCGAACCCGCCCACGCCCACGTTCTGGCGCTGCACCACCAGCAGGGTGTCGGCCACCACTTCGCTTACGGTAATCAGGTAATCCGTTGCGTCATCCACTACATAGAGGTCCACCAGGCCGTTGCCGTCAAAGTCCGCTATCTCGAACATATAGGGCGCAAAGGGAGCTACGTTTTGCCAGTTGGTGAAGTTACCCGTACCGTCATTGAACAACACGAACACACCGCTATCATTCCAGGGCGGCACGCTAAATAGGGTAGACACCTTAATAAGGTCCAAATCGCCGTCGCCGTCCATGTCCCACAGTTGCCCCGCCGTGCCGAAGGCCGATTGACGTAGTTCACCCAGCCTTTCCTGACTTTCGTTGGTAAATATGCCGGTGCCATCGTTAATCAGCAAGTAATCCTGGGCAATCCCGTCGCCGCCCACGCGCTTATAGTTCACGAAGTACAGATCGGGGAAGGTATCGCCGTTTACGTCACCGCCCCAGACGGCGCAGAACAGCACCTCGTCATCGTCCAGTTCCGGGAAGCGGGCGGCGGATTCATCCAGCAGGCCCAGCCAGTTCCCCTCGGCGTCATTGCCCCGGTTGCGGTAAAATAGCGGCTGCTGGCCAAAGGTATTGGCCACGATCACGTCCGGCCAGCCGTCTCCGTCAAAATCCCCGATGTAGAGGTCACGCGCATAGGTCGGGTTACTGATAAATCCCGGCGCGTACTCCAGGGTGTGGTCCACCAGGCGGCCGTTCTCATTGATCAGCAGCAGGTCCGATTTCGGCCCTTCCTCGGGGATGGAAAACGGTTCCTTGCGCACCACGATCACGTCCGGGCGGCCGTCCATGTTCAGGTCGGCCGTGGAAATATCCTTCTCCTCGTCGTCGCCGGCCGCCACCGAGGTCAGTTCCAGCCGCTCGGCGGTTTCCACGCGCCAGTCCAGGGTTTGCGCGTTTAGTAAATGTAGGCTCACTAGCAGGGCAAGAATTAAAACCGGGCGTAAGGATTGTTGCATCGGGGCGTCGTTTGCGGGTGCGTTGTGATTCAGGGCGGCATAAATATAGAAAATTCGGCTTTATTATCCTAGCTAAGTTTGGGCGTGTCCCCGGCCAAGGACCGGGGTCGGCGTCTTCCGGGGTTCGCTAACGCTCCGTGCTGCGCACCGGCGGCCTGACGGCCGCCGCCCTCCAGGTGCCTCACGCAATTCCCCCCCGGCCCCCCGAAGGGAGGAGAAGGAATGAGGGAACGAAGGATTAAAGGAGGCTAACGATTAGCAGTGCTGCTTATCCTGACCACATCCATTAAGCAAACGGTTGAGGAGTTGCACTCCGACGCACTCGCCGCACATGGTCGGAGCGTAGCTCCTCAGCGGAGTACAACTCATCGGCCATTTGAAAGCAGCTTACCGCTCGCGCCGCTTCGCGGCTGCGATCTCTTCTCCGAGGTGATCGAGGTAGAGGATGCCGTTGAGGTGGTCGATCTCATGCTGGAAGATGACGGCCGTAAAATCCTCCACCATCTCGATCTCGTGCGAGCCGTCCAATCGATCGTACTCGATCAGGATGGCGTAGGCGCGGGAGTTGAGGGTATCCGAGCGGCCGGGGATGGACAGGCAGCCCTCGCGGCACTGCTGCGTTTTGGTGGAATACTGCCGGATAACCGGGTTGAGGTAAACCTCGAAGGGGAATTGCTCCTTGTCGAAACGCTGCACCCAGATGATGTTTTTGAGTACCCCCACCTGCGGTGCCGCAATCCCCACCCCCAGCGACATGCTATCCCGCACCGTGCTGTACAAGCGGCTCACGAAACGGCGCAACACGGGGTCGTTCGGGTCGGCTCGTACGTCCTCGCTCTGCTTGCGCAGTAGCAGGGAATCGGAGCGGTCGGTGATCTTGAACACCCGCAGGGGCGTAAGGGAATCAGCCGACATGACCAGCTCCCGCTGCGCGGGTGAGAAGGAGGCGGCAGCCGCCGTCCGGTCGCCGCTCAGGCGGGGGGCGGTGCAGGAGATAGCGAGGAGAAGGAAGAGGCCGGCGGTGAGATAAACTGTCGTTTTCATTGCGGTGAAGTTAGGGAGTTTTGGGGAGGAAAGGGTGTATTTTTTGGGGTCCCGATGTGTATGTCGGGTTGCGCATAGGCACGGTTGTAGTGGTTCTCGACCTCCGGTCGAGGGGGTTTGGCCATCGACCTCCGGTCGGCTGTAAACTCCGACCGGAGGTCGGCAGCCAAAATCGCGCGACCGGAGGTCACACACCATCCGCGCGACCGGAGGTCACACACCAATGCATGACCGGAGGTCACTCACCAATCGCGCGACCCTAATTCATTCACCTCGAAAGATCATTTATGATCGAGGGGAGCAGTGCAGCTAATCCTTGCACCCGCGTGAGGTCTGGGGAGGAAAGAGTGTATTTTTGGGGTCCCGATGTGTATGTCGAGTTGCGCGTAAGCGCGATTGCAGTGGTTCTCGACCTCCGGTCGAGGGGGTTTGGCTGCCGACCTCCGGTCGGCTGTAAACTCCGACCGGAGGTCGGCAGCCAAAATCGCGCGACCGGAGGTCACACACCAATGCGACCGGAGGTCACACACCATCCGCGCGACCGGAGGTCACGCACCAATCGCGCGACCTTCACCTCGAAAGATCATTTATGATCGAGAGAAGCAGCGCAGCTAATTCTTGCACCCGCGTGAGGTGCTATGTTAAAAAACAAGCAAACCGGCGATTATTTTCTACTTTTGTATTTCAAGGAGCACTCGTCTAACGAGTTGCATCCACCGTAGGGCAACCGTTAGGTTGTCCTACTTTCATTTGAGTAATGACCACGCCACAACCCTCCAAGGGTGAGCATCGAAGTTCACTCTTGGTCTTGGGGGAGGCCGATCACCGCAACGACAAAGATCTTGGTCGACTGCAAACGGAGCAAGGCTAAAATGAACGTGTCCGACTACGTCAGGCCACGGCCTTGCACCGTTTACACCCGACCGAAGGTTGGCTGTCTAAGCGGCGGTCGACCACGGTCTGTACTCTTCATGATTTGTTGGTTTTGTTTTTTCTCTGCCCGGCGAAATATCTCAAGCCGCCATTTGCCGAGCATGATTGGCTTGATAAGTAGTGCCATTTCTATAGAGGGCAAACATGACGAGCAGGAGTTTGCGCTGGACGGCCACGAGTGCCCTCTTTTTAGGGTTTCCCGGTAGATGAACCCGGTCGTAGACCCGCTTGAAAATGCCGTGCTTTTTAGCTTGGAGACTTGGCATGTACAGTGCGCCACGAAGGTGTGAACTTCCCCTTTTCGAGATGTGGGTCTTGCCGTTCACCGAGGTTCCGCTCTGCTTATAGACCACGTCCAGTCCGGCGAAGCTGATGAGTTGTCCTCGCTTCTCAAACAACTGGAAGCCGTCCGTCTCCGCCAATACCGCCACTGCGGTTATCGGTCCCACGCCCGGTATGGTGCGTAGCCGTTTGACGTCCCCCTCCAGCTTAGGGTCCTGCTTAATTAAAGCATTGACATCCTTATCAATGGCGGCGATCTGACTATTGATGAAGGCGATCATGGCCTCCTGTCGCTCGATGGTTTTTGCGTTGGGTCTTCCCTTGCAAGATTCCGCGTGCCGGCGATTGTGGACCCGCGTTTTCTCCTTGACCAGCGCCTTCCTCTCGCGAGTCAAGGACTTGACCGGTCCCATGATGGACGAGGCGGGCGTCCAGGTGGAAAGCGTAAGTTGACCTCCCATTAAAGCTAACACTTTAGCGTCGATGGAATCGGTCTTGGAGTACTCATTGATGCTGCGGGCAAATGCCTTGACGGTATTGGCCAGTACCACGCTGAGGCGGTAACCGTGCTCGTGCAGATCATAAGCAAGGCTTTCGTGGTAGACCCCGGTGGCTTCCATTACCACGGCAATTGCGCTGTTGGAAGCACTATGCTTTTCGATCCAGGCACGAAAACTCTCGAAGCCCGCGGGCGTGTTGTCGAATTTGCGACTCCGACCAACAGTTTGTTGGTTAGTCGCCGCGGCAAATAAAATGACTTGAGCCACGAAACTGTCCTTGGCCACGTCGACACCAATGCTGGACTGACGAATCTTATCCATAAGATAGAATTTATAAGAATGAAAAAAAGGAGCGAAAACTCTCGTCGTCTTGCCTTGCACAATGGTATCTAATAGCAGTGAGCTATTGATTTAGGTGCTATCGTGACTCTAAAAGCCCTCTGGTCGAGCAGGTAGATCCTCACGCGGTATCTACTGAGTAAACAGTGATTTGGGCCTGAACCAAGCTCTGCTCAACTAGAGGTAATAAAGCAATCATTCTTGGAGCTACCAAGTCGATTACTAAACTGATGCAAACATACAAGGTGCCTGGAAGGCCGACCGGAGGGAGGGTGCGCAGCACGGAGCGAACAGCGAACCCTGGAAGGGACCGGCCGGCCCGTTTTAGGGACGGACACGCCCGGTCGTTAGTAATCAGTAGGTAAATTGTAGTAAGTCGTACGCTTGTTTCGTGAACCCCGCGCCCCGCCACGGAGGGAGATTACTGCCCTATTACCTCACTACCTATTAACCCCACTATCTACTCCCCTCTACCGATACTAACACCCACCACCACCCACTCCTTTCCGTCCTGCTCGTAAAAATGAAGGTCTTCGAAACCGACGCGTTCGTGGGCGCGGCGGGAGCGGACGTTGGACAGGGCAATGGCCGTGACGACGAGATCGAAGTGCGGCGCGGTGCGCGTGAAGAGGTCCTGGTAGAGGCTGCGGAAGACGCCTTGGCCCCGGTAGTCTTTGGCGACCGCGATCTGGCCCATGGAGAAATAGCGGTAGTCGGAGAGCGGCTGTCCGTGGTAGCTGAGGGTGTCCAGCAGGGCGAAGAAACGGAGGAGGAAGGGCACCGTTTCCCGGTGGCGCGGCTCCATGACGAGGGCGTAGCCCACCACTTTTCCGGATGGGTCACGGGCCACGGTGTGACCGTAGGGTTCGTTCATCAACCGCAGCAGATCGAGTTCGTGGCGGATGGAGACGAAACCCTGCTCACGGGCCTCCGTCGTTAGAATGGCAGCGGGCAAATTAGCGGCCTGGATGGCCTGGATGCCACGCAACTCATCGTCCGAGCGGGCGGGGCCGTAGGTTAATTGTTCTTCCATGCTTGCTGGATGGTGTTGACGCGGCGCAGGTTGGCCCCCATATCGGAGTAGCCCTCGCGCGAGGCGGTGCGGTAGTGGATGACCTGGTTGGGTTCGTCGATCAAAAATTCCACGTCATCCACGAAGGGCAGTAACTTGGTTTTGAAGGTAAAGTGAAAATAAGCGGCCGACTGGCTGATGAGCGTGGTGCGGTCCAGTGTACCGATGACGCGGACCAGTTTTTCGGCGGCCTCGGCGGCGGTGCCGTTGAAGGCCAGCGGCTCCTGCGCGGGTGCGGCGGCCGATGTTTCGTAGCTGGTCACGCAATTGGGGCTGGTGGGGCAGCCGCCCAGGCGGGCCAGGGGTTGGGTGCCCGTGCGGGTGGTGAGCAGGCGGTCGGCCCAGTCGGCAGTTTCGGCGGGGCCGAAGAGGTCGAGGGAGGCAGCCACTTGCTGCCCGTCGATGGAACGAATCTCGATGCGGCCGGCCGTGCCAGCCTCGTTGAGTAGCAGCAAGCCGAAGTTTTCGTCCACCATCAGCGGTCCCTGCCGGAACTGGTTGGTTTCCTCGGTGCCGGAAAAGCTGTGGGTGAGGCCGCTGGCCGTCATTTCGGTCAGCTCCAGTCCGCCGGGCGTGGTCAGGCGGCTGATCTCGCCCAGGTGGCGGTCGCCACTGAGCAGCAGCAGGTTGGCGGGTTTCTTGGCTTCCAGCAGCTCGAAGAGCCGCCGCCGCGCGGCGGGGAAAGTTGGCCCACTTCTCGTAGGGCTGATCTACGGGCAGCACCTGGATGCTGCTGACGATGAGGTGCGCGGCGGCCGGCGAGTCGGTCAGTTGCTCCTCCAGCCAAGCCCACTGTTCCTCGCCCAGGATGTCGCCCTGCTCGTTGAGTTGGTAGCTGATACGGCGGCCTTCCGCATCGTAGTTGCCCGCCAGGTCGTCACGGAAGTAGCGGGTATCGAGCAGGATGAGGCGCACCGGCGCGGTCGTGGTCCCCAGGTCATAGCGCTGATAGGCCCCGGTGTGCCGGCGGTCGGGCGAATCGGCGGGCACGTCCAGAAAATCGAACAGCAGGGCGCGGGCGGAGTCGCGTTTGGGGTATTCCTTGCCGGCGTCGTTGGCCCCGTAATCGTGGTCGTCCCAGGTGCCGAATATGGGGGTGCGGGCGGCAAAATCCCGGTAGCCGGGATTAGCGCGCAGGGTTTCGTAATCGGCGGACATTTTGGTCATGTCCTCCGTATCGGAGTAGATGTTATCGCCCATCCAGATAAAGGCATCCGGCCGGAAAGCCGCGATGGCGGGCCAGAACGGCTGCGGCCGGTCCTGCCGGTCACAGGAGCCAAAAGCGAACACCTGGCCGTCGGTGCTGACGCCGCCGGCCACGCTAGCCTCGTCTTTCTGCGAGGCGTAGGCCCGGAATACCATGAGGATCAGGAATAGCACCGCCAGGATGAGGACGGCGAAAAGGAGGTAGCGGAGAATTTTCAAGGGTAGCGGAATTTAAACGTTAACGTAATGACACATCATTTTGCGTTTCCGAACAACAATCAGCCATTCGGACAAATGTAACAATTTACCAGCTGCTATGCCATCGACAAAGGTATGGCAAGCAGGTCATGCGGTCCTCCCCGTAACATTCCCTACCTTAGAGCGTGTCTAAATTTTTACTTCCTGATAACCAAGCATTTAAGAACCTGGCGTCGTAAAAACTGACTTACGTAACCCGCTATGCGCGAAAGTTTTTATCTAGCCGGAACCTTAACCACGAAGTAGCCGCGAAGCGAATCATTGAACCTCAGTTCTTAAAAATTTTAGACACGCTCTTAGACCTACTAAATGCCCTTCCCGTGCTCTTCCGACTCCTAGCCACCTGCCTGATCCTTTTCACCCTGGCGGCCACCCTTTCCTGCCAGTCCGGCGATTTCACCATTAGTAACGTCACTGTTTTCGATGGCGACACCCTGCGATCGAACGTAGACGTACGCGTGAGTAAAGGCCGCCTGCTCTCCATCCGCCCGCACCGGGATGACCTGGCGGACGATGTAATCATCGAGGGTAGTGGTAAGTTGCTCCTGCCGGGCCTGATCAATAGCCACGTCCACGCTTACTTCCCCGCGCATTTACAGGAGGCAGCCCGGGCCGGGGTGCTACACGTACTGGATATGCACGGTAGTACATTTTCCCTAACCATGTTGCGCGGGATCGTGGATTCGCTCAATTACGCCGTCTACCACGCCTCCGGCGGGGCATTGACCGTTAATGGCGGCCACGGCACCCAGTTCGGGATGCCCACGCCCACCGTGGAGTCGGCGGGTGGAGTAGAACCCTTCGTCCGGGCGCGGAAAAAAGAAGGGGTCGACTACCTCAAGGTCATCCGCGAACCCAGCCGCCCCACCCTCGATTCCCTGCAGCTGGATACGGCCATCCGCGCCGCCCACAATCTCGATCTCGTAGTCGTGGCGCACATCAGCCGCGCTGCCGATGCCGCCCTCCTTGCCCGCCTGGGGATAGACGGACTGGCCCACCTGCAATTCGACCGCCCGCTGAGCGCGGAGGAACTAACCGTCCTGGCCGCCGCTAAACCTTTTGTTATACCTACCCTGCTCACCAACTTGCGGGCCTTTGATTTCTTCCGCGAAAACAACAAAGACATCCCCCACCTTGATAGCACCGAACTGCTGGCCGATGTACTGAAACTTTACCGGGCCGGACTTACTATTCTGGCGGGTACCGATCCACCAAATTTCGGCATCAATTACGGCACCGACCTTTACCAGGAGTTGGAACTGCTTCGCCTGGCCGGCCTACCCGTCACCGCCGTCCTGCGGGCCGCCACCAGTGCCCCGGCCGCCGCCTTCCACTTACCCACCGGCACGGGTAGACTACTGCAAGGCGAACATTTCGACGCGCTGCTCGTGAACTACGCGATCGTGAATGATTTTAAGTTGCTCAACGGAGAGAAACTCGTCTGGCGACGGGGTGTGCCGGTGGAGTAGCGGGGTGTTGTGTAAATCTTCGCCTACTGGCATCCTTTCTTCAAACGCTCCTCCCATGCCCTACTTCCCCCTCCGCGTCTTAATTCCCGAACCCTGTGCCGAAGACTGGTCGGCCATGACCGCCGTCGATGACCGCCGCCGCCACTGCGCGGCCTGCGACCGGGTGCTGACCGATTTTACCGGCATGACGGACGACCGGATCTACCGCCACCTGCGCCGGAATGAAAAAGCCTGCGGCCGCTTCCTCGCTTCCCAACTCGATCGCGACCTGTACCCGAATCGCACCGCCCCCACTTTCGCCAAATGGGCGGCGGCCGCCGCCGCCCTGCTGTTAGCCCAGCCGCTTTCCGCCCAGGTCTCCCCCACCCTCCAGGATCCCGTCGAAATCTCCTCCCGCGAGCGGGTTGCCGCCGAGCCGACTTATGTACCGCCCGGCCGGCGGGATAGTATTCCGGTGCCGGCGCAGCCGGCGATGCGCGAGATCAGGGGAATGGTGATGGATTCAACCCATGGAACTCCCATCATCGGAGGTAGTATCTGGATCGAAGGGACAAACAATGGTACAGTCACCGGCATCGACGGTCATTTTAAATTACAGGTATCTAATACAGTAGTAACCAATTTGGTCATTTCTTACACCGGATACAGCAGCTTGGTTACGAATTACGATCCCAACGGCAAGATTGATGGTAATATGTTACGTTTCGTGATTGCCATCGATCAAGATTTCGATCAAGGCCTTACCGGCGTAATCGGCTACCCGCGCCCCCGCTGGCTATACCGCATCACCCCCGGCTTCCTGCGCCGCGTCTTCTGGTAAATCACCCCCGTCACCATAACGTCCCCCGCCTTACAAAGCGCCTGTGCCGATGGAATAGCGGCCCAAATCTAAAACATCCGGCAACGCCGTTGTTTAGTACCTTTGCCGTACCGAAACGGGGCAACTGCACGTTATCGGCCCGTGCAATCAGCGTATTTTCGCCGCCAAACTATCAACCATGACCAAACCGTACTACACCGTCGAGCAGATCCTCAGCATGGACCTGCCACCCGTCATCATCTGGGCCATCCCGGTTATGTTCACCCTCACCGTACTGGAGTGGTGGCTGCGGCGCAAGCAGGCCGATCATCACTACGACGAGAAGGATGCCCTGGCCGCCGCCAGCGTCGGTATCGGCAACCTCATCAGCAGCGCGCTGGTCAAAGCGGCCATGTTCGGCGTCATCCTTTTCTTCTACAACCTCGTGCCCTGGTACATCCCCATCACCTGGTGGGGCTACATCCTCTGCTTCTGCGTCATCGACTTTTTCCGCTACTGGGCACACCGCGTCGCCCACGAACAGCGCATGTGGTGGGCCACCCACGTCACGCATCACTCCTCCGAGCAGTATAACTTCACCGTCTCGTTCCGCCTCTCCTGGACCCAGCACATCAAGGTCGTCTTTTTCATCCCCGTCGCCCTCATGGGCTTCGACCCCTTCCTGTTCTTCATCTGCAACCAGCTGGCCGTCCTCTACCAATTCTGGCTCCACACCGAGATGATCGACAAGTGCCCCCGGCCCATCGAGTGGTTCTTCGTCACGCCCAGCCACCACCGCGTCCACCACGGCACCAACCCGCAGTACATGGATAAAAATTACGGCTCCAGCTTTGTTATCTGGGACCGCATCTTCGGCACCTTTGAACCCGAGGGCGAGAAGGTCATCTACGGCATCAGCACCCCCGTCAACAGCTACAACCCCGTCACCCTCGTTTTCCACGAGTGGGTCGACATCGCCAAAGACATGCGCACCTACCCGCACCCGCGTTCCTGGTGGCGCATCCTCTTCGGCGGCCCCGGCATGTCACTCGACAAACCGACCTACTACGGTCAATTCACCCGCGCCCGCGGCCGGGTCGGTCGTGAGCTAGCCGCCGCGCAGCAAAATCCGCCCGCGCCCGCACCCGCGTTGGCTACATTGCAGGAGCAGCCGGAGGAGGTAGCGGGTTAGTAGGTAGTAACGTGCTCGTTATGAGCGTACCATCTTACTACAGACGATAATAATACGACGGTGGGCGTGCCGCCTCGGCTAACGCCTCGCCGTCGGTCCCTTTCGGGGTTCGCTGTCGCTCCGTGCTGCGCACCCTCCCTCCGGTCGGCCTTCCAGGCACCTCACGCGATTTCCCCCCGGCCCCTCTCCAACGGGAGAGAGGTGACGTTTTTTGGCACTCGTAGCGTCACCCCCGGCTCGGCTAATCGTCTGGGTTCTCTTGACCCCAGCCGCTGCGGAGGAGAGGGGTGACGGGGTTTGGCTCGTAGGACGCCGCGCGCCCTCACCCCCGGCCCGGCTATTCGGCTGGGTCCCCTTAACCCCAGCCGCCGCGGGGAGAGGGGTGACGTTTTTTGGCACTCGTAGCGTCACCCCCGGCCCGGCTAATCGTCTGGGTTCTCTTGACCCCAGCCGCCGCGGAGGAGAGGGGTGACGGGGTTTGGCTCGTAGGACGCCGCGCGCCCTCACCCCCGGCCCCTCTCCAACGGGAGAGGGGTGACGTTTTGTGGCACTCGTAGCGTCACCCCCTCTCCTCTGGAGAGGGGGCCGGGGGGAGAGGTCCCACGCGTAGGCTGAATACAAATTTACCAGCGACAGCATCGCCTACCAAAATACTAAAATACCGCAGGCGCAGCCTGCCTACTAAAATACGCGCGAAGCGCCCTTCCCCATGTCCCACCCCAAAATCGGTTTGTCCCTCTCCGGCGGCGGCGCGCGCGGCATTGCGCACGTCGGGCTGTTGCAGGCCCTGATCGAGGAAGGACTGGCCCCCAGCCGGATCACCGGCACCAGCGCGGGCGCCATTGTGGGCGTCTTGTATGCCGCCGGATTATCGGTGGAGCAGATCATGGATTTCGTGCGGCACAGTTCCGTTTTCAAACTCATCAAGGTGGGCATCCCGCTCATGGGGTTGACCAAACTGGACTACCTGCGCGGGCAACTGACCACCTTGCTGCCCGTCAAAACCTTTGAGGAACTGAATATTCCCCTCCAGATCGGGATCACTAACCTGAATACCGGCAAACTGGAGATCCGCAGCAGCGGCCCCCTGATTGAAGTCATCGTGGCGGCCTGCAGCATCCCCTTCGTTTTCAAGCCCGTGGAAATGGACGGGAACCTCTACGTGGACGGCGGCGTGATGAACAACCTCCCCCTGGGCGATCTGTGCGTCGAAACCGATTTCGTGATCGGCAGCAACCTCATCCCCCACACCGAGATCCCCGCCGGGGAGCTGAATAACGTCGTCACCGTCATGGCCCGCGTCTTCGACCTCTCCATTCGCTACAATTCCCAGCCCTCCGCTGATTGCTGCGACTTCATGTTCGAACCCACCGAGTTGATGAAGTACCAGGTCTACCACCTCCACAAGTGGCAGGAACTCTACGACCTCGGCTACCTGGAGGCACGCAAATTGATGCCCCAGTTGCGCCGGAAACTGGCTAAGAAAATGGCGGCTCAGCGGAGGAGGGAGGCGATTTGAGTTAGGTCGAAACCTACGGTTTCGTAAAACAAGGAGGCTGCGGCCCCCGCTCGTACACGCCGCTCGTACACGCCGCTCAGGTCGACGTCTACGTCCGAGACGTAATCCGTTCCACTTGCTCGTACCGCGGCCGGGCGGCTGCGCCGCCCTGCTCGGACCTGGAGGTCCTCGACCTGAGCGATGTACACGTCGCTCGTACCGCCGCTCGTACTCGTCGCTCGCACACGCCGCTCAGGTCGAGGACATCTACCGTCCGAGACGTGATCTGTTTTACGTGCTTGTACCGCGTGAGGTGCCTGGAAGGGGCATCCCGCGTAGCGGGGGCAGTGCGCAGCACCGAGCGAATAGCGAGCCTGGAAGGGACCGACCCTGAGCCGGCAGGCGAAGGGGCACGCCCCCATAAAAAACGGCCCGCCGCCCCGAGGGACAGCGAGCCGTGCTGAAAATAATCTTATCCTAACGCTGCGTTATACCCCTTCCGAAAGCGGAATGGGAAACTGCGTGAAGATCAAATCACCCATCCGGTCGATGGAGATGAAGTCGGAGTTGAGGCGGCCGTAGCGGCGCAGGTCGAACATCCGCTGGCCTTCCGACCAGAACGAGTAACGACGCTGGTAGAGCATCTCGTCGATGAGGGCATCGAAGTTAACGGGTCCGTTGTAATCACCTAAGCCGTAGGCGTTGCGAATAACGTTGAGATCGGAGACGGCATCGCCGAAATTCATCGCCTGGATCCTGGCTTCGGCGCGGATGAGGATGAGTTCCTCGTTGCGGATGAAGCTGATGGGCGAGGTGATGTTCGGGTAGAGCGCCGATTCGTAGTCGCTGTTCAGGCCGTCCTGGCTAGTCGACTCGATGCGGAGACGGAACTTGCTGAAACGGGTATCGCCGGCGCGGATGTCGTCGATCACGTCGGGGTGGACGATGATCTGGTCGCCACTCTGGCCGGGGGCCTTGAATACGGGATTCAATAGGTCTCCCGCAATCGTAGAGTAGGTGTGCGTGACTCCCAGTCTCAGGGAAGCATCCGTGTCCAGGAAGCTGTTATCCACGTAGCGCAGCGCGGCATCGAAACGGCTGGCCTGCGTGGCAGCGCGGGCCGCCAGGGCATTAGCCACCTGGGCCATGCCGGCGGGCGTGTCGAAACCGTCGAACCCACTGGATAGGTCGAAAGCGAATTCGCTGCCCTGGAGTTGGTCGATGGCGAGGTCATAGAGAGCGAGTATCTGGGTGTACCCTTCTTCTCGGCCCACGAAATCGCCCACGTTATTGGGGTCGCCTACATCGATTCGTACACCGTTGTCACCCAGGTAAGCCAGGATTTGGGCCAGCATCGTGGCCTTCATCGCATTGGCAAAACCCCGGTAACCGTCCTTCTCTGTTTCGGAGACGGATTCGGTGTTGTCCAGCGCGTCCAGCAGAACGTTGCAGTTCTTAATGGCGCGGTAGCGGCCGCCGTAGGGAGCCGTCAGGTAGAACGTATTGTTATCCAACGAAACGCCGTCTTTTCCCAGCAGATCCTCCGTGTTGCGGGGGTCGGCGTCGAAAATGTAGAGTTCGCGTGCAATACTTCCACTCGATACCGTGTATTCGCCCAGTCCATTGCGGATGGTCGACTCGATGCCGCCCACGATCAGGTTAAGCTCCGTGCGGCTGGCGTTATTCTGGACACTGCCGAGGCTGGGTCCGTTGGGGTCGATTTGCTCGTCGATGCTGCAACCGGTCAGCAAGCCGAGGCCGGCCAGCAACACGAGCGAACAGATGAATTTATAGTGAATCTTCATAATGGAGATGCGGATTAAAAGGTGAGTCCCAGGTGCAGGTAGAACTGCTTGGAGCTAGGAAATGGGGTGACTTCGATGGACTGCGACAGACCGCCGCCGCCCTTGGTGGACGTTTCGGGGTCGTAGCTGCTGTAGTCCGTGATGGTGAACAGGTTACGGGCCGAGGCACCGACCTTGATCGTCTTCAGGAACTTGGACTGCGTGGGGATGCGGTAGTAGGCACCCAGTTCGCGCAGGCGCAGGTAGGAGTTGTCCTCGATGAAGCTGGTGAGGTCGTCGAACTCGGCGGGCGTGCGGCCGCCGATGTCGGTCAGCAGACGGGAAAGGTTAAGGCCCTCACCGCCGGAACGCAGGTGCATCAGGAAATTGATGTCCAGGTTCTTGACGATGTTGAACGAGTTGTACCAGGAGAACTGGAAGTCGGGTTCGGTGTCGCCGGTCTGAGTCGGTACGCCGTCCACGTTATTCCACAGGCCGGTAATGGGCGATCCCTCGTTGATGTAGAAGGTACCCAGACCCAGACCGAAGGCCACGCCGGGAGGCACGAAGCTGGGGATGTCCTCGCCGTCGCTGCCGTCGGGAACACCCAAGCGGGTGATTTCCGAGCGGTTGTACCAGTAGTTGAAGGTAGCCGTCCAGTTGAAGTTAGGCGTGCGGATGGGGTTGATGTTCAGCGACAGTTCCAGACCGCGGTTGGTCAGGTCCAGGTCGTTGCGAATCTCCGAGCTAAAGCCCGTAGAAGTAGGCAGCGAACGCTGGTACAGCAGGTTGTCTACCTCACGAATGTAGTAGGTAGCGGTGATGCCCACCTTGCCATCTACCAGCGTGAAGTCAGCACCGAATTCCACTTCGGTCGAAGTCTCCGGCTGGAGATCGTCGCGGCCCTGCGAACCGACCACCGAGAAACCGGCGTTACCGTCGATATTGGTTACGCCCAGCGAGGTGAACAGCGAACCGAAATCAGCACTGTTACCCGTTTGGCCGTAAGCGGCACGCAGCTTGAACTGCTGGAACAGGTCGGTCTGAAAGAAATCGAAGTTGGTCAGGTTCAACGCCACGCTCGCGCGGGGGAAGTAGAAATACTCATTGGGATCGCCGTTGAGCGAGGACTTATCCGCACGGACGCCACCGGTTAGGATGACCTTGTCCTGGATGTTGATCTCTTCCTGCAGGATGATACCGAATTCCTCAACGCTGCTCTTCGTCTGATCGATAGACTGGGCACCGGCCTGGTCGAGCGTACTCTGCAACGGAATGAGTTGCGTCGCCTGGTTGAAGATGAAATTACGGTCAAAGTTCAGGTAACTGATACCACCCTGGGTAGTGAAGTTGATGCCGCTTTCGGTGTAGTAATCGTGGACCAATAGGGTATTGGTGTTGTAGTTGAAGTTTTTGGCGTTGGTAATACCCAGGAAGCCGTTCTGCTTTCCGCGTTGTCCCTGAGCATCCTCGGGAACGTAGACCTCGGAGTTACTGACATAAAAGTCGATACCACCATTGAAAACGAGTTTCAGGGCTTGGTTATCCGTTTGCAGCAGGCTGGCATTCAGTCCGAAACCCTGGATGAAACGGTCGATATCCTCCTGGTTACGCGTGCGCGCCCTGGTGTAAAGGGGGTTACCGGTAGAGGTAGGATTATCCGGGAATACACCGTTCTCATCAGGGAACAGGTTCCGCCAGTCACGGGTGAAGGCCAGGGTGTAGCCGTAGCTCAGTCCACCTTCATTCTCATTACCGCTAAAGCCGCGGTTGGCCGTACTGTTGATGTAGTTGGAGTTGGCGGTCAGGGTAACGCGCTTGCTCAGCTTGTGCTGCAAGTTGATCCGCGCCGTCAACCGCTCGTAGCCCGTACCTTCGATGATACCTTCCTCATCGCGGTAGGAACCGGACACCATGAACAGCGTCTTGTCATTACCGCCCGAGAGGCGCAGGCGCGTATCGGAGATCAGGCCCTTGTTACCGTAGATCTCGTCTTCGTAGTCGAATATTTGACCCGTGCGCTGGGCTTCCTCGAAGATGACGCGCTCGGCGGCACCGAACTGTTCTTCTACTTCGGCGGCCGTATACTGACGGCTGCCCACACGGCGGATGATGGTGTTGAAACCGATATCCTGGCTCAGGGAGATGCTGGACTCGCCGGCCTTACCCTTCTTAGTAGTAATAATAACCACGCCGGCGTTGGCGCGCGTACCGTAAATAGCGGCAGCCGAAGCACCTTTGAGCACCTCGATCGTCTCGATGTCATCGGGGTTGATGTCCGCAATCCGGTTCGAGGAGCCTTCCTCCGACCCCGTATTGGCACCCGAGGCAAAACGCGAGCCGTTGGGCGTTTCCGTGTTGTCGATGTACACGCCGTCCACGATGTAGAGCGGTTGGTTATTACCGGAGAGCGAACTAACGCCGCGCAGACGTACGGCGTAGCCGCCACCCGGCGCGCCGGTGGTCTGGATGATGTTAACGCCGGTCAGTTTGCCGTAAAGCGCACCGTCCACGGTCTGCTGGCTGGTTACGCCCGTCAGCTCTTCCGCCGAAACGGTAGAAACGGCGTTGGCCAGGTTGGACCGCTTGATGTTGGAGGCAAGCCCCGTAACGACTACCTCGTCGAGACCGGTCACGTCCTCGTCCAGCACGATGGCCAGATTGGTACTATTGCGGTCTACCTGTATTTCCTGGGTCCGGAAACCGGTGTAGGTAAGGATGAGGGTGGCGGTTTCGTTGGGGATACTGAGGCTGAAGTTGCCGTCGAAATCCGTTACGGTACCCGAACTGGTGCCGCGCACTAAAATATTGACGCCGATGAGCGGTTCGCCGCCCGCGTCCTGGATGTTGCCGCTAACCGTGTACTGCCCGAAGAGTGCCGAGGCACCGAGGAGCAACACGGCTACGCTGAGCAAGCGAAGCTGTAAAAGCTTAAGCATAAGAGGTAATTGTGTGTGAGTGAAAAATGGTTAAGGAAGAGTCGAGTTGGCTCCAAAGTTAGTAAGATCGTCCGATCCAGTAAATATGGACAATCTACGGGTAGGGGGAACTTCGTTCCGTCCCCCTTCGCAGTAGAACGAAGCCGGGGGCCGGGATGCGGCCGGGGCGCGAAATTAAAATTCCGGTGCCAAGATAGTAAATACGAAAATACCGTGCCGGTAAGATTACAGCTGCTCCAGCAGCCGCTCCACCAGTTCATCGCTGATAATCGTCACTCGCCCCGTCTGCTCGTCGATCTCGATCTCTCCCCGGCTGATCGCCTCGCGGGGGAAGGCCAGGGAGAGGCCGTTGGCACCGGCGCGCAAATTGAGGTGGCCGCGAAAAGTGCGGCCGTCCGTCCGAAAGCCGTCGGCGGGCAGGGGCAGTTCGTTCTCTTCCACAAAGCGGGCAAAGGGTTTGTCGCCGGGGCCGTAGAAATGGTCGTCGAAAGCGGGGATGGACACCACCTGCCCCGGCTGCTTGCGCGCATACTGCGAAACGGCCCGCTGAAACTGGTCCACCTCCATCGGGCGGCCGGTATCCGAATCCGCCGGGGCGGGCAGGTGCTCGATGGCGTCCAGGAAGGAATGGGTCAGCTCGCGGCTGGTGACCATGTTCTCCAGCCCGATCCAGTCGATGAAGTAGGTCGATACGTCGCGTTGGCTGCGGTGGTGGCGGCTCAGTTGTACCCGGCGCAGGGGCAGGGCCGCGCCCTCGGGCAGGGTCGTCGACGTTTTCGGCAGCACGATGCGGGCCGCCAGGGCCAGGCGGCTGGTATCCAATACTTCCACACCCAGCAGTTGGTAGTCGTTTTCGCGGGCCGCGAACCTGAGTGCTTCGTTGGTGCGCACCATGAAAATACTGAGGCGGCGCTCGTCCTCCAGCTGGTAATCGGCATACACTAAATAGCCGCCGGCCGAAGCGGGCACCTGCTGCATCTCATTATAGAGTGCCGTTGCCGTTTCCCGGCTAAAGGTCATGAACGCTTCGCGCCGCGAGGCCTCGCCCGCATACTGCTCCAACAGGCCGGGAAACAGGGCGTCCTCCGGCGAACTCAGGTTGCCCTGCACTACGTCGGCGGCGTTTTCCAGGCTCTGGTCCAGTTTTCCCAGCAGGTCATAAACCCGTGTATCGTCCAGCTCCAGGACGTTATCACTCAGTTGTAAAACCGCGTCGGGTTGCCCGGCTTGCTTGCGTATCTCGTGGACGATCAGGTGGCGTATCTGCATGGGGGCGAAGGTAGGAAATCCGGCTCAAGCAGACGGCGTTCGTAGGGTCGGTTTGTTTTTCGGGCGTGCCCCCGGCCAATGGCCGGCGTCGGTCCCTTGCGGGCTTCGGCATTCGCCTCGGCACTGCGTGCGCTAACGCCCCTCCAGGCACCTCACGCGAGGGCCGATAGATTTGTCATTAGCAGACGCAAGGGGTTCCATTATTACCGTTGAGGTGGAATTAATCATTATAGACCGTCACCTTCAATACGTGGGCCGGCCAGTAACCGGGGTCCAGTTGCACGAAATTGGCCTCCTCTTTCCAGTAGAAGGTCTGGCCGGTAAAGATGTCCGTCAGGCCCAAGTTCACGCGGCCGGTGATGCCCAGTTGCTCACGCGGTACGTTGACCCAGGTGGCCTGGGTGTTGTGGGGATCGAAATTGACGATCGTCCAGATGAAGTTGGTGCGGTCGTCGTTCCACTTGACGTAGCTAAGAAAGGAACCGTTGTTGGAGCCGGTGAAAATGATGTTATTCATCTGCTGCAAAGCGGGGTTTTCGCGGCGGGCCCGGTTCAATTTTTGGTAAGCCTCGGTAATTTTGTTACGGTAGCTCCAGTCGTAATGGCGCACCATGTACTTTTCGCTATCATAGTACTCCTCCTTACCGTTGGTGTTGCCCCGGTTTTCGGTCACTTCGTAGCTGGGGCCGTAGAGGCCGTAGTTGCTGGACAGGGTGCCGGCCAGAATGAGCCGCTTCAGGAACTGCGCGGGCACGGCGTCCATCATCTCGTAGGCGAGAATGTCGGGCGTGTTGGGCCAGAAGTTGGCGCGCATATACTCCTTTAGTTCGGTCTGGGTCAGTTCCTCTACATACTGCCGCATCTCAGAGGCGGAGGGGCGCCAGGTGAAATAGCTGTACGACTGCGTAAATCCGCGCTTGGCCAGCTCGGCCATGATGGCGGGGCGGGTGAATGCCTCGGCCAGGAAAATAGTATCGGGATACACCTCCTGCACCTCCCGGATCAGCCACTCCCAGAATCGGTAGGGCTTGGTGTGGGGGTTATCCACGCGGAATATCTTCACGCCGGCCTCGCACCAGTAAATGACCACGCTCTTGAGTTCTTCCCAGAGGTTTTCCCAGTCTTTTGATTCAAAGTTGATGGGCACGATGTCCTGGTACTTTTTGGGCGGGTTTTCGGCGTACATGATGCTACCGTCGGGCCGCCAGATGAACCAGTCGGGGTGCTGCTTGATGTAGGGGTGATCGGGCGCGCACTGGAAGGCCAGGTCGAGGGCCACCTCGATGCCGCGCTCTTCCGCCTTGACGATCAGTTCCTTATAATCGTCGATATTCCCTAGTTCGGGGAGGATGGCCTTATGACCGCCCTCGCTGGAACCGATGGCCCAGGGGCTGCCGGGTTCGCCCTCCTGGGCGTCGGTGGCGTTGTTGCGGCCCTTGCGGTTGCGGCGGCCGACGGGGTGGATGGGCGGCATGTAGAGCACGTCGAAACCAAGCTCTTCGATGCGGGGCAGCAAGTTTTCCACGTCTTTGAATGTGCCGGCGCGATCAATGTCCGGCGAGGTGGAGCGGGGGAAAAGCTCGTACCAGGTACTGTACAATTCCTTGGTACGTCCTACGCGCACACGCAGGTTTTTCTCGTAAGTGGTGGGGAATTGCTTGAACTCGTGTTCGTCGATAAAGCGGGCGAATTCCTCGCTCATCACTAGCCCGACGGCTTGGTCGTAGTCTTCGCGCAGGCGGTCACACATGGACAGGACATTGACGGCCTTGCCCTTTCCGTGCCCCTTAGCGGCTTCTTCCATCAAGTTGCAACCGATCTCCAATTCGATCTTCATGTCCTGCCCATCATTCTGCTTCTTTTTAAAGCCGCGATACCAGGTTAGCAGGTGATCCACCCAGGCCACCAGTTCATACTCATAAAAGCCGCGCTCGGTGACGGTAAATGAACTGGTCCACCGGTCGTTAGGGTGTTCGTCCATGCTCACGGTATCCCATTTGCGGGTACCTTCCAGGCGGTAACGGACCTCGGCGCGCAGGGCATCGTGGCCGTCGCCGAAAATAACGGCCTGCACGTCCACCCGCTCTCCGACGACGCGCTTGATGGGAAAACGACCGGCTTGTATTTCCGGGCTGACTTGATTGATGACCGTGCGATTCTGCATGTGGGGGCTTAAAAAATGGACGAAACTGGGTTAAAGGCTAAAGATAGCGGTGGGGACGGGATTGTTTAGTGGAAGGGGGGATTTTTAGTATTTACCCGCGGGTCGGAGACCGCTCGACCTAGCTGATTGGGCGTACACCTCGAGAATAGCCCCTCGACCTTTGGCGCATACACCTAAAGAGCGTGTCTAAAATTTTTAAGAGCTGAGGATCAATGACTTAAGGTTCCGGCTAGATAAAAACTTGCGCGCATGGCGGGTTACGTAAGTCAGTTTTTATGACGCCAGGTTCTTAAATGCTTGGTTATCAGTAAGTAAAAATTTGGACACGCTCTAAGAATGGTCCTTCGATCTGAGCGATGTGTTCGACCGTGCGTGAGGTGCCTGGAGGGGCGCGACGAAGGAGCGAGTGCGCAGCACCGACCGAACAGGGAGCCCGGAAGGGACCGCCGGCGGCCGTTAGGCCGCCGGCACGCCCTTATTCGATTGGGTAGTGGATAGTCAGGTAATAAGCAGAGCCGCTCAGAGATATTCACCTGATACGTGCCTAACCCCCTACCCGATTAATTCCTCTTCCGTTCCAATACTACCATAGTGAGCACGATGAACAGCCCGGCGATGCTGATGAAGTAGACTAGGTCGCGCGTGTCGAGGAGGCCGCGGCCCAGACTTTCGTAGTGATAAAAGAGGCCGAATGACTCGACGATATCGTCACCGCGGCCGATAAGGAAGGGTAGTCGACTGAGGTAATCGAAACCGAAATAGAGGAAGAAACAAAGTAGGGTGCCCACCAGAAAGCCGACGATCTGGTTGCTGGTGAGGGCACTGGCGAAGATGCCGATGCCGGTCATGCCGGCCGCCAAAAAGGCGAGGCCGAGGTAGGAACCGAGGGTGCCCCCGCCGTCGATGTTGCCGAGGGGCGCGCCCAGCTGATAAACGGTGTACCAGTAGAGAAGGGTGGGGAGCAACGCGAGTAGGACGAGGGTAAGGCAAGCGAAATACTTGCCCAGCACGATCTCGATCTCCCGCACCGGCCGGGTAACCAGCAGCTCGATGGCACCGGTGGCCCGCTCCTCGGCAAAGGACCGCATACAGATGGCGGGAATGAGGAAAATGAAGATATTGGGTACGATGTTAAAGAAGGGATCAAGCGTAGCCAGACCGTAATTGAGCAGGCTGGTATCGGGGAAGACAAACAGGAACAGCCCCAGGGTGATGAGGAAGATGCCGATGACGACGTAGCCGATGAGGGAACCGAAAAAAGCCGTGATCTCGCGGCGGAAAATGGCGGTCATAAATGGTAGGGGTTGCTGAAATGATAGCGCGGGTGGCAGGAGAACAGGATAAGGAGTGCGCCTACTCCTCGCCGTCGCCGGGTGGGTTAGGTAAGTAGAGCGGGTGCCGGTCGTCGAATATTTTGACGGCTTTGCGCAGTTTTTCCTCGTAATCCCGCTCGCGTGGATCGAGGTTGAGGAGGAGTTCGGCCAGATCGGGATCGCGGTCACTAGTCATTGCAATCAGGTTTTCACGGTCGAAAGTAAGCTCGCCGCCATCCTCGAAGTTGAGCAGGCGACCGTTGCGCACCACCTCGCGCTTGTCCACCATTCCCTCACGAAAAGGCCGTCCGTTGGCGGGGTTATAGGCCCGCATTACGATGGATTTTACCTCCGTCGTCTCAAATTCATAGTAAGCCAGCCGTCCGCGGATGCGCAGCATTACGAACTCGGTGAGGGCATTTTGCTCGCTACGCCGCACTAGCCGGTAGGGGAAACCCTCGAGCACCAGGGCGTAGATGGGTCCGTCGATCGGGTGACCGCTCAATTTCATGCCGCCGATTTGTACGCGGTAGTCGTCCGGAAACTGCACCATACTACCGCCTACTTCGTCCCACCCCCGGTCGGGCCGGTTGGCGACCAGGGAGGCGAAACTAAAATAGACGCCTTCATTAAACCGGTACTCGCGGTCGAGGGCGAAGGAGTCCGTCGGTTCAGCTGACTGTGCCGGCAATAGGGAGCAAGCCAGGGGCAAAAGCGACAAAGAAAGCAGGTAGCGGTAGATCATGGCGGTGGGGTAGGAAAGTAGCGAGTTATGGCGCATTTAAGCTGGTTCGGCCCTGGTGAGTTGACGGAACACCTCCTCCACGCCGCCCTCTTCACGCCGCATTTCCAGCAACACCAAGTGTTGCGCCACGGCAAAGGCAAACAGTTCGGGACGGATATCGCCCGCGCCGGGCTTGGCGGTGATGCGGAACCGGCCGCCACCCAGGTCGGCCGCACGGGCTATACCGGCGATGCTTTCCAGCCGGTCGGTCTTCACGATGTTACCCGCCAGTTCTATCACCAGCGTGGGCGCGTCGCTCAGGCGTTCTCGCAGTCTTTCTATAGGGTCGTCGGCCACCAATTTGCCCTGATTGATGATGAGTACACGGTCGCAGACGGCCTGCACCTCCTGCATAATGTGGGTACTGAAGACTACCGTTTTTTCGCGGCCCAGTTGACGGATCAGTTCCCGGATCTCGGCGAGCTGGTTGGGGTCCAGGCCGGAGGTGGGTTCGTCCAGCAGCAGCACGGGCGGGTCATGGAGTAAGGCCTGGGCCAGCCCCACACGCTGCCGGTAGCCCTTGGAGAGGGTGCCGATCTGCTTGTGTTGTTCGCGTTCCAGACCGGTCAGATCAATCAGTTCTTCGATGCGGGAGGTCAGCGGCTTGCCGCTCATCCGGTGCAGCCGGCCGGCGTAGGCCAGGTACTCGCGCACGTACATATCCAGGTAGAGGGGGTTGTGCTCGGGCAGGTAGCCGATGTTGCGGCGGGCGGCCAGGCTATCCTCGGCCACGTTGTGCCCGTTTACCGTTACGCTACCCTCACTGGCCGGCAGGTAGCCGGTGATGATCTTCATCGTGGTGGTCTTACCCGCGCCATTAGGTCCCAAGAAACCTAGTACCTCCCCCGGCCGGGCCTCGAAACTCACATTGTCCACGGCCCGCTGGGATCCGTATATTTTAGTCAGGTTACTTACTGCTATCGGCATAGTATCGTTGTCGCGGCCCGTAGGCAGGGCTGAATTTTTTGGCGGTCGACCGTCGGTTGCGGTTCCGGCTCAAAGATACAACCCGCCCCGCGTCCGGTTGGTTGGCGGGTCGTGAAAGGGGGGATTTAAGAAAAATTAGCAGGCTTTAACGTAGCTTAACGGCCCAATTGCGTTAGGTAAGTGAACTAGGCGGCCGCTGTGAGTCGTTCAGTTGACATAATTCGCTTTGTGAATAGGCTTCTTCATTGAGGCCGCTAATCATCCTCCCATGCACCGCTACTCCTTGTTGTTATTACTACCGCTGCTTTTCTTGCTATCGTGCACCAAGCCGTATTCCACTACCACGGAGGCCCTCTACGAGCGCGGTGAATACGGAACTCCCGCTCCGCGAGCGGAGGCCGGCACGCAAGTCGCAGACGATGCACCGCAGTCTTATGACACCCGTTATACCGCCGCGCCCCAGGAATATAGTGATTATTCCAGCGCGGCACCGGAGACCTATCAGAGTGCCCCCGACCAGTTGACGGCCCGCTCGTCAGCACCCCGCGGCCTCCAACTGCTGAGTGGAACCTGGCGGAATACCGTCGAACCCGATGAGACGGTACGCTTCGATTTCGACCACTATACCTCTTTTTTTGAAGGTAGCCCCATCGTGGAAGAGCGCATTGAATACCATGAGGTCTGCAACACGCAGTGCAGTGCCGCAGGCAGCGTCAGTTACCCCTGTTTTATCATCCGCAGCCAGTTCGCTACCGATTGTTTCGGCATCGTAAGTGTAACGGAAGAGACCTTGCAAATAAGCCAACTCGGAGTAAGCAGCGAGGTAGTGACTTATCAGAAAGTGCGTCCGTAGCAATCTTCTCGTCATGGTTTTGGGCGTGCCGCCGTCCTGGCGGAACGGCGTCGGTCCCTTCCGGGCTCCCTGGCGGTCGGTGCTGCGCACTTCCCTTCGGATGGGGCCTCGGCCCCACCCGAAAGCGGCCCCTCCAGGCACCTCACGCGGCAGGGCCGCCGCTATCGGTCTACCCCTCTTTTTGTCATTTACCCCACCTATCCTCCCAGGACGGGTTCATCCGCTCTGAGCCTTTACTCGATCCCTCATGCCAACTCAACGCTTTGTTCTTTTGCTCCTTGCCGTGCTTATCGGCAACATTTCCCTACTAACGGCTCAACCCCCCGCCCCCGCCAACAACGAGGACGAGTACCGGCAGGAGTTCCGCAAGCGCGTCAGCCAGGACCGCCTGTTCGGAGTCTACATCCCCTCCGACACGGAGGAAGCTCTGAGTGAATTGACTCGCTTGAGCGATAAAGAATCTCGCCGATCTTTCATGGCCCAGCCCGAAGACCGGGCTTATGCCGCCCTCGAACTTACCCTCGGCCGCTGGATCGTTACTAACTGGGGCCTGCACGGTGGGTCACGCTTATCAGTCTACTTCGGCCGCCGCGGTTTGCGACATCCTGACGACGTGGCCCGCTACCTTATCCTGGCCTGGCACCGGCAGTTGACCGGTAAGGCATTGGAAGAAGAGAAGACCATCAAGGAATTAACCGATGCGCGTACTGCGGGGGTTATGGCCGATCGGCGCAGGGGCACCGTCATCGACAGCACCATCCGGGTAAAAAAACCGGATTGATTACGAAAAATATCGGCCGATTTTCAGGCGCGGTTGGCAATAACATCGTCAGCCAGTACTAATTCGTAGCGGCGTAGTGCCTGTGCCTGCAGATCGGCTGTTGCATTAAGGATCCGGAGTTCGCTCTCCAGTTCTTCCTGTGCCTTACGGCTGTTCTTAATGTGCTGGAGTAGCTTGCGCTTGCGGTTGAGATTGAGGATATCCTGCATCGTATTGTTCAATGCAATTTTGGTCTTCAGCCACTTATGCTTAAGGGTGCGTTTGGTCATTTTTTGGCGGATTGGTTGTGTGGAAACCAATAGGGTTGTCAGGCATAACGTTTCTCAAAGCGGGGGTAATCATCGGTAAAATACCGAAAACAGAAATAATATTTTACTATCTCCGCAGATTTTTTAGTTAAAGTTCGCTAGTAAGTGGTTCTCATAAAAGACTATCCTCATAACCGCACCAATCCAAAACAGGTTTTATCCTGCCCTAAATTTAACGCTCCCCGTATGCTATAATTGACGATAAAGCAACAATTCGCCCCGAACGGTCCGTGCGATAATAAGGAGTAGCATACCCTGCTTCAAGACTTGCCACCCAAAACAAACTATGTGGTCATAGGTGACGTTTCCCCTACGATTCTAGCCGAAGTTCGAGGCAAAACTGCTTTACGACCCGGCATTTTTACAGTTCAGCCCCATTTATGCGCAACGAAATCAAGATTGGAATTCTCGCCCTGGTAGCCATCGGACTGGCCTTCTGGGGATATAAATTCATCCAGGGGCGAAACCTTTTCTCTTCGGACCAAACTTTCTACGTTAATTACACGGACGCGGGCGGTATCACCGTCGGTACCCCGGTTACCATAAGCGGTGTGTCCGTAGGTACGGTTTCGGGCATTAAGCTCAACCAGCAGGATCGGCTGGTTCAGGCCACCCTCAGCTTGCGTAAGGATATCAATGTGCCGCGTGATGCGCGTGCCATGATCAGTACCGTTAGTCTGCTGGGTGAAAAAGCGATCGACCTCCAGTACAAAACCCCCTGTTTCGGTAACGGGGATTGCGCCGACAACGAGAGTACGCTAGAAGGCGGGGTCAAAGGCCCCCTGGCGGCTTTTATCGGCGAAGGTGGGGAGGAGGACATGATGAATTCTCTTAAATCCGGTATTTCCGGGGCCATCGACACCCTTAACCAGACGCTCTTCGGCGAAACCAGTAGTCACCCCATCGCCCGCTCCAGCCGTGATCTCAGTACGACCATGGAAAACATGAAGGGGGCCAGCGAACAACTCGAAGGCATTTTGATCAATAATCGTCGTGAGATCGACCAGACCATGAGTAACTTGCGTAATCTCAGTAGTAGCCTGGCCCGCAAGTCGGGGAACATTGAGAACATCATCAATAATGCCGACAGCCTCAGCCAGAGTTTGGCCGACGCCGATCTGGGCCGTACGATCAATGAAGCGACTGAAAGCCTGCGCCGCCTGCGTGGCACTCTCGATGAGGCGGATAAAGCCTTGGGCGGCGTTAGCGAAATGGTCAATACGATCAAGCGCGGTGACGGCACCCTCGGTAAACTGATCTACGACGAGGAGATTTACCAACGCATTAACCGCGCCAGTCAGAGTGTCGATAGTCTGACGACCGATCTCCAGGAACGCCCCTACCGCTACGTTCCCTTCAAGAGCCGCAAGCGGGTACTTAAATTTGACCGAAAGGATGCTGAATTAGCCGAGGAGGAAGGGCAGTAGTCGGAATGAACCGAGTTTTTCTCTAACGACAAACGGTCGATCTCCCACGGGAGATCGACCGTTTGTCGTAAAGGGTTAGTGATTGCAGGAGAGGGTTTTCTTAGAGCGTGTCTAGTACCGATCAGTATTCCCCCGTGCTTAACATCACTAACGTGCAAGCGATTACCGGTTCGATCCCCCGCTCGCGGGCCAGCTTCATCAGTTCGGGGTTGTCCGTACCCGGATTGAAGATGATACGCCGCGGATTCAGGCTCAGGATATAATCGTAGTAGGCCTTCTGCCGCTGGGCATTAAGGTAAAGGGTTACGGTGTCCACATCCTCTTCGGTGGGTTGGCCGATTTTAATATCGATCCCGTCGATCTCCCCTTGGCGGATACCAACCGGTACCACGTGAAAACCCTTGGCGTGTAGCCGGTGAACAGCCTCGTAGGAATAGCGTCCCGGGTTAGGCGAAGCCCCCAAAACAACCGTTGTCTTATGATTTGATACGGTAGAAGTCATCTGTGTAGATTTAAAGCTCAGTAATGGTCACACTCCGCCCGGGGCGAAGCGGTAAGCTTTCCACTATGATATGATTTTATAGGAGGGGGAATTATAACGTCTAATAATAGTGATATAAAAACCGCTGCGGGTAACGGTGTTCGCAACCAAGCAAATTATTACCACCGAGCAGCAAGCAGATTGCCGATCACTACTATGTTTAAACGCAAAGATAGCTAAAATTCTGACCGCTTACCGAAAAATTGCGACCGCACCTTATCTATTTTCTACCGGTCCTGTCAAACCATTAAGTTGATCGGGTTTTCCAGTACTTCCTTAAGCGTATTAAGGAAATGCGCACCCGACGCGCCGTCCACCACCCGGTGGTCACAGCTCAGCGTAACGCGCATGATGCGTGCGGGTACGATCCGGCCATCCTCCACGATCGGCTTGTCGATGATACCTCCCACGGCCAGAATGCAGGCGTCGGGCGGGTTAATGATCGCGGTAAACTCGTCCACGCCGAACATGCCCAGGTTGGAAATAGTGAAGGTATTACCCGCCATCTCCTGCGGCTGCAGTTTCTTGTTCTTTGCCTTACCCGCCAGGTTCTTTACTTCCACGTTGATCTGCGAGAGCGACTTCATGTCCGCATGACGGATCACGGGCACCAGCAGGCCATCCTCCACGGCCACGGCCACGCCGATGTTTACGTGATTATTCTGACGGATGTGGTCGGTCATCCAACTCGAATTGATCACCGGGTGCTTGCGCAGTGCCGCCGCGCAGGCCTTGATCACCAGGTCATTGAAACTCAGTTTTACCGGGGCTACTTCGTTCAGTTGCTTACGCAGATCCCATACCTTACCCATATTGATATCGGCCTTCAGGTAAAAATGGGGGGCACTGAATTTAGATTCACCCAGTCGGCGGGCGATCACCTTGCGCATTTGGCTCACGGGCGTGTCCACGTAACTGTCCTCGTTGCTGCCGCCGTAAAAGGCTGCAACCTGTGGCTCCTGCACGGCCGGGGAGGGACTGATTTGCGGCGCGGCCTGCTTGGGCGCGGCGGCGGGTTGGGACGTTGCCGGTGTAGCGGGGGCAGTTGTTTTAGCGGCCGGGCCTTGCTCCATGGCGGCTTCAACGTCACGCTTCACCACGCGGCCGTTGTCGCCGCTTCCCTCCACGGAGGTCAGGTCAATCCCGGCTTCCTTGGCCATCGAGCGGGCCAGGGGGCTGGCCTTGATGCGGCCTTCCTCTTCACCACCGTTTTCGGCAGTGGCGGTTTCGGCAGTGGCGGATGTTTCCTCTTTCGTTGCTTCTTTACTTGCTTCCTTCGGCTCGGCGTCAGCGGCGGCGGGCGCAGCCGCGCCATTACCGCCGGCGGCGGCAATGGCCGCTTTCCAGTCTTCGCCTTCCTCCCCGATCACGGCAATCACGCCATCGATCGGCACCGTGCCCTCGCGCACGGCAATGTGTAGCAGCACGCCCTCGAAATAGCTGTCCAGTTCCATCGTGGCCTTATCGGTTTCCACTTCGGCCAGGGTCTCGCCCGGTTCCACGGAATCACCTTCCTCTTTCAACCAACTTACGATGTTGCCCTCTTCCATCGTGTCGCTCATGCGGGGCATCTTAATTACTTCAGCCATATCGTGTGCTAGGTTTTTCGCTATCTTTGAGGTCGCAAATTTGCGCTTTTCGGGCGTCTTTTCCAAGACCTTACGGCCTTTTCAACACCAAGCCTCCTGGTTTGTTGTTTGCGTAAATGTACGTCCCCAACGCCCCTTATGCAATTTAGCTCGCAACTTATTGAAAACGCGGTCAATGCCTTCGCCGCCCTACCCGGCATCGGTCGCAAGACCGCCCTGCGCCTCGTTCTCCATCTCATCCGGCAACCACTGGAGGTCAGCCGCGATTTTGGTAATGCCATCACCACCCTGCGGCAGCAGATTCGCCACTGCACCGAGTGCGGTAACCTCAGCGACGATACCATCTGTAGCATCTGCGCCGACCCCCGCCGCGACCGTGCCACTATCTGCGTCGTGGAAACCATCCGCGACCTCATGGCCATCGAGGATACCCAGCAGTACCGCGGCCTCTACCACGTCCTGGGCGGCGTCATCGCCCCCATTGAAGGCATCGGCCCCGCCGACCTCAACATCGACGACCTTATCCGCCGCGCCGGCACCCCCGACGTGCAAGAGATCATCATGGCCATCAGCCCCACTATCGAAGGCGAAACCACCATCTTTTACCTCGACAAACAACTTCGCCCCCTTCAGGTCCGGGTCTCCTCCATCGCCCGCGGCGTCAGTTTCGGCGGCGAACTGGAGTACGCAGACGAACTCACCCTCGGCCGCAGCATTCTGACACGTACGCCCTACCGGGAGTGAGTCCGTAGTTGGCGAATAATACGTAGTATTCCTACGTAAAAGGTATCGCAACGTAGCCTGAGGCAAAACGGATGAGATTTGGGCGTAACCGAACTTCCGATTGGTCCAGTAGAATTTATGTGCTAAATAATAACAATTGGGGCGTGCCACCGGCCTGACGGCCGCTGCCGGTCCCCTCCGGGCTTCGGCATTCGCCTCGGTGCTACGCACGTCCCCTCCGGGCACCTCACGCAAAAAAAGTTCATACGCTAACACCCTCGGCCTTTGGCCTCACTTCCAA
The DNA here is from genome assembly GCA_963757435.1 of Lewinellaceae bacterium. Lineage (GTDB taxonomy): Bacteria > Bacteroidota > Bacteroidia > Chitinophagales > Saprospiraceae > Neolewinella. The sequence goes on along the minus strand of CAVWSC010000018.1, from coordinate 164,785 downwards.
CTCACCAGCACCGCCCCGCTAATGGCCAGCGCGATGCCCAGCACTTTGCGCCAATCCACCTCCACTTGTTCGGTACCTAGCCAGCCGAAGTGGGTCAGGGCAACCGAAATAATTAGTTGACCGGATACCGAGGCGACGAAAAACTTATCCGGCCCCACACTACCGATCAGCAGTGTCGTAGCGTAGAGCGCGGCCCCCGCAAACAAGCCCGCCGTAAGGTAGTACCACGGCACCTCGGTCAGTTTAACAAAAGGCACCGGGCTATCCAGGATAAATAACATACACAGAGTGACCAGTAGGGCAAGAACGAAGTAGGGCAAATTGGCCAGCAGATCGGAGCCGACTTCTTTAGAAAGCAGGCTATTCAGGGTGAGGTAAGAGGTAACCACGCCCCCGACAAGCATGGAGAGCAGGAGAAGCAAGATATTTTGCATGGCAGGAAAAAACTGGGGAGATAACGACCGAGATAGGTCCACTAATCAAAGCCGGCACCGGGCGGCAATGTTCGGCTGAATGGAGGTCAACGAAATCGCTTATCTTGCGGCTATCACCCAACCATTTCTAACGTGAAAGATAATTTTGAGAGCATGGAGGAATTGCAGGCCGCGCTGACCGCGCACTTCGCCGGCCTTAATAGCTCGGCTGATGCAACTATGGACAACCTGTCTCCGCTGGACATGGACCAACTCATTCACTACCCTTTCGAGGAGAACTGCCCCCTGGCCTTTCGAAACGACCTGAACAGCGAAACCGTGCTGCAAATGCCGTTCATGAACCTGATGCGCGGTTTTCTACTGCAAGCCGCCGAACCCAAGGGCATCAGGCTGACGAAGGGTGGCAACCTCAACGTAAAACTGGTTAAATCCCTCTACGGCCGGCGGTTATTGGTTAATGAATATATTGAAGCCGGTTCCTACAATCTTAATAAAGAGCAAGACTCCGTCTGGATTCAAAATCTGCGACAACTAGCTATGCTAAGCGGTTTAGCTAAAGCCGAAAAGGAGCAACTCACGCTAACCGCCAAGGGTAGGAAACTGGTAGAAAAGGAAGACTGGCCCACTATTTTTAAGTGGGTTTTCCTTACCCAGTTGCGCAAATTCAATATGGGTTACCACGACGGCTTCCCGGAAACGGACCTCCAACTGTTGTCGCCCTTCGCACTCTACCTGATGTGCCGTTACGGTGAGGAAAGCCGGCCGCTGACCTTTTACATCGAGAAATTTAATCAGGCATTTCCAACACTGCTTCCGCAAGTCGGGGCCGATTACGGCGCACCGATTGACCTACTGGCTACTATGCTCGAAGTTCGCTTATACACCCGCTTCCTCAACTATTATGGTATGACCACGGTAGCCAATCCCAAGAAGATCGGTTTCCGAAATACGGAGGATGCCGTTATCACCGTCACTAAATTATTTGCCGCCGCCATCGAGTTGCGGCCCGAACGCTTCGTCTTCACCCGCCCGAAACACACTGCTTAACGGGCCACGTCTAGCCGAAATATCACCACCCAGCTACTTCTTACCATGCCCATCGTCCAGCAACTTTCCCGACCCGTCCGTCACCTGTTTTTCGATCTGGGCGGCGTAGTCCTCACCAACGGCTGGGACCGCCACTGCCGCGAGCGCGTAGCCGCCGATTTCGGGCTGGATTACGATCAATTCAACGCCCGCCACTACGACGTGGTAGCGGCTTTCGAGACCGGAGATATGCGCATCAATGCCTATCTGGACAAAACCGTTTTCTACAAGGAGCGAGACTTCAGCCGCGATGTATTTATCGACGCCATGAAGGGGGCCTCCGCGCGCTTTGATAGTAGCTTTACCGTACTGGACCAACTGAAAACCGCCGACACCCACGGCCTCTACTCGCTCAATAACGAATCGTTTGACCTAAACCTTTACCGCATTGACCATTTCGGCCTGCGTCACTATTTCGATTACTTTTTCAGCTCCTGCTTCCTGGGAGCCAAGAAACCCGATCCGCTGATCTTTCAGCGCGTTCTCTACATCACTCAGTTCCGGGCCGAGGAATGCCTCTTTGTCGACGATCGCGTGGGTAATGCCGAGGCCGCCGCCGCCCAGGGCTTTCAGGCGATCCACTTGGCGGAGGTGGAGAAATTGGGGGAGGAGTTGGCTGATTTTTTATAATCCACCGAGACTCTCCGCTCCTACGACGCATCCATTTTGCTACGCAAAATTTTTCGTCGTAGGCGTCGGTCGGGCATCAGCGAGTGGTATCGTACCTTCGCGGCATGAAGCAGATCACCCTGAAACCGAAACGCGAGCAAGCCGTCCTACGCCGGCACCCCTGGGTCTTTAGCGGCGGTGTGGCCGGCAAGAGCGATGCCGTTGAGGAAGGCGAACGCGTGGCCGTACTGGACCACGGCGGACGGCGGCTGGCCACCGGCCATTTTCAGGAGGGCAGCATTCGGGTACGCATCTTTCACTTCGGGGCGGAGGAACCCGCCGCTGATTTTTGGGACCAAAAACTGGGCGCGGCCCTGCGGCTACGCCGGCGGCTGGGTTTTGGCAGCTCCGAAGAAACCACTTGCTACCGGCTGATACACGGCGAGGGCGACGACCTGCCCGGCCTGATCGTGGATATTTATGGCGATACGGCCGTGGTGCAGTGCCACACCCAGGGAATGTACGCGGAACTAGCCGACATTACGACCGCTCTGTTCGGTCTTGCTGAGTTGAAACTGGTTCACGTTTACGACCGCTCCTCCCGCTCCCTGCCCGACCGCTTTTCCGCTCTGGCCGAAGATGGTTTCCTGGACCGGTCGGGCGAGCTGATAGACGACCAATCCAGCCAGGAGGAACTACCCACGGTGCGGGAAAACGGCCTGCCGTTCCTCGTCGACCTGGTGGAAGGCCAGAAGACTGGTTTCTTCCTCGACCAGCGCGATAACCGCGCCTTACTGGGCCGCTATACCGCCGGGGCCGGGCGGGTGCTCAATACCTTCTGCTATACCGGTGGATTTAGCACTTACGCACTCGCCGCCGGTGCGAAGAAAGTGGTTAGCGTCGACCTGTCCGAGCGGGCTATTGAACTTACGGAGCGCAACGTGGCGTTGCTCGCGGACGGTGCCGCCACCCGCCACGAGTCAGTGGTCGCCGATGTGGGCAAATACCTGCGCGAGCAAGAAGCTGAACAATATGACATTGTGGTAGTAGATCCACCGGCCTTCGCCAAATCCCGCAAGCGGTCGCACAATGCGGTACAGGCTTACAAACGGCTGAATGCCTCGGCCATGCGATTGGTCCGGCCCGGGGGTTTGCTGTTTACTTTCTCCTGCTCGCAGGTGGTGGGTCGGGAGTTGTTCGAGAATACCATCGTGGCGGCCGGTCTGGAAGCCGGGCGGCCGGGCCGGGTGCTGCACCGCCTGGGCCAGGGGCCGGATCACCCGGTCAACCTATATCATCCTGAGGGGAGCTACTTAAAGGGTTTGGTGGTGGAAGTGGGCGGCAGTGAGGCCGAATTCACGTAGAGCGTGTCTAAAATTTTTAAGTGCTGAGGATCAATGATTCGCTTTGCGGCTACTTCGTGGTGCACGCATAACGGGTTCGTAAGTCAGTTTTTTTGACGCTTAGTTCTCAGGAAGTAAAAATTTAGATACGTTCTTAGAATAAGAACCCTGCCTTAAGGTTTAACGGCACTGAAAAAGTAACCCTTTTCCCTTCTTCATTGATCACTGAATCGTAAGTGATATCGCTGGGTTCGAAGACTTCCCCCTTGTCGATGGCAACCACGTCCTTATACCGGATACCCAGGCCGAGGTAGCCGTCAAGGGTGAACCGGCCGAACCAGAGCCGAACCCCGGTCCGTAAACTATAGGTAGTTATTTTTTTCCGAATCTGGTAAAAGGACGGAGGACCGATGGTGCCGGTCAACGTGTCGAAAGCAGACGATTGGGGTGCGCGATAGCTATTGCTCAGGTAGTCTACCGCTACGGATAAGTAGGTGCGAAACCGGTGATCGTCTCTCGCCATCGCGTAGCGGCGGGCTTCCAGACCGGCCCGGTAGCCCTTGATTTGTGGTTTGTAATCGAGATCGCGGTTTTGGTCGGCGAAAAGATAGGTGCCGGTGGCAAGTAGGGAATAGCGACTGGCAATGAGGCACTCGTAATCGACCTGAATGCCGGGATTGGCAATATCGATCAATTTGAGGGTGGAAACTTGCAGCACATTACGATAGGGTAAGGAGTGCTCTGGAGTGGACTGGGCGGTTACTGATTGCAGAGAGAGGAATAGGACGAGTAACGGTAAAATTCGCATGATCAGGAGTTGAAAAATTGAGATGAATAAAACTATTTAGGACGACTAATTGCCTTTCGCGTGAGGTGCCTGGACGGGGCGAGCGGTAGCGAGCAGCCCGCAGGGCCAAGGCGATAGCCGCGCCGGGAAGGCACCGACGCCGACCGACAGGAAGGGGACACGCCCAGACAAGAAGGCATTAACGTTTGCCGATGACTAAGTGGCCGAACCGCAGTGGCTTAAGCCCGTTTGAGTAGACGCAACCAATCACCAAAACAGTTAGTACCATTATGATAAATCGAAATTTTCTTACCTTTTTTTTCGCATCCCTTTTGTTGGCCGGTATGGTCGTGAGCTGCGATACCGCGAAATCTTCGCCCCGCGATAATAGTAGCATCGGTGGTAGCACCGACAATATGGAAATGCCGCGCTCGACGGCTACAACCCCGCCCGCCACGGCCCGGCAAACCCCCGCCGAACCGGAACGCGCCAATACGGTGGACCGCGCCCGTACCCCCCGCACCGACCAGATGGAAAACGAACGCAAGGCGGAAATGGAGGCCAAGCGCACGGAGCAAATGGAGGGCGAGCGCCTGTCGCGCACCGATATGGACCGGGCGAAGGTGGAGGCCGACAAGACGAAAATGGCGATGAAGCGCACCAAGGCGGAAATGGACATGGAGGCCAGGACGGAGGTGGACCAGGCCGGCATGGACGCCGAGGAGGCCAAAGCCGACATGAAACGCGCTAAGGCGGATATGGACCGCGATATGCAGGCCAAGACCGATGCCATGAAAATGGACCTGCCCCGCGGCGAGATGTACCGGACAATGTCAGTGAAAGAAGACCTGCCCAGCCCCCGCCGCAAGATGCAGGCCGAGCTGGCCGGCAGCAAAATAATGGTCGACTACGGCAGCCCGAGCATGAATAAGCGCGAACTGTACGGAAAACTCGTTCCTTACGGTCAAGTGTGGCGATCGGGTGCCAACGAGGCCACGACCGTGACCTTTGATAAGGACGTGCTGGTGGAAGGCAAAATGCTGAAAGCCGGTACTTATGCGCTGTTTACCATCCCCGAGCAAGACGAGTGGACGGTCATATTTAGCAAGACCGCCGAGCAGTGGGGTGCCTATAAGTACGATATGAAGGACGATGCCCTGCGCGTGAAAGTGAAGCCGCGCGCCGCCGCGAAGTCTACCGAGCAACTGTACTACGGTGCCGCCAAGGATGAGTTGAACCTGAATTGGGGCGATAAGGTGGTGCCGATCAAGGTAACCGAACGGATCGTGTCGCAAGACTAATTCAACCGCAATTTAGCAGAATTTTGGCGGGATTTAGTTCCGTCTGAGTACAAAGCCCCCCGTCTCCGTAAGGAAGCGGGGGACTTTTGTTTAAGGTCGTGAGGTGAGGTGAACGGTACTTATGCGCCGGGCGTCGTAAATTGGGGCCTCGGCCGCTTTTACCCGCTACCATTTAATCCTTACCGCCATCGAATACTCCGTGTTTACCGAAAACCTCGCCTTTGCCTACCCCGGCGCGGAGCGAGCTGCGCTTTCCCGACATTGCCTGCCCGCCGGGGAGCGAACTGCTGGTGCTGGGGCAATCGGGTAGTGGGAAGACTACGTTACTGCAATTGCTGGCGGGGCTACGGACGGCCGGTTCCGGCACCGTGCGGCTGGCCGGAACGGACCTGGCGGCCCTGAGCGGTGCGCAGCGCGACCGCTACCGGGGGCGGCACGTGGGGATCGTGTTTCAGCAGGCTCATTTTTTGCGATCATTACGGGTGGATGAAAACCTGGCCCTGGCCCGTACGCTGGCCGGCCTGCCGGCGGATGCCGGTCTGATTACCGCGCTGCTGGAACGACTGGGGCTGGCCCACAAGCAGCGGTCGCGCACCACCGCCCTGAGCGTGGGCGAGCAGCAGCGGGTAGCCATTGCCCGCGCACTGGTCTGCGGGCCGGAACTGATCCTGGCCGACGAGCCGACCTCCGCCCTGGACGACCGCAACGCCGCCGCCGTGGTAGACGCTGCTGCGCGAACAGGCCGCCGCCGCCGGAGCCACCCTCCTTATTGTCACCCACGATCAGCGCCTGAAGGACGCCTTCGCCAACCGTATCGAGCTATGAATGTCCTGACCCTCGCCTGGCGTAACCTGCTGGATCGCCCCCTGCGCAGCCTGCTCAGCCTGCTGCTCTTTGCCCTCGGCACGGGGCTGGTGGCTCTTTTTGCTATTGTTCCAGGACCAACTGGACGAACAATTCGAGGCCAATCTGGCGGGCATCGACCTGGTGATCGGGGCCAAGGGTAGTCCGCTGCAACTGGTGCTGAGTACGATGTATTACGTAGACGCACCCACCGGCAACGTGCCGATCGGTAAAGTGAAACCATTCCTGAACCCCGCCCACCCGCTGATCGCGACGGCCGTGCCGCTCTCCATCGGCGATAGCTACCGTAACCACCGCATCGTGGGAACGACGGAAGAATTTCTGGGTCTCTACGGAGCCGAACTGAGCGAGGGCAACTGGCCGGAAGATAACTTTGAGGTGGTGGTGGGGTCGCTGGCGGCCCGGGATACGAAGTTAAAACCGGGCGATACCTTCGAGACCGCCCACGGACTGGACGAGGAGATCGGGGCCGAGCACGAGGGCGTGCCCCCGCTACGCGTGGTGGGTCTGCTGGCCCCTACCGGCACCGTGGCCGATCAACTGCTGCTAACCACCCCCGCTACCTACTGGCTGTCGCACGGCGACTACTCCCCCACCCCGCCGGCTGAGGCCGATGACGAGGAAGAACCGGCCACGGTAGAGGAGGACCACGAACACGCCGAAAGCGAGGAACACGAGCACGGTGCGAGCGACGCCCCGTCCGGACACGAGGATCACAACCACGCCGATGAGCACGCCCACTCCGCCCCGGTCTACCGCACCGCCGAAGAGCTGGCCGCCGCCGCGCCGGAGCAGGAGATCACTGCCCTGCTGCTAAAGTTCAAGGGCCGCAACTACCAGGCCCTGAATATGGGCCGGTCCATCAACGAAAACACCGACCTCCAGGCGGCCACCCCGGCCATCGAGACCACCCGCGTCTTCCAGCTTTTCGATCAGAGCGAACGCGCCCTGCGGCTACTGGCCCTAATCATCATGATCGTTTCGGCCCTGAGCGTATTCATCTCCCTCTACAGTTCCCTGCGCGACCGCCGTTACGAGTTGGCCCTGCTGCGGGTGATGGGCGCCTCGCGCCCGCGCCTGTTCGGCCTCATCACTTTCGAGGGTGTCTTGCTGGCACTGGTAGGTTGCGTGGCGGGTATTTTGCTGGCGCACGGCGCGTTGTGGCTGCTGGCCAATAATTTGCGCGAGGTCTACCGCTATGAGTTTTCGGCCGTTCACTTTTTGCCGGGCGAGGCTTGGTTGCTGGGCGCGTCGTTGCTGATCGGGTTGGTGGCGGCGTTGTTGCCGGCCGCGCAGGCGGCGCGGGCGGATGTGGGGGCGTTGTTGAAGGATTGATAGCAGAAAATACTCAACTTCTCCCGCCAACCCTTCCTCTCACCTACCACGTCTTCCAGAATAGAACCCGTCGACTTCATATGAACGAGCCGACATCCAACTATTCTTAATATGACCAAGTGCATTCTTTCCTTTCTTGCGCTACTAATCATCACGCTTACGTCCTGCGACATCGGCCTGAAGAAAGATGAAATCGTCGGCTTTTGGCAACTTACCGAGGAGTTGAGCGATCCCGGTGATGGCTCCGGTACGTTCCAGGAAATCAAGTCCGACAAAATCATTATCTTCCATAAAGATGGCAGCTTCTTTACGAATGGACCGATGTGCGAATTCACCAGAAGAACCGGAGTAGAATCACGGGGGACATACTCCGTAGAGGATGGTGAGCTAATCGTGGACGGCTGTGCGGAACCACTTTTTTTGCGGCCTCGATTTGAAGTCGATCGACTGGAGTTAACGATCTGGTTTGCCTGCTTTGAAGGCTGCGGTCATCGGTACAAGAAGATCAGCAATTAGCGGCTATGCTAGTGGGTTAATTTGAAGGAAGAGGTTCTGCCGGTAAAGCACTAATTTACCAGCCGTACAGTGCCCCACCTACGTATTAGGTGCTATATATTACGTTCTACCACCACGTACTACCCACCAATATGCCCCGCTTCCTCGCCCTCCTCGCCGGTCCCCTCCTTTTCATCCTTATCCTGGTTTTCTTCCAGCCCGCCGGGCTGCCGCCCGCCGCGCGGGCCGTCCTGGCCGGCACGGCCTGGATCGCCGTCTGGTGGATTTTCGAGGCCATTCCCATCAGTGCCACGGCCCTATTGCCTTTGGTGCTTTTCCCGCTCACCGGCGCGCTGGGGCTGGAGGAAACCGCCACGGCTTACGGGCACAAATACGTTTTTCTCTACCTCGGCGGCTTCATCCTCGCCATGGCCATCCAGCGGTGGCACCTGCACCGGCGCATTGCGCTCACCATCATCGGCCTGGTGGGCACGGGCGTCTCGCGCATCATTCTGGGCTTTATGCTGGCCACGGCCCTGCTGTCGATGTGGATATCCAACACCGCCACCTCGGTCATGATGCTGCCCATCGGCATGGCCATCATCGCACAGCTCCAGGACGACCCGCGTACCGTGGAGGACGAAAACCTGCGCTTCGGCAAGGCCCTCATGCTGGCCATCGCCTACGCGGCCTCCATCGGCGGCATCGCCACCCTCATCGGCACGCCGCCCAACCTCGTGCTAGCCGGGGTGGTGCAGGAATTGTACGGCGTAGAGATCACTTTTTTGCAGTGGATGACCTTCGGGCTGCCCATTTCAGCCGTGCTCCTGTTGCTCTGCTGGCTATATCTCACGCGCATCGCCTTTTCCTTCCGGCAAACCGGTTTCCCCGGCGGCCGGCAGGAAATCGAGCGACTACGTAAGGAACTTGGGCCGCTCGGTTACGAGGAAAAAATGGTCCTGGCGGTCTTCCTCATCACCGCCCTGGCATGGATTTTAAGGTCGCTCGTCCTCACGCGCTATTTCCCCGCCCTCGATGACACCATCATTGCCATCGCCGCCGCGCTGGTCCTCTTCTTGCTGCCCGCCGGCGGGGGCGGCCGCGCGCTCGTCACTTGGGAGGAAGCCGTCAAACTACCCTGGGGCATCATTCTTCTATTCGGCGGCGGCCTCGCCCTGGCCAACGGATTCCAGTCGTCCGGCCTCGCCGCCTGGATCGCCGCGCAGTTCAGCCTCCTGGAGGGCATTCACCTACTGCTGCTCCTGCTCATCATCATCGCGGCGGTCAACTTCCTCACCGAGATCACCTCCAACCTGGCTACCACGGCCATGCTGCTGCCCGTCCTCGCGCCCCTGGCCGTCACGCTGGGCGTACACCCTTATCTGCTGCTGGTGTCCGCCACCGTTGCCGCCTCCTGCGCCTTCATGCTGCCCGTGGCCACGCCGCCCAACGCCGTCGTGTTCGGCTCCGGCTACCTCCGCATCCCCGACATGGTGCGGGCGGGGGTGTGGATGAACATAACGTCTATTTTCGTGGTGCTGGGGTTCGTGTACTTTTTGCTAGAGGGGATTTGGGGGTTTTGAAAAGGAAACACATTACCGTATCTTATGGCTCAAAACGTGTCTAAAGCCTTTTAAGAGCGTGTCTAAAACTTCGAGGATCAATGATTCGCTTCGCGGCAAATCGGATGTTCCGGCTTTAGCGGAGAAGGTTCAGTCCTTACGACGTAGCCTCAAGCAGAGGAACGTGTCCTCTCTTTGTTGCGGCGGAAGAAGTGAAGACGATCCTTTCGTTTGGCCGGGCTGGGCGAGACGAGATGTCTCTACACAACCCGCGACGAACCGACTACCACCATCAAAATTCCCCCCCTTCTCCTTTTTTCTTATCTTTGCCCTACCAAACCCTTACGATGCCGCGTACTAATATAGCGACACGTCTTCCCCACACTCCCATGAACATTCGTTTTACCAGCCAGTACCCGTGATCGGGTGCCGGGATTTCGTAAGGAATGTTGCTTGCCATGAAAATTATTTTGACGAACATCGTCATTGCATTGATGCTGCTCCACCCCTGGATGAATACGGAAACAACCGCACCGGGATCGGATGAAACGCATGATTTCCACATCAGTAAGTCATTGATCCGCCATCAGCCGGCTGAAAGCCGCCTGCAGGTAGAGATGCACGTTTTCCTGGACGACCTGGAGTCAGCCCTGGAACAAGCCGGTGCGCCCAACCCGCACCTGGCCACTGAGCTAGAGATAAAGGATGCCGATATTTACCTGCAACGCTACCTACGCAAGCATTTTAGCCTGCGCAGCAACGGCACCGCACTACCCTACCAGTTCGTGGGCTATGAACTGAGTGACGACATGGCCGGGCTATGGGTATACCTGGAAGCGCCCATGATGGCGTCCTCCGGCAAATTATCCGTGCGCAATACCTTACTGACGGACATCTACGACGACCAGAAAAACATTGTTAATTTCATCGGCCGGAACAGTAAGCGTGAGATGTTGCTGTTTAGCCGCGACCGGCGCGATGGGGAATTGAACTATTAGATCAGGATTGCCTAACCTTTAGATGCGCTCTTACTGAATTATTTGCCCGATCCATTTGGACCGGGCTAACTACTGGCCGCCGTTTACCGGCGCGTTCCTACCGCTGCCGGCGATCTCTTGCACGAGCGGAGAAAACGTTTACCTTTGCCACTATTAGCTTACTACTTAGAGCGTTTCTAAAATTTTTAAGAACTGAGGATCAATGATTTGAGGTTCCGACTAGACAAAAACTTGCGCGCATAGCGGGTTACGTAAGTCAGTTTATGTGACGCCAAGTTCTCAAATGCTTGGTTCTCAGGAAGTAAAAATTTAGACACGCTCCTACTTTACACGTTAGAACGGGGGAAGAAACTATACCTATATTCAGAACTATAGCTTACCGTTAGAGCGTGTCTAAAATTTTTAAGAACTGATAATCAATGATTTAAGGTTCCGGCTAAATAAAAACTTGCGCGCATGGCGGGTTATGTAAGCCAATTTTTATGACGCCAGGTTCTTAAATGCTTGGTTCTCAGGAAGTAAAAATTTAGACACGCTCTTAGCCACCGTTCGGGCCATTATTAAATCGGCCACTGAGAAATACTCTTATGCAAGACAAAATGACCAGAATTGCCATCTTCTATGATGGCAACTATTTTTTGCACGTTTCCAACTATTACAACTACGATCACCCCCGCCGGCGGCGCCTAAGTATCGCCGGTCTGCACGCCTTCGTACGGCAGCAGGTGGCCGAAGAAGAAAAGGCTAGCCCCGACCGTTGCCGGATCGTGGATGCCCACTATTTCCGGGGCCGCCTGAGTGCGCAGGAAGCCCAGCAGCGAGGTTCGGTCCTGTACTGGGATCGTGTCTTCGATGATATCCTGATGTCCACCGGCGTAACCACCCACTACTCTCCGCTGAAGAACGTACATGGCCGCCGCGAGGAAAAAGGAATCGACGTGTGGCTGGCTCTGGAAGCCTACGAGCAAGCCACCATGCGCGAACTGGACGTAGTCGTACTGATCGCCAGTGACGGCGATTACCTGCCCCTGGTTCGTAAACTGAATAGTCTGGGTACCCGTGTGATGATCCTCTCCTGGGACTTCGAGTACACGACCGATACCGGCAAACAAATGGTAACCCGTACCGCCCAGGACCTGCTGGAAGAAGCTAGCTACCCTATTGCGATGCACGAGGTGATCAATAACCGGGTTCGGAGTAATGACCCGATGATCGACAATATCTTCGTGCCGTCCAGCAATAGCGACAGTAAGCGGACGGCACACCAGCCCAACGGTTTCCGTGAACCGGAACAGGAACGCCGCGAGCGTCCCGAAGAGCGCGAGCCGATCGTACCAATTAAGCCACGAGAACTGGAAGTACCTACCGAAGGCGAACTGGGTGAGATCCTGATCAGTGAGATTCTGAGCCTCAAAAATGGCTACGGCTTCATTAAGTATCCACCAAACAACCTGTTCTTCCATTACACCAGCGTCCAGAACGTAGACTTCAACGACCTCTACGTGGGTGACCAGATCGAGTTCGTTCTGGATCATAACGATGAAGGAAAGTTGATCGCTACACAAGTACAGTTGCTGGAAGAGGAAGAGTAAGAGGGCTGCGCCCTTATGTACTTTAGTAGGCAGGCTTCGCTTGCTGGTAGTTACCTTCGGTGATCACCTCAGGTAACTACCAGCGGCAACGCCGCCTTCAAAAGTAAGTGCCCCAACGCTCCACTCGTGTACGCGTAGGCTGGATACTAAAGTACTAAACTCCGAGGAGCCTGCGACGATCACCGCAGGTAATTACCAGACGCGCAGCGTCCTACCAAAGTACGTGGCTCCGCCAACAACCCCTTAAACTATCAACAACCGAACCCTCTTCATCACCCGCGACATTTCCGCCGACAGCCCACTGCGGCACTGGTGCCGCTACCACGAATACGAACTGCTGGACGAATCGCTGCTGCGCTTCGAGGCCGTCGATTTCCCCACCCCGCCGGAAGTTGACTGGATTTTCTTTTACAGCCGCAACGCCGTGCGCTTTTTCTTCCAAGGGCTCGAAAAACTAGGCCTCCCCTACCCTGCCGGCGTGGCTACGGCCACCATCGGCGCAGGTACGGCCGACGCCCTGGAAGATCGGGGCATTCAGGTAGATTTCGTCGGCTTCGGCAACCCCGAGCGGACGGCCGATCGCTTCGCCCTGCGGGCACGGGGTAAACGGGTACTGTTCCCCCGCGCCCGCCAATCGCGGCGCAGCGTGGAGTACCGCATCGATGGTGACATTACCGTCTTCAGTCCGGTGGTCTACAATAATAGCCGCCGCGAGGACATAAGTTTGCCCGACGCCGAAGTGCTGATCTTCACCAGCCCGCTTAACGCTAAAACTTACTATAGCCATTACGAGATGAACGAGGATCAGCTGGTGATCTCTTTCGGTCCCACTACTTCCGAGCAACTAAAAATGCTGGGCATCGACCATCTGATGTCCGCCGAACCCAGCGAACAGGGCCTGGTGAAGTTCCTGGACGAACTAATGAGTCAAGAAGATAAGTACGGGGAGGAAGACGAGTAGACCGCTAGTGAATTCCGCATCCAGGACAATGGATGGCGGTAGGCGGATGAAATATTCGTACTTTTGCCAAAATTTCAGCTCCAGCTTCGAGAGCGTGGCCGGTTTTACCGGACTACCCGCGCAACCGAAAATGACACGAATCTATGGGATGGTTTAAACGGCTTAAGGACGGTATTCAGACGGCAACCCGCAACAAGAAGGAAGCCCCCGAGGGCCTCTGGTACAAATGCAAACGGTGCAGCCAAACCGTCACGCGCAAGGAACTGCGTGAGAACTATTACAAATGCCCCAACTGTAATTACCACGAGCGCGTGGGATCACGGGAGTATTTCCAACTCATCTTCGATGACGAGCCGCAGGAGCTGTTTGCCGACCTGATGGCAACCGACGTCCTGAAGTTCACCGACCTCAAGAGCTATCCCGACCGCCTGGAACAGGCCCGCGAAAAAACCGGCCTCACCGATGCCATCCGTGTCGGTAGCGGCCTCGTCGACGGCCGTAAACTGGTGGTCGCCTGCATGGATTTCAGTTTCATCGGCGGTTCCATGGGTTCGGTCGTGGGCGAAAAGATCGCCCGCGCCATCGACTACTCCCGCGACCACCGCATCCCGCTGCTTATCATCTCCAAGACCGGTGGTGCCCGCATGATGGAGGCGGCTTTCTCGCTCATGCAAATGGCCAAGACTTCCGCCAAGCTCTCGCGGCTCTCTAAGGCGGGCGTCCCCTTCTTCAGCCTGCTTACCGACCCCACCACTGGTGGCGTCACCGCCAGCTACGCCATGCTGGGCGACCTCAACTTTGCCGAGCCCGAGGCCCTGATCGGCTTCGCCGGTCCCCGCGTGATCAAGGAAACCATCGGCCGCGACCTGCCCGAAGGCTTCCAAACCTCCGAGTTCCTGATGGAGCATGGTTTCCTCGACTTCATCGTCGACCGCTCCGAGTTACAGATTCGTCTCAGCGAGATGCTACTCATCTTCCAGCCACCGGCGGTGTAACCCTGCTCCTGTTTGCGGTGCCTGCTTCTCGGTGCCGCGCCACGACCGCCTATGCACATCGGCACCTCTTACCGCGACATCTGGAAGATCAGCGCACCCATCATCGTGGGCAGCGCGGCCCAGAACGTAATCGCCCTCACCGACAGCGTATTCCTCTACTACGTCTCCGAGGAAGACTTCGCCAGCATCGGTTTCGTGGCCACCTTCTACCTCATCGTGGCGGCCATCGGTTTTGGTTTCAGCCGCGGCGGGCAGATCCTCATCGCCCGCCGCGCCGGGCAGGACCAGCACGCCGCCGTGGGGCGTACCTTTTACTCCATGATGTATTTCGAGCTAGCCCTGGCCGGGCTGCTCTTCCTCTTCATGACCTTCGGCTGCTACTGGCTCTTCGCCGCCCTGATCGACTCCGACGTCATCTTCACCAAAAGCCTGGAATACATCTCCACCCGCCGCTGGGGCGTCTTTGCCTCCTACCTGGGCGTCGGTTTCATCGCCCTCTACACCGGCCTGGCCCGCCCGGTCTTCGTGGTCGTCGCTACGGTAGTCCTGGCTCTGGTCAACATCGTGCTCAACAAGATCTTCATCTTCGGCGGCTACGGCTTTCCGCCCATGGGCATCGCCGGCGCGGGCCTGGCCAGCACCATCGCCGAGTACGTCACCCTGGCCCTCTTCGCCACCTACATGGTCCTGGACCGCAAGAACCGCATCTACCAGGTCTTCAAGTTTCCCGAGGTCGACCGGCAGATCATCCGCCAGATCATTCGCCTTTCCTTTCCCATCGTAGCCATGGCCATGGTCGGTCTGGGCAGCAGCCTGGTCTTCTTCGGCCTGGTCGAAAATTTCGGCGAACGTGCCCTGGCCGTCACCAACCTCGTGCGCATCATTTACCTCGTGCTCTGTATCCCCGCCTGGGGGTTTTCCAGCGGCATCAATACCATTGTCAGTTTCTTTATCGGCCGCCGCAAACGCATGGCCGTCGTCCCCATCCTCTGGAAAACCACCGGACTCTGCACCGGCGTCACCGCCCTGTTCACCCTTCCCTTTGTCCTTTTCCCCCGCCAGGTCCTCTACCCCCTGCTCGGCGACGAACGCGCCTACCTCATCGCCGAGGCGCAACCCATCCTCTACGTTCTTGCCGTCATCCTACTTGTCTTCAGCGCGGGCAGCATTTTTTTCAACGGCCTCATCGGCTCCGGTGCCACGCCCTACGCCCTCAAGATCCAGTTCAGTTGCACCCTCGCTTATATGCTGCTCATCTACGCCGCCGTCACCCTGCCCGGCAGCAACCTTGCCATCGCCTGGGCCATGGAAGCTGTCTACTGGACCTTCGTTTTCGGCCTCTCCTACCGATTCCTCCGCAGCGGCCGCTGGAAAGGGGTAGTGATGTAGGGAGTTACGATTTCTGATGTAAAATGCGTGGTGTATTTCGCTCTTGCGCGGGTCCATGGGTGGTATTCTTTTGGGCGTGCCCGTGCGCCTGGCGGCTCACGGTCGGTCCCCCTCCGGGCTTCGGCATTCGCCTCGGTGCTACGCACGTCCCCTCCGGGCACCTCACGCGGATATAGCGGGAAGCTGAAAGAAATTCTCTGTCCTGCGTTATCGTCCTTGGTTCGTTTGCCACTCCGCCCCCGTCGCCCAACCCAAGACCTCATTTGTTCCCGCAGCGGCCTGCCGATCGGTGGGTACCCAGCGACCGGCCCACGTTCGCACGGCGGGCAACATCAGGTCATCGTCTTCCGTCCGGGTGAGCGGAAGAACGGCATTTGCCAACCCGGCGGGGAGTAGCGTGCGCAGGCGGCGGGTCGGGTTGGGCAAGACACGTCCCGGCTCGTCTCCGTAGGCGATTCCGGCGGGCAGAAAGAAATGCTCGCGCAGGCAATGGCGGTACAGGGTCTGGTAGCGGCGCAACCCCAGTGGCACCTTCCGCCAGAAGTCGATAAAATCGTTATCCCACAGCGGTAGCAAATAGTCGTAGCCCAGTTGATCGTAGCCGCGCAGGGTGGTGGTCGTTTGCTTGGCCACCCGTTCCCGAATGAAGATACGCTCCGCCCAGCCCACTACCTCCCGTTCGGAAGAATTTACGGGCAGGCTGTCTTCCCCCAACATACCGTGGTAACGGCGGGCTGCTTCCGCGCCATCCATCCGCCCCGCCAGGCGAGAGAGTAACCAAGCCTCCCGTTCGGCCTTTCGACGGCTGCGGGCGGTGCGCAACGCAAAGGGCGGCACGAAGGAACCCGCCTGAAAATCACCGCAAATACCCGGCAGGAGCAAGCTGTCTTCCGGCAATTTCCCATTTTTTCCGGCCCACCCGACGGCATGGAAATCCTGCTCCTGCGGCACGCTCTGCCCATTGCCACCCGCCCGAATGAGTTGGGGATAGTGAGCGGCCAGAAACTCGGCGTGGCCCGCGTCGCCGTAATCGACGAAGGTGCGCTCCACGCGTAACTGCTCACATACCTCCGCCGTACGCCGGTCGATACTGCCACCCGGCAGGCCGTAGGTCAGCGCGGCTGGGCGTTTCTCACCGCTCAGTTGCTCGCACAGGGCCGCTAGCAGTATGCGGGAATCATAGCCGGCACTGAGCAGTACGGTCAGCGGGCGTCCACCGGATAGACGGATGGCACGGGCGGCGGCAGTACGCAGGTGGCCGGCCAGTTCACGAGATAGTTCGGTCAGGCCGGCGGATGACGCCTTGTCCAGATCGTGACGGTGGTAGGCAGCGATGCGCAAACCCTTCTCATCAACGGAGAGGTATTCGGCGGGGTAAAGCGATTCGGTGGCCGGGAAGATCGTCCGACGTCCGGGCAGAAATTCCAGATCGGGCCAGCAATTATCCGCGAGGAGCCGGGGGTCGGGCAGTTGTCCGGCGGCGGCGGGCTGGTCGGTTACCAGTCCGGGGGAGTAGAATAGCGGCAGGGAACGGCAGCGATCCACACCGGCCAGCAAGCGGTTGTCATCACGATAAAGGAGGGCAAAAGAGCCGTTGAGTTCCCGGCACAAGCGGGCGAAATCTTCGGTCTGGGTAGTATCCGGCAGGTCGGTTGGATGGAAAACAGCCTCCCCTCGCAGGGCGTGGCCCCGGTAGTACCAGGGGCCGCACTGCCGCCAGTGAGGCCCGTAAAGGTTAATTTCCGGCAGATCAGGCACGGGGGCAGCGTTGCAAAAAGGTGATATTGTCCAGCAAAATATTCCCCTCGAATCGGAAGGGCCGGTCGGAATAGAAGGCCTCGAAAATCAGGTAATTGACCGGTTTTTTCAGAATGAATTCCACCGGATAAGTACGCCAGGCCGTATGGTCGATCGTTTCGCTTTCGTAGAGCAACTGGCGGCGGTCGTCTTTGCTTACGCCTCCGTAAACCCGTAATTTGACCTTGCCGTTATAACCGGAATAGGACCGCGACCAGGCCAGGTCTACCGTAAAATTATAGCATTCCTTAGCGGGCAGGGTTTTGGGTAGGCGCTGGCTAATGGCTTCCCAGGTTCCGTTACTGCGGGTGATCAGGCCGACGTAGGTATCTCCCTCGCTGGCTTCCTGAAAAACACCCCAGTAACCCGGCAAAATATCGGGCGTGGTACCGGGGGTGGCCGCCAGCCAGTCTACCGGTACCGTGGCATCGGAGGGTTCCCCCTCAAACGATGGGTTACGCAGCACGATTCGCTCCTGTGCGGCCAGGGTTGCACCGGCGAAGGATAAAAAGAGCAGCAAAGGGAACAATCGTGACATAATATCAGTATAAACGACAAGCCGCCCAGTCCGGTTAAGGAAAAGGCGGCCTGCGTGCTAATGTACCCGGGACGGGGCTTGAACCCGTACTTCCGTAATGGAAACTGGATTTTAAGTCCAGCGCGTCTACCAATTCCGCCACCCGGGCTAAATTATCGGCGGCAAAGATAACCAAACCGTTTTGCTCCTAACCCTCTGCGGGGAAATTTAATTCTCCGACGGGCAACAATATCGGGTTCGATGTTGATCTTTTAACTTAAATTTGTCAGGTCGTTTATTCCCCACCCACTTATGCACCAGTTTTTTGTGAACCGTAGCCTGCGCCGCCTCGAACGGGAGGGGAACGATGATTTTTTACTTTTGCGCGAAGTAGGTCCCCGCCCCTTTGCCACCCATGAGTTGCACCACCTGCTGCGCCGCCTGCAACTCAACTACCGCGCCGTGCGGGCCATTAAGCGCACGCAGTTTGCCGTAGTTTCCGCCATTGCCACCCTGGCCGCCGCCGGGCTGGTCATGCTGGCTTTTGAACAGACGGTCATCGCCCTGGTCTTTTTCCTGTTGGTGCCCACCTCCTGCCTCGTCCTGTTGGTTGCTCAGATCCGCCTGCGCCGCCGCAACCGCCTTCAGGATCACGCGGAGTTGCTCCATCACCTCATCGGTAAGGAACTGGAGCGCAGGCGACAGGAATCGGAAATTATTTAATTCCAGGGATGGCGACGTTATCATCGGGCGGTGATGCTAGGAGCGTGTCCTTGTTGCTATGAGACGTACGTTTCAACTGACCGGGGATCAAAAAACCTGCGTATGGTGCCGCTGCTACCCCCACTCTCTCATGTGCCGATTAGCGGTGGCGGCATCCTCACTACGCGAGACCGGCTGGTCTCGCACCGGGTGCTGCGTGAGGTGCCTGGAAGGTGGAGGCGGAAGCCGCCAGCCCGCAGGGCCAAGGCGATAGCCGCGCCTGGAAGGGACCGGCCGCGTTCCCGTAAGGGACGGGGACACGCCTTAATAATGAGTAGTGGTGTAGGAGGGCACCTGCCAGTTAGCCCCTAATCCTTCGGTCCCTGTTCCACACGTGGCGGGATGACGTTTTTGAAGTGGCCGTTCATGAGCGCGCGATCGCGGAGGCGGCTTTTTTGCTGGATGCGCGGCTCGAGGCTCCTGAGGTGATCGAGGATGAAGAGTTGACGATCCTGGGCGTTTTCGGTAGAGAGGAGGCGGTACTCGTCGGCCAGCGAGAGGCCGATGTGGTGGGCGATATCGAAGATGCTGAAGCCGGCGGCGGCGTCCTGGAGGTCTTTATCGACTTCGAGGAGGCGGTAGAGTTCACGGACCTGGGCGACGATCTGGCGGTTGAGGTCGAGGTCTTCGGCCAGGTCGGTTTCGAGGAAAGTGACCGAGCCGCCGCCGTAAGATTTTTCATCGAAGCGGGGAAAGAACTCATGGAGGCGGAAACGACGCACGGCGCGGGTACGGATATCGCTTTCGCCGGTGGGGAAGGTTTGCTCCACTTTGGTAAGCCGCACTTCGGTGCCGATGGGCATGATATTGCCGTTGAGAAAAGTGGGTACGCCGAAAGTAATGCCCTCATTCTGGATATCGGCCAGCAGGTCGCGGTAGCGCGGTTCGAAAACGTGTAAGTTGAGCCGTTCATCAGGAAATACGACCAGGGATAGGGGAAAAAGGGCAAGCTTTTCGGGCATATCAGGCAATTACGGGTATGATGGAGTAAAGAAATAGGTGCCGGTTAAGTTGTTGGACGACGATAAAAATTTCCTTTTCGATAATGGCTAAAAATATACCATCTTTGCCTAGCCGGCCCTGCCGTTCGTGCTGGGTCGTTATTCATTCCTTTTTTCACCACCCATCCTACAACCATGCGTATTTCCCTGCCCGCCCTGCTGCTGCTAGGCGTCCTGCTATCGACGTTAATTACCTCCTGTCGTGACAAGACTGATTCAGCCGATCTGATGAGTCCGGAGCAAGCGGGGCGATACGTTCTGGCGCACACCAGTGGGGTGATCGGGAGTAGGGAGGCGATCCGGGTGCAGTTCGCGCAACCGTTGGGCGAGGGCAAGCAATCGGCACCGGCCGGACTACTGCGGCTGGATCCCGTGACCGGCCACGAGGGCGTATGGACCAATGCTTACACCCTGGAATTTGAACCGAGCGACAACTGGGAAGCCGGCCGTGAATACACGGCGGATCTACTGTTAAATAAGATAGTTGATACGCTGACCGGACCCAGCGTGTTTCGGTTCAATTTCACGATCAAGGAGCAGTACCTGCGCGTGGCCGTGCAGGGCCTGAATACCCCCGACCCGCAGGACCTGACCCGGCAAGTGGTAGAGGGCGAATTGCTGCTGAACGACCGTATGGAAGCGGCCGAACTGAGTGGGGTGCTGACCGCCGAACAGGACGGCCGTCCGCTGGACGTGGAAATAGCGGAGGCGACCGACGGCCTGCGGCTTCCTTTTGTGGTAAGCGGCGTCCAGCGCGGCGAGAATCCATCGCAGGTAAAATTGAACTGGAATGCCGCCGAGTTGAACCTGGACACCAAGGGGGAACAGTTGCTGGAAGTGCCCGCCCTGGGCGATTTCAAAGTGCTGGGCGTAAACTATGTGCTGAGTGACAATCCCCACCTGCTCATTAACTTCTCCGACCCGCTGCAAACCGATCAGGATCTGAACGGGCTGATTCGGTTCGTAAACCGCTTGCAGTTCACCAACCGGATCGAGGGGAGCAACGTTCTGCTCTACCTGACCAACCCGCCCACCGGCGAGCAGACCCTGATCGTGGATAGCGGCGTACGCAACAGCATGGGCCGGCCGATTGGCAAGAGCACGACCTGGCAGGTGGAACTACGCCGCCCCGAACCCGCCGTGCGGTCCGTGGGCGAGGGCGTGGTGATGCCCCACAAAAACCTGAGGGCCTATCCCTTCGAGGCCGTGGGCCTGACCGGCGTACGGGTAGAAATTTTTAAGATCTTCGCTAGCAATGTGCAACAGTTTCTACGGGCCAACGAACTCAACGCCATCAATAGCTGGGACCTGGAAAACGTAGGGCGCCTCATTGCCCGAGAGCACATTAACCTGGGCAGCCTGGGCACGAACAACGACCAGGTCTGGGCGCGTTATGCACTGGATTTGGACAAATTCGTGAGTGCCGATCAGCAAGCTATTTATCAGGTGCGTATTGGTTTTGGAATGGAGGACGTAGCGGACCGGTCTTGCGGTAAGTCTCCGGCCGATTTTGGTCTGGAGTCCGGGTTGAACCGCCCCGAAGAGATTCAACTTGGATTTAAGACCATTGACAGCCAGTTGGATGACTATCCCTCCATTTACGGCTACTATGATGACTACGATTATAATGATCGGGACGACTACTGCAAACCCGGCTACTACAATAGCGACCATTTTTTAAAGAGCAACGTACTAACCTCCAATCTGGGCCTGATGGCCAAGCGGGGGCAGGACCGTACTACGGTCGCCTTCGTTACCGACCTGCTGGAAGCTAAACCACTGACGGGAGCGACGGTCCGTTTTTACGACGCCCAGCAGCAGGAACTTACCAGCGGAATTACCGATGAAAATGGCAGCGTGCGCGTGACCACCGATATCGAGCCTATCTTTTTGATGGCGGAGAACGGTCGCGACATCGGCTACCTTAACCTGGGGCGAGCCGAGGCCCTATCCATGAGCCGTTTCAACGTAGCCGGCGTGGGTACCGAGGGTGGCATTAAAGGTGAATTTTATGCCGAGCGCGGCGTCTGGCGGCCGGGTGATTCGGTTTACCTTAACTTCGTACTTCAGGACCGCAAGGATCTATTACCGAAAAATTATCCCATCCGCTATGAGGTACGCGACCCCCGCGGGCGGGTTCGTCAGGCGGGTACCGTGCGGGCCGGTGCGGGAAACATTTACCCCCTCTACTTCGCTACCGGTGCGGACGACCTTACCGGGGCCTGGCACACGACGGTGAACGTGGGCGGCACCGAATTTACCGACTACCTGCGCATTGAAACGGTCAAACCTAACCGTCTCAAGATCGACCTGGATTTTAACGGACGCCCCCTCAGCCCGGACAATCAGCGCGTGGGAATCAGTTCGGCTTGGCTCTACGGTGCCCCGGCCGGTGACCTGAAGGCCGTGGTGGAACTGGAATTGCAGGAAGATAAGAGCGGCTTCGAGGACTGGGCCGGCTTCGTGTTTAACGACCCCGCCCGCAGCGTGAACCCCGAACCGCTAACGGTATTTGACGGCAAACTGGACGCCGGCGGAAAGGCTTCCTTCACCATCCCTGCCCAGCAGGGATTGCTGCCGGGCAAGATGCGGGCCGCCTTCAAAACCCGCGTGTTTGAAAAGGGCGGCGAGTTCAGCACTGATAACCAGCGGACGACCTACCTGCCCTTCAGTTCGCTGGCGGGAATCCAGTTGGAAGAAAACCAGTGGGGCTATAAATCGCTAGATATGAACCGGACCACCCCCGTGTCCGTGGCGGCCATCAATCCTAACGGGAGACCACTAGCAGGCCGCAACCTCAGCGTAGGTCTGTACCGAATCGAATGGAACTGGTGGTGGGAGAACGACGACTCCAACGTGCGCCGCTTTAGCAGTAGCCAACACCAGGAAGCCATCCAGACCGGCAACGTGCGCACCGGCACCAACGGTCGGGCGACTTATGACGTACAAGTAGACGACTGGGGCCGCTACTTGCTGCGGGTTTGCGATACCGAGAGCGGCCACTGCACGGGTGATTACTTTTATGCCGGTTCGCCGCCCGACGGCGGTAGCGGACAGGAAGCCGCCCTGCTGGAAATTCGTTCCGACCTGGAAAAATATGCCGTGGGCCAGACCGCCCGTATCACCGTGCCCGGAGGCGAGGGCGGCCGCGTGTTGCTGAGTCTGGAAAACGGCACCGGCGTACTGGAAACCCGCTGGATCGAAGTGGGCAAGGGAGAACAGACCGTGGACGTGAAACTGGACGAGCGCATGAGTCCCACCGTCTACGCGCACCTGACGCTGTTGCAGCCGCACGGCCAAACAATCAATAATCGGCCTATCCGTATGTACGGCGTGATCGGCCTAAGCGTGGAAGACCCCGCCACCCACCTTAGCCCCACCCTCGAAACGGCCGCCAAGTGGTCGCCCCAGCAAACCGTGGACGTCACAGTGGCCGAAACCGACGGCCGCGCCATGAGCTATACCCTGGACGTGGTGGACGAGGGACTGCTGGGACTCACCCGCTTCCAGACACCCGATCTGTGGGAGACCTTTTTTGCCCGCGAGGCGCTGGGCGTCAGCACCTGGGATATGTATGCCTACGTACTGGGCGCCATGAGTGGTAACTTCGACCGCGTACTGGCCATCGGTGGTGATGAGGATATGGTGGACGGCAAGGACAAGAAACGCGCTAACCGCTTCGAGCCGGTGGTGCGCCACCTGGGTCCGTTCAACCTCCCGGCGGGTAAGAAAAAGACCCACAAAATCACCCTGCCCAATTACGTGGGCGCGGTGCGCGTGATGCTGGTAGCCGAAAACGGCAAGGCCTATGGATCGACCGAAAAATCGGTGCCCGTTACCAAACCCCTCATGATCCTGCCCAGCCTGCCCCGCGTGCTGGGTCCGGGCGAGACGGTGCAGGTGCCGATCAATGTGTTCGCGTTGGAAAAAGCCCTGGGTAAAACCACCGTGACGCTGGAGGAATCTAACGGTCTGGCTACTTTCCCGAACGGTAAATCGGCTAGCGTTACCCTTAGCGAAGCGGGCGATAAGGTGGCAACCGTAGCCGTAAAAATGAATGAGCGCACCGGCGTGGCTAAATTCACCATTACCGCCGAGGGCGGCGGAGAGCGCGCCAGCCAAATCATCGAGATCGACGTGCGCAACCCTAATGAAATACAAACCCGCACTGAACTGGTCACTCTGGGTCCGGGAGAGAGTAAGGACATCAGCTACCAGCCCTTCGGCATGGTGGCCGACCGCACGGCCCTGGCCGAGGTCAGCACCCTTCCCTCCCTTAATCTGGGCCGTCATGTGCAGTACCTGCTGGGTTATCCCTACGGCTGCATCGAGCAGACGGTGAGCAAGGCGTTCGCGCAACTCTACCTGGGAGAACTGACCGAACTGAGTGCCGACGAGCAGCAGCGTAGCCGCCGTGCCATCGCCGCGGCGGTGAGTCGGGTGCAACTTTTCGCGGGCGACGGCGGCGGCTTTAGCTACTGGCCCGGTGACCGGCAGGCCCATCCCTGGGCGACCGACTATGCCCTCCATTTCCTACTGGAAGCGCGGGAGCGGGGCTATACGGTGCCGTCATCGCTGATCGACAATGCCCTGAACTACCAATCCCGGGCCGCCCGCGAGTGGCGACTGACGACTTATGAACAGTATGTAAATGACCGCCAACGTTATCTCGATCAGTCCTATCGCCTATACACCTTGGCTCTGGGTAACCGCACTGAATTGGGTGCCATGAACCGGCTACGCGAGGTGAAAAATTTGCCGCTTACGGCCCGCTACCGCCTAGCAGCCGCTTACGCCGAGGCCGGTAAGGCCGACATCGGGCGGCAACTGATCACGGGCGTATCAGTGGACAAGATCGAGGAATACCAGGAACTGAGTTATACCTTCGGCAGCCGCCTGCGCGACGTGGCGATGGTGCTGGAAACCTACACCCTGCTGGACGACCAGACCAAAGCCGGCGAGACGGCCCTCATCCTGGCACGGGAGATCAGCCGGCAGAGCTACCTCAACACGCAGGAAGCCGCCTTCAGCTTGCTGGCACTCGGTAAGTACCAAGGAGGTGCGCAGCAGCAGGGGCAATTGGCTTTCGACGTCACCTTGCCGGGCGCGGCCAAAAAGGCTTTCGGTAGTAGCGAACCCGTGGCTAGCTTGGCCCTGTCGGCTAAGGAGGCAAGCGGCACCTATACGGTAAAAAACACGAGCCAACGAACCATTTATGTTTCCACCATCCTGAGTGGTCGTCCGCTGGCCGGCGAGGAAAAAGCGAGCAGCAGTAACCTGCGCATCCAGGTGGCTTACATTAATGCCGATGGTAGCGAGGTGGACGTGAGTCGCCTGCAACGCGGCCGCGATTTCCGGGCCAGGGTTACGATCACCAATCCCGGCTCGCTGGGTAATAGCTATCAGGAATTGGCACTAAACCAGGTCTTTCCTCCGGGCTGGGAAATCGCTAATACGCGTATGGATGTGACCGGTGGCGATGAAGCCAATCAGGGCTACGAATACCGCGACGTGCGCGACGACCGCGTTTACACCTTCTTCGACCTGCCAAATGGGAAATCAGTCACCTACGAGGTGGGGCTGACCGCAACTTACCCCGGCCGTTATTACCTGCCCGCCCAAACCTGCGAGGCTATGTACGACCGCAATATTCAAGCCGGCACGATGGGCCGGTGGGTTGAGGTACTGTAAGCGAACATTGTAGATTAATGAGTCGTGGTAGGGCGATGAAAAAAATCGCCCTACCCGCCCATTTCCGTGCGCATCCGGGTCATCTGGGTTTCCCAGAGGGCTTTTTGATCGTCGACTTCATCGTCGTCGGCGAAATCGGTGAGCAGGAGGATCGTTTCGCCAGTGACGGGGCTTTTGCCCATCTTGAACTCCAGGTACTCCTTGTCGTCCTCGGCCTCTTCCCAGTGGAAACGGAGTAGTTCATTTTCAATTGATTCCATCAACTCGGCTTCTTCTTCACTACCCGACCAGTTAAAAACAAAGGTGTCTCCGTTGATCTGTACTTCGTCACAGAACCAGCGGGTTAAGCAACTGGGGGTGGTCAGGAACTGATAAATGATGGCCGGGGATGCCCGGAAGATGAATTCTTGGGTAAATTTTACTCGCTCCATGTTTGGCTATATCTAGAAAGGATTAGTCGGATAGGCCGGGGCCGGTCCGCAAATGGGATTATGCAAAAAACTGTCAGCGTTGAGGAGGTGGGGTTTTCCAGGAGAAAAACCTACGGCCGCGCACTGATTTGATCGACCCATCGGTGGTTAGCCGGCTGAATCTTCCGCCGGTAGGATAGTGGCGTGGTTGCGACGCAATAAACACCTTTTTTGCTAAAAACCAAAAAGCACCCACCAACAAAACTATCCCCTACCGACACCTGTTGTTCAATCCGGGGCCTAACCAACCTCTTTCCTTTGGTTATCAGGGAAAAACGCCTACCTTTGCGGCCGATTTCGGATATTCATCGATTTTACCGCATTTTACCGTGTTAACTTTCTTACAACCAAAGACTTAACCGGTAACCATATTACTGAACCGGCTTACTACAAGAGCTGGTTTTTTTATTACGGGTGCCGCGATAAAACCTTTCCGGTTTCTACCCGTACACCAACAGGAAACGCTTACTACCCTTTCTTCCCCGCCGCGGATATTTATTCGCAATCCGCTAATCGAGCACAAACGAAATTAAGAGGCAACGTAGATGAGACAGTTAAAGATCACCAAGTCGATCACCAATCGGGAGAGTCAATCCCTAGAAAAATACCTGCAAGAGATCGGTAAAGTCGATTTGTTGACTCCGGAAGAAGAGGTAGATCTGGCAAAACGAATCAAGCAGGGCGACCAGTCCGCGCTGGAAAAGCTGACCAAGGCTAACCTGCGTTTCGTGGTTTCCGTGGCCAAGCAGTACCAGAATCAGGGCCTCAGTTTATCCGACCTGATCAACGAGGGCAACCTCGGTCTGATCAAAGCCGCCCAGCGATTTGACGAGACCCGCGGTTTCAAGTTTATCTCCTACGCCGTTTGGTGGATTCGCCAGTCGATCCTCCAGGCCCTGGCCGAGCAGTCCCGCATCGTGCGCTTACCCCTAAACAAGGTTGGCTCCCTCAATAAGATCAATAAGGCTTTCTCGGAACTGGAGCAGCGCTACGAGCGTGAACCCTCCGCCGACGAACTCGCCGCCCAGTTGGAAATCACTACCGAGGAAGTGGAAACTACCCTCGGCGTGGCTGCCCGTCATGTGTCGATGGATGCCCCATTTGTGGAAGGTGAAGATAATAGCCTACTGGACGTGCTGGAAAACACCGCCACTCCCGGCACCGACTCTCGCCTGGAATACGCTGAATCGCTGCGCCGTGAGATCGAGCGTTCCCTCGGCACCCTGACCGAGCGCCAGTGCGACGTGATCAAGCTCTACTACGGTATCGGCGTGGAACATCCCATGTCCCTCGAAGATATCGGCGAGAAATTCGGGCTTACCCGCGAGCGCGTTCGCCAGATTAAGGATAAGGCGATCAATAAGCTCCGCTCGGCCAGCCGCAGCAAGCTGTTGAAGCACTACCTTGGTGGTTGATCCGCGATCAACTCGTTATGCTAAAAAGCCCCGCCGATCTTTGATCGGCGGGGCTTTTTCATTACAGGTCGAGAACTTTCAGATCCGAGCAGGGCGGCGTAGCCGGCCGCTCGTGGTACGAGCACGTAGGACAGCTCACATCTCGGACGTGGACGTATTCCACCTGAGCTAGAGCAATTTCCGCTTGATGTATTCATTTATCAGCATGATGCCCATTTGCCGTTGTTCTTCCGACTTCTCGGGTGTTGCGGCTGCTTGCGAACCCCGCTGATCGTAACCTAGCGTGACCAGTCCGTTCATGCCGGAGCGCAGGATATAGAGTCGGCGCTGGCTGACGTGCGTACCGATGTGCGTCTGGCCGTCCGCAGCCATTTCGTGCTTCATTAACCCCGGAATATCCACCGCATTTTTCTCGAACTGGGCAATCTCTCGCTCAATTCCCTTCGGGGAACTAGGGCTGATTTTGAACAGGAGCCGCATCGGCTGACCATCGGCGAGGATGAGGTTATAAATCTTCTGACAGTACTTCTGACCGGCCAGGGGTTCCTGGTAACTGACACTGGTGACCCGGTCACCGAATAGTGCCGCGATCTCGTCGGTGGAGAAAAACTCACAGGCTTCCGCATCAACGTTTATGGTGGCGGACGGGGTGGTTGACGCGGCCGGGGCAGCGGACTCGCTTGCCATCGGTTCGTCGGCGGGGGCAGGGGCGGTGGCGGGGTTTTCTCCTTCCGAGCAGGCAAAAAGGAAGAGGAACAAGAAGGTAACCAGGAAGAATTTCATAGCAAAGTGATTTAGGGGTACGCTGATTATTTCCTCCCGCTAACGCTTTGTTACGGCCTAGGTGCGCAAAAGCTTGTTGCAATGGCTAATTTACCGGCTAAATCGTTTAGGTGTTCCCGCTCCGAGTCGGGGGACGATTACTCGGTAAGTAATACCTCTAAGAGCGTGTCTAAAATTTTTAAGAACTGAGGATCAATGATTCGCTTCGCGGCTACTTCGTGGTTAAGGTTCTGGCTAGATAAAAACTTGCACGCATAGCGGGTTACGTAAGTCAGTTTTTATGACGCCAGGTTCTTAAATGCTTGGTTCTCAGGAAGTAAAAATTTAGACACGCTCTTAATCCCGCGTGAGGTGCCTGGACGGGCCATCCGCGCAGCGGTGGAGTGCGAAGCACCGAGCGATAGCGAGCCGGTAAGGGACCGACCCCGACCGCCAGGGAGGGGACACGCCCAGCTTATTATTTAAGTACGTAGTACATAGTCAGGTAGTACGTAGTTTAATAAACACGCTCTCCGCCTGAAGCGTCAACTGGAAATTTTCAATTCCACCGATTCCATGCTTACTTAGTCATGCCCTGGCTGACGCGCCAGATGATGCCGGATGAATCGTCGGCTACCAGCAGATCGCCACGTTGGTTGACGGTGACGCCGACGGGGCGGCCGTAGACCTTGCTGCCGTCTTCGGGGGCGATGAAACCGGTGAGGAAATCTTCCGGTTGGCCGGGCTTGCCGCTTTTGAAGGGAACGAAAACTACCTTGTAGCCGCTGAAATTGGAGCGGTTCCAGGAGCCGTGCTGGCCGATGAACATCCCGTTGCGGTACTTGCCGCCGAACTTGTCGCCGGGGTAGAACGCGAGGCCGAGGCTGGCCGTGTGGGCACCGAGGGGAACGTCCGGCATAACGGCTTTGGCGACCATTGCGGGGTGCGGGTCGTCCTTCCAGCGGGGGTCGGGTAATTGGCCGTAGTAAGAGTAGGGCCAGCCGTAGAAAGCTCCTTCCTTGACGCTGGTGGCGTAGTCGGGCACTAGTTCGTCGCCCAGTTTATCTCGTTCGTTGACGGCCGTCCAGAGTTCACCGTTGGCGGGATTCCAGTCCATGCCCACGGGATTACGCAGGCCGGTAGCGAACTGGCGCATTTCGCTGCCATCGGGGTTGATCTCCAGGATCATGGCACGGTTGGTTTCGTTTTCCATGCCGTTCTCGCCCACGTTGCTGCCCGAACCGACGGAAACGTAGATTTTCTTGCCGTCGCGACCCGCCAGCAGGTTGCGCGTCCAGTGGTTGTTGTAGCCCTGGGGCGGGGTGGCGAGAATCTTCCGGCCGGTGCCGGTCAGTTTGGTATCGCCGATCTTGTACGGATAGCGTAGGGTCTCGCCGGTATTGGCGATGTAGAAATAGCCGTCCATGATGAGCATACCAAAGGGCTGATCGAGGTCGGTAGCGAACTCGTGACGCTCGTCAGGCATACCATCTTGATCGGTGTCGCGCAGCAGGGTGATACGGTTAGCACTAGAGCGGGTGTTGGATTCGACGACAAACAGGTCGCCATTAGGTCCCTCGTAGGTGGTACGGGGATTCTCCAATTTGTCAGCATAACGCGTCACCGTAAAGCCGGCCGGGGCGCGTGGTGTAATTCCTTCGGGCCAGCCGACAACTTTACTTACTTTAACCGCCGATTCGGTGGCGTAGGGAGCGGGTAACTCCAGCGGTCCGATGGCCGTGGTGACGCGATCGGGGCCGGATTCGCTAATAATTTCTTTTTCCTCGCTCGATACTTTCGGGCTACAGGCGGTTGCCAGGAGCAGTGCCAGAACGCAAAGTGATAGGTTACCGTAAATGGTCATGATCTTTTATTGTTCCGACAAAACACTCACCGGATTATCCCGCTTAGTCGTCGGCACCCATAAAAGTCGTAGCGGGGGTCGCGTGTTTGCTTCCCCCGTGATATTTGACCCCGGCATTAAATAAATGATCCTGCCACCTACGTCAGGTAGGGGTAATCCGCCTCGTGGTAATTGTCCGTGTAGAGGTCTTTTCCTTCGGGATAGGGCGACTCGTCGGCAAACTTAACCGCGTCTTCTACTTCTTTCTTGACCTCGGACTTAATGTTCTTGATCTCGTCTTCGGTGGCATAACCCAGTTCGAGTAAGCGAGCTTCGGTCACTTTCATGGGATCGCGTTCCTGAAAAGATTTTACTTCATCCTTTTCGCGGTAGTTAGCGGGGTCCGAGACGGAGTGACCCTTGTAGCGATAGGTACGAATTTCCAGGTAGTAGGGTCCTTTACCGGCGCGGATGTGCTCGGCGGCGCGGCTCACGGCTTCATGGACGGCGGCGGGGTCCATACCATCCACGGACTCGGTGGGCATTTCGTAGCTGAGGCCGAGTTTAGCCATATCGGTTACGTTGGACGTCCGCTCGACGGAAGTTCCCATGGCGTAACCATTGTTTTCACAGATGTAAAGAACGGGGAGTTTCCAGGTCATCGACATATTAAATGCCTCATGCAAGGCACCCTGGCGGGCCGCGCCATCGCCGAACATCGTAACGCAGAGGTTATTCGTACCCTTGTATTGCTCGGCAAAAGCGATGCCGGCACCGATGGGGATCTGCGCGCCCACGATACCGTTGCCCCCAAAATATTTATTTTCCTTACTAAAGAAGTGCATGGAACCACCCTTGCCCTTCACGATTCCGGTAGCCCGGCCGAATAATTCGGCCATGGCCTCACGCATGGTTACTCCGCGCCCCAGGGCAATGCCGTGCTGGCGGTAGGCGGTAACGATACCGTCTTCCTTGGTTAAGGCGCTTTCCAAGCCGGCCGAAATTGCTTCCTGACCGATGTAAACATGGCAAAAACCGCGAATCTGCTGCTGACCATAGGCCATTAACGCCCGCTCTTCAAACCTCCGAATACGCAGAATGAGCCGGTACCACTCCAGGTACTGCTCCTTACTATAAGTGGTTGATTTAGAGGAACTCTTGCGGCGCGTACTGGTTTTCTTGGTCATGGTTGCCATGCGGATGGGCGAATTTTCGCTGATAAAAGATAATGAGTGGGTCAAAATACAACCTTCCGGGATAAATCCCGGTGCCCCGGACCGATTATCGGTCTGGATAGCTGCCTGATGACTTATTTACGGTGGCTGATCAGGCTGCCGCTCGGGTGCAAAACAGTTCACCTACCTTTGGGTTCTCAAGATAGCCATGCATTTATCCGCTTTCCGCCTCACCAACTTTAAAAATTATGCCCGACGAGACATCGACTGTCCCGATCGACTCACTTGTTTCGTGGGACCGAACGGGGTTGGAAAAACCAACCTATTAGCGGCGGTCTACTACCTCTGCATGGGTAAAGACCAGGGTGGGTTACCGGACAGTTACGCCATTCGGCATGGCGAGGATTTCTTCCGACTGGAGGGCACCTTCATCCCCGCACCCGGTTCGCCAGAGGAAAAAATCGTGGTAAAAGCGGGTAAAAAACGCCGCAAAGTAATCGAACGCCAGGGCGTGGCTTACGAGCGGCTAGCCGACCACGTAGGTCGCTACCCGGTGGTAATGATCGTACCGGACGACATTCAACTCGTCCACGAAGGAAGCGAAACCCGTAGGCGGTTGTTGGACAATACCCTCTGCCAAACCGACCCGGCTTACCTACGTGCACTCCTTCAGTACAATCAATTACTCCGCCAGCGTAATGCGCTACTTAAGCAGTTCGATGGCCGTGCCATTCCGGAAGAATTACTGGAAGTTTACGATGCCCAAATGGCCGCTCCCGCCAACTACATCCATAAGGAGCGAACTGCACTGACCGCCGCGCTGGGTAAGTATGTGCACGATACCTATGCCGTGCTGTCCGATCACCGGGAAACGGTTGAACTTAAATACCGCAGCCAACTAGCCGATGAATCCTGGGAGGGCCTATGCCGCAGCCGCCGGGAAAAAGATCGCGTGCTGCAACGTACCACCGCCGGTATTCATCGTGATGACCTGATATTCAGCCTTGGCGGATACCCCCTGAAGCGCGAGGCGTCGCAGGGCCAGCTTAAATCATTTGTCCTAGCGGTTAAGTTGGGCCAGTACCGCTCGCTGGCGGCAACGCGTGACACGCTACCCCTCCTGTTACTCGACGATATTTTTGACAAACTGGATGCGCAGCGGGTAGCGCGACTACTGGATTTTATCCTCGCCGGAGAGACCTTCGGGCAGGTATTCATATCCGATACGAACCCCGAGCGCATCGTGGCACTGGTTGATTCGCTACCGAAAGACTTCAGCGTTAAGCAGTTGGTCATGCATCCTAGTTCTAAGAGCGTGTCTAAAACGTAGAATAATCGGGCAACTCCTCCTATGGTGGGAAAGGCCGTTTCCGTAAGCGTAACGGTGATAGCTACAGTTACTCAATCTATCCATTATCCGGTGTCACGACCTGCTAATCATCGTATAGCGGATAGTTAATATGTATATTTTTCAGTTTTATCGGCCAAATTCGGTCTTTTTCGCGCTCCAAAGTATCAAAATAATCGGCGCGAGTTGCTACAAAACAACACTTAATCCACTGAAAATCAATAACTTAAATTTTTTACACCTGCTACAAACCCGCCAACAAAGTTCGCGCCGGCTGAAATTAAGTCCCTATCTTTGTATGGTCAGCAGGAGAAAGCAAGCGAATCCCCCCCTCGAACTTGTCAATTTTCCAGAAATCGAAGTCCCCCCCATTCGAGCTGACCCTTATATTATTACCGTGGTCTTCCCCCCCCCCGGGACCACTTTTGTTTTTGAGAAGTTTGTCTTCCCCCCCGAGACAATCTTCTTATTTTGACACTGCGGAGTTTGATGCCCCCCCTGTCGGCTCCGACTTTTTTTAAAGAATTTTAACCTGAGCTAGATAAACACATGGATTGATTACACTGATAAGGGAGATAGCTGCCCAACTGATTCCTTAAATAGGATGGCACCTATAACTACCTTACCTCCCCCCACGTAAACGGCCGTACTCCTAACCCCCTGGAGTCGGCCGTTTATTTTTTTTGCGCTCCTCGAGTTGGTATTTTTGTCGCCCCCGTTATCCATTAAAGTCTACCACCTAAAACGATTATCTTCGCGGCGTACCACTAATACCTACCGATCATGCGCCACCTTTTAGCACTCCTTCCGGTTATAGCCCTTTTATCGGCCTACTGCGCCGCCCCACCGGAAACAGATCCAATGACGACTTCTCCCACCCCTAACTCTCGCGATTCGCTAACGATCGCTTCCGATCTCTGGCTCGACTATTCTCCCACACGCACCATATTTTGCCTCTGGTCTCCTGAAGCGGAAGCCGTGGAACTGCGCCGATATCAGCGTAGCGATGGTGATGAGACGCCCTCGATTGAAAACCTGACCGCCACCAAAAACGGCCGCTGGCAGTTGACAGTAGCCGGAGATTTAAATGGCACCTACTACACCTACCGCGTAAAGTGGCAAGGTAAATGGCTCAGTGAAACTCCCGGGATCTATGCGCAGGCCGTAGGGGTAGATGGCGAGCGGGCCATGGTACTCGATCACTCCACCACCGATCCAACGGGCTGGGACCGAGATCGAGGCCCCGCGATCGACAACCCGAACGATGCTGTCATTTATGAGCTGCATATTCGTGACATGAGTATCAATCCCACCGCCGGATCCAGTACGCCCGGAAAATACCTGGGCGTGATCGAGCAAGGTCTCACCGGACCAGGTGGGGTCAAAATGGGCCTCGACCACCTCAAAGAACTCGGTATCACTCACGTACACCTGTTACCGGCTTTCGATTACCTTTCCGTAAACGAGCGCGAACTCGATCGGCCGCAATTTAACTGGGGTTACGACCCGCAGAACTACAATGTACCCGAGGGAAGCTACGCCACCGACCCTTTCGACGCAGCCGTTCGCGTTCGTGAGTTTAAACAAATGGTAGCCGGTCTCCACGCGGCCGGCATCGGCGTCATCCTCGATGTCGTCTATAACCATACCGGCAAAACGGCCGAATCCAATTTCAATCAGGAATATCCGGATTATTATTACCGCCTCCGTCCTGACGGCACCTACTCCGATGCCAGTGCCTGTGGCAACGAAACGGCCTCCGAAAAGGAGATGGTCCGCGCCTATATCAAGGAATCCGTCGCCTACTGGGCCAGGGAATATCATTTGGATGGTTTTCGCTTCGATCTCATGGGCATCCATGATATTCAAACCATGAATGAGGTCACGGAAGTTCTCGAAACCATCGACCCCCGCATCTTCGTCTACGGCGAGGGTTGGACGGCCGGCGACTCCCCCCTGCCCGAACCGCGCCGTGCCCTGAAAAAGTATACCCACCGTATGCCCGGCCTCTCGGCATTCAGCGATGACATTCGCGACGGCCTCAAGGGGTCCGTTTTTGAGGAGGAAAGCACCGGTTTCGTCAGCGGTGCGAAGAAAATGGAAGAATCCGTAAAGTTCGGCGTCGTCGGAGCTATCCAACACGATCAGGTCGACTACCGTGCCGTCAACTATTCCGACACCGCCTGGGCTGCCCAGCCCTGGCAGTCCGTTAGTTACGTCTCCTGCCACGACAACCATACCCTCTACGACAAACTAAAAATATCGCGGCCCGACGCTTCCGAAGCAGATATCGTCGCTATGGATTTGCTCGCTAACACCGTCGTCCTCACCAGCCAGGGCATCGCTTTTCTCCACGCCGGCGTCGAGATGCTCCGCACCAAAGGCGGCGAGCACAACTCCTATAACCTCTCCGACGAGGTCAATCGGATCGACTGGCAGCGCAAGGCCGATTTTCCCGAAGTCTTTAACTATTACCAAGCTCTCATCGCCCTGCGTAAAGCCCACCCCGCCTTCCGCCTCGCCACCGCCGAAGAGGTCCGCAAGCGCGTCCGCTTCCTGCCCACCCAGCCCAGCCTGGTCGCCTTCACCATTGACGCCACCGGCACCAAGGATGAATGGAAACGTATCCTGGTCGTCTACAACGCCGGCACCAAAGCCCATACGATCGAGGCTCCCGGCAACTGGCAACCAGCTCTGCGCAACGGCAAATTTAACGACGGTTCACCGGCCGTAAAGGGCAAGGTAAAGGTCGAGCGGATTTCCACCTTCATCGGCTACGAGTCTTAGAGCTAGGGGGCGTGCCCCCGGCTAAGGCCGGGGTCGGTCCCTTCCCGGCTCCCTAACGGTCGGCCCTGCGGGCTGCCGCTTCGCGGGCACCGTCCAGGCACCTCACGCGGTGGGCCGGTGCGAGACCGGAGGTCGAGTACCGTCCGCGCTGCCCGTACCATGCAGCTGCGCTTTCGCGCACCCGACGTGGTCATCGGGATCCGAATCAATCATCGACACGTTGCCCGGTGCGAGACCGGAGGTCGAGTACCGTCCGCCGCCAACACCCTGTTCATTACCTTCGCGCCCTCGACCCACCCACTCATGGACCAAACGACCACCAAATATGTCTGCATTCACGGACATTTCTACCAGCCGCCACGCGAAAATGCCTGGCTGGAAACCATCGAAGTGCAGGACAGCGCGGCCCCCTTCCACGATTGGAACGAGCGCGTAAACGACGAATGCTACGCACCCAATGCCGCCGCCCGCGTGCTGGATGCCGAACAGCAGATCGTCCGAATTACCAACAATTACGCCCGCATCAGTTGGAACTTCGGCCCTACCCTACTGGCTTGGTTGGAGCAGAAAGACCCGGCTACCTACCAAGCCATCCTTACGGCAGACCGGAAAAGTGCCGAGCGTTTCGGTGGCCACGGCTCGGCGGTGGCGCAGGTGTATAACCACCTGATCATGCCGCTGGCCAACGAACGGGACCGGCGCACCCAGCTCAAATGGGGTATCGCGGATTTCGAGCACCGCTTTAAACGTAGACCGGAAGGAATCTGGCTGGCCGAGACCGCCGTGGATACGCCTACCCTGGAACAATTAGTGGACGAGGGTATTGTATTTACCATCCTGGCACCACGCCAGTGCCGGGCGGTACGCTACCAGGGCAAGGAAGGCTGGTACGATACCCCCGGCAGCGTCGACCCCCGCCGAGCCTACCGCTGCCCCCTACCTTCCGGCCGGCACATCGACCTGTTCTTCTACGACGGCCAGGTGGCCCAGGGAGTCGCTTTCGAGGGGTTACTGAACGAGGGTAAATTCCTCGCCAATCGCCTACTCGGAACACTGGACGGCTCGCCCGATCCGCAGATCGCCCAGATCGCTACCGATGGCGAGAGCTACGGCCACCACCACAAGCGCGGAGAAATGGCACTAGCTTCCTGCCTCGACACGATCGAAAACCAGTCGGGAGTCCGTCTCACCAATTACGCCGAGTTCTTGGCACTCCATCCGCCGGTGTGGGAGGCACGGATTCACGAAAATTCTTCCTGGTCCTGTGTACACGGTGTAGAGCGGTGGCGGAGCGACTGTGGTTGCCACACGGGAGGTCAGGCCGGCTGGGACCAAACCTTCCGGGGACCGTTACGGGCAGCCCTGGATTACGTACGGGATGAACTGGTCACTATCTACGAAAAAGGTACTGCCGGGTTCCTGCCCGATCCCTGGGCCACCCGTGATAACTACGTCCAGTTGGTGATAGATCGGAGCCGGGAAGCAGTCGACCGATTCCTTCTTCGCGAAACCGGCGGGAAAAACCTGACGGAGGCCGAAAGGACGCTCCTGTTACGCCAGCTGGAAATGCAGCGGCACGCCATGCTGATGTACACCAGTTGCGGCTGGTTCTTTAACGAAGTCTCCGGCATAGAGACCCTACAGATTTTACAGTATGCCAACCGGGCCATCCACTTGGGCGAACTGCTTTCCGGCAAGCAACTGCACCCCCGCTTCGAGCAGATGATGGACCTGACGCCCAGCAACGTATTCGCCAACGCCGGTATCCCTTACCGCGAAACCGTCAAACCCGCCCGCGTGGGTCTGCTGCGGGTGGGGATGCACCTCGCTGCCTCCGCCCTGTTCGAGGACGACCCCGCCGCGCTCGACCTCTTCAATTATCGCGCCAGGGTAGACCGTATCGAACTTGTACAGGCCGGTGCCTACCGCCTGGCTTACGGGCGGTTCATTATCGAGAGTAAACTCACCTTTAGCCGCGCCGAGCAGGATTTCGCGGTCCTTTACCTGGGCCAGCAGAGCATTATCGGTAACATTTCCCGTTCTCTGAACGATGCGGATTTCGCCCAAATGGAAGAGACCGTTACTCGCCGTTTTCGCCTCGGCGACCTGGGAGGCGTACTAGCCGGCATGCAGGAATTTTTCCACGGCGAGACGTTCTCCGTCTGGCACCTTTTCCGGGACGAGAAGCGAAAAATTCTCCTGGAAATGGTCGAACGCAGCCTGACCGTCGCGGAAAGTAATTTTGCCAACGTCTACTACGATAACTATCAGTTGATCGACTCCATGCGACAAGATAGTATTCCCCTGCCCGATGCTTACCGCGCCTCCGTCCGCTTCGTACTTCACCGCCAATTGGAAGACCTTCTAGACGAAGACGCTCCCCTGGACGAACGTAAACTCCTCCAGCTCGCCGGGGAAATCGAGCACTGGGACATCAAGTGGGACGATGCCCCCGCCCTGGAGCTAGCCGCCGCCGAGCGCCTGGAACGCAAGTTTCGTAATTACTGGGAAGACACCACCCGCCTGGAACGTTGCCTGAGCCTGCTGGTCAACCTGTCCCGCCTGCGCCTCAGCCCCGATCCGCGCCGTGCGCAGAACATCTTCTACGATAATTATCAACGGGAAAAAGCCGCCACCGTGGAAGTACGACCCGTGGTCGAGTTGATCGGCCGGGCAATCGGGTTTGCACTGTAAGGTTTCCACGATCTCCCTAGCCGATGATACTTTTGCTTTCTCCCGAATAACCGATCGGTGACCCGCGTGAGGTGCCTGGAAGGGGCCGACCGCAGGAAGGCAGCCCGCAGGGCCAAGGCGACAGCCGCGCCTGGAAGGGACCGACCCCTCTCCCGACTTGTCGGGAGAGGGGGCACGCCCGCGTTAGAGCGTGTCTAAAATTTTTAAGAACTGAGAATCAATGATTCGCTTCGCGGCTACTTCGTGGTTAAGGTTACGGCTAGATAAAAACTTGC
This sequence comes from Lewinellaceae bacterium, assembly GCA_963757435.1. Classification (GTDB taxonomy): domain Bacteria; phylum Bacteroidota; class Bacteroidia; order Chitinophagales; family Saprospiraceae; genus Neolewinella. The sequence continues at coordinate 126,497 of CAVWSC010000018.1, read as the reverse complement.
GCGCATAGCGGGTTACGTAAGTCAGTTTTTACGACGACAGGTTCTTAAATGCTTGGTTATCAGGAAGTAAAAATTTAGACACGCTCTTAGTAGTAGGATAGTCAAATGCTACGTTTTCCGGTGAAGAAACGACCGCACCCTGAGATGGATTACGCTACCTCGGAGACCATTCAGTTCCGTAACACCATTCAGTTCCGTAACACCAATCAGGTTCGCAATGCGCGGATGGCCGCACCGATGTGCCCGATCACGTCCTCCGCGATGAGGCTTTCCTGCGTGAGGGCGGCAGCGGCCAGATCGCCCGCCGATCCGTGGAGGTAGACGCCCAGACGGGCGGCCGTAAGGGGCGCATAACCTTGCGCGAGGAGGCCCGTAATGATGCCCGTCAGCACGTCACCCGTACCGCCGGTGCCCATGCCGGGGTTACCGGTGGAATTGAAAAACAAGCGACCGTCGGGCGCGGCAATAGTAGTGTGGCCCGTTTTAAGGACGATAATACAGCGATGCTCCCGCGCACGATCGCGGAGGAGATCGAGGCGGGAAAAATCATTTTTCGCCGTACCGAAGAGCCGCTCGAATTCCTTGGGGTGGGGCGTGAGGATGCTATTTTCCGGTAGTAGCGGCCACCACTCCGGTTGCTCGCCAAGCAGGTTGAGCGCATCTGCATCCATAACCAGCGGCTTGTCGGCATGCTCCAATAAATCGTGCAGGGCCGTCTGCGTCAGCGGGTCTTGTCCCAGGCCGGGGCCGACGCCGATGGCCTGGTAGGCCGCCAGTGATTCGGGTGCCTGACTGAAAACGTAGCGGTGCGGATCGACCATACACATGGCCTCCGGGAAACTAATCTGCATGATCTCGTAGCCGCAGCGGGGCAGGTGGACGGTGACCAGGCCCGCCCCGCCGCGCAGGATGGCGCGGGCCGCCAGGGTGGCCGCCCCAATTTTGCCGTAGCTGCCCGCAATGAGTAGCGCATGGCCGAAGGTACCCTTGTGGTCATAGGCGCGGCGCTCGCGTATCTCAGGAGCTAGTTCGGGACCAGTGAGGTAATAGTTTTCACTGTCGGATGCGGCCAGCGCAGTGGCGTCGATCTGGATGCGACAAATACTCAGTTCACCCACGGTACGGCCATTCTCGGGAAGCAGCAGTGCCAGTTTGGGGTAATCGAAAGTATAGGTATGGTGAGCTTGTAAGGTCGTTCCTGCCGTGTGCCGGTCCGCAAACAGGCCGCTGGGCAGATCGACTGCCACGCGGGTAAGCAGCTGTTGGTTGACATGCTGGATAAAGGTTTCCCAGTAGCCCGTGAGCGGCCGTGAGAGCCCGGCCCCGAAGAGCGCATCGACGTAAATGCTTTCGTGGGGAATGGTAGGTAGGTCGCTGCCTTTTTCCATTTGGACCACTTGAATCGCCACGTATTCCCCGGCACGGGCGCGGTTGGCGGCGTTGTCCGCGCTACGGTTTTTTCCCTCCCCCACCCGGCAGTCGATGACGGTCACGGGTCGGCCGTGTTCATGGTGCAGCAGGCGGGCGACGGCCCAGCCGTCGCCGCCGTTATTACCGGTACCGCAGCCAAGGTAAACGGGTCGGTCGGGATCGGGGAAATCCCGAACGAACCGACCGACGAAGGCGCGTGCGGCGCGCTCCATTAGTTGCAGGGACGTGATGCCCTGGGCGGCGGTGGTGGCGGCATCCAGGGCGGCGGTATCGGTAGCGGCGGGGATTTTCATGGTGGTTGAAACCGGCGGCGGCGGGGAGGGGTTCGTTGCGTCACTCCACCCGCCACAGAAACCACCCGCCCCGCCCCGAACGCGACGCCTCCGTAGCAATCAGCAGATCACCCGCCGGATTAAACTCGACGCCCTCAGCCTGCTCCTTCATCGGCAACTCGTGGTAGGTGGCGGTACCGTCGAAGAAGTCCGTGCCCGTGAAATCAGTAAATAGCCAAACGAAAGGTCGAAAGCCTTTCAGTAAACCAAAATTGTAGCCCAGTAGGGCTAGCATCGCCGGCTTATCGCCCAGGGCGGGCCGGTAGGCCGCACCGCTCAGGGTGCCCCGCACATCGAAGGTATCACGCGCACTCAGCACGGCGACCGTATCGGATTTGGCCAGCGAAAAAGCTAGCATCCGTCTGTCCAGGTGATCTTTGCTGAACAGGTAGAGGCTATCGCCCACGCTTACCATCGCCTCGCAATCATAACCATGCAGGTAGGGGCGGGTCAAAAAATTAGTCTGAGCGGCATAGCGGATGGGTACGAACCCGGCAACGAAAATAGTGTCGCGGTCCAGATCGGCTCGCCATACGCGGTAAATACCCAGGTCGCGGCGGTCGCCGTTGTTATTGCCGAACTCGCCGATGTAGAGGTAGTCGTCATCTACGGCCAGCTCTTCCCAGTCTACGTTGCGTACGCCGCGCACGTAGGTGGTGTGCAGGGTATCCCCGGCCGCACTGATTTTGAATAGTTCGGGTTTGCTCCCGCTGTCATTGTGCAGGTAGTAGTCCTCCCCCACTCTGGCCACACCGGATATTTCCGACAAGCGTGCCGGAAAACGCGCTACTAAACCGGTAGTATCCTCTTGCGGCTGCGTACTCGAATCATAAGTTGTAACGGTAATGGGCTTGCGCGTGGCGCAGCCCGCAATGAGTAAGAAGATCAGGACGGCACAGAAAGACGAGCGAATGCACATGAGGGGTGGATTGGACGAGTGGCAAAGGTAAGAGCGTGTCTAAATTTTTACTTCCTGAGAACCAAGCATTTAAGAACCTGGCGTCATAAAAACGGACTTACGTAACCCGCTATGCGCGCACCACGAAGTAGCCGCGAAGCGAATTTTTTATCTAGCCAGAACCTTAAGTCATTGATTATCAGTTATTAAAAATTTTAGACACGCTCTAAGCAGCAGATGACACCCCCAGGATCACCCATATGGATCCGGATAAAGCAACCCTACCTACAACTCCAGGCGGCCGGCCAAAAACTCATCCCCGTTCCGGCGGAAGAAGCCGGAGAGGGTAGAAATATATATCGCCCTTATAAAACTCCAGGTCCGTCACCCTATTAATTGAGCAGCTCCGAGTTGTCAAGTGCCTCCGCGACGGGTGGGGTTAAGGCGATCCACACGCGAGCCAACCGACCAGGAGCCGCCAGGCGACGGGGCACGCCCAAATTCTTGGCAGGTAGTTTTTAGTACGAGTATACGAGGAGAAAGCATTACACCAATCAACCCCACCCCCTAAAAATCATACCCCAGCGAAAAGTGCCATTTCCCCTCCCCGCGAATGGCCGTCTCCGTGCCGAAACCGTAATCCACGCGGATGAAGTAGCCGAAAAGCGTGGTGCGCGCGCCGAGGCCGTACCCGTAGACGATGGGATCGCGGAAACGCGTGACCTGCACCGAAACGGGGGAATTATTATCGATACTGGGATCGGGGTAAGTGATGATATTGGCGGGATTATCGGGGCTGTAGGGGTCTTCGCCCACCCAGGCGGTGCCGATATCGAAAAAGCCGACGACCTGGAAGTTGCGAATAAATGACGAGCGGATGCGCTTGAAAAAATAGTTGAAGACGGGAATGCGCAGTTCGGCGTTACCGAGTACGTAGGTGGTACCGTTGCGGACGTTTTGGTCGAAGCCGCGCAGGGGGTTAGCGAGGGCCTGGAAGGCGATGTTTTCCTCGGTGGGCACGGGGACGGCCTGCCCGAAGTTGGCTCCCAGTTCGTTATCGGCCCCGCCGAGGTAGTAGAGGATCTGCTGTTTGCCGAAATTGGTGACGCCCGCGCCGCGCAAGGCCAGGATGGACCACTTGTCGAGCCGCTGATAATGGCGGAAGTCAATGCCGATGATGCCCAGGATACCGGGGATGAAGGTCTGTTCGTTTTCCTCGTTGCCGTTCAGGTCGAAATTGAAGCCCTTGTAAACGTCGGTGTACACCTTGTAGCGGGTGCCCCACATGATGTTGGGCGAGACGGGGATGGTGTTGTCGAACACATACTCCAGGCGCAGGCCCACACGCTGGTCGCGGGCAGGTTTGCGCTGCAGGGCCAGGAGTTCGGTGGGAAGTGCCTGCACACGGTCTCGGCGCAGGGTGGCGGTGGCACGCAGGGAACGGAATACGTCGAGCGGGTAACGGACGCCCACCTGCCCGAGCAGGGTATTTTCGTCGATGCGGCGCGGACCGAACTGGAGGTTGCCCTCGTCGCGGCGGCGGTTGCGGCGGTAAACGGCGTAGTTAATGTCCAGCCGCTTTTTGCGGTTGTGGTAGATCATGAAGTACTCGGTGCCGTTGAAACTGGTGGGGATGCGCAGGCCGCCCTCGATGACGTGGTCCTCGAAGAGGTCCTTGACATTGCCCTTGAACAGGATGCCCAGCGGCTGCTGCGTGAACCCGTCGGGATTGCCGGCAAAGGTGTTGAGGCCCTCAAAGAGCGGATCGTTGTCGGCAGTGGTCTTCACGTAATCCACCCGGAATTGGGTGCGGTAGGGCGTGATACGCGAGGGCAAAAAACGGTAGACCTCGCCCGGCTGGGCGTATTCTTGCTCGCCGCGAATATTCTTATCGACGGGGCGGGGTTCGGGCAGCGGGTCGCGCGGCGTGCCCATGGGCGTGGTGACCACGGGATCGCGCCCGGGTTCGCGGCCCAGCGGCGGGGGTGGCGCGTCGTCCTCGAATTCGCTCTGGAAAAGGTAGTTATCCAGGTCGATCTTTGGTTCCTCGGGGGTTGCTACGGAATCGGCGGCGGGCGGCACGATGGTGTCCACCTCCGCCGGATCGGGCGTCAGGTTGACCGGCGGTGCCGAGGGGCGGTTGGAGGGTAGCGGCCGCGCCAGCGCGCCGTTGGTGCGGCTGCGCCGCCCCGTGATGGAAGTCTTGGCCTGCGGCTGGCGGCGGTACTGCGCCGACCCTTCGCGCTGAAAGCGGCCGAAACTGCTGGGCCGCGCCTCCTCGATGGACCCGACGGCCAGATTATCGACGAAAATGCGCGGCTCACCGCCGTCCACGAACAGGCGGGCCTGCCGGCCCGCGCGGGGCGCGGTGGCCTGGGCGTGAATGTTAGTGGGCAGGTTGGTCTGCGGATAAAGCACCGCCCGCTCGCGGATGATCGGTTCGATGACGATGTTCTCGATCAGGCTAGTGTCCAGGCTTTCCAGCGTGGAATCGGCGTTGAGGCGGATTTCCTCGCCACTGGTGAGCGTGATGATCTGGTCGTAGTGGTGGACGTAATCTTCCAGCCGCGCGGCGGTGGCGTTGTGGATGCCGCTCTCGTTGGTGACGAACTGGAAATAAGTAGTGTCGATGGCACTGGGCATCCGCTCGTCGGCAAAGGGCGTGTTGGTAATGCGCACCAGTTCACCGGTCCGGTTCTGGAGGTCGTAATAGAACAGGTCGAAATTGGCGATCGGCAAGATCGTATCCAGCCGCAGGTTTTGCACCAGCGTATCGCCCCGGTTGGAAGCAAACACGATGCCCCGCCTTCCCCGGATGTTGACGGCCCGGGCATCCAGGTCATCGTAAAAGTCATTGGTGATCGCCTGAAACTGGCGCGTGGGCGGCAGGTAAGTATAGACATTGGAAAAACCACCCACCGTGGCGGTCAGCACCATGCTGCCGGGGTCCATATAATCCAGGCTGTGCACCCGCTGGAGGCCGGGAGCCAGGTCTTCTACCAGTTTTTTGCCGGTGGTCAGGCTGTATAGCAGCAGTTTGGGCCGGTCGCGCACTTCGTACAGCACGGCTATTTCCTGCCCGCTGGGGTTCCAGTCCACCAGCGGATAGCTGTAATCGGTGGCCTGCAACGCATTGCGGTTGCCGCCCTTATAGATGAGTTCGCGCTTGCCGGTGGCGATCTCTTGCCGGTAGACCTTTACCTTGCCGATCTCATTGAGCACATAGAGGATATTCTGCCCGTCGGGGCTAAGGCGCAGTTGCGTTACGGGCGAGTTGCGGCGGTTCTTAAACTCCACTTCCTGACCGGTCAGGCCCGGCCGGCCGGCCAGGTCCTGCTGGAAGCGGCCTTCGTAAAATTCCTTCCAGTTATAGAGTACCGTCTCGTAGGGGCTGCCCAGCACGTACAAAAAGCCGCTCTCCACGCTGCGGTTGATCCGCGTCAGGTAGAGCAGGTTAGACACGGTGGATTCACCGTAATTCCGCGCCACGAAAAACCAGAACGAATGCCCCGCCAGATCGGGATACTCCTCGGCCAGTTCAAAGAAATCGTCGTAGCGGCCGGTGGCCATTAGGCTACGCAACTGGTCGTCCAGTTCGGTGTTCCACGGCTGGCCCATATAGGCCACCAGGCCCTGCTTAAACCAGTCGGGCAGGTTCATCAGCACGGCGTTCTGCACCACCTCCTGGATGTTGCTGCCGTACAGCATATTCTCCAGGTACACCCCGGCCACGGCCTCGCGCACCTGCCGCCGCAGGTCGGTATGGTCGCCGTTGAAGTACACAAATGCCTTGTTGCCCAGAAACTTGGCCCGCGACCCACTCACGTAGCCGCTACCGCGCAGCCGGTTCAGGTTGCCGCCGGGCAGCGTAAATACCTCGTCCGAGCCGATGTTGCTCTGCTTCACGTCCGTTATATCGGCGTACACGATCAGTTGCACCTTCTGGTTCATCCGATGCTCCAACATCCCCTGGATGTAGGCAAAATCGTACTCCGCCATCTGCACCACCGACTGCCCGATGGTCCGCCCCTGCCCGTACCAGTACGTAATAAAATTATCGCTCTCGAAGCGCGACCACTCGTCAAAATCCTCATTGTACTGCACGCGGTTCTTCCCAAACGTCACCTGGGAAGTCTGGGCCGTGACGGTTCCGAGGGCGGCAAAAACAAGAAAACAAAGGAGGGTAAGCTGGCGCATGGGCGGTAGTTTGATCGGCAATTCGGCGGGCGGGTACCCATACCTACGATACATAACGGTATTAGAGCGGTTTATCCCGTGCTTCGGTTTAAAAAGATGGTCTTTTTGTAGTAGGGGGTACGTTTGGGGGTGCATTGTTTGGGCGTGCCCCTGCGCCTGCCGGCGCAGGGGCGGTATGTCGCTCAGGTCGAGGACGTCCACGTCCGAGACGGCATGCGCAGCCGGTAATACGGGCAATGGTCGGGGACGTCCACGTCCGAGACGGCATGCGCAGCCGGTAATACGGGCAATGGTCGGGGACGTCCACGTCCGAGACGGCATGCGCAGCCGGTAATACGGGCAATGGTCGAAGACCTCCACGTTCGAGATGTAAACCATCCAACTTGCCCGCACCACATCCAGCCGGCTTTGCCGCCCGGCTCGGACCGGGAGGTCCTCGATCTTTTATTATCAGTCCGGGGCCAACTTCACCCGCAGCCCCTCCAGCGCATCCGTGATGCGCAACTGGCAACCCAGGCGACTGTTATCTTCCACGAAAAAGGCCTGGTCCAGCATATCCTCTTCTTCCTCGCCCATGGCGGGCAGGTCGTTATCATTCAATACATAAACGTGGCAAGTACTGCACAGGGCCATGCCGCCGCATGTACCCTGCACGGGCAGTTCATAGGCTTTACACACCTCCATCAGGTTCATGTTCATATCCGTGGGGGCCTCCAGGATATGCTCTCGGTCCTCCCGGTCGGTAAGGATGATGGTGACGGTATCGCTCATTTCACAAGCAGGGTTAGCAGTCGAAAGGATGTCGGTCAGGTAACCGGTTAAGCATAGCGGCGGCGTACCAGTTTGATAAATGCCACGGCTGTCTCCCGCCGCTCGTCATCCATCCAGTCATACTGCTCGGCCAGGTCGGCGAGCATGACCTTAGCGGCATCGAAGGAACCCTTCTGATTGAGCTGGGACAGGGCGGTATTGAGGGTCTGACCATCCTTGGCGAACAACTGATTGGCGTAAAGCAAGCGGTCATTGATCGCCATGGCGCGGGTCAGATCGGACACCGGCTGGTTGGCTAGGCGATCGGACAATTCGCGGCCGGTCGTTTCCTGAAACAGGGCGGCTACTTTGGGCGAGACGCTGGTAGTCGCGGCCGGGGCCGAGGTCGGCGTATAGGTAGGCCGGGGCTGCGGGGCCGGCGTCGGCTGCGCGGGCGGCGTATAGGTTGCCTGGGGCACGGGCGGCTGGTAATTGGGCCGGGCCGGCGCGGGGCTAGGCTCGCTGCGCCGCTCGGCCTGCGACTCGGGCGCGGGTGGCGGTGGCGTGTAAGCGGGTTGCCGCGACGCCGGACTGGGGGTGTCGGAAATGCGGATCGTCGCCCGCTCCCCGTTTTCCGCGCGGGTGGAAGAGGAATTCCCGCTACCGGATCTATCACCGCCCCGCAGGTCCAATTCCAGGTAGGCCTCGTAGAGCTGACGCACGTAGCTCAGCATAATATCCCGCTCGATGGGGCTGATACTGTCCGCGTCCAGCGTCATGCTTTTTTGCAGGTTGCTAATTTTTTCGAGAAGGGTTCCGGCTTGCTTTAAGGACATAGTGTGATGGAGTCGAGAAGTAGAATGGATGGGGTTAGCACAGTAATGGCTACCAAACGCACGGGGGGGAGGGTTAAGTTTGAATTAGACGGGAATATTGTAGAGACGCGATACCTCGCGTCTCCGAACGGCAATGCCGTTCGGAAATACAATGTCCAATACCGGTTAGTCCACCGCAACATCCTTCCCACCCCGCACCAGTTTCACCAGCGTCAGCACCCCCTGCACCATCAGCAGCAGTGCCCCCGCCGGAATGGCCGCCTTAATGACCCAGTAATATGGAATCCCGCCCGGATTGGGTGATCCCTCGCCCTCCAGCCAGGCCTGGTAGGCGTAGCGGCTACCGGTAACCAGCAGCAACCCGGCCCAGGGCAGCAGAAAAACCAGGGTGCCGACAAGGTTGGTCAGCCGCCGATCGGCCGGGGAGAATCGCTCGTAAAACAGATCGACCCGCACGTGGCGATCCTCCCGCAGCGTATAGGCGGCACCCAGCAGGAACATCAGCGAGAACAAGTGCCACTGCGCCTCACCCACCCAGTTGGCCGTGATGCCGAACAGATTACGAAGGAGCAGGTCCATCACCACCAGGGCGATGAGAACCAAGTTAAGCCAGGAAACAGCCTTGCCGATGCGGGTGATCAATGATGACGGATTAAAAATATAAATTGATAACGTAGCGACGCAACACCTTGCGTCTAGGCGGTAACAGCCGCCGGTTGTTTTGAGAGCGTGTCTAAAATTTTTAAGAGCTGATAATCAATTATTTAAGGTTCTGGCTAGATAAAAATTTGCGTGCATAGCGGGTTACGTAAGTCAGTTTCTATGACGCCAGGTTCTTAAATGCTTGGTTCTCAGGAAGTAAAAATTTAGACACGCTCTAAGGTGTATATACTTGCTGTAGCCGTGTAAAACGTCTTGTATAATCCCCCCCGCCCCCCCAAAGGGAGGAGATTGTTCTAAAGGGTTTTTTAGCCTTGCCGTCTAGTGTGCAAAAAAACTCTAAACAACTCTACGCTAAACTCTAAGTAAACCTATGGACTACCCGACTAAAAATCTCCCGCAAGAAACTCAATATTCCGCTTTAACCCCGTGTACTTAGCGCGTTTAACCGCGGATTTCTGGAAAACGTGGCTAAATACCTCCTGCGTCATCTCCTCCCATTCCGGGGCGGTCATTTCCAGGAGTTCGGGTTGGGGTTCGAAGGCCGGTTCGTTGTGGCGGGTAGCGAAACGGTTCCAGGGACAGACCTCCTGACAAATATCGCAACCGAACATCCAGTTTTCCATGCGGCCGGAGAACTCTTCGGGGATGGCCTCGCGTAGTTCGATGGTGAGGTAGCTGATGCATTTGCTGCCGTCAAGGAGGTAGCCCTCGGGGCTGATGGCATCGGTGGGGCAGGCGTCGATGCAACGGGTGCAGGTGCCGCAGTGATCGCGGATGGGGCCGTCGGGTTCCAGTTCCAGGTCGGTGATGAGTTCGGCGAGGAAGAAGTAGCTGCCGGCCTTCGGGTGGATGAGCAGGGTGTGCTTGCCGGTCCAGCCGTTGCCGGCGCGGGCGGCCCAGTCACGTTCCAGGACGGGCGCGGAATCGACGAAGGCGCGGCCGTCAAAATCACCGATCTGCTCGCGCATCCGCTCCACCAGCTCACGCAGGTGGCCCTTGATGACGTGGTGGTAATCCTGGCCGTAGGCATACTGGCTGATGCGGGGCGCGTCCGGGTCGATCTGCGGATCGGGATTGTGGTAATTGTAGAGCAGGCTGATGACCGACTTGGCCCCCGGCACCAGCTTGGTGGGGTCGACGCGTTTATCGAAATGGTTCTCCATCCAGCTCATGGTCCCGTGGCGGCCCTGGTTGAGCCACGCCTCCAGCCGCGCCTCCTCGGGCTGCATCCGCTCGGCCCGGGCGATGCCGCAGAAGGCAAAGCCGAGTTCGGCGGCGAGGGTCTTGATCTTTAATGAGTGGATGAGTGAGGGACTGAATGAGTGAATAATGGGGCGTGGTCGGCTTTTGGTAATACGCTGAGCGGCGTGTACGTACTCAGGTCGAGGACGTCCACGTCCGAGCAGGGCGGCGTAGCCGGCTGGTACTCAGGTCGAGGACGTCCACGTCCGAGCAGGGCGGCGTAGCCGGCTGGTACTCAGGTCGAGGACGTCCACGTCCGAGCAGGGTGGCGTAGCCGGCTGCCTGGGTTGCGAGCACGGATGACCGTTCACTTCTCGGACCTGGAGGTCCTCGACCTGAGCGGCGTGTACGACCTGAGCGACGTGTGCGCGTGAGGTGCCTGGAGGGGCGTTAGCGCACGCAGTGCCGAGGCGAATGCCGAAGCCCGTAAGGCACCGACCCCGGCCCCTGGCCGGGGACACGCCCGCAAGATCGGAACCGTAACACCCCCCAAAAGTACGCATTCCCGAAATCAACTCAATTTAAGAGCGTGTCTGAAATTTTTAAGAACTGAGAATCAATGATTTGAGGTTCTGGCTAGATAAAAAATTCGCTTCGCGGCTACTTCGTGGTGCGCGCATAGCGGGTTACGTAAGTCAGTTTTTATGACGCCAGGTTCTCAAATGCTTGGTTCTCAGGAAGTAAAAATTTAGACACGCTCTAAGCACCCGGATAAAAGGCCTGCACCTAAATTACTTCAATTCCTCCTCCGCCAATTTATGCTCGGGATCCTGGCGGAAGATGCGCGACATCAGTTCGTAGAGTTCGGGGTGTTTCTCGGCGAACAGGTCGGGGCGCTGGAAGAAATACTCGCTGGCCACGGATAGGAACTCGGCCTCGTTGGTGGCCCCGTAGTTGTCGATGTCGGATTTGCGGTGCTTAATGGCATTGATCTCGGCGTGCATGTGCTTGAGCCAGGGCTGGATGTATTCCTCGGCCAATAGCCCCTCGGGGATGCCGTCGATGGCGCCGTCCTGCTTGTCAAGGAGGTGGACGAACTCGTGGATGCTGACATTCTTGCGGCCGTTGGCTTGTTTGAAACCCAGGCGGACTTCCGGTTTGGAAAGCGTCATCATGCTGTTCATCACACCGCCGGAACCGACCATGCCGAGCAGATTGGTATCCGTGCCGCCCTCGGCCTCGGTGAGCCAGTCGCGGTTAAACGCACCTTTATATAGCAGGATCTCCTGGAGACTGGGGTAGTGCCACTGGTCGAAGCCGAAGAGGGGGATTTCCGCGCCGGCGGCCACCAGTACCCGGTCCACGTCGGTAATTTCTACGTTGACACCGGTAATTTCGACCCGGTTGATGAACAACTGCACTTTTTCCTCAAACCGTCGCCGGTCGGCGCGACTGAGCTTGCGGTAAAACCGGACGCGCTTGCGCAAGATGAGCCGCCACTTGACGGGGAAGGGGCCGAGGGCTTTTTGGTAGAGGAAGAGCCGGTAAAAGAGGTAACCGAGGCCGAAAATGGAGACGATGGAGATGATAATGAAGGAGGCGGCCATGAGCGGGGGGAGATGGGTTTCTAAAGGAAATCGTATCGCGTCGCGGCCGTGTTCGCTGACCGGAAATATCGCTTCTAGCGAAAATTCGCTAAATAGTCGGCCACATTCTTTTAAGTGTGGGGGCTGCGCCCTATTTTTGTAGCGAAAATTCGCTGGAGCGGATTATTAACCACAAAAAACGCGACTCACCATGCCCGCTACGATCACTGCCGATAAGGTTTTACAAGGAGGAGAATTTGTCATCCGCGCCAGCGATGCCAATGACATATTCATGCCGGAAGAATTTAGCGAGGAGCAAATCATGGTGCGCGACATGGTGCGTGATTTCATCGCCCAGGAAGTCCATCCCAACCTCGCCAAGATCGAGAAGCAGGAGGACAACATCGCCCCCCGCCTGCTGGAGAAAATGGCCGAGCTGGGCCTGCTGGGCAGTCATATGCCGGAAGAATACGGCGGCCTGGCAATGGACACCAACACCAATACCCTGATCTGTGACGAGATGGGCGGTTCATCGGGTTCGTTCACGGTCAGCTATGCCGCGCACACTGGCATCGGGATGCTGCCCATCCTCTACTACGGTACCGAGGAGCAAAAGAGCAAGTTCCTGCCCGATCTGATCAGCGGCAAGTTGAAGGCCGCCTACTGCCTGACCGAACCGAGCAGCGGCTCGGACGCCCTGTCGGCCAAATCTCGCGCCGACCTGGCGGACGACAAGAGCCACTACCTGCTGAACGGCCAGAAAATGTGGATCTCGAACGGCGGCTTTGCCGATGTTTTCATCGTATTCGCGCAGGTGGACGGCGACAAGTTCACCGGCTTCATCGTTCCCCGCAATCTGGAGGGCGTGACCCTGGGCGCGGAAGAACCCAAACTGGGCATCAAGGGTAGTTCCACCCGCCAGGTCTTTTTCGAGAACGTAAAAGTACCCGCCGATAATTACCTCGGCGAGATCGGCAAGGGCCACCTGATTGCCTTTAACGTGCTGAACATCGGCCGCTTCAAGCTCCATGCCCTCTCGATCGGTGGTTGCAAGCGCAGCCTGGACACCGGCATCGCCTACGCCAAGGAGCGCATCCAGTTCAAGCAGCCGATCAGCAACTTCGGTGCCATCAAGTACAAGATCGGCGAGATCGCGATCCGCATCTTCACCGGCGAAAGTGCGCTCTACCGCGTGAGCCAGATGATCCAGTCGATGAATAAGTCGCTGATGGCGGACGGCCACAGTTTCGCCGAGGCCAAGAAAACGGCCGCCGACGAGTACGCCATCGAGTGCGCCCTGCTGAAGTTCATCGGTTCGGAAACCCTGGATTACACCGTCGACGAAGTGCTGCAAATCCACGGCGGCATGGGCTATTCCGAAGAAGGCACCGCCGCGCGCGCCTACCGCGACGCCCGCATCAACCGCATCTACGAGGGCACCAACGAAATCAACCGCCTGCTATCGGTAGACATGCTGCTGCGCCGCGCCATGGCCGGTCGCATCGACATGGTGAATGCCGCCTGGGCCGTACAGAAAGAGTTGGGCGGCATGCCCAGCATGGACCAGCCTACGGGTGAGTTCGGCCAGGAGCAAAAAGCCATCGCCGATTTCCGCAAGCTGGTACTGATGGTAGCCGGTGCCGCCGCGAAGCAGCAGATGGATGGCAAGATCAACCTGAAGGAAGAGCAGGAAGTGCTGATGAACGTGGCCGATATGCTGGCCGACCTGCTGGTGGCCGAAAGCACCCTGCAACGGGTAGAAAAGCTGCGTGCTACCGGCCTGAGCAGCCATTCCAGCGAGGTTTACGACGCCATTCTGCGCACCTTTATCCACGATGCCAATGGCCGCATGGCCAAGTGCGCCCTGGATGCCATCGCCAGTTTCACGGAAGGTGACCTCCTGCGCACCCTGGCGATGGGCATCAAGCGATTCACGAAGTACCCACCGCAGAACGTGAAGGTACTACGCCGCACGGTGGCCGACTACATGATCGAGAACGACGGCTATGTGATCTAGCGGCGCAGCCGCTAGGCTTTAAATTTCTTGATCGCCTCCCCCAGATCGTACACCTCCACGTACGAGCCGATCAGCGTATGCAAAATGCTCGCCGCCGCCGCCGAATGCCAACCGCCGCCGCAGTGGACCACCACGGGCCGGTCGCGGGGAATAGACCCGGCCTTTTCCCGCAGTTCATAGAGCGGAATATTGAGGGCACCGTTAAAGCGCGTATCACGGTGGGCCGGGCCGGGAGGGCGCACGTCCACGATGGTGTAGGCATAAGTATGCGCTTCCTTGAAGTGCTTCAGGTCCAGCACGGGGTCGCGCTCGATCTCCCCGCCGCCCGCATAGCGGGCGATGCCTCGTAGTTGACGGTCGTAGCCGAGTTTGGCCACGGATAGCAGCAGGTCGTCAAAGTCGGATTCCTCGTCGGCGAGCAGGAAGATATCTTCGCCGGGGTTAATGACGCAGCCGAGCCAGAAGGCGAAAAAATCGGATTCCCCCAGGTTATAGGAGCCGAACAGGTGTCCGGCGTGAAAATCTTTGGCGGGCCGCGTGTCGATCAGGCGCGGGCCGACAGGGGCCGCGGTAATCGGGTTCGAGTCACGGGTCAGGCTGCCGATGGTTTCCCTCAGCGCGGAAAATCCGTTGCGGTTCGCTTCCTTCATCGCGGCGTAGTAGCGGGGAACGAATGGCTCGTCCTTCAGCAGCCACTTCACGAATGCCCCCTTATTGCGCTGCTGGAGGGCGGGGTGCTCGTCGTGTATTTCCTGGATGTTGCGCTGCTCATAATCCCCCCGTTCACCGGTGCTGTAGTGGTAATCGCCGCCGAAACCGGGAAACACGGCCGCGCGTGGAGACATCTTCACGATCTTCTGGATCGAGTCATACAGTTCGCCCGCCGCGTCGTTGCGGCTCTGGCCCAGGATAGCAAACCCCTTGCGCGGCTCCGGATAGCCCACGCCCTGCACCGTAATCGTGCCGCCGGTAAATATCGCCTGTGCCTGCTCCTTGCCGTCCTCGAAGGCCAAGAAGGTCAGGCTATCCTCCGTAAATCCGGGGGTATCCTGCACGTGAAAACGCAGGGTTTCGGATACCCGAATAATACTGTTGCCGGTCAGCGGCTCGGTCGGGAAATTCGCCTCCGCTTTTTCACTCGCATGAATGCGCACCTCTTCGGCAAAATACAGTTCCAGGTAGCCGCCGGCGTATCCGAAAGGGATGTGCGTCAGCAAAATAGCCTCCAGGCTCAGTTTGTTCTCCCGCAAATAATCCTGGTACGGTTGCACATTGCGGCCGGGGTCGATAATCACGGCCTTTTTCGCCTTTTCATCCGCAACGAGGTAAGAGTACACGTCAAACTGCTCGTCGTGAAAGCGCTGAATATTCATGGGGGTTAGTTTCCCGTTCTAACCCGGTGGGCGGGGCGGGGTTCGCGGGCGGGGGCAAGGATTACAGGACTACCAGTAGAACCCCTTTCGGGGGCAGGGGGAAAACAACCATAGAAGGTATTACCAATAGAACCCCCTTCGGGGGCAGGGGGAAAACAGGGATGGAAGTTTTTCGGGCGTGTCACCGGCTATGGCCGCTGCCGGTCCCTTCCGGGCTTCGCTAACGCTCGGCACTGCGTGCGCTAACGCCCCTCCAGGCACCTCACGCAAAAGGCCGTGTCGTCACAAAGTCGCCGTGCACTGCGTCACCCGCACTTACCCGCGCCGCTTCGCGGCCCGCAACCGCTTTGGCCCGTACCACAGCCAGAAACCCGTGACCGTAAACAGCAACAGGGCCGTGCCCGTCACGCTGGAGTAGATCAGTTTGATCCACCCGCCGGTGCCCAGCCAATTATCCAGCACGCTGCCGTCGTGCACGTTTTCCACGAAATCCGCCCGCCGCCGGCCCACGTGCAGCAGGGCACCGGTGGCACCGTCCAGTTGCAGGCCGTAGTAGTGGTGCTTGAATACGATCTTCACCATCCCTTTATCCGGCCGCATATCGATGCGGTCGATGCTCGGGTCCAGGTCGGGCGATACTTCCTGGGCGAGGTAGGCGGCGGCCAGGGTGGCCAGGCTATCGGTGGGCAGCCAGGCGTGCAGGTCGGTGCTGGTTCCCCGCTCGGAATCTGGTAGCAGGTAGCCGCCGCTGTTCTTTTTCCAGGTCAGCAGCAGGCCGCTCACGGAAACGAATACGAAGAGCACGAACAACGTCATACCGAGGTAGCGGTGAATGGTGCGCGTCCACCGCAGCAGGCGGACGGAGCGTTGGCGGGCGGCGGCATCAGGCATGGCGGGGCGGGGTTAAACGCAAAGAAACGGCGGGGCGGGTGGGTTGTTGTGTGTTGGGTCGAGCGTGTGCTCGGCCCGTTAGGGACGGCGACACGCCCAAACAACCCCACCACCACCAAAAAAACCCGCACTAACCAGGGTCAGCGCGGGCTTTTTATTCCGTAAATCAAGCAGGGAGCCTAGTAGCGGTAGTACTCCGGCTTGAAGGGGCCTTCGACCGTGACGCCGATGTACTCGGCCTGGTCGGTGGAGAGTTCTTCGAGTTCCACGCCGATTTTTTCGAGGTGTAGGCGGGCTACTTCCTCGTCGAGGTGCTTGGGCAGCATGTAGACCTTGTTTTCGTAGTTGCCGTGGTTCTCCCAGAGTTCCAGTTGCGCGAGCGTCTGATTGGTGAACGAGTTGGACATGACGAAACTGGGGTGGCCGGTGGCACAACCGAGGTTGACCAGGCGGCCTTCGGCCAGCACGATGATGTCGTTGCCGTCGATGGTGTACATATCCACCTGGGGCTTGATGTTGTCCTTAGTGCTGCCGTAGGTTTTGTTGAGCCACGCCATGTCGATCTCGTTGTCGAAGTGACCGATGTTGCAGACAATGGCTTTGTCCTTCATGGCACGGAAGTGGCGCTCGGTAAGGATGTCTTTGTTGCCGGTGGCGGTCACGATGATGTCGGCGCGGGGCGCGGCGTCGATCATTTTCTTGACCTCGAAACCGTCCATGGCGGCCTGGAGGGCGCAGATGGGGTCGATTTCCGAGACAATAACTCGGCAGCCGGCACCGCGCAGGCTGGCGGCGGTACCCTTGCCTACGTCGCCGTAGCCGGCGACGGCGGCGACCTTGCCGGCCATCATGATGTCCGTGGCGCGGCGGATGGCGTCGACGGCCGATTCCTTGCAGCCGTACTTGTTGTCGAACTTCGATTTGGTGACCGAGTCGTTGACGTTGATGGCGGGCATGGGCAGCGTACCCTTCTTCACGCGCTCGTAGAGGCGGTGGACGCCGGTGGTGGTTTCCTCGCTCAGTCCGCGAATATCGGCCGCCAATTCGGGGTAGTCGTCGAGGACCATGTTGGTGAGGTCACCGCCGTCGTCGAGGATCAGGTTGAGGGGCTTGCCGTCGGGGAAAGCGTGGAGCGTCTGCTCGATGCACCAGTTAAATTCCTCCTCATTCATGCCCTTCCAGGCGAAGACGGGGATGCCGGCGGCGGCAATGGCGGCGGCGGCGTGGTCCTGGGTGGAGAAAATATTGCAGCTGGACCAGGTTACCTCGGCACCCAGTGCCACCAGCGTCTCGATGAGCACGGCCGTCTGGACCGTCATGTGCAGGCAACCCGCGATGCGGGCACCGGCCAGCGGCTTGTCCTTGCCGTAACGCTCGCGCAGGGTCATCAGGCCGGGCATTTCGGCTTCGGCGAGGTAAATCTCCTTGCGGCCGTAGGCGGCGAGGTTGATGTCTTTTACTTTATAATTGGTCTTGGTCTGCGTTGCGGGCATGGGGGTCCTATTTAATGAGGGCGCAAAGGTAAGGGTAAATTAAGGATTGAAGGATTGAAGGACGGAAGGATTGAAGGGATTGGGATGAATGAGGCACGGAAATTACTTGGTTTTGACGGAAGGGAATGAGTAGCTACTTCTAAAACTTCACCTCTCCTGTGGAAACGGTGAACCAGCCCGCCCGAACGAAGCAAACACCCACGCGTAGGCTTGATCAAAAGTACCAAACTACCTGACGCGGAGCGTCCTACAAAAGTACGCGCGAAGCGCCCGCCGCCTAGATCTCCACGATCGTCACCCCATCCCCACCCTTATCCTTGGGCGGATGGCTTATCTTCAGATCGATCGTATACTCTCGCAGCTTGCGATGGACGGCTTTTTTGAGCGCGCCGGACCCCTTGCCGTGCAGGATACGGACGGTATCGGAACCGGCGATGAGGGCCTGGTCGATGAAAGCCTCGGTGAGTTGGAGAGCTTCCTCGTAGCGCATGCCACGCAGGTCGAGCTTGCTCTCGAAAGAGGCCACGCGGTGCACGTCGCTGGTGATGCTGCGGCTGGGACGGGTCTCGATCTGGTTCTTGATCGGTTGGAGATCGCGGAGATTGACGGTCATCCGCATATCTCCGACTAGGACGATGGCGCGCTTGCGGTCTACCGAATCCACGATGCCGGTGGCCCCGCCGACGCGGAGTTTGACCGCATCGCCGACGGTAATAGTCGCGCTCTGCTTGTCGGCGTCCTTATAGTAAATGTTCTCGCGCAGGTCGGTGACGTTGTCGGCCAGTTCCTTGCGCTCCTCGCGGACTTTCGTGGCCAGGGCCTGGGCCTTTTCCAGATTTTTTGCCTCGCGGATTTCGCGGATGGCGGTTTCCAGTTCCTTGTTCTGCTGGGCCACTTCCTGCAGGGCGGCTTCCTTGGCTTCCAGTTTGAGGCGCTTGCGGCGGAACTCCATATCCCGGTGCAGTTCCTCGTAGGTGCGCATCAGGTTGTTGAGGGTTTCCTGCTTGCGTTGGAGGCCCGCCAGGATTTCCTCGGTCTCCTGTTTTTCGCGCTGGAGATCGACCAGCAGTTGGTCCACGGCATTTTCGTTCTTGCCGATGCGGCGACGGGCGTACTTCATCACCCGTCCGGGCAGGCCGCTCTTGTCCGCAATCTCGAAGGCATAACTGGAACCGGGGCGGCCGACGTGCAACTCATAGGTGGGCGTCAGCTGGTCCTTATCGAAGTGCATGGAGCCGTTGACGATACCCTTGGTCTTAAAGGCGTAAATCTTCAGGTTGCTGTAGTGCGTGGTGATGACGCCGTAGATCTTCTTCTGGTGCAGTTCATCCAAAATAGCCTCCGCAATGGCCCCACCGATCTTGGGGTCGGTACCGGAGCCGAACTCATCGATCAGGGCGAGGGTCTGATCATCGGCCCCTTCCAGGAAAGCGCGGGCGTTGGCCAGGCGGCTGGAGTAGGTGGACAGGTCATCCTCCAGCGATTGCTGGTCGCCGATGTCGGCAAAGATTTTCTGGAAGACCCCCATTTCCGAGTCATCGGCCACGGGTACCAGCAGTCCGGACTGGAGCATGAGTTGCAGCAGGCCCACGGCCTTCATCGTCACCGATTTACCCCCGGCGTTAGGGCCGGACAGCACCAGGATACGGTTGCGGCCGAAGAGTTGCAGGTCAAAGGGAACGACCTTCTTCCCCAGCCCCCGGTTTTTCAGCAGCAGCAAGGGATGCCGCGCTTCCTTGATGCCCAGGTGGGGACCGTTCTTTAGTATGGGTTTCCCTGCTTTAAGGCGGCCGGCCAGCCGGGCCTTGGCCTGGATCACGTCAAAGATCACGATCAGGTCGCGGTACACGCGCAGCAGCGGACTGTAGGGGCGCAATTTGGCTGACAACTCCTTGAGGATGCGGTAGATCTCGCGCTTCTCCTCCTGCTCCAGGTCGAAGATATCGTTATTGATACTGATGACGGCATCGGGTTCGATGAAGGCCGTTTTACCGGTGGCCGATTCATCGTGGATGATGCCGCGAATCTTGCGCTTGTGCTCGCTTGGCACCGCCAGTACGCGGCGGCCGTTGCGAATGGATTCCACGGTATCGGCCAGCCAGCCGTTTTTGCGGAATTTCTCGATCACGCTCTTGAAGGTCCGTTCCAGTTCGCGCACCTTACTGCCGGTCATGCGGCGGATGGCGGACAGCTCCGGCGAGGCATCGGGTCGGATATTTCCTTCCTCGTCGATCACCCGCTCGATTTCCTTACTCAGTTCTGGGTTGAATTCCAGTTCGCGGATAATGCTATATAAGGTGGGATAGGTTTGCCGCCGGCTGCCGCCGAAGAACTGAAAAATGCGGCGAGTATAAACCAGTAAGCGGTTGATTTGCCGCAGACCCTCCTCGGGCAGCACGTAGCCTTCGATGTCGAGCATCCGTAGCTCGTCGGCCACGTCTTCGTAAGGGCCGAGTTCGGGGCTGTCCTTTTCATCCAGACCGAGGCGGTATTCAAGTACCTCGTCCAGTTTGCGCTCGATTAGGGCGCGATCGGTCAGGGGCACGAGGGCGGCCACCTGGCGACGGCCCAGCTCGCCGTAGCATTCGCGTTCCAGCAGGTCGCGGATCTTGGTGAATTCAAGTTTTTCAAGGATATCTTTCGGGGCTAACTGCATGGCCTGCGGACGCGTTCTTTCGGGGAGGGGCCGGGCGGGGGAAGCACGCGGCGAATTTTGTTACTTGGGGGTAACAAGTGGGATTGGGGTTAGTTCCCTTGGGGGGAATGGTAGGGTTTTGAGCCATAGCGTTGTTTGGGGTTCTTTACAGGGACGGCGAGGAAGCCCACGGAGTTACGCGGAGTTTGCAAGGAGTCTCACGGAGTATTTTTGCCCGGCCGGCGAGGTGACCAATAGAGTTGCTCAGAGGATGCGTAGCGAGAATTAGCGTTTCATTTGCACGGCTACCGGCTAAATCAGAGCATGTCTAAATTTGTACACATTAAATTCAGCCCCGCCCCGCCCCGCGTGAGGTGCCTGGAGGGGCGTTAGCGCACGCAGTGCCGAGCGAACAGCGAAGCCCGCAAGGGACCGACCCTGAGCCGACCGGCGAAGGGGCACGCCCATATCCATTCCATCATTGTACACTACCTTTGCCGGCCAACTAATACTCGACAAACTTGGAAACCGAACCGACGGGGCCGCCCTACGATTTTTTGGCCGGTGCCATGCTGCTGATCGACAAGCCGCAGGGCTGGACCTCGTTCGACGTGGTGAATAAGGTGCGCTACCGGCTGAAAAAAGCCCTGGGCATCAAGAAGATCAAGGTGGGCCACTCCGGCACGCTGGACCCCATGGCCACCGGCCTGCTGGTGCTCTGCACGGGTAAATGGACCAAGCGGCTGACCGAACTGACGGGCCTGGATAAGCAGTATACCGGTACGCTGAAACTGGGCGAAACCACGCCCAGCTACGATGCGGATACGAAGGTGGACGAGACCTACCCGACCGCCCACATCACCGAGGAAATGGTGCACGCGGCGGCTACCGAAATTCGTGGGCGACCTGGAACAGGTGCCGCCCGTATTCAGTGCCATCAAGGTGGACGGGCAGCCGCTGTACAAGCGGGCGCGGCGGGGTGAAACGGTGGAGGTAAAATCGCGGCAGGTGCGCGTGGACCGCCTGGAAATCACCGGCGTGAACATGCCGGACGTCCACTTTTCGGTCGACTGCGGCAAGGGCACCTACGTGCGCTCGCTGGCCTACGACCTGGGCCGCGAACTGGACAGCGGGGCGCACCTAACGGCGCTGCGCCGCACCCGCGTGGGGGTCTACGACCTGGCCGATGCCTGGGACCTGGACGACCTGCTGCAACACATTGACGAGAACGCGGCCCCGGCCGCTGACCAAGGATAGACCTGTTATGTACGAATTTCACCGCGATCGCTCCAACTACATCGAGTGGCAATACTACATTGCCCGCGACTACATTATTCCGTTCCTGCAGCCCGCTACGCCGCCCCTGCGCGTGCTGGAGATCGGCTGTGGCGAAGCCGGGGTACTGAAGGCTTTCCTGGAGCGCGGCGACACCTGCGTAGGCGTGGACTTGGACGCCGCCAAGCTGGATTACGGCCGCGAATATCAGGCCGCCGCCGTGGCAAGCGGCCGTTTGACGCTGCTCTCCGCTGACATCTACGACGTGGACACCGCCCGCGACCTGGGCGACCCCTTCGACCTGATCATCCTCAAGGACGTCATCGAGCACATCCACGACCAGGAAAAATTCATGCGCCGGCTGGGTGATTTCCTGCGGCCCGGCGGCCGGGTATTCTTCGGTTTCCCACCCTGGCAGATGCCCTTTGGCGGTCACCAGCAGGTGGCCGAAAACAAGTGGGCGGCCAAGCTCCCCTACTACCACCTGCTGCCCCGCCCCCTCTACCGAGGTACCCTCAAACTGGCGGGCGAAACCGAGGGCAAGATCGAGGCCTTGCTGGAAATAAAGGACACCGGCATCAGCATCGAGCGTTTCGAGGCCACCTGCCGCCGCACCGGCTGGCACGTGGACCGGGAGAAGTTTTTTCTCTTCAACCCCATCTATCAGTATAAATTCGGCGTGAAAACGCGGCAGCAATTCGGCTTGGTTAACAAACTACCCTGGCTGCGCAATTTCCTGACCACCTGCGCTTACTACGTGGTGTCGCGCTAAAACCGCTGTATCAACAGCACCCCGCCCAAAATCAGCATGATCCCCACCACCCGTTGCCACGTAATCAGGTGCTGGGCCACGCCCATCAGGCCCAGATGATCCACGTAGAGGCTGAACAGCATCTGGCCCGCCACCGTGAGTCCGAACGTCAGGGCCGTGCCCAATTTAGGTGCCAGAATAATGACGGCCGCCACGTAAAATGCCCCGATCAGGCCGCCCAGCCAGTAATAGATCGGCAGGGACGCGGCCCGCTGGATGCCGCCGAAATCGGCGCGGGTAATGAGTAGGTAAACCACTAGCCCGATGGTGCCGATCACGAATGAAATAAGGGCCGCGTAAACGGGGTTACCCACCGTGTTTCCGATCTTGGTATTGAGGCCCGTTTGCAGGGGCAGAAATACACCGGCCACAAAGGCGACGAGTAAAAGAATAGCGTACTGCATGGGGTATTGAGGTAACGGAAAGGGACGAGCTGCCCCAACGGGCGCGAAAGTTAGGCGTTTTTCGTTAGGGCGAACGGCGGGAGATCGTATCTTTGGCCTCCGCAAATTAATGCCCCAACCTATGCTAGCCGAATTCAAGGCCCTCTCCCCGCAGAACAACGTCAACTTTTCGACGCCCTCCCGCTCATCACCATCCTAGTGGCCGGTGCCGACGGCAATATGGACGAAGACGAAAAACAGGCCGCCAAAAAAATTGCCAAGATCCGGAGTTTCACCAACTCCAGTAAGCTCATGGCCTACTACGAGGAAGTAGGAAAAAATTTCCTGTCCCACCTTGAAGAACTCTTCGCCACCATGCCCAAGGACGTGGAAACGCGCCAGCCCCAGCTCAGCGAGCGCCTGGCCCTGCTCAACCCCATCCTGGCCAAACTCAGCCCCTGGGTCGCTTACTATTTCTACAAGGACTTCATCAGCTTTGCCCACCACGTAGCCGAATCCAGCGGCGGTTTCATGCGCTACCTCACCGTCGGCCCCCAGGAAGCCAAGGTCATCGACCTGCACATGATCCACCCCATCGCCGAGCCGGAGGAAAAGGAATCGTAGGGAACTGTTGTCCTATTCCGCCCGTTTTTAGTTAGAGCGTGTCTAAAATTTTTAAGAACTGAGGATCAATGATCTAAGGTTCTGGCTAGATAAAAACTTGTGCGCATAGCGAGTTACGTAAGTCAATTTTTATGACGCCAGGTTCTTAAATGATTGGTTCTCAGGAAGTAAAAATTTAGATACGCTCTTAGTCATTCCTTTGTTTGGGCGTGCCCCCGGCTGCCGCCGGGGTCGGTCCCTTGCGGGCTTCGCTATCGCTCGGCACTGCGTGCGCTAACGCCCCTCCAGGCACCTCACGCGGGGGGGCAATGACTAAATGAGTGAAGGACTGAATAGCGCGTGTTTCGTGGTTCCCCACCCGAGCCTATTGGCTCGACCTCCCCGAAGAAGAGGTTTTCGCGCTTAACGAAACAAGAACCTCCCCTTTGGGGAGGTCGGACCGCAGGTCCGGGTGGGGAACCACGCCGGCAGTATACGCCCAGGCTTATACTAAAATACAGCGGCAACGCCGCCTACCAAAATACGCGCGAAGCGCCCCCAGTGTACGCCTAGGCTTATCCAAAGATACCAAAATACCAGACGCGCAGCGTCCTATCTAAAATACGCGCGAAGCGCCCCCAGTGTACGCCTAGGCTTAGTCCAAAATACCAAAATACCAGACGCGCAGCGTCCTACTAAAATACGCGGCTCCGCCGCCCCCCACCTATGCATTTCATCGAAGAGATCATCGCCGAAGACATCGCCAACGGAAAGCACGACGGCCGTATCCTCACCCGCTTCCCGCCGGAACCGAACGGCTTCCTGCACATCGGCCACGCCAAGGCGATCTGGATCAACTTCGAGATCGCGAAGAAATTCGGCGGTGCGTCCAACCTGCGCTTTGACGATACCAACCCGACGACGGAGCGCACCGATTACGTGGAAGCCATCGAGCGCGACATCAAGTGGCTGGGCTACGAGTGGCAGGGCGAGGCACTCTACGCCAGTGATTACTTCGAACAGCTCTACCAGTTTGCCCTGCAACTCATCGACCGGGGCCTCGCTTACGTGGATGATAGCTCGGCGGCCGACATGGCCGCACAGAAGGGCGATATCGGCGTACCCGGTACCAACAGCCCCTTCCGCGACCGGACCGCGGCCGAGAACCGTGATCTCTTCGAGCGGATGCGGACCGGAGAATTTCCCGATGGTACACGGGTGCTGCGGGCAAAAATTGATATGGCGCATCCCAACCTGTTGCTGCGCGACCCCGTCCTTTATCGCATCAAGCACGACATCCACCACCGTACCGGCGATGCCTGGCCCATCTACCCGCTCTACGATTTTGCCCACGGCCAGAGCGATTCCATCGAGAAGATCACGCACTCGCTCTGCTCCCTGGAATTCCGGCACCACCGCGATCTGTACAACTGGCTGATCGACAAGCTGGGTATCTTCCCCAGCCGCCAGATCGAGTTCGCGCGGATGAACGTGGATTACATGATCACCAGCAAGCGGCGGCTGCTCAAACTGGTAGAGGAAGGATTCGTTACCGGCTGGGACGACCCCCGTATGCCCACCCTGGCCGGAATGCGCCGCCGCGGCTACCCCGCCGCCGCCATCCGCGAGTTCTGTGCCCGTACCGGTGTCACCAAACGCGATAACCAGGTAGAGATCGACCTGCTGGAATTCACCGTCCGCGAGGAACTCAACAAGATCGCCCACCGCTACATGGCCGTACTGGACCCGGTCAAGCTGGTTATTTCCAACTACCCCGCCGGACAAGTAGAGATGTTGCCCTCGGAAAATAACCCCGAAGACGAGGCGGCCGGCAGCCGTGAGATGCCCTTCAGCAACACCCTTTACGTCGAGCGCGAGGACTACAGCAAAGAACCCCAGGGACGCAAGTACTACCGCCTGGCTCCCGGCAAGGACGTGCGGCTCAAAAGCGGCTATATCCTCCACTGCGAGGGCCACGAGGAAGACCCCGCCACCGGCGAAGTCACGCAGATCAACTGCACCTATTACCCCGAAAGCAAGAGTGGTGAGGACACCTCCGGCGTCAAGGCCAAGGGAACCCTCCACTGGGTCAGTGCCGAACAGGCGATCAACATCGAGATCCGTAACTACGACCGCCTCTTCACCGACCCGCAGCCGATGGCCCACGAGGATAAGGACTACCTGGAATTCTTCAACCCCGCCAGCCTAGTCGTTTCCACTGCCAAGGGCGAACCCGCCCTGATGGACGCAATCGACGGTCAGCAGTACCAGTTCATGCGCCAGGGCTATTATGTAGCCGATGGGCGTACGGACGACGGGCGGCCGGTCTTTAATTCTACCGTGGCCCTGAAGAGTGGCTACAAACCGGGTTAGGCTCCTGAACCTGAAGTCAGTTCGTTGCAGTGATATTGCGCTAACCCCTCCTGCGCTCGTCGTAGGCGACCTGTTCGGAAATCATTCTTTCGCCTAAGCGGGCGTCGATCCAAATGGATAATATCTCGCCCAGGCCGATAATGTCCTCGGCAACTCGGGTAGCGAACGTATCTTGCTTGTCCCGCAACACTTGCCTGCCTTCCAGTACCGGCAACTTGTGAAATTGCCGCAGCAACTCGTATGCTTCCCGACAGAGTTCAGCCAAACGCCCCTGGCGGTTTTTCAGGAATCTATTCGTTGACAGCAGTTCTTGCTCCGGCTCGGCGGCATCGCTGTCATCGTTTACTTCTACCAGCAGGAGTAGTAGTTTCGCGGTCAGTAAATACTCTTCCGGTAAATGCGCCTTATTATCCAAGACCCCCTGCAACCATTCTCTCGCCTTTTGCCATTCTTCCCGCATTAATACGAAAATGGCCGTATTCATTTGAAGCGTCGCCCCCGAGATGGTATGCGTTGCTTGCTTGGTCAGGGCATTTCTTACTTCCCCCAGCAGATCAGCAGACGATTCCGGCGGTTGGACGTTCACGCTAAACTGAATCCTCAGATTGATGTAGCGTTCAAAATAAACCCGCTGCTCGTGGTCGTTCCGGGGCTTCACCGCCTTAAGCTCATCCAGTAGTTGAAGTATTTCGCCGTGGTGATCCCTCACCTGCAACATGATTGAAGCCAGGTTAAACGAATCGTTCAGGTAGCGATTCAATTCTTCTTCCCGGTAGAGGGGATGAGCCAGCCAGATTTGGTGGCAAGCATAATAATTTTCGTAGCAGGTTTGCCAATCGCTGAACGATTTGGCTAGTAACGCGCGACACTGGAAAAACCGCAGTTTAGCCCGCAGGCCGTGCTCCGGTTCTACCTGGAGTAGTTTTTCTGCGGACAGCCTAGTAACCTCGTCTATCTTCTGCTCGATCCTGACCATCCGGATCAGCGTATCGTGCAGGTCCAGCAACGCTAATTCGTGGGATAGGCACTGAAAAATTTCATCTTTGCCCGCCAGTAATTCCGTTAGTGAAGTATCGTCTACCTCATCGCCGATGCGCGTATTGGCCAGTCTTCGTTCTTCCAGGTTTATCTCCAGCAGCGCGAGGCAATTATTCAGTTCTTCGGCGATCCGCTTGGCGGAGGTAAGCCGCACGCTGCACTGATCGTATAGCTTTTTTTCGTAAAGCAATTGAGCTTCCTCTATCTGCTGCTTCATTTTCACCGACCGGGAGTTGTTCGCGCGAAACTCCCGCAGGGCGCCGAGCAGGTTGTCGTAAAGACTTTGCTTGAGCGGAGGTAAGCGACTACCGAAAGTTGCGCGCAGCGCCTGCTCGTCATAGACGGTTTGCTTCAAGATTGCTTCGTAAAGCTCCTGGTACTGCTTATTCTTACCACTGCTGGCATTGGCACGCAGCGTAAAGTAACGCTTCTCCTGACGGGTAAGCGACTGCACGAGATCGAAGAGGTCGGATTTACGCTTCAATGGACAAATTGGAGGTGGCCGGTAAACGTAGGCAATAAAATGCTTACAATACAGCAAATCGACAAACAATTGCGTGAGGTGCCTGGAAAGTGACGACGCCGGTGAGTAGGTGAGGGTTGGACACCAATGTTCCAGGAGGCAGCCCGCAGGGCCGACCGTCAGGGAGCCTGTAAGGCACCGACCCTGAGCCGCCAGGCGAAGGGGCACGCCCAAAAAAGCTATAAAATCCGAAAACTCGTCCGCCGGTTACGCTGGTGTTCCACTTCCGTGCAGCGCGTGCAGAGGCAATCCGTTACGGGCTGTGACTCGCCGTAGCCGCGGGCCGAAAGCCGTTCGGCTGCTATACCGCGCTGGATCAGGTAATCCACGGCGGCCTGGGCGCGGCGGCCGCTCAAATCCTCGTTATAGCGGTCGGTGGCGCGGCAGTCGGTATGGCTGCCCATCTCGATACGGATATCGGGATTGAGTTTTAGCAAATCGGCCAATCGGTTCAGTGTCGGCTGCGCATCCTCGCGGATGAAGGACTGATCCAGGTCGTAGTAAATGTTCTGCAACACGATCTCCCGGTCGGTGATAATGGGCGTCAGTTCCATCTCCAGTTCGTAGCGCTGCGTGGGGTTATCGGGGTCGCGCGCCAGCCCCCGCGAGCTGAAACGATCCTCGTCCTTCAGGTAGCCGTCGGCCGAGGCCACGAAATCATAGTCGGCTTCCTCGTTCAAAATAATGCTGAGTTGACCCTCCTCGTTCACCGGCAGGTCCCGGCTCTTCCCCCCCACGTTCACGCTAATGATCGCCCCCGGCAACGGCCGGCGGCCCAGCACGCGGCTATTCGGGTTACCGCTTTCCTCGTAGATGGGTTCCACGGCGAAGATGTCCAGCACGTCGCGGTACACGATGGGTGTGGTGTCCACCCGGGGCGGTGGGGGCGGCAGGCGGCGGCGTTCGTAGCGGTAGATATCGTCGCTGCCCCGGCCGCCGGGTCGTTCGCTGCTGAAGTAGCCGCGCTGGAGCAGATCGGGATCGCCCGCCACGGGAGTACGATCCACTACGTAACCGAAATCATCGGCCCCGCTGTTGATCGGCTGCCGCAGGTTAGCCGGCGGCGACCAGCGCCCCCCCGGCATGGGGAAGGAGCGGAATACGTCCAGGCCGCCCAGGCCGATGTGTCCGTCGCTGGCAAAGTAAAGGGTATCCGCATCCAGGTAAGGGAATTGCTCGTCGCCCTGGGTGTTCAGGCTGCGGTTCATCAGCACGGGTTCGCCCCACTCGCCGTCGGCAATGCGGGTAATCTCGTACAGGTCGTAGCCGCCCCACCCTTCTTCCTGTTCGCTACTGAAAATCAGCCGCTGGCCGTTGGCACTCAGGGTCGGGTGCAGGTAATTGATGCCGGGCTTCTGGAAGAGCAGTTGGCGGGCGGTGGTCCAGCTATCGCCCCCGTCTTCCGAGCGCGAGGAATAGAGGCGGCAAAAAGCATCGCCCCGTTTCTCCGAAGACGAACAGCGGGTAAAGATCACCTCCGAATAGTCGGCCGCAAAGGTCATGCTGCCCTCGTTATCGTCCGAGTTTATCACGGCCGAAAACGGCTGCGCGCTTCCCCCATCCGCATCGGCCACGAAGAAATCGGCGAAGGCCCGGCCCGTCCAGTTGTATTCTTCGTCCCCCGTGGTACCGGGCCGGTCGGAGGCAAACACCAGCCGCCCCTTGGTGAAGGGCGTAGGCGCGTAATCGGCCCCGGCCGAGTTAAAATCACTTTCCGTGACGGTAAATTCCTTGCGGTCGGAGGCGGCCCACTGCTGCGCGGCCTCTATCCCCTTCACCTCGTTGCGGTACTCATAAGGGCTGCCGATTTCCTGGCCCAGTTCGATGTAGGTGTCCAGGGCTTCCTCGTAGCGTTCCAGTCGTTTCAGGCTCTGCGCGTATTCGGCCAGGGCCTGGGTGCCGAAGCCATCATCGTAGGCACGTTTGAACCAGGTGGCGGCTTCTTCTTCCTTGCTGGTCTCGCGGTAGGCCAGACCCAACTGATAGGCCAGTTTATTCTTCTCGCGCCGGGTCTTGGCCCGCTTGTATTCCTTACTCAGCAGCGGTATCGCCACGGCATACTGCTTCCGCTCGATGGCCATATTGCCATCCTGAATTTTTTGGGTGTACGTACAGGCAGTAGTAAGCAGCAGACCGAAAAACAGTAGCGCGGCGGGAAGGAAAAAACGATAATTTGGCATAAATCCGGAAGCTAGGGACGAGAGATGGTAGGGCTATAAAAACGGCCGGGGCGGGCCATTGTTGTCTCCCGCTCGGCGGCTTCGGCAAGGCGGCTGACGGATGGGCGAAATGAGTAGTTATTCATTTCGCACCCGCCCAATCTTTCTTCTTCTTTTCATAAAACAACACATCAAAATATTCACCATCCAGATGTTCAAAATCATGATCGGAGGTAAGTAATTTTGCTTTTGACGTAAATGCGGTCGCGGCTATCCAAATATCGTTTTTTCCCATATTTCGCGCGCTCTGATTAAGCGGCCGCTTCGGATTCCGTCCTTGGCTATACCCGTCAATTTCTGCGTAGGCTTCTATTAAGTCGAAGTACCTGATTTCGACAATCACTAAACTATCTAATAGCTGTTTTACAACTTTCATCTTTTTATCTCCCCAACCTAGCTGACCAGCCATTGAAAAGATTTCTCCCACGCTCACAATAGATAGTATGGCCTTATTGTCTGTAGAAAAAGGTTGATAAACTTCTTCTAAAAATCTTTTAGTGGCTCCGTCCTGAATATAGAATACGAGCACATTAGTGTCAAGCAGTAACCTCATTACCGAATTTTAGCCAGCATTTCTTCTACCGGATCTGTGAAGCCTGCTCCGGCAATGTTACGTTCCAGCAACCCCATATCCAATGGCTTGACCTGCTGTTCTTCCGCTATTTTATCAATATCGACCTCTTCGCTCAATCTACCACCGGATGTCGGATTTTGTATTCGTTCACTTGACGCTGTTGATGTACGTAGTAACTCCAAAATTTCATCCAATATAGTCTCGTCCTCCAGCGCAATGATCCATTCAATCAATTGCAACTTCTTCTTATCCAAGTTTCGTTCCAAATTTTCGGGCGTGGTTGTCATGATTCCTTTATTTGGTAGGTGAGCAAAATAGGCGCAAGATTTTGCTAAAGATAAGCTAATAACCGTCGTCACGGGGAAAATCGTGTCGGGTAAGGTTGCTATCCTATTAACAAAGAAAACTAACTACGGGTTTCTCCCCTACCGCCACTCCTTATACACCCCGATCAACCCATTCGTCGAAGAATCATGCGAAGTCACCGCGCCGTCACCCTTCAATTCCGGCTGAATCTTCTTGGCCAGTTGCTTACCCAATTCCACGCCCCACTGATCGAAACTGAAAATATTCCAGATCACGCCCTGCACGAAAATCTTGTGCTCGTATAGCGCAATCAGTTTACCCAGTGCACGGGGCGTCAGTTTTTGCACCAGAATACTGTTCGTCGGCCGGTTACCGTCAAATACCTTGAAGGGCAGCAACTCCTTTATCTCCTCCTCCGACTTTCCGTCCTTGCGCAGTTCCGCCTGCACTTCCGTGGCGGTTTTACCCATCATCAGGGCCTCCGTCTGCGCAAAGTAATTCGATAGCAAAATCGCGTGGTGTTCCCCCAGCGGGTTCTGGCTCTGCGCCGGGGCGATAAAATCGCAGGGGATCAGCTTCGTCCCCTGGTGGATCAATTGGTAAAACGCGTGCTGCCCGTTCGTACCCGGCTCCCCCCAGATCACGGGGCCGGTCTCATAATCCACCGGCTGGCCATTGCGGTCCACGCTCTTGCCGTTACTCTCCATATTCCCCTGCTGGAAATAGGCCGGAAAACGGTGCAAGTACTGGTCGTAGGGCAGGATCGCCTCCGTCTGCGCCCCGAAAAAGTTATTGTACCACACCCCGATCAGGGCCAACGTCAGCGGCAGGTTATCCGCCGGTTCGGCAGTCCTGAAGTGGACATCCATCTCGTGCAGGCCGTCCAGCAATTCCTCAAAATTATCGTACCCGATCGTCAAAACAATACTCATCCCAATGGCCGATGCCAGGCTGTAGCGGCCGCCCACCCAGTCCCAGAACCCGAACATATTCTCCTCGTCGATCCCGAATTCCTTCACGCCCTCGGCGTTGGTCGACAGGGCCGCAAAGTGCTTGGCCACGGCCGTCTCGTCTCTGGCCGTCCGCAAAAACCACTCCCGCGCGGAGCGCGCATTGGTCATCGTTTCCTGGGTCGTAAAGGTCTTACTCGCCACCAAAAACAGCGTCGTTTCCGGGTCCACGCGCTTCAGCACCTCGGCCAGGTGCGTCCCGTCGATATTCGAAACAAAATGTACCTGCATCCCCTCCACCCAGTAGGGGCGCAGGGCCTCGGTCACCATCACCGGCCCCAGGTCCGAACCGCCGATCCCGATGTTCACCACGTCCGTTATCCGCTTGCCCGTATAGCCCAGGTGCTCGCCGGCGTGTAAGCGATCGGCAAATTTCTTCATCCGGTCCAGCACCTCGTTTACCTCCGGCATTACGTCCTTTCCGTCTTCCAACACCGCCTCGGCACCCCGGTTCCGCAGGGCCGTATGCAACACCGCGCGGTCCTCCGTCCGGTTAATCCGTGCCCCGGTAAACAGTTGCTCCGTCGCCTCGGCCACGCTGCATTCCTCCGCCAGTTGGTGCAGCAGGTCCATCGTCTCCTGCGTAATCAGGTTTTTGCTAAAATCCACCAGCATCCCGTCCAGCCGGCGGCTAAACCGCTCAAACCGCTCCGGGTCCTGCGCAAACAGGTCCTTCATATGCCGCGTGTCCATCTCGTGGGCGTGCATTTCCAGGGCCGTCCAGGCGGCAGTCATCGTGGGGTCTTGGGTCGCTAGCATGGCAGTTGGGTTGGTTCGCTCGGTTAACCGGGTCGGGGGCAGGCAAGTTTATTCCCGGGACCTTTTGTTTGCACCCCGAGCAGGGGCAAAACTTACGCCCTTTACGCTCCCCCCCTCAAGCCGACCGCTTTACTTCCTCCTTACCCACTCGCTGAATACTTCCCGGCCAGTCTCATCCAATCCGCGCAGCAGGTAAATCCCCATTCCGTTGGGTAGCAACAACAAAGGAAAATTCGGGGCAGCTACCCGCCTCAGCAACCGCCCGTCGGCGGAATACACCTGGAGCACTGCGGGCGTTTTGCCCCTTAGCATTACCCTTCCGTCCGGTGTCGGGTTAGGAAACAATTCGGGAGCTGTTTCCTCCGCCACCTCAACCGTTACCACTGGTGAGTAGGCTATACTACCGTCCAGGTCCACCTGGCGCAGCCGGTAATAATTCATGCCTGCCCGTGGGTCGGGGTGCACGTACTCATAGTCCGAGTTATCCCCCCCGGCCGCCACTTGGCCCAGTGCCGAAAATGCCCGGCCGTCCGTGGCATGTTCTATGTCAAAATAGGCATGACCCACCTCCGCGGCCGTGCGCCAGCTCAATTCTACCTTCTTGTGAGCGGTCAGTTCGGCACGCAACGGCCGAGCATAGACCACCGGCAGGGCGGCGGCAGGTGCCTCCAGTGCCCCCATATCGGGTGCCGCGCCCTGCGGGCGGGGCTGCCCGTATAGATCGGTGGTGGCATACAAACCCGCAGCGGCCGTGCCCACATCAATGGCAGGGCTGCCGGGTTGTAGCGCCCAATTGCCCATAGCGGGGTCGGTAAAAAGTGGATCTTGTCCGTTAATGCTGTTCGGCCCCTGTATGTCGAATATGGTAGAGTTGAAGTTCAGGTTATAGTCGTACTCAATATTCGTGCCGTTCACTTTATTGACCGGTTCACCGGCGCGGGCCACCATAATGTTGTTGGTTACCATTACATCACTCGCAAAAATAGCCGTTATCTCGCCGTCGGCAATCTCCGGCGTGCTGCCGTTTTGATAGGTCGTATTGTTGCGAATATCCACGTGATCCGACTCGAAGACGTGGATGCCCCGGCCGCCGTTTTCATTCACCACGTTGTTTTCAATCAGCGTACGGGCCGTGTAAACACCCAGCGGGGAACCGTTTTGCGTATTGCGGCTATCGTCGATAATGATGCCGTTGCCGTCCGTAAATTCACAGTTAAAATCGGGCCAGGGCACTCGCATCTCGTTATTGGCGATAAAATTATTGCGGATCACATTGTGCGTACCCGTCGTCCCGTCAGCATTCCAAAGTTGGTAGAGCGTCAGACCGCTGTTGGCATAAATTGAGTACCAGGCATTGTTATAAATATTACAATTTTCCACGGTTATGTAATCGCTCTGGATCATGGCAATTCCCGCTCCGGCGCAATTATAGATGGTACAATTCCTTACGGAAATGTGGTGGTTCCGCCCCTGGTAGCGGCCGTCGCTCGTAATACCGTTGCCGTTATAAAACCCTTCCACGTTTCCACCCGGGTCGTTGCAGCCGGCCGGTTGGTTCAGCGCGGCATTCAGCATGATGTTTGCATTATTTCCCTCGATCTCGAAGCCCGAAATTTCGATGTAGCTCACCCCACCCTCAATCTTGAACCCCTGCCAGCCGTTAAATTCCAGCTTCGGCGCGTGGCCGGGCAGGTTGGTATAGGTGATCCAGGCAGCGGCTGTCCCACTACGGCTAATATACACCACATCGCCGTCAGTAAACGGCGTCACGTAGGTGCCGTCCATTACGTATACCACATCACCGGGTAACGTCAGGTCGGCAGCGGTCTGGATGGTCAGCAGGGCAGTGGTCTCGCTTAGACCGTCATTTGCATTATTGCCCGTCAGCGCAGAAACGTAAAAATCGGTAGCTGACAGTTGAATAACCAGAAAAAGTTGACTGAACAAAATAAAACACTTCATAAACAAATAGGTCGATGGTAATTGAATGTTGATTTGGGCGTGTCCCCTCCCAGGGTCGGGGTCGGCACCTTACGGGGTTCGCTGTTCGCTCCGTGCTAACGCACCCGCCTGCACGGGCAGGGCAAAGCCCCCCCCGAGCGGCGGCCCTCCAGTCGCCTCACGCAAACTGAATTGCCGAGGTTACGATACTACGAAACGGGAATATATTAAATTTATGAATAAGTAAAATAACAATTCACCCCGCCTATCTAAAGCTTCACCGGTAATAACCGAAGTGTAAAATATATCTCGCCTCACAAGACTTCGGGGTACAGGACTTGCAGGTTGCTCCGCCAGTAGAGCAACCTGCAAATATCATTACACGAAGTTGCCGGATGTTGCTGCTCCAGGCCGGGCATAGAAACTGCATGTAGCCATAGAGATAAACTTTATCATAAAGGTCATGCTCCCCAGATTGCCCGTCAAAGCGTCGCGATCCCCAGATCGCGCAGTATTAAGGATCGCGATCCCCAGATCGCGCAAACTCATATCACCGCCCCTTACGTCAGAGAGCTATCATAACCTACCAGGTCTGGGGACCGGGACCCCGTATTGTAGGTCTGCGAACCTGGACCCTACGTTGCAGGTCCGGGGACCGGAACCCTACTTCCGTCCTCACACAAAAGCCCCCACCGACTTTCATCGGCGGGGGCTTTTCTTTTCAGTCAATCAGACGGTCGTGGCTTACTGCACCACCATCTTGCGCGTGGCGGTGTAGTCACCCGCCGTCAGCGTATACGTCAGGATTCCGGCCGAACCGCCCACCTCGCGGCGCGACAGCACGGTCTTGTTAAACCCGGCGTTAGCCTCGATCGAACGAACCAATATCACCTTACCCGTTACGTCCTGAACCGTCAGCGTGGCATCGGCGGCAACCGGCAGGTTGAAGCGGATCTCCGTGCTCGCGGCGAAGGGGTTGGGCGTGTTTTGCAGCAGCTCGAAAGCAACATCGGTAGCAACCGTGGTCGAACCGAAGTTCAGCACCAGGTTACGGATGTCGCCCGCGGTCGAGTAACCTTCCGTGCGCGTGGCGCGGTCGGTCAGGCTCAGTACCTCGCTTAAGGCGGCGTCGGCCGTGGCCAGTAGTGTCAGGCTGAAGAGTTGCTCGTCAATAGCTACTTCGCCGTTGAAACTCATCGTCACCATGCCCTGGTCCGCGGCTTGCGTGCCGAAGTGCTCGGCACCCGCGGCGGCATGGGTCAGGTCGATCAGCTCGGCGCCCGTCAGTTGCAGCGTGCCCTGGAAACCGGCCAGGTCACCGGCGCGCACGTCCACCACGTAGGTGTTGCCCGCGATCAGTTCCTGCTCGTCCAGCAGCAGCTCTACCTTATCGTTGCTCCGCTCCTCGGCCGTTGCACCCGTCAGGTTGGCCGTGGCCGAACCGTTCACGTCACCGATCTTAACGGCCACGAAGTTCGCGCCCGTTACGTTCGAGTTCAGGTTGTTGAAGTTCTGTACCTCGGCCATCGAACCGCCCGCCTCGAAGAAGCGCCAGCTGGTGTTGTTGGTAAATGCTGCGTCCAGCCCCAGGATCAACCGACGGATCGCGATCAGGTCGAGGGTCGAGATGCCGCCGTTGTTGTTGGCATCGGCCGCCACCATCAAGTAAGGACTCGTGAACTCCTGGATACCCAGAATGTGCTTCGAGATCAGTACCAGGTCGAAGGTCGACACGCCGTTGAGGTGGTTGGCATCCAGTTGCGGCGTGATCGTGTAATCACCACCCATCGGCAGAGCGAAAGAGTACGCACCGCTTGTGGGCGTCACCATCGTTTCATTGGTCGAACCCGACACGGCCACTTCCGCGCCCGTTACCGTTGCTCCACCCTCGGTAGCCAGTAATCCGGCAATCGAGCCGTTAGCACCGTTTCCGGTACAGGTGGTCGTCTGGTGAATCTGTACCAGTAGTGTGGTGGTGCAGTAGTCCGACAATCCTGCCCCGTCAATAGCGTAGACCCGTACGATAGTCGTTGCGTCGTCGTCACAGTTCAGGATCAGACCCGTATCTAATGGGTTTGGCACGAAACCGGCTACGTCGGCATCTACCGCCCGGTAAAGCGCAAACTCAACGGTTGGGGTGCAATCGGTCGTACCGGAAGCGACAAAGTCGCTGGCCCAGATCGCCGCCATGCCGCCGCCGTTGCCGTCGGGCATCAGCGTGGCCGTCAGGCCGTTGATGCAGATCGGCGTCGGGGCCTTGCAGTCCAGCACCTCGAATACGTAGATTACCGCGGCGCGGTTTCCGCAGCCGTCCAGGATCTCCACCCGAATCGCGTGGCGACCAATCGGAATGTTAGTGCCTACAATTACCATCTGACCATTCTGCATACCTACCGACACGTTAGCCGTGGCGGGTAGCGTTCCGGCCTGAAATTCTACGGAAGTAATGATACCATCGTTGTTGGCATCCACCACGAAGGGGTCCACCGTCACGCTCACGATCGAGATCGCGTCGGGCGAGCAGGCGTCGTCCACGTCGAAGGTGAACTCCACGTCACCGGCACACAGGGCACCGTTAAAGGAGCAGAACTCCGACTGGTTGCCCGTCGTGTCGATCGTCGGCGCGATGCCGTCGTACACCTTCACGAACTGGATGTAGCGGAAGTAACCGCGACGAGCGCTCGTGCCGTAGCCGTTGCCGCTCGCGTCGGCGTTGATCGGAGGCGTCGGATCGACGATGCCCGTCACGGGGAAGCCCGCCAGGTCGTTGATGTAGGAAGGATTGCCGTTGAGGCGGTTGCCGTCGCGGTCCAAAAAGGCCCGGTCGTCGTTGATGCTCGTCAGGCTCGTGGATGGAACCACGTGCAGCCAGAAGTCCTCCACCAGGTTGCCGTCGCCGTCCGCGTCGCGGGGCAGCGTGATCGGCTCCTCGATGCCGTCGTACTCGCACCAGTTGATCACCTCGATCGTGTTGCGAATCTTGAAGCACTCGTTCGCCGTCGCCTGGAAGGTGTCCGGGTGGACCGAGACCGCGATCAGGTCGCAGGCCCGCTCCGTGAACGTGATCAGGCTGATGGGGTCCAGCTCGCAGTCCTCCGAGTCCGAATCGCCGGGGAACTTGATCGTGTAGTCGTGCTGCTCCAGCACCGTGATGAGCTGCACGCAGGGCTGTAGCGACTGGAGGTTTTGCGCGTCCGTGAAGCGGAAGCGACGCGTGATCGTGCCCACGCCGCAGTTGTCGCGCAGGTCCGTCGGCGTGAATACCTCCAGCGTCATGCCGGGGCAGTTGTCCTGGCCCGTCGGCGTGCCGAACAGGTCGTTGAGCAAGGCGCCCACGTTCACCTGGTCCAGGCCGAAGGCCGTGCCCACGTTGGCGGGGAAGTCGAACGGCAGGTCCGAGCAGAGTACCGTGCGGGGCGTCGGCGCGAAGCAGACCGGGGCGGCCTTGTCTTCCACCAGGATGTCCAGCCAGCAGAAGTTCACGTTGCCCGAGGCGTCCGTGACGCGAAGCGAGATGCGCTTCATGCCCAGATCGTCGCAGGTCCAGCTTAACCGTCGGCTGGTAGCCCAGCACGGGGTCGATCAGTTCACCGTTTATCGTGTCCACGCAGGCGATCGCCAGCGTGATCGGGCCGCACTCGTCGTACGAGCCGTTGTCGATGTCCTGGGTCGTGATCAGCGCCATGCCCATCGCGTCCGGCGCGCCGCCGATCGAGACGTTCAGCCCGTCCTCGCACTTGGCCACGGGGGCCGTCGCGTCGCCAATGGTCAGCGGCACGTCCAGCGTGCTTACGTTGTCGCAGGCATCGACGGCCTGGTAGCGGATCACGTGGTTGCCGCTCGGAATGGCCGAGGTCAGCTGACCGGGCTGGAAGCTGCCGATCGGCGTGGCGATCAGTACCCCGTTCGGGTAGATGTTGGCCAGCACCGTGATCGTCGCCGAGCAGTCATCACTCACCGACGGGGCGGGGACGATGAAGAAGGCCGAGCAGTTCAGCGCGTTGGTCGAGAAGAACAGTCCGGCATCGGCGACGCCGTCGAAGTTCAGGTCTTGGGTCGGGGCCGTGATCACCGGGGCGGTGAAGTCACCCACTTTCACCAGGCGGCGGAAGGTCAGCGGCGTGGCGTTCGGCTCGCACCAGTCCAGTACCGTGAACGTGCGGAAGAACTTGTAGGTGTTCGCGCAGGTCGTCGTGCGCGGTCCGTCCTCCACCGTAACGGCCAGGTTGCAGAAGGCCGTCGTGATGAAGACATTGCCCGATCCGGTCGCCAGCGAGGGGAACTCCGTGGTCAGCGGCGCGGGGTTGGCGTTGCCGAACTGGTTGGGGGCCAGCAAGGGGCGCGAGGCGTCGTTGCAGCCGATCTCGATGAAGGTCGTCGTGCCGTTCACGTCGGCCAGGCTTGGCCGGGTGAAGATGATCTGATACGAAGCGGTCACCGAAGCGGCCGTCTCGCCGTTGCCCAGCGTACAGGGACCGTCGTCGCGCACCGTGAAGGTACGGGTAAGGATGATGTCCGAGCACTCGGGGTCGACGGGAGCGTAGGTCAGCACGTCGTTGACGCACACTTGCACGTTCGAGCAGTTGTCCGTCACGGCGGGGAAGCCGCCGCCGCGCTGGATGCGCGTGCGGAAAGCCAGCGGCAGGGTATTCACCGAGACCACCGTGCCGACGGCGTTGATGAACTGACCGGCCGAGTTGGTGCGGTAGCAGCGCGAGACGTTGAAGGGCAGCTCGGTCAGCGAGATGTCCTCCAGCTGGTCGCAGAAGAAAGGACCGTTCGGTACGGCGGGGGGAACCACAGCGGGCGGCGTCTTGTCCTCGGCGCGCACCGTGCCCCAGCAGGTGGTGAAGCCCGGGATGCCGTTAGGAATGTCCTGTTGGTCGAAGACCAGGTTGCTGATCACTAGTTGGTTCTGCGCGGAGAGGCAACCGTCCTGCTCGTAGGCGCGCAAGACCAGCATGTCGCCGATCTCGATGGTCAGGTTGAGGTTGACGGTGGCGCCACCATCCTCGTTGTCCATGTCGATGGGCGTTACCGAGCCGTCGAACTTGACGATGAAGCCGTCAAACGTTCCATCGTCGGTCGTGTGCGTCAGCGTGGCGGTGAACACGCCGGCCTGCGTGAACATATAGCTCGCGGTCGAGGCCAGCGTATCGGCGCAAGCGGCACCGGTTGACGTGGTGGCCAGCGTCAGCGTGGTGGGGGTGAACACGGCCGTGGCCGTCCGTTGCGGCTGATTGAGGCCCTGCGTGCTCAGCGTGAAGTTGGCCGGAGCGAAAGCACCCGTGAAACCGCTGACCGGAGGAATGACCATGCCCGTCTGCGGGGTCGAGATCATGTAGGTGTACTCACCGCAGCCGGTGATGATGCCGCCGTCGCCGGGGGTACCGTCCTGCACCACGACGTTGAACAGCCCCTGGTCCAGGCAGACCAGGTTACCGGCCAGTACCATCGAGGGGACGATGAGCGCCTGGCAGTTCTCGTTGAGCGTGATGTTGATGTTGCCGTTACAGCCCAAAGACGGGTCGACGAAGTTGATGAAGACCATCGCGGTCAGCGTAGTCGCGTTGCCATTTACGTCCGTAATAACAAAGTCAACACTGGAGTCCCCGATATCATCACAGCCGAATACCAGCGGCCGCGAGGCCGTGATATTATCAATGCCGCAGTTATCCATGACGTTGCTCAGGAAATCAGCAACGGTGAGCGTAGCGGTACCGCCCGCGTTAAGGGTAACGGTAGGGCTAGTTACCGTAGCGGTTGGAGCGAGCGTATCGGAGACTGCTACACTAAAGGTGCAGGTCGTATCATTACCCGAAGCATCGGCTACGGTAATCGTGAATGGGAAGGTCTCGACGATATCGTCACAGGTGAAGGTAGTCGCTTCGCTACCCGTCACGGTTAGATCCGAGCAGTTATCCGCTGATTCAAAGAGTGCATCGGCGGGGTCAAAGTCAACCGTACCGTCGGTTCCGACCGAGACGGTGGTATCACCCACGCACACGATCACCGGAGCGGTGGTATCCTGTACGGTGATGTTCTGCACTACCACATTATCGTTGCCGCAGGCATCCGTCAGCGTGAAGGTGCGCTCGACCATGAAGTTATTGTCGTCAGCACCGGGGGTAATGACTTCTGCTACCGTAGCGATAAGGTCGCCGTTAAAGGACTGGCCGGCATTAATGGCACCGGGTGACTGAGCCACCGGCTCGGCGGTCCAGGTGAAATCTGCGTAAGCGTTACCGCTTCCCTGCAGTTGGAGGGAGAGGTTGTCGGCGGGCATGGTACCCGGCTCCATTCCCATAATGTCCGTGGACATGGTGCCGGCGGCGGGGCCGTCGACGGCGGAGAAAGCACCTTCGTAGCTAATGAATAACACCACTCCACCCAGGGGGTCGACCAGGGCGATACCATCAGGGGCACCATTCTGGATGCCGTTGCTGGGGTAGTCAAAGCTAAGGGCACCGAAGCCGGCACTCTCGTTGGCGATGACGCCACTGAGCGCGGTAGTATTGTAAGACGTACCGTTGCTACCATTATAGAGGACCAGGGAATAGCCACTCAAATCGGTACCGGCCGTACCGGCTACTTCGATGAATTCGCCTACGTCGGTTCCTGTGTTGTCATAGTGGAACTCGTTAATGAACGGAGCCGCCGGGGCAGCGCCGCCGCCACAATTATCCGATCCGGTAACATCTACCGAAACGGCTACGAAAGCATCGCAGTTAATGATCGTATCCAGGGGAATGGAGTCAAAAACGGGAGGCGTATTGTCCATTACGTTGATGATCTGGACGAAGGTCGCGTCATCCCCGCAGCCGCGGGCGGCCGAGAAGGTGCGAGTGATCGTAAATTCATTGGCGCAGGTACCGGGAGTGATTTCCTCGCTTACGGTGATCGCTACGTCATTGGTTCCGGCACACTCGTCTACCTCAAAGGTCAGATTTGCATTAATGGAACCGGGCGACTCCGCTTGGGGAGCGACAAACGTGTAATCAGCGGCGGAACAGCCGTTGCCTTCGCGCTGAAGCGATTGGCCAACGGGCGTGCCACCCGGCTCGGAAACGCCGATGTCAGTAGAAGTCATGCCGTCGGCAGGACCGCCGTCAGCGGTAATCGTTCCCTCGTAGCTCAAGAATTCGAGTACGTTCCCATCGGCGTCGATCAGGGCAAATCCGTCAGGAGCGCCATTCTGCAGACCGTTAGGGTTGTAAGTGATGGTAACGGCACCGAAGCCGTTTCCTTCATCGGGGATACTCATGGTAGGCATCATGACCGTACCGTAGGTTTGGCCATTGCTACCGTTGTACAGTACAATACCGTAGCCAGTCACGTCGAAGCCGGCGGTGCCGGTCAGTTCAATGAATTCACCTACGTCACCACCGTCGTTGTCGTAGTGGATTTCACTGACGAATACGAAGGGTTCGATTTGCATAACGCTGCTCGTAGCCGTGATCTCGGTCGATGCAGCGGGGATGGCGTCGCACTCTACGTCCAGGGGAGTTGCGGGCGTGTTGGCGAAGGTGACTTCCTCTTCCGTTACCGTCAGGTCGAAGGTACAGGTGGTCGTTTCACCGTTCGTGTCGGTTACGTTGATCGTGATGGTAGTCACACCAGGGCTAAGGAGCGTTCCGGCGACTGGGTCCTGCGTAATGGTCAGTTCGGCCAGCTCGTCATTATCATCGGAGATGGTAAGCTGGGCGGTAAAGTCCGCTACGGCGGCCTGGCAGCCGTCGGTATCGTCAAAGATAGTAGCGAGAAGGTCTAAACCGTTGTCGGGGCAGTCGGCGATGACGGGGGCCATGTTGGGGGGGGCAGGCAGCGTCAAAGTGACGCAATAGTCACCGCGACTACTACCATCTCCATCTACATAAACCAAATAAATTTCACCAGAGGTAGTAGGAAAAGTTAACCGACTATCAGGAGAGAAACCAGAACTAAAATCATCATCATTAGACGCCAAACACGTCAAATTGGCACAGGTACCCGTATACACATTGACTTCCGTATTTCCAATTCCATTTCCCTGAGAATTATCGTCTGTGACATCAATGATGGCCATGGCACCGTTGCCGGTAAAGGTATACCAGTTGCCTCCATTATCACCATTCAGGTCGGTATCGCTACAATTTATTGCACCGGTGTTGGTAGACATATCATTGTTGGCACAGATGGTGACGCCATCATTCAGAATTTCCGCATCGTCGCAGAGATCGTTGGCGGGGGCGGCGGGAGCGGCATCCACCGTGTGCATCCCCAAGTTACTAAAGTCGTCCTCGACAGATCCAATCCACTCAATGGAAGGATCGAAGACGTTACTTCCATCCGCATCACCCATCATGATGCCGGGCATGCGAACCAGGGTGTTGTTAGCAGTGGAGGTGAGACCGGTGCCCCATTCAGAACCGGGATCAAAACCGATTTGGCCGATAACGTCGATGATTACGCCATTTTTCACAAGTGCAACGGCATCGTCGCCGTTATACGATATAACGCCAGAGAACTGATCGCTCTGGGTCATAATAGCGGCATCAACATTAGTACTATTGTTGGAAATCACCCACACATCCTCATTCATGATCATACCCGTCATTGTCAGGTCGACACTGCTGAAGGTCGTACTTCCATTCGAATACACTCTAATGGAGTATCCCATTAAGGTAACGGCAGCACCTGTGCCGTTATAGATTTCGATGGCTTTGTTGTTGCTGCTTCCCTCAACATATTCACTGAGGAATAGCTCGGTAATTTGGGTGCGGGCGGTAGTGGCGAGCAGGAGGAAGCCCACGCAAAATAGTAAGAGTCGTTTCATGAAATTACGATTATCCCACCCACCGGCACGGCCGAATGAAGGGGAAAAGATGAGGATAAAAAGCCGGTGGAATAGCCCCGGCCGTGTGGTCGTCTAAATACTTGCTGGCAAAGTAACGAATTTCTGTGTTTCCCGCAGGGTTAATTCTGGGCGGAAAGAAGAAAAACTTAACACGTTTAAACAGCTTCAAGGGTGCCTCAGTGGGCTGCCTGCCTTACACTTGCATCCGGTGCGTAGAGGTGAAGTCGTACTGGTTTTCGGCTGGGGCATGTCCACGCCCCGCCACAGGCGGGAGCGTGGTCGGTCCCTTGCGGGCTTCGCTATTCGCTCGGCACTTCGTGCGCTAACGCCCCTTCAGGCACCTCATGCGATAGGCCTAAAAGTAATTTATTTCAAACCGGACCAGGGATGGGAGCCGGCGGGCGCGTTGAGCGACCGAGCCCGCAGGGCCAAGCCATTAGGCGCGCGGCGGAACAGCCCGGCCGGTTCGTCCCGGCAGGGCGACCGGGGACCCACCCCAAAAGCTAGCCGATCAAATTTCCCTCGTCATCCCATTCCGCCAGTGATTCGCGGTCCTCGGCGGTCACGTAGGTGATCTTATCATCATACGTAAAACCGTGCTTGGCCAGCACTTCCGCCGGAACGCCGTCCCAGGTATTGGCGCGGTTGCCGACGTAACCGACGTAGGCCATGCCCTCCTTGCTGGAGTAAAATCCGGTGGCCGTGAGGTTGCGAATGAACGAGAAAAAAGCGATACCGGGGGCGTGCGGCACCGGCTCCTTGCTGGGATAAGCCAGCAGATCGAGCAGGGCGGTCTGCTCGGCCGGCGGCAGGTCGATGAAGGCCGCCTGGTGCTCGCGGTAACAGTAATTATCCAGCCAGGCCAGTCCTCCACGCGCGGGCGCGGCCGAGATCTACGTCATCGCGGAGCATGAAGTCGATGAAGTCCGGCACGCCGGTTTCCACGGCACCGGGGCTGTCCGGCTCACTGGGGATGATGAGGGCCGTCAGGGCCGTGAGCGTGGCCATTTCGTGCTCGCTCAGCAGGCGGTCCTCGGCCCAGGCCCGCTCGGTGGCCTTCTTTTCCCGGGCGGTCATGCCCCGTAGTTGCCCGGCCCGCTCCTGCAACAGCGGATCTACGGCAACGGCCT
Source organism: Lewinellaceae bacterium (assembly GCA_963757435.1). GTDB lineage: Bacteria > Bacteroidota > Bacteroidia > Chitinophagales > Saprospiraceae > Neolewinella. The sequence goes on along the minus strand of CAVWSC010000018.1, from coordinate 82,432 downwards.
CGGGTTCGGCGGGGGCGCAACCGGTGGCCAGCAGGCCCGTGCCCACGGTGCCGGCCAGCAGCGTTTTGATGGTGTTACGACGGTCCATGGCTAGAGGTTTTGTTTTTTGAGTTGATCGACGATGTAGTCGGAGGCGCGCCAGGCGAGGGCGAGGATGGTCCAGGTGGGGTTCTTGTCGGCCTGGGAGACGAAGGGGCCGCCGTCCACGACGAATAGGTTAGGCACCTCGTGCGCCTGGTTGTGGCGGTTGACCACCGATTTGGCGGGGTCGTCGCCCATGCGCGTGGTGCCCACCTCGTGGATGATGCGGCCGGGGGCCAGCAGGCCGTATTTCTGGTCCGCGCCGGGTTTTTTGCCCAGCGGCGTACCGCCCATGCCCGCGATGACCTCCTCGAAGGTGTCCTGCATATGGCGGGCCTGGTTGACCTCGTGTTTGGTCCAGTTGTAGTTGAAACGCAGCACCGGAATGCCGAATTCATCGACCGTAGTGGGGTCGATCTCGCAGTAGTTATCGAACTGCGGCACGCTCTCGCCGCGCCCGCTCATACCCACGATGGCCCCGAATAGCCGGCGCATATCGCGTTTGTAGCCCAGGCCGTGGCCGGCGGGGTTGGCGCTGCCGGGCATCAGTCCTTCCATTGCTTCCACGGCGTTCCACTGGAAACCGTAGCCGGGCATGCCGAGGCCGCCCCACTGCTCGATGTGGTAGCCGCGGCTGAAGTCGAGTTTCAGGTCGTTGCCCCACCAGGGGGTGTAGACGTGCAGGCCGCCGACGCCGTCCTCGTTGTAGGTCTGGCGGTCGAGCAGGGCGGGCACGAATCCGGCGCGCGAGGCTCCGGTGGAGTCGTGCAGGTAGTGGCCCATCACGCCGCTGCCGTTGGCCAGCCCGTCGGGGTGACGGGCGGATTTGCTGTTGAGCAAGATCCGCGCCGAGCCGCAGGCCGAAGCGGCCAGCACCACGGTTTTTCCGCGCACCTGGTATTCGCGGCGGTCTTCCTTGTCGATGTAGGAAACGGCGGTGGCGCGTCCCTCGCTGTCGGTAATTACCTCGCGGACCATGGCGTTGGTCAGCACGTCTACCCGTCCCGTGCCCACGGCGGGTTTGACGAGTACGCTGCTGGACGAGAAATCGGCGTAGACCCGGCACGAGCGGTTGCACTGCCCGCAGTAGAAGCAGACGCCCCGGTCCTTGTTTACCGGCCGGGTGAGGATGGACATGCGGCTGGGGATGACCGGCAGGCCGGCTGCGCGGGCACCTTTGGTATAGTACATTTCGTGCAGGCGCGGTTTGGGCGGCGGCAGGAAGAAACCGTCGGGTTCGTTGGGGATGCCCTCGCGGGTACCGAAGACGCCGATGAGTTTATCCACGCGGTCGTAGTAGGGCCGCACGTCTTCGTAGCCGATGGGCCAGTTGTCGCCCAGGCCGTCGTAGTCCTTGCGCTTGAAATCGAGCGGACCGAAGCGCAAACTGATGCGCCCCCAGTGGTTGGTGCGCCCGCCGAGCATGCGCGAGCGGAACCAGTCGAATTGCGTGCCGGGGGTGTGCGTGTAGGGTTCGCCGTCGATCTCCCAGCCGCCGTAGCAGGCGTCGAATTCGCCGAAGGGCCGGTATTTCCCCCGCCCCCGCCGGGGCGATTCATAGGCCCACTTCATCTGGGCCGATTGCTCGGCGTCGGCGGGGTCGAAATCCGGCCCGGCCTCCAGCACGGCCACCCGCAGGCCGGCTTCGGAGAGTATTTTGGCGGTCATCCCCCCGCCCGCCCCCGACCCCACGATGACGGCATCGTAGACGGTGGGCGATTTCATGATTTGAAAGTGCATAGGTTCGAGATATGCGGGGAAGATAGGGAAAAGGGGGCGGCTACGCCGCGTACTTTAGTATCGACTGGCTATAGCCACGCGTACTCTAACTCGTGTAGCTGAATATTTTGTACGTTAGTAGGCACCCTGCGGGTGCTGGTAATTTTGTACTTGTACAGGCCTACGCGTACTCGAACTCGTGTAGGCTTATACTAAAGTACAAAATTACCAGCGGCGAAGCCGCCTACCAAAATACGCGCGCAGCGCCTATATTTTCACCTCCTTCCCCGTGCGCTCCGCCTCCAAAATTGCCTGGATGATGCGAATATCCTTGCGCCCCTCCTCGCCGGGGGCAATAACGGGGCGTTCTTGCATAATGGCCAGCGCGTCGTCGTCCATCTGGCGGGCCTGCTGGTTTTGGATGGGTCGGTCCAGTTGTACGCCGTCGCTGCGCTCGCCGGTCACGCCGTTGTAGGCTTGCATGGGCGATAGTTGGTACCAGCCGCGCTCGGCGGTTACGCGCAGGCGGTTTTCGTCGTCGACCACGCTGGTAAATCCGTCGCCGATCAGGTCGCCGGGGAAGCGGAGTTGGTATTCGGTGGTCACGTCCACGCGATCGGGCACGATGCGGCGGGCGGAGACGACGGCGGTGGGTTCCAGGCCGGTGGCGTAGCGCAGGCCGTTCACACTGTATACGCCCATATCGTAAAGGGCGCCGCCGCCCATGGCGGGGTCGGCCCGCCAGCCTGATTTGGGCGGCGATCCGGCGTAGCCGGAGGCGGCGCGCACGGCCGTCATATCACCGAAGGGCTTGGTGCGGGCGTACTCCATTACGGTCCGGGTATTGGGTTCGTGCTGCATGCGGTAGCCGATGCAGAGGCGAACGTTATTGGCGTTGCAGGAGTCGATAATGCGGTCGCATTCGGCCACGGTCATGGCCATCGGTTTTTCGCACCAAACGTGCTTGCCGGTTTCGGCAGCCGCCACGGCGTATTTGGCGTGCAGCGAGGTGGGCACCACGATGTATACCACGTCGATCTCGTCGTTATCGGCAATCCCGCCCATGGTATCATAACTATAGGTGTTAGCCTCGGGAATACCGTATTTTTGCTGCCAAACGGGAATTTTCTCCGGGCTGCCGGTCACTATTCCCGCCAGGCGGCAGTGCTCGGTCAGTTGCAGGGCGGGGGCCAGTTGGCCCTTGCTGTAGCCGCCCAGGCCCAGCAGGGCAACACCAAGTTTGCCGGTGGGCGGCGGGGGCGCGGCACCGGTCCCCTGGTCGGGTTCGGTGGGGATGCGGTTTTCGGGCCGGTCGGGGCGCGAGCAGCCCAGCAGGCTGGGTAATAGCAAGATACCGCCGGCCAGGCGGGTGCTGTCGCGGAGAAAACGGCGGCGATCTGATTGGGAGTGAGCCATGTGGTGAGTTCTGTGGGTGAACAATACGGGATACATTTGTCTAAAAAGTGAAGGGCTTCCCGTGTTCGCCCGGGGCCGAAAGTAGCCTACCTTCGCGCCATGCTAAAAGTACTGCTCACCGCCGTTTTACTCGGTGGCCTCCTATCCTGCTCCTCCCCCGCCCCGCACGAAAATATTCCCATGAAAATTCACGCTTTTCGCCTCCAACCCGGCCAGGATTTACGCCGGGAAATTCAGCATTTCGTGGATAGCAACGCCATCCGGGCCGGCTGGATCATGACCTGCGTCGGCAGCCTGACCGATGTACATATGCGTTACGCCAACCAGCCGGAAGGCACGCGGCAAACCGGCCACTTCGAGATCGTCAGCCTGGTCGGCACCCTGGGCACGGCCGGCTCCCACCTCCACCTCAGCATCAGTGACAGCCTGGGCACCACCACCGGCGGCCATCTGCTGGACGGTAATATCGTCTACACCACCGCCGAGATCGTGATCGGCGAGGCCGCCGGCCTGGTTTTCGGGCGCGAGGAGGACGGGACGACGCCTTATAAGGAGTTGCAGGTGAAGGAGCGGAACCAATAACTCAGGGGCAAGAATACCTTTTCCCTACTCCGTCAGGTCGTACTCCTTAATTTTACGGTAGAGGGTGCGTTCCGAGATGCCCAGATCGGCGGCGGCTTCTTTGCGACGGCCATTGTGCTTACGCAGGGCTTTACGGATCAGTTCGCGCTCATTATCGGCCAAACTGAGGTTCTCATCCACCACCTCCGATTCCGCGTAGCGGTCGCGGGCCTTGTGGTCCACGATGATGGGCCGGGCGGGGTCGGCGGTAAAGCCACGATCCGTAACGGGGGGATAAGGCGATGTAATCGGGCCGCCCAGATCCGGGTAGCCGGTGGAAAAATCCAGCTCCTCGTCTCCACGGTCATCGGGGCGGTATTGCTCCACCACGGCGGCGGCGGCGGGGTAGGCACCCGGCAATTGCAGGCTGCGCACCTTGCCCATGTCGGGCACGTGCAGGTCGTTGCCGCGAATGAGTTCAAAGACCAGTTTTTTCATTTCCCCCAGGTCCTGCCGCAGGTCGAACAGGACTTTATAGAGGATTTCCCGCTCCTGGAAGTTGTTACCGCCGCCGCCCGGTTGGTCCTGCTGGCGGATGGCGGGCAGGTTGCGCTTTAGCAGTTGCGGCAACAGTTCCACCAGGTCCGTGGCGGTAAGTTCCCGTTTTTCGGAAAGGATACCGATCTGCTCGGCGGCATTCTTGAGTTCACGGATGTTGCCGGGCCAGGAGTAGCGTTCCAGCAGGCGGCGGGCGTCCTCGTCCAGTTTGACGGGTTCGATTCGTTGCCGCTCGGAGAAGTTGAGCGCGAAATTGCGGAACAGCAGGTAAATATCGCCCTCGCGGTCGCGCAGCGGCGGCAGGTGGATGGGTACGGTATTGAGGCGGTAGTAGAGGTCTTCCCGGAAGCGGCCCTTACGGATGCGCTCCTGTAGATCCACATTGGTGGCGGCTACCACGCGTACATCCGTTCGTTGCGTTTTGGAGGAGCCGACGCGAATGTATTCTCCCGATTCCAGCACCCGTAACAAGTAGGCCTGGGTATCGAGCGGCATCTCGCCGATCTCATCCAGGAAAATGGTACCGCCATCGTAGGTCTCGAAGTAGCCCTTACGGTCGCCTACCGCACTGGTAAAGGCCCCCTTGACGTGGCCGAACAGCTCGGAATTGATCGTCCCCTCCGGGATGGCACCGCAGTTGATGGCAATGAATCCCTCGTGCTTGCGCGGGCTGTTATCGTGGATGATACGCGAAAAAACCTCTTTGCCTGTTCCGCTTTCGCCGGTAATGAGCACGCTCAGGTCCGTGCCCGCCACGCGCAGGGCCGTATTGAGGGCACTTTCCAGGCTCACGGATCGCCCTACGATGCCGTAGCGGCGTTTGACGGCTTGCAGGTTAGGTTTTTCTGGCATATCGGTTTCGTAACTTAGGCTAACTCACCCGCTTGTGCAACCAACCGTGAAGGTCATTCAGCGCGTCACGGAGGCGGTCGGTTTGAGATAGCAGGTCGGTGCGCCGGGTGGCGTCGCCGAAGCCGAGGCGTTCGGTGATCTCCAGCAGGGTAGACAATTCGTAGGTAGCATTGCGGGCTACGTTCACGTACTCCAGGAAGCGGGCCGTGGGTTCCTCATTCCAGCCCCCGGCCACGTCGACGGGCAGGGCGTACCCGACGGCGCAAATTTCGCTAAATAATGCCTCGGCGGCGGGATCCTCGATGGGGTCCCTGGCAAAGGCCATCAGGTCCTGGACCAGGTCCATCGCTAGTTGCCACGCCTTGGTGTCGGTATAGTCCGTTCCGATCATGCGGGGGTGTATTGGTTAATGATCTCGCCCAGTAGCGTCGCGCTGGTAGCGGCGGTGATGCGCACGTCCACGTACGATCCGGGGCCGTGGCCGGCGGCGGCGTCCTTGGCAAAAATGACCACTTTGTTCTGGCTGTTGCGCCCCTTCCAGTCCAGCTCTGATTTCTTGCTATCGCCCTCGATCAGTACCTGGCACATTTTCCCGATGTCGGCCTCATTATGTTGGCGGCTGACTTCGGTCTGCACGTCGATCACCTCGGCCAGGCGGCGTTTTTTCACCTCCAGCGGCACGTCGTCCTCGTACTTGCGGGCGGCCAGGGTACCGGGCCGCTCGCTGTAGTAAAACATATACGACATGCTGTAACGCGCCATCTCGATCACGCTCAGGGTGTCGCGGTGCTCTTCCTCGGTCTCGGTGCAAAAACCGGTGATCACGTCAGCTGAAATAGCGCAATCCGGGATGACCTCATAAATGCGGCGCACCTTTTGTTCGTACCACTCCCGGTCGTAGGTGCGGTTCATCAGTTCCAGCACGCGGCTGTTGCCCGACTGCACCGGCAGGTGAATGTAATTGCAGATATTCTCGTGATCGCGGATGGCGTACAGCACCTCATCGGTTATGTCTTTCGGGTGGCTGGTGCTGAAGCGTACGCGCAGGTCGGGGGCCACCAGGGCCACCTGCACCAGCAATTCGGCAAAGGTGGTCACGGCCCCGGTCTCGGGGTTTTCCCACTTATAGCTGTCCACGTTCTGGCCCAGCAGCGTCACCTCCTTAAAGCCATTCTCGTACAGGTCCGTCGCCTCGGCCACCACGCTAAAGGCATTGCGGCTACGCTCACGCCCGCGGGTGTAGGGCACCACGCAGAACGAACACATATTATCACAACCCCGCATGATGGAAATAAAGGCCTGCACGCCGTTGCTCTGCAACCGTAGCGGACTCAGATCGGCGTAGGTTTCCTCGCGGCTCAGGAACACGTTAACCCCGCGCTCACCCTCCTCGGCCCCGGCCACCAGGCCGGGCAGGTCGCGGTAGGCATCGGGCCCCACCACCAGGTCCACCAGTTTTTCCTCTTCCAGGAACTTGGTCTTCAGCCGCTCGGCCATGCAGCCCAGCACGCCCACCAGCGTACCGGGGCGGCGGCGTTTCGCCTTGGCAAAAATGCGCAGGCGGCGGCGTACCGTGTCCTCGGCCTTCTCGCGGATGGAGCAGGTATTGATCAAAATCAGGTCGGCGGCCTCCATTTCCGTCGTCGGGCCGTAGCCCGCTCCGGCCAGGATGGACGCAACGATCTCGCTGTCCGAAAAATTCATCTGGCAGCCGTAGCTCTCAATATAAAAATGCTTGCCATTCGGCAGCACTGCGGCATCCCGGCCGGCCACGGCTTCCAGCACCGCGCCCTGCCGTTCCTCATCAATTATCTTCACGCCTTCCAGCGTCGGGTTATCGTTGTACATTCGCCTTGGTTTCGGCCGCAAAGGTAGCTCAATTACCTGACAAGGTGACAGCCCCGCACGGCATTTCGAGACATTTTACTCCACTTATCCAAACAACGCATTCATGGATCTATTACTCCAAGTCACCCAAATGGGCCTCGGCAGCCTCTTCATCCAGATCATCTTCGTCGCCGCCATCGCTTACGGCGCGGCCTATTTCCTATCCGGCATCCAACTCGATGGTATCAAAGACGCCCTCATCCTCGCCGTCGTCCTGGCCCTGCTCAACGCCACCGTCGGCTGGCTCCTGCGCGGCCTGGCCCGCCCCCTCGACTGGATCACGCTCGGCCTGCTCACCTGGGCCATCGCCCTCGTCGTCAGTGCCGTCGTCATCAAGATCGCCGACGCGCTCATGGGCGGTTTCGCGGTCAAAAATTTCGTCTGGGCCATCATTCTGGCAGCCATTATCGCGCTTTCGGGCAGCCTGTTCGACATTGCGATTTAGGCAAGTTTCAGGTGGGCGTGTCCCCATCCCGCCGGGGCGGGATGGGGCCGGTCCCTTCCCGGCTCCCTGTCGGTCGGTGCTGCGCACTCGTCGCTATCGCTCCGCCCGTCCAGGCACCTCACGCGGGTTTCAAGGAATGAAGGACTGATTAAGTGAAGAACTTAATAATCAGGGCGTAAACGAATGACGTAGTGCGCGACCTCCGGTCGCCCGGTGCGAGGCCTCCGGCCTCGCAAAAGAATCGACTCCCGGCCTCTGGTCGAAATTAAGGGCACGCGATCACCAGATCGCGGAGGAACTTCAATCCCGCTTTTAGGCGGCTTTGCCGCCAAAGCCCTGAAAGGTAGGGCGTTGACTTTGTTGGGTCTTTGAGGTAATGATTTCGTAGCAAGTCAACCCGATTCTGAGGGTGAATCCTAGGCTGCTTTGCCGCCAAAGCCCTGAAAGGGCGAGATAGACCAACCCAGGGTGAAACCCTGGGATCATGAGACCGCTCTAAATATCCGCCGCGCCCCCCGCTAACACTGCTTCGCAGTGTTAGCGGGGGGCGCGGCGGTATGCGTAGGGTGCGCGTTAAGCCCAGGGTTCCACCCTGGGCTAATCTATGCCGCCCTTTCAGGGCTAAAACCCTAGCGGGTTTCGCTATGGCAAGCAATTCTAAGGGGCGTAAAATTCCAATTAATAAGAGGGCTAGAGGGCGCAAGAAACCGTCCTCGGAAATCTCAACAAAGTCAACGGCCGCCCTTTCAGGGTAGAGCGTAAACGAATGAGGTAATGCGTGGGCTTCCGACCTTCGGTCGACGAAGAGTGCGCTGGGTCACGACCCGAGAATCAGGACCCGAACAAATAGGGCAAACGAGGACATCGGGACCCGGAGGCGGCAAAACCGGGCATTTCCCAAAATCGTTACCTTTATTCCTTACTCCCTAACCTACCTATGTCGCTACCCACGCTGCCCCAGGCTAAAATGATTTATCGGCTACCGCAAGTCGTTCATGATCCGCTGACGAATTTTCAGCGGTTTGGGCGGGAGTACGGGCCGAGTTTCATGATGCAGGTGGGCGGGCAGCGGCGTACCCTGCTGACGACCGAGCCCGCAGTGATCCAGCACGTGCTGCAAAAGCAGCAGCGCAAGTACGAGAAATCGCCCATCCAGACCGATCAATTGGCTACCTATATAGGACACGGTTTGCTGACCAACAAGGGTGAGGACTGGCTGCGCCAGCGGCGGCTGATCCAGCCGGGGTTCAAGCGGGGGCGGATGGAGACCCTGATCGGGGCCATGTGGGCCGAGAGCCAGACGGCGGCCGAGACGCTGGCCGGGGCCGCGCGTGCGGGTGCGCCGGTGGCAATCGAGGAAGTGACCAACCAGACGGCCTTTCGCATCATTAGCCGCGCCATTTTCGGTGAGGGGTTTTCGGAAGAAGAACTGGCCCGCCTGAGCGAGGTCGTGACCCGGGTGCAGGAATTTATTATCTATCCGATTCGCGTACCGTTCTTGCAGGGGCTGTTCCGCACGCTGGGGATTGAACGGAAGTACCGGAACTATTACCTCGATGTCCTGCACCGATTTAAACTGCGCGTAGACGAGCGCCGCGCGCGCCGAACCCCGGGACGACCTGCTGCAGATGCTGCTGGACGCCCGCTACGAGGATACGGGCGAGCCGATGGACGAGGCGCAACTGCTGGACGAGATCATGGTGCTGTTCGCCGCCGGCCACGAGACGACGGCTAATTCACTGGCGTGGTCGTGCCACCTGCTATCTAACCACCCGGCGGCCGTTGCCGGTATCCGGGAGGAGGCGGCGGCCGTGATCTCCGACCCTACCACCGCGCCTACCCCCGCACAGTTGGGCCGGCTGACCTTCCTCAACCAGGTCATCGACGAAAGCATGCGCCTCTACCCGCCCGCCTGGATCACCGACCGCATTGCGCTGGAGGACGACATGATCGGCGATATTAAAGTTAGTAAAGGGACGGTGGTGGCCCCCTTTATTTTCGGCGTGCACCGCTCGCCCTTGCTGTATGACCGGCCCGAACTGTTTCGGCCCGAGCGGATGGCGGCGGCCCGCCAGGCGGAGCGGCACCCTTATGCTTTTTTGCCCTTCGGCGGCGGGCAACGGATGTGCATCGGCGCGCATTTTGCGCGCTGGGAAATGCAGTTGGTGCTACTCAATTGGGTACGCCGTTTTGATTTCCTGCCCGAGGTGCCGGCGGGGGAAGTGCGGCCACGTGCGTACATTACGGTGCGGCCGTGGCGGAAGCTGTGGCTGGGGGTGCGGGAGATCTGACTTTCTTTCCGCTCTAGTCCTACCGTTTAAGTACGACAAGTAATCGGTTAAATTGGATGCATCCTCTAAGAGCGTGTCTAAATTTTTACTTCCTGATAACCAAGTACTTAAGAACCTGGCGTCGTAAAAACTGACTTACGTAACCCGCTATGCGCGCAAGTTTTTGTCTAGCCAGAACCTTAACCACGAAGTAGCCGCGAAGCGAATCATTGATCCTCAGTTCTTAAAAATTTTAGACACGCTCTAAGTCCTGTCCAGAATAATCTTGAACATCAGTAATATTACATATAGCTACTTGATTGATTTGTTAATCAGGCGGAACCCTATAATTTTAGTAACTTTGCCGCCCTACTCCGCCTAAGCTTAATCCATCAGGCGGGCGAGCCCCCCTCCCCCACGTTTTTCCGCTTTCCAGCCGCTCCGCCCCCCGCCCGGCTTCTTTCCGACGCCCTGCGTCGGCTAACCCCCAGAACATAATCACATGTCCCGAACGATTCGTTTGGCGGGCGCGCTCCTGCTGTTGTTGGTATCCTTCGTTGCGGCGGCGCAAACGGGCATTCAGCCCGTCATAAATAATAATGCGGAAGAACTCGTCGACGTTGTGTTCCGCAACCTGTCGTGTTTTGAGACGGCCGGCCCTACGTTTTCGGGTAGCCCGAACCAGATCGGTACGTTCTCTAACGGCAACTCGTCGGTGGGTTTTGACTCGGGCATTATTATGTCCAATGGTTCGGTGATGCAGGCCAAGGGGCCGAATACGAGTTCGTTTACCAGTTTTTCCTACAACAATGTGTTCGTGGACCCGGACCTGGCCATCATTGCCGGTAACAATACGCTCTACGACGGCGTGGTGCTGGAATTTGACTTTACTCCCACCACCGATACCATTGATTTTCGCTACGTTTTTGCCTCGGAAGAATACTGCGAGGGCTTTAATAATGACAATACGGACGTGTTCGCCTTTTTCGTTACCGGCCCCGGCATTAACGGGCCATTCTCGAATGGCGGCGTGAATATTGCCAAGCTTCCCAGTGGGCAGAACGTGGACGTAAACTCCGTTAATCACATCACTAACTCCCAATTTTACCGCAATAATATTAATCCCTTCCTGCCCCAGAATTGCGGCCTGACCAATCCCGTAGCCGTCAACGAGATCGAGTACGACGGCATGACGGTAGAACTGACCGCCGGGATCCGGGTCAGCCCCTGTGAGACCTACCACTTGCGCATGGTGCTGGCCGACGTAAACGACGACTTTTTCGACTCCGCCGTTTTACTGGAAGCCGGTTCCTTTGCCGCCGGCTTGGTCGCTTTTTCCCAGCCGACGGCCACGGCCGAGAGCGCGGGCGGCCTGACCAATGCCCCCTTCGAGGGTTGCAGCGACGGCGAACTGGTGTTCAATCGCCTGGATACGTCCGATCTAAGCCAGCCGCTGATCGTCCGGTTCAACGTCTCGCCCCTGTCCACGGCCACGCCCGATTTGGATTATGTAGCCATCGGCGACAGTTTTATCATCCCCGCCGGGATGGCTTCGGCTACCCTGCTGATCGACATCCTGGAAGACAACTTGGCCGAAGGCACCGAAAATATCATCATCCGGGTCGAGAACTCCTGCAATTGCATGGCCGCCACCAGCGAGTTGTTCATCGTGGACCCGCCGCAGTTGACCGCCGTAGCCCCGCCGCCGCCGGCGCCGATTTGCCTGGGTGATTCGGTCGATCTGGCTTCGATTGTGGCAGGGGGCGTGGGCAACTACGGTTTCAATTGGAGTAGCGGTCTTATGGATAGCCTGATCCGGGTGGCCCCGGACCGGGATTCGACCTTTAGCGTGACCGTTACCGATGCTTGTCAACAGGAGGTAGTCCGGGAGGTACTGGTGGAGGTTGTCACCATTGGCGGGGAACTGAGCGGTAACTACCAGCTGTGCAACGGACCGGTTAGCTTGCCGATACCATTATTCGGGGCGAGTAACTACGTGGTGGAAGTGCTGGTGAACGGCCAACTGCAGACCTTTTCCAGTGCTACGGACACCCTTTTCCTTACCGCTACGCAGGACGCCACCTATCAACTGGTCAGCGTAACCGATGCCGACGGCGGCTGCCGGGTAGAACCCACCGGCCAAACCGCCCTGGTGAGCGACGCCGATTTCCCGCTGGCCGTAATAACCGCTAACGTCGCTTGCCAGGGCGAAGCGAACGGCAGCCTGCAACTCGATCTCGGTTCAGCTACCGCAAGCTACGAATTTGCTTGGGCCGACTTCCCCGGCCAGGACACCAGTGCCTTCAGTATGTTGTCCGCCGGCACCTATGCCGTGACCATTACCGACGCGGGCGGCTGCCAGTTGGATACCTTTATTACCATTACTCAACCCAGCGCCGCCCTGGGCCTGCAACTCAGCCCCATCCGCGACCGCTACTGCGATAGCTTGGGAGCCGCCGAAATTATCCCCGTAGGCGGCACCGCGCCCTACACGTTTAGCTGGAACGACAACCATACCGCCGGCGCGGCCGACGACCTGGAACCCGGAAATTACGGCGTGACCGTGACCGACGCGGCGGGCTGCGTACGGGACACTTTTTTTGCGGTCAATGACCTGCGGCAGCAACTCTCCGCCCAGATCGGCGGTCTGAATCAACTCGACTGCGGCACCAATAGCCTTATCCTCACTGCCGCCGCCAATCCGGTGGTAGTAACCTATCAGTGGACCGATGCGAGTGGAACGGTGGTCGGCACCACGGACCAACTTTCCGTGAGTCAGGCCGGAACCTATACCCTGCTCGTCACCGATCCGGCTTCCAATTGTACGGCGACGGAAAATTTCACGGTACAGCAAAGCAGCGACCTACCCCAATTGAATGCCGACCAAGCTGCCTACGTACTCGACTGTAACAGCACGGGACAAATACTCTCCGTTACGGTTACCAATACTGTGGGACCGCTCGTTTACGCGTGGACCGGGCCGGGCGGCCAGCCGCTCAGCAGTACCTCTACCCTAGCCGTTAGCGAACCGGGAAACTACGTGGTCCGCGTAAGCCGCACCGATAATGGTTGCAACAGCGACCTGACCATTGTCGTGACGCAGGACATAAGCCCTCCGGTGGTCGATCTCACCCTGAGCGGAACCCTCAATTGCCGGGATCAGGCGGTTACGGTCAGCGCCGTTCCAAATTCGGATTACCGCTATGCGGTAGCTCCGGCCGGTCAACTTCCTCCGGCCGCTGAGAGTGGGGCGACTTTTGATCTAAGCGTGGCCGGCAACTACTCCTTCTATACCATTTCCCAAATCAACGGTTGCCGGGATACAACGGACTTTACCATCACCGCCGATACCCGCACTCCGAGCGTACAGGCGGGCGGGGATTTGATCCTGGATTGCGACGCCGATTTCACCTCGGCTACCGCCACTTTCCAGCCCGCCGGAAGTCAGGTGAGCTGGACCGATGCTAATGGAATTTCCGCCGGAAGCGGCCCCGACCTAAGGGCCGGCGGGCCGGGTATCTACACCGTTACGGCCATTCACCCCGAATCGTTTTGTACGGCCACTGACCGACTGACGGTCACTGCCGAGGGGCCGACTGCCGTAGAACTCAGTTTTATGCAGCCCCCCTGCCCCGAAGTGGGCGGCAGTTTCCGCATCCTCAGCATCACGGGCGGCGAGGCCCCTTATGACCTGAATGTAGACGGACGAATATTTCCCGGCGCAGCGGGTCGTTTCACCGGCTTGCCGACCGGTGCCTATGAACTGGTTGTTACCGATGCGGCGGGTTGCGAGTTCCGCGACAGCTTCCAGATCTTCGATGCGGCGGCCCTGACCGTCGAGACCTTCCCGTCCGAAGTTCGGCTGGGTGATACGACCAGTTTGCTGGCCCTGGTTAACCGTGAAGAAGACGAGATCGCTAGTTATTTATGGACCAACCTGGGCGATACCCTCGCCTGCGCGACTTGCCCCCGCCCGCTGATCCGCCCCTTCGGTAGTTTGATCGCGCAAGTGACCGTGACCGATACCAGCGGCTGCGTCACCACGGCCAACCTACCCGTATTCGTTGATGAGCGGCGCATCCTTTACGCGCCCACCGCTTTCTCCCCCGGCCGCGTGGATGGGTTGAACGATTTTTTCATGCTTTACGGTTCGCCCGAGATCGTGGTCAACATTAACACCCTCCAGATTTTCGATCGCTGGGGTGCCCTGATTGCTGATTTCAAGGATCTAAAGATCAACGACGAGGCCGCCGGCTGGGACGGCACCTACGCCGGCAAGCGACTGGAACAGGGCACCTACGTTTGGACCGCTGAGTTCACGCGCTTCGATGGTGGCACCGAGGTTCGGAAGGGTGCGGTGCACTTGGTGCGTTGATGAGGGGGAGAGATTAAGGTGACATCATTATGTACGGCCGATCGTGGCGGGTGACCGTCAAGAATAGGGTCATTAGGTCCGGCTTTAAATCTATTTTAGCAACCTGCTATGCGCCCACCGTGAAGTAGCCGCGAAGCGAATTTCTTATCTAGCCGGAACCTTAACCACAAAGTAGCCGCGAAGCGAATCATTGATCCTCCGTTCTTAAAAATTTTAGACACGCTCTTATTTAACCCGCTTGGTGAATAACTTAGTCAAAGCATTTAACCGACGAGTTGCCATATAACTACCATCATTAGAAGTTGAACCAACCGATTAGACTAACGAGTACTTTTCGCCCCCCCAAACTGCGTGAGGCACCTGGACGGGGCGGCCCTAAGCCGCAGCCCGCAGGGCCGAGTGAAAACGAGCCGGGAAGGTGCCGCCCCCAGCCCGCAAGCTTGCGGGCTGGGGGCACGCCCAAAAACACACACCCCCCTACCCCTCCAAACTAGCCCCCACGTCCTCCAAACTGCGACCCTTGGTCTCGGGCATCAGGAAGAGGACGAACAGGAGCTGGAGCACCATGAAGCCCGCGAAAAAGGCGAAAATGGGCCAGGGATTGGCCTGGAAAATGTCGATAAGAATGGGGCCGATCAGCGTGATGATGGCGGCGAAAACCCAGTGGACGCCCGTGCCCCACGATTGGCCCGAGGCGCGTGCTGCGGTGGGAAAAATTTCGGAGATGAACACCCAGATGACCGCGCCCTGGCCGATGGCGTGGGAGGCGATGAACAGCAGGATGAAGGTGAGCAGCAGGGCCGGGCCGGCACCCGTGAAGAAGGCGAAGGCGACCATGCCGAGGCTGATGATGTAGCCGATGGAGCCGATAAGGAGGAGCTGGCGGCGGCCGAGGCGGTCGATGAGGTAGAGGCCGACGTAGGTGAAAATGAGGTTGGTGACGCCGATGAGGATGGAGTTGAGCAGGGATTCCTGACTGGCGAGGCCGGCCATTTCGAGGATCTGGGGCGCGTAGTAGAGGATGAAATTGATGCCGGAAAGCTGATTGAAAAAGGCAATGAGGAAGGCCAGCATGATGGGGCGATAGTGGCGCTTGTCGAAGAAGCGGACGCCGGCGTCGTGTTGGACGGAGTTGCGAATGGCCGTGATGGCGGCCTCCACGTTCTGGATACCCAGTTGGGTCAGGATGCGGGCAGCGCCGGCACCGTCGTTGCGGTGCAGCACCAGCCAGCGCGGGCTGTTGGGTACGCCCAGCACCATGAGGGTGTAGATGACGGCGGGAACGGCCTCGATGCCGAGCATGTAGCGCCAGTCATTAGCCCCGCCGACGCCCTTGAGGAGGTAGTTGGAAAAGTAGGCGATAAAGATGCCGAAAACGATCATGAACTGGTAGCGGGCCACCAGCGAGCCGCGCCGCTCGGGTGGCGATATTTCGGACAGGTAGATGGGTGCCGCCACCGAACTGGCCCCCACGCCGATGCCGCCGATGAGCCGGAAGAAGGAAAACAGGTAGGGATCGTGGGCCAGGGCCGAGCCGAGGGCCGATACCGTATACAGGATGCCGATGAGGATGAGGGTGTTTTTGCGGCCGATCTTGTCGCAGGGCCAGCCGCCGAAGACCGCCCCGATGACCGTACCCCACAGGGCCATGGACATGATAAAGAGTCCGTGAAACTGGGCCGTGGTGTCCCACAACTCGCGGAGCGGCAGGTTGGCACCCGAAATAACGACGGTATCGAAACCGAACAGGAAGCCCGCCAGGGCGACGGTTGCGGTGAAGCGCGAGAGGTTGTTCATTGTAGTAATTTAATAGGTAGTTAAACTTCCCGTTCGGACAGGCAGGATCGTAAGTCCGGGTGTAAAATGCGCTAGCAAAGTATGGCTACTCTACATTCAATCCTCGATCCACCACGCCAGTAATTCCTCGCGCATTCCCCGCATCTCTTCCGTCACCCGCCCGCCCTGGAGTAACTGGTACCAGAACGCACGGTAAGTCGTCCAGTACCCGACGGCGAACCAGCCGGCGAGGGGAAGGCTGAACAGGTAAGTCCACGCAATAACGGCCGAACCGGTGAGCAGACCGACGATAACGGGCTGGATGACATAGAAAAGCATGACCAGAATGACCGAGACGAGCGTAATGATGGTCATGCGGTAACCGCGTTCGGCACCGATCTTGCGTTCGACCACATTGGCGAGGGCGATGGGCAGCACATGATTGATCCAGCCCCAGAGGAAGATGGGCAACCCCAAAATGGTACCGGGCCGGAGCCGGGAATTGGGGTGGCTGCTGAGGGCGTAGTCGCTGAGGCCGTGCTTTTTCAAGCCGGCCTCGTAGGCGGCGGCGGTGGCCTGCAGAGATTCGCGGCGGACGGCGGGCAGGTCGCGGAGATCGGCCAAAATCCGATTGACGCGGGCCAGGTGCAGATCGATACGCAGGGGCCGGTCGTGCTGGACGGCGCGTTCGATGGGGCGCAGCAGGCGCTCTTCGGCCTTGTCTTCAGTTTGGATGAGGCGTTCCTCCATCAGATCACCCACCTGCTCGGTGAGTTCACGGACGGCGCGGATCGGGATCGTCCTGGTAGCGTTCGCGCCACTCGTTGACGTGGATGGGCGGGGCAATGCGCACGTAGGCCCGGTTGAAACAGGCGGTGGGGCTTTCGTAGTTGGTAACCACGGGCAGTATCTTGAGATCCAGTTCCCAATTGTGGTGGGCGGCCGATTGCAGGGCCATGCGCGCGATACCGGTTTTGAGCGGGCGGCGCAGGCGGCGGTCCAGGTCGCTACCGCCCTCGGGGGCAACGAACAGCAGGCGACCCTTGGCCAGGTGGGCGTAGACCTGTTGGAAGCTGTCCTTATTGTCTACGTTGAGTTTCTTCTTCACGTCCTGCGGCCGCAAGATGGGTACACAGCCGATGTAATGCAGGAACTTGGCCATGCCCGGACTCTTCATCAGCCCGGCGTGCACCAGGAAGTAGAGCCGCTGGTGCAGTTGGATGCCCGCCATGAGCGGGTCGATGAGGGTGTTGGGGTGGTTGCAGGCCACCAGCATGGGACCCGGGGTGCGGGTGTGCTCCTCGCCCTCTACTTCGGAGTTGGGGTAGGCGGTCCAGAGCATGATGCGGGCCCAGAAATAAAACAACCAGTACATTAGGTGGAACAATAACCTCATGCCGTAAAGTTGAGCAAAAATTCACGGACCTGTTGCGTGAATTTGTCTTCCTCGCCGAAATGGAAACGTACCTCCACCGGCAAAACGAAGATGGGCAGTTTGGTTTCGCGGATAAATTCGCGGTGTAGATCCAGCCGCATGGCATCTTTTTCCGTGGTGATAATGGCGCGGTGCGGCCCCGGTAGCGCGTTGTACTGCGCCTGCAGATTACCCATTTCCCGCTTGGTGAAGTAGTGGTGGTCGGCATACTCCAGCGAGCGGACGCTGGTCAGTTGGGTATCCAGGTAGTCTAGCAAATAATCGGTATTGGCGATGGCACTGATGAGCAGGCCATTGATGCCCGCCCCGATCTGAAGCCGGTAGCGGGGGTCGAGCAGGTAGTAGGGCGGCACCGTAATCGTAGTAGGTGAAATAGAGCGTCTGGTGGGGCAGCGGGTCTATTTCCTCGCGCAGTCGCTGCGCGGCTGCCGCGTCCAGTACGGGCGGGCACTTGGTGACGATGATCACGTCGGCCCGGGCGTAGGCCGATCGCCACTCGCGCAGGCGGCCGCTAGGTAGCAGGTAGTCGCGGGTAAAGGGCAGATTATACTGCGTGAGCAGGATATTGAGGCCCGGTTGCACGGCGCGGTGCTGGAACGCATCGTCCAGCAAGATCAGTTCGGTAGCGGGCCGCGCCCCCACGATCTGCGGGATGGCGAAGGCGCGTTCTTCGGCCACGGCCACCAGCACGTCGGGAAATTTGCGGGCAAATTGCAGCGGCTCGTCGCCCACCTCCTCGGCATTACTGGTGGGTTTGACCAGTTGAAACCCCTTGGTCTTGCGCCGGTAGCCCCGGCTGAGGGTGGCGATGTGCACGTGATCGCGCAGGTTACGGATCAGTAGCTCGATGTGGGGCGTTTTGCCGGCTCCGCCCACCGATAAATTACCGACGCTGATGACGGGTACGCTGAACGAAATCCCCTTCAGCAGGCCCCGCCGGTAGCAATAGTTACGAAAACTGATCCCCAGGCCGTAGAGCAGGCTGATGGGCGCGAGCAAGATTTTTGCGAGGGTGGATTGGAGCATGGGAAGGGGCTTCGCCCGTACTTTAGTAGGACGCTGCGCGTCTGGTAATTTGGTACTTTTGTGGGCGGTGTATCAAAAGTAAGGATGGCGGTCTAAGTTAAGTTGCCAGAGCAAGTATCCAATCGCGAGATTGTGCCAAGTATCGCTTTTAGAAAATGACAAGGCTTTACGAACCAACCGACTACAGCGAGCGCGAATCGTAGCATTGAAGCCTTCAATGAAGTAGGTGTAGGCTTTACCAATGCGGTGCTTGTCTTGATGGAAGATTTTCTTGTAGCTATCCCAATCGTCGGTTTCAAACTTGCACGATCGTAACCGCTTGGGGATTTTTTGGTAGAGTGCCCGGGCGGATTGGTCGGATCGATCGCCGATGTGGTAGGCAACAACTACGCGGTGAATGGGGTCGAAGACGATCCAGATTCAGCGTTTAGCGGCCTTACAACCTACGAACGACCACATTTCATCGGCCTGTAAACCAAAGACTTGCATCTTTTTTATTTTCTTTATCATCTTCTTTGTTAAGCCCAGCCGTTTGGGAACTTGACACCACAGCGACTGAGCGAAAGCTTGCAGCCAGGTTAAACTGACGTCGAAGATTCGGCAGATCGCCCGAAGACTGTTGCGCTCCAACAGTGCTTTGGCAATCAAGTCTCGAACCTCCTGTTGGATGATGTGACGGTTGTTTAGGACGAACTGACGATCACAGTCTTTGCAAAGGTGATTCTGCTTGCCGTAGTGGGTGAAACCGTTTTTGACTACTTTTGTCGAGCAGCAGCGAGGGCAACTGATGTACATTGTTTTGAGGTTTGGACACTCCAAAGCTAATGAATATCGGCCTTTGCTGCTCTTTTATAGGAGCATCCTTACATCTGGTACACCGCCCTTTTGTGTAAGCCTAAGCGTGCACTGCTAGCGTGGGGAACCACGAAACAGGCGCCCAATATCCCCTCACCCCTCCCTCACCTCATCATCCTCCGGCGTGCGTAGCGCGCGCTCCTCCTCGGCGGCAACGTCGGGGTCCTCAACGGGGTGCAGGTCTTTTTCTACTTCTTTGGATTGCCTGCGGAAGGCAAAGGGCAGCACCACGAACAGGCCCGCCATGATGAACATATCGGCCACGTTGAAGATACCGGTCTGGAGGCCGTAAACCTTCATGTGCATGAAGTCGATCACCTCGCCGTACAGCAGTCGGTCGTAGACATTGCTCAGTCCGCCGCCCAGCACCAGGCTCAGGCCCACCACCTGCCAGCGGCCCAGGGCACGGGACAACATAACGTAAGCCGTCATACCCACCAGCAGGATGACGGGGAAAATATGCAATACGTAGTAGCGGAGCTGGTCGTTCAGTTCAGCCCCGAGGCTGAGGAAGGCCCCCCGGTTTTTGACGTAGGTGAGGCGAAAAAACTCGCCCCAGTAGTAGATACTTTCCGCGCCGGCCAGGTGCAGGGTGGCCAGGGATTTGGTCCACTGATCGATCCCCACGCTGATGGCCAGCAGGACGAGGACGAGGACGATGCGTTGCCAACTTCTTTCCATAGGGGCGCAAAGGTAGGGAAACATTGTTTGAAGCGGCTGCGCCGCGTACTTTTGTAGGCACCCTGCGGGTGCTGGTATTTTTGTATTTTTGTATTACCTGCGATGATCGTCGCAAGCTCCTCGGAGTTCAGCCCAAACGAGTGCTGTTAAGTGTACGCGTAGGCAATACTAACGTACAAATATACCAGCGGCAACGCCGCCTACTAAAGTACGCGCGAAGCGCCCAAGTATGGGCTTATCAAAAATACTAAAATACCAAAGGCAAAGCCTTCTACAAAAATACGGGCGAAGCCCCACAATGACCCGAACCCAACTCATCTCCACCATTCGCGCCCGCCGCTCCTTCCTCTGCGTGGGCCTGGACCCCGACCCCGACCGCCTGCCCGCACACCTGGACGGCGACGTGCTGGCGTTTCAACCAAGCCGTCATCGACGCGACGCGCGACCTCTGCGTGGCCTACAAGCCGAACGCGGCCTTCTTCGAGGCCCTGGGGGCGGAGGGCAGCCGAATTCTGGCCGAGACCATTGCCTACATCGGCCCCGATCACCTGGTGATCTACGACGCCAAGCGGGGGGACATCGGCAACACCGCCCGCCGCTACGCGGCGGCGGCCTTCGGGCACCTGGGGGCGGACGCGATCACGGTGGCCCCCTACATGGGCAAGGATTCGGTGGCCCCATTTCTGGCCGATTACCCCGACCGGTGGGTGGTGTTGCTGGCCCTGACCTCCAATGATGGCAGCAAGGATTTCCAACTCACGGAGCAGGAGGACGGGCAGCCGCTGTTTGCCAAGGTGATGCGCCGCGCGCAGGCATGGGCCACGCCCGGCCAACTGATGTTCGTCTGCGGGGCCACGCACCCCGAGCAATTTTCGGCCCTGAGGCAGGCGGCCCCCGACCACTTTTTCCTGGTGCCCGGCATCGGCGCGCAGGGCGGAGATCTGGCGGCCGTTTGCCGCTACGGCATGAACGAGGACGTGGGCCTGCTGGTCAACTCCTCGCGGGGCATCCTCTATGCCTCCGGGGGCGAAGATTTCGCGGCGGCGGCGCGGGCGGCGGCGCGGGAGTTGCAGGGGGAGATGGAAAAATTACTGTGATGGGCCGCCGGGTCGTATATATGGTGTCGGCACGCCCGGAGGTTGCGTGAGGTGCCTGGAAGGGGCGCGCCTTAGCGGGCAGCCCGCAGGGCCGAGCAGACTTGCGAGCCTGGAAGGGACCGACGGCGAGGCGTTAGCCGAGCCGGCACGCCCGAAAATGAATAAATAATCCCCGCACTGTTGCACGGTTGGTCACGGCTACTTACTTTTGCCCTCCGCAACCGCCGGGAACCAAATGCGGCCCCCGGATTGTTGTGCTGTTGTACTTGCCGCTGTGGCGGAATCGGTAGACGCGCTGGATTCAAAATCCAGTTTCCTCGGAAGTGTGGGTTCGAGCCCCACCGGCGGTACATTTTTCGGTTGATTTCGGCCGGAAACTTTTGAGATTAGCACGAGCGTTGTATCTTTGCGCCCGCTCCACGAAAGTGGGGCGATTCACTTGCCGAAGTGATGAAATTGGTAGACATGCACGTTTCAGGGACGTGTGCTTCACGGCGTGGGGGTTCGAGTCCCCCCTTCGGCACTTAGCTTCCTATCAGCTAACAGAGGTCCGCTTCCTTCGGGAGGCGGGCCTTTTTTGATGCGTGGTCCACACGTATTATGTGCTACTCACTTCGTACTACTAAATGGGGCGTGCCCCCGTCCCTAACGGGCCGCGGTCGGTCCCTTCCAGGCTCGCAAGTCTGCTCGGCCCTGCGGGCTAAACCCTTCAGGCACCTCACGCGAAAACACGAGCCCATCGACACCTCCCAGGTACCAATTTGCGGAGCAAAATGGATACCTTGGAGGAGCGATGGGAAGTATAGCGCGGGGTCCAGCCCATCGACATCTCCCAGGTACCATTTTGCGGAGCAAAATGGATACCTTGGAGGAGCGATGGGAAGTATAGCGCGGCGTAGCCGTTAGCTAAACGTCACCCCTCCCCCCTGGGCAGGGGCCGGGGGTGGGGGAACCTGTCATGAGCGCAAAACACACCCTACTTCATCACCACCACCGGCTTCAAAGCCGCATTGATGGTAGTAAGCAATTGCTGACGGTGGGCGTCCTCTATATTATTTACCGGACCGACGGGATTGAGGAAAACGCAGATTCGCTCTAGGGAGAGGCGGGCGGCGGCACCGATGTCGCTATCGGTATGCTTTTGCATCAGTTCGATCAGTTGATCGGCCATCATGCGCTGCATATTACGCTGGTAGACGCTGCTTTCCGTGCGGCGGAAGACGCCCTTGCGCAAGATCTCCATCATCTCTTCCAGGTCCAGTTGCTCCTTTCCTTCGAGGGCCGTGTTGTCGATCACCCGCTGGAGACGCTGCTCGTCAAAAAGTACCCGCAGGGCGTAGGCCTGGAGAGCACTAATCTTTTCTTCCGCCCCCTCCGGCCCGATGCGGCGCAGGATGTCTTTGTCGATCAGCCAGCCCGGGGTATTCAGGACGTTGTTGCGCACCCAGTTCAGGGCAGCCACCTGCTCGTCTTTCGGTACGGGGGTATAGACCACGTCGTCCTCGTCGGAACTGCGCATCCACTCCCGTACGCCGCCGACGTTGCTAGCCACATGGCCGGTGTAGCGGCGCAACTGGCCGATGACCTGGCCGTAGAGTTCTTCCAGGTCGGCGAAATCCTCGCCTTCGCGGGCGGTCCACTCCTGCAATTGGGGCAGGATGCGCTTGAGGTTAGCCAGGCCCAGGCTGCTGGCCATGACAACGTCGTCGCCGATGTCCTCGGTTTGCGCGCTGGGATCATAGCCGTTACCGCGCTGGCGGCCGTAGCGGTAGATGGGGTCATTCGCCTTCTCTTTGATGAGATTATTCCAAACCGGCCGCTCGGCCTCGGCGGTAGCAACTTTCGGCATCGGCTTGTAACCGTAGGCGATCGACCAGTAATCGTAAGGACCGATCTTCGGCATCAGGCCCACATCCTTATCCTCGGGCTGGGCGACGTAGTTAAAGCGGGCATAATCCATGATCGAAGGGGCCACGCCGTTGCGCTGCACGAATCCGGGCGAGCGCAGGCTGTCGATGGAATAAGCGGGGCTGCTGCCCATATTGTGCGGCAGGCCAAGGGTGTGGCCGACCTCGTGCGCGGAGACGAAACGGATGAGCTGACCCATCACCTCGTCCTTGAAGCGGGACGTCTGGGCGTCGGGGTTCACGGCGGCGGTCTGGATGAGGTACCAGTTGCGCAGTAGGTTCATGACGTTGTGGTACCAGAGGATGTCGCTTTCCAGGATCTCGCCGGTGCGGGGGTCGTGTACGTGCGGCCCCTGTGCGTTCTGAATATCGGTGGTGATGTAGCGGATGACGCTGTAGCGCACGTCCTCCGGACTCCAATCGGGGTCTTCTGCGGGCGTGGGGGCATCTTTGGCCATGATAGCGTTGCGCAGGCCGATGGCCTCGAATGCCTTTTGCCAGTCATCCACGCCCTGCTTGATATAGGGGCCCATTTGGTGGGGGTGCCGGGGTCGATGTAGTAGATGATGGGTTTTTTCACGTCCACCAGTTCACCGCGTTCCCAGGCGGCCAGATCCACGGGTTCCAGGCGCCAGCGGGTGATGAAGCGGCGTTTGTCGGCCCGCTGGGCGTCGGCACTGTAGTTGGTCTGCTCGATGCTGAAATAGCCCACGCGGGCGTCGTAGTAGCGGGGCCGCATCGGGTCGGCGGGCAGCAGGATAAAGCTCTGGTTCATCTCCAACGAGAGGCTGTTGGTGAGTTGGTTGTCGGGCAGCTCGTCGCCGTTGTAGGTCAGGATATGGCGGATCTCCACGTTCTGCGGGAAGGCCTTGGTGGAGGTGATGAGGCTGCGGCCCTTGTCCAGGCCCTTGATCTTGAAATTCTTTCGCTCGTCCTCTCCCAGTGCGCCGATCATGGCAATGTCGGTAGTAAACAGGCTAGTCACGTCAAAGACCACCGAACTACTATCGGGACCGTAGGTCATGATGTCATAATTGCCGATTACCGGCTCGAAGTTGTTGTTCCGCAGGCTGCGGTAGACGGGGTCGCTCTCGTCGGCCACGCTGTTGTAGCTCACCGAGCGCAGCAGCACCTGGTTGTCCAGCCGCTGCCAGCGGATCACCTGCTGGGGGCGGGATTTCATGCCCGCGCCGCCGAAGTTGAGTCCCTTCACGTGGCCGGAGATTCGGCTCACCACCAGGATCTCATCGTCCAGTAACACGACGGGCAACTCGAAGAGCAGCTTGCCGTCCGGCTGGCGGTGGAGGGTAAAGAGGCCGCGCTGCGTCTTAGTGTCCTTGGTAATGACGTCCTCGTACTTCTTCTCTTTCTTCTTCTTATCCTTGTCTTTGTCCTTATCGCCGTCGTCATCGCCGGGCTGGGCAAATGCGGTGGTGAAACACAGGGCGAGCAAAACGACGAGGGTCCACCAACGGGTGGCGGGCTGTGGGGAAATGGTCATTCGATTGGTTTGATTCTTCACCGAAAAGTACAACTATTTTGAGAAGAAGGTTGAATCTCACGTCTACGAGAAACTCCTTTCGGCTAACGCCGAAATTAGATGCCTCGGAGAAGGAGGGGCAGGCTCACGTCTACGAGGAACTCCTTTCGGCCAACGCCGAAATTAGATGCCTCGGAGAAGGAGTAGCGGTTGAGAAAAAGCTAACATAAATCTACCGCTCCTCCGACGTATCTATTTTGCTACGCAAAATTGTACGTCGTAGGCGTCGGCAGCTCAAGCGGTTGAGAAAAAGCTAACGTAAATCTACCGCTCCTCCGACGTATCTATTTTGCTACGCAAAATTGTTCGTCGTAGGCGTCGGCAGCTCTAGCGGTTGAGAAAAAGTTAACGTAAATCCACCGCTCCTCTGACGTATCTATTTTGCTACGCAAAATTGTTCGTCGTAGGCGTCGGTTAACCCTCCTACTGCAATACCACCCGCTGGGTCCACGCCCGCTCACCGCCACTTACGCGCAACACGTACGCCCCGCGCGGCAGATCGCTCACGTCAAGCGGCTCCACCACGCCAGCGGCAGCTACGCTGATTACCCGCTTCCCAGTCAGGTCGAACAACTCCACGCGGGCGTCAACCAGATTGGCCGGTAGCTCCAGGCGCAGTTCCCTGCCCGCCGGCTGTGGCCAGACTCGGATAGTCGCCGCTACGTCCTTACCGGCAATGGCCAGGATGCTGGAATAGGCGAAAGCACCGTCGAGATCGACTTGGCGCAGGCGATACTGTAGGGCCGTAGCGGGCGCGGCGCGGTCGAGGTAGGTATAGTCGGCTCCGGTGGCCGAGTTGGCGGCGGGCAGGCGGGTGCGCACATCCCATTTGCGGCCGTTGTCGGAACTACACTCGATCTGAAAATAACCCGCGCCGCTCTCGTTGGCCGTGGCCCATTGAAGCTGAACACCTGCGGACCGGCGCTCGCCCGTCCAGGAAAGATAGGTTACGGGCAGGGCGATATCAGTGGTGTAGACGTAGAAGTTGTCGTTGTTATCGTCGCGGTTGATGGTGCGGTAATCGGCATCGCCGCCGTCGGCGAGGGGCGTGGCGTTTGCCCCGTCGCCGGAGGTAAAGACGTAGTAGGTAATGGTGGTGCCGCTGGGCTGGGCTGGGATTTCGCCGCTGAAGAAGAAACCGGCGGCGGCGTCATCCATGGGCACCACAGTAGACGTGGTGAAATCGTTGGTGGTGTAGCGGAGATAGACGCCCTGTCCGGATGAAATAACATCATTTAGCGTTGCCCCCACTAATACCGTAGCCGTAGAACTGATCATTCCACCTCCATTAGGCTCCGGCTGTTGTTCGACAGCAAATATCGACCGCACCGGCCCCTGAATCTCGAAGTAAATGAACTCATTGGTGACGTCTGGCGTCGGTGTTTTGAAGACGTAGTTCCATGTGATGTCGGGCACGTTGATGTAGAAGGCACCGTTACTACAGGTACCCATGTTCTGGTAATCAAAATTTCTCCGGCCAGTCAGGTTAAAATCATTACAATCGAACGGCCCGAACTCCGTGTTATCGCCCGACCAATTGCGCACCAGCCGGAAATAGCGATCGCCCGTGAAGGGGGATTGCACGGTCAGGATGCGGCTGTTCGGTTCGCTCGCGCTAAAGGACAGGATATCCCCCGGATTACTCCAACCGGAAGCAAAACCGGAACCGATAAGGCCATTCTGAGCAGAAGCCGTTAGCGTAAAGAGGCCAAAGGCAAGTAGGTAAACGTAGCGTTGCATAAGATCGAATTTGCCTCCGAATTACGGAGCGAGTGAGTGGGAGAAGCAAGAAGAATTTTGGGGAAAGCTCAAAGATAATTCCTCAAATATAAGCAAGTCAAGTAAATTAGCGTCCGCTTAACTCTGACCCACTCATGCAACGAATTACGACTCTTCTCTGGCTACTCCTTTTTATAAGCACCACCGCCGGCGCGCAGGATTTTATGATGCAGGGCTGGTACTGGGACTACACCAAACCCAACTGCAACAACGCCCCGGCCGGTACGCCGGCCTGGGCCACGCGCCTGGCCGGCCAGGCCGGTGCCCTGGGCCAAGCGGGATTCACGCACGTCTGGCTGCCGCCGCTGGCGCGCGCCAGTTTCGGCAGCTGTAGTAACGGCTACGATCCCAAAGACCTCTATGACCTGGGAGAGTACGGCCTCGGCCCCACCAGCGTGGGCACCCGCGCCCAGGTTGATGCGATGATCGGTGCGCTGGCCGCTAACGGCATCAATTCCGTAGCCGACGTCGTCTACAACCACCGTGACGGCGGCGCGGCCGAGGATAACCCCGCCGTGAAGGCCTACATCGAGACGCACTTTACCACCGGCAAGGCCCCCTTCCCCAGCGACCGCTATCGCTACCGCCTACCCCTCGGCGGCACCTACGGCGCGGGTAGCTACTACATCAAGATCAGCTCCAAGACGCAGAGCTACGGTCCGTTTACTTACAAGTTCTACGCCACGGTAGCGGGGATGAGCCGCCCCTTCCAGGGCAGCATCAACGAGAATGAACCCAACGGCGGCGGCGACTGCGGCCAGCCCAGTAATACCGTACTACTGGACCAGGATCTCCTGGCTACCCTCTATGATTTCAGCGGCTGCTACACCGATGAGTTCCGCTTGGATATTTCGGCCGCCGATTTTCAGGCCGGCGGCGACGACCTGCTCATCTCCCTGACCAACCCCGGCGGCGGTTATTCCGACCACCGTATCTACGGCATCTACTACCAGCCCGCCAACGGCAATGGTTTCAGCATCGACCTGAACGATTTGAAGGTGCAGACCTACACCGATTTTACCAGTATGCCCAGCGGGCAGGGCGGCATGAATTTCGAGAATTTCCGCCCCAATAGCACCAATACCTCCACTACCTTCATGAGCGGGGACTACGACAGCCCGCTCTTCTTCTACGACGTGGTGCAGGAAAACCCCAGCACCCTGAGTGCCTACGCCGACTGGACGGAGTGGCTCTTTACTAATGTCGGCGTGACCGGACTGCGGATGGATGCAGTGAAGCACTTCCCGCCCTTCTTCGTCGCTCAGATTCTGGATGAGCTGCATAATCGCGGCATCACGCCCGACATGGTGGTGGGCGAGGTTTTCGACGGCGATCCCGGCGTGCTGGCTGACTGGGTCAACCAGGTCAACGCCAACATCGTCAATTCACAGGCGCTGGTGCGGGTTTTTGATTTCAGTCTGCGCAACGGCCTCAAAGAAGCCTGTGACTACGCCGGCTACGACGCCCGCAACCTGTTCAACGCCTCGCTGACCGCCTCCACCAACCTGGAAGGATTCAGTGCCGTGACCTTTGTTAATAACCACGATTTTCGCGGCCCCGGCGAGCCGATCCAAAACAACGCCCTGCTGGCCTACGCTTACATCCTGACCAATAACGACATCGGCATCCCTACCGTTTTCTACCCCGATTTTTTCGGCACCAGCATCCCTCACGCGCCGGTCAATAATTTGCAGGCGCCCATTAGTCAGTTGATGCAGTTGCACCGCGACCACATTTTCGGTTCGCCCAACATCGAATACCTCAACCGCTTCGGCAGCCCGCGTGTGGCCGATTACCAGTTCGGCGGTCCGCAGCAGGGCGTGATCTACCAGATGCAGGGCGGGGTAGGTTCGGAATCCGTGATCGTGGCCGTTAACTTCGGCTACTCCACGCTCAAAGTCGATCACGAGATCGCCCTCAGCAGCCAGGTAAACCCCGGCACCGTATTTACCGACCAGACGGGCCGCGCTTTCCAACCCACCGTTACCGTGAGCGGGGCCAACCGCCTATTGATCGACGTTCCGGCGCGGAACTATGCCGTTTACACGATCAGCACGCCCAATACCAACACTATCCTGCCCGCCGAGCTAACCGACTTCACCGCCCGCCTGCGCACCGACCGGGCCGTGGAAGTATTCTGGCAAACCAGCCAGGAGGAGGGCGTCAGCCACTTCGAGCTGGAAGTCTCTTCCGACGGCGGCCGGATATTTGCACCGCTGCACCGTACGGCTGCCGCTAACCAACCCGCTACTTACGCTTACCACGATCGCACGCCCTGGCCCAACGGCAAAAGCCGCCGCCTCTACCGCCTCCGGACAGTTGACCTGGACGGCTCGGAGGAGACCGGCCCGCTTCGTTCGGTCGAGTTCATAATATCGAGCAAAGAGGCTGCCTATCCCAATCCGACGGACGGCCCCCTGTTTTTACCCGGTCACTCGGATGCCGGGTGGCAGCTTTACCGCACCGACGGGCAGCGCGTGAGGGTCAAATCACAGGCCGGACCCACGGGCATTATACTGGATTTGAGCGGCCTGCCGGCGGGCTTGTACTGGTTGCGGACAGACGACGGGCACGTAGCAGGTATAACCGTACGATAGATCGGTGATTGTCAGGGTAACGGTACATCCACAGGATGCCCGCCCGCGTTTATACTAAACAATCGGCTTCCGCCGTACTTAGGACAACTACCGGCCCACCAAACGATCCCTTCCATGCGTCATCTCTCGCTCCTTTTTTGCCTGGCGGCACTTTTTTCCGCCTCCCTGCCCGCCCAGACCCTTACTATCTCCGACGAGTTGCCGCTGCGCTCCGATACGGAATACCGGCTGCTGGGAAAACTGGGGGGGCAGACGCTGCTGCTTCAGGACCGGGGCACGAAGCAGATCGTGACCAGCTATGACCGGCGGATGCAGCAGACCTGGGAGAAGGACTTGGAACTGATGGGGCGTAGCATCAAAATCGTGGACGTACTGAGCGACGATCGTTTTTTTAACCTCATTTACACCTACCGCGAAAAGGGCCACACTCTTCTGCGCGTAGACCGCTATGACCCGGCCGCTAACCTGCGCGACAGTGCTACCGTATACGACATGGGCTACACCTTTGCCATGCCCGATTGGAAAATGGAGCGCAGCGAGGACCGCACTAAAGTGCTGGTCTACGCCGAAAAGGATAACAACAAGATCGACGCCTACGCCATCGACCTCACCCGGCTGGAACTGCTGTACCATTACGAGTTGCAGCCCGACGATTTCTACTTCGGCGAAAGTTTCCTGCAGGCCCTGATCGACAACAAGGGCAACATGCACGTGGCCCTGGAGCGCGATAATTTTCAGAGTCGCCGCAAGGAACACACCTATGAACTCTATACCTACACCGCCGAGGGGAAGCAGGTGATCAAAAACGACGTACCGCTGGGCGATAGCCTCACTTACGACGTCTTCTTCCGCTTCGACAACGTGAATGACCGCTTGGTGGCCGGCGGCCTCTATTCTAATAAGGACCTGATCCGCGCCACGGGCTATTTTTTCCTCGCTTTTCAGAGCGGCAGCCCTGATTCTTACCTGATCAATTTTATCCCCTTCTCCCAGGAACTGGTGGAGGGCGTGGAGGGTAAAAAACTGCGCAACAACAAGGGCATCGACGAAATCAGTATCCGCGACGGCGTCCTGCGCCGCGATGGTGGCCTGGTACTCATCACCGAGCGCAACCGCCAGTCCGAGCGGCGTACCGCTACCAACGGCAACCGCCTGCTCTACGATACCGGGGGCCGCGTGTTGGTAGACTATCATTATGATGAAATGGTCATTCTGGCCGTCAACCCCGACGGCACACCGCACTGGACCAATATCCTGCACAAAAAACAGTATTCACAGGACGACCAGGGGGCCTTTTCCTCCTTCTTCCTGTTGCGCGGCCCGCGTGCCCTGCGCTTCCTGTTCAACGACGAGATTCGCTACGAAAATACCGTTTCCGAATACGTCATCAACGGCCTCGGCCAATTCGACCGCAACAGCCTGTTCAATACCCGTAACCTCGACCTGCGACTGCGTTTCCGCGACGGTCTCCAGGTAGCGGCCAACGAGATCATCGTGCCCAGCGAGCGGAAGAACCGCCTGCGGCTGGTGGCCATGACCTATTAATTTTCAGTCCATTACCTCCTTCAGGTAATCCATGAACTGCCGTGCCCGTTGCGCGGCCGTATGCTCGGCCAGTACACGCTCGCGTGCGCGCTCGCCCAGACGACGACGGTCCTCGGCCTCCGAATGGTAAAGGATATCCAAAACGCCGTTGCAGTCGTCTACCTGGTATATTTCCCGATTGGGTTCAAAAAACGATTCCAGTCCCTCCCACCGGTCGGACAGGATCGGCACCCCGCAAGCAGCGGCGGCAAACAGCCGGGAAGTGGGGCTATAACCTACCTCGCGTCGGTTATCATTCGTGATGAATAGGGTGCATCCCTGGCGGTTATAAAAATCGACGTGGTTGGTCACCGGCAGGTGTTCTACATGGGTTACGTTAGTAGGCCAGGTTTGCGTATTGTCGTAGCCGTCGCCGGCCAGGGCAAAGTGGCGGTTGGGCGTCCAGCGGGCGGGTTCCAGCAGCAGCTCCGCCAGCCGCTCGGAGCGGTCTACCTTATAGTTGCCCAGAAAACCCAGGTCGTACTTAATGTCCGCATCCGTCCGGTAATAATAGTAGGGGTCGATACTGGCGTAGAGCGGCCGGGCCAGCGGTGCCCCATAATCGGTCTGCATCCGGGCCAGCAGCGGCCCGCCGGAAGTGGACAGGTAGAGATCGAAATCACGCAGGCTCTCGCGGCTCAGGCATTTATCGTAGGAATCTTCGCCCAGATCCCCGTTCAGGTGGTGCAGGGTATAGGATAGGTCCAGGTCGTAATAGACCCTCCGTCCCTGGGCTTCTTCCACCACCCACTCGGCCACGCGGCGGGCATTACGCACCCCGCTACCCAGTAACACCACATCGGCACTCTCCACTGCGGCCCGGTAATCGTGCAGCATCTGGTCGGTCGTTTCGTAGCTCCATACCTCGCAGTAGGGGCTGCGCAGCATATCCAGCGGCGGGGCGCCGGCGGGGGGGCGGTGCTCCAAAAAAGTCGTCCGGTGTCCCATCCGCGACAGCTCCCTAATCAGCGAGCGGTACACCTCCGCATTACGGTCCCCCACGCTGGAAAGCAGCGAGCGGCCGATAATCAGAAAGTCGAGTGCACGAAAGGTGGCAGGCATAAACGGGTAAGACGAAATGTTGCTGACACAAATGTACTCAATCGTTGTCAAGGCAACCGCTTACCTCTCCGTCAGTAGGGTGTTAGGCATTCATCTGCGGCCACGCCGGCCACTTTTTTACGGCGGGCTGATTCTTTGGGCGTGCCGCCCCCGCCTGCCGGCGGGGGCGGCGCCTTCCAGGCTCGCCTGCCGGCTCGGCCCTGCGGGCTGCCCGCTAACGCGTGCCCCTTCCAGGCCCCTCACGCGGGGAGACCAGTGAGTGACTGAGTTATTGAAGCAAAGCCCTGACGGGTAAGGCGTTGACTTTGTTAACTAACTGAGGACATGGGTTTTGCACTCACTACTTAATCCCTCACCCCCGGCCCGGCTTTTAAAAACGGCTCTGCCGCCAAAGCCCTGAAGGGGCGGCACTTACTTACCCAGGGCGTACGCCCTGGGTATGAATATTCAATCTAAACCCCGCCGCGCCCCCGGCAGCGTTGCTTCGCAACGCTGCCGGGGGCGCGGCGGCTTGCGCGCGTTGCGCTGTCGCCCAGTGCTTACGCCCTGGGCTGATAAATGCTGCCCTTTCAGGGCTAAAATTCACCGGCGCGTGACCTCCGGTCTCGCGCGAGTCAGGCACCGGCGCGTTACCTCCGGTCTCGCGCGAGCTAGGCAACCGATCTCCGGTCGGGAGTCATCTGAGACGCCCTGTGCGGCCCGCGCCGGATTTACCGCAACGGCAGTTGGCTTTCGACCGGAGGTCGGGAGCCGATTCTTTCGCGAGACCGGAGGTCTCGCACCAAATGGATCCCAACCACTACATCGGGAGCGCGGATGCGCTACTGCCTCTCACTCGGCAGCCGCCGGCAGGCCGGTGAAGTTTACACTTCGCCCGTCCGCTCCCCTACCCCTTCCTTCGCCGGCACATTTTCCTCGCCCGGATACACGCGCAGTGCCTCGGCCAGACAATCCATGGCCGCCTCCAGGTCGGTTTCGTTGAGGACGTAGGCAATGCGGGCCTCGTCCATGCCCAGGCCGGGGGTGGCGTAGAAGCCCTGGCCGGGGGAGAGCATTACGGTGGCACCCCGGTAGTTGAAATCTTCCAGCAGCCAGCGGCAGAAATGCTCGGCATCGGCCACGGGTAGGCGTACGAAGCAGTAAAATGCCCCGCCCGGCAGGTAGCTGTAGACGCCCGGCATTTGTTGCAACCGGCGGAATACGGTATCACGCCGCCGCTCGTATTCTTCTTTTACGCCCTCCAGGTAGGCGGCGTCGTCATCCAGCATCAGTTCGGCCAGTTGCTGGCCCAGGCCGGGGGGGCTGAGACGTAGCTTGGCGTAGCGGTCCACGCCGTCCAGGATGGCCTGGTTGCGGCTAACCAGCGCGCCCACCCGCGCCCCGCAGGAGCTGTAGCGTTTGGAAACGGAGTCGATCACCACCACATGATCTTCCAAACCGGCCAGGTGCAGGGCGGAGAAGAAGTCCTCGCCGGCGTAGTTGAACTCCCGGTAGACCTCATCCACGCACAGGAACAGGTCGTTTTTTTTCACGATCACGGCCAGTTCCTCCAGTTCCTCGCGGGTGTAGCAGCAGCCGGTTGGATTGTTGGGGTTGGTGAGGAAAATGGCGCGGGTGCGCGGCGTGATCTTGCGGGCAAACTCGCGGGGGTGCGGCAGGCTGAAGCCTTCCTCGATGCGGCCGGTGATGCTGACCACGCGCACGTCGGCGATGTGGGCAAAACCGTTGTAATTGGCGTAAAACGGCTCGGGAATGATCACCTCGTCCCCCTGGTCGAGGCAGGCCAGCATAAAGAACAGGATGGCCTCCGAACCGCCGGTGGTGACCATGATCTGTCCGGGCGTCAGTTCGATCCCGAAGCGGCGGAAGTAACCGGTCAGCGCGCGCCGGTAACTCGGCAGGCCTTCGGAGGGGCTGTAGGTGAGGATGTCCCACTCCTGCGCCCGGAACCGCTCTACCGCGCGCGGCGGGGTGAGAATGTCGGGCTGCCCGATGTTGAGGTGGTAGACGTGGGTGCCGCGTTCCTTGGCCGCATCCGCCACGGGGATGAGTTTACGGAAGGGCGACAGCGGGACGGTGAGGGAGCGGCGGGAGACTTGGGGCACGGGGGGTGTCAATTAGTGAATGAGTGGGGGACTGAACAGGCTCACGTCTACGAGGAACTTCTTTCGGCTAATGCCGATATAAGATGCCTCGGAGAAGGAGACGACTAGAATTAACAGGCTCACGTCTACGAGGAACTTCTTTCGGCTAACGCCGATATAAGATACCTCGGAGAAGGAGACGACTAGAATTTCACAGGCTCACGTCTACGAGGAACTTCTTTCGGCTAATGCCGATATAAGATGCCTCGGAGAAGGAGACGACTAGAATTTCACAGGCTCACGTCTACGAGGAACTTCTTTCGGCTAATGCCGATATAAGATGCCTCGGAGAAGGAGACGACTAGAATTTCACCGGGATCACGTCTACGAGGAACTTCTTTCGGCTAATGCCGATATAAGATGCCTCGGAGAAGGAGACGACTAGAATTTCACCGGGATCAACCACCGCTCCTCCGATGCATCATTCGCCGTGACCGATTTAGCTGATGGGAAAAAGCAGCAGGCGAATGTTCATCGAAGGTGTCGGTGGGTCCGAGGAAAAAGCAGCAGGCGAATGTTCATCGAAGGTGTCGGTGGGTCCGAGGAAAAAGCAGCCGGCGAATATTCATCGAAGGTGTCGGTGGGTCCGAGGAAAAAGCAGCAGGCGAATGTTTATCGAAGGTGTTGGTGGAAGGCGCAAAATTAACCATTCCCCGCCGATCTACCTAGCCATTCAGGAACTTCGGTGGGTTAGCGCGTGAGGTGCCCGCAGGGGCGTTAGCGCACGCAGTGCCGAGCGGCAGCGAAGCCCGGAGGGGACCGGCCCCGACCATAGGAGGGGACACGCCCAAATTCAATTCCTCCCCCGCAGCATTTCCTTCAGCTCCCGTAATTCCTCACTCAGCAAATCTATTTTTCGCTCCAACTCGCGGTTATTATCCATCGTCATTTCGTCTACGAAAACGGCGTTGGCCAGCGACATGCCGAAGATGCCGCCCAGCAGGACGACCACCACGAAGTAGAAGCGCGTGAGGCCCACCATCCAGGCGGTTTCCGTGCGCTGGGCGATGAGGGCGGGGATCTCGTTCCAGCCTTCGAGGGTGAAGAGTTGGAAGATGCTGTAGACCGAGAGCAGCGGATCGCCGAAGTATTCGGGGGCCACTTCGGCGTAGAAGTGGCAGGTGATGAGGGCGATGAGAAAGTTGAGGAACACCAGCACCAGGAGCACGAAAACCGAGGCTTTGAGGGCGCGGTTGAGGCCGGCCAGCACGTGGTTGAGGTTGGGGATGAAGCGCAGGAAGCGCACCAGCCGCACCAGCCGGAAGAGGCGCAGGATGATGATGAGGCCGGTGTCCGGCAGGGCGGCGTAGGGCAGGGCCAGTGCGGGCAGAGAGGCCAGGACGATGACGAGATCGAAGCGGTTCCAGGGGTTGGCGAAGTAGGCGCGGGGCTTGTAGACGTAGAGTTTGACCACCGCCTCGACCACGAAGAGGAGGAGGAACAGGTGGTCGATCAGGGTGAGCCAGTACTCGTCCTGGAGGGACGGAAAGTAGAGCGCGAAGATGATCGCCGCGTTCAGGATGACCGCCGCCAGCATATTGCGCTCGTTGGTGAAGAAGCGTTTCAGCATGGCAGGTTCGGGTTAGTCGACGGGGGTCAGGAGGGTCTGGGGCGGGTGGGCCGACCAGTCGATGGCGCGGCCCAGTTGGTAGGTATCCAGGCGGTTGTGGTAGTAGTAGAGCAGGGAAAAATCGTCGGAGACAAGTTGATCTTCACGGTTTTCGCGCAGGGGCTTTTTAACGTGAAAGTTGCCCAGGCGGCGGATACCGTGTTCGAGCATTTCCGCTACCGGCCCGCGCACGGGCGCGGAGAGGCGGATCTCGCCGGCGGATTCCATGCGCAGCAATTGCCGTTGCAATTGGGCGAGCACGTCGAACAGCGCGGTGCGGTTGATGGTAAAATCCTCGGCCGGTAAACGTAGTACACCGTAAAGATCGAGGTGGGGCTGGCTTTGCTCGACCAGTTTGAAGGCGGCGTGCGAGACCAGGTGGCTGCTAAGCACGATGTTATCGCGGTGGTAGCGGTCCACGATCCGTTCGCCAAGCATGCGGGTGTACTCCGCCTCGCGCTGGAGGTCGGTGGTTACCACGTCTTCGTTGACAAAATATTCCCGTACGTCCAGTTCCTTGCCGGTGGGGCTGTAACTGCGGCCCTCGCTATCGACGGGGTTGCCCAGTACGTCCATCGGCCGGCCGAGGGAGATGGTGATCTCGTTGCCCTTGGAAAGCACCCCGAACACAAATTTGAGGATGGACCGAATGGACTGCGCTCCATCCGATACGGAGATGTAGCGTTCTTTGCCCTCGCTGCGCAGGTGCTGCTCGATGAGGAAGGGTGCCTCCAACACGAAGGGGTAACTAAGGATCATGGGTACGATGAAGACCTTTCGGTCGGCCTCGGCCTGGTAGAGGGCGCGCTGCGCGGCTACGGCCTCGCCCATGAGGCCCAGTTTGAGTTTGGTCTCCAGCCGGCCGCTGCGCGAGCGGGTACCGCCGGGAAAGAACAGGTTGGGCACGCCGCGCTGAATGCTAAGATTGGCCACCGTTTTGAGGGTTTCCAGGTAGACGCCGTTCTTCTTGCGCCGGTCTACGCGGTAGGCCCCTACCCGGTTCATGAAGTAAGCGGTGTAGCCGGTATTGTACAGGTTTAGCCCCGCCCCGTAGGTGCTGGTGGGCACGCCCGCGATCTGGTCGAGCACGAAGCCGATCAGGATACTGTCCAGGTTACTGAAGTGGGTAGGCACCATCACTACCGTGCCCTTTTTGTAGAGGCTGCGCACCGCGTGGATATAGCCCAGTACTCGCAGTTTATCTTCCAGCGGGTGGCGCACCCGCAGCCAGAAGGCGCGGAAACTACGTTCGGTGGC
This sequence comes from Lewinellaceae bacterium, assembly GCA_963757435.1. Classification (GTDB taxonomy): domain Bacteria; phylum Bacteroidota; class Bacteroidia; order Chitinophagales; family Saprospiraceae; genus Neolewinella. The sequence continues at coordinate 45,919 of CAVWSC010000018.1, read as the reverse complement.
GGCGTTGAGCAATCGGTTGAAGAAAAAGGTCAGGAACCGTCGCGCGAACCGGAAAGTGGGCAGTTTAAAGGTACCCACGATCTCCTCTGCATAGCGTTCGATCACGTCGCGCAAGATATGTCGAGCGGCTTCATCGGCCTGCTCTTCCTCAATGACATCCAGGCTGCGCCGTGCCAATTTATGCGACATGGACTTCCACCAGCTCTTCTCCTTGGGCGGGTCTACTTTCCAGGGTTCCTCCCGCACCCGCTGCAACTCCGAATAGACGGTCTTGGAGAGCAGGTTTTCCAGGTTTTCGGCCTCTCGTTCCATGATCCGCTCGTAAGAAAACGCCACTACGGCCTGTACGTAGGCCCGCCGCTGCTCGCTGATGCGGTAGATCTCCCAGGTCTCCAGATCGGGTTTGACGTGCGGGAGCCGCGTGGGTTCTTCGACGAATTCGGCGGGGTAGTTGTTGATGGCGGGTAGGGTGGTCATGGGGGCGGCTGCGCCGCGTATTTTAGTAGGCGGCGTTGCCGCTGGTAATTTGATATTCAGCCTACGCATGGGGCTTCGCCGGCACTTTAGTAGGCGGCGTTGCCGCTGGCAATTACCTGCGGTGATCGTCGCAAGCTCCTCGGAGTTTGGTACTTTGGCACTCAGCCTACGCGTACACGACCTCTCCCGATTCGACAAGTCGAATTTTCCCTCTCCAACGGAGAGGGTTGTAATGCGGCAAAGCCGCATCTACGTAACGTCACCCCTTCCCTCCGCGGCGGAAGGGGATAAGGGGACCCTTTCGATTAGCCGGGCCGGGGGTGAGGGAACCATGAAACAAGCGCCAAAACCCGACGCCCGCAGCCACCTATACCTTCCACCCCACGCGTTCCAGCGTTTCCCCGATAAATGCCAGTACTTCCTCCCGTCCATCGCCGCTAACGGCACTGGTGCGGAAAATCGGCGGCAGCTCGCTGAACGTTTCCAGCAGGGCCGCGCTGAAGGCCTCGATCCGCTCTTCCTGTCCGTCGCGCCCCTTTTTACGGTCCGTTTTGGTGAAAGTGAGGGCGAAGGGCAGATGATTTTCACCCATGAAGTTACAAAAATCCAGGTCAATAGCTTGCGGCGGCACGTTTGAGTCGATGAGCACGAAGGTGTTGACCAGCGTGCCGCGGTGCAGCAGGTAGGTATTACTGCGATCGTGCCACTTCACGCGGGTCTTCTGCGCTACCTTGGCGTAGCCGTAGCCCGGCAAGTCGACTAAGTACCAACTGTCATTAATGAGAAAGTAGTTGATCAAGGCCGTCTTGCCGGGCGTACTGGAGGTCTTGGCCATGTCCTTGCGCTCGCAGAGCATATTGATCAGGCTTGACTTCCCGACGTTCGACCGGCCGATGAATGCGAACTCCGGCCGCCCGTCAGTGGGCAGCTTGGCGGGCTTGCTGTGGCTGGAAACGAATTCGGCGGTCAGAATACGCATGGGCGAGTAGGTAATGGGGTTGGCTTACAGGTGGATCACCTCATTGTAAGCGGCGGCGGTAGCTTCCATCACGGCTTCGCTCATGGTGGGGTGCGGGTGGATGGACTTGAGGATCTCGTGTCCCGTTGTTTCCAGCTTGCGGGCGACTACGGCCTCGGCGATCATTTCGGTCACGTTGGCACCGATCATGTGCGCACCCAGCCACTCGCCGTACTGCTCGTCGAAGATCACTTTCACAAAACCTTCCTTCACGCCGGCCGCGCTGGCCTTTCCCGAAGCACTGAACGGGAATTTACCCACGCGTACTTTGTAACCGGCTTCCTTGGCCGCCTCCTCGGTGTAGCCCACGCTCGCGATCTCGGGCGAGCAGTAGGTGCAACCGGGGATGTTGTTGTAGTCGATCGGCTCGGGGTGGTGCCCCACGATCGCCTCCACGCAGGTAATGCCCTCCGCGCTGGCCACGTGCGCCAGGGCCGGTCCGGGCACCACGTCGCCGATGGCGTACACGCCCTCCACGTTAGTGCGGTAGTACTCGTCTACCTGGATGATGCCGCGCTCCATCTTTACACCCACTTCTTCCAAACCGATGTTCTCCGTATTCGGCGTCACGCCGGCGGCGGAGAGGACTACGTCGCACTCGATGGATTCTTCCTTACCCGATTTGCGGTTCTTGGTATGGACCACCAGCGTCTGCTTCGACTGGTCTACTGACTCCACCGAAGTGTTAGCCAGTACCTTGATTCCTTTCTTCTTGTAGATCTTGGTCAGCTCCTTGGATACATCCGCGTCTTCGCGCGGTACCAGGCCCTGCTCCATATATTCTACTACCGTCACTTCGGTGCCGATGCTGTTGTAGAAGTAGGCGAACTCGACGCCGATCGCGCCCGCGCCCACCACCACCATTCGCTTCGGCTGCTCGGCCAGCGTCATCGCCTGACGGTAACCGATGATCTTCTTACCGTCGATGGGCAAGTTGGGCAGTTCACGCGCCCTGGTGCCGGTAGCAATAATGATGTGCTCGGCCTCGTGGGTTTCCTTTTTGCCGTCAGCACCAGTTACTTCCACTTTCTTGCCGGCCAATAGCTTTCCGCTACCGACGATCACATCGATCTTGTTCTTACGCATCAAAAAATTGACGCCCTTGCTCATGCCATCGGCCACGTCGCGGCTCCGCTTGATCATGCCGCCGAACTGCACCTCGGCACTGCCCACCGTGATGCCGTATTGTTCGGCATGCTGAATGTACTCGAATACATTGGCACTCTTCAGCAGTGCCTTGGTGGGGATACAGCCCCAGTTCAGGCAGATGCCGCCCAGTTCTTCGCGTTCCACGATAGCGGTTTTCAGGCCCAGTTGCGAGGCGCGGATGGCGGCTACGTAGCCCCCGGGGCCACTTCCGATAATAAGGAGATCGTAATTCATAACGGCTAGTTGGTTTCCTGACCGAGACAACGCCTAGTGCCGGTCTTGGTTGGTTTGGGGCCGCAAAGGTAAGGAAGAATGATTGCATTAAAAAAGGGCAACCGCACCTCCGGTGCGATCGCCCTTTTTTTTCTAAAAAGCGGCCGGGATGAAGATTACTCCTCTTCCTCCTTCACTTTACCGCCGTCCAGTTCACCTTGTAGCTGCTCCAGCTCACCCCACTTGGCGTCAGCGGCCAGACCGGCTTGCTGCGCCCAGGTGCCGGGGCTGTGCATCCGGTAACGAGGACCGGCCTCGTCCAGAATACCCTGGACGAAATCCAGATCGGCATCAGCCAGACCGCGCCAGCTGGTAATACCGGCGGAGTTGAGCAGACCTTCAATCTTTGGACCGATACCTTCCACAACCTTCAGGTCGTCGAGGGTGATCTTCTTGCCGCTAGGTAAGATGATCTTCTTGCTTTTGGCGGGCATTTCCGGCACATCAGGCATGGGTTCCGGCTTGGTATCCACTTTACCCACCAGTTCGGCGGTAATCATGGGTTCCTCGCTTTTTTCCTCCTGCTTGGGGGCGGGGGCAGGCTTTTCTTGCTTCGCTTCCTGCTTGGGGGCGGGGGCGGGCTTTTCCTTTTTCGGAGCGGGCTGCTCGGCTACGGCCACCTCCGTGTCCTCCTGCTGGGCGGCATCGGCCTTAGCGGCTGCGTTTGCTTTGCGGGCGGCGGACTTAGCGGCGCGCTGGGCGGCCAGTTCCTCCTCCAGGCCCTCTACGGGTAGGATGTTAACGAAGGTCCGGTTCATGCGGCTCTTCGAGAAAGCTACGGTACCGTCCACTTTCGCGTGTAGCGTGTGGTCGCGGCCCATATAGACGTTGTCACCGGCGTGGAACTTTGTTCCCCGCTGGCGGACGATGATATTACCGGCAATAGCGGCCTGGCCTCCGAAGAGTTTAACGCCCAGGTAATTAGGATTGCTATCGCGGCCGTTGTCCGTACTACCTACACCTTTTTTGTGTGCCATGGTCTAATTGATTTTTGTCGTGAAGTGAATTCCAGCGTTGTTTAGAGCGCGATGGAGTCGATCTTCAGTTTAGTGAACGATTGGCGGTGGCCGTTCTTGACGCGATAGCCCTTGCGGCGCTTCTTCTTGAAGACGATCACCTTGTCTCCCTTCTGATGTCCCAGCACGGTGGCTGAGATAGAAGACTTGAGCATCGGCGTGCCGACGGAGATATTACCGTCGCTCGAGGTCATGCTGACCGTGTCGAAACTCAGGCTATCTCCCTCGTTGGCTTCAAGCCGGTGGACGAAGATCTCCTGACCTTCCTCTACTTTGAATTGCTGACCGGCTATGGTTACGATTGCAAACATATGGAGTGTTTTAAAAAATATTCAAATTCGGCCCGCAAAGGTAGGGAAAAGGTTTGTCTTTAACCGCTTCCTGGTCCGTAAGAATGGTTACTCCACTCTTTTTTTCGACCGCCCTTCATCCGTTCGATTTTTGGCGGGTCGTTATTTTCCGGTCGCCGCTTTCGTCCAAACGGTTTTCCCGATCAGTTCCTCGAGCCGCTGCTCCAATTCGGTCAGGGCCTCGGGGCCGCCGAACTGGTGTTCCACCTCGTTCTCAAAACCGTTATAGGCCATGGCAGTCACCACCGTCGGTAGATCGGTCGCCCATTCGTCTCCGGCGGGGTAACGTTTTTTATACGTAAAGTAGCGGTTGGTAGTGGCAAACCGGCCCAGGGCCTTCACCGTCGCCTCGTCGGTTTTCCCCATAAAATCGCCCATCATTTCCACATTACTGACGCCTTCGTAGCGCAGCGTCCCGTCGGGGTATACGCTCAGGGTATAGACCGGGCACGTACCGTAACAAGCGGTCCGGCGCAGGGTGGCCATCGGCTCGGCGGGGCGGGGGGTGGCCCGCATGGTCATGCTCGCCTGGGCGCTAGCGGCATCCGTCGATGCAGCGGACTCGGCAGGCGCAGGGGCGGGTACGGCATTCGTGCGGGTGGTCCGGCTACTGCCGCGCGTCTTGGCACTGCCGCCATCGTTCTGCTTTTGGCCGGCGGGGTAGGGGTTCTGTGGGCTGTCCTTGATCTTAGTCGGCTGGGGGCGCGACAGGTCACGGTTCAACCGCTCGCCGGCGGGTAGTTCGTCCGTCCGGTTGCGGGTAGTTTCCGCGCCCTCATCGTCACGGGGTGCCTTCTCTGCGGTCGCCTTATTTACCGCCTGGGGCGGGGCGGCCGGCTCGGTCTTGGCCGACAGGCTGGGCCGGTTAGCCGGCAGCGCGGGCGCGGGCGGCGCTTTAGCCGCAGCGGCGGCAGTGGGCGCAACACTGCGGTTACAGGAAACCGCTAGCAGGGCGGCGGAAAAGAGCAGGACGAAAAGTGAATATTTCAACACGGGATTGGCTTTGTTACGGTAAATTAGACGGTACCCAAGCCAGTTGGATACCCTGAAGGGGTAATAACGATGAGCAAAGGTTAGTAGTTCGTACTATTTTTGCGGGATGCTGCTCGGGGGGTGCCCGCCGGCCTGCCGGCCGAGCGGTCGGTCCCTTCCCGGCTCGCAAGTCTGCTCGGCCCTGCGGGCTGCTCCGCTCCGCTCCGCCCCGTCCAGGCACCTCACCCGGCGTCGCGTGGTTGGCCGCACCACAGTAAGCTCCCGTCACCATAACTAAGGAAACGAAAATCGTGTTCCAACGCATAATCGTATACCTCCCGCCAGGCGGGGCCGATACAGGCCGCCACCAGTAATAGTAAGGTAGAGTGCGGTTGATGGAAATTAGTGAACAACCCATCCAGCAAACGCGGCCGGTAGCCGGGGGCGATGATGAGGCTTGTTTGCCCGGAGAGGGCATCGCCTCCGGCATCTTTTAACAGGTCGATCAGCTGCTGAACGGCCGTGGCGGGCGGGGTAGTCCCCACGCCTTCCTCATAAGGCGTCCACTGGTCGAGTTGCAGGTCGAGGAGATCGGCGGCGGAAAGGTTTTTACCGGTAGCGAGCAAGCGCTCGCCTAGCCAGTAGAGGCTTTCCAGGGTACGGGCCGCCGTAGTGCCCACACAGACTACCGGGCAAACGGATTGCAGTTGGTCGTGCAACCGTTCCAGGAATTCGCGGCTGACCCGGAATCGCTCGGCGTGCATCGGGTGATCAGCCATGATGTCGGCAGAAACAGGCTGGAAGGTGCCGGCGCCCACGTGCAGGGTGAGACCGGCGCGACGGACATCCTTGGCCGCCAGTTCGGCCAGCAGTTCGGGGGTAAAGTGCAGGCTGGCGGTGGGGGCGGCCACCGACCCCTCGTGGTGGGCGAAGACGCTCTGGTAGCGCTCGTCGTCCACCGCTTCGGGGTCGCGGGAGAGATAGGGCGGCAGGGGCACCTGTCCGGCGGCGGCCAGGACACGGGCGAAGGAAGCGGCCGGTGTACCGGCCGGGGTATTCCAGGAAAAGGTGATATGGTAGGCGTTCTCTACGGCCGGGCCGCGGGTGGCGGTGAGAGTGGCCGCGTAGCCCAGTTCCGGCATTGGGAACTCAGCGGTAATACTTGCGGATTTCCAGCGGCGGTTACCACCCACCAGGCATTTCCAGGCGACGCAGTCGGTGGCGGCAAAATTCTGCTCATAATCGGCCGGGGCGATGGGGTCCAGGCAGAATATCTCCAGGGGCTTGCCGGTAGGTAGTGTCCAGGGGATGCGGGCGTGCACCACGCGGGTTTCGTTGGTCACCAGTAGGGTGCCGGCCGGCAATTCGGCGGCCACCTGCCGGAAGGTAGTGGCGCGGACGTCCTCGCCCGGCCGGTAGATCAGCAGCTTGGCCTCCTCGCGCCGGGGTGCGGGGTAGCGGGCGATGCGGTGATTGGGCAGCTCATAGGTGAAGTCCTGGATACGGAGTTGGCGCGGCATAGGGGAAGAGTATTACGGCTTACGGAACCGACACTACGGTAAATAATCAGCCAAAAGTACGCTTTCCGCACAAGGTCCGCACCGATCGGGCCGACTAAATAGGCGACCGGACCCGCAACGCAACCTTTCTCTTTCGCTCTCGTCATTCCGGCAACTTTCCCCTACCCCCGTCTAAATGCGGGGCCGGTTGGTCCTTTAAATTTCCAGGATCTGCTATCCCGTCTCAGTTTTGCAGCAGCCGAATTACATACGAATGCCCCCTAAATTTACCATTATGAAACTATTTACCCTCCTGTTTTTCAATTGCTTACTCGCAGTTAACCTGAGTGCGCAAGCATCCCTCAGCGGCACCGTTACCACCGAATCCGGCACGGCCGAATTCATGAACGTAGCCCTGCTGCAAGCCGCCGACAGCGTGGTCATCAAACTAAATCTAACTGACGAAGACGGCCGGTTTACTTTCTCCGACCTGGCACCGGGCGACTACCACCTGCGCGTGATGGGCATCGGCTACGCCGACTACGATACCGACTTGTTCACCCTCACCGAAGGGCAGCAACTGGAACTCCCCACCCTTAACCTGCGCACCACCGGCACCGACCTGCAAACCGTGGAGGTAACCGCCCGCAAGCCCTTCCTGGAGCAGCGCGCCGGCCGCCTGGTGGTCAATGTAGACCAGAGCCTGACCGGGCAGGGCGGCAGCGTGACCGACCTGCTAAAAAAAGTGCCCGGCCTGATTGTGGTCGGCAATCGCGTGAGCATGGCCGGGCAGCAGGGCCTGACCATCCTGATCGACGGGCGGCCCACCAAGTTCATGGACATCCAGAGCCTGCTGCGCGAAATGCCGGCCGATAATATCGCCCGCATCGAGGTGATCAGTCAGCCCGGCGCGGCCTTTGACGCCGAGGGAACCGGTGGGGTGATCAACATCATCCTGAAGAAAAACAGCCTGCTGGGCACCAACGGCTCCGTGTACGTGGGCGGCGGCTACGGCGAACTGGCCAAGTACCGCACCGGCCTCAACCTGAGCCACCGGGTAGGAAACCTGAACCTGACCACCGACCTGAGCTACGGCCACAACAGCTGGCTGGAGCGGCTGGACCTGGTGCGCACCTTCGACGACCGCGTCTTCCTGCAGTCCAATTACACCGAGGGGCTGCCCCACTCCTACTCCGGCCGCGTGGCGGCCGACTACGACCTCACCGATCGCCACCGCATCGGCCTGGGCGTGCGCGGCCAGTATACCGACAGCCCCAAAAGCGGCAGTAACCTGACCCGCATCGTGGACCCCGAAACGCTGGAAGAACGCAGCCGCCTGGTCACCGAGACCGATACGGATCGGTCGTGGCAGAGCGTCAATGCCGATGCTTTTTACCGGTTCCAGATCGACACCTCCGGCCGTGAGCTTACCGTGGACGGCGCCTATTCCAGCTATTCCCGCGAGGCGGTCAACCGGCTCGTCACCACCGGGGCCGACTTTCCCGACCGCCGCAACGAAGAACCCGCCGAGACCGGCATCCGCTCCGTGCAACTGGACTACAAGCACCCCATCGGCACCAAAATCCTGCTGCGCACCGGCGGTAAGATCAGCGCGGCCCGCATCGACAATGCCTTCCTCGCCGATGTGCGCAATCCACTGGGCGAGTGGGTAGTAGACGCGGGTCTGACCAACACTTTCGTCTACGACGAAGACATCCGTGCCCTCTACCTCAGCGGTGATTACACCCACAAAAAGATCGAGATCAGTGGGGGCGTCCGTTTCGAGGACACCAAAACCAACGGCTTTTCCGCCACCCTCGACAGCACCGTGGCCCGCAACTTCAACCAGTTCTTCCCCAGTATTTCGCTCAACGCACCCGTGGGCAAGGCGCTCGGCATCGCGGCCGCCTATTCCTACCGCATCGAACGGCCCAGCTACTACGACCTCAACCCCTTCGTCAGCTTTATCGACCCCTTCACCTTCCAGCGGGGCAACCCCTTCCTGCGCCCCGAACTGACCCACAGTGCCAAGGTCTCCCTCACCTACGAAAAACAGCCGTTTTTCAACCTCAGCTACGACCTGACCAATAACGTCATGTCTGAGGTGACCGAGCAGGACGCCGCCACCGGGGCCGCCTTCCAGACCGATGTTAACCTGGATCGCTACGTCCGTTACGGCGGTAGCCTCTTCTTTCCCCTCGATTTCATCGCCAAGCCCATTAGCGGCTACGGCGGGGTCATGGTCTTCTACCACGACTACGATTCCGAATACCTCGGCGGCCAACTCGATCAGGACCAGTGGTCCCTCACCGGTTTCATGCAGGTCAACGCCAACCTGCCCCGCGACTGGAAGCTGGAGGTCACCGGCTGGTATCAGGGCAGCACGCTCGAAGGTATCATCCGCAGCGAAGCCCTCTACGGCGTGGACATGGGGCTGCAAAAATCCTTCCTCGACAACCGTCTCGAACTCCGCCTCAGCGGCGACGGCATCATCCAGAAATTCTTCCGCGGCCGGATCGACTACCAGGAGCAGGACATTGCCATCTACTCGCGCTGGGAAGCCCCCACCATCAACGGCAAACTCACCTACCGTTTCGGCAATCGTTTCCTCAAAAAAAGCGATGACCGCAAGGGTGCCGCCGCCGAGGAGCGTTCGCGCATGAAGATGAACTAGGGTTTTTGGGCGTGTCCCCGGCCTTCGTATGATAGTGCGTGAGGTGCCTGGACGGGGCGTAGCGAAGCGGAGCAGCCCGCAGGGCCAAGGCGATAGCCGCGCCGGGAAGGGACCGACCGGGGCGTTAGCCCCGGGCACGCCCTAAAAGTCTATTCCTTAATGACCTTGAGGCTGAGGTCCAGGCTGACGGCGGAATGGGTGAGGGCACCGACGGAAATGAAGCGGACGCCGGTTTGGGCGATGGCGCGGATGGTGGACAGATCGACGCCGCCGCTGGCCTCGGTCTCAAACCGATCGTCGATGGTGGCGACGGCCTCGCGAAGGAGGGGTAGCTCAAAATTGTCGAGCATGATGCGGTGCATGCCGCCACCGTCGAGGGCCTCGTGGAGTTCGACGAGGTTGCGGACCTCGAGAGTGATGGGGAGGTCGAGGCCGCGTTCTTTCAGGAAGGCGTTGACCCGGTCGAGGGCCGGGCGGATGCCGCCGGCGGCGTCCACATGGTTGTCCTTGATCATGATACGGTCGTAAAGGCCGTCGCGGTAGTTGGCGGCGCCGCCGAGACGGACGGCCCATTTTTCGAGGAAGCGCAGGTTGGGCGTGGTTTTGCGCGTGTCGAGGACGGTGACGGGCAGGTCTTCTACCTCGAAGGCGTAGCGGTTGGCCAGGGTGGCGATGCCGCTCATGCGCTGCATGGTATTGAGTACCAGACGTTCGGCGCGGAGCAGGGCGCGGGTATTGCACTCGACGTGAAAGGCCTCGTCGCCCTCGAAAACGTGGTCGCCGTCCTGTTTGTGAATCTCCAGCGTGGCGGTGGGGTCTACGTGTTTGAAGATACGCTCGGCCACGGACAGGCCGGCCAGTACGCCGACATCTTTGACCAGCAGGCGGGCGCGGGTGCGGGAGCCGGCGGGGATGGTGGCTTCGGAAGTGTAATCACCGGGACCGACGTCTTCGGCCAGGGCGGTGGTGATAAAGTGATGAAGTTGATCGTTGGAGGACATAGGGGGTGGCCGGGCCACGGATTTGGTACGTTGACGGGGGAGGAAGACGGCACCGGTATTTCGGCTTTCCATCCTTGATCTGCCGCCTGAATTAACCGCAAAAGTAGGAAATTACCCGCAGGTGTCCTCCCGGCAGGTGGTGGGCGGTGCCGGGCCGTAGCTGTTACTAAAGTCCAAAATTTACCTGCCTTGCACATGAGTGGGTAGTACTTGAACGTCCAATAGGCGTATTTTTACCGATCTTCCCTATAATCCGTTCGTATGCTTCGTTATTTTTCTTCCGCCGGCTCCCTGTTCGTGGGCCTGTTACTGCTCCTCTCCTTCAGCCAGTGCAACACGGGGCGCCGCCTGACCTCCGAGCCGCGAGTGGACACTACCCGGCCCGGCGGCCCCGTGGATGCGCGGCTGAACCGCACCCAACGTGATGTGGTGGACCTGGCCCGCAACCAATTGGGCAGCCGCTACAAGTATGCCGGGAATAACGCCCAGGAGGGCTTTGACTGCTCGGGCCTGGTGGCCTACGTTTTTCGGGAGCAGGGCATAAGCGTGGACCGGACCTCCAGCACCCAGGCCCGCAACGGGCAGGCCGTGGATCTGCAGTACTTGCAACCCGGCGACCTGGTGTATTTTGCCCGTGGCAAAGGTGGCAATGTTTTCCATATTGCCATTGTGACGGAAGTGGATCGCGATCTGATCCAGGTGGTACACAGTACTTCATCGCGGGGAGTGATCGAGGAAAATCTGCTAGCTTCTTCCTACTGGAAACCGAAGATTGCCGGGGCGCGGCGGCTGATCGGGAAATAGTTATATATTTGGGGTGTAACCATTTGTCTTCCTTCCATGTCCCACCGCGCTTCTGAAAGTACAACAGAAAAGTCAGGCTTTGATCTAACGGTCGGTCTGCGGGCGGTGAACCGTGCCGTTCAGATCATTAACCGGGGCCGTGACCCCGCGAATGATCTGCGGGAAGCTGTGCAGGCGGTAGCAGCGGGGCTGGACTATGACTATTTCGGCTATGCCAGCCTGACGGAACGAAGTGGCGGCATGATCGAGTTAGGATCCGGCAACAGCGTGGTGATGCGCGGTAGTAACCAAGTAACCGATTTCAGTTTTTTGGCGGGTACTTCCTACCCTTACCGGGAAGTCGGCTTTGAGTGGCTCCGCACATTGGTGGAAGAGAAAATCTACTCCGGTGTTATGTCTGACCTACCGAAGTTGATCGTCGATACATTAGACGTAATCAACTGCAAACCCAACACTTATGTCTTGGTCCCACTATCGTCAGATAATCGTTTGATGGGGGCACTGGCCATTGGGTGCGATGATGGCAGTTATGAATGGGAAGAAAACGAATTGCTGGTTATTGAGAGTTTTGCCGCCGCGCTGGCGGGTATTCTTTCGGCCGGTCGGGAGAAGAAATTGCGGGAAGCGGCCCTGAATACTACTCCGGATGTAGTGGCAGTGGTAACGGCTCATTCGGGTCAACTCAGATTTGTGAATAAACGTCAATTCATTGGAGTGTCTCTGATGGATGAAGTCCGCATTCCAATTATGGAATGCTTTAACGACTATATAAGCCAGGAAGATAAGCGAGCCATGGCAAGGGCCTTTCGCCCCCTTTTCAAGCGTGACTCCGGCGATCTGGAGGTCGAGTATACCTTTACCGCGAAACTACCGAACGGCTCAACACATCACCTCTTTACCCGGGGAAGGGCACTGGACCGCTGGGAAGATGGCATTATCGAGACATATTTACTTACCGTTCAGGATGTTACGGAAGATATTCGAATGCGCACCCAACTCAAAAAAGAGCAAGAGCGCTACGCCAGTTTTATCAGATACAGCCAGGAAGGGATTTACTATGTGGCGATGAATAAACCCGTCCCGCTGGTTGATTTGCCCAACCGGGATATTGACTGGATGTACAACAACAGTCACCTGGCGGATTGTAACCAGGCGATGGCCGATCTGATGGGCGGCACTATACACGAGTTAATCGGTATGCCAACGGCAATGATCCATCCGATAGAGGACCGGTATAACCGCGATCGCTTTGCTAAAATCCTGGACTCAAATAATTTGACCCTATCGCAAGTGGAGAGCGTCATGGAGGTAAGGGGCGAGAAACGTCATGTGGTAAGCAATGTGGTTGCCATTGTAGACGACAGACACTTGATCGGGGTTTGGGGAACCTTACGCGACGTGACCGAACAGCGCATGACTGAGGACAAGCTACTGGAACGAGATATGCTGCTCCAGACGGTTATTACCCAGGCGGAGATCAATGTCTGGGATTGGTACCCTGCTTCGGGAGAAATTATATTTTTGAACGATTGGGATCGGGAAATTTTCGGGGTTTTCCCCCAAAAAGTGAATTTTAATGCTTTCTACGACCGGGTACAATTGGAAGATCGGAACCTGTTGATGAACCCTTACTTACAGGCTCACGCCGACCCCGAAATCCGTTTCTACAAGGCAGAATTCAGACTTCGCCACCTGGATGGAAGCTATCGCTGGACTCAGCACCGCGGGCACATTATCAGCCGGACACAGAGCGGTTTGCCGTTGCGGGTAGCGGGCGTACAGGTAGACGTACACGACCGCAAATCCGCAGAGCTTCAAGTCAGGGAAAACGAACAGATTCTACGGGAACTGTTCGAGCGCGGTCCGCTTGGGGTTTATTATGTCAATAACGAGTTCAAGATATTTAGCCCGAACCGACAATTTGGTGAGATGCTTAAACTAGATGTGAACGATATAGCGGGACGAGAGGCCTACGGGTTCATTCACCCTGACGATTCGAAGGCTACTGAGCAAGTCATTAATCTGGCCTTTTCTCAGCAGAAAGATTTCATTACCGCCGAAACTCGCTTCGTGGGCGGTGATCGTTCTATCATTTACGCACGGATCAGCGTGAGTTTTATCCGCAATGAAGACGGGAGTTCTGATCGTGGAATCGTCTTTGTGGAGGACTTGACCCAGATCAAGTCAGCACAATTGGAACTTACCCGCCAGAGCGAATTGCTTCGCACCAGCCTGAACACGATTCCCGATATTAAGTGGCGTATTTCGCACCGGGGCGAATTACTCGATACCTACACACCGGAGGGGAGTGCTTTTTTCCGGGTGCCGAAAGCAACACCGGTGATCAGTAAAAAATTAACGGAACTGCTTCCCCCCGTGGTCTGGATGGCTATCCAGCACAACATCGAAAAGGCATTGCATCGTCCCTCTAGTACGATCAGCCTGCGGTTCAATTACGGCCGCTCGGAAAATGGCAAGCCGTGCTGGTTCGAGGGTCGTATTCGCTACCTCCGCCCCGGAGAAGTAATGATGATCGTCCGCGACATCTCCGAACTGGAGAGTGCCCGCCGGGAATTGGAAGAAAAGATTGCGGAAGCCAACCAGAAGACCCGCCGCCTGGAGCAGTACATTCAGAGTAACCGCCAACTAGAGAACTTCGCCTACATCGCTTCACACGACCTAAAACAACCGCTACGAAACGTGAGTAACTTTGCCGGCTTCCTGGCGGAAGAAGAAGCGGACAAACTGAGCAAAAAAGGCAAAAAATACCTCAGTTTTATTAAAAACGGAGCCGACGATATGCGTGACCTGATCGACGACCTACTCCAGTTTTCCCGTATAGAGAGTAGCCCAGCGACTTTTGAGTTAGTCGCTCTTCTTACCATCATGACTGCGGTGTTCCGACAAACCGAGGATGAACTTCATGCCGTGGGGGGACACCTCATCGTAAGCCCTGACCTGCCCGAAACCGTGGCGGGTTCACGGCTGCGGCTGACGCGGCTTTTTTACAACCTGGTTTCTAATGCCGTTAAATTTCGCCATCCCGATCGACCGCCGGTTATTGAAATCAGTGGGTGGGAAGATGAATCGCACACGCACTTCCGCGTGGCGGATAATGGAATTGGGATTAAGAGGGAAAACCAGGAAATCATCTTCGAGCTGTTTCGGCGCATCCACGGGACGCAGGAGCAGCGGGGTAACGGTATCGGCCTTAGCGTGGTGCAGTCCATTGTGAAACAACAGGGCGGGGAGGTCTCCGTGGAGAGCGAAGTGGGCGCGGGGACGGTGTTTCATTTCAGTTTGAGTAAGGGGAGTGAAGTGAGGAAAGAGGTAAATGCTCCACTCGTTATGTAACTGCTCCCCACGCCATCCCCTACCTTCGCGCCAAATCGCCCCTTCACCCATGGACAACCGCACCATCTCCCGCGCCTTCCGCGAACTAAGCCAGCTCCTGGAGTTGCACCAGGACAACCCCTATAAGATCCGCTCTTACCAGAACGCCTACATGAAACTGCGCAAGCTGGAAGAGCCGCTGGAGACGATGACGGAAGACGAGTGGGTGGCCATCCCCGGCATCGGTAAGGCGATCGCGGGTAAGATCGGCGAACTGATCCAGAACGGCCGCATGGAGACCCTGGAAAAATGGCGCGACCAAACCCCCGCCGGCGTGGTGGAGATGCTGGGCATCAGCGGCTTCGGTCCGAAGAAAGTGCGGGCCGTCTGGCAGGGGCTGGGCGTGGAATCGGTGGGCGAACTCCAGTACGCCGTAAACGAGAACCGGCTGATCGAACTCAAGGGATTTGGGGCCAAAACCCAGGAAGACCTCCGCAAGAAACTGGCCTACTACCAGGCCTCGCGCGGTAAATTCCTCTACCGCGACCTGGAAGAAACCCGTGATACCCTGATGGCGCAACTGGCCCAACTGCTCGGCCCCGACGTGCCCGTCGCCGAGACCGGGGCCGTGCGCCGCCGTGAACCCACGCCCACCGCCATTGAATTGCTGGCGGCCCGGCCCGTAGCCGAACTGGCCGAGCAACTGACCGCCGCCGGGCTGCTGACCGGAATCGAGGTGAAGGAAGATCACCTGACCGGCCTGGCCGCCGAGCTACCGGTAATCGTCTACTGCTGCGCGGCGGATAACTTCGGCTCGCGCCAGTTTCGCCGCACGGGGGTCCAGGCCTTTTTGGAAGCCGTGGTGGCACGCCGCCCCGGCCTGGATTTCAGCGGCCTGGCCACGGAAGAAGCGGTCTTTGCCAAAGCCGAATTGCCCGTCGTACCGCCCGAAATGCGCGAGGGTGCCTGGGCCGTCGACCTGGCCGCTGCCGGTCCCCTACCCCGCCTGATCGAGGACGGCGACATCCGGGGCGTGGTACACAACCATTCCGTCTACTCGGATGGCATCCATACGGTTAAGGAAATGGCCGAAGCCTGCATCGCCGCCGGCTACGATTACCTCGTCATGTCGGATCACAGCCGCTCCGCCGGCTACGCCGGCGGTCTCAAGATCGACCGGGTGCAGGCCCAGTGGGCGGAGATCGACGCGCTGAACGAAGAGTTGGCCCCTTTCCGCATCCTCAAAAGCATCGAAAGCGACATCCTCGCCGACGGTAGCCTCGACTACCCCGACGAAATCCTGGCCGGTTTCGACCTCGTCATCGCCTCCGTCCACAGCAACCTGCGCATGAACGGCGAACTAGCCATGCAGCGCCTGCTCACCGCCGTGGCCAACCCCTACACCGGCATCCTGGGCCACCCCACCGGCCGCCTGCTGCTGGCCCGCCCCGGCTACCCCGTCGATCACCGCCGCCTCATCGACGCCTGCGCGGAACACGGCGTCGCCATCGAACTCAACGCCAACCCCCTCCGCCTCGATCTCGACTGGACCTGGATCCCTTACGCCCGCGAACGGGGTGTCCTCATCAGCATCAACCCCGATGCCCACGCCACCGGTGGCATCGCCGACATCCGCTACGGCGTGATGACCGCCCGCAAGGGCGGCCTGACGGCCGGGGGCTGTTTGAATACGCGTTCGGTGGAGGACTTTCTGGGGGTGCTAGGGTAAGGGATTCGCTCACGCCTCCGAGGAACTTTCCGCAGCTCATGCCTCCGAGGAAACTCCAGCAGCTCACGCCTCCGAGGAACTTTACTTCCACGAAGTGGAAGCAAAGATGCCTCGGAGGAGGAGCAACGATTTTAACCGTCTATCCATCACTTTCTCTACCGCCGCTCCTCCGAGGTATCCATTTTGCGCAAGCAAAAGGGTTCCTCGGAGGCGTCGGCCGGAAATCACTTTCTCGACTACCGCTCATCCGAGGCACCTCCAGCAGCCCACACCTCCGAGGAACTTTACTTCCACGAAGTGGAAGCAAAGATGCCTCGGAGGAGGAGCAACGATTTTAACCGTCTATCCATCACTTTCTCGACCGTCGCTCCTCCCAGGCATCCATTTTGCGCAAGCAAAAGGGTTCCTCGGAGGTGTCGGCGGGAAATGATGCCTCGGAGGAGAAGCAACGATTTTATCGTTTTACCCCGCCGGTGCCCCGAACGACCCGTACAGCAAGTAGTTCATCACGAATACCAGCAAAATACTGACGGCCAGTCCAAAGCTCACCTTCGCCAGATCCAGGCCGATGTCCTTAAAGGTGGCCTTCAGGTTGAGGCGGCCGGGGATCGTCTCGTAGTACACCACCGTTGCGCGAGCGATCATAAAGGCAGCCATGATGAGGATGACCAGGTCGCTGACCGCGTCCTTCAAATAGACCACGTATCCGATCAGCAGCAAAATTCCTACGTTCAAAATTATGCCCAGGTAGTGCGGCGCCACGGCCTTCTTGATATCGCTCGGCTCGGCCATCAGTTCCAAGCGGTAACGCAGGGCGATCTCGCGACCGGCCAGCAGGCCCAGGAATACCCAGGTAGTGGACATCGGCACGTTGCTGAATTCCTTGAAGAAAAGCAGGATGAGGCCGTAAAAAAAGTCGACGATAGTGGCCGAGCGGATGTCGGTCAGGTTGGTCTTGGCCTTAACGATTTTCTGGATGTTACCGCCCCGAGTGTAGAAGATAAAGGCTAGCAAGGCCAGCAGAATGGACAGCGAGACGATCATCTCGGTACCCGTGATTGCGCGGGGCAGGTAGACGTAGATGTTGGCAAAATCCTGTATGAGCCACTGCCCCCACAGGAAACCGGTGGAGCACCACTGCAGCACCACCCAAAATTTCTTCTGGTCGAGCCGGGAGAGGATACCCACGGCCGCCACCGCAATGATGACCGGAACGGCATAGCCCGCCGCCCCGATACCTAAATTGGGTCCCACGCCGTAAAAACTTAGCAGGCCCGCCAGCACCACGCCCACCGCAATCAGCACGCCGGTGTGGGGCTTGTCTACGGGGTCGGCCTCGTTTTCCATGAACCGTTTGTCCAGTGCCTTGGTGATGAGTTGCCAAATGATGATGGCCACGCAGAAAGCCAGCGCGTAGCCGAGAATGGATTTCATCGTCATGTCCATCAGCCCCTTGGGCTTGAAAAAGGTAAGGACCAAAAACGACGTACTGACCGGAATACCCGTGCGCGTCAGTAGCATCAGCACGATGGGCGGCAGCAAATAGGGCCAGGTCATATCCTCCACGAAGGCATAAGATTCCAAACGGCCGTAACTCACGTCGCCGCCGTAGGTCGCCCAGCCGTAAATAAGGGTAAAGGCCAGGATAGAACCGGCAAAGGCCCAGAGTACGTACCAGGGCCGTTCTTCGTTGGAAGACAGGAAAGTACCGAGGGTCTGAATGGAGTCATTACCCACGACGGCGTAGCCGGCGAGGATAAAACCCACCCACATGATAATAATGCTGGGGTCCATTTGCTTTGTTTGAGTCGGCAATATAGAGTTAGCCGGGCCGCTTTGTTCGGTCGGCCACGTAAATTCTACATTAACTTAGCGCAATCGGTGCCCAAAGTCCCCTTTAAACCGTAACTTGCTGGGTCATTTAACCCCTCCCCTCCTCATGTCCACCACCACGCTCTCCGCCCACGCCGCCTGGCGGCAATATACCGGCACCATTGCTTGGCGCACCGTCGGCCTGTTCGCCTTCGCCTTTACCGCCGTCTGCCTCACCACCGCCGCCGCGCTGGTGGGCGGCCTGTCGTACTGGGTTGCCGGGCCGCTCAACGCCGTCTTCATCTACTGCCTGTTTACGCCCGCCCACGAGGCCGCCCACGGCAATATCAAGGGCCGCAACCTCAACTACCGCCGGCTCGAAAACCTCGTCGGCTGGGGCAGCACCATGTGGCTCACCGCGCCCTTCCCCATGTTCAAGCGCCTCCACCTCACCCACCACCAGCACACCAACGACCCCGACGTAGACCCCGATTACTGGGCTTCCGGTCCGTGGTACCTGCTCATTTTCAAGCTCACCACCATCATCGCCGATTACCACTACCACTACTGGCGCTACACCTTTACGCTCCTCCGCCGCCCCGACACGCGCAAGGAATTCTTCACCTCCCTGTTCGGCATCATCCTCATCTACGGGGCCGGCGCGGCCTGGTGGGTTTACTTCGGCGGGGCGTCCCTGCTCTTCGTCTGGGTGCTGCCTGCCATCGCCGCCACCACCGTTCTCGCTTTCGCCTTCGATTACCTGCCCCACCGCCCCCACGATAAGCGCGAGCGCTACACCAATACCCGCATCCTGCTGGGCGGCAAGGTCTGGGACGCCCTCTTCTTCAAGCAGAACTACCACCTCATTCATCACCTCTATCCCAACGTCCCCTACTTCCACTACGAGGACGTCTACCACAACGTCAAGGAGGAACTGGTAGAGAAAAATGCGCAGATCGAGCAGGTGATCTAGCCGGGGTTTCCGGTGCTAATCAATCATTTCCTGGGCGTGTCAGCGGCCTAAGGGCCGCTGCCGGTCCCTTCCAGGCGCGCCTAACGGCTTGGCCCTGCGGGCTGCGGGCTTAGGCCCGCCCCTTCCAGGCACCTCACGCAAACTTATTGGATCCCGACGACCACGTCGGGCTAATCATGGATTTACCGTAAATCAGTATCCAAGCAAACGCGCCCGCATCACGCAGTTGCGCTTACGCGCACCCGACGTGGTCGTCGGGATCCATTTATTTTCTTCCTTACAAAACATTGTCTACCCTTAGTTAGTTTATTATTCAAACTAACCTATTTCTCATGTCCCATCTCACTAGCATCTACCGCCCGGGATTCGGTAACCTGACCGATCTGTACCAGCTTACCATGGCCTACGGCTACTGGCAGCAGGGACTGGCCGAACGACGATCGGTATTCCACCTCTTTTACCGCAAGCCGCCCTTCGGCGACCGGTTCGCCATCGCGGCGGGCCTCCCCCTGGCCCTGGACCTGATCGAGCGGCTGCGGTTTTCGGCCGATGACGTGCAGTATTTGGGTGGATTAACGGGGCGGGGCGGGCGGCCGCTGTTTACCGAGCCGTTCCTGAACTACCTCCAGCGGCTGCGCTTTACCGGCGATGTATACGCCATCCCCGAGGGAGAGGCCGTGTTCCCCCACGAGCCGCTACTGCGGATCGAGGCACCGCTGATTCAGGCGCAGTTGCTGGAGACGGCCTTGCTGACCATCATGAATTTCTCTACCCTGATCGCTACCAAGGCCGCGCGGCTGCGGGCCGCCGCCGGGCCGGATGACTCGCTGCTGGAATTCGGCCTGCGCCGCGCGCAAGGGATCGACGGCGGCCTGACCGGATCGCGGGCGGCCTACCTGGGCGGCTGCGATGCGACCAGCAACGTATGGGCAGGCCAGTACTACGGCATCCCCGTGCGGGGCACCCACGCCCACAGTTGGGTGATGGTCCACGACACCGAGCCGGAAGCCTTTGCCGCCTACGCCGAGGCGATGCCCCACAACTGCACCCTGCTGGTAGATACCTACGACACGGTAGAAGGCGTGAAAAATGCCATCGAAGTGGGTCGCCAGTTGCGCAAAGACGGCCACGACCTGGCCGGCATCCGCCTGGATAGCGGTGACTTGGCCGCCCTCTCCATCGCTGCCCGCCAACTGCTGGACGAGGCCGGCTTTACCGAAACCGCCATCGTGGCCAGCAACGACCTGGATGAATACCGCATCGCCGAACTAAAGGCCGCCGGTGCCCCCATCACCGTCTGGGGCGTGGGCACCCGCCTGGCCACCGCCTACGACCAGCCCGCGCTGGGCGGAGTCTATAAACTGGCCGCCATCGCTAACGAAGCCGGTGAACTGGAAGACCGCATCAAGCTCTCCGAGCAGCGCATCAAGACCAGCCTGCCCGGTCGCCTCCAGGTGCGCCGGTTTACCGAGGCCGCTACCCGCAGCCCCCTCGGCAGCCTCATCTATGACGTGGACGCCGGCCCCGCCTCCGGTTTCGCCACCGGCACCCCCGTCTACCTACGGGCCGCGCAAACTTCCGACCTGCTGCAACCTTATATCGTAGCCGGAGAAGCGGTGGCCTCCCCTACCCCGCTTTCCGAGGCCCGCGCGGCGGCCCTGCGTAATTATCCCGTCTACCAATCCGCCCTGGCGGACGGCACTACGTTTGCCCTCGGCATCAGCGGTGATCTGGAGGAGCGGCGGCGGGTTTTAAGGGCTTCGCCCGTACTTTAGTATAAGGCTCCGCCTTTGGTATTTTAGTACTTTAGTATAAGCCTACGCGTACATATGTGGGCTTCGCCCGTACTTTAGAGCGTGTCTAAAATTTTTAAGAACTGAGAATCAATGATTCGCTTCGCGGCTACTTCGTGGTTAAGGTTCTGGCTAAACAAAAAATTCGCTTCGCGGCTACTTCGTGGTGCGCGCATAGCGGGTTACGTGAGTCAGTTTTTGTGACGCCAGGTTCTTAAATACTTGGTTCTCAGGAAGTAAAAATTTAGACACGCTCTTAGTAGGTGGCGTTGCCACTGGTAATTACCTACGGTGATCGTCGCAAGTAATTACCAGCACCCGCAGGGTGCCTACTAAAGTACGCGGCACAGCCGCCTGCCGCCTGCCGCCATTCAGTCATTCACTAATTCAGTCATTCACTCATTGCCCGCCCCATGCCCTACACCTACGATTACCCCCGCCCCTCCCTGACCGTCGACTGCGTGGTTTTCGGCTACCGGCCGGACGATGCCCTGCGCGTGCTACTCATCCAGCGCGGCGGCGAGCCGTATAGGGGGCAGTGGGCACTGCCGGGCGGATTCATCGAAATGGACGAAGACCTGGAGACCAGTGCCCTGCGCGAACTGGAGGAAGAAACCGGCGTGCGCGACGTATTTATCGAGCAACTGTACACCTACGGAAAACCGGGCCGCGACCCCCGGGGACGGGTAATCAGCGTGGCCTACTACGCGCTGGTCAACCGCGACCGCCACCCCGCCACCGCCGCCAGCGACGCGGATGACACCGAGTGGTACGGCCTGGACGAATTGCCTAAACTGGCCTTCGACCACGCCGAGATCATTAACACTGCCCGCAATCGCCTGAAGGCCAAGGTGCGCTACCAGCCCATCGGTTTTGAGTTGCTGCCGGAACGGTTTACCCTATCGCAGTTGCAGCAACTGTACGAGACCATCCTGGAGGTACCGGAGTTGAACAAGCGTAATTTCCGGACCCGCATCATGGACATGGGCATCCTGGAAGAGGCGGGCCGGCAGGAGAACGTGCCCCACCGCCCGGCCGTGCTGTATCAGTTTGACCGGGAGAAATACGATGGATTAGTGGCCCAGGCCGAAACGCGTCTGCTGAAGCGGGGCGTGGATTTTGACCTGTAGAGACGCGATACCTCGCGTCTCCGAATTATGATAATAATTCGGACCACGCCACGCCCCACTACGCAGTTTCCGACCTCCGGGCAGATCGTGCCCCCCGACCGGAGGTCGGGAACCCCACTACGCAGTTTCCGCCCGCCGGGCAGATCGTGCCCCCGACCGGAGGTCGGGAACCGCACCATGCAGTTTCCGACCTCCGGGCAGATCGTGCCCCCGACCGGAGGTCGGGAACCGCACCATGCAGTTTCCGCCCTCCGGGCAGATCGTGCCCCCGACCGGAGGTCGGGAACCCCACTACGCAGTTTCCGACCTCCGGGCAGATCGTGCCCCCCGACCGGAGGTCGGGAACCCCACTACGCAGTTTCCGCCCTCCGGGCAGATCGTGCCCCCGACCGGAGGTCGGGAACCGCACCATGCAGTTTCCGACCTCCGGGCAGATCGTGCCCCCGACCGGAGGTCGGGAACCGCACCATGCAGTTTCCGCCCGCCGGGCAGATCGTGCCCCCGACCGGAGGTCGGGAACCGCATCAGGACCAGGGGTGGGAGCCGGGCCGACCGGCAGGGAGGCAGCCCGCAGGGCCGGAGCGAAGCGGAGTGGCGGACGACCCGGCCGGACCCGCCCCGAGGCGGGGCCGGGGCCCACCTAAATAAATTATAATACCACGATAAGCCCGATAACCACCGCCAGCCCGATGGGATAGCCGATCCATTCGTTACGGGTGAGGCGGCTGTGGGAGAAGCGGAAGGCGAGGTAGCTGATGAAGGTAACGATCAGCATGATGAGGATTATCTTGAGCTGGAGGGAGATTTCAAAAACCCCATCATTACGCAGGCTGGATGCTTTCGCTGATTTCCAGATGCCATAGTTGCCGGCGAAGACCATGTTTAGCAGCATATAGAGAAAGAAGAACTGTACGACTTTGCCGAAGGCACCGAGCCAGGAACGCTTAAAGACGCTACGGAAAAACCAAACGTAGTAGACCAGCCAAATGGATACGAAAAGGAAATAGACGCTTGCTCCCACGCCGATGATGGGGGACAGCGCGGCGAATATGCCGAGTATAAAAGGATAGAGCAGCGTGGTTTGGGCCGTCATGTAAATGTTAATCACGACGTGTTCGGCGTAGTTGTAATCCGCGCGGCGAAAGATGATCCAGGTGATGAAGGCAAATAGCGGCAGTAGCAGGAAAAAGACTACATTAAAATAGCGGACGGAGAGTAGGCTGGTTTTTTCGCCATTGAGAAAAGCAAGGGGGCTATCGGGGCCGAAGTCAACGGTATTCCCCTCGGGGTCTACGAAGGCCATCATTTCTGCCGTGTAATCGAGCAGGAAATAATTGCCGATGGCGTAGATGGACAGCGCGAACAGCGCATAAGAAACCGCCGGCGTAAACCGCTTGCGGTCTACATTAAGGTAGGTATTCACCACCTCGGCGGGGTTGGTGAACAGCGTGGTGATGGTGCCGAACAGGCCGTGCTCGAAGTTGCCGACGCGGCGCAGGAAGGTGCCGAGGATTTCCTGGAGGGTGATGCGGTCCTGATTCATGATAAGGCGGATGGGGTGTGACAATATTTTTCACAAGGTAAGTCGCAACAGGGCAATGGCCAAATGCTAGGCGGTCCGCCCAAAAATTGCGACCTTTGCGGCAAATTACCGCCATATGTCAACCACCACCGCCCGTCCGGCCGCAATGGACAAGAAATTTCTCACCCTCCTGAACCTGAAGGAAAAGAACGCCGGCACCAGTACCGGCCTGAAGGAAACCGATTCGGGTAACTACATCGACTCCCACTCGCCCGTGGACGGAGAGCTGATCGGGAGCGTGAGCGTGACCACGCGCGAGGAGTACGAAGCCACGATGAAGACCGCGCAGGCCGCCTTTCAGGTGTGGCGCAAAATGCCCGCGCCGCAGCGCGGCGAGATCGTGCGCCAGTACGGCGATGCGCTGCGCGAGCACAAGGACGCGCTGGGCCGCCTGGTCTCGTACGAGATGGGCAAGAGCCTGCAGGAAGGCTGGGGCGAGGTGCAGGAGATGATCGACATCTGCGATTTTGCCGTGGGGCTGGGCCGCCAGTTGTACGGCCTGACGATGCACTCCGAGCGGCCCGGCCACCGGATGTACGAGCAGTGGCACCCGCTGGGCGTGGTGGGCATCATTTCGGCCTTCAACTTCCCCGTGGCCGTGTGGTCGTGGAACGCGATGATCGCCATGGTTTGCGGTGACGTTTGTATCTGGAAGCCGAGCGAGAAAACGCCCCTCTGCGGCGTGGCCTGCCAGAACATCATGCAGCAGGTGCTGCAGGAAAACGACCTGCCCGAGGGCATTTCCTGCCTCATCAACGGCGACTATAAGGTAGGCGAATTTATGACCAAGGACGGTCGCGTGCCCCTGGTGAGTGCCACGGGTAGCACCCGCATGGGCAAGATCGTGGCTGCCGAGGTGGGCGGCCGCCTGGGCCGCTCGCTGCTGGAACTTGGTGGCAACAACGCCATCATCGTGACGCCGAACAGCGACCTGAAGATCGTGCTGACCGGTGCCGTGTTCGGTGCCGTGGGCACCTGCGGCCAGCGGTGCACCAGCACCCGCCGCATCATCATCCACGAGAGCATCTACGACAAGGTGCGCGACAACATGGCCCGTGCTTACGGCCAGTTGCGTATCGGTGATCCGCTGGACCAAAATATGCATGTGGGTCCGCTGATCGACCGGGACTCGGTGGCTACCTATCAGAAAGCCATTGAAGGCATTAAGGCCGAGGGCGGCAACTTCGTGGTGGAAGGCGGTGTGCTGGAAGGCGAGCAGTACGGCAGCGGCTGCTACGTGAAGCCCTGCATCGCGGAGGTAGCTACGGACAGCAAGATGGCGCAGCACGAGACCTTTGCCCCCATTGTGTACCTGATGAAGTACAGTGACCTGGACGAGGCGATTGCCATCCAGAACAGCGTACCCCAGGGCCTCTCCTCGGCCATCATGACGACCGACCTGCGCGAGGCCGAGCAGTTTCTGAGCGTGGCGGGTTCGGACTGCGGTATTGCCAACGTCAACATCGGTACCAGCGGTGCCGAGATCGGCGGTGCATTCGGCGGCGAGAAGGAAACCGGCGGCGGCCGCGAGTCGGGTTCGGACAGCTGGAAAGCCTATATGCGCCGGCAGACGAATACGATCAACTACAGCCACGAACTGCCCCTGGCGCAGGGGATCAAGTTCGATCTGTAGCCGAAAGACCGCTGATTGGAAAGAGCCGTCCGCAACCAAGGTTGCGGACGGCTCTTTTTTGTTTAAATAAGATCACTTTTGACTAAAATAAATCATTTTTAATTCACTAACATTTTCGTAACAGACTGTTTAATAATTAGTTAAAAAACTGGCACGCCGTTTGAATAGGCAATGGCATCGGTGTGCTACATTAAGGGCCGCCGATGACCGGAAAACAAGTGCAGCGTCGGCCCCGGCCGGCGCGAATTAGTAAACCAGCCTAACCTACCTACCATGACCAACGGCGAATTCACCTCCGAGATCGGCAAATTGCAGAACCTCTTATTCAGTTTCGCGCTCCGCCTGACCCGCAACCACGAGGATGCGCAGGACCTGATGCAGGAAACCGCGATGCGGGCATACCGCCACCGCGATAAGTTTACGATGGGAACGAATTTTAAAAGTTGGGCATCCACCATTATGCGCAATACCTACATTAACCGTTACCGCAAGGAAAAAAGCCGCAAGCACGTTAACGAACCCATCGAGTCGTTCACCTTCGCGCTGGAAAACAACAGCGTCGTCGCCAACCAGGGCGAGCATGACTTGCGTATGCAAGAAATCAGTAACATGATGGGCGGCATCGGCGAGATCTACAGCGTACCCTTCCTGATGTTCTACCAGGGCTACGAGTACAAGGAAATCGCCGAGCACCTCGGCATCCCCATCGGTACGGTCAAAAGCCGCATCTTTCTGGCCCGCCAGAAGATGAAGAGCATGATCGGCGATCGGTTTGCCAATTAATTTTCAATCCCGTGTTTCGTTTGCGGGCGGATTAATCCCACTGCCCGGACCTATACTCCGAGTACCCATTCTGTATGAGTAGGTGCGTCTGAAGGCCGATTCTCTCTTGTGGGAGGATCGGTCTTTTTTGCGGTAAGGGAAACCCAGACAATTAGCCGAGCCGGAGGGTGGGGAATCATGTACGCGTAGGCTTGTACTTAGCGAGATTGGCAGTGAGGAGATGAGTTTTTTCTGCGCGTCAGTCGATCACACTCCCCCTCCCGAGCCTTCAGCTCGACCTCCCCAGGGGAGGAGGTTGGGTGTTACTTGTGCCCCGTGTTACGCCGCGCCCCCTCACCCCCGGCCCCTCTCCAACGGGAGAGGGGTGACGTTTTTTGGCACTCGTAGCGCCACCCTCTCCCCTCCGCGGCGGCCGGGATTAAGGGGACCAGACAATTAGCTGGGCCGGAGGGTGGGGAATCATGTACGCGTAGGCTTGTACTTAGCGAGATTGGCAGTGAGGAGATGAGTTTTTTCTGCGCGTCAGTCGATCACACTCCCCCTCCCGAGCCTTCAGCTCGACCTCCCCAGGGGAGGAGGTTGGGTGTTACTTGTGCCCCGTGTTACGCCGCGCGCCCTCACCCCCGGCCCCTCTCCAACGGGAGAGGGGTGACGTTTTTTGGCACTCGTAGCGCCACCCTCTCCCCTGGGGAGGGTAAGCGCGACAGCGCGGGAGGGGGCGTGTACGCGTAAGCCTCGTCCAAAGTACCCAAGCACCAGCGTGCGCAGCACGCCTACTAAAATACGGGCTTCGCCCCGCGAAGCCCCCCCGTTTTCCTACCTTCGCGGCAAACAACCGATCATGACTTTACTACAGGACAAAACCGCCCTTATCACCGGCGGCTCACGCGGCATCGGCGCGGCACTGGTACGCACCTTCGTGGCACAGGGTGCGCGGGTGGCTTTTACCTACCGTTCCAGCAGCGCGGCGGCGGATGAACTGGTGGCCGAACTGGGTGCCGATAAGGCGAGTGCCTACCAGAGCGACGCCGCCAGTTTTAGTGGGGCCGAGGAACTCGTGAAAACCATACTGGCCGATTTCGGCCGCATCGACATCCTCATCAATAATGCCGGTATTACCCGCGATACGCTGATGCTACGCATGAGCGAGCAGCAGTGGGACGAGGTGATGGACAACAACCTGAAGTCGGTCTTTAACCTGACCAAACAGGTCATCCGGCCCATGATGAAGGGCGGCGGAGGCTCCATCATTAACATGAGTAGCGTGGTAGGGATCATCGGCCAGGCGGGGCAGGCCAATTATGCGGCCTCCAAAGCGGGCATTATCGGCTTCAGTAAGAGTATTGCCAAAGAGATGGGATCACGCAACATTCGCTGCAACGTCATCGCCCCCGGTTTTATCCAGACGGATATGACCGACGAACTGGACGAGAAGACCCAACAGGGTTATCTGGCGAGCATTCCGCTCAAACGGTTCGGGCAGCCGGAGGAAATTGCCAATGCCTGCATATTTCTGGCCAGTGAGCTGGGGGCCTATGTAAACGGCCAGACACTGGCAGTTGACGGGGGGCTGGTGTGAGGATCAGGCCCGCGCCAGCGAACGGGCAAAAGCCCGCAGGCGCATCACGCGCATCGCGTTGACGGAGTAAAGTCCACCTATCTCCCGTTGCAGTATTTGGGCCGAAACCAGCAGGTCGAGCAGCGGCTTAACGGAATGCCCGATGAAGCCGCCGATCTGCGGGGCCGTGCGGGGACAGCCGTCGGCGAGGATCGCGAGGATCTGGCCGGTGCGGCCGAGGTCCAGTAATTCGAGGTGAAAGATCAGTTCATCTGTTCGGTCCGCCAGGGCGGCGAGTTGGGTCGTGATCGAAGTATTGAGGGTGGGCATACGCTAAAAAATGGTGCTTCTCTCCAACTGTGAGAGAAGACCGGTGGTGAAAGGTCGTTGTTCGTATAGTTTTGGGAAAAATGGGAGACCGATCGCGCAAAGCGGTAAGGGATAAATATAGGGGCGTCGTGGTCGATTTTGATACGTAGCTTTTGGTCATACGGACGGTCGGTGGAAAGGTTGCGTTTTTTCGTAAAAAGTAACAGGCAAAGAAAATTTCTTCCGCGCCCGCTGCCGTCATTCGGGTCAGTTCATACGTCCGGTCTGCCGGAAAAGGGCTATTTTTGCGCCCGCTGCGAGGGTTTTTTCCGGTCAGGTTATATCACTTGACTCTCCCACGCGCTTAATTCACCGCTAATTTGGCCCCACCCATCATCGACGTGATCATCCCCGCCTACAACGAGGAGGCCAGTATTCCGCTAGTCGTCCGGGAAATCCCCGCCGGCTGGGTGCGCGAGATCATCGTCTGCAACAACAATAGCACCGATGGCACCGCCGCCGCCGCCCGTGCCGCCGGGGCCACGGTAGTGGATCAGCCCCGTCCGGGTTACGGTTCCGCCTGCCTGATGGGCATGGCCCACATTGCCGCCCGCCCCCCGGCCGAGCAACCCGACATTGTGGTGTTCATTGACGGCGATCACTCCGACTTCCCCGAACAACTGCCCGAAGTGGTGGCTCCCATCATCAACGAAGACTACGACCTCGTCATCGGCAGCCGGGCCACCGGCGATCTCGAACGCGGGGCCATGCAACCCCAGCAAATTTTCGGTAATTGGCTGGCCACCACTCTGATCCGCCATATTTACGGCTACGAATTCAGCGATCTCGGCCCCTTCCGCGCCATCAAATGGCCGGCACTCCAAAAACTCGGCATGAACGATCCCGATTTCGGCTGGACGGTAGAGATGCAGGTCCGTGCCGCCAAGGCCGGCCTGCGCTGCACCGAAGTGCCGATGCGTTACCGCAAGCGGATCGGGCAGTCTAAGGTGTCGGGTACCATTCGGGGTACGGTGCTGGCGGGGCACAAGATTCTTTACACCATCTTTAAACTACGGTAATGACGGTCACAACGTTTATCGCTTTCGCGGTGCTCGGTATTTATACCGTGGCCCTGCTCTACATCACGCTTTACTGCGTGCTGCAATTCGACCTACTCTACCACTACCAGCGCCGGCCCGACGCGGCCGCCCGCGCCGTGAGCGACCTGATGGTGAACAGCAAAAAACAACACGCCGCCAGCTTGGTAGCGGCCGGCGAGGACGGGGAATCGGAAGAAGAGGAGCCACACGAGTTCCCCTTCGTGACCGTCCAACTGCCCATTTTCAACGAACTCTACGTCATCGCCCGCCTCATCGACACCGTAGCCGAGTTCGATTACCCCCGCGACCGCTTCGAGGTGCACGTGCTCGACGACAGCAACGACGAAACCGTAGAAGTAGTGGCCGCCAAGGTAGCCGAGTGGCAGGCACGCGGCCTCCAGATCGAGCAGATCCGCCGCCCCGTGCGCGAGGGTTATAAGGCCGGTGCCCTCCGCGACGGCATGGAGTTCGCCCGCGGCGAATTCATCGCCATTTTCGACGCCGACTTCCTGCCCCGCCGCGATTTTCTGCGCCAGACCATCCCCCACTTCGCCACCGACCCCGCCATCGGGGTGGTGCAGACCCGCTGGGAACACATCAACCGCGACTACAGCATCATCACCCGCCTGCAGGCATTGCAGCTCAACGTCCACTTCACCGTCGAGCAGGTCGGCCGCATGAACGCCGGGCACCTGCTGCAATTCAACGGCACGGCCGGCGTCTGGCGCCGCCAGACCATCGAGGACGCCGGCGGCTGGGAAGCCGATACCCTCACCGAAGACCTCGACCTCAGCATCCGCGCCCAACTGGCCGGCTACCGCATCCATTTCCTCGAAGAGATCGGCTCCCCCGCCGAGCTACCGGCCGAGATGAATTCCTTCAAGAGCCAGCAACACCGCTGGATGAAGGGCGGGGCCGAAACCGCCCGCAAGATGCTGCCCGCCGTCTGGCGCAGCCCGCTGGCCCTGCGTCACAAGGTACACGGCACGGCCCACCTGCTGGGCAGCACCATTTTCGTATTCGTCTTCATCTGCGGGGTTTCCAGCGTACCGCTGCTCTACTTCCTGCCCGAACTCACCAGCCACGGCCTCAACAAAAACCTGTTCACCGGCTTCCTGGTGGGCCTGCTGTCCATCATCGCCATTTACTACGTCGCCAACGTCCGCTCGCCCGCCGTGGAGGTGCCGTGGGGCCGGGCCATGCGGCGCTTCGCGGGCCTCTTTCCGCTCTTTCTCGCCCTCAGCATGGGCCTTTCGTTGCACAACACCGTGGCCGTCTTCCAGGGCTACCGGGGCAAGAAATCGCCCTTCGTGCGCACACCCAAGTTCAATATCAACGGTATCGGCGACACCTTTCGGCGCAAGAAATACTTCACTGGCTCGCTCAATGCCATCACCATCGGCGAGGGGTTGCTTAGCCTCTACTTCCTCCTCGCCGTCGCCTTCGCGCTCTACTGGGGGGCCACCACCTTCCTGCTGTTCCACCTGTTGCTGGCTATCGGGTTCGGCTCCATTTTTTACTTCAGCCTGCGCCATCTCAACCCACGCTAGGTGGATCAGCTAACCACCCGGCTCCGCTTCGTCACGGCCTCGCTCCTGCTGGCGGGCGGCGTCTTCTTTCTCGGCTTCCTGGTCGACCGCACCCAATTCGGGCAACTGCTCGCGGCCTTCACGACGGCTTTCGCGGGCTTTGCGCTTTTCATTAGTCGGCAAACCGGTGGCCCGGTCACCGCCACCGACACGCCCGGCCGCTTCCGCCACTGGCACCGCTCCCCCACCGGCCGGCTGCTGCTTTTCGGGCTGGGCCTGCGCGTACTACTGCTGTTCGCTTTCCCCCGCCTGTCCGACGACATTTACCGTTTTGTCTGGGACGGCCGCCTTATCATTCAGGGTATTAATCCCTTCAGCCACCTGCCGGGGCACTACCTCACCCAGTCCGTCCCCGGCCTCACGCCCGAGCTGTTCGCCCTGCTTAACTCCCCGGACTACTACACCATCTATCCGCCCATCGCGCAGGGCGTTTTCGCGGCCGCCGCCTGGCTATTTCCCACTTCCGTAGCCGGTTCCGCCCTCGTCCTACAAGTTTTCCTGCTGGCCTGCGAGGTCGGTTCGCTCTTCCTCCTCCTGGCCATCCTGCGCCACTTCGGCCTGCCAGCGGCCCGCGCCTTATTTTACTGGCTCAACCCGCTCATCATCATCGAGATCACCGGCAACCTCCACTTCGAGGGGGCCATGGTCTGCTTCACGCTGCTCGGTCTCCACCTCCTGATCCGGCACCGGTGGGCCGGCGCGGGCGCGGCCCTGGCCGCCGCCGTTGCGGCTAAACTGCTACCGCTCCTGCTACTGCCCTTCCTGCTGCGCCGCTTGTGGTGGCGGCCGCTATTGTGGTTCAGCTTCACCTTCGGGGCCGCCACGGTCCTGTTTTTCCTACCTTTGCTCACGACCTCCTTCCCCGCCAACTTCGGCAGCAGCCTGGATCTCTACTTCCGCAAATTCGAGTTCAACGCCAGCCTCTACTATCTGGCCCGCGCCTACGGCTACTACCAGATCGGCTGGAACCAGATCGCCTACTTCGGTCCCCTCCTCGCCAAATTGGCCGCCGGGGCCATTCTCCTCCTCGCCCTGCTAGAACCCCGCCCCGCCACCTGGCGCAAATTACCCGTCCGCTGGTTGGCGGCCTTTGTCATCTACCTACTCTGCGCCACCACCGTCCACCCCTGGTACCTCAGCCTGCCCATCGTCTTGTGCGTTTTCACCACCTGGCGGTTTCCGCTCGTCTGGTCCTTCCTCATCGCGCTCACCTACACCAGCTACACCACCCTCCCCTACGCCGAAAACTTATGGCTGGTGGGCCTGGAATACCTGATCGTCCTCGGCTTCGGTTTGGGCGAGTGGCGGCATGGACGGCCGAAGCAAGCAAGGCTGGAAGCGGTTGATTAATGGATGATCCCGTAAAATTAACTGCGCTGCTGCCGGCGGCGGTCGTTAGATAAGGAGCGTGTCTAAAATGCACGCGCAGCGCCCCTCCCCCCCGCGTGAGGCACCTGGAGGGTGTCCGCGTAGCGGCAGTGCGCAGCACCAAGCCGACAGGCGCGCCCGGAAGACGCCGACCCCCTGACCGCCCTGGCGGCAGGGGGACACGCCAAAAAAAACTGTCGGCCACGCCGCAATGGACGTAACCGACAGTTTTCAAAAACCGTAAAGCGAAAGGGTGACTAGTACGCCTTTTCCAGCTCCACGTAGAACATTAGTTCCGAATCGCCGGGGATGCTGCCGTCGGGCGTGCCGTCGGGGCCGTAAGCGAGTTCGGCGGGGATGAAGAAGCTGGCTTTGGTGCCTTCTTTGAGCAGCGCGATGCCCTCGTCCCAACCCGGAATGACGCGGCCCTGGCCGACGGGAAAATTGATGGCGCGGCCGCGCTCGAAGGACTGGTCGAAGACCGTGCCGTCCAGCAGCATGCCGAGGTACTGTACGTCTACCGGGTTGCCGGGGGTGGCGGCGGGGCCGCTGCCTTCCTCGTGAATGACGTACTTCAGGCCGCTGGCGGTGGTCTGGATGCCTTCGAGCGAACCGGCGGTGTAGGCCTGACGGGTTGATTCAGCGAACGCCAGAACGGCGGGGGCGCGGGTGATCACGGCGTCCATTTCGGCCTGGGCCTTGGCGGCCTCCTCGCCCTTGCGGGCGTTGTAGGCGTCCTCGTCCACGATCTCCTCGATTTTGATGTCGTAGTAGATGTAGTCGGCATCCTCGAAGCCGGGGGGCTTGCTGGGGAAGGTGTCGATGCGGATGGCCACGGTGGCGCTGTCGCCAACGCCCAGGTAGCGGATCACGTCTTCGACCGGACCGATCTGATCCTTGGTCAGCGAATCGGCGCCGGCCTGGATAACGGGGGTCTGGCCGCCGTCGCGGGTGTTGAACATGATGCTATCGCCGTTGCGCATATAGGCGTGGAAATAGACGTACTCGCCAACGGCAGGCTTGGTAGCGGTGCCATCGGTGTGGAGGGTGTACTCGGTGCCCAGTTTAGTGGTGTACTCACCGGGACCGGATTGCTCACAGGAGTAGAGCAGGGCCGTCAAAATGATGGCGGCGAAGAGGAACTTTTGCATAAATGGTTGTCGAATTAATTAAAGTCGTGGTAAGCCGCGTTGATTTCATCGGCGTACGTGGGAAGTAGTTGTTTGAAGCGGCGCACGGTGGCCGTCAGGGGTTGAAAACTGGCTCCGCCGGCAGCGTTCTTGTGGCCGCCGCCCCGGAAATTTGCCTTGCAGATCTGCTGTACGTCCATGTCGCCCTTGGAGCGGATGCTCAGTTTGACGATGGTAGGTTGCTCGTGGATGAAGGCCGCGATCATGATGCCCGGCATGCGGAGCAGTTGGTTGACGATGCCCTCGGTATCGCCGCGCTTGATGTCGAAGTCCTTATAGTCTTCCTTGGTCAGGGAGATGATGCCGGTGCGGAATTCGGGCAGCAGTTCCATGCGGTTGGCCAGGCAGTGACCGAGTAGGCGGAGCTGCTTTTCGGTCATGCTGTTCCAGATGTGGTCCTGCACCTTATAGTCATCGGCCCCGTGTTCCAGCAGGCGAGCGACGGTGCGGAACAGCTCGGGCGAGGTGCTGTACTTGAAGCCGCCGGTATCCGTGACGATGCCGGTGTAGAGGCACTCGGCGATGTTCTTGTCCACTTGCGCGGCCTGGCCCAGCCCGTCGATGAACTGGTAGATCATCTCGCAGGTAGAGCTGGCCGTGGTATCGCTAAAGATCGGATCGGCCTCCGGTTCGGGGAACATATGGTGGTCGATCATGATGCGCGGCCGCGCGTCGCCGATGAGCAGTTCGCCCAGTTTGTCGATGCGGTCGAGGGAGTTGAAATCGAGCAAGAAAAAGAGCGTGCCGTTCTTTACCACGCGGGTGGCGTCCTCGGTTTCGTCGTCGAAGATCAGCACGTCGTTCACGCCGGGCATCCAGGCCAGGAAGTCGGGATATTCCGACGGCACGATCACGTGAACGCTGTGCCCGTTGCGGCGCAGGTAGTGCGCCAGGCCCAGCGACGAGCCGATGGCGTCGCCGTCCGGGTTGCGGTGCGACAGGATAACGACATCCTGCGGGTGCTTCAGTAAGGCTTGCGCGCTCTGGAGGGCAGCTTCTTCCATAGGTTCTGGTCGGTTCTCCGGTCGTCATTCCACCCGTGGGCGGGCGATCCGCCGGGGAACGCTAATTTTGAGGGTGCGAAGATCGGAAAATTTGCTTCACCGCGCAAATTAGGTGAACGCTACCTTGTCCGCCCCGCTCTACTTGTCTACTTTTGCGCCCGGATTGCGGCCGCGCCGGCCGCAGCCATCTCTCTAATCAGTAAAAAAACCACCCCATGGCCACCAACCGCACCTTCACCATGATCAAGCCCGACGCCGTTCGTAACGGTCACATCGGCAACATTTTACAGCACATCAACGCGGGCGGTTTTCGCATCGTGGCCCTGAAGTACACCCAGCTCAGCGAGGCCAAGGCCGGTGAGTTCTACGCCGTGCACAAGGAGCGCCCCTTCTACGGCGAACTCGTGGAGTTCATGAGCAGCGGTCCCATCGTGGCCGCCATCCTGGAGAAAGATAATGCCGTGGCTGATTTCCGTAAACTCATCGGTGCCACCAACCCCAAGGAAGCCGCCGAGGGCACCATCCGCGCCAAGTACGCTACGAGCATCGGCGAGAATGCCGTTCATGGTTCGGACAGCGATGAGAATGCGGAGATCGAGGGGAGCTTTCACTTTGCGGGAGTGGAGGTGTTTGCGTGAGGGGGAGAGGGGTGACGGGGCGTGGCTTGTATTACGCCGTGTTCCCTCACCCCCGGCCCGGCTAATCGGCTGGGTCCCCTTAACCCCAGCCGCCGCGGGGGGGAGGGGTGACGGTTTGCGTTCTGTTTCGTGGAGACCTCTCCCCCGGCCCCTCCCCAGGGGGGAGGGGTGACGGGGCGTGGCTCGTATTACGCCGTGTTCCCTCACCCCCGGCCCCTCTCCTCGGGAGAGGGGTGACGGGGCGTGGCTCGGTTTGACGCCGCGACTGCCCTCTCCCCCGGCCCCTCCCCAGGGGGGAGGGGTGACGGGGCGTGGCTCGTATTACGCCGTGTTCCCTCACCCCCGGCCCCTCTCCTCGGGAGAGGGGTGACGGGGCGTGGCTCGTATGACGCCGCGCGCCCTCTCCCCCGGCCCCTCCCCAGGGGGGAGGGGTGACGGGGCGTGGCACTCGTAGCGTCACCCCCTCTCCTCTGGAGAGGGGGCCGGGGGGAGAGGTCTCGTATAAACTGAACTCCGAGGATTTTGCGACGATCACCGCAGTTAAGTAATACCAACGTACAAAAATACCAGCGTGCGCAGCACGCCTACAAAAGTACGTCGACGCGCAGCGGCGACCACCGCTGTGCGGTTAGCGCCGCTGCGCGTCGACCACCGCCAGGGCCACCATGTCCACGATTTCGCGCACCGAGGCACCGAGTTGGAGTACGTGGACCGGTTTATTGAGGCCCATTACCACCGGACCGATCTTTTCGATATTCGCCACTTCTTTCACCAGGTTATAGGCGATATTGGAAGAAGACAGGTTGGGGAAGATCAGCACGTTGGCGCGTTCTTTGGCCAGTTCGCTGAAGGGGTGGTTGCGCTGCATTAAATCCGTATCGAAAGCCAGGTGGGCCTGCATCTCGCCGTCTACCACCAGCCCGGGGTTACGTTCGCGCAGCAGGGTGACCGCACGGCGCATCTTCATGGCCGCCGGACCGTCGGGGACGGAACCGAAGTTGGAATAAGTGACCAGGGCCACGCGGGGCGTGATGTTGAACTTGGCCACTTGCTCCACGGCCAACTCGGTGATTTCTACCAGTTCTTCCACGTTGGGGTCGAAGTTAATGGTGGTGTCGGCCAGGAACAGGGGGCCGAAACGCGATTGCAGCACGTACATGCCCGACACCCGCTTAACGCCGGGGCGCGGACCGATGATCTGGATGGCCGGCCGGATCGTATCGGGATAGTTGCGGCTCAGGCCGCCGATCATGGCATCCGCCTCGCCGGTTTCTACCATCATGGCCCCGAAGTAATTGCGGTTCCGCATCCGCTCGTGGGCCTCGGCCTGGGTATAGCCCTTGCGCATCCGCTTCTGGTAAAACAGGTCGCCGTAGCTGCGCAGGCGTTCTTTTTCGTGCGGATCGCGGGGGTCCACAATGGCCACGCCGTCCAGTTCCAGGTGGTATTCTTCCATCACCTGGCGCACCCGTTCCACATTACCCAGCAGGATGGGCGTGGCGATTTTTTCTTCCAGTGCCACCTGGGCGGCCTTTAGTACCGACTGGTTTTCGCCGTCCACGAACACCACGCGCTTGGGGTTCTGGCGGGCTTTGGACGTGATGACTTTCGTCAACTGGTTATTCAAGCCCAACCGGTCGGCCAGTTTGTTTTCGTAGGCCGCCCAGTCGGTGATCGGGTTGGCGGCCACGCCGGTTTCCATCGCGGCGCGGGCCACGGCCGGGGCCAGGGTGGTCAGCAGGCGCGGGTCGTTGGGCTTGGGGATGATGTAGAGGCGGCTGAAACCCAGGTTGGCCCCGCCGTAGGCCAGGCTAACGGCTTCGGGCACCACTTTTTTGGCCAGTTCGGCCAGGGCGCGCACGGCGGCCAGTTTCATCTCTTCGTTGATCACCTTGGAGCGCACGTCCATCGCGCCCCGAAAGATGTACGGAAAACCGAGCACGTTATTGACCTGGTTGGGATAATCCGAGCGGCCGGTGGCCATGATCACGTCGGGGCGGGCGGCAATGGCCTCCTCGTAATTGATCTCGGGCGTGGGGTTGGCCATCGCGAAAATGATCGGGTCCTTGGCCATTTTCATAATGTCGTCACCGGTCAGCAGGTCGCCCTTCGACAGGCCGATGAACACGTCGGCTCCCTCCAGTGCCTCAAACAGCGTGGTCTCGGGCGGCAGGTTGCCGTTCACGAATTCGGGCTTTTTACCCGATAAATTCTTGCGGCTCGGGTGGATCAGGCCGGTCGAGTCGTACATGAAAATGTTCCCCTTATCGGCTCCCAGCGCGTGGTACAGCCGGTTACAGGAAATGGCCGAGGCCCCGGCACCGCTCACCACGATCCGTACCGTGGCAATGTCCTTGCCCACCAGTTCCAGCGCGTTCAGCAGGGCCGCCGCGCTAATAATGGCGGTACCGTGCTGGTCGTCGTGCATCACCGGAATATTCAGCTCTTCCTTCAGCCGCTCCTCGATCTCAAAGCACTCGGGCGCACTGATGTCCTCCAGGTTCACGCCGCCGAAGGTGGGTTCCAGGATCTTCACCGTGCGCACGAATTCGTCCACGTCCTTGGTGTCCAATTCAATATCGAAGCAGTCCAGATCGGCATAAATTTTGAACAACAGGCCCTTGCCTTCCATCACCGGCTTACTGGCATCGGGACCGATATCGCCCAGGCCCAGCACGGCCGTCCCGTTCGAGATCACGGCCACCAGGTTGCCCTTGGCGGTGTACTTATAGACGTCCTCCTTATTGGCGGCAATCGCCAGGCAGGGGTCCGCCACCCCCGGCGAGTAGGCCAGCGACAGGTCGCGCTGGTTCGCGGTTTCTTTGGTGGGGATCACCTCAATTTTACCGGGGCGTCCCTTGGCGTGGTAGTGGAGCGCGTCTTCGCGCAGGCTGTTCTTCTTGGCCATGATCGGTCAGGTTTTTCGTTGCGTTTCGGGGCCGCTGAGCGTGGTGGGCGGCCGGGTCGCAAGGTACGTTTTTCTCCGTAGGGTTCGCGGCGGCGGTGCGGTTGTCGTGGAAGCGTGTAAAATTAATGAAGTTTCGGGCGCGGCTGGAAGTAGGGGAACAATTGTTTTACAACTACCCGCTGCCAGTTCTACCCTGCTAATCCGGGCGTGTCCGTCCCTGAAACGGGCCGGCCGGTCCCTTCCAGGGTTCGCTGTTCGCTCCGTGCTAACGCACTGCCCGCTGCGCGGATCACCTTCCAGGCACCTCACGCGAGAGAGACGACGATGGGGTTCCCTTAAACTAATAGTGATCCCAGTTGACAGCATGCAGGATTACTGATTTGATGACGCCGGATTTCAAAATATTTAGTTTTTAAAAAGCAAAATTTAAAACAAGTTTTTTATATTTTTTCATTTCACGTTCACTAATTTTGCGGTCGATTTTTCACGGCCTGAGCCTCCCGAGGAATTTGCCTTCCCCTTTCAAATACCTGATTGCTTTTTCAATATTTTTGTCAACGCTTTTTTCCGTTTTCAGTGATGAGATATATTTTACAATTTCAAGTTGGAGAGACGGCCGTAAGTTATTAAAAACCATCTCTGCTTCCTTATTTTCTGATAAGGCTCTCAGTAATTTCGGATTAGGGATAACCTTTCTCTTAACGGGGTCGAAGTCAACTGTTAGTTCAATAACCTCCCCAATGCGTTTCGGTGAATTTTTAGAGCGTGTCTAAAATTTTTAAGAACTGATAATCAATGATTTGATGTTCTGGCTAGATAAAAAATTGCGCGCATAGCGGGTTACGTAAGTCATTTTTTATGACGCCAGGTTCTCAAATGCTTGGTTCTCAGGAAGTAAAAATTTAGACACGCTCTAAGCATGGTCGTATTGACGTACAGTCTCCATGCGCCGCTGTATTTTACTAAAGTTTGCTTATAAGCATTCCCATTTATAGTTCCTCTTATCGGAATGTGCCCCTTTCTTTTATTTGCCTTCATAAACAGGCCGTCTAAAATAGCCCCGGGCACAAATACAAAAGGATTAATTCCAATAATATCTATTTTGGCTGAGAATGTGTAGGGTTCGTTACCATCCATTATTACTTATTGTTGATTGGTTGATCGTATATGGTTTAGTTCAACGTATGCCTACCCGACGGCCGCCATCACCAACAAACCTTAAAGGTGTTTACATTTTTTCCGGCCAGTCACAAAGCAATGATAGCACCTGAAAGCTCAGCTGGCGGCTGTACGTGGTAGGCGGTATTGTGTGCATTTTATAATTTCCTATCCTGAGATTGCAACTTCCATTATCAGTTTACAAATCGTAAAAACCATATATACATAATTTTTTTACGGTGATGTTGCTGCGCGGAAAGATTGCATGCGAAGCAGGTTGTTGCCCTTCATAGTATTTAGTACTATGGGATTAACTTTAGTGTTGTTTTCAAGTGTCTTGATGAATGCTGTCTGTTGTCTGATGTTTTCTAACTGATGATAGAAAAATAAAGCCTTGTAATTTTCCTTGTATAGAGGATATATATTTTCTAATATATCAATAAAGTCTTCGTAGGAAGCAGCTGATTCGAGATCTAATAGTTCAGTCACGCCATGTTGCTGTCTATCCTTAAGAAGTGATCTTTCAGTAATTGACTTATCACCTTTCAATTTCTGAAATAACTGTAATCGCTTCCAAGCAGACTTAAACCAGTATGCATCATCTCTTGACCATTCCTTGCCTTTAAATTCTTTATCACACCTACATTCATATCCTGCAAACAAACCTACAATGCTACGATTGAAATATAGTAAAACAACCTAGGACTTGTGATTTTCATCTTAGTCGATTTTGTGTAGTTTAAACTTGATTATCAATGAGTTATGCACAAGGCCTGAATCCGGGCGTTTTCACAAATCTTCAGTTGTTGTACTATAGTGCAAAGGGTGGCTCACCAAATAGCTCGATATAGTAGTCGGTTACTAATCCTTCTTTGATGAAGTATTTGTTATCCTTAGCATTGCTTCCCTTTTGTGAGTTAAAAAAGTCTGATGCGCAAACTCCATTATCTAAATCATTAGTACCCCCGGAAGAGCAAGGTATTATATGATCAACCCAGTCTACGACCCACCCTGACATAACGCCGTAATCTAAAGCCCACAATGATTTCGTGCTAAATGCACACGTCGCTCTATCCCTGGCGTAGATAAATGCCTTTTGCTTTTCGGAAAAATTCTTTCTTTTCATAGTTTATTTTGGATACAGTAAAGATGCATCGCCTCTTTATGCAAGTTGGTCACGGGTGCAAACTTAATTTCGACCCGGTAGGATCTTCGGTGGAAAACAGCGGATTTTAATGTCATTACACACAACGTCAAGTCAGCCACCCGCCCACCCGACGCAGGAGGCGTCGCGGATCTACCTGCCGGTTGAACGAAGCCGTGTCGCGCCCGCACGGCCATTGGGATTACATCTTCTCACCCCGCACCATTCGAGGTCCATCCGGGTTCTTTCTCGTCCCAAGATAAGCCATTCAAGGGTGATGGTACAAGCTCAGCGACTCATTTTATTCGTTTCACCGGTAAAGGCAGCTCTCTCCACCCTTCGTGGCATTACGAAGCGGCGGATGCAAGGGGTAAATGTAGGGGAGCACGCGAAAGAGACCGAGCGGATAGCGATGGGGGGCGACGGGGCTTCAACCATTCGATCGCCGGCGCAGACTCAACCAGGCTTGGCGAAACAGCTCTCCGTACAAACGTTTCTCATTACGACGCATCAGGTCATGGAGTGCCGATGGAATAGTAAAAACCAACTGGAAGTGAGAAACCGGGAGAAGTTCCTCGGTTCTTTTCGCCAGCCATCTCTCCCGAGCAAGGGATTGGCACTTGGGTCAATGTCCGTCCCGGCAACCTTTGTAGCATACGTTGGTGCAACCACAGCTATCACGGGCACCAAACATGGCCTCCCAATGCTGCCGTGCGACATTTTGTGATGGACCCCATTACCCTGGCTTGCCGCGCGCT
Organism: Lewinellaceae bacterium; assembly: GCA_963757435.1. Lineage (GTDB taxonomy): Bacteria > Bacteroidota > Bacteroidia > Chitinophagales > Saprospiraceae > Neolewinella. The sequence goes on along the minus strand of CAVWSC010000018.1, from coordinate 5,194 downwards.
GATTCAATGTCGTTTCAGATAGGCGGGGCCGTGCAAGCGAAAAATGTCGGCTAGTTCCGGCTTACCCATCGGAGGGTAAGTATTTGGCGTGGAGAATTTAGTGATGTGTTGGTTATTAGTGAACTATAGAATAACCATAAATTTGCTGCCATTCAAATAGCGTCGCCGGGTTTATTTTAAGTGGATAGGCTGGCTGCCGTAGGCGGTTTAGTTTCAACCTCCCGCATACCTGACGTAGCCAACTTTTGCTGGCTACAGACAGGTATGCATCGTTGGCTGTCGTGTTCTTTCTTCTATATTTTTATTTACATATTCGCAAACCATATCGCATAATCTCGAAGCAATTCATAATTCTTTGATTTTTTATCTATCGCTTCCAGATTACAAATTGGAAATGTAACCGCTTCTTTTTCATGTTTCCCAATTCCAAAAATTCCATACATATCGTCATAATCTTCGATGTCCAACAGTTTTATTTTCGCCCCATTTCTAATCCTTCCACTTTCAGATTCCACGACTTTTGTTTCAATGGGAAATTCCAAATTTTCGCTTAAATATTTTTCCCATTTTTGATAAATTTCATTGTAGTTGTCTAATTTAATTCCTTGAAATAATTTTCCGTATTTGAGTGATTTATCTTCATCTTCAAATAATTCAATCCAATATAATTTTGCGTCTAATTTAGATTTTATATCTTTTTTTTGATTAAAGCTGTCTCTTCTTGTTGCTCGTTCCAATTCCGAAATTTCCAATGTCATTATTTCGTAATCATATCCCTCTTTGATTAAGTCTCTTAGATATTTTTCTGGCGTATTCAATAATGTCTCTGAATCCCATTCAATTTCAACTAATTTTTCATCTTTTTGGACATCTACAACTTTTCCTTGCCAATTGTCCATTAATTGATATTCAAAATCTGGGGCTTTTATTCCTTTTTTTACTTTGACGTAATCTCCAATTTTTATTTCTTTGATATTCAATTCCATATTTGATGCTCTGATTTTTTTCTTCTCATGGTATGCCAACGTTAAGTTAGGTATCCGCATTGCGCCTATCCCACCAATCGCACCCCTGCCCCAAACATACATCAACCCCGCCAAATATCCAGGCAAACACGCAACCCGCACCGCAAAACTTGCGCATATCACCCTGCTTCAAGCTACTAAAGCGCAACCGGGCAACCTAAACATACGTCAACCCCACCAAATGAGCAAGCATACACACATCCGGAACACAAAAACTTGCGCATCCCCCCCTGCCTCACCCCCCAAAACCGTAATCAGAAGACACAAACTTGGGTCAACCGCGCCGGCTTGGGGGGACATACCCGTAATCTGGTTGCATCTATAGTGCTTGAAAATAACGATACACATAAAAGTTGCCCCGCAAGTTTTCGGACTGACTATTTGATACATTAACTTATCCGTTGGACAAAATTCTTTCACTCCCGATCTTCTACGAAGGTAACATCGCTACATTCCGCTTCTGTCACTGCTTTCGCTTCTCAAAAATAAAGATACGGATGACGGCATACAAAATACCGGCCCGTTTTTTCTTGCTACTGCGTCAATGAGATTTTTTTACCATTCATCATCTTGTTTTAGAGTATCAAAAATGAAATGAGGATCGTTCCAAGCAGGATCACAAAGAATAGACCGCAGTAGGAAACGATCAGGATAAGCCATTTGAGCAGTGTTTTACCAACGCTTTGCCCGTATACCCTCCACATGGAGAAAAAGGTATAAACCCAGATTACGAGTAAGAGTATAAGTAATAGCCACCAAGGAAAAAGGTATAAACCTGCGATCATAGCGGTCAACACCAGAAACGAAAAAGATTGCAGGTGGAAGGCAAAAATCAGGTGCTCGATGTAGTAGTACCGATGACGCACGTACAATAAATAAAGTACTAAGGCCAAACAGGGCATCATTAATAAGACTGCCCAGGTGGTATTACCAAGCATTGCCGCAAATAGTTGCGACTCGTCATTGATAAATTTTACTTTCTGCTTAAAAATAATTCGCTCTAAAATGCCTGCATCTTTCATATATGCCGCCGTCAGTTCCTCCTGATCCATGTATAGAAAGTCACGTTTGGCAATCCTTTGCGGTTCCCCGCCTTCTTGACCGATATAACGACTCAGGTTTATAGTATCTCCGTACTTATCGCCAAACTTATTGGCAGATTCATTGTCGGAAGAATATAGCAGAGCCTGCATGGAGTCTGCGAACGCAGCCAGAATTGTATCCGTTACGATTACCGTTTGTTGCGCCGGTAGGATAGCTTTTGTGCTATCCGTAATACTTTCCAGGATTCCATAAATACGTTGACGCTCATAATTCAATAATATCCTTTCCCGCACGTCATAAGTGTGGTTGGTAGTGGCCTGAAAATCCTGGAGACTCATGGCGATGACGACCAGAACGGACGTGACCAAAAGTAGCCGCAAGGGATGAACGTATCGACGGTGTCTCCCGGAAAAATATTCTAACGTCAGTTTACCCGGAACAAAAAGATATTTTAGTGTCCGCCAGGTTTTTGAATTTACGTTGAATACCGCATCTTGGAACTCAGACCACAACTCCGCAAAAGTGATCCTACCATCCGTGTTCTTTTGTCCACAGTTAGGGCAGTACTGAAAAGGCGATTCACTCTCAGTGGCACAGTTTCTACAATTACTGGAAGGCGATCTTTTCATAATTGTTGACCTCACTAATGGATGAACTCACAAGCATGAGTTTAAAGCGTGTCTAAATTTTTACTTCCTGAGAACCAAGTATTTAAGAACCTGGCGTCATAAAAACTGACTTACGTAACCCGCTATGCGCGCAATTTTTTATTTAGCCAGAACCTCAAATCATTGATCCTCAGTTCTTAAAAATTTTAGACACGCTCTTATGGAACGCACCACCCATCAAGTTTTCTCTCCATTCGGGGGCGACCGGAAAGAAATCACCGCACCAACACCACCCGCATCCCACTCCTACCATCAGCGGTTACCCGCAGGTAATAGGTGCCGGTCGGCAGGCCGGTCAGGGGCAGGGCATCCTGGTTGCGGTAGGCGGGCAGGGCACGCACGCGGCGCAGGGACGCATCGAATAGCGTGAGTTCGTAGACCGGCGGGGCATCACGGCCCAGGTCTACGCGGAGGAAAGCGGCGGCAGGGTTGGGGTAAACCCGCACCGCGAAAGCGGCGGATAATTCATCCTCCACGTCAGAGACAAAATCGGTGGTGACCGAGGTGTAGGCGGGGTTCAGGCGGCCCGCAAAACCGGTTGCGCAAGTAGTACTACCAAAAGATCCCCCAATCGTTTCCAGCGCAACGGTATCACCGAAAACGGAATAGCATTGGAAATCACGGTTTACGTAAAGGTCTCCCTGTCCAAGGCTCGCTACGCGGGTGGCACCGATGTCGAAATCTTCAAACTCCGAAGATAGGCCCAGTCGGAACACCAGGGCGGAATCCAGGAAATTCAGCTCACTGTCTAATTGATAGAAATAGGTACTTACCCGGAAACCCTCCGGCTCGATACCGCCGCCGGCGGGTTCCAGACGTATTTGGTCGTTTACCAGTAATACCGTATCCGGGCCGGGGAAGGCGAGGTCCACGGACTCGCTGGCGGGAAGATCGAAATCATAAGAATGAGCCAGCTCACCTTCCTCCGTGAACTTCAGCACAAATCCACCGGCCGATAGTAAGATGGGAAGGCCCGGGTCGGCATCTTCGATGGCAAAATCATCCGCGGCCCGGCCCGCCAGGTAAATTCCGTCGTCCGGCCCAATGGCCAGTTGTTGCATATCCGGCAGGACCGGTGCGGTAAATATTTTTCGCCAGACGAGTTCTCCGGCGGGGGAATACTTTAAAAGTTGCTTGCTACGGCCCGCTAAGGGAGGCACTATCATTCCACCAATGACATAACCGCCGGCTTCCTCCAGCAGGAGAAGCAAATTACCGTCCGCATCGACGGTAAGATCGGTAATACGACCATTTACTTCGGGAGGGCCAAAATCAAGGGTCATCACCCAGACCGAATTGCCGTCCTCATCCAGTTGTTCCAGGTAGTAAGGGCTGGAAGAAGACTGGTTATCCGAACCGTTGCAGCAGTTCGAGCCGGTTTGATAATACATATAAGTACCCGTAGTGGGACCGGCGGCCATGCCTTCCGAAAACACGTAACCGGCCACGTCTACCGTCATGTTTTCGGCCCATTTGACCGACAAATCCGGCCCGAAGCGGATGATGGTCGGCCGTTCCTCACGCACGGCAAACGTTGCTATTTGAGCAGGGATGGTATCGTAGAAGATGAGATCGGCAGCAAAGGGTTGCATATCGGAATGCCCGTAAACCAGCAGGTCGTCCCCTTGCTTACTGATCCCTCCGGCCTGGATGCCGGAAAAAGTTACCCAGTTCAGCGGCTGTCCGGTTTCCGTATCCAGGTACACCAGACTGGACCAGCTGCCGGGGGTAGCATCGGCCAAACAAATATTGATGGGTTCAGTTCCGGCAAATGTCCGCCCATCAGGGAATGCGTAACAATGCGTGACCAGCACCGCCAATCCATTATCGGTAGCAACGGCGTCCACGTAATTCAGTCCGGCCGTTTTATTAATCCAGTCGAAGTTCTGGGCCGTCAGGGGCGTGGCGAGGACAAGAAGGATAGCGAAAAGCAGGGTCAGGTTCTTCATAATAAGCAATTGAAAGAGCGTTTAACGTTGTACCACAAACCTCCCCCGCCACGCCTGCCGGGCCCTGGCATCGGTCCATACGGCCGTATAGAGACCGGCGGGGTAATTGGAGAGTGGCAATTGGTGGGGCAGACGGATGTTTTCGTGGCGGTCGCACAGCCGTCCATCCGTTGCGTAAACAGCGAGGGTTCCCGTAGCGGTGGAGGCAGCTTCGTCGCCGCTCAGGGTTACGAAATCGCGGGCGGGGTTGGGGGCGATACGTAAGCGATCCACGGGGCGGGGTGCCCGCGCATACTCCGTGGCCGTGGCAACCTGGATCAGGCCGCAATCCGGGGTGAGGCACCCCTCGGAGTCCGTTTTGACGATCCAAACATCTACTCCGTTTATCGAATCTGTAACCGTGCCGGCAAAAACCAAATCTCCATTAGGGGCTTCTTTGCCGGTAGTGAAGCGGCTAACACCGAAAGCAATGTTATGGTAGATCCTAATGTAACTTTGCCAACTGTCC
>CAVWSC010000017.1:0-128010 GCA_963757435.1 Lewinellaceae bacterium | reverse complement strand
TGAGGTGCCTGAAGGGGCGTTAGCGCACGCAGTGCCGAGCGATCAGCGAAGCCTGGAAGGGACCGACCCGCCTTCTGCGCTAGCGGATGCGGGGCACGCCCTAATTGTTCAGTCAATCACTCCTTCAACATCCCAACCGTCATGGCCTCCTCCACGATCCGTGCCTGCTCCTTTTCGTGGACGTGCTTGTAACCCGTGGCGGGCGATGCGGCCGCGATGCGACCGATGTAGCGCAGGTTGCGGTGAACGCCCAGCTGGGTGTCGTTGAGGAAGGTGGACTGGATGTGACGCCAGGCACCGCCGTCGGCGATTTCCTCCTGCAACCAGACCAGTTCGGCGTCGGCGTAACGCTTGAGGAGGTCGCGGATTTGGACTTGGGGGAGCGGGTAAAGTTGCTCGAAACGGACCACGGCCACGTCTTTGACGTCGTTTTCCTGCTGGTACTTGGCCAGGTCGAAGTAGACCTTGCCGGAGCAGAGCACCAGCCGCTTGATGCGCTTGGCGGAGCGGGGGCCGACGGTGGGGTCGTCGATGATTTCCTGGAAGCGGGCGTTGCCCGTAAAGTCGTCGGCACCGCTGATAGCCATGGGGTGGCGCAGGCCGGATTTGGGTGACATGACCACCAGCGGCTTGCGGAAATTCCAGGTGAGCTGGCGGCGCAGCAGGTGAAAGAAGTCGGCCGGCATGGTGACGTTGGCCACGATCATGTTATACTCGGCGCAGAGCTGCAGGAAACGTTCCAGGCGGGCACTGGAGTGTTCGGCCCCTGGCCTTCGTAGCCGTGGGGCAGCAGCATGGTCAGGCCGCTCATGCGGCCCCACTTGCTCTCGCCCGCGCTGATGAATTGGTCGACGATGGTCATGGCACCGTTGGCAAAATCGCCGAACTGGGCTTCCCAGAGCACCAGCGCGCTGGGTGTGGCCTGCGAGTAGCCGTACTCGAATCCGAGCACTCCGAACTCGGAGAGCAGGGAGTTGAAGATGCGGAATTTGCCCTGATCTTCGCTCAGCCGCGCCAGGCGGTTGACCTCGGTCACGTTGTCCTGGCCGCGCAGGATGGCGTGGCGGTGGCTGAACGTGCCGCGCTGCACGTCCTGCCCGCTCATGCGCACGTCGTGCTTTTCCATCAGCAGCGAACCGTAGGCGGAAAGCTCGGCCATGGCCCAGTCCAGCTGGTCGGATTCACGCAGTTTGGTGATATTTTTAAACAGAGCGGTCTACCTTGCGGATGGGTTCGAAGCCCTCGGGCAGGTCGGTCAGTTTGTCCAGCAGATAGGTGAGTTGCTTGCGGTCGATGCCGGTCACGGGGCTTTCGTTGAACACCTGCGGGTCGCGCACGTGGCGTTCCAGTTTTTTCCAGTTCAGCTCGGGTTCCTGGTAGGTGTAGGGCAGGTCGTTCTGGCGCACGTCGTCCAGGCGGTTTTGCAGGTCGTCGGCAAATTTATCGGCCATATCCTGCGCCAGTTGCTGCTCCACGTCGCCGCGCTTTACCAGTACTTCGGTATAGATCTCGCGGGGGTCGGGCATATTGCTGATCTTGTCGTACATGCCCGGCTGGGTGTACTGCGGGTCGTCGCCCTCGTTGTGGCCGTGCTTGCGGTAGCAGAACATATCGATAAAGACGTCGCTGTTGAACTCCTGCCGAAAATCCATCGCCATCTCGCAGGCGTAGACCACGGCTTCGGGGTCGTTACCGTTCACGTGGAAGACGGGGGCCTGCACCACGGCGGCCACGCCGGTGGAGTAGATGCTGGTGCGGGCATCATCGTAGTCGGTGGTGAACCCGATCTGGTTGTTGATCACGAAGTGCAGCGTGCCGCCGGTGGTATAGCCGTCCAGACCGGACATTTGCACCGTCTCGAATACGATGCCCTGCCCGGCCACGGCGGCGTCGCCGTGGATAAGGATGGGTAAAATGCGGTCGTAATCGCTGTTGTAAAGAATGTCGGCCTTGGCGCGGGCGAAGCCCTCCACCACGGTATTTACCGCTTCCAGGTGACTGGGGTTGGGGGCCAGTTTCAGGTCGATCTTCTTGCCGTCGGCGGCCTTTACCTGGCTGCTGAAACCCAAGTGGTACTTCACGTCGCCGTCGCCGTACTGCTGCTCGGGCACGGAACCCTCGAACTCTTTAAAGATCATCTCATAGGTCTTGCCCATGATGTTGGCCAGCACGTTCAGGCGGCCGCGGTGGGCCATGCCGATCACGATCTCCTGCACGTTGTCGGCGGCCGATTTGTTGATGATGGCGTCCAGGCCCACGATGGTATTCTCGCCCCCCTCCAGCGAAAATCGCTTCTGCGCCAGGTACTTTTTACCCAGGAACGCCTCGAAACCCACGGCGCCATTCAGCTTTTCCAGGATCCGTTTTTTCTTATCCAGCGAGATGCCGTAAGCCGTGTCGGGCGTGCTGTTTTCAATTCGTTCGCGCAGCCAGCGGCGGCGTTCGCGGTCGGCAATGTGGTGGTATTCGTAACCGATGTGGCCGCAGTAGATGTGCTGCAACCGCTCCACCACTTGGCGCAGCGTGCTGCCCTCGGCCAGGCCCATGCGGCCGGCGGCCTGAAAGGGCGTATCCAGATCGGAATCGGCAGAGCGAAAAATCCGTAATGTTTAGCGTAGCCGGCCGCTCCTTGAACTCACCCAGCGGATCATACTTGGCTTCCAGGTGGCCGCGCACGCGGTAGGCTTTTATGAGCGAAAGCACGTTCAGTTCCTTAGCCAGGTGGCCGAAATCCACTTCTCCGCTCGTCCCCGATCCGCCTTCCGCAGGCACGTGGCCGTTGGACTGGGTGGCAAAATCAAAGCCGCGAAAGAAGTCGCGCCAACTCTGGTCCACCGACTCGGGATCGGCGGCAAATTGGCGGTACATCGATTCGATAAAAGCGGGGTGCGCGTTGGCGGTAAAGGAAAAATCACTCATTATATAGGTCCGCGCGGGGCGGTTTTGGTCGGTTTGACGGGGTGTGGCCGGATAAATTCGGGCAAAGTTCGCTAATCCGTAGGGAGTAGGGCTAGTATTAGACGCAAAATTTGCGGGGAAGGTGCTGTTTTAAGTGGGGCGAAGCTAAAAAAGCGGGTTAGGGGCGTCATTTGTTTTCTGAATGCGGTAAGAAAGCAGGAAACAGTCCTATTACTCACCTACTGGATTACAGGTACCGTTACGATATTTACGGGTAGATTTGAACCCATGATCCGATTTCTACCCTGCCTCTTTTTACTTTGCCTGGCCTGCGGGAATAGTCCCGCCACGCCGCCCGCCGCCACGCCCGCCATCGACACCCTCGCCATTCAGGAACGGTTGTTCGCCCAACTGACCGCCGATACCAGCCGCGCCGGCCGGGAGCAAAATGAAATCATCAATTACGCCGCCGACCGGGCCTGGAACCTTCAGCGGTTACCCAGCGGTGTTTACTACCAGATCACTCAAGCCGGTAGCGGTACGGAGCTACAAGCCGGTGATCGGGTCAGTCTTCATTATGAAGGCCGCTTTGCTACTAGCGACCAGGTTTTCGATGCCAGCCGCCCCAAGGGCCGCCCGCTGGAGTTTACCGTCGGCCAACTCATCCCCGCCTGGAACGAAGTACTGCCGCTCGTCAAACCCGGAGCGCGGGTGCGCCTGTTAACACCAAGTGCCGCCGCCTACGGGCCGGAGGGACTCAGCACTTCCACCGGCAGCGTGCTGGTACCTCCCAATGCCATCCTGATCTTTGAATTAACCGAGATCGAGATGATCGAACGGGTGGAGCTGTTCTGAAGTAAAAATCCCCCGCCCGGCACGTAGCCAAGCAGGGGAAATAGTTTAGACGATTGGATTAAAGATCGTAATTAGTTGTTCAACACCACGAACTCGGTGCGGCGATTAGCCGCATGCTCGCTTTCGGAACACGTAACACCGTCTGCGCAACGGTTCTTCAGGCGGCTCTCGCCGTACCCCTTAGCGACTAGGCGACTGCGGTTGATTCCCTTACCGATGAGGTAATTTACTACCGACTGGGCACGACGCTCCGACAACGTTTGGTTGCCGGCGGCACCGCCGCGGCTGTCCGTATGGGCGTCGATCTGGATGCGTACATTAGGCTGGTCCTTTAATAATTTCAGTAAACGCTCGTCGATTACGCGGCGGCTTTCGGCATCCAGGGAGGCACTGCCTGAAGCATAATTGATCGGCAGGGCGGTAAAACTGGTCAATTCACAGTCTACTTCTGCCCAGCTTTGCAGGCCGCCCTTGGTTTTGAGTACCTCACGGGTAACGGTCGTGTACTCTGCGGGAACCTCTTCGTTTACCGTTTTCTCATCCTCCACCAGTACGCGCTTGGTGATGGTTTCGGAAACTGCGGGGATGGCGACTTCGCGCACACTGGCCGCCTGGTCGATCACTCGCTTGGTATAGGTAGCCGTACTACCACCTACCTCGGTTTTGCTGGTTCCTGCGGAGGAACCCAGTCGCTTTACGGAAACAGTCGTACTCTGGGCATCATAGCTTCGGTAACATAACACCTGACAGTCATTGGGGTCATCGGATTCACAACCGGCCGATGGCGTGTACTCCCAGCGAGCGGTGGCGGGGGTTACCTCTACGGTTTCCGAATCATCGGTAAAGCTGGCCTGACGAATGGCAAGCTTATTGTACGGCTCTTCCGCCTGGTAAGAAACAGTTTCTGTCCGGTAAGTAGCGGGAACGACTTCGTAGCGGGTAGATGCCTCCTTTACGATTACCGTCTCGGTGCGGTTTTCGTACCTGGCGGGCACTACGCGCATCCGCTGGAAAGCGGGGCGGGTCATTACGCGAACTTCCTCCGTTTCGTAGACATCGGGGGTTACGCAGCGGACGTAGCACTTATTGGGGTCGGGGTTTTCCGGAAGACCGTTCTGGGCCTGGGCCGAGTAGCCGAGTACGAGGAAAAAGGAGAAAAGAGTTAGTCTGAAAAGCATAGTGAAAGCTGTTGTGAGTAATTAGAACAAGGTTATTCCATCCCTTCCAAGATGAGGAAGTCGGGCTAATGTGGTTATACTTGCTGCTCGGGAAATGCCGCTAAATTGCGACACGGTAAAGACGGCACACCATTCAATAGGTCACAAGTGAAAGACCATTACTTCTTTGCAACCCACCACTTTCCCTTCAAATCAGCACTATTTGCTCTAAAAACCAGCCCGTTGTTCGCAAAACTCTCTGGATTCGCCTTCCCCTTTTTTATCGCTATTGTGCTACTAACCGGACTGGGTAGCGTGCAACTTTTCGACTGGGACGAAATCAACTTCGCCGCCGTCAGCCGGGAAATGATCGTTAGCGGCGATTGGCTGCGGCCGACCATCAACTTCCAGGATTTCTACGAAAAGCCGCCTCTCTTTTTCTGGCTGCAAGCGACGGCCATGACCGTGTTCGGGATCGGGGAATACGCCGCCCGCCTGCCCAATGCACTCTGCGGACTGCTCACAATTATCCTGCTATACCGACTGGGCCGGTCGCGCGATCCGGATGCTTCCGCTTCGTTGTCCTGGCTCTGGCCGCTTACCTACATCGGGTCCATTCTACCCCTACTCTACTTCCAGACCGGCATCATCGACCCCTGGTTCAATCTCTTCACCTTTCTTTGCATCGACCAACTGGCCCGCCCCCGGCGGGCAACCGCCGCTCCCCTGGCGGGGCTATTTCTCGGGCTGGCACTGCTCACCAAGGGGCCGGCTGCCGGGCTGGTCGTGGCCCTCTGCGCGGCCGTCATTTTGCTACGACAACATCCCCTTTGGAAAAAACGCCGGCAACTTAATGGCCTGAAGTGGTGGCAACCCGCATTGGCCGGCCTACTGGCTTTGATCGTGTTTAGTCTCTGGCTCCTGCCTGACTGGTGCTACCATAACGGCACGTTCACCCGTGCTTTTCTAGACTACCAGTGGCGGCTATTCAGCCAAGAAGATGCCGGTCACGGTGGTTTTCCCGGCTATCATGTCGTCGTGTTGCTGGCAGGCTGCTTTCCAGCGGGCTTGCTGGCCCTGCCGCGCCTGTTTCGCCCCACCGGTCCCCGCTCCGTTTACGAGCGGTGGATGGTCGCGTTATTTTGGGTGGTACTGGTTGTTTTTTCCCTCGTCGGCACCAAGATCGTGCACTACTCCAGTCTGGCCTACTTTCCACTCTCCTATCTGGCCGCACGGCAAATTCAGCACTGGCTGGAAACCGGTCGCCCCGCCGGAAGTGGAATTGTTGCCGCTCTTCTGGGCGTCGGCGGCCTCTGGGCGGTGGCGTCATTGTTACTTCCTATTATCGGACGCGATCCCTCCTGGCTCCTTCCGCTACTAAAAAACGATCCCTTCATCACCGCCGCCCTGAGTACACCCGTAGAGTGGCCGTTTTACACCCTACTTCCGGGCCTGTGGCTACTGTGCATTCTCCTGCTCTGCTACTGGCGTTCGCGCTCCGGACAGTCCAATTGGGCCGTCACGCTGTGTCTGGGCGTGTGCATTTATACCTTCGCCGCACTCTATTGTTTCCCCTCCCGTATCCTGGCTTATTCCCAGGGGGCACACATCGCTTTCTGGCAGCGGGTAGGCACGCTGAAGCAGGATAAGCACATCCTCGTTTACGGCTTTCGCAGTTACGCGCCCTATTTTTATGCCGGCATCCGGCCCCAGCAGGCCCGCGCCGATAACAATGCTCTCCTCACACAACCCATTGGCTGGCCGCAGTACATCAGTTGCAAACTCGAAGACCTGGAAAAATTGCGGGCCACCCAACCGGATGTCCAGGAAATCTACCGCAGCGGTGGTTTCGTCTTCTGCGTTCGCCCCGCGGCGGGTGAACCTTTGCCCGAGCTACCATCTCTACCAGAGGAATAATCCCGCCTTCCCATGTCCCGCCCCCCATTAAATTACCCGCTACTGCTACGCGATGTTTATGCCTTGCCCGCTTACTGGACCGGCTTGTTTCGGGCGGATAAACCTCCGCTGACACTGCACCGCTTTCCCACCGGGTCCCACCGGCGGCAGTACGTGCTGGTCAGCGATCCACCGGCGGATAGCACACTCGGTTACGTGATCTACAACCACGGCGGTGGCTGGCGCCATGGTCGGCCGGAACAGTTTCTGGCCGCCGCCCGCCGCTTCCACGCCTGGGGTTACGGCTGCATTATGCCCAGCTACCGCCGCCTTCCCCGCTACAATTATGACCATATCCGGGCGGACCAGATCGCCGCCCTGCGGATCGCACGAGACCACATTATGACAGACAACACTGCTCCGGAACCCAATTTGATCGTGGCCGGCATGTCGGCTGGTGGCCACCTGGCGGCCCTACTGGCCCTGGATCGGGAAATGGCCCGGTCGGCCGGTTGGCAGTTTCCCGTGCGGGCGGCCATCTGTTGCGCTGGAATACTGAGTTTGGCGAATATGGCCGACACCCACGTCATCCGCGCCCTGGCCGGGCGGAACGAGGAGGCTGGACGTTACCGGTCCGCGAATCCCCTGCAATTTTTGGACCATCCGCCCGCCGATCCGCCCCGCTTCCTGATCCTGCACGGAACCCGCGACGGCATGGCACCCGTTGCGCAGGCCCGTTCTTTTTTTGGGCGGGCGGTGGAAAAAGGATTCCCCGCCGAGTTGGTCGAACTGGCCGGCGGCGGGCATCTGGCGGCAGCCCGCTGGCTGTTTAAAAAGGATCGGAGCTACGAGGAAATAGCCTGTTTTCTAGAGGGGTTAGATGAAAAGTAAGCTTCTGGGCGTGCCCCTCCCGCAAGCTTGCGGGAGGGTCGGTCCCCTACCGGCTTCGGCATTCGCCTCGGTGCTACGCACCCTCCCTGACGGTCGCCCCTCCGGGCACCTCACGCAATGGATTGATGCAGTAAAGTAACTTACCAACCATCCGATCTAAGAGCGTGTCTAAAAGTTTTAAGAACTGAGGATCAATGATTCGCTTCGCGGCTACTTCGTGGTTAAGGATCCGGCTAGATAAAAAATTCGCTTCGCGGCTACTTCGTGGTGCGCGCATAGCGGGTTACGTAAGTCAGTTTTTACGACGCCAGGTTATTAAATGCTTGGTTATCAGGAAGTAAAAATTTAGACACGCTCTAATCTTTCCTTAATTTATCAGCCATCCAGCCGTTCCGCCACGGCGAGGGCTTTTTTCAGTGCCCCCAGCTTGTTATACACCTCTTGCAGTTCGTTTTCTTCCACGCTGGCGGCCACCACCCCGGCCCCGGCCTGGTAGTTCAGCCGCCCGTCTTGGCTGAGGAAGGAGCGGATGAGGATGGCCTGATTGAGGTTACCGTTAAAATCGAGGAAGCCGATGGCCCCGCCGTAGAAACCCCGCCCCTGTGGTTCGTAATCGCGGATGAGCTGGAGGGCGCGGTACTTGGGCGCCCCGGAAAGGGTGCCGGCGGGGAAGGTGTCGCCGAAGATGCGCACGGCATTCGATTCTTCGGGCAGGTCGCCCTCCACGGCGGAAACGATGTGAATGACGTGGCTGTAGTAATGGATGTCCTTTAATTCGGTAACGCGGACGTTGGCGGTATGGCGGCTCAGGTCATTGCGGGCCAGGTCTACCAGCATGATGTGCTCGGCGGTTTCCTTAGGGTCGGCCAGCAGGGCACGGGCGGCGGCGGCATCGGCGGCGGCATCACCCGTGCGGCGGTAGGTGCCGGCAATGGGGTTGAGCCGTGCGCGGCCGTCACGTACGACCAACTGCGCCTCGGGGGAGGAGCCGAAGATGCGGTAGTCACCATAGTCGAAGAAGAAGAGGTAGGGCGAGGGGTTGATGGATCGCAGGGCACGATACACCTGGAACTCATCGCCCCGGAACCCCTGCCGGAAGCGGCGGCTGAGCACGATCTGGAAGACATCGCCCCGGCGGCAGTGGTGCTTGCCCTTGCTGACCAATTCACGGTAAGCCGCGTCGGTCATGGTAGAGGTCTCCTCGCCCGTGACGTGGAAGGGGTGAACGGCAAACTGCCGCGCCCTGATGTGGTGCTCGATCTCGTCCAACCGGCTCGGCTCGCCGGCGGGGCGGTTTTCGAGGATATATAAGGTGTCGCGGAAATGGTGGACGGCGATGATGAAGCGGTAAAGGTGGTAGCGCAGGTCGGGCGTACGATCGGGGCGGCGGCTGGAATCGTAGTCGAGGGTATCGAAATACTGGACGGATTCGTAGTTGGCGTGACCGATCAGGCCATTGCTGAAAGGGAAGTTTTTAGGCAACTCGCCTTCCAATTGGTAGTGACTAACGTAGGCGGCCAAAGAATCGGTTACATCATCGGGTCCGGAAACCGCTCGCACCTCCCCGGCCCGGCCGCCGGGAAAACTCTGCTGGATGGTACCGCCGTCTACCACGAAACTACCCAGCGTTTCCAGGCCGATGAAAGAGTAATAGTGCTCGTTCTCGCGGCTCTCGTTACTCTCCAATAATACCGGATCGGTATAGTGATCGCGGAGGGAGAGGTAGAGCGTGACCGGCGTCATCATGTCAGCGTGCAGGCGGCGGGTGCTAACGGTCAGTTTGGTGGGAATCATGGGAGCGGTGGGTGAATGGGTGGCAAATATCCGTGAATTTCGGGGAACGGGTCGGCGGGCGGAAAAATTACCGGACAAGCGATGGGAGCGGGGGCGACCGCAGGAAGCCCGCCCGGAGGGCCGAGCGAATAGCGAGCCGCGGACGCAGCGACCGCCCCGCCGCGGCGGGGCGGATGGCCCAAAATAACCCTGACCCTGACGCGCATCCCACGCCTTTGGCCTATCTTGCGGGCATGAAAGCCGTCATTCCCGTAGCCGGGGCGGGTACGCGCCTGCGGCCCCTGACCTATACCCAACCGAAGCCCCTGATACCAGTGGCCGGAAAGCCGATCCTGTGCTTTATCATCGACCAGTTGCGGGAAGCGGGGGTGACTGAATACGTGTTTATTATCGGCTACCTGGGGGATAAGATCCGCAATTACGTGGAGGCTACTTACCCGGATATCGACGCTGTTTTCGTGGAACAGGAGGAGCGGTTGGGTTCGGCGCACGCCATTTACCAGGCCCGCGAGCACTTTCGGGAAACGGATGAATTGATCATCTTTTTCGGCGATGCCATCTTGGACATGGACGCGCGCAAACTAGTAGATTCGCCGACTTCCATTATCGGGATCAAGCGGGTGGAAGACCCCCGCAATTTCGGCGTGGTGGAATTCGACCAGCAAGGAAACATCCGTACCCTGGTGGAAAAGCCGACGATTCCGAAGTCGAACCTGGCAATGGTGGGCGTTTATAAGGTGCGCGAGGTGCCCGAATTGCTGGAAGCGATCTCGTATAACCTGGAGAATAACATCCGGTCCATTGGCGAGTTTCCGCTGACCGATGCGCTGTCGCGGATGCTGGAACGGGGCATTAAATTCACGACCTTCAAGGTAGATAACTGGTTTGACTGCGGCCGCCGCGAGGTGCTGCTGGAAACCAACGCCACGCTGTTGAACCGCCCCGGCTACGCGACCGACGACCCGCCGCCCTACGACAATGCGATTATCATTCATCCCGTTTCCATCGGCCCGCGCTGCCAGATTACGAACAGCATTATCGGCCCCCATGTGACCATCGGCGCGAATGCGGAAATTAACGAGTCGATCATCCAGGACTCCATTATCGGAGACTTCTCCAGCATCCGTGAGATCATCTTGCGGCATAGCGTGGTAGGAAACGACGCCCTGATAACGGGGATGCGCCAGAGCCTGAGCATCGGGGATAATACCGAGATCGACTTGTCGGTAAAGTGAGCAAAAGCGAGTAGACGGGCCGCATCCGGCCGCTAAAACCTATCTTTGGCGTCTGTTAACAAACCACCGGTAAATTGAGCGATAGCCTGGTTGTCATTCCGACGTATAACGAGCGCGAGAACATCGTGCGCATGATCGAAACGGTATTCGGCCTGCCGGAGGAGTTTGCCATTCTAGTGGTGGATGACGGTTCGCCCGACGGCACCGCCGACCTAGTGCGCGAGCAACAACAGCGTTATGGTGCCGACCGCCTGCACCTGCTGGAACGTGCGGGTAAGTTGGGCCTGGGCACGGCCTACCTGGATGGTTTCCGCTACGGCCTGAAGCTGCCGCAATTTGAGTACTTCTTCGAGATGGACGCCGATTTCAGCCACGACCCGGCCGACCTGCCGCGTCTGCGTGCCGCCTGCGCCGAGGGGCGCGGCGACCTGTCTGTCGGCTCCCGCTATACCAAGGGCGGCAAGGTGGAGAACTGGCCCTTCGACCGCATCGCGCTTTCCTACGGGGCCTCCCTCTACGTGCGCATGGTGACCTGGATGCCCGTGAAGGACCCCACGGCCGGGTTTATCTGCTACACCCGCCGCGTGCTGGAAGCCATTGACTTCGACCGAATCAAGTTCATCGGCTACGCCTTCCAGATCGAGATGAAGTATACGGCCCGCCGCCTGGGCTTCAGGATCGTGGAGGTGCCGATTACGTTTACGGACCGGATTGCCGGGGCGTCGAAGATGCACAAGTCGATCATTCAGGAGGCGATCTTCGGGGTGCTGTCACTAAGGTTTCGGCGCGGGGAGTAGATGTTAACTCTCAAGTTAGGCGTTTGTCCATAATTCCTGATCTTGTGCTGATGCACCCCATCACTCTTCAGGCTTTTATTCAGTACTTCGTACAGCCCAGTGCGGAAGAATGGCGTCAATTCGAGCAAGTAGTGCGCCAAAATAACCTGTTGCCATGCCCCCGCCCCGTATTTCCGCTATTGTTGCCACCGACACCCGCCGCACTATTGGCGAGGCGGGCCAAATCCCCTGGTTCCTGCCGGCCGACCTGAAGTATTTCAAGCGGGTGACGCAGGGCCACGTGATCATTATGGGCCGCAAAACTTTCGAGAGTATCGGCCGGCCGCTGCCTAAGCGGCACAACATCGTGCTTACCCGCGACCCCTTTTACGTGGCCTCCGGCGTGAGCGTGGTGCACAGCCCGGCCGAGGCACTGCGCCTGGCCGCCGCGACGGAGACGGAAGAGATATTCATCATCGGCGGCGAGGAAATTTACCGCCAGACCCTGCCGCGTACCGACCGCATTTACCTGACCGAAGTAGCTACCACAGTAGAAGACGGAGACGCCTTCTTCCCCGCTCTGGCCGAGGGGGAATGGGTGGAAACCAGCCGCGAGGAGCAGGAGAAAGATGCCAAAAATCCCTACGATTATACCTTCGTGGTACTGGAACGCGTAGCGAAATTAGGGAAGGATTGAACGGTTATTACCGGTCGCAACAGGCAGGAAATATTAACGCAGCACCACCCGCCCGACGCCCATTCCGCCGTCCACGAAACGCAATTGGTAGGTGTAAACCCCCGCCGGAAGACCGGCCAGGGATATCCGTAATTCGGCCCGGTCGGCGGTCGGGGCCAACCGGCGCACTTCCCGGCCGGACAGGTCGAGCACGCGCAGCGCGGCCGGCACCCGTTGGTCGGGCCACGCCAGGGTCAGCATACCGGTAGTTGGGTTGGGGTAGGCGCGAATGGCCACCATTTCGTCGGCCTCTGGACTAGCAGCCGATAATACGATCTGACCCCGTTCGTAAGCACTGACCAGGTCGATGCGGCCGTAGCCGTAAACGGCATTGGGGCTAGCCGAGCCGGGGAAATTACCACAGGTCTGGGCGGAGAAGAGCGGCAGGGTAGATGCGCGGAAAACCTCTTCGATGTTATCTACCCGGCCGCGCAGTTCCGGCAGGGCGGAGAGCAGTACGGCCACCGCGCCGGCCACGTGCGGGCCGGCCATGCTGGTGCCGCTGAAGTTGGCGTAGCCGCCGCCGGTCACGGAGGAGCGCACGTTTACGCCCGGTGCCACGACCTGCGGGGCCAAGCGTCCGCTGCTGTCGATGGTGATGGGGCCGCGACTGCTGAAGCCGGCGATGCTGTCCTGGTCGTTGGAGGCCCCGACGGGGAAGGCGGCGGCAAAAATGCTGGGCGGCGTGTCGACGGTACTGCAAGCGGGGCCGCTGTTGCCGGCCGAGGTAACGACTACGGTGCCGGCGGCGCGGAGGTTTTCGATGGCCAGTTGCATGAGGGCGAAGTTGTCGGGGTTGCAGCCTTCGAGCGGGGGGCAGCTCCAGGAATTGGCGATCACGTCGGGCCGGCGGGTGGGGTCGGGTTCAGTGCCGTCCACGCGGGTGGGGGCCAGGAACCAGTCGAAGCATTCGATGTAGCTGGCCGGGCTGCCGTAGCCGCGTTCCATATTGCGGCAGCCGATCCAGCGGGCGCCGGGGGCCACGCCCACCTGGTTGCCCGCTCCGTCGTCGCCCACCATCGTGCCCATGGTGTGGGTGCCGTGGCTGCCGTCGTCGCAGGGTTGGGGGGAGTCGAAGCCGCAGGAATTGGTGCCGCCGTTGTTGAGCGGATTGAGCATGTGAATGGCGTCGTGCCAGTTGTAATCGTGCACCACCGTGTCGGCCTGGGTGCCCCGGTAGGCGGTGCGCAGGGCGGGGTGCTGCCAGTCGTAGCCGGTATCCTGACCGCCGACGGTCATTCCCTCGCCCCGAAAGCCGAGGTTCCATAGCTCCGGTGCGCCGATGCGTGCCACGCCCCATTCTACCGTTGAGCGGGCCGCGCCATAGGTGCGCTCGACCCGGCCGAGGTCCTGTTCCGTCCAGGGATTGGCAATGATGCGGGCCACTTCGGGGCGGGCGGCCAGCCTTTCCAGCAACTCGGCGTCGGCGCGAAGCAAATAGATGGCATTGACGATGGTGAAACTGCGAAATTCCCGTTGCTCGGCCGTCAGTTGCCGTAGCATGCCGGCCTGGGTGCGCTGCGCCAGATCGCGCAGGGAAGCATAGACAAAACTGCCCCGATTGGCCCGGTCCTGGGCGGCTTTCACCAAGTCAACTCCCGGCTGTTGGGTCAGGACGACAATGGCCTGTACGTGGTCTGAACCGCTCAACTCAGTCCGCAGCTCGGGGCTGATCTTGGGCGACTGGGCGGCGATGGTGGTGAAAAGACCGGCGAGACAGAGGAGTAATAAGGTACGGAGCATCAGCAGTGAATTTGGGTAGGTAGCTGATACGCCGGGGCGGGAAGTTGGTTCGGCGGGGGCGGGTGTTAAGACGGGCAAATGGCCGGTAGCCGTCGAAAAAACCGGGCTGTCCGGCTAAAAGATGGGGGTGGTAGTCAACTTACCGGCCCGCCGCCGTATTTTCACCCCATGACTTACGACAACTTTACTACCCGCGCCCAGGAAGCCATTATTCAGGCGCAAAAAATTGCCGCCGGACTGGACCAACAGCAGGTAGATACGCCGCACCTGCTGAAGGGTATCCTGGAAACCGATGCCTCGGTAGCGGATTTTATTTTCAAGAAGGTAGGTGTCTCTACCGAAGCCGTGCGGCGGGAACTGGACGAAGTGGTGAAAGAATATCCCATCGTGACGGGCGTCTCGAAGCAGTTTTTGACCAACGATGCTAACCGCGCTCTGGCCCGGTCTAAGAAAATGCTGAATGACTTCGGCGACGATTACATCTCCGTAGAGCTGATGCTGCTGGGCATTATCCAGGGTGCGAGCGATAAGGGCGCGCGCATACTAAAGGACCTGGGCGTGACCAACGACGGCATCCGCACCGCCATCCAGGACCTGCGCAAGGGCAAGAAAGTGAACGATCCCAGCGCGGAGGAAACCTACCAGGCGCTGGCCAAGTACGCCATTAACCTGAACGAGCGCGCCGAGACCGGTAAGCTGGACCCGATCATTGGGAGGGACGAAGAAATCCGCCGGGTGCTACAAATCCTGAGCCGGCGCAAGAAGAACAACCCCATCCTGATCGGCGAGGCGGGCGTAGGTAAAACCGCCATCGTGGAAGGCATTGCCTGGCGGATCGTAAAGGGCGACGTGCCCGACAGCCTGAAGAGCAAGCGCATCTATGTGCTGGACATTGCCGGCCTGATTGCCGGGGCGAAGTACAAGGGCGAATTCGAGGAGCGCATCCGGGCCGTCATCAAGGAGGTGGTGGAGAGCAGCGGGCAGTTCATCCTGTTCATCGACGAGATCCACACCCTCATCGGCGCGGGCGGCGGCAACGGAGCGATGGATGCCGCCAACATCCTGAAACCCGCCCTGGCGCGGGGCGAACTGCGTACCATCGGTGCCACTACTCTGGACGAGTACCAGAAATACTTCGAGAAGGATAAGGCACTGGTGCGCCGCTTCCAGACCGTCCTGATCGAGGAGCCGAGCGTGGAGGACACCATCTCCATCCTGCGCGGCCTGCAGGACCGTTATGAAGTCTACCACAAGATCGAGATACTGGATGAGGCCCTGGTGGCCGCCGCCGAACTGAGCCACCGCTACATTGCCGACCGCTTCCTGCCCGATAAGGCCATCGACCTGATCGACGAATCGGCCGCCCGCCTGCGCCTGGAACTGGACAGTGTGCCCGAGGAGATCGACGAGATGGACCGCCGCGTGACCCGCCTGGAGATCGAGCGCGAGGCGATCAAGCGCGAGAACAGCGAGGCCAAACTGGAGGCCATCAAAGAAAAATTGGCCAACGCCCGCGAGCAGCGCGACGGCCTCCGCGCCCGCTGGCGCAACGAAAAAGAAGTGGTCGATTCCGCGCAGGCGATCAAAAAACGGATGGAAGAACTGGAACACGAGGCCGAGCGCGCCGAGCGCAACAGCGACTTCGAGACCGTGGCCAAGATCCGCTACGGCGAACTCCAGGAACTAAAAACCCAGTTGGACGCGGCCGACAAAAAACTGGACGAGCTGCCGGACGAAAAACGCTTCACCAACGAGGAAGTCACTGCCGACGATATCGCCGAGGTCGTAGCCCGCTGGACGGGCATCCCCGTCACCCGCATGCTGCAATCGGAGCGCGAAAAACTGCTGCACCTGGAGGAAGAACTGCACCGCCGCGTGATCGGCCAGAATGAAGCCGTGCAGGCCGTCTCCGACGCGGTGCGGCGCAGCCGCGCCGGTTTGCAGGACGAGAACCGCCCCCTGGGCAGCTTCATCTTCCTCGGCCCCACCGGCGTGGGCAAGACCGAACTGGCCAAGGCCCTGGCCGAAGTGCTCTTCGACGACGAACGCGCCATTACCCGCATCGACATGAGCGAGTACCAAGAGCGGCACGCCGTGAGCCGGCTGGTGGGCGCGCCTCCCGGCTACGTGGGTTATGACGAGGGCGGCCAACTGACCGAAGCCGTGCGCCGCCGTCCCTATTCGATCGTGTTGCTGGACGAGATCGAGAAGGCCCACCCCGACACCTTTAATACGCTGCTACAGGTGCTGGACGACGGCCGCCTGACGGATAACCGCGGGCGGGTGGCCAACTTTAAGAATACCCTCATTATCATGACTTCCAACATGGGGGCCGAGACCATCCTGGAAAATTTTGAGGACCTGGCCGCCGTGGGCGACGAGCACCGCGCGCAGATCATCGAAACCACCAAGGAGGAGGTATTCGAGCAGTTGAAGGAGAATATGCGGCCCGAGTTCCTGAACCGAATCGACGAGCGCATCATGTTCCAGCCGCTCGACCGCGACGAGATCAAGCAGATCGCCCGCCTGCTGTTGCGCAAAACCGATAAGATGCTGGGCCGCCAGGGCCTGGTCATCAAACTGACCGATCCCGCCCTGGATTGGCTGGCCGACCGGGGCTACGACCCGCAGTTCGGTGCCCGCCCCATGAAGCGCGTTCTCCAGCAGGATCTGATCGACGAACTATCGAAGGACATCATTTCCGGTCGTTTCACGGCGGGGGACACCATCTACGCCAAGCTAGACGACAAGGGCGGCAAGATCGTCTTCGACAAAGAGCCGGGAGCGGACCAGTCTGCCACCGACTTAGCTACTTCCCCGGCCACGGACCAAGCCGCAACTTCTCCTGCCGAAGACCCGGCTGAGGTTACGGAGCACGGTTCCCCCGCCCCACCCCCGCCCGCCGCGGAAGATGAGGACACCCCGGATCGCCCCCGCAAACGCCGCCGCCGCGGCGGTAGCGGTCCGACGGATACCCCCGAAAATAAAGAGTCCGCTACGCCTTCCGAAACCCCCGCCGATAAGACGGAGCGCGAAAAGAACGTAGCGGAACTCAAAAAGGCCACGCAGGACCTGCTCGACGCGGTCGAGGGAAAAAACAACGATTAGTTATAATGTCCCTCCATGCCCGTTGACTTCACTACCAGGTAGTAGAAAACGGCGCGGTGCTTGGCATTGCTGTTGTACTTCTTGCAGGCAGCCTGCACGTGTTCCATGGCCTTGGCCTCGTCGGTCATGCCCAGTTTCTTCATGCAGAAGTTTTTAACCACGCGCTCCAGCTCGGCCTTGTCGGAACAGGCCACTTTGTTGGCGTCATTATTGTAAATGGACGGGCCGAGGCCCTTGGCTACTTTGCGTAGCAGCTCCTTATCGTTTTTGGCATCGATGCCGTCGAGGGCGGCCTCGTATTTTGTTACGGCTTCATCAAACTTACTCATTGGTGGTTGTTTTGGTGAGTGCGTAAGGTAAGGAGTTGGCGGGGAAACTTCAAACAAGGTGGCTGCGCCATATATTTGTGTATGCGGTTGCGGTGCTGATAATTTTGTGATATAAATAAACTTACACCAACAAATTCCTCTCCAGAACTTAGCCCAAACGGGAGGAGAATAGCGCTCAGGTATATACTACCCCATTATCTATTACTAATATGTTCACAGGAATAATCGAAGCCCCCGGCACCATCACCGCCCTGCGCCACGAAGGCGACAACGTGCACGTTACCTGCATCAGCGACCTCAGTGACGAACTCAAGATCGACCAGAGCCTTGCCCACGACGGCGTCTGTCTTACCGTCGTCCAGCGGGCAGCGGGGGAGCACACCGTCACCGCGATCCGCGAAACCCTGGATCGTACCCGCCTCGGCGACTGGCGCGTGGGCGACCTGGTCAACCTCGAACGCGCCATGCAGGCCGGTGCCCGCCTCGATGGGCACATCGTGCAGGGCCACGTAGATACGACGGGCGAGTGCCTATCCGTCACCGAAGCCGGGGGGAGTTGGTACTTCCGCTTCCGCTACACCCCCACCCCCGAGCATTTGCTGGTGGACAAGGGAAGTGTTTGCATCAACGGCGTCAGCCTGACAGTGGTAGACCCGCAGGACGATGAGTTCAGCGTAGCCATAATCCCCTACACCTACGAGCATACGAACTTTGGTCAGCTACGGGCAGGGGACCGCGTAAACCTTGAATTTGACATTATCGGCAAGTACATCGCACGGCAAATGGCGGCTTATCGGAAGTAGCAAATTACTCATTATCTCTTTCAATCAACATTTTCCTTTCAAAACCGCTTTTGGTCTACAATTAGACCACTGGATATATGCACCAAACCGATGTCCTCATCATCGGCTCCGGGATAGCGGGGCTGAGCACGGCGATCAAGATCGCGCAACAACGACCCGATCTCCGCGTCGACGTACTGACGAAAACTAATGAGCGCGAAAGCAATACCAGCTATGCCCAAGGCGGCGTAGCCGCTGTCTGGGACCTGGAAACCGACAACTATGAAAAGCATATCGCCGACACCCTGGATGCCGGGGCCGGCCTGTGCGATGAGCAGATCGTGCGGATCGTGGTAGAAGAAGGTCCCGAGCGCGTGCGCGAGATCATCGAGTGGGGTACCCGCTTCGACCTCGACCAGTTCGAGAAATATGACCTCGGCCGCGAGGGTGGCCACTCCGAAAACCGCATTTTGCATTACAAGGACCTGACCGGCTGGGAAATCCAGCGGGCACTGTCCGCCAAGGCGGCCACGCTGGAGAACGTAGTGGTGCACGAACATTTCTTCGCCGTCGACCTGCTCACGCAGCACCACCTCGGCTACACGGTAACGCGCCTCACGCCTAATGTAGAATGCTTCGGTGCCTATGCCCTCAATAAGGAAACCAAAGAGATCGAGACCATCCTGGCGCGCACCACCGTGGTGGCCGCCGGGGGCGCGGGGCAGATCTACCGCTCCACCACCAATCCCGTTATTGCCACCGGAGACGGCATCGCCATGGTCTACCGCGCCAAGGGTCACCTGGAAAATATGGAGTTCATTCAATTTCACCCCACCGCCCTCTACGAACCGGGCGGAGACAGCCGTGCGCAGGCCTTCTTGGTCAGTGAGGCCGTGCGTGGTTTCGGGGCTATCCTGAAGACCCCGCAGGGCGAGGAATTCATGCAGAAATACGACGAGCGCCTCAGCCTCGCCCCGCGCGACATCGTGGCCCGCGCCATCGACAACGAAATGAAACTGAGCGGCGCGGAACATATGTCGCTTGACTGCCGCCACCTGGACAAGGAGAAGTTCCTGGCCCACTTCCCCACCATTTACGAGAAGTGCAAAAGCATCGGCATCGACCCCATGACGGACCTCATCCCAGTCGTCCCTGCCTGTCACTACGTCTGCGGCGGCATCCGTGTCGATGAATTGGGGCGCTCCTCCATCAAGCACCTTTACGCCTGCGGCGAGTGTACCTGCACCGGCCTGCACGGAGCTAACCGGCTGGCCAGCAACAGTTTACTCGAAGCCCTGGTTTTCGGCCACCGCATTGCCAACACCATCGCGGCCAACATCGACACCCATCAACTCCGCACCGATCTCCCGCTCTGGAACGCCTCCGGCACCACTGAACCCAAAGAAATGGTCCTTATCACGCAAAGCATCAAGGAACTCAAAGAGACCATGAGCAGCTACGTCGGCATCGTCCGCTCCGACGTCCGCCTGCGCCGCGCCGCCCGCCGCCTCCACCTCCTCTTTACCGAGACCGAAGACCTTTATGCCGGCACCATTCTATCCCCACAACTCTGCGAACTCCGCAATCTACTCACCATCGCTTACCTTGTCACCAAAGGAGCCGGTATGCGCCACGAGAGCCGCGGCCTGCATTACAATACCGATTATCCCGAGCGGCAGGATTTCGTGCAGTACTCTATACTGTAGCTCTGAGCTAACGTGATCATTATGTATCAAGTGATTATCTGGGCGTGCCCCCAGCCCTAACGGGCATGGGGTCGGTTCCCTGCGGGCTTCGCTATTCGCTCGGCACTGCGTGCGCTAACGCCCCTCCGGGCACCTCACGCTCTAAGCTTCTGAGCAAATTATGCTAACGGCATCCAACTACTGCAAGCCCAGTACCCGGTCCGGTAATCGAGATTTTTTATAGCTTCTCGATCCGGTGATCGGGAATTTTCATCTCTTTACTTAATTAACCGTTCGTACACACGCATGTATCCCTCCACCATCCGCTCCACGCCAAACCGGTCACGGGCAACGGCGGCTATGTGACGGCGGTCCAGGGCAATACACTTATGGACCAATTCGGCGGCGTCGGTCGCATTCTTAGTCAGGTAGCCGGTCACGCCGTGCTCGATCAGTTC
Source organism: Lewinellaceae bacterium (assembly GCA_963757435.1). Taxonomy (GTDB): domain Bacteria; phylum Bacteroidota; class Bacteroidia; order Chitinophagales; family Saprospiraceae; genus Neolewinella. Next base: position 107,667 of record CAVWSC010000017.1, on the reverse strand, counting down.
TGGCATGGCACCCCGGCGGTGGGCGATCACCGGTGTGCCCGTCATCATGGCCTCGGCTACGCTCAGACCGAAGGGTTCTTCGAAGTTGATGGGGTGCAACAGGGCCAGCGCTCCGCCCAGCAGTTGGTCGCGCTTTTCTTTACCCACGTTGCCAATGTAGCGCACTTTATCACCGTCGATGCGGGGTTTTACTTGCTCTTCGTAATAATTGTGGTCCTGGATCAGGCCGGCGATCAGCAAATCCTTTCCGGCCCGCTCGGCGATATCGATGGCCTCGGCCGTTCCTTTATCGGGATGGATACGGCCGAAATAGAGCAGGTATTCGCCCGGCTTTTCCCGGGGCGTGAATTGCGTGGTATCCACGCCGTTATAGACCGTACTGATATAATCCAGGCGGGGGTGGCGGTCGGCATTGCTGATGGAAACATAGGCACTGCGATCGTTATAGCGCTCGTAGACAGGCACGATCTGGTCGCTGCTCATTCCGTGGATGGTGGTCAACATGGGCGTAGCGGTCAAGGGGCTAAAATTTAAAGGCATGAAATCAAACTGGTTATGGATCAAATCGAACTCGTCGGCTCGTTCCATGACCTGCCCGATGTGGAGGTGCTCCAGTACCTTGGCATCCTGGCCAAGGCACTCGGCGTAGCCGGTGGGCACGGTGGCTACCAGTTTGCCGGCGGTGCGGCTAGTGCCGGTGGCGAACAGCGTCACATCCACCCCCCGGCGCACCAGCCCCTCGCAGAGGTGGCTGGTTACTTGCTCCCAGGGACCATAGGCCGCCGGGGGCGTAGCCCAGGCGATGGGAGCTAATATGGCGATCTTCATCCCGCACTGTTTTTCACGGTAGTCTGCTTGCGTGCCATACCATTCACCATCTTTTTCAGGGCCAGACCGGGATCGGTAATTACCTCGATCTGCTGACTGACATTTTCTTCTTCTTTCTCATCCAGCTCGAAGTCTTCCATCACTACCCGGCTGATGAGGTAAGCCAGCAGGCTCTCGGCTCCCTGATTGCGGTTCATGCCGGATTCCATCAGGCCGTCGTAGCAACCGGCGGTCTCGGGCTGGTAGAGGGGCAGTTTCAGATCGTTGGCGCCCGAGGAACCAGTTGAAGGCGATCCGGAGCCGCTCGCGGTTGCTCATCGACTCGTCATACTTAGCGGCCTCGGAAAACAAGAGTACCTTGGCCATCACGTCGGTCGGCTGCTGGTCGTAGCGGCTGGGCTTGCCCTGAAAGAGGAAGGGTGCCTCGCAGCCCACGGGACGCAGTACGCCGTCTGGCTCGTCATCACCCACGGCGTGGGACCCATGCGCCGCTACTCCATCAGTGCCGCCCTGCTCGACCTCAACGATCCCACCAAGGTCATCGGCCGGCTCTCCGAACCCCTCCTCGCCCCCCTCGAAACCGAGCGCGAGGGCTACGTCCCCAACGCTGTATACAGCTGCGGGAGCATCATTCACGCCGGCGAATTGGTCATCCCTTACGGCATCAGCGACGGGGCCGCCAGCTTTGCCACAGTCAACCTGGAGCGGCTACTGGCGGAGCTGAAGGGAAAAAATGAGGGATAAAAGAGAGTGACCAGCACGGGAAGGGTCGATCCCGTTACCCCAGCAGCCGTACTCGTTCCATAAGCGTCTCCCGCACCCCTCTACTGAGCGGCACCTCGAATGCTCCCGCTTTCACGAATTTGTTGCCGATTTCCGTTACCCGCCCCAGGTTCACCAGATAGGAGCGATGAGTAGCAAAAAAATGCGCCGGAGGAAGTTGTGCGGCAAAATCAGCAAGAGTGGAGCGCACCACGTAACGACCTTCCGCAGTGGTGATTTCCAGATAATTGCGGAACGATTGGACCAGGTAGATATCGCTTACCCGAATGCGGCGGTAAATGTGGTCGTCCTTAACAAATAGGTTATCCTCCATACCCAGGGGTAGAGCGTCTTTATCTCCCGTGCCCGAATTAACCCCGCCGTGTTTACGAACTGCCGTTTCGATGGCAGCGTACAACCCCGATGTGGTATAAGGTTTAACCAGGTAGCCGGCGGGTTGGGTATCCGCCGCCGAAGCAACGGTGCCCCGGTCGCTAAACGCGGACAGGTAGATGAAGGGAATACCGTACTTTGCGGTGATTTGCTCTCCCAGCCAGATACCCGTCAATTCGCCCTTCAAGTGGATGTCCAGAATCACCAGATCGGTTTTCCCCCGCTCCAGGATGGGGATGGCCTGCTCTGCCCGCATGGCCTCTCCGGACACCTCGTAGCCCATTCCAAGGAGAGCATCACGCATATCGTCGCGGGTAATGAACTCGTCTTCAACGAGCAGGATACGGACTGGGTTACTCATGCGGTAGATCGTTTAAAACTGAATGGCTACGGTAGTTCCTTTCTCGCTTTGCCGCCAGTCGATCGTGCCCTCCAACTGGCCCACTAGCCCATTGACCAGATTCAGGCCCAGCGAATTCGACTGGCGTATCTCGTAGTCGGACGGCAGCCCCACGCCGTCATCGCTGACCCGCAGGAAAGACTGCTCCGCGTAGTGGTAAAACTCGATAAAGATGTTGCCCCGGCGCCCGTCGGGGAAGGCATACTTGTAGGCGTTGGTGATCAACTCGTTGAGGATCAGTCCGAGCGGGATGGCGACATCGATATCGAGATGCTCTTCGGCCACCTCCAGTATAAAGGCAACCTTGCCGGGGGATGCTTCGTGGCTTCGCCCCACATTCGCGGTCAGGTCTTCCAGGTAGCTACGAATATTGACGCCGTTGAGCTGGTCGGAGCGGTAAAGATTCTGGTGGATCAGGGCCATCGACTGAATTCGCTCCTGCCCGTCGCGGATCAATTCTTTCAGTTCAGGGCTATCCGATCGGCGGGCCTGTTTCTGGAGTAAAGAGGTGATGATCTGGAGGTTATTCTTGACCCGGTGGTGGATCTCGCGCAGCAGTACTTCCTTATCGGCCAGCGACCGGTCTACGGTTTCTTTCTGCGCGGCAATCACCCGTTCGGCACTGCGGGAGCGGAAGTAGGCCCAGAGTATTCCACTGATGATGAGTAAGGAAAGCACCGAGATAACGATAAGTAAGCGGGTACGGGTACTTTTAGCGGCTTGCTCCAGCAATACGTTTTGCTCGGCCGCCCGGCGGGCCAACTCATGGTACTGCACATCCAACTCGGCGGAAGCCCGTGCCATCTCGTTGTCCTGGTTCTGGATCGTCATGGCCCGTTCCACTTCCTGATAACTGAGTAGTGCCTCATAAGCGGCGGCATGATTTCCGGCGGCAGCCTCTATGGGATACAACTGCAATAGCGCGTACCTCACCACTTCCGAGGTATCGGCAAAGATGCCTTTTACGTAAGACAGGTGTCGGCGACCATAGTAAACGGCCTGATTAAAGTTCTCGGTAAAGAGGTAATAATTGCTCAGGGAAGAAAGGGCACTACGTTGTATGTATATATCGTCAAATGGCGTCAATGGATTACCGAAAAGGGTAACCTCCGCTAGCAACCGCCGGGCCGTCTCAGAGTCGGAGCGGCCAAATTTTGCCAGTGTCATTAGCTTCTCCCCCTTGGCACTAGACGAATGGTAGTTGATGCTGTCGGCAGGGAACAACGCAATGATCTCATCGTATAACTCTACTGCCTTTGGGTTTCCATCCCGTGTAAGTTGTTCCGCTAGTAGCTGAAGACTGAATGCCTGATCTTCTCGGAGTCCGTGTGTTCTCGCAAATTCGAGCGAACGAATACTACATTCTTCGGCCTTATCATTCAGGCCCATATAGGTATAGCAATAGGCTAAACTCACCATCGCTTCTGCCTGAGAGGGGGTATGTCCGGCAACTTGAGCTTCGTCGATTATTTCCAGGAAAACCTGCATGGCTTGTCCGTAAGCTCCCATCTCCTGCAGGGCATAACCCTTCAAATATTTGAATCTCAATGAGTTGTACACCGAAAGCGGCAGGATGCGTGAAAAAGAATCAACCAACAGCGGAACACGGAATGCTTCTGGGCCATACTTAATCGCATTAATCCGCCGCTCTGCTTCCTCTACCATCATTACCGTATCCGCCAGTTCCGCCAACTCTAAAGTCGACAGCTGCGCCAGCCCCTCGGCCAGTTTGTTTTGGGCGATCAGCGGAGCAAGGGGAAGAAGTAAGAATAAAAAATAAAGGGATACTACCGACCTGGTAGTGTAGCGTGTGGCAGTCATATACTTACGACAAGCGTGGGTTAGAATGGCACAAGATAAGAAACCGGTAGCGAAAATACGCTCCGGTCGGCCGGTAGCGCTGACTCCCTATTCTTTCGTCCCGGCTTTCTTACCATTCGTCCCTGAAAAAAACCTGTCGGCAATCTAATCCGCTATTTTGTCGGTGAAACTGCACCTGTCATGCCACTCACAACACCCGAGCCAATTCCCACAAATGCTAACTAACCCAACTCGCCTTTTCAGTCAGCCTGATCTTCCCACCATCTTCAGTAAATCCATCCCTTCTTATTTCAACGCTAAACCCTTGGCCACGGCAAGGAACAACTCACGGCTTTTCCTCAAAAAAAGCAACCGCCTGCTCCACCTTCCCGATCTACTATTCATCAGCGCGGACCACGTCTATTGCCGGATCAGCCTGATTGACGGGCAGCAGCTTTTGGAGCGCGTCAGCTTACAGCAACTGCAGGCAATCCTCCCCCCGGCCGGCTACTTACGCATTCACCGCAGCCACCTCATCAATATTGCCCACGTAGCCCGTTGGACGACTACGGAAATCACCGTCGGTAAAACCACCCTTCCGATCAGCCGCGCACGGCGCACGGAAGTCCTGAAGAACCTCAATCATATTTTCGGTACCCGGGCCTGATTATACCTTCTATTTCAAATTGGCATAGACCAACACTAAAAAAGCCGGAGCGGTATTTCTACCGGCTCCGGCCGAGGTCAAAATCCTGGTTTTGCGCTACATCTCAAAGTGCAACGCAAAACCAGGGGAAGAAACCATCGGATCACAGACGCTGAAATAACCAGGAGGCATCTTCGATGTACACCTTATTAGCCATATTCTGAGGAGTAGCTTCGTGCAAGTACATCTTGTACCCCATATGACGAAGGAAGTGATTAGGCCGCAACACGGACTCAAAGGAAACGTAGTCACTACCCGGCTTTTCCGTTTGCAGAGCGGGCTTTAACCGGAACTTAGCCTCCTGGCTTTTCCCGGATTTAATCTTTACCTTATTCCCGTCTCGGGGGTCTACGGTCAGGAAATACTCACCGCCGCCCGGATAATTTTCTACCTGCAGGTAAACAATGTCGGCAACGTCATCGGCAACTACCTTTCTCACTTGCATAATATTCGCACCGACGGCACTCGCATTTTGCAAAATCTTGGCCCATTCCGCTTCATCATTCGACAACCAACCCATCCAGTGATCGGCGTTGCTACTCGATCCGTGGGTCGAATAGGCATGCAGTTTAAAGCGTTCGGGCACTTGCGGGGTAGCGGACTTTACGCAACGGACGTAGGAAGCGATTCGCTTGTCCTCTGATCCTATTCTGGCATTGCCCTTGTTATCAATATAAAATAATTGTCCTTTATTAGAGGCTGCAGGGTCCGTTCCCGCAGCCCAGTACTGCACGAACCGTCCCCTCACTACGGAGCCGTAAGCATCGGCACGGCCGGCAATATACATGAAGGCCCGATTACCATTCTCCGGGTCGCGTGTTATTAGCTTCACGGTTTCGCCCACGTTGGTCATTAGTGCCTCCCAGTCACGGGTGGTCGGGATGCGGAAGCCTTCCGGACAGATATCGCAACTTTCAATGGCGGCAAAATTGAACATGGCTCCAAACTGCTTATCCGAGTGGGGGTCTTTATCTGCCTCGTTGTTGTTATAGTAGGCGTAAAAAGGCTTATCGGCCACGTAAAAATGGCCGTTTTTAGACGGGTGGTTTTCCAGTTTGACATACTCCAGACCCGGACAAGCGGAACAGGTCGGCGCACGCAGGTTTTCCTGCAACCAGATCTGGTTACCGTACTTCACGGTCGTGTACTCGTTACCGCAAACGTCCATGACAATATCTTTCGTGGTCTTGATTTCCGTTCCGTTTACCTTGATCCGGATCCCGTTGATATTGTTGCCCGTGGCGCAATTATCATATTGAACAATGACGACCCGATTGACTTCACCGGCAACCACCTCGCTTTTCAGGTTGACGGGATCCACTTTCGTCCCGGACTTCAGGTACAAATCAGCAGCGGGATTGAAGTGACCGTTCGGGTGCTTGGAATTAAAGAAGTAGATACGCGCACCGTCATCGGCCTTGTCGTAAGAAATGGTAAAATCATCCACGTTCATATTGGCCGGCACGAAGACTTCCGTCTGAAAATAGAGGAAATCCAGTTCCTGCTTACACCTCAGCGTGGAAGAACGGCTAATGTAGACCTGGCCGTCCTTGAGGGGTGCTTCCTCCCAGTTGGGGTCATCCGATGAGGGGATTTTTGCTTGGGTATAAGCAGCGGGATCACCGTGGCTCGTGGTGGTGAACGTAACGATACCCTCGTTGCCCTCGTGCATTTGCCAGGGCAATACTTTGATCTGCCCCGATAGCGCGGTGCTGAAAAACAGCAAGATCAGGGTGGTTAAAAAATGAATACGCATAACGCAATTGGATTTTATTTTGCCTACTCTGGTATGTCGAATTTTCGGCTTCCTTCGATCTATGAATCAAAACTAAGAGCAGCATTTCTTTGCGCCGAAAATCGAAGGTGGAATGTTCTGAACGGTAGCTTTTTTGTTCTGAATGGTAGATTGACGCAGCATTATCCTCGTCGGAGGGCCGGTATCCTCCCTTACGAAGGTGCGAGTCACCCGTATGCTTATGCCGTTTTATTGTTGATTTGGACGTGCCGCCGTCGCTAACGCGCCACCGTCGGTCCCTTCCCGGCGCGCCTGTCGGCTTGGCCCTGCGGGCTACTCCCTGCCGGTCGTCCCGTCCAGGCACCTCACGCAGACGCACAAGGGTCCCGACGCCCACGTCGGGTGCGCGTAGGCGCAATTGCATCACGTTTGCGTGCCGCAGGCACGCTGCGCGACCGGAGGTGGCGTGACACCAATCAGTCACGCGACCGGAGGTCACGCCCCCTGCGCCCGACCGGAGGTGGCGGGAGCCAAATCCGCGCGACCGGAGGTCACGCACCAATTCGCGGAGGTCACGCACCAGCCGCGTGACCGGATATCGCGTACCAATCTTACTTTACCAAGCGCTCATACACCTCGATATACCCCCCTACCATCTGCTCCACGCTGAAGCGGTCGCGGGCGACGGCGGCAATGTGGCGGCGGTCCAGGGCGATACATTTGTGGACCATTGCGGCGGCGTCTTCCGTGTTTCGGGTGAGGAAGCCGGTCACGCCCTGCTCGATCAGTTCGGGCATGGCACCGCGCCGGTGGGCAATGACGGGGGTGCCGGTCATCATGGCCTCGGCCACGCTGAGGCCGAAGGGTTCTTCAAAACTGATGGGGTGCAACAGGGCCAGTGCACCGCCCAGCAGTTGGTCGCGCTTTTCTTTACCCACGTTGCCAATGTAGCGCACTTTATCACCGTCGATGCGGGGTTTTACTTGCTCTTCGTAATAATTGTGGTCCTGGATCAGGCCGGCGATCAGCAAATCCTTTCCGGCCCGCTCGGCGATATCGATGGCCTCGGCCGTTCCTTTGTCGGGATGGATACGGCCGAAATAGAGCAGGTATTCGCCCGGCTTTTCCCGGGGCGTGAATTGCGTGGTATCCACGCCGTTATAGACCGTACTGATATAATCCAGGCGGGGGTGGCGGTCGGCATTGCTGATGGAAACATAGGCGCTGCGATCGTTATAGCGCTCGTAGACGGGCACGATCTGGTCGCTGCTCATTCCGTGGATGGTGGTCAACATGGGCGTAGCGGTCAAGGGGCTAAAATTTAAAGGCATGAAATCAAACTGGTTATGGATCAAATCGAACTCGTCGGCTCGTTCCATGACCTGCCCGATGTGGAGGTGCTCCAGTACCTTGGCATCCTGGCCGAGGCACTCGGCGTAGCCGGTGGGCACGGTGGCTACCAGTTTGCCGGCGGTGCGGCTAGTGCCGGTAGCGAACAGCGTCACGTCCACCCCCCGGCGCACCAGCCCCTCGCAGAGGTGGCTGGTTACTTGCTCCCAGGGACCGTAGGCCGCCGGGGGCGTAGCCCAGGCGATGGGAGCTAATATGGCGATCTTCATCCCGCACTGTTTTTCACGGTAGTCTGCTTGCGTGCCATACCATTCACCATCTTTTTCAGGGCCAGACCGGGATCGGTAATTACCTCGATCTGCTGACTGACATTTTCTTCTTCTTTCTCATCCAGCTCAAAGTCTTCCATCACTACCCGGCTGATGAGGTAAGCCAGCAGGCTCTCGGCTCCCTGATTGCGGTTCATGCCGGATTCCATCAGGCCGTCGTAGCAACCGGCGGTCTCGGGCTGGTAGAGGGGCAATTTCAGATCGTTGGCGCCCAGGAACCAGTTGAAGGCAATGCGCAGCCGCTCGCGGTTGCTCATCGACTCGTCGTACTTAGCGGCCTCGGAAAACAAGAGTACCTTGGCCATCACGTCGGTCGGCTGCTGGTCGTAGCGGCTGGGCTTGCCCTGAAAGAGGAAGGGTGCTTCGCAGCCGATGGGCCGCATCACTCCGTCCACGATGGTCATCTCCGTTAGAAACCTGGTGGCATCGCCGGCGGCGGCGCGGGTTTTATCCTTGTCCAGAAATTGCAAGGTGCGGTAGAGTGCATAGGGCATGATACCATTGCTGTAAGTCAGGTAGCGCTCGAACCAATCCCATTCCTCACCCCGGTTCTGGTCGTAGTGTTCGACCAGGCGGTTGGTGAGGCGGTCCAGTTGGTTAAGGATATTCTCATTACCGGGCTGGTACTCCAGGCGGTGCGTGAGGGCGATGATGCCGTAGGCGATGGTGCGGGGGCTGCGTACGTGCTCCAGGTAGTTGACGGCACGGTCGAAAACTTCTACCAGCAGGTCGCGCATATCGGCGCGGGGCGGGTTAGCCAGGCAGTAGGCAACTCCCCACAGCGCACGGCCGAAACTGTCCTCCGAGCCGACCCGCTCCCTGAATTCACGGTCGTAGCCCATGAAATTACGGAAACTGCCGTCGGGATTCTGGGCGTGGAAGATATAGCTCAGGTAGATTTCGGCCAGGCGTTGCAGTTCGGCCAGATCACCCAGACCGCGCTTGACGAGCATGCCGATGAGGAGCAGGCCACGTCCGTTATCATCCAGGCAGTAGCCCTCGTGGCGGTTAGGGATGGCGTATTTGGCGTGCTGGATCATGCCGGTATCGTCGGTCAGGCGGCGCAGGTGATCGAGGCAGAGGGGCGGCAGGTCGAAATCGGTATTGCGGGCGGATTGCAGCCGGGCCTCGAAAGCCACCTGGGCGCGGCCGAACGCCTGCAGATACTGCTCGCCGATACGGGGCCAGAGCAGTTGCTTGCCGTAATCTGCGGTGCGGAGACGCAGTTCGCGGGCGAGTTCGGGCCGTTCGAGCAGGCGGTTGCACTGCTCGGCCAGCACCGCGCTATCGTGGAAGGGAAAGAGAAGCCCCCGCTCTTCGGCCAGTAGTTCGGTGGCGTGCCAGAAGGGGGTAGACACGATGGCCGTGCCCGCGCCCACGGCATAGGCCAGGGTGCCGCTGGTGATCTGTGCCTCGTTGGGGTAGGGGATCACGTAGACGTCGCAGGCGCGGAGGTGCTCGAACAGTTTTTGTTCGGTAGCGAATTCGGCAATCATTTGAAGGTTGTCGCCCACCCCCAGTTCGTCGGCCAATTGATGCAGGTACTCGCGGTATTCCTCGCCGCAGTTGCGGACTACGTTAGGGTGGGTCTTGCCCAGCACGACGTAGAGTGCTCTCGGGATGTCGCTCCACGATGGCGGGCAGGGCGCGCACGGCGGCCTCGATCCCCTTGCCCCGGCCCAACAGACCGAAAGTGAAAATGACGCTGCGCCCCGTCCAGCCCAATTGCTCCCGCAATTCCTCGCGGCCTTGTAGTTTTACAATCGGAACACCGTGCTCGATCACCGCGATCTTTTCCGCGGGCAGCCCGAAAATATCCTGCAGAAATCCGGCGGCCATTTGCGACATCACCACTACCTGCTGGCTGCGTTTGCCAATGCGGCGCAGCACGGTCTTCTGACCCGTGGAAGGATCCTTGAGTACGGTATGCAGGGTGGTGACGAGCGGGAGTTCCAGGCGATCGAGCAGGTGCAGGATATAGGCCCCGTCATCGCCACCGAAGATGCCGTATTCGTGCTGAAGGACGACAAGGTCGAAACCATTATCATTCAGGTAATCGGCGGCGGCGCGGTAATCGGCCGGGCGATCGGAGCGGATAACGCGGGTGACCACGGGCGGGTAATCGTGATTCTCGTGCGGGTCTTCCATGGCCAAAACCTCGGCATAATCGGCTACTTCGGACACATTCAGGTTGGCCAGGATCGCCCGCGTGAGGCTATCGGTAAAAGTGCCGATGCCACAAGCTTTGGGGGGATAATTTCCGATGAATGCAATCTTCATGGTAGCGATTTTTGGGAGGGACTAAATATGGTTCTGCTCAGGGCGGTATCAATTCCAACCCGGTTATTAGCGGCGGTGTTCGGGGGTGCGCTTTGTTAGGAGGGCGAATAATAAGAGGTGGTAGTAAAACATTAGTGAAGGGGACAATTAGTTGCTATACAGTGTTTTAACAATAATTGCACCGCGAGTTGTTCCTGTTGCTGAACAATGGCGCGCTAACCTATGCCGGACCAGGGATGGGAGCCGGGCCGACCGGAGGGAGGCAGCCCGCAGGGCCGAGCGGACAGCGAGCGGCGGACACGCCCGGCCGGCCGACCCCGCAGGGGCGGGCGGGGGCCACTAAAGAACGGACTGATCTTATACTCCACCGCTCGCCAAACTATCGCCGCCATAAGTCGTTCCGTAAGCGGACCGAAACCAACATTTTGTCGGTCCCGCTAATTTTACCCCTCCGCATGGCCAAAACGAAGACGAAAACCGCACCCGCCGCTAAGCAATCCACCACCATCACCACCAACGGCACTACCGACCGCTTTGACGCCGCCGCGCTGCGCCGGGCGGTCTACATCAAGGGAGCGCGGGCGAATAACCTGAAGAACGTGGACCTGGAGATACCCAAAAACCAGCTGGTGGTGGTGACGGGCGTGAGCGGATCGGGCAAGTCATCCATTACGATGGACACGCTCTACGCCGAGGGGCAGCGCCGCTACGTGGAGAGCCTGAGCAGCTATGCGCGTCAGTTTTTGATGCGGATGAAGAAGCCCGACGTGGATTACATCCGGGGCATTTGTCCGGCCATCGCCATTGAGCAGAAAACGACGACGGCTAACGCCCGCTCGACGGTGGGTACACTGACTGAAATCTACGATTACCTGCGGCTGCTGTACGCCCGGATCGGAAAGACCTACTCTCCCGCGAGCGGGGAGCTGGTGAAAAAACACACGGTAAGCGACGTGGTGGACTACATTACGGGTCAGGCCGAGGGCACGCGCATTCAGCTGTTCGCGCCCCTGCCCACCAAGTACGGCGACCGGTTGCTGGGTAAGGAACTGGACCTGTTGCTGCAAAAGGGCTATACCCGGATCCTGTTTAAGGACGCGCTGGCGCAGATCGAGGACGTGCTGGAATCGAAGGATAAATTGCTGAAGCAGCGGCTGGACCAACTGCCCACCGGCGATGCCGCCCCCGTGCTGCTGCTGATCGACCGCTTTGTGGCCAGGGCCGACGATGAGGAAAATACCAAGCGGATTGCCGATTCGGTGCAGACCGCTTTCCAGGAAAGCGACGGTGAGGTGATGGTGGACGTGATCGACGGCGAGCGGGCGTGGTACAACAACCGTTTCGAACTGGACGGGATAATTTTCCAGGAACCATCGCCCGCCCTGTTTAACTACAACAACCCCTACGGTGCCTGCCCCCGCTGTGAGGGCTTTAGCCGCACGATGGGTATTGACGAGGACAAGGTGGTGCCCGACCCCGCCCTGTCGGTCTACGATGGCGCAGTGGTGCCCTGGCGCGGCGAGCGGGCCGGAGAGTACCTGAAGCACTTGCTGCGCAATGCCCACCGCAGTGATTTTCCCGTGCACACGCCCTATGCCGAACTGACCGCCCAGGAGCGGACGATGCTGTGGAGCGGCACGGCCCACTTTAGCGGGATCGACGACTACTTCAGCGAACTGGAGAAGAAGACCTACAAAATTCAGAACCGCGTGATGCTGGCCCGCTACCGGGGGCGCACGCTATGCCCCAAGTGCCGGGGCGGCCGGCTGCGGGTGGAGGCGACCTACGTGAAGATCAGCGGAAAACCGATCACGGAATTGGTGGACCTGCCCATTAAGGATTTGCACGATTACATGACAAATTTGGACCTGGGCGAAACCGACGCCGAGATTGCCCGCCGCCTGCTGCTGGAGATCGGCAATCGCCTGCAGAGTCTGCTGGACCTGGGCCTGGATTACTTGACCCTGAACCGTCTGAGCAATACCCTGAGTGGCGGCGAGAGCCAGCGGATCAACCTGACCCGCACCCTGGGCAGCAACCTGACGGCCAGTATGTATATCCTGGACGAACCCAGCGTGGGCCTGCACCCCCGTGATACGCAGCGCATGATAGCCGTGCTGAAACGGCTACGCGACCTGGGCAATACCGTGCTGGTGGTGGAACACGAGGAAGACGTGATCGCCGCCGCCGACTACCTGATCGACATCGGCCCCCGCGCGGGCATCCACGGCGGGAACCTGGTGTTTGCCGGCCCCTACGAAGATATTTACACCAAGGCCGCCGACGGCCTGACGGCCCAGTACATGACCGGCGCGATGGAGATACCCGTGCCCGCCACGCGCCGTGTGCTGACCAACTGGCTGAAGGTACGCGGGGCGCGGATGCACAATCTGAATGGTTTCGATTGCCAGATTCCCCTGAATGCCCTGAGCGTGGTGACGGGCGTGAGCGGCAGTGGTAAGACTAGCCTGGTAAAGGGCATTATTTATCCCGCGCTGCGCCGCCACTTCGGCGAGGGAAGCCCGGTGGCACCGGGTGCCCACCTGGGCATTGGCGGCGACCTGAGTATGCTGAGCCGCATAGAGATGGTGAACCAGAGTCCGATCGGGAAATCGAGCCGCTCGAACCCGGTGACTTATGTGAAAGCCTACGACGCGATCCGTAATTTACTGATGCGCCAGCAACTGGCCAAGGTGCGCGGCTATACGGCCGCCAACTTTTCGTTTAACGTGGACGGCGGCCGCTGCGAGACCTGCAAGGGCGAGGGCGAGCAGGTGGTGGAGATGCAGTTTCTGGCCGACGTGCGCCTGGTCTGCGAGGCCTGCAACGGCAAGCGGTTCAAGCGCGAGATACTGGAGGTGCGCTATGAAGGAAAGAACGTGGCCGACATCCTGGACCTGAGCGTGGAGGAAGCCGTGACCTTTTTTGCCGACGATGACGCCGTGATCAAAAAACTACAGCCGTTGCTGGATGTGGGCCTGGGCTACGTGCAACTGGGCCAGTCGAGCAATACGCTATCGGGCGGCGAGGCGCAGCGGGTGAAACTGGCCAGTTTCCTGACCCGCGAGCGATCAACGGAGAACATCCTATTTATCTTCGACGAGCCGACCACCGGTCTGCACTTCCACGACGTGGGTATCCTGCTGGATGCCCTGAACGCCCTTGTGGAGCGCGGACACACCGTATTGGTGGTAGAACATAACATGGAAGTGATCAAATGCGCGGACTACGTGCTGGACCTCGGCCCCGGCGGCGGGCGCGACGGCGGTAAACTGGTGTTCCAGGGCCGGCCGGAGGAGCTAGTGGATGTGGCCGAGAGCTGGACGGCGGGTTTCCTGGCGGATAAGCTCTGATGCACGCATAAAAAAGCGCCGGCCGACACCCAAAGGGTGCCGGCCAGCGCAGTGGTTATCGACTCCTTACGGAGTCGACGCGGATAAGGCTTAGTCAATCGACTAATGCCTACATACCGTCATTGTCTTCGTCCGCGTTCATGGCGTCGATCACCTTGCCCATTTTGGGGTTAGGCTTCAGCACGGTACGGCGGTTAGCGGCACGGCCTTCGGAAGTACCGTTGTCCATCATGGGGTGGTACTCACCGGCACCGGCTACGACTACGTTCTCAGCGGCAACACCGCCTTTGATCAGGCGAGCGGCTACGGCCTTGGCACGAGCGAAGGACAGGTCCCAGTTATCGCGGCCGGAACCGTTGTTGAACTTTCTGTCATCAGTGTGACCTTCGATCATCAGGCGAACATTAGTTCCCTGCAGCTTGGAAGCCATGGCGTCGATAGCATCGCGCTCCTCACGGGTAAGGCTGCTCGATCCGCTACGGAACGTGAAGGGAGTTTCGGTAGCCAGGTAGAGATCGCCGTCGCGGGCTTCTACGGAAAGTCCGGCAGCCTTATAGGTGCTGAACATATCGGAGAATTCGCTACGGAAAGCTTCCAGTTCGGCTTCGGTGGTCTTGAGACGGGTGCTCATGGCATCCATCTTACCGGTCATGTCGGTACGCATGGCGGTCATGTCGGCGTTCATCTTGTCACGAGTCGTATTGAACTCGTTTTGCAGGGCATCACGCTCACCTTCAAGATTCTTGAGGTTGGCTTGAGTTTCGGCCAGTGCCTGGTCGGTTGCTGCCTTACCGGCGGTCAGTTCGTCGTACTTCTTCTTGGAGACGCAGGACTGGAACGAACCAGCGAGGAAAATAAAGACTAGTGCGGTTACGAAAAATCGCATTGGTTTTGGTTTTTGTAAAAAAATATGGTTGTGTAATGCTTACAACGGGGGTTGGTTGGTTACGATCCCCGGTTTTGGGAAGGTGGATGCCCCCAAAAGAGGAGGAATAACGCGCACCTGCCGTTAAACGCTGCAAAACACGGCATTTTCAGCCACTTAAAAAAGGATCGTGATTATTAAGCAGTCATTTTAGTCAAATGTTCACATTCTCATGGGATTATGTCTTCCCTGGAGGCGGTTAAATTGTCGATCGGAGGGTTAGGTGCCGGTGGTCCGGCAAATTTTCAATATTTTGCGGCCCCGCGTCCGCTGGATCTTGGTTGCCGGTTAACGGTTTCCGGATCGGAAGGCAGGTACAAACCGACGGCCTGCGGGTAAAATATTCGCTCGGCGGACCGACCACCACTTTATCTAAGGTAGATTTCATGCAATCAGCTATGCAGCAAGACGGACCGTACCAGTACACCGAAACCAGGGGTGGCGAGGAAGTAATTTTGTTGTTGCACGGCCTGTTTGGCGGCCTGAGTAACTTTCAGGGCATCCTGCGGGAGTTCGGCGAACGCTACAACGTCGTCATCCCCGTGCTACCCATGTTCGAGTTACCGCTGCGTAAAGTGTCCGTTTCCGGCCTCGTGGACCACATCGCCGATTTCGTGGAACACATGGGTTATGAAAAGGTCCACCTGATCGGCAACAGCTTGGGGGGGCACATCGGTATCTTGTATACGCTGCAACGGCCCGACCGCATTGCTTCCATCACCCTCACCGGCAGCAGCGGCCTGTTCGAGAGCGCGATGGGTAATTCTTTTCCCAAGCGGAACAACTACGAGTTCATCAAGGCTAAAACGCAATCGACTTTTTTCGACCCCGCCATCGCCAGCCAGGAACTGATCGACGAGGTGTTCAACACCGTCAATGACCGCAATAAGGCCATCCGGGTCATTATGACCGCAAAGTCGGCCGTGCGCCATAATCTGGCTGAAAAGTTGCATCTTATTAAAGCTCCGACCCTGCTGATCTGGGGGCGCGAGGACGCCATCACCCCCGCTTTCGTGGGTGAGAAATTCCACGAGCTCATCCCCCACTCCGAGTTGCACCTGGTAGACAAGTGCGGCCACGCGCCTATGATGGAGAAGGCCGATCGATTTAACGAATTACTGAACGACTTCCTGACACGAGTAGCGGCGGACGGTGTGCAGGCGTAGTGGTTAGCACCAACGTATAAAGCCAACAATTTGGGTGGGGTAGCCGTTAAAACGATTCGCCGATAGGCCGCTGCGGCGGTGTGAACTATCGGTACTCACCCTCTCCTATTCTTCTCGGTTCCCGTTTTACCAGGCAACCGGGTTTCCCTAATCGAACCATATGCTGTTACGCTATCTCGCGCCCCTTACCCTGCTGCTGTTGCTCGGGTGTAAGACTATCCAAACTACCCCGCTCACCGCCGCCCCTGAAACCGAAACGCGGCAACTGGATACCATGACTGTCAGTGCGCCCCCAATGATGGAGGGGATGGAAATGGAAGAGACGGAGCCGGAAGATTTCGCCCTACCCACCTACCGCGCCGCAGCCACCCGCACCCACGACCTGCTGCACACCACCCTGCGCGTAAAGTTCGATTGGGAAACGGAACAGGTCATGGGCGTGGCTAACCTGCGCATGGCCCCCCTTTTCTACGCTACCGATCAAGTGACATTGGACGCCAAGGGCTTTAAGTTCAACTCCATTAAATTGGTTAATGGCAAGACCGACCTACAGTATACCTATGAGTCCGACTCCGCGCAGCAGGTCACGATCATGCTGCCGCGCGAATACAAAAAAGGCGAGGAATTTGAACTGGTCATCGACTACGTCGCCACGCCCGCGCAGTCGGGCGGCAGTTCGGCGATCAGTTCCGATAAGGGCCTCTTCTTCATCAACCCCCAGGGCGAGGACCCCGACAAGCCCCGCCAGATCTGGACCCAGGGCGAGACGGAAAGCAACTCCCGCTGGTTCCCTACTTTTGACAAGCCCAACGAGCGCTGTACCCAGACCATGTACATCACCGTGGAGGATAAGTATTTGACCCTCTCCAACGGCCTGCTCAAGGACAGTAAAAAGAACAGCGACGGCACCCGTACCGACCACTGGGAAATGGAAATTCCCCACGCTCCCTACCTCTTCATGATCGCCGTGGGCGAGTTTGCCGAGGTGAAGGAGAAGTGGCGTGGTATCCCCGTTAACTACTACGTGGAAAAAGAATTCAAGGACGATGCCAAAGCCATCTTCCCCCACACCCCTGACCTACTGACCTTCTTCAGTGACATTACCGGTGTGGATTACCCCTGGCCCAAGTACAGCCAAATCGTGGTACGGGATTACGTCTCCGGGGCGATGGAAAATACCACGGCCGTCATCTTCGGTGAGTTCATGCAGCAGACTGAGCGCGAACTGATCGACAACCTGACCAATGACAAGATCGTGGCCCATGAGATGTTCCACCACTGGTTCGGTGACTACGTGACCTGCGAGACCTGGTCGCAACTGACCCTCAACGAGGGTTTCGCTAATTACAGCGAGTACCTCTGGCTGGAAAAGCAGTTCGGCCGCGACGAGGCCGATAGCCACTTGCTCGAAGAGTGGAGCGGTTACCTGGGTTCCGCCCAGCGCGGAGGCGTTCACCCCCTCATCTGGACCGACTATGATGACAAGGAAGATATGTTCGACGCCCACAGCTACAACAAGGGCGGCTCGGTGCTACATATGCTACGCTATTACGTGGGGGACGAGGCATTCTTCGCCTCCCTCAAAAAGTACCTGACAGACAATAAGCTCTCCGCCGTGGAAGTGGACGAACTCCGCATGGCCTTCGAAGAAATTACCGGGGAGGACCTCAACTGGTTCTTCAACCAGTGGTTTCACCAGCCCGGCCATCCGGCCCTCAATGTCACCTACGGATACAACCGCGAGAACAAGGAGGCCACCGTATTGGTGGAGCAAACCCAGTCAACGGAAAACGGTACGCCCGGTGTGTTCCAACTGCCCGTGGATATCGATATCTACGGTCCTACCGGCGGCCCCACCCGGCAGCGCGTGATGGTCACCGAGCGCGAGCAATTATTCCGTTTTCCCGCCGCCACCGAGCCTTCCCTCATCGTTTTCGATGCGGAACACGTCCTGCTCGGCCCTAAAGATTACAATAATACCGCCGCGCAATTGGCCGCCCAGTTTCGCCGCGCTCCCCGCTTCCTGGACCGCTATAATGCCCTGGCTCGCATTTCTTCCCTGGATGGCGAGGATGAATTACAGGAGGCTATCTTCAACGAAGCCCTGCAAGATACCTTTTACGGCATCCGCGCCATGGCCCTGCAACGCTTCGAGATGGGCGAAAACTCTCCCGCACTGCCCCGTGTCCGTGATCTGGCCCGCCAGGATAAGCACAGTGAGGTGCGCAGCACTGCCCTGGGCGTACTGGCCGCCGCCGAAGACCCCATGACGGCGGAATTAGCCAAAAATGCTATCGACAACGCTCGCTCTTACGCCGTCGTGGGTGCCGGTTTGGCCGCTCTGGCCGTAGCCGCACCCGAGGAGGCGACCACCTATGCGAAGAAACTGGAAAACGAAAAGAACGGCGAGATATCCGCCGCGGTAGCCACCATCTACAGCGAGTCGGGTGATGTAGCTTACCTGCCCTACTTCCAGAGCCGCTTGGAACAACAGGACGGCTTCGGTGCCATGAACTTCTTCGGCAGTTACCAGGAGTTATTGGCCACCGGCACGCCCGAGCAGTTTACGGCCGGTCTGGCCGAACTGCGCCGCATCGGTACCGATCAAAAGCAGAGTCCTTGGCGCCGCCTGGCGTCGGCCAAGGCGCTGGCCGATATGCGCGGCGAGCTGTCAGACGAGGTCCAAATGGCGCGGATAAACGAAGTGATTTCCGAAATCGTTGCCGCCGAAACGAACGAAGACCTGCTGCGTATTTACCCCCAGTTTACGGGCGGAAAGTAGTCTGCTTGGTCCGACATAAAGTAAGCCGTCATTCCCATTCGTGGAGTGACGGCTTTTTGCTTTTTGGGGCCACCCCGGTCCCTGGCGGGAACCGGGTCGCGCCGTCCGTGGCTCGCTGTTCGCTCGGCCCTGCGGGCTCATTCCCTGCCGGTCATGCCCACTCCCACCGCTTGTCCGTTGGTAGGAAGGATAAATTGTGTAAGCCAGGCGGCTTTGCCGCCCTACCTTTCAGGACTAACCTACCCATACAGCTCGAACACGATCTGCTCGCGGCGATAACCGAGCTTTTCCAGTCGCTCCACGGCCTCATCGATCATCTGCTGCCAGCCGCAGAGGTAGAACCGCCGGCCGGGATGCGGGTGATCCGCCAGGTTTTCATAAACCGGGTGCACGTAGCCCAACCGGGCGGTATAGGGCAAGCCGTCCGTTGATTCGGTGCGGGAAAGAGCCACGGTGTAGGTAAACCAGGGCTGGCGGGCGGCCAGCTCCGTAAATTCGTCGCCATAGAGGACATCCTCCGGGGTGCGGCAGCCGAAAATCAGGTGGATGGGCGGTGGGGTAACGCCGCGCCGATCCAGGTCCAGCAACATGCTGCGGAAGGGGGCCACGCCGGTGCCGGTGCAGATGAAGACCAGTTCATCCAGTTCGAGGGCTTTTTCGGATAACACGAATACGCCGCCGGGGGCTTTGGAGCGTAGTTCGTCGCCCGGATTGATCTCATCGAAGAGGTAGCCGGTACCCTTTCCCTCGGGCAAATGCACGATGCAAAGTTCGCAACGGTTGGTGCCATCGGGAGGGGAGGCGATGGAATAGGACCGCCAGCCGTCGCGCCTCCGCTCGCCCACGGGCAGGTCGAGGGTGATGAACTGGCCGGGCCGGAACTCCAATGGGTCCAGGTTAGGGAAGTCCAGCATGAAGGAGCGGACGGTGGGGGAAGAATCCCGCGTTTCGCTTACGCGGGCGGAGTACCAGTTGGCCATGATAGCAGCATTTCATTCCAGGGTAGAACGGTGCCGTAGCCGCGCTCGTTGAAGTAAGCCGCCGTTTTGACCACCCCCTGACCGGTCTCTTCCGGGATGGCCCATAGGAAATCCCCGCCCCAGGCTCCCAGACTCTTGATCTGCCCGGGGAAATCAGAGAAAAACTGGTCCTGTGCCTGCTCCAGCCCGAGGTGATCGCTCAGTAGCCGCTCGTGTTCCGCCACGATGGCGATGGTTTGTGCCCGGTCGGCCGTGAGGAGTGCCGTGGTCAGTTCCCCGATTCGCTGCAACAAGGCTTCCGAATGTGGCCGCTCGCGGTAGCGGGCAATACCGGCGCGGCTGTCCTGCTTGCGGCCGGAGTAGACGAAACAGGTCTGCCGGAAGTGAGCGGGTAGCTGCGCCGCTTTTACCGTACGTACCGGCTCGTGGCGACGGTACAGAATGGGTCCTGCCGCGTGGGCACAGGCCAGATCATAACCGGAGCCGCCAAAAGTAGGGGCCAGTAATTCGTAGGAATCCACCTCTAGCCAGTCGGCGAGCATGGCCACCAGCGTAGAACTGCTGCCCAGGCCCCAGGCCCGGTCGAATTCCAGCCGGGTGGTTATGCTTTTGCCGGCCGGCAAAAGCGCAGCGGCGGGCCGCAGGGTAACGGCGGCGCGAAAGAGTTGCGCCAGCCGCTCCGATACCTCATCGGCGGCGGCAGGATGGACCTCTCCCCGGTCAATAAAAAAACTACCCTTGAACCAGGTGTTACCGTCCATATCGCTCCCTATCCACTTCAGCCGATCGGGTTTTTCTTGATCGGCCACCGTCATCTGTTGCCCCAAACGAGTCGGAACGGCAAGTGAGGCCACCCCGTCCAGGACGACGTATTCACCGGTAAGAAGGAGCTTGCCGTGGGCGTGGAAGGTGGTGGTCATGGATGAAAGGAACAATAAGGTGAATCGGGTTGGCAGCAAAAAAACCGGGAAATTCTGGTAGCATTACAAAAATTATCGGCCATAGGAAGCTAACACAACCGGTCATCCGCGTGAGGTGCCTGGAGGGGCGTTAGCGCACGCAGTGCCGAGCGAACAGCGAAGCCCGGAAGGGACCGGCAGCGGCCTACGGCCGGTGACACGCCCGAATTAGTAGATCAGCAGAGTTGGGTAGTAGGTAATAAACTATCCGCACGAAACCCACTGAATGGCAGAGTATCCACTATTCCCCGCATCTCACAGCCGCTTGCGCACCAGCAAATAAACCAGCGGCCCGACAATGGGAAGAAAAAGAAAGAGGAACACGATGGTGGAACTTTTCCCCTCGCGCGTACGCTCGGCAATGTCTCGTTTGGCGATGCCGAGCAGGGGGACATAAATGATGCCGACCAACACGAGCAGGCCGAAGATGATGAGGTAGTCTCGCATGGGAATTAAACCGGCGGCGGGGCGGCTTGTTGTAACCCGCAAAAGCACTGACGCATGACCCACCTGAAAGCCGGCGACCCGGCCCCCGATTTTAGCGGTACCACGGACACTGACCAAACCGTGAGCCTGGCCGATTTTGCCGGTAAAAAACTGGTCCTTTTTTTTTACCCCAAGGACGACACGCCCGGCTGCACGGCCGAGGCCTGCAACCTGCGCGATAACTATGCCGAACTGACGGAGAAGGGCTATGCGCTGCTGGGCGTGAGTCCGGATAAGGTGGCCAAGCACCGAAAATTTAAAGCCAAGTACGACCTGCCCTTCGCGCTGCTGGCCGACGAGGAGCACCAGACGATGGACGCCTACGGCGTGTGGGGCGAGAAGCAGTTCATGGGTAAAACCTACGACGGTGTGCACCGCACCACCTTTGTGGTCGATGAGAATGGTAAGATCGAGCAGGTCATTGAAAAGGTGAAAACCAAGGACCACGCCGCGCAGGTGCTGGGCTGACTGATGGATTATCTACTGGAGGGAGTGCAGTACGGCCTGCTGCTGGCCGTACTGGTGGGACCACTGGTGGTGCTGCTGGTGCAGACCGGCGTGGAGTACGGTACCCGCGTGGGTCTGGCGGCGGGCGCGGGTATCTGGCTGAGCGACCTGCTGTTCATCCGGGTCTGCCACTATGGTTTGGCCGGCGTGGAAGAATGGGTGGCGCACCCGCTGTTTACGCCCCTGGTAGGCGGGCTGGGCACCCTGGTGCTGGTGGGCACCGGCCTGGTGAGCCTGCTGACCCCGCCGCCCGACCTGGACGCCGACCTGTGCATGAGCCGCAGCCGCGCGGCGGCGCAGGCCTTTGGGCGCGGCTTTGCCTATAATACCTTTAATCCGTTTACCGTATTTTTCTGGGTCACCGTGGCCACCACTTTGGTGCTGGCCCGCCGCCTGGATGATGGCCAGGCCGGTCTGCTCTATGCGGGCATACTGGGCACGGTGGTGGTGACCGACGCCCTGAAGGTGCTGCTGGCGCGTCGGCTGCGCCGCCGCCTGAACCCGGCGCGGCTGCGCCTGGTGCGCCGCGTGGCGGGGGTGCTGCTGATGGGGTGCGGGCTGGTGCTGGCGGTGAGGGTGGTGCTGGGGCTGACTCAGCTACTGCGGTAAACCCCCCGGCCGCTTGGGCCGTCTGGGCGGCGGCGCAAACAGCCGCAGGCTATCGCGGTAGATGCTATCCTGAAAAATGCTATCCAGTAACAGGCTGTCCTGATAGAGCGAGTCGCGCAGCAGGGTATCGAACAGGATCTCGTAAGGGAAGAGCGGCCGCAGCGGCAACTCGGCCGACAGGCTGCGGCGGGGCGGGTCGCCCGGCCGCACGGGGCGGGGCGGCCGCCCCGCCAGTTCACGAATGCGCCTTGCGCGGACCTGTAATAAGGAGTCGGCCCGCAGGGCGGCGGCAGCCATTACTTTATCGCGGCAATCGGCTACGAACCGTATGCGGAAGGCTTCGATCCGATCCAGTACATTTTCCTGTACGATGCGCTCGTCTTCCGCGCCGTCCAGGGTCGGGTCGTCGAGACAGGAGGTGAGGACGAGGGATAACAGTAGAAACAAACCTAAATGGCAGCGAGCGGACAGCATAGCGGAGTAAGATTGGTGACAAAACGGTGATCTGGGTCGTAAGCTAATCAGGAGGTTATTACTGCGGCCGGGGAATCCGGGCGCGCAGGCGGGCTTCCTCCTCCAGGCGCTCCTGCACAATGCTATCGGTCACGCCGGTTACGCTCGCCTCGAAATCGGCCACACACAGGCTATCCATCCGGTAGCGCAGGTCCTTGATCTGGCCGGCGGCCAAAGTATCGATGCGGCGGCGTTGCTCGTTCGTCAGGCGGATCGTCACCTTATCTTCCTGACCATCGCAGGCGGCCATCATTAACAGCACCAAAACACCCAGCACCAATTGCGTAAATCCATTCATGGCACAAAATTAACCAAGACTTTTTCCACCAGACCAAACAAAGACCTAAAATTGTGTGCTTTCCTTTAGCAGCACTCCTCTACCGTCCCGTTTTCCTCCCAAATTCCACCGTATGTCCTTTACCACTACACCAGATCTACTGTTGTTGCTGTTCCTCGCTCTCATCGCCCTCTACGGCGGCTGGCACCAAATAAAAAGCGACCTCGGCCCCTGGCTCGGCGGCCGGCGTGGGACGGATCGTTAGCTCATCATCCTCTTCTTTTTTTGGGCGTGCCCCCGCCGCTAACGCGGAACGGGGTCGGCACCTTGCAGGCTCGCCTACCGGCTCGGCCCTGCGGGCTGCGGGCAGGTACCGGTAATTCCAATTTGGGGAGCTAGCTACGGCCCGCCCCTTCCAGGCGCCTCACGCGGAATTAATTATCCGTCGCGGAAAAACTTATTACTGATCGTAAAGGAGCTACCCCGCCCCCTTTTGCTAACAATGTATTGCCGCCGACCGGAATACCTTTTCCGCCCCTCGCACAAACACCCTTTGTTCAGGTTGGATAAGCAGGTGCAATTGCCCATTGCACCGATCACTAACCCCGATGGACAAAAACGATCTCCTTACCAGTGGCTTGCTCGAGCAATACGTGCTGGGTCTGACCGACCCGCAGGTAACCCGGCAGATAAATGCCATGATGGAACAGTACCCCGAAGTGTCCGAACAGGTCGCTACCCTCCGCGGCCGCCTCAATAATTATTCCGAGGCCAGCCGTATCCCCCCTCCCGACGGTAGCCCCCGCGACTTGCGCTCCCCCGACGATTTCCATGCCCTCGATATTGAGATGGTCGATCATTTGACCGATCAGAACCAACGCCTGCACCGCTGGCGGTGGGTGTCTTATTTGCTGCTGTTCGGCCTGGCTGCGGGTCTTGGTTATGGATACCTCACTTACCGCTCCGCAACGCAACAGGCCGATGCGCAGCAGGCCACCCACGCCCAGGAAATGCATGCGGCCGAACAGGAAAAGATATCGCGGCGTAACAGCACCTTCCTCCCCCTCACCAATGAACACGAGGCACACACCATTACCCTCAGCGGTGATACGCTCTACGCCATTTTCACGCCCAACCACCGCCGCATTCTCTTCAATACTACTGACCTGGACCCGTTGCCCAACGGACACCATTACCGCGTGTGGCTCGCACCCAAAACCGATGCCGCACCCCAGGATTTCTCCCTCGGCCTGGAATTGAAGGATCCCACCGAGTTGCAGTTGCAAGTCAGCGACCTGCCCCCCGGTACTAAGGTCATCGTCATCGACGAAGCTGCCGGAAATGCCGCCATGGGTCCGGAATTGGCGCGGATCGTACTGTAGGTTTCACATCCCCTTTTTTAATGTCCGGTCCGCCAGTGCGCCGCAGGCGCGTACCACCTCGATCAGGCCGGCGAAGCGTTGGTCCTGCGTATGCCCTTGCCGGTAGCGGGCATAGATCTGCTGGCAGATCACTCCCACTTTGAATAGGCCGTAAACGTAGAAGAACCGGAAATCCGTCGTATCCACGCCCGTCCGTTCGCTATAGCGGTCCAGCAGTTCGCGGCGGGTCAGGTTACCGGGCAGCCAGCTTAGGTTGAACGGCCGCAGCGCGGGCGGGTCACCCGCCTCCGACCAGTAAGCGAGGGTGGTGCCCAGATCCATGCGGGGGTCGCCCAGGGTGGCCATTTCCCAATCCAGCAGGGCCATGATGCGGGTGGGTTCCGCAGGGTCCAGTAACAGGTTATCGTACTTGAAATCGTTGTGCAGCAGGGCGGGCCGGTCCAGTTCCATCAGGCAGGTTTGCGGCCAGCCAGGCGGCGGCGCGTTCCATGGTAGGCAGCTCATCGGTGCGGGCACGTTCGTAGCGGCGGCTCCATCCCCCGATCTGCCGCTCGATATAGCCGGCGGGGCGGCCCAGGTCGCGCAGGCCGTCGGTATCCGTCTCCACGGCGTGCAGGTCTGCCAGCGTATCAATGGCGGCGGTAGATAGCCGGCGAAAATTCTCGGCACCGAACTGCTCGGCCACGGGTGCTCCGGGCCGCAGGATCAGACCGTCCACTCGTTGCATCACGTAAAAGGGTGTGCCGATCACCGCCTTGTCGCCGCAGTACAGGTAGGCGTCGGGCGCACCGCCGTAGCGGCCTTCCAGCGCCTTCAGTATCCCGTATTCCCGCTCCATATTATGGGCCGTGCCGCCGGCGGCCACGCCGGGTGGCGGCCGACGCAGTACGTAGGTGCGGTCACCCAGACCTAGTTCGTAGGTCAGGTTGGAGTAGCCGCCGGGGTATTTTTTGATTGTTAGTATGGGCGAATCCGCGCCGGGTAGGACCTGCTCGCGCAGGTAGCCGTGTAGGGAGTTGATGACGGCGATGGGGAAGTGAGTAGTAGGCAAGAGGGATGGATTATTTCTGCGAAACAACGGAGAAACCAAAATGTCCTACTCCGAAATTCAGTGTCCGTGAAGGTACAATTTTCATGGTAGTGGAAAACATCTCGCTATTTCGTACCTTGCTAAAGAACTCGTCCTTAACCCGCTAACCTGCTTCCCCGTGCGCCTCCCCTACTATCTTCTCCTCCTCGCCCTGCTCGTCGCCGCCCCGCTTTGCCTCACCGCTCAGGTTACCGTTCTCGACGGCGACTGGCAGGGAACCATGACCGTCGGCGGCCTGGACTCGCCCCGTGAATACCCCATCGAACTCTACCTCATGCGCGAGGGCACCCGCGTTACGGGCCGCAGTTACATTACCATCGCCCCCGGCCAGACCATCATCATGGACCTCGCCGGCTACCTCTATCAGGATTTTTCCATCCTTCTCCACGAAGTCGGTTTCGTCGGCGACCCGAATAATGCCGTCCTTCCCAAATTGCCCCGCAAATACCAGATCCTCTGGCACCGCCGCGCCACCGGTTCCGGCCTCGAAGGTTATTGGCAAGAGATCATGGAGGACGATCCGTTTAATAAGGATCGGGATGGCGGGCGGTTGAAGTTAGAGAGAAGGGTAGGGGGAGCGTGAGGTGAATACGCTCCAAAGACGCTCAGATTTTGGTGTTTCGCGGTATAAAATCGGGCATTCATCCCTCACCCAACAACACCGCCAGCAGTCGCTCCAGGTTAACCGTGGCGAAGCTGGCCGCCTCATCACTAATACCGTAAGGGATGACCAGTTCGCCGGCGTGGATGATGCTGCCGCAACTGTAGACCACATTGGGCACGTAGCCCTCGCGCTCGGATTCGAGGGGGGCGAGGAGGGGTTCGGAGAGGCGGCCGATAACCCTGGTGGGGTCGTCTAGATCGAGGAGGGCGGCACTGATGGCGTAGCGGCGCATGGGGCCCACGCCGTGGGTGATGACCAGCCAGCCGGCTTCCGTTTCGAGGGGCGCACCGCAGTTGCCGATCTGGTAGGTGTCCCAGCTGTAGGCGGGTTCCATGAGCTTGACGGCGTCGTCCCAGACCTGGAGGCGATCGGTGGAGATGATATAGTTGTTGATGCCGTCGATGCGGGCCAGGATGTAGTACTTGCCGTTGATCCGGCGGGGGAACAGGGCGTGGTTTTTGTTGACGGCGGCGTCGCCGTAGATGGGGCGGACATTGAAATCGTAGAAGTCCTCGGTTTCCAGCATCATGGGCCGGATCTGGTGACCGTTATAGGCGGTGTAGGTGCCGTAGTAGGTGGTGCTGCCGTCTTCGCGGGTAAACTGCAGGAAGCGGACGTCTTCCATGCCCTTCTGCTCGAAGTCGATCATCGGGTAGAGGGTGCGCTCGCTGATATCGGTATCGAGGCTGAAACTGAGCTGGTAATACTGGTTGGCAACGGTGATGAGGCGGTTCAGTTCATCGCGGTCGGCGTGGTCCTCGGGCAGTTCTTGCCAGATGCTCCAGTAGCGGTCGAAGAGTTGCCGGTGGGTGAAGTTATCCGGCAGGTCACCGATGAGGCGTTGCAGCATCGGCTCCTTAATCTCGGGATCCTGCTGGGTCCGCTCGACAAATTTCTTCTTGTCGTAGGAATAGTAGTGGATATCCTCGGCCAGCCCCACGAAGGGGATCGTCTTTTCCGCCCGCACGCGGTTGTTCGCCTCCAGCACGATGTGCCGAAACACGATGCTGCTGATGTGCCCCTCGCCCACGGCACGCACGCTCATCACCAGGCGCAGTTCGCCTTCCTGCAGGCCGGTCTGATCCTGAGCGGGCACGACGGAGGGGTTGAAAAAGGCGGCTGACTCGATGCTGTACTCGTGCGTAAAGTAAGCCCCCAGCAGGGCGCGGGTTTCTTCGTTGGCGGCCATCACTTTTTCCCGCCGTTCGGGCACCCGCTGGAGGGCGGCGAAGAGGTGCCGCTCGAAAAGCAGGTTGATATTGCGGTGGCGGCGGGCGAAATCGCGCAGGGTCTGGCGCAGGGTATCGTGGATGGACTGGTCGTCCTTGGCCAGTACGCGGTCGATGAGTTCACGGGCGCGGTCTTCGCCGGCCCAGAAGAAGCGGCCGATCACACGGTCATGATCGCCGTAGAGGCGGAGGTCTTTGCGTTCAACGGCTAATTGCATGGGTCGATTTATCGCTAAGTGGTGGAGGGGCAAAGGTATGCAACGGCGGAAAGATAGCGGAGTTCGGCCGGTTAATAGTGGCAATGGGGATTGGCCCGCAGGATTCCCCCCACCCGCGTGAGGTGCCTGGAAGGAGACGACCCCCACCAAAACGGTCCTGGTAAGGAGTCCCGGTTCCGGGGGGAGGAAGCCCGCAGGGCCAAGGCGATAGCCGCGCCTGGAAGGGGCCGGCCGGCCCCGCCAGGGCCGGACACGCCCCCCCAACCTCATTAAAGAAACGCTAAACCCCGACGCGCATACCACCAAGCGGGCCGCTCCGCGTTAAGGGAAATGTATCCTTATCCAAGCTAACTCTTCATGCGCACACGTTCTGTTTTGACCCTCCTTTTCCTATTCCTCCTTTCCGCCCCCGCCCTGCGGGCGCAGGACCCCCAATCGACCACCCACCGCACCATCCAACTAGACAGCGTGGACCTGATCCAGATCGACGTGGTGGACACCCTACGCACGGAAACCTGGGAGGGGAGCCGCGTGATGATCGAAACGACGGTGGAACTGATCGGCGGCAAACAGAGCCTGCTCGAATATTTTACCAAGGCCGGCCGCTGGGAAACCAACGACACCACCCAGGCCAAGACCCTTTACCTGGCGAGTGCCGATCCCGAGCGCCGCACGATCAAACTGAAGGGCGAATCGGTGGTGGAGCAGGTGACGGTGGTGGTGTACCTGCCTAAAATCTACGAGCCGGCGGGGCCGCGGCAGTGGCGTAGGAAAGAGGAGTAGCGGCGGGGCCGCGTACTTTGATAGGCGGCCTCCGGCCGCAGGTAATTTAGTACGTAGGTAAAGCCGTCAGGTGTGCGCGTAGGCTTAGAGCGTGTCTAAAATTTTTAAGAACTGAGGATCAATGATTCGCTTCGCGGCTACTTCGTGGTTAAGGTTCTGGTTAGACAAAAAATCACGCGCATAGCGGGTTACGTAAGTTAGTTTTTGTGACGCCAGGTTCTTAAATGCTTGGTTCTCAGGAAGTAAAAATTTAAACACGCTCTTATACCAACATACAAAACTCCGAAGAGCCTGCGACGATCACCGAAGGTAATTACCAGACGCGCAGCGTCCTACCAAAGTACGCGCGCAGCGCAGCTCAAAACGTCACGTCCACCACCCGCAGCCGGTAATTGCCGTCCATCCGCAGTTTGCGGGTTCCGAATACCTTGCGGATCAGGTAGCCGCCGCCGATACCCACCGCCGCCACGATACCGTCGCCCACGCTGACCTGCGTATTTGGGTCGCCATCGGTGTTGTAGCCCACGACGGCAAAGAAGCCCCAGCCCGCGCCGAAGGTCTTGCAGGCTGTAGCCGGCCGCCTTGGCGATACCGCGCGATTGGCGCAGCATTTCGATATCCTTGAGGGGAATAATGCGCTCGTTGATCACGATGGCCTGGATGTCCGCACGCAGTTCCTGGATGGTGCCGCGATCGAAGGTTTCCTCCTCGCCGTAGAGCAGGAATTCCAGCCGGTCACCCTCGTATAAAGCCAGATTTTTGGCGGAGTTGAGCCGCTCGATCAGCAATTTGCGCTGCGCGGGCAGGGCCGCTACGAAAAGGAGTAAGGCAAGGGCGAGGAACAAACGCATGGCGGTGGGGAATTTGGCGGGCAAGGGGTGTCGTGATTAGGGACGCAAGATAGGTGGAAGGCGTTGTATGGGCGGCCAAATCTCGCCTAATGTGTGTTTTGTTTTACCTTCACCCACCCATGAAAACCTCCGCCTGGAAAACCTTCCTTTCCTACCTCACCGAACGGGAACTCGAAACCACGAGCAGCCCCTACAACCCCTACCTGCGCGTCAACCTCAGCCGCGGCCGGCTGCAACTTACCGCCGACCAGGCCATCTACTCCTACGGCGACCTCTACCTCAACTTCCGCAATGCCTTTCAGCGCATCGACCGTACTAAACTGCCCGAACGCGCCGACGTGCTCCTCCTCGGCCTCGGCCTCGGCAGCATCCCGCAAATGCTGGAGCAACGCTTCCAGGTCCGCTACCGCTATACCGCCGTCGAGATCGACGAGGTCATCATCCAGCTCGCCTCCGAATACGTGCTCGACGAACTGGAAAGCCCCATCCAGACCATCTGCACCGACGGCCTCCACTTCCTGCGCCTCAACATCCAGCGCTACGACCTCGTCTGCATGGACATCTTCCAGGACGCCGGCGTACCCCCCGAATTCGAGACCGTCGAAGCCCTCGAACTCCTCCGCGACACCCTCGCCGAGGACGGCCTTTTACTCTACAACCGCTTGGCCGCCTCGCCCCGCGACCAGATCGAAAGCCGCCGCTTTTTCGACGAGCAGTTCCTGCGGGTTTTCCCCGACGGCCACCTGCTCCCCACCGGCGGCAACTATATGTTGCTCAACAATGCGGACAAATTGCTACCTTAGGCACATGAAAAAGGAATGCCCCGAATGCGGCGATGCCTTCCAGGGCCGCGTCGACAAAGTCTACTGCTCGGCCGCCTGCCGCTCCGCCTACCACAACAAGACCTACGCCGGCGAAACGGCCTTTATCCGCCGCATCAATAAAACCCTGCGCGATAATCGCCGCTTGCTGGCCGATTTTAATCCAGACGGCAAGGCCCACATCGCCCGCCGCAAACTGCTGGAATCGGGCTTCAATTTCCGCTACTTCACCAACGAATACACTACCCGCAACGGCAATGTCTACCGCTTCTGCTACGACCAGGGTTACTCCGTCAGCGACCGCGACGAGAACTACCTCTTGCTCGTTGTTCGGCAGGAATACGTGGATTAATTTTCAAGGGTTTCTGGGCGTGCCCCCGGCTACCGCCGGGGTCGGGCCGTCCAGGGGTTCGCTATCGCTCCGTGCTGCGCACCGCCTCCCTGGCGGTCGCCGCCCTTCCCACCCCTCACGCGAATGGTGCGTGACCTCCGGTCGCGCGAGTGGTTGGCCCCGCGCTACCTCCGGTCGCGGGTGTGCGCGCTGCGCGCGCACACCGGGGCGCAATCGCGCCTCCGCGCACCCGGCATAGGCGTCAGAGACATAAATGGTCGAGGAGTTGCACTCCGATGTATTCGTAACAAACAGTCGAAGCATAGCTACTCGTCGGAGAGCAACTCCTCAACCGTTTTGATAAGGCTCGGCTACCCGGAATTTTGTGTGTGCCAGGTCGGATGGATAAAAGCAACCCGATGATATGAACTTTGGCCCGCCGGCAAGCCTTTGCCAAAAGTCCCGATTCAGTACGATAGCCGAGACACGTGACTGTGTGCAATCCGGCTATTGATACTACTAACCACCATACGAACCGACCATGCCCACCCCCTACCTCATCGACGCCCGCCGCACGCCCTTCGGAAAATTCGGCGGCACCCTGGCCCCCGTCCGTACGGACGACCTGGCGGCCATTCCCATCCGCGCCGTAACGGCCGCGCAGGCCGGCATTCCGCTGGAGGCCTACGACGACGTGATCCTGGGCTGCGCCAACCAGGCGGGCGAGGATAACCGCAACGTGGCCCGCATGGCATTGCTGCTGGCGGGCCTGCCCTGGTCGGTACCGGGCGAGACGGTCAACCGCCTGTGCGCTTCCGGCCTGTCGGCCGTCAACCACGCCCGACGAGCGATCATGGCGGGTGATGGAGAAATTTTCCTCGCCGGCGGTGTGGAACACATGACCCGCGGCCCCTGGGTGATTTCCAAGGCGTCCAAACCCTTCGGCCGCGACGCCGAGATGCACGACAGCAGCTTCGGCTGGCGCTTCGTGAACCCCAAAATGAAAGAGTTGTACGGCACCGACGGCATGGGCACCACCGCCGAGAACCTGGCCGAGCAGTACCGGATCTCCCGCGCCGACCAGGATGCGTTTGCCCTGCGCTCGCAACAGCGGGCGGCGGCGGCCCGCGCTTCGGGGATACTGGCCGAGGAGATCGTGCCGGTGTCCATCCCCCGCCGCAAGCAGGATCCGCTGCTCTTCGACCAGGATGAGTTCATCCGCGCCGATTCCACGCTGGAGGCCCTGGCCAAACTTCGGCCCGCCTTTAAGCCCCTGGACCAAGGGGGTACCGTAACAGCCGGTAACGCCTCCGGACTAAACGATGGGGCCGCCGCCGCCGTCATTGCCTCCGATAAGGCGGTAGAGAAATATGGTTTGCGCCCATTGGCCCGCCTGCTCAGTTCGGCGGTGGTGGGGGTGGAGCCACGTATTATGGGCATCGGCCCCGTGGGTGCCGGCCGGTTGGCCCTGGACCGCGCCGGCCTGCGCCTGGACCAAATGGACGTGATCGAACTCAACGAGGCCTTTGCCGCCCAGTCCCTCGCCTGCCTGCGCGAAATGGGCCTGGCCGATGACGATCCCCGCGTAAATCCCAATGGCGGGGCCATCGCCATCGGCCATCCGCTGGGCGTGAGTGGTACGCGAATCCTACATACGGCCGCGCTGCACCTGGCCCGTACGGGTGGCCGCTACGGCTTGGTAACGATGTGCGTGGGCGTGGGGCAGGGCTATGCCATGGTGCTGGAGCGGGTATGAAAATAAGCGGTATCGGCCTTATTACACCCCCGTAAACAAACCGTGATAACGAGTGAAAAAGCCCCCCAAATCACTCACTTACTCATTCATTCATTCACTCATGGACGAATTCCTTACTTTTGCCCCATGGTATTTTTGGAATTTGAGAAACCGCTGGAAAAACTTCACGAGCAACTGGCCAAGATCCGGCAAGTGGGCGAGGAAGGTATCGTAGACATGACCGAGACCATCCAGGAACTGGAGGAACGGATCGAGCGGACGCGGCAGGACATTTACGCCAACCTGACCGGTTGGCAGCGGGTGCAACTATCGCGCCACCCGGAGCGGCCGTATACCTTATACTATATCAAGCAGATGCTCGATAATTTCATCGAGCTTCATGGCGACCGGACCTTTGGCGACGACAAGGCCGTGGTGGGCGGCATTGGCCAGTTGGCGGGGCGCAGCGTGGTAGTCATCGGGCAGCAGAAGGGCGTGAATACTAAAATGCGGCAGTACCGCAACTTTGGTATGGCCAACCCGGAGGGCTACCGCAAGGCACTGCGGCTGATGAAACTGGCCGAGCGGTTCGGTTTCCCGATCATCTGCCTGATCGACACGCCGGGTGCCTATCCCGGAATCGAAGCGGAGGAACGGGGACAGGCCGAAGCGATTGCCCGTAACTTGTTTGAGATGGCGCAACTGCGCGTGCCGGTGGTCTGTACCGTAATTGGCGAGGGTGCCAGCGGCGGCGCAATCGGGATCGGCCTGGGCGACCGGGTATATATGCTGGAGAACACTTGGTATTCCGTGATCTCGCCCGAGAGCTGCTCTTCGATCCTGTGGCGTTCCTGGGACTATAAAGAGCAGGCGGCCGAGGCACTGAAACTGACGGCCGAGGATATGTATTCGTTCGGTATCATCGACGGCATCATTTCCGAGCCTGCGGGTGGCGCGCACGCCGATCGGGAGGCGATGGCCGCCGTGCTGAAGGGTCACCTGCTGGAAGTGATACAGGAACTGGATCTGCTGGACCCCGATGAGCGGATCGAGCAGCGGATCGAGAAATACGGCCGGATCGGAGAGTTTTCCGAAGAAAAAGCCGGAGAGAAAAAATAGGGCGGTATGCCTGAACATCAGGGTGTGCTACCGGCCCGGCGAACGAAACCGGAGGAACAGCCGTTATAGCGTCAACGGGATTTTTGAGACATTTCTGAGAGCTACTACACACCAAAATTCGGACCCACGCCACCGGCGTAGTTTCGGTTTAACTTGTTTGCATGAATTGGCTAGAACAACTGAAGCATAAACGCTTGCTTCGGGAGATCGCGACGCGCACCCCCCGTAGTGCGTCCACTACCCCCGACCGTTCCATCACCTTGAATACTGCCGCCACGGTAGCGATCTGCTTCACGGCGGACGATATAGCGGAGCGCAAGTATGTCCTAAAATTAGCCGAAAACTTAAAGAAACGCGGCTGCCGCGTAGACTTGCTCGCTTACCTGGAGGTGCCCATTGACGCAAACGAAGGCCAGCTCTCGTGTCCTACATTTAGCCGCAAGGAAAAAAATTGGTTCGGGTGGCCAAAGTCCGGCCGGGTAGATGACTTTAGAGAGCGGGCGGTAGATCTGCTACTTTGCCTTTCGCCGCACCCTTCCCTACTCTTCGATGCTATTGCCGCCACGAAGCCGGCCTCGATTAAAGTGGGTTGGTACAGTAACCGCCCCGGCCTGGTCACGCCCTACCACCTTAATTTAGACCTACCCTACCCCGCGAAATTTGCCAGTCTGGTGGAGCAAGCCGAGTACATTCTGAATAAGACGACCAAGAAGATCGAGCCGGCAATGGCAATGGCGTGATTGTCAGTTATGTCCGTAAAATTAGTCGACAAAGACTGCTCCGGCCGCTGGATTAGGTATCTTTCCGCCGATGAAAATTTTCCTCTATTCCCTCGTAACGCTACTACTCGTGCTGGTGGCGGCCTACTTTATTTTCCTGCGGCCACAACTTCGGATCGGGGCGGGCTATGCCGCCAAACATGCCTGTAGTTGCCACGTGATCCAGGGCCGGGAGTTGGCCGATATTTTGCGTGAGGACTTGAACTTCTCCATTCTCTCGTCCGTGAGACTGCGGCCGGCGGAGAATGGGGAATCGGTAACCGCTTCCTTCTGGGGGGTAGTGAGCCGCACGGCTTACCGGCAGGGCCTGGGCTGCGTGCTGCTGAATGATGATGACCGGCCGCTTCCCCCGATGTTGCCACAGTTGTCGCAGTTACCGGCGGTTACCGATAATCGGTTAGGGTCGGATACATCTGCTGTAACGACTGAGAGTCCGTTCGACACGGCGGCACTACGGGCGGCCGTCGATTACGGCATGGCCCCGGTGGCGGGCGGCGGTGCGCGGGGGATTGTGGTGGTGCGCCATGATTCCGTAATTTTCGAGGCGTACGGGCCGGGCTATGATCGGGATACTCGCCTGCTTGGCTGGTCAATGACCAAGAGCCTGACCAATACCGTGATCGGGATGCTGGTGGGCGAGGGAAAACTAGATGTACAGTCCTCGTTTCTATTCCCTCAGTGGGCGAAAGACGAACGGTCCGCCATTACCCTGACCAATTTGCTACAAATGAGCAGCGGCCTGGAGTGGGACGAATCCTACGGTGGTGTGACGGATGCCACCAGGATGCTGCATACCGCGCCCGATATGAGTGCCTACGCCCGCGCAAAACCGGCCGCTTCGCCGCCGGATTCCGTGTGGGCCTACTCTTCCGGCACAACGAATTTACTGGTGCGACTGGCTGCCGAGCAGTTTGCGGGTCCGGCCGCCTTTCAGTATTACCTCTACGATTCGCTCTTCAGCCGGATCGGGGCAACAAGCTTTGTGGTGGAAACCGACCAAGCGGGACGGCCGGTGGGTTCTTCCTACGGCTGGGCCACGGCGCGGGATTGGGCCAAATTGGGTCAACTATACCTGCGCGACGGCATCTGGGCGGGAGAGCGAATATTGCCCGCCGGCTGGATAAAATTCAGCACTACTCCAGCCCCCGCTGCTCCCGACCGGGATTACGGTGCTCAGATCTGGCTACCGGGACCGGATATGCCAAACGCGCCGGCGGACCTATTCATGTTCCGGGGATTTCAGGACCAACGCGTGTTCGTCCTCCCTTCGCTGGATGCGGTGGTGGTTCGTCTGGGTCACAACGATGATAAAACGGCGGACTTCGACGGCTTCCTGAGTCGGGTGGTAAAGGCCTTGGAATAAGTAGGCAAACCGACCGATCGGATGATCCTCGCTGGAACTTCGCGTGAGGTGCCTGGACAGGCCGGCCATCAGGCCGGAGCCGCGTAGCGGCCGAGCGAACAGCGAGCTGGGAAGGGACCGGCCCCGTGCCCGTAGGGACGGGGACACGGCCATGCTTAAGTAGGTAGTACGCTCGTTAATTACAACCCGACTATCCCTTAGAGCGTGTCTAAATTTTTACTTCCTGAGAACCAAGTATTTAAGAAACTGACGTTACAAAAACTGACTTACGTAACCCGCTATGCGCGAAATTTTTTGTTTAGCCAGAACCTTAACCACGAAGTAGCCGCGAAGCGAATCATTGATCCTCAGTTCTTAAAAATTTTAGACACGCTCTTACATCCGCTTACCCAACTGAAGGGCCAGGAAAAAATTGAGGAAAAGGGGCGTATTTTCGATGCCGGGGGTGAATTCACTTTCCACCATGAGGGGTATCTCCTTGAAGAAATAGTCGGCTTGCACTCCTACTTCGAGGGATTTGGCGAACTCATCGAAGGCGCCGAGGCCGAGATGCACGGCGAACTTAGCGTGAATACCGGGGCGCAACTGGGTCTCACCGAGGCCACGCGACCAATTGGCAGCCCCGAAAATGCGGTTTCGGTCGAGGAAAAGATTGGCATTGTCGCCATTGAATTTAAC
This sequence comes from Lewinellaceae bacterium, assembly GCA_963757435.1. Lineage (GTDB taxonomy): Bacteria > Bacteroidota > Bacteroidia > Chitinophagales > Saprospiraceae > Neolewinella. The sequence continues at coordinate 71,484 of CAVWSC010000017.1, read as the reverse complement.
GTCGCTGACAACAGCGCCGTTACCCGGTTCGCCGGTGTCGATTTCCAGGTAATAGGGTTTGAGGAGGCCCAGGGTAGGACCGGCCTGCCAGCTGTAGCCGACCGCCACGCCACGCTGTTTGGCCTTTTCGGAGACGTAGGTGCGCCCGCCCAATCCGGCACGAATGGTATAGAAATTATTTTGCTTGCCGAGGATAAAAGCGCGGGAAACGCGGTTGGTTTGGATGATGACCTTCTCGAAATTGGAGCGCAGTTCACGCGGGTGGCGCATATCGCTTAGTTCCACGGCCCAGAAGCTCATCTTGTCATAAGAACTGATCTTGCCTACCTTAACGCCGATACCGAAACTGCGGGGCGTGTAGGCCAGCAGGTTGAAGGTCCACTCCTTATTGTAGACAAAACCCGGCCCCTGGGTATTGTAGATATTGCGATCTCCGGGCAGCTGTTGCTGGGCGGAAACGCAGAGGGGGAGGCAGATGAGAAAAGCTAATAGGTAGTGGAAGGGGCGCATACGAGAGTATTGGTGCCTAAAATACGCTGTTTTAGGGAAATATGTTTTAAAATTTTCGTTCGGCTACGATTAGCGGCGGACTTTCCGTTATATTTCTTCGCCTCCACCAAATAATCGCCGTCCGTTGCCAGCCCGCCTCCTTCTCTTCAGCCCCCGGACTCACCCGCGTTTGCGCTACGTGGCGGATCATGTTTTCGGACAACGCGCCAATTTGACCTGCGATTTTACTACTGACGCCGACGTATTCAGAGCGGCAACGGGGCCGAAAATAAATTATTCCAATTTCTATTTCGGCTCCGAAATCTGGACCATTCGTCCCAGTGGTTTTCTCCAGGGAAAGAAAGATATGGACTGGGAGCGGGTGGCGATTGTGGGCGATATACTCCGCTTCCCCTTCGTTGCCGAGGGAAATTACGACCCGCTGGCACAAATCTTTTACTGCCTCAGCCGCTGGGAGGAATACCAGGGTTTTCCGGCCGATCGCCACGGCCGGTTTCCGGCCGCGGCCAGCCATGCCCGCCGTCACGGTTATCTGCATTACCCGCTAGTGGATCGCGTGGCAGCGGAGTTGCTGGAGGAACTGGCAAGGCGATTCCCGAATGTGCCGGTAAAGCCCATTACCACCACCATTGAAGCCACCTACGACATCGACCTGCCTTGGGCCTACCGCCACCGGGGTTGGCGGGGCATTGCCTCCGGCCTGCGCGACGTATTGCGTGCCCACCCGCGCCGCGCAGCGGCGCGGGTGGGCACGCAACTGGGCCGCCGGGAAGATCCCTTCGACCAGTTCGATCGCCTGCACCGCCTGCACCGGGAGAATGGCGTTCCAGCCCGCTACTTTTGGCTGCTTTCCGGTCGGGAAACCCGTTTCGACACCAACCCGCCCGCCGTACTGCCCGCGCAGCGGGAGCTGATTCGCCGTATAGCGAAAAACTATCCGGTGGGGATTCACCCTTCCTATGCCACCACCGACCGACCGGAGCTGATAGCGGGGGAAATAGCGCGGCTGGCCGAAATTCTGGGTAGCCCGGTCACTAGTTCACGGCAGCACTTCCTGCGCTTCCGCCTGCCCGCTACCTTCCGCACCCTGGCCGCGGCCGGCATCACGGACGAGTACAGCATGGGGTACGCCGACGCCGTTGGTTTCCGGGCGGGGACGGCCCACGCCTTTCCGTGGTATAACCTGGAGCGGGAGGAAACGACGAATTTAACGATCCATCCCTTTATGGTCATGGACGTGACGCTGCGCAAGTACCTGCAACTCGACCCGGCTGCCGCTACCCTTAAATTGGAGGAACCGGCCCGGGAAGTACAATGCACGGGTGGTACGTTTCGCACGCTCTGGCACAACAGTTCGGTGGATGAGGCGGGGGGCTGGGGGGGCTATTTCGCGGGCTACGAATCGGTGATCGGCCGGTTCAATGGACGATCCGCGCTTAAGTCGGACTGACCGTCCTTGCAACCCAAACCCCGCCCCCGTGCGTTACCATGCGCAGCATACGATCATGGACCAACGCACCATACTCATCACGGGAGCCAACGACGGAATCGGGCGCGCCACGGCCTCCCGGCTGGCCGAGCGCGGGTTCCGTTTGGTGCTGGCCTGCCGCGATGGCGGTGCCGCCATGAAGACCGCCCGCGCCCTGAAGGAATCGACTGGTAACGAACAGGTTTTCGGTCTGGAGTGCGATCTGGCCAGCTTCGCATCCATTGCCGGCGGCGCCGAAGAATTCCTCGCGGAGTACCCCGCCCTCGACGTGCTCATCAATAATGCCGGCGTCTACACCGACAAACTGAGCCACACTATCGAAGGCTACGAATACCAGTTCGGCGTCAATTACCTCGGTCACTTTCTACTCACCAAGCTGCTGCTGCCCGCCCTGCGCTGCGCCGACGACGCCCGCGTGGTGAACGTCAGCAGTGCCCTGCACTCCAAGGGCCAGATCGACTTCGGCAACCTGCGCGGCGAGCGCGGTCCCGCCGGCTATTCCGGTACCGAGTTCTACGCGCAAAGTAAACTGGCTAACGTCTTGTTTACCATGGAACTGGCCCGCCGCTACACCGGCGAATTCACGGCCAACGCCCTCCACCCCGGCATCGTGGCCACCAACCTGGCCAATAAGGACGCCGACTGGCTCACTTCCTGCATCTGGAGCCTCTACAAACCCTTTGCGCGGCCCCCGAAAAAGGGTGCCCAGACCAGTATTTACCTGGCCGCCAGCCCGGAGGTTCGCGACGTCACCGGCCGTTATTTCGACGAATGTCAGTGCCTGCGTGCCCCTTCCCCGACCAGCCGCGATGAAGCCCTGGCCCGCCGCCTCTGGGAGTGGTCGGAAGGTGCCGTAGCGGGGATAATGGCCAATTTTTCCGGTGGTAATGAGTGAATGGTTTTCCGGGCGTGTCCCGTCCGCTAACGCGGAACGGGTCGGCCCCTTCCCGGCTCCCTGACCGGTCGGCCCTGCGGGCTGCTCACTACCGTTCGCCCCGTCCAGGCACCTCACGCGAGTTATTAACCTGAGTACTATCAATTAACCGGGCTACAATAACGCCCGCTTGATCTCCCCCACCAGCCCCGGTCCGCGATAAATCAGACCTGAATAGACCTGCACCAATTTAGCCCCGGCCGCTACCTTCTCAGCGGCGGAATCACCGTCATCGATACCGCCCACACCGATGATGTCCAGACCGGGGCCGCCGCGCTCGCTCAGGTAGCGGATGACGGCCGTTGCACGGTCACGCAGGGGCGCACCGCTCAGTCCGCCCATGCCCATTGCGGCTACTTCCGGGGCGGAAGTAGTCAGACCGCTCCGGTCGATGGTCGTATTGGTCGCGATCAGGCCGGCGATGGCCGTATCCCGGCGGATGGCGAGGATGTCATCCAGTTGGCCGTCGGTAAGGTCGGGTGCGATCTTGAGGAGGATGGGTTTGGGGTGGGGCCGGCGGTGATTGTTCTCCTGGAGGGCGGCCAGCAGGCGGGTCAGCGGCTCACGTTCCTGGAGGTCGCGCAGGTTAGGGGTATTCGGCGAACTGACATTAACCACGAAATAATCGACGTGATCGAAGAGCCGCTCGAAACAGTGCAGGTAGTCGTCAAGGGCATTTTCGTTGGGGGTATCCTTGTTCTTGCCGATATTACCGCCGATTATGCAATCACCCGGCCGGCCTTTTTCAATTAACCGACGCACCAGCTCATCTACGCCCTCATTGTTGAATCCCATCCGGTTGATAAGTGCCCCGTCGGCCGGCAGCCGGAACAACCGCGGCTGAGGATTACCACCCTGGGGCCGGGGGGTTACCGTTCCGAGTTCCAGGAACCCGAAGCCGAGGGCGGCCATGTCATGGTAGTACTTGCCATCCTTATCAAATCCGGCCGCCAGCCCTACGGGGTTAGGAAAGTCAAGTCCGAAAACGGTGCGCCGTAGCCGCTCGTCCCGGGGCCGTCCGTACTCAGCCCGCATGAACCCGTTAATTCCGGGAATATTCAGGGCGGTCCGCAGTCCGGCTACGGTAAGGTGATGCGCCCGTTCCGGGGGCAGGGCAAAAAGCAGGGGTTTGAGTAGGGGATACAGCACGGGTGAAATTGTTAGATTCATAAGAGTCCTGGAACAGCAGGCCTGACGCGATCTCAGTGCACCGTCAGCCGCAGTACCGAGCAGGGTGCGCGTTCCGCGATGCGGTTCTGGGTGTCGCCCATGAGGACGGAGAGCCAGTTTTCTTTTTCCGGCGTACCGATGATGAGCAGATCGAAGGCGGCGGAATGCTCGATGACGCGGTCCACCGGCTCGGGGTGGGTCTCCAGGAGCAGGGTGGCGGGTGCCCGGCAGGCGTCGAGCAGCGGCTGGGAGGCGGCGCGGATGGCGGCTAGGTCATCCGTGGGCCGGGCCACGCGCAACAGCGTGATTTCGGCCCCGTAGAATACGGCGATGCTATCGGCCGCACGCAAGTAATTGGCGTCTTCGCGGCCGGGCCGCAGGGCGATGAGAATACGGTTGATGTAGCGGACGCCCTTGTCTTTGAACAGCGCGAAATTGGAGTCGAGGTGCGTGAGCAGCCACCCTAGCGGGTTACGCACCAGGATGCCGCCGCCGGCGCGGCCCGACCAGCCGGCCACCAGCCAGCGGCAGTGGGTCTGGGCGCTGATTTCCTGCACGGTGCGCACGAGATCGTGCGTGACGGCGGCGTCGAAATCGACGTCCACCCGGCGCACGGTTGCCATGTGCTGGATGCGGCGGTTGAGGCTGGTGACGATGGGATCGTCGATCAGCAGGTCGTCCAGGGTGGTCTGGTCGGGTACTTCCTGGATGTGCACCACCTGCACCTTGCTATCCTGGCCGGCCAGGGCGGCCCCCATTTCCACCAGCATTTCGGGCGAGCGTTCCTTGCCGAACAGCGGCACGGCCGTGCCGGCGTCGTCCACCAGGCTACCGTCCAGGTCGGTGGCGCGGTTCTGGATCTGGGAGAAAGGTATTTTGCCCTCCAGCGTGGCGCGTTGCTCGGCGGCCCGCTTGCGGCCGTAGAGGAGGTAGGCGGCGGGGCGGTGCCCGTAGACCCGCAGCACGCCCCGGCGGCTGGTGCGCTTGCGGCCGTAGCCGTAGTAGACAATGAGGCCCAGCACACTCATGCCGATGATGCCGAACAGCCCGAAGGTGCCCAGGTAATAAAGCAGGACCAGGCCGGTGACGATGCCGAAAATTTGCATCCAGGGGTAGAGCGGCGAGCGGTAGCGCGGCTGGTACCAGCCCACTCCGGTCTCGCGCAGCACGATAAGGCAGGCGTTGACGGCGATGAACATGGTGACCTTGAATGCACTGGCCAGCTTGGCGATCTTTTCTACATCCAGGAAGATGATGACCAGGGCCATCAGCAGTCCCGTAGCGATAATGGCAGTGGCCGGCGTGAGGTAGCGCGGGTGGATGCGCTGAAAAATAGGCGGCACCAGCCGGTCGCGCCCCATGGCAAAGGGAAAACGCGAGGCCGCCAGTACGCCCGAATTAGCCATGCTGCTGAGCGTGACCACTCCCAGCACCGCGATGACGATGCCGAGGGTCTTGCCGCCCAGCGTCTCGGCGAGGGTGAAAATGGGGTGAATGTCGTTCACTAGTTCGCCCACCGGCACGTGCACCACCAACATAAAGGCACCCGCCGCGTAGAGGATGGTGACGATGCCCAGGGCCAGCATCATGGCGATGGGCAGGTTGCGGTCGGGGTTCTTCACCTCCTCGGCAATGGCAGCCACCTTGGTCACGCCGGCGTAAGACACGAACACGAAGGCCGTGGCCGTGATGAGGCCGCCGGTATCGCCAGTCAGGAAGGGCTTGAGGTTATCGGGCTTGAATTCGATGCCGCCCATCACCAGCAGTACGGCCAGGCCGATGATGCTGAGGCTGACGACGAAGACCTGTATTTTGCCCACTTTCTTGACGCCCATGATGTTAATCAGCACGATCAGGGCGAGGAAAAACAGGGCCGCCGGCACCAGCGGCAGGTCAGCCAGCACCAGCAAGTACGCACCGAAACCCACCAGGGCGAAGGAGCTTTTAAGCAACAGCGACAGCCACAACCCCAGGCCCGATATGGTGCCGACGATGGGTCCGAACGTGCGCTCGATGTAGATGTAGGTGCCGCCCGAGGTGGGCATGGCCGTAGCCAGTTCGGCCTTGGACAGCGCCGCCGGAAGCACGCATAAACCGGCCAGCAGGTAGGCCAGCCACACGCTCGGGCCGGTCTTGGCCGCCGCCAGGCCGGGAAGCACGAAAAGCCCGCTGCCCAGCATCCCGCCGATACTAATGGCAACGACGGAGGTGAGGGTGAGGCGGCGTTCTAATTTCTTCAAAAAAGAGGGGCTTTTGGTACGTGAGCGGCCAAAATACGACAAATCGGCGGAGCTACTCTTCCTCCAGGTCGATGTAATCGTGGATGCGGTCGAGGTGCAACACCGTGCTCTCGCCCTCGGCATAATACATGGGGGCAAAGCGGGCGTTCCAGTGAATCTCTTCGCAGGTATAGCTGAAATTGGCGTGCACGCTCTGGGCAAAGGTCTCGTCGTAGCCCTCCACCATTACCAGCAACTCCGATTTCAGTCGGCACATCTGCTGCCAGGTCCATTCGTATAATGGGCTGTCATCGGTAATGACGTGTACCACCGTCCAGTTCAGGGGAAACAGGGCCACCTGCGCCCGCTCCAATTCAAGGGGTGCAAAGCGGCGGCGTACCTCTTCGCCCGCCCCATCTAGCCACGTCATTACGATAGTGGCATGTACATTGATGAGTTTGTTGTCACGCAGGTTCGCGATCCGAAATTGCAGGCTTTTCATTCCCGTGTCATGGTAGGGGGCAATGAGGGCTTTTTCGCTGAACTTAATCCGCGCACGCGGCCGCGAAAAGCGGGCAAAAAATAGGCCGGTAGCCAGTGCCGCGCTGATGAGGCCGAACAGGGCCACGAAAGACGCCAGTAGATTTGCTGCCATCCCCACTGGACTAATGGCCCCGTAACCAACAGTGGTAAAGGTTTGTACGCTAAAGAAAAATGCCTCGACGAACTGCTCCGGCCAGCCGGTCTCCGCCGCCATATTAGTTAGGTTTTCCGTCCCGATCAGCACGAAGCAGATGGCGAAGAATGCATTGAAAAATACGAATATCGCCAGGATCAAGAGTAGAAAATTCAGCCAACCTACTTCGATCAATTTCTGGTAAACGGAAAAATCCCGGCCGCCGCGCCGCTCTACGTTGAATTGTCCGTTCTGATTGATCAACCGGATTCCCGGCCGGTTACCCACCTTATCGCCTAACCCCAAATCGCCATCGGCTGGCGGAACGGGGTCGTTCCCTCCATTATTTTTGCCGCTATTCATCCGGCGGCGCAGGGAGTTGGTAAAATTACTGATGGGCACAGTTGCGGGTATTCTTACTGCGGGAACGCCGAAGTAGTGAACGTAGTTTTGGTCCTAACCACCCTTGCCCGTACTTCCCGCCGCCTTCGTACCTTCGCCGCCGCTTATGAAAGATTTTCTCCTCCCTCGTATCATCGGCTCACACCGGGCCACGGTTTCCGGCGGGCCGCTGGTCATTCTGCTGGGTGGCGTACATGGTAATGAACTGGCCGGCGTGGCGGCACTCCAGGAACTAGCCGATCGCCTCGCTCACACCCCCGAACTTCGCGCCGCCCTGCCGCCTCACCTCAGCCTTTTGGCCCTGAGGGGCAATACCGCTGCTCTGGCCGAGGGGGTCCGCTATATCGATCAGGATCTTAATCGTCTCTGGTTCGACGAGCACATTGACGAGTGGCAGACCCGCCCCCCCGTACAGCCCTCCGAAGCGGAGGAACTGCTCGATATCCTCCGCATCGTGCACGAAACCGTAACCGCCACCAACCCCGACCGGATCATCTTTATCGACCTCCACACCACCACTGCTTCGGGGGGCTGCTTTTGGCTCTGCGACGAATCACCCGCTAACCTGGGCATTGCCCGTGCTACGGGGCTACCACTCATCCGGGGTCTTACCCACGGGCTGAGGGGTACCACGCTCAACTACTTTCGCCCCGGACGTTTCGGTGCCCGCGCGGTACGCGCCCTTACCTTCGAGACCGGCCCCCACGCGGGTCCCCATTCACCGGACCGTCTGCTGGCCGCCGTCTTTACCCTGCTGCATTCACTGGGTTGTTTGGACACGTCCGCTCTACCGATTGATTTCGCGGCTTCCCTCATCCCCGCCACCGTCGGCGTTCCCCGCGAGACCCGTCTGCGCTACGTCCACCGTATCGAACCCACCGACGGCTTCGTTATGCACCCCGGTTACCAGAATTTCTCGCCCGTAAGCGCCGGCCAACCTGTGGCCAACGACCATTGGGGTACCGTGCATGTGCCCGTGGCGGGATACTTGCTCATGCCGCTGTATCAGCGGCAGGGAAGCGAGGGCTTTTTTTTGGTGTCTGCCTGAGGTTGGAAGGTTTACGATTTGTGTTTAGGCAGAGGCTTGGTTGCGTCAGCGGTACTCGTGAATCATTTAGCCGGCTGCGCCGCCCCGCTCGGACTTGGATGTCCTCGACCTGAGCGGCAAAAACAAACGCCCGCCCCCGCATGAAGCGGAAGTGGGCGTTTCGTAAAAACTCTGATCGAGGAAATTATTCCTAAATTGTCGGGTTCGGCGGCGTATTCAAGTTGTTATCCCGCTCCGAGTTGGGGTAAGGATAAAAGGTACGATTACGCTCCGGGTTATCATCGTTCGGGCCGCGACGGCCGAAGCGGCGGCTATCCTCCAGGCGGAAGCCGGAGAGCTGGAACTCGGTAGCGCGGTTGGTGTAGATGGCGTTCAGGATAGCTTCCTGGGTCAGCGGACCATCGTACTCCTCCAGGCCGGCGCCGATGCCGAAGGGATCGTCGCCGGGTTGCTTGGTCAGTACTTCGTTGAGGGCATCAACGGCATTTTCCAGATCATTCTGGCGGGCGTAGGCCTCGGCGCGGATCAGGTCCATTTCTCCGGGCAAGTAAATCGGGATGCTGCTACCGTTGGTGCCATAGAAACCGGCGGCGCGGAAGTTGTCGTTGTCCGGCATTACGCTCTCAAAGTAGAAGGCCAGGCGCTGATCGTCCTCATCGGGCTGTAATCCGGCCGGCAGGCCCAACGTGAGATTAAGAGGCTGGTAAACGTTATTCGTTGTAATGGAAACAAAGGCGATCGGGTTGGGCGTCACGTCGTCGTACTGCAGTACGGAGGTGGCACTTTCATCTACAGCGTCAGCGGCCGTAATGACGGCGGCATAGTTACCGAGAAAGAGGTTATGGCGGGCCTGTAGGGCCTTGATCGTATTCCTGAGGTCGATTCCGGACGGGACGCGGCTGAGGAAGGACGCGGTAGGCGGATTAGCCGCCAGGGCGCGATCGGCCTCGTCGAGTAGCATCAGGTTCGATTGTAGCAAGGCACTACGGTCGGAGAACATCGCGTCCTGACTGCTTTCCAGGGGAGCTTGCTCGAAGAACAGGTAGAGCGTTTCGTTGGCAAGGGCGGAAAAAATCGTGGCGTAAGCCCGCAGACCAGACCTTACACTGGGGTTGGAAATATTTTCCAGGTTATCCAGCACTTGTTGGGCTTCCTTCCGAATCAGGAAAGACTGCGACCAGAGGTTGTTAACCACGGCGTTGTCTGCATCCAGGTCACCGTATCCGAGTGAGAGATCATTCTCGGAAACGTTACCTGGATTGATCAAACGCAATTCATTTGTGGTGAAGCCGGCTGCGGTGGTACGGTTGTATACCAAACTTTGGCGGCCGATGGAATATCGCCGTTGAATGCCCACACCTAAGGCAATAAGCCCATCAGCGGAGGAAAGCGCGTCGGTTTCGCCGATCGCGGATGGGTCCGTGTATACCTTTTCACAGGAAGGGACCAATGCTAAGGTTATTCCTAGCAGGGACGCCAGACAAATAATAGGAAGATAAGCTTTCATAAATCTATATGGTTGATACCGTCAAGCTGCCCGACTGGCAAGCGGCTTGACGGCTGATCTTCAAAAATGGTTTAGAAACTGGTACGCAACGTGAAGGTGTATGTCCGAGGAATCGGCACCGTACCGAAGTTCACACCCCGTAAGCGGTTTGAAGAGCCACCGGAATTAACCTCGGGGTCGTAGCTGGTGAAATTGTCGAAACTGTAGAGGTTACGGCCACTGATTTCCAGTACGGTATTGTTCAGTTTTTGCCCAAAGAGTGAGGGTATAGTGTAGTTTAGCGTCACTTCGCGAATTTTCACAAAAGAGCCGTCACTGATCCGCCACTCCTCAATGGGATAAATCGACCAGATCCAGCCGCGTGGCAAATCACCGCGCAGTTCGCGCTCGGCAATGTCGCCCACGCCTACACCCTGGCGAGTACGCTTGTCAGCGTCAAACACATCGACGCCCTGGACGCCGTCTAGCAGGAAGTTGAAACCGAAATTACCGAAACGGAGGTTCGTTCCCAGACCAAATGTATAATCCGGATTGGGGTCACCAATTACCTTGCGTAGGATTTCACCCGTCGGCTGTCCGTCCGCATCGCGGTCGGCACGCTCCCGTTGGCGGAGGCCGTCCGGAGTTTCCAGGATACTACCATCGGCATTAGTAGCTTGGTAAGTGCCAAAGAAAACACCGATTGGTTGATCGTTAACGAAGAAGATCGGGGCACCGGTAACGGTAGCGATCTGAAACTGCTCCTGACCTAAATCCACAATCTTGTTCCGGTTGCGACTGTAGTTGCCATAAATATCCCATGAGAAATTAGCGGTACGTACTACGTTGGCATTCAAGCCGATTTCAATACCCTTGTTCTCCAGCTCACCAATATTATTAAACGCGGAAGTTCCACCCCGCGAAGGAGCAATTCGACGACTCACCAGTAAGTCCTTAATTTGCTGGTCGTAGTAGGTGAATTCCAAACCAATGCGGTTATTCGCAAAAGAGACGTCAAAACCAACCTCAACTTCCGTCTGCAGCTCTGGCTTTACATCAGGGTTAGAGAGTTCAGGGCTAGCGTTGATTGAATTTAGCCCGATGAATTGGTTCGCGGAAAAGTTATTAAAGCGATCATAATCGCCATTAGCCGTCAAATTTCCAGAGCGTCCCCAACTAGCGCGTAATCGTAGGGTATTAATTGCAGCCCCTAAACTGTTTTTCCACCAACCCTCTTCGGAAACCACGTAGCTAGCACTGACTTTGGGATAAAAGATCGACTGATTATCTACGCTAAAGGCGGAAGAACCGTCGACACGCCCGGCAGCGGTTAAGAAAAGGCGGTCGCCAAAGCCAAAGGTTTGCTGCAAGTAATAGCCGAAAATATTTCGCTGACCGAAAAATGACTGCGCGTTCAGAATCGTACTTGCCCCGTTCACCGTGCGGATGAAGGGCGTCAGACCTCGTCCCGCCGTAAGCGTGTACTGGTTTTTGTTGTATAAGTTCTCAAAACCGGCCTGCGTGGTAGAGCTGATATTTTCGCCCAACTGCCGCTGGTAACGAGCAGTAACGTTGTTGTTGATGCTGTAAAAATTATTACTCACGGACGAAGCAAACCCGTCATCAAAGAAACCGGGATTGACACCCGAGTAAGAGTAAGCCGGCATGAAATTGTTACCCTGCTGGCCGTAAGCATCCAAACCAACTACAAAGTTGAGCGAGAAACCCTCGAAAGGGAAAAGGGCCAGTTTAACATCCGTGATAACTCGGTTGACTTCCTGAGTTAAATCGAACTCATCAATGATACTGAGTGGATTTACCCGCGTCGGCTCCACGGCCTGTAGGTTGCCGTTCTCGTCGCGCTCGGAGATATTGTAGATGTTATTGGTAATGTTAATGGAGTTGATCGGACTCCAGAACACGTTACCGTCCGGCTTCTCATTGGAAAAACTATTGCTGTAATTCAGACCTACGGAAAAAGAAGCCCAGTCATTGACAGTTTGGTTAAAACGCAGACGCGCGCCGTAACGGCGAAAATCTGTGTTGCGGATAATGCCACCATTGTACAGGTAGTTGGCACTGGCAAAGTAGTTACTGTTCTCATTTCCTCCGCGTACCGCCAGGTACTGATCGGTGCCAGTGGCGGTTTGGAAAATGTCATCCTGATAATCATAGCGAGTAACGTCAACCAAATCGGTAGAGAAGTTACTACCCACCGTCAGGCCGCCCGTGGTAGGATTAGTGCCGGCAATGGGATAAAGTCGTTGGTCGACGCTACCGAATTGCTTTCCGAAGGTGGTAAAGGGTACGCGCTTGCGCAGTTCATTTACGTTGAAACTGCTGGAATAGGAAAAGCGTGGTTTACCACTCACGCCTTTTTTGGTAGTGATATTAACTACGCCGTTGGTAGCTAACGACCCATAGATGGCGGCGGCGGCGGCACCTTTCAATATTTCGATCTTCTCAATATCGTTGGGGTTGATGTCTACCAGGCGATTGGTACCCGACTGTGCGGCTCCACCATCTACGTTGGGGTTAGCAACGTTGGTAGTTTGATTTGAAATCCGTACCCCGTCGATGATATAGAGTGGTTCGGAACTGCCCGCCAGGGTACTGGCACCACGCAAGCGCACGGAAAAGCCGCCCGCCGGGTCACCGGAGTTTTGGGTGATTTGCGCGCCGGCGATCTTGCCCTGCAGGGCACCGCTGACGGAAGTAGGGGCGGCATTGTTAAGTTGCGCGCTGTTGATGCTACTAACCGCGTTACCAAGTTGCTTGCGGCTACTGGTTACACTGGGGCCGGTAACGATAACCTCGTCCAGATTCAACGCGTCTCCACCCAGGGTGATGTCAAAGTTATAGGTTGCATTGTCCGCCGCCAGGTCAAAGGTGCGGGTCTCGTTACCGAAGCCGACGTAGCTGTACTCGGCGCGGTAGGAGCCGGCATCTCCGGCGGCCTTGAGTTCGTAGCGGCCGTCGACATCGGTGAGCGTACCGGCACCCAGGCTGGGTACGAAGACGGTGACGCCGATGAGCGGGGTATTAGAGTCATCGATGACGGTGCCCGAAATGGTGAAATCGAGCTTCTGGCCGTAGGCCGTAAGGCATAGCCCGGCGACTAGTCCGAAGACCAATAGCCAGGGCGCTAATCTGAGTGATAGCATCTGTGTGTGTTTTAAGACTAGGAGTGTGAGTGACCGAAATAGGCCAGTGCATGAAGCAAAGCGTGGCTCAAATGTAGAACATTACCCGGTATCGTGTAGCCGGTGCCATAAGATATTCTACTGATGTAAGCATTACTTACAATTCGCTACGTCTAGAACGCACGACAGCCCGCAAACGCGGGCTGTCTTAAATAACCTTGTTTAGACAAATACATATTGCTGCGAATTCGCATGAGGGGGCCGGAGGGGGCGGGCGACAGCCCGCAGACCCGGAGCGAAGCGCAGGGGCCGAGCGAACAGCGAGCCCGCAGGACACCGACCCGGCCCGCCAAGGCCGGGGCACGCCCACAACACCCCTACACCAGCCCCTGCCGCTCTACATCCTTGAGCAAAATATCCTCTACATCCGTACTCCCCTCGCCGTGCAGTACGCTCACGTCGCCGGTGGTTTCGAGGATGACTGCCTTTACGTCCCGCATCCGCAGCACGTTGGCCTCGCGCAATTTGGCGATCAATTCGCCCTCGGTTACTTTGGCCCGCGCCAAATTTTCGTGCAGTATCTCGCCGTGTCGCATCAGGAAGACGGGGCTGTTGTCCAGGAATTGCTCCAGCCGATCGCTGCGCAACCGTAGCCAGGAAAATAGGTAATTAAATAGATAGAGGCCGCCGATGGCTACCATGCCCATGACAAAAGACGGCGTGCCGGCAATGATGGTAGAGGCAATAAGGCTGCCGATAGCGATGGTCTTGGCAAAATCATAGCTGGTCATCTTGCTAAAACTCTTCAGCCCGAAGATGCGGGTATAAAGAATGATGACGATGTATATAAGGAGTACCCCGAGCAGGGTTTCGGGTATCTGGTGCAGGTCTTTGAAAAAGTAATTGTAGCTCATGTAGTTTTTCAAGGAACAACGATGCCTGCCCCCCCAAAGTGCGACGCGCTACTGCATCCGGTAGCGCAGGCAGCGGCTCATGGGGTCCATTTCCCGCAGGGGTCGGCCAAGTACCTGGCTAATTTCTGCCAGAATGGTTTCCTTTACGCCGCCGGCGGCCAGTTCGAGCGGCAGGGGTGTGCCGCGGTCCAGGAGGACGGCGTTCTCACTGGTCATGCGCTCGCGCTGCTTAATGCCGGCGGCGTAGTGGGTGAAGAGGTGAATGTTGGCCGTTTCGGAAAGGCTGAAACTGAAGCCGGCGGCGTCGGCGAATACGCTGGCCGGTAGCTCATCCAATTCATTGACCAGCACCAGGGTGCCGCCGGCGGTAAACAGAAAATCGGCGTAAGTGACTTCCTCGTCCCAGCCGCCGATCGCCTTTTTCAGGCTGATCTCGCGCACGAGGGTCATCGTCCAGTCCAGGCGTTCAGCAATCGTTTCGGGTGTCGTACCGAAAGTAGGATTTAGTAGCAGGCCGGAAATGTTGAGGTCCATAAGAAGGGGTAGTTTGGGGCCGCAAGGTAGGGCATCAGCGGGAGGCCGGCTTGAAAATATCGCCGCCCTTTAAATCGTCCAGTAGGTAGCTAATGGTAGTCAGGTCGGTAGGGCCGTGGATAACGCTCACGTTGCCGGTGGTTTCCAGCACCACGGCGTGCACGTCCGCCAGGCGGGTGACGTTAGCTTCGCGTAATTTTGCCTTCAGTTCTCCTTCGGACACGTTGGTGGCCGTCAGGTTGTCACGTAGCACTTGCCCGTTACACATGAGCAGAACGGGTCGGTTATCCAGGGTATGGCCGAGTCTTTCGTAACGCACGCGGATGAAAGAAACCAAATAGCTGATACCGAAAAAACAGGCGATCAGGATGGTTCCGGTCAGCAAGGACGGCTCTTCCGAAGATACCGTAGCGGCAATGAGCGCGCCGATGCAGATGGTTTTGGCGAAATCGGCACTGTTCATTTTACTGAAGCTTTTCAGGCCGAAAAGGCGGGTAAATCCCATTACCAGTAGGTAAATAATTAGGGTACTGGTGATATTTTCGGGCAGGCTATCCAGCCCGCCGATGAAGTAGCTAAAGTCCATAGCAGATAATTTTAAAGGGAGGAAAAACAGAAATGTCTCCCGGAGAATCAACCCGGATAGCGGTAGTATAGTGCGGAAATCACTTGAGTAAAATAATCACATTATTGTTCCGGTTCCCGCAAAAACTAGTCGTCGCTGCGTCTTTTACTGAACATGTTTTCTTATTGTGCCGTTAATTAAGAAAACTTCTTCCATACAATGAGAAAATTAATCACCACTTTTGCCCTCCTGTTTACCGTCTACGGCCTCTATGCCCAGGACGGACCGCTGGTAACCGACATCGTGGCCACGCCCAACTATTTCATCACCATCATTGCCGGCGTCATCATTGCGGCGGGTATTCAGTTCCTGCTCACGGCACTGTCGGTGGCCATCGGCGTTTCGGCCATCCCCAACGCCAAGGAGGCTTACGTGGAAGCGAAATACCCCGATCACAAGAAAAACAACGATAGCAATAACGACCACGATAAGGAGAGCCATAATTACGGCCTGCTTATTTCTTCCGCGCTCGGTGTGTGGAACATGATCACGGTGGCCATCTCGCTCTTCATCGGTACGCTAATGGCCCTGCATTTAACCCACGTGGTCACGCCGGAAATTGCCATTACACTATCCCTCTGTATTTGGGCCTTATTCTTCCTATTCATTTTTTATCTGGAAGGAAAAGCCATTAGCACGGCGGTTGGCGGCCTCATCAGTACGGCCGTTTCCGGCCTGAAGGCCACCGGCGATACGGTGAAATCGCTGTTTGCCCCCTCGCCCGCGGGCCGGATCGAAAACGTAGCCGACCATACCATCGAAAAAGTACGCAAGGAACTCACCAGCAGTTTCGACGCCGACTCCATCAATGAGGTGGTCGACCATTTCATTAACCGCGTGGAAAAAGAGACGCCGGACTACAACACGCTAAAGAACGATATTAGTAACATCGTAAGCAAGAATAGCGGCGGCGGTGGCAACCCCGCCACCTGGACCGCCATTCAGGGCGTGGTCAATAAGTTGATCGACGAGAAGGGAAGCGGCGGCCAGAACAAAGACAAGATCAGTCAGATCAAGGACCTGGTGAGCCAATTGACCGAAGGAGGCAAGCAGGGCGAGGCAAAGAACGCCCAGCAACAGGTGAAGGAAAAAGGTGCCGAGGTCAAGGAGCAGACCGAACAGCAAATCCAGCAGTACAAGCAGAAAGCGCAGGAGTGGCTGAGCAAGATCACCCCGGAGAATATGGATCAGGAGAAGTTACAACAGCAACTTCAGGAACTCACTAACGATCCCCAGGGGAAGTTGAAAGAGGCAAGCAATTACGTGCAGCACCTGGACCGCGATACTATCATGGAGGCCATCAACAAAAACACGTCGCTCGATAAGAACCGAATCGAAAAATATGCCGACCAGGTAGAGAGCGTCATCAATAAGATCAAGAACACAGTTGGCGAAGGTTCCTCCAACGAAGGTGACGGCAAGTCATTGCCGCAGCAAATCCTCCAGCAGATCGAGGGTTCCATCGCCGGCTTCATCGACGGCACCGACGACCCCCGGCTTAACTATAATTTGCTCAAGGGCGATCTAAGCCGAGCCATGAATAACCCTAGCGAAAGCCTCGACATCATCAAGAATCGCCTGGGCAGTTACGATCGCAACACCCTCATTTCCGTCCTCACCAACAACAGCAAGATCGACCGCAAGGACATCAACGAAATCGCTGATAAGGTAGAAGAAACCAAGCGCGACGTAGAGCTAAAGATCCAGGAGATCGAAGATACCGCCCGCCGCTCCCTTAACCAGGTCGAGCGCCGCGCCGCCATCCAGGCTGAACACGCCCGCAAGACCGCCATCTCCGCCGCCTGGTGGTCGGTAGCCACTATCCTGGTCTCCGGCGCCGCCGCCGTTGCCGGTGGTACGCTGGGCATCTAAACCCGCTACTTTTTACTCAATAAAGCCCCGCTAACGACATGGTTAGCGGGGCTTTTTGTTGTTTGGGCGTGTCCCCGGTCCGCTAACGCGGAACCGGGGCCGGGCTGTCCGGCACTCTCTTCATGCCGGGGCGGAAGACCGCCCCGGCATTTCGTTCAAACAACGCCTCCCATCCCTCACGCGGGTGGAATGCGTAAAAACCATTACCGCACCACCGTCACATCCCCCCGGTAGGTCAGCGTCTGCCCGTCCAGGAAAATGACTTCGATGGAATAAACGTACACGCCCGTATTGACCGGCTTGCCATTGCGCATACCGTCCCAGAGCTGGATGCCGTCCAGACAGTTGGGCGGTAGCTGGTCGGCGTAGAAGACCTGGCCGCCCCAGCGGTCGTAGATCTGCACGCGGGCCACGCCCACCACGCCGCGGCAGGTGAAGATGCGGAAGTCCTCGTTGCGTCCGTCGCGGTTGGGCGTAAAGGCGTTGGGGATGTAAACGTTGCGGTTTGCGTCCACCCGCACGAAAATCTCGTCGAAGGCGGTACAGCCGTTGGCATTCGTTACCTGTAGGGTGTATTGCCGGTTGTCAAAAGGAAAGATGAAGGGGGCACGCACCGAGTCACTGCTCAGGAAGTCAGCGGGCGTCCACAGGTAATCGTAGATATCGCCCACCGGATTGACGATCGGATTGAGCTGCGTCAGGCTATCGCCCAGTTCGATGGTGATCTCGTCAACCAGGTCGATGGTGATCTGCGGCGGCTGGTTGACCGAAAAGTCCGCCGTGGCCGAACAGCCCACCGTATCGAATACCGTTACGATAGTCGTTCCGGCAAAGGTCCGCCCCGGCGAGGTAACCGGAATCCGGAATCCGTCGTTATTCACGCTAAATGTAAAGTCGGCAAAGCTATTCGCCCGCCCACCAAAAGCCGTATCGATATTCACCAAAGTAGATTCCCCGAAGCATAGCGGTTCCTCAATCGGTAGCACGCTGAACACGATCGGAGTCGGTTCGCTAATGGTATAAGTCAAATCATCCATGCAACCCTTTACATCGGTTACGGTCACACCATAGGTGCCGGGGCTGAGGCCGGAGGCAATGCCGGTGGCCCCGTTTCCAACTCCACCACTAAAGGTATAGGGAGTAGCGGGTAGTGGATTGGTGCCCGTCGTATTAACAAATACGGCTAGTACGCCATCCATGTCACCGGCGCAACTCACGGAAGGAGTCGATTGCACGATATCGAGTTCCAGCACCAGAGGATCTGGTTCGGTCAGTTCGATTCCTTGGGTACGGGAGCAACCATTGGCATCGGTTACGATCACAGTGTAGAGGCCGGCGGGCAGGTCATCCACCATCGGCGTGGTCTCCATGATATCTAACCACGAGAAGGTATAGGCAGGCGTACCACCGGTTACGGTCAGACTGACGCTACCATCGGCGTCTCCATTGCAGGAGACGGGGTCTACGGCGGGCTGGATGACAATGTCTTCCGGGCTGGCAATGGTATCGGTCACGATCACGCCGCACACGCCATCGGTAATACTCACGTCGAACGCCCCGCGGCAAAGCTGGGTTGCAGTAGCCATCGTAGCCCCCAGGACATCCTCGCCCGAGGAAAAACTGAAGTTGAAAGTACCCGCCGTTCCGTCACTGAATACGGCTGCTACCGTTGCCTGTCCGTCGCAGAGGTTATCATTGGGGCAACTTACGCCCTGTAAATTGGTGAACGTCCCTACGATACCGGCCGGATCGGGCAGCACGATGGTTTCCACGGTGGGCGTACAATTGTTAGCGTCTGTAATGGTGACGGTATAGGTGCCGGCCGTCAGGTTAGTTAGCGGGTTCAGGGTGCCGGGGTTATTGGGGTCCGTACTCCAGGTAAAGCTGTAGGGGGCCGTGCCGCCCGAGAGGAAAAGCGCGATCCGGCCGTTGGCGTCTCCGGGGCAGGTGGGCAGTACCAGGTTAGTACTGTCCAGCACTACGGCACCGGGCGATAGTACCTGTGCGGAGTCGATCGTAGTACACTGACCTTGGTCGGTAATCGTCACGAAGTAGGTGCCGGGGCTGAGGTTGGAAATGGTCGTGTTAGTGGGTCCGCCCACGCCGCCCGTGCTCCACTGGATACTGGCGATGGGAGAGCCGCCGGGAATAACCGCAACGGTTAGTTGACCGTCGGTTGCGTTAGGGCAACTCACGAAATCGTCCGCCAGGGCAGTGATCTGCGGCGGGATCGGGGCCAGGATGTCGAAGGTCGTAATATCCTCGCAGCCGTTGGCGTCGGTTACGGTCACCATATAGCCGATCATGGCCGATAGGCCGGTGGCGATACTGTCGGTCAGCATGGCGTCGTGGCTCCAGTCATAGGTGTAGGGCGGCGTACCGCCGGCTACCACCAGGGTAGCGGTGCCGTCGTTGCCTACCACGCAGGTCTCATTGGTCAGGACCGGGGCATTGACTACCAGCAGGGGCGGCTCGTTGATCTGGAAACTGTCCACTACTTCACAGCCCTCTACATCGGTGGCGGTAAGGAAATAGAATCCCGGCAGTAGCCCCGTAACTTCGGTGGTCGTAGCCGTGCTCACCGGTGCGGGCGCATTGGCACTCCACTGGAAGGTGTAGGGCTCGGTGGGCGACCCCACGGGCGTATTAAAGATGGCGGTAGCGGTGGCGAAAATTTCGCCGTTATTCAGGCCGTTGCAAGTGATGTCCGTCACCACGGCATTGATAAGCAGTAGTTTATCCGCGCTTACGGGGAAAGTAGCCTGAGCCGTACAGCCCCGGGAGTCAGTAATGGTTACGGCATAGTCTCCGGGGTCCAGGTTACTCAGGTTAGCCTGGGTTCCTCGAATGGTCGAGCCGTCCTCGAAGGTAAAGTCATACTGTCCGCCGGCAAAGGGCGTTCCGCCACCCGCCAACACCTGGATGGAACCGTCGCCGGAACCCGAACAGGTGGCATCCGTCACCCCGTCCACTGGGTTCATGGGCAGCACGTTGAGGCGTGCCGGGTTACCCAGCGGTATGGTGGCATTGACCGAGCACCCCAGCGGCGAGGTGACCGTAACCGAGTAAGAAACCCCGCCGGCCAGGCCGGTGATGGAGTCGATATTCACGGGCGTGGGCACGCTCCAGTTGAACAGGTAGCCCTGACCGACCGGGTTAATCACCGGCACGCCGTCCAGATTCACCGCAATACGGATGGAACCGTCCGTCTCGCCGAAACAGGAGGGCAGGCGGTCGATAATGGACAAGCCTACGGCCGGCCCGGAGGATACTTGTACGGTATCGACAACCATATTTCCCGCGCCGTCAGTGATATTGACCCGGTAAAAACCGGCAATCAGATCGGGGTCGGTGTACACATCGGAGATGGTAGCGTCGGTGTAGGTGAAGGGGCCGAGCAGGCTACCGAAATTCGGAGAAATCCGCCGGTAGGTAACGGTATAGTTGGGTTGCCCCTGCGAGAGGGTGATGCTGATGGAACCGTCGGCTGCGCCGGGGCAGCTCACGGTATCGCCTGCCAGCGAAACGAAGAATGGAAAGTTGGAAATATTGACCTGCCCGTCGTTGAAGGCGAAGCCCGAATCCATGGTGCCGCTGCCCGGCACCTCGACGGTGACGGTGAACCCGGCTTCGCTTTCCGTAAATTGTAGCGGACTGAATTCCCCCAGGGTACCCGTTACCAGGAAGCATACCTCGAATAGCGTCTCGCCGTTCGGAATGGTCGTTCCCGTGGCCGTAGGCGTATTATAGGCCGTAGAAATTCTGCCGAACGGAATGCTGCCGCCGTTAGGCGGCGCGATGGTCAGACCGCCGGGGGCTAGATTGCCGTTCTGTCCCTGGACGTTTACGAAACTGAGTACGGATGGATCGTACTCCATTGTGAAGGAGAAAGATGATACGTTTACGAAATCTTCTACCGTCATGGGTACGCATACGGTGGTTCCCGGCAGCGCATTGACGAACGGAAAATTAAAGGAAACCGCATCGCAGCTTGCCAGGGTCTGCACGAAAGTAAATTCGCAACTTTTACCGTCTTCGATCGTCACACGGTAATCGCCGGGCTGGTTGACGGTATACTGTACCAAGTCGTCGTGCGTGGCCGCACCGGTGATAATATTACCGGTCACGGCGGGGTTGCTCACCAATTCGACACTAATCGTATAGCTACTGTTGTCGAACTCCGGCAGGCCGCCGCGGGCACGGAAGGAGCCGAAGCAATCCATGCCGTTCGATTGGTCGATGGCCTCGATGGAGTTGAGGTAGACCACGGAGAAAGCCTCATCGGTGCGCACATTCACGCAAGAGCCGATAGGGTCGCCGGGTGCCATGTTTTCATACTGAGCCAGCATAGTTGCCATCTCCAGGGCATCGAAGGTCATGGGAGCGAACCAGACCCGAACGGGATCGGGCTGGCCGGTGGTGGTGAAGAACGCCTGGATACTACCGTTATTGATAAAGGTATCGTCGCCGCCCAACGTACCGCCCGTGGCGATGTACATACCCAGCGGCGGGGAATTGACTGCCACCAGCACATCGTTACCCATAACGATGTCATTGAGCGTGGGTCCACTTACGGTCGGCGGATTGATAAAAAAGCCGTAGCCGATACCGGCGGGCGTACCGGGCTGCGGGTCGCCGGTCAGTACCTCGTCGCCGGCATGGTTGATGAAGATCTGGTCGCCCTGGCAAAGGAAAATATCGGGCACGGAAAAATCGCTACTCATGCCCTGGAAGGGGCCGAAGCCCGCCACGGTCCCGGCGTCGTTGGTGCAGGGCATTTTTTGCAGGTCGCTGGGTGCCTTTTTACCATCGGCTACAATGAGTTGGGGTTGCTGCGCGTGCAGAAAGCCGACGGAGCAAAAAAACAGGGCGGCCGATAGCAACAACTTTCCGAGGGAGGGGAGCGGAGTAATGGAATGCAGCATAGGATATGTTTCGTCGCGGGATTAATGGCGACCGAGGCGACGTGGCCCGCCGCCGGCCGTGCCAAGCACGACCACGCGCCGGCGCAACCTTCTGATAAAATAGATAATTCGAAAAAACCCGAGTGAACGCACCGCCTCGCTCGCGGGGAGCTGACAGACGCGCCTTTCTTCCAACGTGGGAAAGAAGCGCAAAAGTACACCTCCCGGCCGGCTTTTGCCGCCCCTAACACGCTTTTAACGTAGCCCGCTGAGGAAGAGGCCGCACCAGGCCGGTAAACGGTAGCGCCGGAGACTGAGTTTGCGTGAGGGGTGGGAGGCGTTGTCTGAACGAGATGTAAGGGCGCATTGCTATGCGCCCTGAATATAGAGAGAGTGCCGGACGGCCCGACCGGCCGGCGGTAGCCGGCCGGACACGCCCAAAATTAATTGCTCGAAACCCAACTTTTTCAGTCCTCTTTCGTACACCCGCCTTTTGCAAAGACGTACTTTCGCGGCCCGCTACGAACACCGGCCGCGCAACACGCCTTCTACAACTGTATTTTGCCGCCTATCAGGCAAGTAGCCCCAATTATCCACAACCTTTAATTCAGCAATATGCTCAAGCATTTACTCACCGCACTCTTTCTAACCGCTTGCCTCGGCCTGTACGCGCAGTCGGAAAATCCCCCTTGGGAAATCGGACTCCAGGTCGGCACGTCCTCAATGGGAGGCGAACTGATTGAAAATGATATTATTTTCCTCAACCAGCCTAATTTGGCCGGTGGCATTATGGTCCGCCGCCGCCTGGGTGGCATCCTGGCCCTGCGCCTGCACGCGCTCTACGGTAAGCTGGAAGGTGACGACACGAAAAGCGAAGATGCCGCCCAGGCGGCCCGCGGGTTTAAGGCGAGCACCACAATTTTTGAACCCGGCCTGGTTCTGGAAATTTTTCCGCTAGGCGGCCGCCGCCGCACCATATCGCCCTACCTCTACGGAGGGCTGGGCTACGCGATTTGGTCGAAGCCCGAAGTGGATTTCAATAACAATATGACCAATGCGGGCGTACCCCTGGATCAGGCCGCTGACTTCGATACCCGCAAGCTCACCTTCCCGCTGGGTGGCGGTCTGCGGTTCAATATTTCGCCAAAATCTAGCATTTCGCTCGATATCGGCTTCCGCCCCATCGCTACCGATTACCTGGACGGCGTAAGCCGCGCCGGAAACCCCGATAAGGACGATACCTACGTGTTTACCGGCCTGCAGTTCTCCACCGGTTTTGGTAAGAGCAACGACGCCGACAAAGACGGTATCAAGGACGACGTGGACGCCTGCCCCAACGAGGCCGGACCCGCTAATACCCAGGGTTGTCCCGACCGTGACGGCGACGGTATTGCCGACCGCGACGACCAGTGCCCCGATCAGGCCGGTGAGGCTAATCTGGCCGGTTGCCCCGATAGTGACGGCGACGGTTTTGCCGACAAAAACGACGACTGCCCCAACGAGGCCGGCACCCTGAAGGGATGCCCCGATAGCGACGGCGACGGCGTAGCCGACAAAGACGATAAGTGCCCCAATGAGGCCGGTACCCTGAACGGTTGCCCCGATGGTGATGGCGACGGTTTTGCCGATAAGGACGATGACTGCCCCACCCAGGCCGGTACCGTACGCGGTTGCCCCGACCGTGACGGCGACGGCGTGGCCGATAAGGACGATAAGTGCCCCGATGAGGCCGGAACGAAGGCTAATGATGGTTGTCCCGCAGGCCCCAAAGGCGAGTCACGCACCGATCGCGACAATCGCCTGACCTCGCTGACGTCCGACCTGAAGGACATCAGCTATGACCCCGCCACCGGCATGGTTACCATCTCGCGCCTCTATTTCCCCACCGACATGGACGATCTGAGCCAGGTGGATATGAGCATCCTCGACCAGGTGGTCACCTTCCTCCAGGCCGATCCCGCTTTCACGGTTCGCCTGGAAGGCCACGCCGATCGGCGCGCCTCGGACGCCTACAATCAGGCCCTATCCGAACGCCGCTCGCAGGCCGCCTACGATTACCTGGTGCGCAAGGGCGTGGATACCGGTCGTCTGAGCCAGATTGGGTTGGGTGAAACGCAGCCCGTGGGAACCAGCCTGCGCGAGAACCGCGTGGTCATCCCGATGGCTACCGATGATTTCCGCAATTAAGAGCGTGTCTAAAATTTTTAAGAACTGAGGATCAATGATTCGCTTCGCGGCTACTTCGTGGTTAAGGTTCCGGCTAGATAAAAACTTGCGCGCATAGCGGGTTACGTAAGTCAGTTTTTATGACGCCAGGTTCTTAAATGCTTGGTTCTCAGGAAGTAAAAATTTAGACACGCTCTAAGATCATTCGATCTCAATTTTAGACCGGCCGATCGGGGACTTGCTCCCCGGTCGGCCGGTTTTGTTTTTAAGCAAGTTGTGGCGTGGCCCCCGCCCGCCCCTGCGGGAGCGGCCGGCCGGGCTGTTCCGCCGCGCGCCTGTCGGCTTGGCCCTGCGGGCTCGTCGCTAACGCTCCGCCGGCTCCCATCCCTGGTCCGGGAAGAGGAATATCCGCCGAATTTATTCCCCCGGCAGGTGAACGAGCTTTAGCCGGTCCGCGTATTGCTAAGACACGTAAACCTCCGTCCCATGCCCGAGACCCCGCCCGCCTGGCCCGTGCCCCGCTGGCAATTGCTCAAGCAACAGTTGACCAACGTCTCCCCGGCCGAATTCGATGCCGTTCGCGAGGAGGGTAATGTCATCCCGCTGGATGTGCGGACCGAAGGTGAGTTCGCAGCCTTCCATTTACCCGCTGCAAGCAACATCAACTACCTCGGCCCGGGTTTCCTGGAGGCCATGGAGTCACTCGATACTTCCCGCACCTACCTGGTCTACTGCCGCAGCGGCCGCCGTAGCGTACGCGCTTGCACCCTAATGCGCAATGCCGGTTTCAATCACCTCCTCCACCTGGACGGCGGACTCGCTACCTGGCAAGCGGTGCGTTCGTCTACCCCTGAATAATTCCTACCATGAAAACCTCCGTCTTCCTCACCTGCCTCTTTCTGCTCAATTCCTGTG
This sequence comes from Lewinellaceae bacterium, assembly GCA_963757435.1. Classification (GTDB taxonomy): domain Bacteria; phylum Bacteroidota; class Bacteroidia; order Chitinophagales; family Saprospiraceae; genus Neolewinella. The sequence continues at coordinate 46,477 of CAVWSC010000017.1, read as the reverse complement.
GGGCCGACCCAACTAGCCAAACCGATTCCTCGCCCGACGGCCCGTCAGCCGGTCAGCCGGCCGGCTACGAAAATATCCCGCCCGAGCGTTTCCTTAACTACCCCCGCTCCGAGAACGTGATCGTACTCGATGTCCGTACTCCCGCCGAAACTACCGAGGGCTTGCTCCCCGGTGCCATCGAGATCGACTACAAGGCACCCGATTTCGCGGAGCGCATCGCTAAATTACCGAAAGACAAGACCTACCTCGTCTACTGCCGAAGCGGCCGCCGTAGTGCCCGCGCCTGCGAGCTGATGGCGGAAGAGGGCTTTGAAAATCTGTATAACCTGGAAGGCGGGTATCTTGCGGTGCCGGAGGCGGGGAAGGAGTAGTGTTTCCCCCCGACCCCGGGAGGGGGAGGTTGTTCCGCTCGAAAACATCACAAATCGTACAGCTTACATCAGACATTCAAATGGCATTGCCATTTGGAGACGCGAGGTGTCGCGTCTCTTCCATTAGAACTCGTATATCCAAATGGCATTGCCATTTGGAGACGCGAGGTGTCGCGTCTCTTCCATTAGAACTCGTATATCCAAATGGCATTGCCATTTGGAGACGCGAGGTGTCGCGTCTCTTCCATTGGAACTTGTATATCCAAATGGCATTGCCATTTGGAGACGCGAGGTGTCGCGTATCTTCCATTGGAACTTGTATATCCAAATGGCATTGCCATTTGGAGACGCGAGGTGTCGCGTCTCTACTCTTCTTCGGTGAATGAGGGGGATGCCGAACCGATGTACTCCTCGAACGCGCCCCACACGGGCGTGTCCGGCGGCGCGGCCGCCAGTTCTACGCGCTCGCCGCTGACGGGGTGATCGAAGGCCAGTTGCCAGGCATGCAGGTCGATTCCCCCGCCCCGGTTGGCACGTTTGAAACCGTACTTGGTATCCCCGCGCACCGGGCTGCCGATGGCGGCCAGTTGGACCCGGATCTGGTGCTGCCGCCCGGTCTGGAGTTCGATCTCCAGCAGGTAATAGCGTTCGCTCTCGCCGACGACTTTGTAGGTGAGGCGGGCCTCCTTGCTGCCCTCGGTGCCGGCGGGCACGGTCTCGATGACGTTTTTGCGGCCCTGCTTCTTAAGGTGATTCACCAACTCGCCGGAATCTTTCGGCGGGCGGGCACCCACGATGGCGAGGTATTTTTTGCCCACCGTCCCGGAACGGAATTGCTCGTTGAGGTCAGTCAACGCGCCCTTCTTTTTGGCGAACAGGACTACGCCCGAAGTTGGGCGATCCAGCCGGTGAATGAGATCGAGTTGGTTCTGCGCGTAGGCACTACCGAGTTGCTGCAACGACATCCCCTCCGTCCGGTCCGGCTGGACGGAGACGTTAACGGGCTTGTTGAAGGCAATGAGTTGGTTGTTCTTGTAGACGACCCAGTCGCCGATGCGGTCAAAGATTGATTCGGACAAGGGTAGCTTATTTTATTTCTTCAAAGTCGATAAAGTCATCGTCGTCCCGGCGGGTTTTGCCCGGCGGCCGGGTGCTACCGTGATCGATCTCGTCATCGCGGTCGCGTTCCTTTAGCTTGCGCTGCGTGGAGGTATAGTAGTTGTAGGCCCGGTAACCGAAGTAGACCAGGGCAATGGTCAGGAAAAAATCGAACATAGGAAAGAGACGGTCGGGCCGCCGGTTTCGTCCGCCGTCTTTGGAAGCATTAACTTCCGGATGGCATCCAGACTGATAATAAGAGCGTGTCTAAATTTTTACTTCCTGAGAACCAAGCATTTAAGAACCTGGCGTCATAAAAACTGACTTACGTAACCCGCTATGCGCGCAAGTTTTTATCTAGCCAGAACCCTAAATCATTGATCCTCAGTTCTTAAAAATTTTAGACACGCTCTAAGATGAACGGTTCAGTGGCTTGAACAGCCGTTCGACCCATTTGGTGGACTGTCCGGCCGGAAAATGTTTCCCATCCGACCTTATGCCCCGGCTGCGCCTACTTTCTTTTTGACCTCTTTTGCTGCCGCTATCTCGCTTTCCTCCGCCCCAGGGTCGCGGGGCTTGATATGAAAACCGCCGGTGAAGTTTTCCAGGTGCCAGTTTCCCCAAATCCCGTTTTCGTCCACTTGCCCGTCATAACTAACCGCATGGCGGCCGAGGTACTGCTTTACTAGCTTACACGTCAGCAGGGCGGTGTCGTAGGTGCCCGTCCATCGGAAGGCAGCCACGTCATCCACCCCCTCGCCGCTGACCCGGCCGTCGATAAATTGCAGGCGGCAATCCATCGGGTGCTTCACTGCCGTCGGGCCGGAGGCGTAGGTGTAAAACCCCGTCCAGTCTCCGCTGGGGAAGAGGGGGTGTTGCTCGGTCTGGGACATGGTGCGTGGGTTGAGTTTTCTACAACCGAGATCGGGGGATAAAAGATCGGCGGTTTACTCCTCCCGCTTCGTCAGTTCAAACCCCAGCGATTTTTTCACCGTCGGCCATTCGGAGGCGATGACGGAGAATAGCACCGTATCCCTCAGGCAGCCGTCGGAGTCGATGCGGTGGTTGCGCAGGATGCCGTCTTGCTTGGCCCCCAGGCGGGCGATGGCCCGGCGCGATGGGTGGTTATGGAAGTTGGTTTCCCACTCCACTGCGATGCAGTCGAGTTGCTCGAAAGCGTGGCGCAGCAGCAGGTACTTGCAAGTTGTATTGACGGCGGTGCGCTGGTAGCTGCGGGCATACCAGGTATAGCCGATCCGCAGCCGCCGGTTTTTCGCGTCTACTTCGTAATAGCGGGTGCAGCCGATAACCCGTCCGCTCGGCTGGTGCACGACGGCGAACGGCAGGCCGCGCCCTTCCGCTCTTTCCAGTAGCGCGGTAGCCAGATAGGTATCCATACTTTCCGGCGAGGGGACGGAGGTGTACCAGATTTTCCACAACTCCCCGTCGGCGGCGGCCTGAAGTAGCTCCTCCCGGTGCTCGGTTTGCAGGGGAATGAGCCGGACCGGGTCGCGTTCGAGGGTGAGGGGTTGTAGCCAGTGGGGCATGCGGCAGAAATTTGGTGGGTTGCGGTGGGAGGTGGGGGGCTAATGTAGGGGTTTGGCGGGGGAATAGTGCTCGCCCGTTTTGCTCATGGCAAAAATCATCCTTTAATGGACTTATAGCGTGTCTAAATTTTTACTTCCTGAGAACCAAACATTTAAGAACCTGGCGTCACAAAAACTAACTTGCGTAACCCACTATGCGCGTGATTTTTTGTCTAGCCGGAACCTTAACCACGAAGTAGCCGCGAAGCGAATCATTGATCCTCAATTTTTTAAAAATTTTAGACACGCTCTTATTTTGGTCGGATGAGTGACCGATTATAATTTTTCAATCAGATTAATTTACGTTCACACGCTTAATTCCTATATTACAAGTGATTAGCAGATTTATCTAAATACCCTTACTATGAAGTGCGCCTTATTGTGCTGCTTTGCTGCGATTGCCGTCAACTTATCGGCTCAGTTATCCACGGCAACTGAGTTGGGACGGAATGCTTACCGAACCTGGATATTGTTAGCGGACGAAAACGGCTGCCTGGAAAACTACCCCTGCAACGATATCATCCGCATCAACGACACGCCCCAGCCCTATTCCATCGGTACCAAGTGGACGTACGAGGCCGTCAACATCCCGGTTGCGCAAACCAAGCCTCAGGTGTATGAGATCATCGACACGGTGCAGTGGCAGGGGGAAAATGCCTTTTTCCTCGATCCTCAATTTGTGAGCGGCCCTTGCTATATGCTAAAGGAGGGAAACAGGGTTTATTTCTGGGACGAGGAATTGCAGGATTATCAGCTCAATTACGATTTCGGTAATGACAGCCTTTACACCATTGCTTATAAAAACCCCGGCGCGGCGGAACCCGATTCAGTTGTCGTGTACGTGGATTCGATCCGGAATGTCTTGCTGAACGGAGTAGAGCACGAGGTGCAATTTTGCCGCTCTACGCTGGGTGTCGGAACGATTGAGAATTTCTTTGAGGTCATCGAATCAGTTGGAACGAGCTACGGCGACCTGCGCCTGCCCATCGGTTTCGTTAACGACAATATCACCAACAATATCCGGCAAATCCGCTGCTTCGATAATAACATCGTCAGTTACCAGTTCGTCCCCTACCCCTGCGATAGCACCTGGATCACGACGGCCGTGATGGACCCGCAACAGCGGCATGACATCGTCGTTTACCCTAACCCCACCAGCGGCCTGGTTCACATTAACGGCATCGACGCGGAGGTCAATTACAAACTGTATACCATCGACGGCGCAGAGATCGCGAGCGGCCGGACGAGGAACCGGTCATTGCCGGTGCGGCAGGTGGGCGTATCCATTTTGATGCTGGAGGTGGATGGTTTTTGGGTGGTGAAGCGGGTGGTGCGGTTGGAGTGATGTTCGGGCCTATACCTTACACCGGCGGCCTACCTCCAAATCCGGAGGTAGGCCGCCGGCATGATACGTAGCCGGTGAACCCGCGTGAGGTGCCCGCAGGGGCGTAAGCGCACGTAGTGCCGAGCGGTAGCGAAGCCCGGAGGGCGCCGACCCCACGCCCGCCAGGGCTGGGGGCACGCCCAAAAACTACATTAGTCCAAATTCACCCGCCCGTAGCGCGTGCCGTCGTCGTAGCGCACCAGGTAGGCGCTGGGAAAACCGGACCGCTGCACGTTATCCAGGGCCTGCTTGGCATCGGCGTCATTGAAGAAAGTGCCCACCAGGACGCGGATCAGGTTGCGCTCCGGCAGGGCTTCGGATTCGAGGGTGCCTACGTTGGTGAGCTTGACGTACTGGCCGTCGTTGGGGTTAAAATCACGGACGGCCATGGCCTGCACCTTGTAGTAGGTGCCCTCGAAGCGGGGGGCGACGGACCGGTAGCGCAGGTTATCCTTATCGGCCATCGCGCGCTGGGTGTATTCCTGGCCGGTGGCGGGGTCGATGGGGCGGGGCGTGGGCGTAACGGCGGGCGGCGTGGGCGGCGGCGTGTAGGCCGTGGTAGGCATAGCACCGGCACCGGCGGCCAGCGGCTCCAGGAAAAGCGGGCGGCCGTAGCTGACCTCGCCGGCCACGTTGGTGCTGACGGTGTAGTTGGCGGGCTGGTAACCCTCGCGGGCGATTTCCACGCGATAACGGCGGTTGGGCAGGAGGTCGAAACGGTACTTGCCGTCGGGGAAAATGCGGTTGACCAGGGGCGTTTCGCCGCCGTCATCGAAGATTTGCAGGATAGCTACGTTAACGTTATTCAGCAGGCTGCCGGCCTGGTTGTCGTAAACGGCGGCCGAGAGGATGATGCGGCCCGCGCCGGTGCTGAAGCTGAACAGGTCGGTCTCGCGGGTGTTGTTTTTCACGCCGCCGAAGGGACGGTTGGAGACCAGGAAACCGGTGCCGAAGCCCATGCGGTCGATGGCGTAGCCGTAGTCCTCCGCGCTGGAATTGAGGGGGAGGCCCGCGTTGGCGGGCGCGGTCCAGTTAATGTCTTCGCCCACGGAGCTGAAGATGTCCTGACCGCCCAGGGAGGGGTGGCCGTTGGAGGAGAAGAAGAGCGAATTGACCTCGGGCTGGTAGAAGGGTGTGATCTCGTCGCCGAGGGTATTGATGACGGGGCCGAGGTTAACCGGAAAACTGAAGTCGAGCGCATCCACGCCCAGGTCGCGCACGGCGTACCAGATGTCCATGCCGCCGCGGCCGTTGGGCCGGTTAGAGGAAAAGTAGAGATACTCCTGCCCGCCCAGCACGATGGAACTGGGGTGGGTGTTATTGGTCTTGGCGGCATTGATGAAATCGGGCAGCTTCTCGGGCTGCGACCAGCCGGAGGCGGTGCGGCGCGTGAGGTAGATCTCGCAGTTCTGGTTCATGTTTTCCCAGCCGTCCTGCTCGTTGCAGATGCTGAAGTAAAAGCGCGCGCCGTCGGCCGAGATGCTACCGCCCCCGTAGAAACCGTCTTCGATAACGGGGAATCCGTTGGGCGTGACCGCCTTGCCCCAGGTGCCGGCCTGGTTGGTGCTTTCGTAGAGGCGGGCCTCGCCGCCCTGGGTGCTGCCGAAGTAGATCTGGTCGGCACTGAGCGGTACGGGGGCGTACTCATTATTTTCGGAATTGACCTCCTTGGCCGGCCGCTTAAGGGTGATGCCGTTGGCGTTGCGCCCCGCCATACTCTTGGCCAGGTCGATGCCCTGCAATTCGTTGGCCACGATGTCGCGCATAATGGGCCGGTCGGTACCGGAATAGGCTTCGATGAAGCGCGTAAAAGTCTCGCGAGCCTTGTCGTACTGGCCGTCCTGCTTGAGGGCGCGGGCGTACTTGAGGGCGATGAGCGGATAGTCGTCGGCTTCGGCCTGGAGAAACTGGTAGGCCTCGGCGGCGGCGCGGTAATCGCGCACCAGCACGTAATTCTCGGCGGCCTGATAGATCAGTTCTTCCTTACCGGGCTTGGCCTCCCAGGCTTCGCGGTATTTCTCGGCGGCCTGGTAGTAGTCGGCTTCTTCCAGGGCGGCCTCGGCTTCCTTGCGGGATTTCTTGTAGTTGGGTTTCTGGGCGAATACGGCTCCGGTGAGGCAACAGGCCAGGAGCAGAAAAAAGACTCTGGGTAGGAGGGAATAACGCGTAGGACCGCCGGTGCGGATGAGATTAGACTGCATAGGTTTGATGGGTATGATGAATGGATAGCCGAAAGAAAAGCGACGCTATATATGGTATAGCCGACCCGCCACCGGTGGGCGCGGGAGGAGCTAAAATTTGGAACGTATATTTTTTTGTAAAAGTTGTTCCACGACCGGCGCATAGTGCCGGTGCTCCAATTCCAGCACCCGCGCCCCGATTTGCTCGGCCGTATCACCGGCAGCCAGCGGCGTGCGGGCCTGCAGAATGACGTTGCCCTCGTCGTATTCTTCCGTTACCCAGTGAATGGTGATGCCCGACTCGTCCTCGCCCGCCGCCCGCACGGCGCGGTGTACGTGGCGGCCGTACATGCCCTTGCCCCCATATTTTGGCAGCAGCGCGGGGTGAATGTTCACCATCCGTCCCGTGTAGGCCCGCACCAGGTAGGGCGGCACCAGCCACAGGAAGCCCGCCAGGGCGATGAACTCGATCCGCCGCCGCCGCAATTCCTGCAGCAGGTTCTCGGTGTCGTAAAACTCACGCCGGTCCAGCACCAGGGTTTCCACGCCGCGCTCGGCGGCCATTTGCAGGCCCGGCGCATCGGCTCGGTTAGCGACCAGCAGGCGCACCCGCCCCACGGGGCTGCGGGCCAGGTAGTCGATGAGCACGCGGGCGTTGGAGCCGGTGCCGGAGATGAAGACGGCTATTTGCTGCATAGGGGGGGGGCTTCGCCTCGTAATTTAGTAGGACGCTGCGCGTCTGGTATTTACCTTCGGTGATCGTCGCAGGCTCCTCGGAGTTTGGTACTTTAGATTAGCCTGCGAGTACACGTTTCCTCGTCTTTTGACGAAAAATTTTTTAAGAAAATAATCTCCCTCCTTCGGGGGGCCGGGGGGGAAACCACAGAATTATTCTCCCCCACTACGCCATTCCCCATCCCGGTACTGCCAGTCCGTTTCGGGTTCGGCGGGGCGGGCGTGGAGGTCCAGGGTGCTACCGGGTTCGGACGGGCCGGCGCTGGTGACGGGAAGTCGGGTGGTAAAGGTTTTCTTCAGGCCGGGACCGAAGCGGATTTCCAGTTCCACGTCCCAGCGAAACTCCAGGTCGCCCAGCTTCAGGCTCGGGGGCAGGGGGCGGTCCGTGGGGTCGGGCCAGAACAGGCGGCGGGAGGTGGGCAGCAGCCCGGCCGTGGAAAAAGGTTTGGCGGCGTCGGTATAGCGTTTCTCGCGGTAGGTGCTGGTCTTGGTTCCCCGCCGGTCGGTTACTATCTCCCGGCAGACTAGTGCCAGTTTTCCCTCCTGGATCAGGTGACCGTTGCGCGGAAAGCGGGGCCGCACTTCCAGGCCGCGTTCGTCCGCGCTAACGATTTCCAGCGTCACTTTTTCAAAAAGTGATTTCACGAACCACTGGTAACCGGCAAAGGCCAGTGCCGCCCCCACCAGCGGGATTATCAGGTAAAGGAAGGATATATCGAATGCGTTGCTCAGGAAAAACGCGAAAAACGCAGCCATTACCATTACGCCAAAGGTCATGGTCCCGGCAATCCCTCCCTCCACGGGATACTTGCCCACCGGAACCTGATAATCGGCACGGGCCGGTGTCACCTCGATGGGCAAAACGGGCTTCAGGTCGCGCTCGGCGTTGAAAAAATTGAGCAGCCGCAGTTTCTTCAGGGCGGCCTGCTCCACCATCCGCTCGGTCTCCCGGTTCAGGTCGAAATCGAATTGCAAATTGTAAGTCAATTGTGCGTTCTTGCCGCTATAGCTCGGCTGGTCTATTTCAAGCGGGTAAGTATAGGGGATGGTCACTTCCTCACCCGCCAAAACGGTAAGCGGCCCGTGTAATTGGCGGGTGCCGAAGGCATGCTGTTTTTTTACCAGCTTACCGCTCAGTTCCTGCTGCCCCGAGCCGCGTATTTCCAAGAATGTAACGTCCTGGTGCGCCCGGATTCGGATGGTGCCGCGCACTTCTTCCCCGTCCGCGTAAGTGGTCAATTCATCGGCGTTGTCGATGTCGATATCCAGGAAATCGTTACGTATTTGAAGCATGGGAGAGGTGATTTTGCGTAGGCCGGCTACTGCGTTGCCATTCATCATACAGGTGCTGCATCAACCCCCGATAATCGTGCCCGAAATAGTCGATCAGTTCCTTCAGGGTCCGGTCCGTGGGCAGCAACTGCTCGGGTTCCGGCGAGAGTAGGGCCAGCCGCCGCAAGATAATGGTTCGCAACCAACTTATCTTGATGGCATCGTAACGGAATACCCGATTATGCCGCCCGGCCAGCCTGATGGCCGTCGTACGCGGATAATGTGTGGTCAGGATCAACAGCGGCACGTCCCGGTACAACCGCAGCCGCTCCCGCAGTGGCAGCAGGTGGATACCGTCCAGTAAAAGCGGTCCGTCATGCCTCGTTTTCAGGTCCGCTGATTCCTTCCCCGGTTCCATCATTCGGGCAGCGTCCAGTCGCCGGCTCAGGTAGCGCAGGGCACTGGTTTTTCCCCGCCCGTGAGGCCCCAGCAACTGGATCACGCCCCGGAATCCGCCCTCCGCCAACCGCACGATTTCTTCCGTTTCCGGTCGCACGCAGTGGGCCGCCGCCTCTTCTCCCACGGTTAGTCCGCCAAAGGGATTAGTGGCCGGTACGGTACGGTCGGGCAGGAACCGCCATTCCGTTACGGCGGGCGGGACGGGTAATTTGTATTTCATGGAGCAGCTGGTTCTGGCGAGGTCGGTTTAGCTATCCATCACCGGTTTTTCAATTAGAGCGTGTCTAAAATTTTTAAGAATTGAGAATCAATGATTCGCTTCGCGGCTACTTCGTGGTTAAGGTTCCGGCTAGATAAAAACTTGCGCGCATAGCGGGTTACGTAAGTCCGTTTTTATGACGCCAGGTTCTTAAATGCTTAATTCTCAGGAAGTAAAAATTTAGACAAGCTTTTAGGCAATGAAGGTATGCTTTTTTGTGGCGTGCCGCCGCCCCGCTGATGCGGGCGTGTCCCCGGCCGAGGGCGGCCGGGGACACGCCCGAAACAAAATACCTCCCCGCTTTCTTTAAAGCAATACGTTTCGCCCCCGGCTATTTCGGGCGCAGTATCTTTCCATCTTTTTATCGTACTTTGGCCAACTAAAGCTTAACCGAACACGAATGACTACCGATCAGCGCCCCTGGCTAGCCCAGTACCCCACCGGAATTGCCGCCAACATTGACCCCGACCAGTACCAGAACCTGCTGGAAATAATTGAAGAAGCCTTTGGCAAATACGCCAAACTGCCCGCATTTAGCTGCATGGGCAAAACGCTGACCTATAAGCAGGTGGACGATTACTCCCGCCAGTTCGGGGCCTACCTGACCTACCGCGGCCTGCAACCGGGCGACAAGATTGCGCTGATGATGCCCAACCTGCTGCAGTACCCGATTGCGCTGTTCGGTGCCCTGCGGGCGGGCCTGATCGTGGTGAACACCAACCCGCTGTACACGCCGCGCGAGATGGCGCACCAGTTTACCGACTCGGGTGCCAAGGCGATCGTGATTGCGGAAAATTTCGCGTCCAATCTGCAAGCCATCATCAAAAATACGGAGATAAATACGGTGATCGTGACCAGTCTGGGCGAGCTGCTGTCGTTTCCGAAGAAGCACCTCGTTAATTTCGTGGTGCGCAACGTGAAGAAGATGGTGCCCGACTACGATCTGCCGAACTCGGTGGATTTTAGCACGGCACTGAGCGAAGGCAAGCAGCATAAACTACCCACCTTTACCAACCTGCCCGGCGATACGGTGGCACTGCAGTATACGGGCGGCACCACGGGGGTATCCAAGGGAGCGATGCTGACCAACCGCAACCTGGCGGCCAACTGCCTGCAATCGGGCGCGTGGCTGACCTCGTTCATGAACGAGGCAACCGGCAATATGCTGTGCCCGCTGCCGCTCTACCACGTATTTGCCTTTACGGTGAACTGCCTGGCTACCTTTAGCCACGGGGTGTGTAATGTGTTGATCACCAACCCACGCGATATCGACGGGCTTGGTGAAGGAGTGGAAATCGTCTAACCCGGTGGGCCTGACGGGCGTGAATACCCTGTTTAATGCCATGCTGCACAACAAGAAGTTTTTGCAGCTCGATTTCTCCAACCTGAAACTGACCGTGGGCGGCGGCATGGCCGTGCAAAAAGCCGTGGGCGAGAAGTGGCAGCAGGTGACCGACGTGCCACTGAGCGAGGGCTACGGCCTGACCGAGACCAGCCCCTGCGCCAGCATGAACCCGCTGACGGCCGCCGGCCGCCTGGGCACCATCGGCATTCCGCTGCCGAGCACGGATATGCGCATCTGGGAGGAAGAAGAAAACCGCCCGGCCAAGCCGGGCGAGCGCGGCGAGATTCAGATCAAGGGGCCGCAGGTGATGAAGGGCTACTATAACCGCCCCGAGGAAACCGCCAAGACGATCAAGGACGGTTGGCTGTGCACCGGTGACGTGGGCCTGATGGAAGAGGATGGTTTTTTCCGCATCGTGGACCGCAAAAAGGACATGATCCTGGTGTCGGGCTTCAACGTCTACCCCAATGAGGTGGAGGACGTGCTGGCCGCGCACCCCAAGGTGCTGGAAGTGGCCGCCGTGGGTGTGCCGAATGAAAAATCGGGCGAAGTGGTCAAGGTGTTCGTGGTGAAAAAAGAAAAGTCGCTGACCGAAAAGGAACTGATCGAATTCGCGCGCCAGGAACTGACCGGCTACAAAGTACCGAAGGAAGTGGAATTTCGGGATGACTTGCCGAAGACCAACGTGGGTAAAATTCTGCGCCGCGAGTTGCGCGAGGAGGTGAAATGATGGTCTGCTGACAAGATCGCCGAACGACCGGGCGTTACATTCGTTAACCCTCTAGCGTCCCCCGCCCGTGTGGCGGGGGACGCTTGTCGAATGTACTGCCGTGAAACGATTTTTATTCTTTGCCTTTCTTCTGACCGTTCTATTCTGCTCCGCCGCCCCGCTGGCCGGACAGGCTACCGTTCCCGTTTTTGATTGCGTAACCAACGACACCTTGCAGTGGACCAATCCGCCATTGTCCACCTGCGGCCCTTTTCTGAGGACGCTGGTTTACCGCGCCGATAATCCTGACGGCCCGTATACAATCATCGCCGAATTATCCGACCCGAATCAGGATAACCTGTTTGATAACGTTCCAGCCGGCGGTGAACGGTTTTACTTTTTGCGCTATGAATACGACTGCCCCGGCATCATTTTCCCGAATAGCGACACCTTGAATAACCGCCTGCCAGAGATGGTGGACATCCGCTACGTGAGCGTGGTGGATAGTGTGCTGCAACTGGTCTGGACACCCAGCCCCTCGCCCCAAACGGTGGCCTACGTGATTTACCGGCAGGAACTGACCGGCTTTGTGCCGCTGGATACGGTATTCGGACGGCACTTCGACGCTGTTCTCCGATCCGAGTTTCCGGGACGCGGGTACGCAGCCGGGAGCGGATGCACACCTACACCATTACGGCCATTGACGGCTGTGGGAATAATAGCCTGTTTGCCGCCGAAGTAAGACCGGTAGTACTGACGGATACCATGTTTCTTGATGCCGGTGGTTGTAACTTAATCTTCATTGCCCGCTTCCTCAACCTGGATACCACGCGCCTGCAACGGCCGGACGCCTTGGATATATTCGGTTCACTCAACGGCGGACCGTTTCTAATCAATGGCATGGATAACTCGCCGTTGGATATCGGTTATTTTGGGTTTGCTAGCCAGGATAGTGTGTGTATATACGTGGAAGGCATCATTGACGGAACGCAGGAACGCTTTCGTACGGTACAGTTGTGCTTCCGCGCCCCGGATGTGCCGGGAACGGTCAGTTTCGCCAGGGCGGCGGGAGCTACTTTCACGCCGGACAACCGCCTGTTTATCGAAGGATCGGTCGGGCCGGCTGCGGCGGTTGTTCGACTGACTCTCCTAAGTAGCAACTCGGAAGCCTTCCCGGATTACAATTTAGCCGACTTCAATCTGGCTGACCTGCTGCTGCCCGTACCGGATAATGCCGCTGCCCCCTTTGGATTTACGGTCCAGGATGAATGCGGCAATCTGGTTCCCTCCAATCTCGTCACTCCCACTATTCTGTCCGGTACCGAAACCAGCGGCACAAATCGGCTTCAGTGGACCGCTTTCGGCAGCGAACTGGCGAGTGAGATCGAATACGAACTGGTGCGTATCAATAATGATGGCACGGAGGAAATCATCACCGCCCTCGCCACGGGCCGCGAGCTGTCTTTTGCCGATCCGGCCGATCCCTTCGGCTCCTGCTACTACGTGCGCATTACAGCCCGCATCGAGGGCGAGACGCGGCCCGGCCGCCGCCAATTCCGGTCTAATACCATCTGCCTGGCCCCCGCCCCTGATCTATACCTGCCCAATGTATTCAGCCCGAACGCCCGCGTCTCGGAAAACCAGAATTTCGGTCCCTACTTTGGCCCCGGCCCCTCGCCGCAAGATTACCAACTGCTGATCTTCGACCGCTGGGGCGGCCAGGTCTTTGTTAGCGATAATCCCACCGAACGGTGGAATGGCAGGGCACGCGGAAAATTCGTGCCGGCGGGCGTTTATCTTTACGTCATCAGCTACCGCATCCAATCCGGTGAGGAACGTCGGTTTAGCCGTACCGTAACCGTGATCTATTAAGCGGCCGGAACAACTTTATGCGCCATGCTGGAACTTTTAATCCGCCCCGGCTTTTATATGTGCCACTTGCGGCCCTATATTTGCAGTCGCTCCAGAGCGATAGGGTTGGGTGGCCGAGTGGCTAGGCAGAGGTCTGCAAAACCTCGTACGGCGGTTCGAATCCGCTCCCAACCTCAACAAACGCCCGTATGACCGGTCTCTCGTAGATCGGTTGCGGGCGTTCTTGTTTTTAAATTAGCCAGCCGCTAGCTTACGACCCGCTCGAAGTAAGCCGCGCCGATTCGTTGAATGATCGTGTCGATATCTTCATACGTATTTCCGGTCTCCCGCGCGTAGCGGCCGCCGTCGTAGGCATAGGTGCGGCGGGCCAGTTCCAGGCTATCCGCGCTGATGCGGGGGTGGTAGGTAGCATTTAGGCGCGCACGCCAGTCTTCCCACATCGCCGCCAGTTTAGCGGGCGTCTCCGGCAGGGGACTGGTGGGTAGCGGCTTGCCGATGCTCCCGGCAATGGCGACAAAAAGTTTTTCGTAAGTCCAGTTAGCGGCATTCAGCACGAAACGGTCATCGTCCAACCCCCGTTCCAGCACGCTCACCACGGCCCGGGCCACGTCCGCCGCAGCAACCAGGCCGGTGCCGCCGGCGGGGTAGTACCGGGATATTTCGTCCAGCCGCCGCCACAGCCCGGGCGGGCCGCCGCCGTCCCAGTCACCTTCACTCAGGATAACGGAAGGGTAGAGGATGGCCGTAGAAAGGCCCTCCGCGCGGCCGCGCCACACTTCGCGCTCGGCCAGTACCTTCGAGCGAGCGTAGTTGGTGGGCGCATCCTTAGGGTCCGAGCGGTACTTGCTTTCGTCCACTGGTTCACCCGTGCGGTCGCGGTCCAGCGCGGCCACGGAACTCAGGTAAACAAGGCGGTTCACGCCGGTTTCCAGGCAGGCATTTATTACGTTTCCGGTGCCCTCCACGTTGGTGCGGTGCAGTGCTTCCCGCACTCTGCGGCCCGATTGCACGGCTACCAGCGCGGCGGCGTGCACGCAGGCCGAGCAGCCCGGCATGGCGTCTTCCAGCGCGTACTGGTCGTTCAGGTCGCCCGCCACCCATTCCAGGTCATCCCCCTGCACCCGATCTTTTCCACTCTCCGGCCGGTACAGCAGCCGCAGGCGGTAGCGGCCCGTAGCGCGCAGGGCGGGCAGCAGGTAGCGGCCCAAGTTTCCCGTGGCACCGGTTACGAATAAAAGAGGCCGCTCGGCCGGGGGGGTAGCTGGCATGGAAGATAGCTTTGCTTAAGCCACTTCCGCCACCGACTTGCGCAGGTTGTCCTCACTTATCTCCGTCCGCCAGTGGTGGCTCACGGCCTTGCGCCGGTGCACCACAATGGCCTGCGGGCTGGCGTGTTCCACCTCCAGTTGCTCGGCTATTTCCTGCGACAGTTCCTTGGCATACTGCACCACCAGGGCATACACCGGCAGGTCGTGCTTCAACTGCGTCACCTCCCCCTGCGCGGCGGCGCTGAAGGGGCAAGTAGCACTTTCCTTAAAAATAATAATGGGTTGATCTTCGGAGGCGGCCAGCGCAGCCTCCAGATCGGCGGAGGTTTTCATTATGTTCATCATGCTCGTCAAACCGCCGTGCAGCGGCTAAGGTTGGCCCGGCGGCTACCTTTGTTTCGCACTTAGTTTTCAACCGGTTTTATTCGCTCCTCTTGGGCGTGTCCCCGCTCCGCTAACGCGGAAACGGGGCCGGTCCCTTGCGGGCTTCGCTAATCGCTCGGTGCTACGCACGTCCCCTCCAGGCACCTCACGCGGGGTTCCTCCCTACCGTGCCGATCCCGGCGCGGCCATCGCATCCTTATTCAGGATCGCATCCGCCGCCGAGACATTTGGTTTTCGGCCCCGGATATAGAAATACAGGCCGGTGAAGAGCGCGATCAATAGCAGTGGGAAAAACATCAACCGCGCCAGCGTACCCTGACCGGCGGCCAGTTCGACGGCATTAATGGGAGCCATCGCGGCTTCCGTATCGGCGGCAACTACTCCTTCCTCCTTAGCCTGGGCTTCCAGCGCGGCTTTGTAGGCAGTGTAGCGAACGGTCAGCACGTCGGGATTTTCCACGCCGTCCAGGGAGGCGGGATTGTTCGTCAGGTAATCCTGGACGTTTTCTACCAGCGCCGGACGCTCTTCCAGGGCCGCAGAACGGTTGCCGTCGATCCAGCCGCCGATAACAGGGTTCCAGATACCGGCACCCAGCATCCCCGCGCCTCCGATCAGGGACAGGCCCAGCGCACCGGAACTGGGGATATACTCGGCCGTAAAACCGATCATGGTGGGCCAGAAATAACAGATGCCGATGGCGAACACGGCCGTAGACACGTACACCATCGCGCCGGTAGACTGGCTGAGCAAGAACAAGCCCAAAGCCGCGAAAACAGCCGAGCCGATGAGGACGCCTACCGGATTAAGCCGCTCCACTAACGGACCGGCAAAAAAGCGGCCCGTGGCCATCAGGCCGGCCGTTAGGGCCAGCAGGATCATGGCGTTCGCGCCGGCGTTGCCCATGATGCGTTCCACCCACTGGTTGGCCCCAAACTCGGTAGTAGCCGTAATGGTCATGCAGATGGCGACAAAGATGAACAAAACACTGAAGACCCCGCCCAGATTCTCCTTCATGTCGCTGGATATATTCTGCGCCTTAGGGAAATGCTGCCCTAGCATCAGGAAGCCGTAGACCGCCGTCGGTACCAGCATGGTCGCGATCAGTACCTGCCAACTCACTATGTCTCCAATGAAAAAGGCGATCAGCGACCCGATCACGATGCCGCCGGGAAACCAGACGTGGAATTTATTTAGCATCGCCGTCTGCTTATCCGGATACATATCCGCAATCAGGGGGTTACAGGCGGCTTCCACCGATCCATTGGCAAAACCGATCAGGAAGGTGGAGATCATCAGCCCCCAGAAGCCACCGGAAGCCATCGTCAGTACCAGTCCCACCAGGTGGCTACCGAAGGCCAGCCAGAGCAGTACCTTGGGCCCCACCTTATTATAGATCGCCCCGCCCACCATCATGGCGATCGGAAAACCGAAGAACGCCATGGAGTTCACGTAGCCGAGTTGCTGGTCCGTCAGGCCGAAATCCTGCGCCAGGCTAGGCAAGATGCCGGCCCGGATGGCGAAGGTCATCGACGTAACGATGAGGGCCACGCAGGCGGCCAGAAACAGCCGGTCGCGGTTTTCCGGCACGGCGGCGAAAGGGGTGGTTTTGGTAGTAGCTTGCATGATCGACGATGAAGATTAGTGATTAAGGGCAGAAAAGGAACCTACAGCTTGCGGATTTTCACGTTACGAAAGCTTACCCGGTCCCCGTGGTCCTGGAGGGAAATGCGGCCGGTCTTGGAGGTGCCGAAGTCGGGCATATCCTTGAATTTACTCTCGGCCACCATCGTCTTCCACGCGGGCTGGTTCATATCGTAGCTGACCACGTTGACGCCATTCTGCCAGTGCTCGATGTTGCCGGCGCGGTTTACCAGGCGAATCTCGTTCCACTCCCCGGCGGGGCGAACGGTTTGCTCGCGCACGGCCACGAGGTCGTAGAGATCGCCGGCGCGGTGGTCGGGGTACTTGGCATCAGGGTGGCAGTCGTTATCCAGGATTTGCATTTCCGGGCCGGTCAGCCAGGGGTAATCGTATTCCGGTGTTTCCAGCACGTTGTAGATAATGCCGCTATTGCCGCAACTATCGATGCGCCACTCCAGCGAGAGTTCATAGCTTTCATAGGAGTCGTCGGTAATAATGTCGCCGCCGCCCGTGATGCGACCGTCCACCTTAGTGGAGTTATCTAGGTAAAAGAACCCTTCTTCGGAATTCACTTTCCAAGCGGCACCGGGCGTCGGTTGATCGGTTTTACCATACGGATGCCAGGAAGCGAGCGAACGGCCGTCGAAGAGCAGCAGCCAGCCGTCGGCGGTTTCCGCGTCGGTCAGGGTATTCAGGGCGGGGTCGGGCAGCGTGGCAAGATTATCCGCCGGAACTTCCGGCACATCGGCCATTTCAGCGGTGGGCTGACCGCAACCGAGGATTAGCAAGAAAAGAGCGGGAGAAAGTAAAACGAACAGCTTGCGCATAATGGTGATTTAGAATTTCAGTCCCTGAAAGTTTACGGCCGGGGCCGGTCAGTGATTCATTATCAGTACCTTACCCGGTGGCGGGCGGAAAAGTGGCCAACGAAATAGCGTGAAAGATAGCTTTTTTGCCATTGGTTCGCTACCTTGATCGCCGCTAAAAGTAATCAAAAATTTCAACAGCTATGGCAAGGAAGATCAGAATGGGAATGGTGGGCGGCGGACGCGGTGCCTTCATCGGCGGCGTACACCGCATGGCGGCGGCCATCGACGGGCAAATTGAATTGGTGTGCGGGGCTTTCAGTTCCAACCCCGAGCGCAGCCGGCTGTCAGGTGAAGACCTCTACCTGCCCGCCGACCGGGTATACCCCGACTTCGAGACCATGATCCGCGCCGAGAAAGAACTTCCCCTGGGCGAGCGCATGGACTTCGTCTCCATCGTCACACCCAACCACCTGCACTTCGCCCCGGCCAAAATGGCCCTGGAAAACGGCTTCCACGTCGTTTGCGACAAGCCCCTGGCCTTTAATATGGAGCAAGCCCGGGAACTGGCCGCCCTGGTGGAGAGCACCGGTCTCGTTTTTGCCCTCACCCACAATTACACCGGCTATCCCATGGTGAAACAAGCCCGCGCCATGATCGCCGCCGGCCGGTTCGGCACCATCCGCAAGGTCGTGGTCGAGTATCCCCAGGGCTGGCTGAGCACCAAACTGGAAGACAGCGACCAGAAGCAGGCCGACTGGCGCACCGACCCCTCCCGCTCCGGCATCGCCGGGGCCATGGGCGATATCGGCACCCACGCCGAGAACCTGGCCGAATACGTTACCGGCCTCCGCATCACCGAACTGTGCGCCGATCTCACCGCCTTCGTCCCCGGCCGCGCCCTGGACGACGACGGTAATATCCTGCTTCGTTTTGATAACGGGGCAAAGGGCGTCCTGCACGCCAGCCAGATCAGCGCGGGCGAGGAAAATGCCCTCAGCATCCGCGCCTACGGCGAGAAGGGCGGCCTGGAGTGGCACCAGATGACGCCCAATACCCTGCTGGTCAAGTGGCTGGACCGCCCCACCGAAGTCTTCCGCACCGGCGTTGGCGAACTGTGTGAAGCCGCTCAACTGGCCACCCGCATCCCCGCCGGCCACCCCGAGGGTTATCTGGAAGCCTTTGCCAACATCTACCACAATTTTTCCCGCGCCGTCCGCGCCCGCCTCGCCGGCCGGGAGCCGGAAGCAAATTACCTCGATTTCCCCACCGTCCACGACGGCGTACGCGGCATGCATTTCGTGGAGCGGGTGGTGGCTAGTTCTAATTCAAAAGAGAAGTGGACCGAGGTGTAGGGGTGTACCATCAAAACGATTTGATGATTTTAGTCGTTACCGATATACAAACATAAAACCAATGGAATCAACGAGACCATTAACTAACCTACAACTTCAATTGCTTAAAACTTTCAGCTATGAACTGGAAGATAGTCAGCTAGAAGAAATAAGGAAGATGTTAACCCATTATTTTGCCGAAAAAATCTCGGACGAAATGGACCGGATATTTGAAGAAAGGGGCTGGGATGATTCCAAATTAAACGAATGGTCCCAAGAACATATGAGAACTCCTTACCGCAAAAATAGCCCATGAAGATTGTCCTCGATACCAATGTTTTATTGATGGCTTTGAAGAAATCGTCTCACCACAGGCCAATTTTTCAAAAGTTATTATTGGGAGATTATTTTCTTGTCATTACAAGCGATATTTTGTTAGAATATATTGAGATCATTGGACAAAAAACGAATGCTCAAGTTGCAAATAATCTAGGCGATCTCTTATTAAATCTAAATAACGTAATTAAAACGGAAGTCTCTTTTAATTGGTTATTAATAACGCAAGATCCTGACGATGATAAATATGTCGATGCGGCAGTCAGCGGGAACACTGACTATATAGTCACCAACGACAAGCATTTTAATGTTCTTAAATTAGTTGAATTCCCGTCAGTAAAAATATGTGATGCAGACGAATTTCTGGAAATGCTCAAGAAAGAATACGATTAATTATATATTTTACAACAAACTCAAAAAAGTAGTGTCGTGTCTCCAATAGCTGAACGGACTACTCCGGATAACAAGGTTGGTAAATAACTCCTCAACCATGCGCATCAACGACCGCTGGATGTTTATCGGGCTTTACCCACTTCTGGCGGTGCTGGTCGTTCACGTGGGTAATGAGAACTCGCCGGCCCGCTTGTTGCGCCAACCCTCCTATTATACCGACCTGCTGCTGGCCCTGGCCTGCACCTACGCGATCGGCTTCTACCTGCGTTATTTTTACCGCCGCCTCCACGCCGGCACCGTCGGCCCGGTGGGTATTCGCTCCCATTTTGCGTCCCTCCTCTTTTACGGCATCGTGCTGCCCGTGATTGTAGCCGTCGGCAGCGAACTCATCTACCTCAATTTCCTGCCGGACATCCGCCTGGAGGACACCTCCGTCTTTTACCTGGAACTACCGCTCGTTGCACTGTTTTGCCTCCTCCTTAACCTCATCTATTACTTGCTCTACACCCAACAACAGCACCGCTCGGCACTAGAGCGGGCCGCCGAAGCCGAACAGCAAGCCGAAACGACCTACCGCCGAAATTTTCTGATCCACGGTGCGCTCGACTCAAAAGTAGTGGAAGCGGAAGAGGTGGCTTACTTCATCATCCTGGAAAAAACCACCTTCCTGGTAAACGCCGCCGGCCGACGCTTCCCTTATGAGCATTCCATCGAGCAGGTGGCGCAGGCGACCGACCCGGATGAGTTTTTTCCGGCCAATCGCCAACTGGTGCTAGGCCGCGCCGGCGTCGTCGGCTACCGGCGCACGGAAACCCGGCGGCTGGAACTGGAACTCAGTCCCCCGGCGGCAGACCCGCAATTCATACCCAAGACCAAGGCGGCGGAATTTATCCGTTGGCTGGATAAATAGGTAAGGGCTGAAGTAGCCCTTTTCAGACTTTTTCGGGCGTGTCCCCGGCCAATGCCGGGGTCGGTGCCTTACCGGCGCGCCTGTCGGCTTGGCCCTGCGGGCTGCTCGCCGGAAAAGTACTCCCGGATCCGCCCCCGTAATTCCAGTGCTCGCCCCGTTCAGGCACCTCACGCGACAATCGCACCGGCCGCATTAACCACCGGTCAATCCCATGGTCCGGTTGAGCCGGAGAATTGTCCGGTTGAGCATTTTCGGGGGCTTTTTTCGTGAAAACCAAGGGTGATCGCCGGAATCTTGCGACCAAATTAACCTCCATGACAACCAATATTCGTCTCCTGCTAGGCGGCACGTTGCTCTTTCTACTATCCGGTAACTCCCTATCCGCCCAGGAAGGGATGCCGGTCCAGATCAGCGTCTTTACCGAGTCCACCAGCCTGCCCTTTAGTACGCTGACCACCGACCCGATCCACCCCGGCATTCAGATCGGCACCCACTTCGAGGGCAACACCGATCGCAGCCTCCGCCTTTATCCCACCCTCACCGTCGGCTACCTGTTCCACCGCAAGCTTTTCCAGGGTCTCTACGTGGATGCCGGGATCGCGATGGACTGGCGACTGAAGGTGGGCCTCAACCTCAAGGCCGATCTCTCGCTCGGCTACCTGCGCACCTATGCCGCGCAACAGGAATTCCGGCTAGTCAACGGCGAACTGCTGCCCCGCAAGGACCGGGGTAACCACCGCATCAAGCCTTCCCTCAGCCTCGGACTGGGGTGGCGCCTGCGGCCGGCGGAACTTCGCTCGACGGAAGTCTTCATGCTCTACCAAACCTGGCTGGAATACCCCTATTCACCCGGCTTCATCCCCCTGATGTCGCACACTAATCTTCACCTGGGAACCAAATTTTACCCCTTTAAATAAATCAACCATGAAACCATCTTACGGAATCCTCTTTTTTCTGCTGTTGCCTGCCGCCTGCGAAAAGGAGGCCAGTTGCGAACTACCGCCGATTACGCCTGCCGGGCCGAACTAACCGACGCCGCGCCCGATCACCCCCGCAGGGACGCCATCCAGGCACTACTGGAAGACCGCACCGGCCGGGGCATCCCCGGCATGCAATTAAGTGTCACCACCGCCCAGGGCGGCATCTGGTCCCGGGCGGCCGGGTTGGCCGATGTGTACAACCAAGTCGATATGCAAGCCTGCCAACTGACACGAGTGGGCAGCACCGTCAAAATATTCACGGCCGTCACTTGCCTCCTCCTACAGGAAGAAGGGCGGCTGGACCTGGACGACCGCATCGCCGACTACCTCTCAACGGACGACCTGCGGGGCTTCGAACACACCGACCAAATTACCATCCGGCAACTACTGCTACACTCCAGCGGTCTGCCCAATTACATCACCAGCGGCCGCTTTCAAACGGCTTCCCTGAATGACCTGGCCAAAACCTGGACCAGGGAAGAACTCCTGGACTACGCCCGCGAGCAATCCGCCTCCTTCGAACCCGGAGCGGACGTGCGTTACTCCAATACCGGATATATCCTGCTGGGAGACATCATTAGCGCGGTAAGTGGAAAGCCCTTCTATGAAGTGTTCGCAGAAACAAATCTTCCTCCCGCTCGGTCTGGAGTTCACCCAGTTTGCCGCCACCGATCCCGTGCCCACGGACCTGGTGCGCGGCTACGTAGACCTCTACAGCCGCACGGAACTGATCAATGCCACCCAGTACAGCGGTTGGGATTACTTTACCGCCGACGGCGGGCTGATCTCCAATGCCCACGACCTGACCCGTTTCATGCGGGCACTGTTCGGGGGGCAGCTGCTCTCGTCCGCCTCCCTCGCGGAAATGACCGACTGGCGTTCACCAAACGAATACGACCCGGAAGAATTTGCCGGGGATTTCGGCCTCGGTATTTTCCGCATCCCCACGGAATTCGGTGACGCCTACGTGCACGGCGGGGATGCCATCGGCTACTATGCCTTTACCGCCTATTTCCCGGAATCTACAACTACCCTGAGTTGGGCGGTAAACGGTAATTATGGCAAGCTGTATGATTTGGCGCAGTCCAGGGAAACCACCGAAGACATTTTCCGGCGTGTCTTCTCTGACTGAGGCACTGCTACCCCACCCCGCGTGAGGTGCCTGGAAGGGCGGCGCGTAAGCGACGAGTGCGCAGCACCAAGCCGACAGGCGCGCCTGGAAGGGACCGGCCCCGACCGCAGGGAGGGGACACGCCCAAAAAATAGTAGTAGAAAGCTGCCCCTACACGTTCAGATAATTCAGCAACGAATCGTAGCGGTCCTGCAAAGACTCGGCCATTTCGCGCTCGTTGTAGCTGGCGGTGATCAGGTAATTGAAGCGCTCGAAGGTAGCCAGGATGGCGCCGAGGGTCTGCGAATTGAACTTGAGTGTGACCGTAATGCGGTTGCTATCGGGGTTCATGCCGACGAAGGAGGAGAGGATAATGACGCCCTCGGACTCGACGATGCGGGCGATTTCGGCCAGGCTGTAATCGTGGCGGCCCATTTCCAGGACGACGATGCTGCCCGGATCGCGGAAGGAACTGCTATCGGAAAAGGAGCGCAGTAGCTCCTCTAAGGTGATGAGGCCGAGGTAGTTGTCGTTTTCATCCACTACGGGGATGACGGTGAGGCGGTACTCGCTGAAGAGGCGCATGACCTCGTAGATGTGGTAGCGACTGCGCGCGCGGGGGAAGGTCGTGGAGAGCGGGTAGGAACCGACGGCTTCCGTGACATTCATATCCAGGATGTCTTCCTCGGAAACCAGGCCGAGCAGGGTCGTTTGGTTGACGATGGGCAGGTGGCGCACCTGAAACTCGTTCATGATCTCAAGGGCTTCCTCGCCCGTGTCGGAGGTGCGCAGGGGCACGATGGTTTCCGAAAGGAGGGAGCCGGCGGTCATTGGCGGAGTAGTTTTTGTTTTTGGGTACTGAATTCGGTTTCCGAAAGCAGTCCCTGTTCCCGTAAACGCCCGAGGTGCTGAAGTTGATCTAACAAATCGCCCTGGGGCGGCAGGGAAACGTCATTTTGTTGGTCGGGCGTCGCTTCGGCCAGGGGATCGGGGGCGGCGGCGGGCGGTTCTTCAGCGGCGGCGGGTGCGCTGAGGCGAAAATCAGCCTGCTCGAAGGCCGGGTAGCGTTCCTGGATGCGCAGGAAGGCGAGGGAATCGTGCTCGCGGATCTTGGTAAAATCGTTGAAACCGAGGGCCACGGCGCGGTCGAGGTGGTAAAAGGCCTTGTCGGCATCTTCCTCCTGGCTGTAGGCGCAGGCGATGTTAAAGTGCGTGGCCAGATCGCGCGGTTCGGCTTCGAGGGCCTGCTCGAAGGCGCTGATGGCGCGGGGAAAATCGAATTCTTTGAAGTACTCGACACCCTTGGCGCGGTAGGGATTATCCAACTGACGACCGGCGGCGGGGGCGGGGCGGCGGCTGACGACCGGCTGCTGTTGCGGCGTGGCGGCCGCACGGCGGCCGGCGGATTCGGCGGCGCGGCGGTTGCGGCTATCCTGGGTTCTAGTGGCTCGCTCACGTTCGCGCTGCTGGTAGCGGTCATAGCGTTCGCCGCGACGGCCCTGCTGCGCACCGGGAGACTCGGAACGGTTGTATTTAAAGTTAAATTCTTCCTCGCTCATGTTGAAAAGCTGGATGGCGTTGATGATGCCCAGCATCCAACTAAAGTAGAAAAAGAAAATGTAAAAGATACCCCACCCGATCTGACCGAGGTAGAACTTGTGGATGCCGCCGCCCCCGAGAAAGAGCGCGAGAATAGCGGCAATGTTTTTGTTTTTCATGGTTTCAGCTTCGCGTGCCCAAGGTAAACGATTGATGGGGTAGACCGTTTAGCCGCGCCCGTTTTATTCGATCAACCGGGACCGGCGGCCGATCTAGCCGGCTTCCGCCCCGCCGAAAATCTTGCAGGTGACGACGGTAAAGTCATCGGGAAACTGCCCGCCGCTGCGGAATAGCTCCAGTTTTTCCTGCAAGGCGCGATTAAATTGGTTGGCCGAGCGACCGGCGTGGCCGGCGGTGAACTCGCGCAGCAGATCTTCGTCGAAATACTCGCCGGCGGGATTCTGTAGGTCGGTCAGGCCGTCGGTGTAAGTGACCAGCAGTGCCTGGTCGTGGAGCTGCACGCGGCCCAGCTCGAATTCGGGCAGGTCGGCGAACATACCCAGAATGGTGCAGCCCTTTTCCAGCAAACTCACCCGCTCGTCGTTGACCAGCACGGGTGGGTTGTGGCCGGCATTCACGTAAACGAGTTCGCCGGTGTGAATATCGTACTCGGCAATAAAGAAGGTCACGAAGCGCTCGCCGCCGGTGATGCGCAGCACGCTGTCGTTGAGTTCGCGCACGAAGGCTTCCAGCCCTTCCCGCTTGCGGATAAGGATGTGGAAGTTGGCCTGGAGGTTGGCCATCAGCAGGGCCGCCGAGACGCCCTTACCCGAGAAATCGCCGATGCAGAAGTAAAGCTTGCCGTCGTCGAATTCGGCGTAATCGTAATAGTCGCCGCCCACGCCCAACTGCGGGCGGTAGAGGCTACTGAGTTCGTACTGGTCCTTGGTGGGCAGCGATTTGGGGATGAGTAGGCGCTGGACTTCGGCCCCCAGTTCGAGTTCGCGTTCCAGGCGTTCCTGTTCCAGCTGGCGCTTAAAGAGCCGCTTGTTCTCGATCGCTACGGCGATGATGTTGGTGATGGTGGTGATGAACTGCACGCGCTCGTACTTGTCGTCGCGCTCGCCGAAACCGCCGATGAATACGTAGGCGATGGGCCGCTCTTTATGCAGGACGGGGATGACCAGCTCGAACATGCTGATGAAGGGGTGGCTGGACCCATCGGTGTTCACCATGCGCTTGTAATTGCGCAGTTCCTCGTTGAGGTCGGTCCGAATCTGGGCATCGGTCAGGCCGAGGTTGGAGGAGCAGTACCAGTCGGATGCATTGAGGTCGGCTTCCTCGCGGCGGACGAAAAGGGCCATGCGCTCCACCTGCAGTTCGTAGGAGAGGAAGGCCTGGTACATGCGGAACAGGTCCGGGGCCGACACATTGTTGTTGATGGCCTGGGTGATGTTCAGCAGGCGGTTCACCTGTAACTGGCGCAGATTGAGTTCGCGCTCCATCCGCTCGATACGATCAAAGATATCCGTCATACGCGGGCCCAAGATACTCATTTCGGGTGCGGGGGGAAATGCCGGGAGAGTTTTTTAACCACACTTTTAGGCGTACTTTGCCCGTCCGATCAACGACCGCCTATGCCGATGCTATCTTTTCAGGGTGCCGACCTCCATTATACCGACCAGGGCAAGGGCACCGCCGTCCTGCTGCTGCACGGTTTCTGCGAGACCTCCCACATCTGGGACGAGTGGAAAACCGACCTGCTGGAAGAAGACCTGCGCGTCATCACCCTCGACCTGCCGGGCTACGGCCGCTCGGCCGAGCCGCCCGCCCCACCCACCATAGACGATTACGCGGACGCCACCCTCGCCGTGCTGGACGAGCTGCGGGTGGACCGCTGCGTCCTGATCGGCCACAGCATGGGCGGCTACGCCGCCCTCTCGCTGGCCGAGCGGCACCCGGAACGCCTGCTCGGTTTCGGCCTGTTTCACAGCCACCCCTACGCCGATTCGGAAGACAAGCGGGTCGACCGCGAGCGGGCGGTCCAGTTCATCGGCACCCACGGCTCGGCGCTGTTCGCCAAGCAAATCTTCAGCGGCCTGTTCGCCGATCACTTCGCCTCCTCCACATCCCTTCCTGATCGACAAATTGAGCCTGCGCACCAGCCGCTGCTCGCCCGCCACCCTCCAGGGCAGCCTACGGGCCATGGCCGCCCGCCCGGACCGGTCCTCCGTGCTGGCGGAAAGCAAGGTCCCCGTCCTCTTCATCAACGGCGAGTTGGACGACCGCGTCCCTTTCCCCGGTCGGCAGGAGCAACTGGCGCTGCCGGCGGTGGCGGAGGTAATCGTGCTGCCCCGCGTGGGGCACATGGGGCAGTACGAGGCCGAGCGGGTGACGCAGCTGGCGGTGCGGCGGTTCGTGCGTTTTTGCGAGGAGCGAGCGGGGGATGGAAACTAAATTTACGTTCTACTAAACAGTGTTCAGTAAGAAAACGTTACTCACCCAACTATGGGAATCCAGGAGCGAAAAGAACGGGAACGGGAGGAACTGCGCGAGAAAATCATCGTGGCGGCCACCGATCTATTTCGGGAGGAACACTACGCCAACATCAGTATGCGCAAGATCGCGCAGCGGATCGAGTACAGCGTCGGTACGCTTTATCTGTACTATAAGGACAAGGACGAACTTTTCCTGGCCGTGCAGGACGCGGCCTTCGAGCAGGCTTTTGCCTACATGGGCCGATTGCCCCACGATGCCGACCCGATCGTCCGGCTGGAACAATTGGGCGAACGCTACATCCGCTTCGGTTTGCAGAACCCCGACCTCTACCGCCTCATGTTCATGATGGACAACCCAATGCAAGCACTGGAAGACCAGGATAAACTCGGCCAGTGGGAGTGCGGCATTCAATTGCACGGCCTGCTTTCCTCGCTCGTACAGGAATGCATGGAGGCCGGCCGCTTGCCCGCCGGAGACCCCGTGCCAATGAGTTTCATGCTCTGGGCGCAGGTACATGGCATGGTCTCGCTCCATGTGGCTCACCGCACCAACATCTATTCCGTTCATACCGAACTGACTTACGGCCGCGAAATCAATATTGAAGAAATGCTCATCGACGCCTATCACCTCTGCGTAAAACTGATCGCCTCACCCCGCTAAATTTTTTTACCCTAATGCTGAACACTGTTCAAAAAATACTACTCGTATACTGTTTGTTCTTGCTACTTCCGGGCGCATTAACGGCACAGACTCCGGCACTGGATCAGCTCATTCAGGAACTGGACCGGCAAAACCCCGACCTATCGGCCGCGCGCTTGTTGGAGAACGAACGCTTGCTGGAAGTGGAACTGGCCGCCGCCAACCGCCGGCCCCAGGTTTCGCTCCTGTCCGATTACCTGCTTGCCCGGGGCGGCCGGACGATTGATTTTCCCGTCGGCGATCTGTTTAACCCCGTCTACGGCACCCTGAATCAGCTGAGTGGGGCCGAGCGATTCCCCACCGATCTGGAGAACGTCAACGAGCAACTGATGCCCAACAATTTCCACGATACCCGCGTGGAAGCGCGGCTTCCGTTGATCCAACCGCTCATCCGGCGCGAGGTGGTCGTACGCGAGGCCGGCGTCAGCCAGGCGCGGGCAGCCGCAGCCGTGCAGCGCAACGATCTGGTGCTACAGGTGCGGCAACTCTACTACGCTTATTGGCAGAGCGTGGCCGGCCGCGCCGTCATCGACAGTTCCATTGTCGTACTGCAGGAACTGGCGCGGGTCAACCGCAGCCGGGTCAGCAACGACCTGGCCACCCGCGAGGTCGTTTACCGCACCGAAGCCGAACTGGCCAAACTGGCCGGTCAGGCCGCCGAACTGGACCGGCAACGCCTCACTGCCCGCGCCGCCCTCAACCGTCTGCTGGGCCGGGAACTGGACCGGCCGCTACCGGACGAAGACCCGATCGCCGTTGCCGATACCCTACTCGATCTACCCGATCTCGCAACCCTCAGCGGCACCGCCCGCGCCCGGCGGCCGGAATTGGACCAGCTTTCCGCCGGTCTTCAGCAACTGACGGATTTAGCCGATCTCCAGCGCGCCGAACTCCAACCCACCCTCGGTCTCCGCGCCCAGGCCGGCGCCCAGGGTCGCCTCAACGGTGATTTTAGCGGGCAACCCTACGTTACCCTCGGCCTCGGTTTTGCCTGGATGGTTTACGACGGCAAAAAGACCGACCTGCGTACTCAAATTACCCGCCTCCAGGCCGAGCAATTACAGCAACGCCGCGCCGATACCGAACGAGCCGTCGAACTCCAAACCCGGCAAGCCTACTACCGCATCCAGGCCGCCCAGGCCCGCCTCCGCGCCGCCGCCGCCGGCATCCGCGCCACCGAAGAAACCTACCGCCTCACCGAACGACGCTACCGCAGCCAACAGGCCATCCTCCTCGAAGTCCTGGACGCCCGCAACGAATGGACCACCGCCCGCCTCGATTACCAACTCGCCTACTTTGAACTAAAATCGGCCGAAGCGGAACTGGCTGCCGCCTTGGGTGAGGAATCAGAAAGTGAATGAGGAGAAGCATTCGGGCGTGTCCCCATCCCTGACGGGAATGGGGCCGGGCCCTTCCGGGCTTCGCTGTTCGCTCGGTGCTGCGCACGCTACCGCCCCTCCAGGCCCCTCACGCTGGGATAATGATTGAATGATTGACCTCGAAAAATCGCTTGGCGATTGAGAGAAGCAGCGCAGCTAATGACTGAATATTCTCCTCCGCGCCACCGATTATAATTTTTCTATTTCTCTGCGCCGGCCGCTTGATTCACCGCTTCCGGCCACGTCCAAAATTTCCATTGACATGAGATTTATTCCCTGTTTTTTCCTCGCGGCTCTGCTGGTCACCACGGCCTGCAAACAGGATTACCCCGGGCAAGAACCCGAGCGGGCCGCCACCGATGCGCCCATACCGGTCAGGCTCCTGCAAATTTCCCCCACTGAAGAATCGGTACCCATCGAGGGTGGCGGTACGATCAGTGCCAAAGAGGAAACGCGCCTGTCGTTCAAAGTCGGCGGATTGGTGCAACGGATGTACGCGGATGAGGGGCAGGCCGTCCGGTCGGGTCAGGAACTGGCGCGACTGAAAACCACCGAGATCGATGCCCAGGTGATGAAAGCCCGCCAGGCCCGCGATAAGGCCGTGCGTGATCTGGGCCGCATCGAGGGCCTCTACGCCGATAGTGCCACCACCCTGGAAAACGTGCAGAACCTGAAAACCGCGCTGGCGGTGGCCGAGTCCGATCTGGAGATTGCCGGTTTTAACCAAACCTACGCCCGCATCACGGCCCCTTACGCCGGGCGGATCACCAAGCGGCTGGCGGACCCCAACGAACTGGTGGCCCCCGGTAGCCCGATCTTCGTGCTGACCGGCGAGAGCAAGGGCGGCTACGTACTCCGCATCGGCGTAGCCGATCGCGACCTGATCCGCCTGGCCCCGGGCGACCCGGCCACCGTACAACTGGATGCTTACCCCGGCGATACCGTAGCCGCCCGGGTCACCGAAATTGCCGCCGCCGCCGATCCCCGCACCGGTACCTTCACCATCGAACTGGAACTACAAGCCGGCGAGCGAACCATCCGCAACGGATTTATCGGGCGGGCAAAGGTTTATCCCTCCCGCCAGCCGGCCCACTACCGCTTGCCGCTGGAAGCACTGGTGGAAGGCAACGGCAGTACCGCCCGGATTTTTTATCCCGACGCCGAAGGGCTGGCCCGCAGCCGCCGCGTAACCATCACCGGCCTGCTGGACGATGCCTTCATCGTGCCCGCCGACCAACTTGAGGACATAACTACCGTGGTCGGGGCAGGAGCGGCCTACCTGACCGAAGGTGCCCGGATCGAAGAACGCAACACCCAACCCCTCACCATAAAATAAGCTACCATGCAACTTCCCGATTGGTCGGTCCGCAACGGCGCCTTCGTGCTGGTCTGCATCCTGTTTTTCGCCTTTATAGGAGTGCTCTCCTACCGGGGAATGCCCCGGGCGGAAGACCCCCGCATCAACCTGCCCACTTACATCGTCACCGTCGTCTACCCCGGTACCAGCCCGGCCGACATGGAAGAATTGATCGTGGACCCGCTGGAGGATGCGATCAATGACCTGGATGACATCGACAATGTGGTCACCGAGATCTACGAGGGCGTTACCATCATCCGCATCGAGGGTAGTTTCAGTATTCCCGACTGGGACGACAAGTACGATGAGGTAGTGCGCGAGCTGGGTGCCGTCCGCCCTTCCCTGCCGGCCGGGATTGTGTTATATGAAGTGGAGCAATTCAAGCAGGAAGACCGCGCCGTTGTCCACCAGTTGGCCCTAACCTCACCCGCCGCCCCCTGGCACGAACTGGAAACCATCGCCGAAAATCTGGAAGACGACCTGGAGCGAATCCCCGGCATCAAACGGGTCGATATCGACGCCTACCCCGAGCGGCAGGTGCGGGTTTCCCTGGATTTCCAGCGCTGCGCCGCCCAGCACATCCCGCCCGCCCGGGTGATCGGGGTGCTTCAGCAGAACAACGCCAATATTCCCGGCGGAAACCTGCGGGCGGCGGGGCGTAATTTCAGCATCAAAACCAGCGGTAGCTACCAGGACCTGGACGAACTCCGGTCTACCGTGGTCGGCAGCGCAGCCGGGAACCTGGTTTACCTGCGCGACGTGGCCGACGTCCACTTTGCCGATGCCGACGAACGCTGGATGGCCCGCTACAATGGCGAGCGGGCACTGCTGCTCTCGGTACTCATCAATAATAACACCAACATTGTCGATGTCAATGAAGTTATTCACCGGCACCTGGCTGCTGCCCGGATCGATCTGCCGCCCACGGTTTCCCTGCACACGGCTTTCGAGCAGGCACCGGCGGTGAGTAAGCGAGTGGGTGAATTTTTCGTCAATCTGCTTCAGGGGGTACTGCTGGTGGGGGTGATCATCCTGCTCTTCCTGGGATTCCGGGCGGCACTGATCGTAATGCTCGTCATTCCGCTCAGTATCCTGATGGCCCTGGCCCTGCTGAACGCAAGCGGGTTTGCCCTGCAACAGATCAGCATTGCCGCGCTGGTGATCGCCCTGGGCCTGCTGGTAGACAACGGGATCGTGGTGATCGAGAACATCAACCGCTTCCTGCGACAAGGACTCAGCCCCGCCGAGGCGGCTGCCAAGGGGACGGCCGAGGTGGGTTGGGCCATCGTCAGTTCCACGGTAACGACCATGCTGGCTTTTCTGCCCCTGACGCAATTGGGTGACGGGCCGGGCGAATTCCTCCGGTCGCTACCCGTGACCGTGATGCTTACGTTGGGGGTTTCCCTGTTGCTGGCCCTGACCTTTTCACCCCTCCTGGCCTCCAAGTTGCTGCGCTACCGCAAGGACCGCCGTGCCCCCCTGCCCCAGCGTCTGCTGGAACGCGTGGTGGAGCGCGGCTACCGCCCGCTGCTCGATTTCAGTTTGCGCAGGGGCGCGCTCATTATCGGCCTGTCGGTACTGTTCCTGATCGGCGGGGTATCGTTGTTTCCCAGTATCGGGGTGAGTTTCTTCCCCACGGCCGATAAGCCGTTGTTGCTCATCGACGTAAGCACCCCGCCCGGCAGTAGCCTGGATGCGACCGATGAAGCCGTGGCGTTTGTGGAAAGCGTGCTGGATACCACCGCCTATGTGCGGGACTATACCGCCAACGTAGGCCACGGTAATCCATTCGTGTATTACAACCGGATCCCCTTTAGCTACTTGCAGGACAAGGGGCAGGTGATGGTCAACTTTCAGGAGTGGGACGCCCGCCGCTTTTACGCCACGCTGGCCGGCCTGCGCCGTGCTTTCGCCGATTATCCGGGTGCGGAAATCCGCTTTCAGGAACTGAAGAACGGTGCCCCCGTCAAGGCCCCGCTGGAATTTCGGATCACCGGGCCGGACGACCGGATTGTGGGAGAATTGGTAGACAAGTCCGCAGCCATTCTCCGGGCCGCCCCCGGCGTGATCAATATCGAGAACCAACTAATGGACCGCAAAACCGATCTGCGTATCCGCCTGAACCGCGATAAGGCGGGCCTGATCGGTCTGGCTACCCTCGACTTCGACCAGGTTATCCTGGCCGGCCTGTCGGGACTGACCTTCGATAAGGTGAAATTTTCCGACGGCGAGGAATACCCCCTCAACGTGCGCATCCCCTTTGACGAGCGGCCGGGGATCGAGGATTTCGACCGCATCTACCTCACCACTGCCACGGGTGCGCAGGTACCGCTCCGGCAGGTGGCCGAGCTGGAATTCGAGGCCGGCCCCGCCCTCATCAGCCACTACGATCTGGAACGGATTGCCAGCCTGACGGCCGATGTGACCAATGCCGACCAAACCGTGCAGTTGACCCAACAGATCATTACCGAACTGGACCGGCTGGACTGGCCCATCGGCTACGGCTATACCGTCGGCGGTGAGTATGAGGATCAGCAGGCTACCTTCGGCACGCTCGGTCTGGTGCTGGGGCTGGCGATGCTGGCCATTTTTGCGGTACTGGTTTTGCAGTTTCGGTCGCTGTTGCAGCCGCTCATTGTTTTTTCCGCCATCCCGCTGGCCGTTACCGGTTCGTTCGCGGCCCTCTGGATTACGGGGTGGTCATTTAGTTTTTTTGCCTTCGTCGGCTTCATTTCGCTGACGGGCATCGTGGTCAACAACAGCATCATCCTGGTCGATTACATCAACCAGCTCCGTGCGGAAGGGATGTCGATAGCCGCCGCCGTGCGCGAGGGGAGCGAGCGGCGGTTCATCCCGATCGTGCTTACCACGCTGACTACCATCCTGGGTCTGTTGCCGCTGACGCTACAGGCGACCAGCCTCTGGTCGCCGCTGGGTTGGACCATCATCGGCGGGATGCTCAGTTCTACCGTGCTGACACTGCTGGTGGTGCCGGTGCTGTATGGGTGGTTGAGTAGGGACTGAGGGTCGGGGCGGCGGATACGTCAGGTGGTGCGTTATTAAACCGAGGGTGTAACCCTCGGTTGATCCGTCACGCCCCTTCAAAGCTGATTATAAGAAATTTCAGGAACGGTCCATTAAATTTAATGGATTAATAATCTGTTTATCAAAACGATATATACTTGTGTAAAGGTTATAGCTCCTCTAGAAAGGGGGCTGAAGGAAACGGACGATCATCCCTCCGCGACGTAGCGTGAGGTAGTCGAAGAGGGCGTCTATATCCGAAGATAAATCTGGTGAACAGGGGTCTATCCCCAAACCGCGTGAGGGATGGGAGGCGTTGTTTGAACGGAGTGGAAGGGTCGCGTAGCTACGCGACCTGGAATGGAGAGAGTGCCGGACAGCCCGGCGGCCCCGCCCTGAGGCGGGGGCGACACGCCCAAATATAAATAACCCACGAACCACCCAACGCGACTGACCTATTTCAGCGTCTGAGTAAGAGCGTGTCTAAATTTTTACTTCCTGAGAACCAAGCATTTAAGAACCTGGCGTCATAAAAACTGACTTACGTAACCCGCTATGCGCGCACCACGAAGTAGCCGCGAAGCGAAATTTTTATCTAACCAGAACCTTAACCACGAAATAGCCGCGAAGCGAATCATTGACCCTCAATTCTTAAAAATTTTAGACACGCTCTAAGCGGTTGCGCCCGCTGCCCGACAACAATGAAGGCAGCAGTGTTATTCATTCCGTGCCAAACACGCTACCTTGGGGCGTGACGTTATCTGATACCCGCCCCTATTCACTACGCCCTATCCTTATGCGCCCCTTACTATTACTGATTGCTTGTTGTTTTTTCACCTTTTCCCTGACCGGCCAGCGGCTGACGCACCGACCGGGCGAACTGCTGGTGCGGCTGATGGACGGCGGCGGCCCCGGCGAGAAAGTGCTGCGTGACTATGAGGAGTTGGACGGGGTGAAATTGATCTCCGCCCCGCTGGACATTTACCGGGTGGATTTTAACGGCGGGCGCGTATCGGCGCGGGAGCTGAAGGCGCGGCTGGAGCGCGACCCCAGGGTACGGACCGTGCAGTACAATCAGTTGATCGACCTGCGGGCGGTGCCCAATGACCCGCAGTACGGGCAGCAGTGGCAGTATAATAATACGGGCCAGAGCGGCGGGATACCGGGTAAGGACCTGAACGTGATGCCGGCCTGGGACCTAACGACCGGCGGGGTGACGACCAACGGCGATACCATTGTGGTGTGCGTGATCGACAACGGGATTGACGAGGACCACGAGGACCTGCTGCCCAGCCTGTGGACCAACCGCGCCGAGGTGCCGGGCAATGGGCTGGATGACGATAATAACGGCTATGTGGACGACGTGCACGGCTGGAATACGGCGGCGGATAACAACCAGATCAACGGCGGCAGCCACGGCACCTCGGTGGCGGGGATTGTGGGGGCGCGGGGCAATAACGGCAAGGGTGTGACCGGCGTGAGCTGGAACGTGCAACTGATGATCGTGCGCAATAATTTTGCCTCGGCGGAGAGCGAGGTGATCCAGGCCTATTCGTATGCGCTGGAAAACCGGCAGCGCTACGATCAGACCGGCGGCGCCCAGGGGGCCTACGTGGTGGCGACCAACGCGAGCTGGGGCGTGAATGGCGGCGACCCCGCTAATAGCCCGCTGTGGTGCGCGATCTACGATACGCTGGGCAGCTACGGCATTCTGAACGTGGGGGCCACGGCCAATATCGGGTATGACGTGGACGTGGAGGGCGACCTGCCGACCACCTGCCCGTCGGATTTCCTGATCGGGGTGACGAACCTGGCGGATGACGGCGAGCTGGAAACGATCCAGGGGGCGGCCTTCGGGCCGGTTTCCATTGATTTGGGTGCCTACGGCGAGGCGGTGTATACCACCAAATTTAACAACGGCTACGGCACCTTCGGCGGCACCTCGGCGGCTACCCCGCAGGTGGCGGGGGCGATCGGGCTGTTGTACGCCACGCCCTGCGGCGGCTTCGGGCAATTGCTGCAGGCCGACCCCGCCGGGGCGGCGGCGCTGGTGCGGCAATCCATATTGGGATCGACCAGGCCGGCGGCCTCGTTGCAGGGCCTAACCGTGACCGGTGGCGCGCTGGACGTGGGCGCGGCCATGAACCTGCTGCTGGCCCAGTGCCAGGGCTGCCTGGCCCCCACCAGCGTGGCGGTGACGCAGATAGGGCTGAACCAGGCGGTAGTTAATTTTATCGCCATCGACGCCGTGCAACGGGTAGACCTGCGCGTACGCAAACCCGACGGGCCATGGACGACCCTGACCGATGTGGCACCGCCACTATTGCTGGGCAACCTGAGTAACTGTACCACTTATGAGGTACAGTTGCGGGCCGGCTGCGGCGGGCCGTTGCAGGCCTGGAGCGAATCGCTGGCGTTCGAGACCGACGGCTGTTGCCGCCCCCCGGCCGAGATAGAGACGGTGAACGTTGCCATCACCACCGCCGACCTGCGGTGGACGGCCGTGACGGCCGCGCAGCAGTTTCTGGTGCGCTACCGCCCCAGCGGCGCGGCTGACTATACTACCCTGACCACTACTCTGACCGAACTGAGCCTGGACGGCCTACTGACTTGCACGACCTACGAGTTCGGCGTGGCGTCGGACTGCGACACGACCCAGACCGGATTTACGACCATTACCTTCGCCACGTCGGGCTGCGGCACCTGCCTGGACGCGGACTACTGCGAGCCGACCACCTTTACGAATAACGAGGAGTGGATTGCGGAGGTCAACATCGGCAATATCCTGATCAACGCCTCGGCCAACGAAGACGGTGGCTACCGCAATTACGGGGCCGAGCGGGCGGCGGCCATCCTGGAGCGGGGCGGTACTTACCCCATCAGTTTGTTGCCGCAGAACCCCGGTAGTCCGGGGCTGGTAGAAGCCTTCAAGGTGTGGATCGATCTGGACCAGAACGGGGCGTTTACC
Organism: Lewinellaceae bacterium; assembly: GCA_963757435.1. Taxonomy (GTDB): domain Bacteria; phylum Bacteroidota; class Bacteroidia; order Chitinophagales; family Saprospiraceae; genus Neolewinella. The sequence goes on along the minus strand of CAVWSC010000017.1, from coordinate 10,579 downwards.
AGCGGCGAGGAGTTGTTTGCCGGTTCGACGTCCAATAATATGGCCCTGGAGGGCAACATCACGATTCCGGCCGCTACGCCGCTGGGCGTACCGCGGCTGCGGGTGGTGATGCAGTTCCAAAACGTGGCTTCGTCTTGCTCGTTTGGCAATATGGTGTTCGGGGAGGCGGAAGATTACTGCGTGCAGATTGTGGAAAATCTGGGTTGCGCGGCCCCCGAGCAAATCACTTTTTTGTACAGCGAGGAGGAAGGTACGCCCCTGATTCGCTGGACGGCGGTGGGGTCGGCGACTGCCTATCGGGTGGGCTACCGCCTGCTGGGTGCACCGGACTGGATCTATGCCGACGTGGACCGCCCCGAGTTTAAGCCGCTGGACCTGATGGGCTGTGAGGTATACGAGGTGACGGTGGCCTCCGTTTGCGGCTCGGAGACCGGCCCGGAGATGTTGTCCACTTTCAACAACTGCGTGGGTACCACAGAACCGCCCCTAACGGATTCGGACTGGCAGCTTTACCCCAATCCTACCGCCGGACCGCTGAATTTGCTTTGGCAGGTTGAGGGGCGCAGCAATTTGGAAGTGGAGTTATATGACCTGACCGGCAGAAAAATCCGGCAGTTCGCAACTACCGTGACCGGCCGGCAGGAAGTGCCGTTGAGCGTGGGCCGCTTGCCGACAGGTGTATATATGCTGCGCTTATGGGCGGATGGGCGCGTGGGGGTAAAACGCGTGGTAGTAAGGTGACGGCTGCCCCAATGCCGACAAAAAAAAGGGCAGCCAGAAAATGCATTCATTTTCCGACTGCCGGTGATTCAAACTACTCTCTCAATGTTTAAAGACGGGTGCGGGCGGGTGGTTAAGCCTCCGCACAAAATCGTGTTGGCGGCGGGGGAAGCGCAATAGGATTGCTTGCTTACGCCGCGACAAGAAAAAAACGGTGGGTGGGGGGCACTATTGCCCGACCAAGTGTTAAAATCACAATTCGGCGCGGTGCTTGTCCAGTTTTAGCAGGACGGCGATCATTAACGTGAAGCCGAGCAGGGACGAACCACCCTTGCTGAGAAAGGGCAACGGAATGCCGATGATGGGCAGCAGTCCCATGGTCATGCCGATATTGACCAGTACGTGGATGAACAGAATGCCCGCCACGCCGTAGGCGTATACGCGGCTGAAAGCATTGCGCTGCCGCTCGGCCAGGATAGATGATGCGGAGGAGCAGGACGAAGAACATACCCAGCAGACCGACACACCGGCGAAGCCCTGTTCCTCGCCCAGGGCGCAGAAGATGAAGTCGGTATTTTGCTCGGGCACGTAGTCCAACTTGGTCATCGTGCCGTTGAGGTAACCCTTGCCGGTGAGACCGCCCGCGCTGATGGCCAAGCGGGACTGGATAAGGTTGTAGCGGGCACCGCCGGCCTCCACTTTTTCGGGTTGCAGCCAAACGTTGATGCGGTCTTGCTGGTGGGGTTGAAGAATATTATTGAAAACGTAATTGCTGGCCCCCACCATGAGGGCACCGGCCAGTACCATGCCTACCACAAGGCCCGCCAGACGGTTGCGGGTGTCGAGGTAGTAATAACCGACCGCCAGGATAAATACAAACCCGGTACCGACGGCCAGCCACAACCGCTCTACCATGCCCAGATAGTCGAGGTAGTATAGACCGAAACCGGCCAGTACTACCAGTAACAATTGCCAACGGCGGCCTTTTTTACGCTGAAAAGCAATCAATAGTAGCCCCAGACCGATCATGCTCATAAAAAGTACCTGCGGATCGTAGACGATGCCGAGTACGAACATGGTGGCGGCAAAGCCGCCCACCAGATAGACGAGCGGGGTGAGTCCTTCGCGGTACATGACGATTAGGAACGAAAAGAAAACCAGGGCACTTCCGGCATCGGGCTGGAGCATGATGAGCAGGACCGGAAGCAGCCAGATGGCCATGGCCGAGCCGATCCACTTGAGTTTGTCCATGCGGTGCCGCCAGTTGTTGAAGTAGGCGGCCACGGCGAGGCAGGTGCCGAATTTGGCGAACTCGGAAGGCTGGAGGGTGAAGCCCGCGATCCGGAACCAACTGGTGGCCCCCTTGATCTCTGCCCCGAACACGAGTACCCCGACCAGCATCAGCAAAGTGACGATATAAACCGGCCAGGCGATAACGGTCCACAGTTTCCAGTCGGTGAGGTAGAACAGGGCGACGAAAAAGAAAAAGGGACAGCAGGATGAAAATGGTCTGCTTGCCGATTTCGGTTTCCAGCAGGAAGGTGGCGGGGTCGGTGGGATAACCGCCCTCGAGGGGTTGGCCTACCGAATAGATGACCAGCCACCCCAGGAAAATTAGCCCGAGGAAGAGGACGAAAGTGGGCCAATCGACCCGGCTAAAAATAAGATCGGACGGTTTGCGCGGTGGCATAGGAAGGGACGGAAGCTAGCGGTGGGAAGACCAAACGAATGATTAGCAGTACTAGTACATCCGTAACAACTCGCTTTCGGTCACTTCGTCCTTCACCAGGTAGACGCCGCTAAACTGCTTACCCAGCGTGAACTTGAGGCGCTCGGCCTCTTGCTTGGTGGCAAAGGCCCCTGCCCGGAGCTTATAGTAGGGCGCATTATGTACCCAGTCGACCGGCACGCTCGGATAATCCTGCTTAAATCGTTGCTGCACGGATTCCAGTCGTTGCCGATCGGCCGTAGCGAGGATCTGTACGCGCCAACCGACGACTTTTTCGGTCCGCTGATTGCTGTCGATAAACAGTTGCATCAGGCGGGCCACTTCCGGGGCGGGCTTGGCGACGATACTCGCCTGGGCCGAAACGGCGGTTGTGGCAAAGAGCAGGAGAAACAGGGAGGCGAGCAGGCGCATGGCGGGGTTGATTCGTAAGAGTTGGATAACCGGCTACGAAGGTACGGTCTTTCCGGCGCGTCGGCAAGCAAAAAGCTTATCCAACTAACCGCGGCCCCGAACTGGTCCCCAAACGGTCCGCCCCGGCCTGAATCAATTCGCGGGCGAAACCGGCGTCGCGAATGCCGCCGCTGGCCTTGATCTTAATGCCTTTTTTGAGGTTGGCCCGCAGGTAACGGATCGCCTCCACGCTTACACCGTCACCATTCACTCCGGTAGAAGTTTTTACGTAATCGACCCCCTGTTTGTTACAAATGGCACAGAGCTTGTCCAGTTCGGCGGAGGTGCTCAAACCGGTTTCCACAATGATCTTAATAGCCTTACCCTTGAGGTGAACGGCCGTAACCATGCGGTCGATATCGGCTTCTACGTAGTTCCATTGCCCGCTACGGACGGCAGCCAGATTGACGACTACATCTAATTCATGCGCCCCTTCTTCCAGGGCACGCTTGATCTCTTCGACCTTGGCGGGGGTGGCAGAGTAACCGTAAGGAAAGCCCGCCACGGTAACGATCTTAACATTGGTGTCACCTAACCGCTGTGCGGCAAAGCGTACGTGGTGGGGAGGAATGCAAATAGCATGAAAGCCGAAGCGAAAGGCTTCGTCACACAAGCGATCGACATCGGCCTCGGTAGTCGACGGCCCGAGGGCGGTGTGATCAATATACTGGGACAAATCCATGGCAAGGAATAAACACTCTCTCCTAGTCACATTCATGAGTTCACCGACGTGACAGTATCGTAACCGATTGAATACAGTTCGACAAGCAAACCGCCAGCCTCAACTGTCACCAAATATTTTATCGCTTCACGCGGCTCGGGAGAGAGGTAGTCAGGGGTTTAGCTCACCACGCGATAGCACCGCAAGATACCCGTTTTTCACTGGTGAGACTCCCCCGAAACGGCACCATACCACTACCACATACTTATCCTGCCGTGCAAAAACCGGCGGCGTCGTTCCCTGATCCAGGCTATACGCCTGATAGCCTGACCGCTACGTAGCCGCTGGTTTTTGTTCTAATTCATGGCTAATGGCGATAATACAAATAAAAATTTATGGGAATAATTTTCCCATCTCGACTGAAAGTAAGGACGGGCACCTAAAATACGTACGCCCCGCTCACAGAAAATGAACGAGGCGTACGTGACAGGGCTAATCGATAATTTTAATCAAGAACCGTGGCACTTCTTAAACTTTTTGCCGCTACCACAGGGGCAGGGGTCATTACGGCCCACTTTCTTTTCCGTCCGTACGAATGTTTCTACCGGCTGCCGTTCGGCGCGTCCGGCGGCCTCGCCCGCCCGCTGCGCGGCACGTTGGGTTTCGGTACCGCCATCATCGTCGCCCGTACGGTTGACGCGCATCTGACCGAAGTTAGTGCGGGCCGGTTGCTTAGCTTCACGTACGCGGGGCTGCTCCTCGCTGAAGAACAAGTCGCCCTTGGCGAGGTAGGAAGTCGTTTCCTGGTTGATTACGTAGACCAATTCCTCAAAAAGGTTATAAGCTTCCATCTTATAGACCACCAGCGGGTCTTTCTGCTCGAAACTGGCCGCACGGGAAGACTCCTTCAGGTCGTCCATGGAGCGGAGGTGCTCCTTCCACTTGTCATCAATGATGGCCAGGGTAACGGCCTGCTCGATGTCGCGGATGATACTCTCACCATTGGTCTTTACTCCTTCCTCGATATCGGCCGTCACCCGCAGCGGGTGTGAGCTACCATCGGTAAAGGGGATCATGATCCGCTTATAGCGATCGGGGTCGGTCTCGTAGGCATGGCGCACCTGGGGCATTACGCGGTCCACCAGCATCCGCATTTTGCGTTGGTAAAATTCGGTGAACAGGCGGTACACCTGCTCGGCTACTTCTCCTTCGGCAACCTGGCTGAAGGCGGCATCGTCCAGATCGGGATCGAAGCCGAGTACCTGGAGGCAGGCCTGCTTGAAGGTCTTCGAGCTACCGTTGGCGCGGTGCGCTTCCACCAGACCGTAGATCAGGTTGTTGAACATGGTGTCCAGGTCGACGGATAAGCCGGTCACCCGCCAGGGCATTGTTACGCTTGCGGTAAATGGCCTCGCGCTGGATGTTCATCACGTCATCGTACTCCAGCAGCCGCTTGCGAATACCAAAGTTGTTCTCCTCTACCTTCTTCTGTGCCCGCTCGATGGACTTGGTCACCATGCCTGCCTGGATCACCTCGCCTTCCTTAAGCCCCATCTTATCCATGATCTTGGCAATCCGGTCGCTTTGGAAGTAGCGCATCAGTTTGTCTTCCAAAGACACGTAGAACAGCGAAGAACCGGGGTCTCCCTGCCGACCGGAGCGACCGCGTAACTGCCGGTCTACCCGTCGCGAGTCGTGACGCTCCGTACCGACGATGGCCAGGCCACCGGCCCGCTTAACTTCTTCGGAGATCTTGATGTCCGTTCCCCGGCCCGCCATATTGGTAGCGATGGTGACGTTACCCGCTACCCCGGCCTCAGCCACGATCTCGGCCTCGCGCTGGTGCTGCTTGGCGTTGAGTACGTTGTGCTTCACATTGCGCATATTCAGTACACGGCTGAATTTTTCCGACACGTCCACGGAGGTCGTACCCACCAGCACGGGCCGGCCGGCCTGGCTCAGGCGAGTGATCTCGTCAATCAGCGCGTTAATCTTCTCCCGCTCCGTTTTGTAAATCAGGTCGTTATCGTCCGAGCGCTGGATCGGGCGGTTGGTCGGGATCACCACCACGTCCAGTTTGTAGATTTCCCACAACTCACCGGCCTCGGTCTCGGCCGTACCGGTCATGCCGGATAGTTTGTGGTACATCCGGAAATAGTTCTGGAGGGTGATCGTCGCATAAGTCTGTGTCAGGTCGCCGATCTTCACGTTCTCCTTAGCTTCCAGAGCCTGGTGCAGACCATCCGAGTAGCGGCGACCTTCCATCATCCGGCCGGTCTGCTCGTCCACGATTTTTACCTCATTGTCCATCACCACGTACTCGTCGTCGCGCTCGAAGAGCGTGTAGGCTTTGAGCAGTTGGTTGATGGCGTGGAGGCGCTTTGATTTAATGGCAAAATCCTGCGCCAGCTTATTTTTCTGGAGCTGCTTTTCTTCTTTCGTCAACTCTTCATGGTTGTCGATTTCGGCCATGTCACCCGCAATATCGGGCATGATGAAGAAGCGCTCGTCGTCATTGTATTTTGACAAAAACTCGGTACCCAGTTCGGTGAGGTCCACCACGCGGTTCTTCTCGTCGATGGTGAATAGCAACTCGGCATCCACCTCATGCATCCGCTTATTGTTCTCGGCCATGTAGGTGTTGTCCGCCTTTTGCAGCAGCACCCGGATACCTTCCTCGCCCAAAAATTTAATCAACGGGCGGTTTTTCGGCAGGGCGCGGTGTGCGCGTAGCACGGCCATGCCGGCCTCTCCGTCTTCTACGCCCAGGTATCCTTCTTTCGCCAGCTTCTTGGCTTCGGTCAGGTACTTGGTGGCAATCTTGCGCTGGGCGGCCACCAACTTTTCAATGTGGGGTTTCAACTCCTGATAATCCTGGTCGTCGGCTCCCTGGGTGATCGGGCCGGAGATGATGAGCGGCGTCCGCGCATCGTCAATCAGCACCGAGTCCACTTCGTCGATCATGGCGTAGTGGTGGCGGCGCTGCACCTTGTCTTCCTGGGTCCGCGACATATTATCGCGCAGGTAATCGAAGCCGAACTCATTATTGGTGCCGTAGGTAATGTCAGCGCGGTAGGCCTCGCGGCGGCCGTCACTATTAGGGCGGTGCTTATCCAGGCAGTCGATGGTCAGCATCAAAAATTCCATGATCGGCCCGACCCACTCGGCATCCCGCCGGGCCAGGTAATCGTTCACCGTAATCACGTGCACTCCCTGGCCCGACAGTCCGTTCAGGTAAGCCGGCAGCGTAGCCACCAGGGTCTTACCCTCGCCGGTTGCCATCTCGGCCACCTTACCGTCGTGCAGTACCTGACCGCCGATCAGTTGCACGTCATAGTGTACCATCGCCCAGTCGATCTTACCTCCGGCCGCGTCCCAGGTAGTGGCGTAAACCACGTCCTCGCCGTCGATGCGGAGGTAGGTCTTTTTCGGGTCCTTAGCCAGTTTGCGGTCGTGATCCGTAGCCGTGGTACGCAGTTCGCTCTCTTCGGTAAAACGGCGGGCCGTTTCTTTTACTACCGCGAACGCTTCGGGTTGGATCTCCTTTAAAACAACCTCCAATTCCTCATTTCGCTGCTTCTGCAGTTCGTCGATCTCGTCAAAGATCAGGGTCTTCTGTGCCAGATCTTTTTCCGTTTCAGCCGCCTTTCGCAGATGCGCAGTCTCCTCGTCGATGCGGCTGAGGTGTTCCGCGATCCTCGCCCGAAATTTAGTGCTGTGCCCCCTCAGTTCATCATTGGATAGCCCGGCCAGCATCGGGTAAATATCATTGACCTGGTCGACGACGGGCTGATAAATTTTTACGTCACGGTCCTGTTTGGAGCCAAATAATTTTTTGAGCGAACTAAGCATAAGAGCAACTAATTTTAGTGCGGGGCGGGGTGGTTCCGGGCGGCGCAAAGGTACATTTTACAGAACGCTAAAACGGTGCCGCGCGTTGCAATCTGACGGCCTGTCGCAAATTTGACCCCGAGGCTGTCAATCTGGCGGTTTATTAGCCGATTTGCCGCCACAGGGAGCCATCCAAATTACTTAGTTTGATTTCTAAACAATCTACCCGTTTCCTTCGTTATTCCCCCAAAACCCACCTACCTTTACCGCCACAATTCCACCGCCATGCACATCGCCCTCGCCCAGATCAATACCGTTGTCGGAGACTTCGACGGCAACCTGACCAAGATGCTCGACTACACTGCCCAGGCCCTCACGGCCGGGGCCGACATCGTGGTCTTCCCCGAACTGGCCACCGTCGGCTACCCACCCCGCGATTTCCTGGAATTCGAAGACTTTATCGACAAGGCCGAGCAGACCGTCACCGAACTCGCCCAGGCCGCCCAGGGCATTGCCATCGTGCTCGGCTCCCCCACCCGCAACCCGGTGGTGGAGGGCAAGGACCTCTATAATTCCGTCTACTTCCTGGCCGAGGGCAAGGTCAAATACGTCCAGCACAAAACACTACTGCCCACCTACGATATCTTCGACGAGTACCGCTACTTCGAACCCGCCTCCGAGTGGAACATCGTCGAGTACCAGGGCAAGCGCATCGCCTTGGTGGTCTGCGAAGACAGTTGGAACGTCGGCAACGAAAACCCGCTCTACAAGATCAACCCCCTGGACCAGATGCTGCCCTTCGGGCCGGATTTTATCATCAACGTCTCCGCCTCGCCCTTCAGCTTCGATCATGCCGCCGACCGCATCGCGCAGATGCGCGCCAACGTTGATCGCTACCACCTGCCGCTCTTCCTGGTTAATCACGCCGGTGCTCAGACGGAAGTATTATTCGACGGCGGCAGCCTCGTCATCTCCCCCGACGGCCGGCTCTACGACGAGATGAACTACTTCGCCGAGGATCTCCGCATCTACGACCTGGATAAGGTCATGGCCGGCACCGAGCGCGGTGCGGAACAGCCCAAGGAAAAAATGACCCTCATCCACGACGCACTCGTGATGGGCCTGCGCAATTACTTCGGCAAGCTCGGTTTCAAACGGGCCATCCTCGGTCTCAGCGGCGGCATCGACTCGGCCGTGGTGGCCGTGCTGGCCGCCCGCGCCCTGGGCGCGGACAACGTCCGCTGCATCCTCATGCCCAGCCAGTTCAGTTCCGATCACTCCGTCCACGACGCCCGCCAGATCGCCCAAAACCTCGGCTGTCAGTACGATCTTATTCCCATTCAGGATGTTTTCGACAGCTACCTCACGGCCCTGAAGCCGCACTTCTGGGCCACCGAATTCGGCCTGCCGGAAGAAAACCTCCAGGCCCGCACGCGGGGCACGCTGCTCATGGCCCTCAGCAATAAATTCGGCGCCATTCTGCTCAATACCAGCAACAAAAGCGAAATGGCCGTCGGCTACGGCACCCTCTACGGCGATATGTGCGGCGGCCTCAGTGTTATCGGTGATATTTACAAAACGGAAACCTACGCCCTGGCCGATTACATGAATAAGGACGGCGAGGTCATCCCCGTCAACATCATCAAAAAGCCCCCCAGCGCCGAACTCCGCCCCGACCAACTGGACAGCGACAGCCTACCGCCCTACGAGCAACTCGACGCCGTCCTCTATCAGTACATCGAGATGCACCAAAGCCCGCGGGACATCATCGAATCCGGCCTCGACGCCGCCCTGGTCAGCCGCGCCTGCCGCCTGGTCAACATCAATGAGTTCAAGCGTCACCAGACCGCTCCCGTGCTACGCGTCAGCAGCAAGGCATTCGGCATGGGCCGCCGCTTCCCCATCGTGGGCAAATATTTGACGTAATTATGCTGGGCGTGTCCCCGGCCCTGACGGGACCGGGGCCGGGCCCTTCCGGGGTTCGCTGATCGCTCCGTGCTGCGCACTCCTCCCTGCCGGTCGGCCCCTCCAGGCCCCTCACGCAATGCCAACGGAAAGTTTATACCAATAACAGGATCAGGGTCAGCACCACGCCCGCCGCCGTAAACCACAGCCCCTTACGCAAGATCGGCCCACCCGGCAGGTACATCCAAAAAGCCGAAATAACGAAGAACAGTAATGCCCCGCCAAAAAATATATTTAGAAAAAATAGCGGGTCATCGGTATTGGATTTGTGCAGGTGAGTCATTTTTTTCAGTACCAGTGGCAACTCCTTGGTCATATACTCCGCCCGCCCACTGGCTAGGTTGTAGGTGCCATTTTTGAAGTAAACTGTCTCCCCTTCCGTCCGCTCAAATTTAAGCCGTTTATCACCAATCTCGCGCCCCAGGTCTTCCGCACTGAGGTTGGCGGGAAGGGTCCGGTCGAAGTGTTCTTCCACCTTCAAAAAATCGGTGTTGCGAAAAATCAGCACCACGCCGCTAATGGCATAGATCGCCATGATACCAGCCAGAAAAAATCCCAAGTAGCGGTGAATAACCCGCGCTTTGCGGGAGGAGGGGGAGGGCATGGACATAAGTAGGGCATTGATTAATTGGTGCGAAAGTAGCAACTAAGAGCGTGTCTAAAAATTTTTAAGAACCGAGGATCAATGATTCGCTTCGCGGCTATTTCGTGGTTAAGGTTCTGGTTAGATAAAAAATTCGCTTCGCGGCTACTTCGTGGTGCGCGCATAGCGGGTTACGTAAGTCAGTTTTTATGACGCCAGGTTCTTAAATGCTTGGTTCTCAGGAAGTAAAAATTTAGACGCGCTCTTAAGCAATATCGGCCTACTTGTTACGCAGCTTATGAAGGAGGAAAAGGGGATGCGGGTTGTAACTATTATAGAGTACAGACAACCATTGATAGCAAGGTCAGAATTCGGAGGAGAGAAACAGATGACTCTTCTACTCGAAGACGAGAGCCGGATTGAAGGAGCGGGTACCTGCCAGGGCTTCTTGTAACATTTCGAGTTGAAATGGCACCAAGGATGGAAACGCAATTTCATTCACACCTTTCAACCCAACTTGTATGCGATTATTACTTACCTGCTTATTAGCGTGTCTACTTAGTGCCGGTGGCTTTGCCCAGAACGTTTCCGGTCTGTTGGGAGAATTTAACTACGGTGCCAATATACCGGGCGGCCCCTT
>CAVWSC010000016.1:0-171490 GCA_963757435.1 Lewinellaceae bacterium | reverse complement strand
GAAAGCCGATAAGGCCGTGTACCTGTCTGACGGCGGGATGCTGTTGCTGGGTAGCGGGTTGAACCAGTTTCAAGACCAGCAGGCCTATGCCTGGAAAATCGACGCGGACGGTAATCTACTCTGGTCGATTGATGAAGGCAACGAGCAAAGCGGCGATGCATACACGGATGCGGTAGAAGTGAACGGTTCCATTTACCTGACCCTAAATATTGACGTTTTTGGGGACTTCGACCGGCAGGCATGGCTGTATCGTTACGATCTGGATGGCAACCTGGAGGGTCTGGTGCAGTTGGAAGACCCCAGTGGTAACCCGATCCAGGTTAATGCCATTGCCACCGGCCCGAATAATTCATTGATCGTGGGCGGAATCACCTATCCCCCCAACGCTTTCGGAACGGGCTGGGTGCGGCGGCTAAGTCCGGGCTTAGTACCGATCGGTACGTTTGAAACCAATTTGGGAAGTCAGGTTCTCGATCTGTTTGATAACGGTTCGGGTTTTTACTCCATCCTTTCTTCAGTTACTCCCTTTTCGGAAGAGGGCTGTTTGGTCTTTCAATCCTATTTCTCCGGCGATTTATTTCTTCAACGCCGCAACAGCAATTTCGAACTGGATTTTGTTTTTGTGATCGGCGGGGTCACGTATGATCAGTATATTGATGCGGAGGTAAGCCCGGACGGCCGGGTGGGTATTCTTGGTGCCACGTATTGTTTAGCGGATACGGGAAATACCGGCCCGCTGAATGTAGCCCGTATCAACGGCAGTCTCCGGCCCTACTGGGTGGCCGAGGTGGATGTAATCGGGGAAACGGCAACGACGGCAATTGCGCTTCCCGGCGGGCTACCCGTATTTGGTCAAAGCTACGAAGCACCCGTGGCCCTGGTGCCGTCCGCGTGTAGCCCGAACGGCTGGATGGTGCTGGCGGAGTTGAACAACTTGAATGGCACAAATAATCAGTACCTGGATATTTACGATCCAGTGGCGGGGAGTTCGGAAAACAGATTGATCTACACGCAATCCAATTTCGAAACCAGACTTTGCGATCTGGCCCGCGGCGCGGAGGATAATTTTTATCTGGCAGGCACCGGCGGCCAGCCCGGCGGCGGTCAGTACCTGATGCTGCAGCTGGTGGAAGGCGACGGCTGTGCATTTCCGGCCGTGGGTTGCGATGAGTCGGAGGAGATAAACTGTACCGACGGGTTTACCTTATTCCGCAATAATTTCGAGGCGGACAATTCACTCGATTCCGGTAACTACGGCTGTGCAAACGCCGGATCGGAACACGACGGGCCGGACCAGGTCTACCGTTTCGAGGCCATCCCCGGCCGGGACTTTACGGCCACCTTGTTGTCAAATGGCATTGATCTAAATCTTTTCGTGTTCGCGGAGTGCCCGCTGGATGCCGGGACCGGCCCGCTGACGTGTGTGTTCAACAGCCAAAACACCCTGGAGGCCGACGGGACCAATTTTGAAAACATCTATATCGACAATCTACCTCCCGGCACCTACTACCTGGTAGTGGACGGCCGGACTTCGGACGACGTGGGTGAATACGAACTGACCCTCAACTGTGCCACCGGCTTTGTGTGTGACTTAGGTTTTTTCGCGCCCTGGGATACCCTGGGCTGTGGCATGATTGTCTCGGCGAATAACGTTTTGTCACAGGGGGTTAGCAATGGGGTATCCAACTACTGCGGTAGCGTGGGAACCACTTCCAACTCAACGAATACCGGTTTGACCGGACCGGAAAAGTTTTTCCACGTCAACATTTATGAAGACGGCTTATACACCTTCACCGTGACGCCGAATACTTCGGAACTGGAGCTGGATGCTTTCCTGTTCACGGGGGGAGATGGACTTCTTGATGACATATTCGTAAATGACCTTTGTGGAGCGTATACGAACTGCCTGGTAAGTTCATCCGGCCAGGGGCCGGGTCTGACCGAAACGTTTACCGTGGCACTGGAAGCCGGTGAAAATTACGTGATGGTGATCGACGGCAAATTCGGTAGTGAGGGCACCTTTACGGTGGGGATGACCTGTGAGCCGCCGCCCTGCGACCTGATCGGCTACAACATTGCCTGCGACGACCTCAGTTGGTACACCCAACCCTCGGGTAATTATGTGTTTACCTCAACCGACGCTGCGTTCACTACCACCTTTGAGTGGCAAATCAACGGCTTTCCCGTTTCCGAGACGGGTCTCAGTTGGGATGTATCAGCCAACCAACTCTTCATCGACTTGTCGGGGGCAAATGGAGGCAGCTATGAGGTTTGTGCGCCTTTTCTGAATGAGGAAGGCTGCGTAAATTATTGCTGCCAGGTTATTTGCGACAATACGCTCATCGAACCCTACACCCTGGACTTCTCTTTCACGGACGGCGGCTTTGACTTCGAGATCAGCGGCGACGGCGTCACCCAGCCCTCCTGGTTTTACTTCGAGGACGGAGAGACGGAACCCACCGACTTCGGTAGCGGATTTAATGCGTTTTTGTTTGTGCCGAATACGTGCGAAACCCGCACTATCTACGCCCGTTTCTTCGACATCACCACGCAGTGCTGGCGGACCGTCAGCGAGGAGTTTTTCCTTTGCGACCCCTTTCAGTGCGACGAGGTCAGCGGTATTTTCAACAGCTCTACCAACGACTGGATCATTACGTTGAACGACCCCGGCGCGGGCTTCATCCAGTGGCGCGACGACGATGCGCTGACCAACTTCTCGGAAACGAGTAACCAACTTACGCTCAATTTTGACAACGAGTGCCGCACCCGCACCATCACCGTTCGCTACCGCGACGGCAATGGTGTCCGGCGCATCTGCTGCCTGCGGTTTTTCTTCTGTGATCCTTACGATTGTGCGGACATCACGGATACCTACAGCGAAGATGACGACAGCTACTTCTTGGGGGCAGCCGTGCTATTCGGGCCGGGTCCGATCGTATGGTATGACGACGACACCAATCAACCGCTCGGTAACGGCACTACGGTAACCCTGCCCTTCGATGGCGAATGCCGCACCCGTAATATCAGCGTGCGCTATTTCGACCCGAATGGAGTGTTCCGCATCTGCTGCCATACCTTTGAGTTCTGCGTGGAAGACGAGTGCGACGATCCCGTGTTTAGCGAGGATTGCGGAGACCTGGATTTTTATGCCGTCGATCAGTTTAATTACTACTTCGCTACGGATAACGGAGATTTCATCGATGCCGACTTAAATCCTGTCGCGGACTGGGTGATCAACGGCCAGTCGGCGGAAGACCTGGGCCTCAGTGCCGTTATGACCATCAATTTGAATGGTCCCGAGACACTGGAAATCGAGTTCACGCCCGAGCAAAGCGACGAGTATCAAATCTGCTACCCCGTACTGGACGATAACGGCTGCGTTAATTACTGCTGCGAAACCTTTTGCATTAATGTGATCGTGGAACCCTACGTGGTCGACTTCAGCTACAATGCCGGTGAAAACGGTTTTGACTTGTCGCTCTCGGGCGCGGGGGTAAGCCAAACGAGTTGGTACTATTTCCCCGACGGGGCTACGGAGCCGACGGAACTGGGCACGGGCAATAATGCTTTCATCGATCTGACCGACGAGTGTGAGGTAGTGACGGTTTTCGCCCGCTACTTCGACACATCTTCCAACTGTTGGCGCGTGGTAAGTGAAGACCTTTTCCTCTGCGATCCCTACGCCTGCGACGAGATCGACCTGACCTACGATTTTGCCAACAACGCCTACAACATCTTCTGGAACGCGCCCGCCGGTGCCACCGACGTGGTATGGGTGGACGACGTTACCGGCGAGGTACTCGGCACGAACATCGTGGCCCTCATCATCGAGGCCGACGGGGAGTGTACTAACCGCTTCGTCAGCGTCCGCTACCGCGACGTGGAGGGCGTGTACCGCATCTGCTGCCTGGCTTTTTACCTCTGCGACCCCTCGGACTGCGACGCCGTGGCAATCGACTACAACGTGGGCACCACCAGTTTCGATTTCACCTTCACGCCCAACGGCACGGTGACCGACATTGTCTGGATCAACGACGAGACCGGTGCCGTCATCGCCACCGACGTGCTGAGTGTCAGCCTGCCCTTTGACGGCGACTGCCGCACGCGGCAGATCACGGTGGAGTATACGGACGAGAACGGCATACGGCGCATCTGCTGCCCGCGCTACTCCTACTGCGATCCCTACGCTTGCGACGAGATCGACCTGACCTACGATTTTGCCAACAACGCCTACAACATCTTCTGGAACGCGCCCGCCGGTGCCACCGACGTGGTGTGGGTGGACGACGCCACCGGCGAGGTACTCGGCACGGACATCGTGGCCCTCATCATCGAGGCCGACGGGGAGTGTACTAACCGTTTCATCAGCGTCCGCTACCGCGACGCGGAGGGCGTGTACCGCATCTGCTGCCTGGCGTTTTACCTCTGCGACCCCTCGGACTGCGACGCCGTGGCAATCGACTACAACGTGGGCACCACCAGCTTCGACTTCACCTTCACGCCCAACGGCACGGTGACCGATATTGTCTGGATCAACGACGAGACCGGTGCCGTCATCGTTACCAACGTGCTGAGTGTCAGCCTGCCCTTCGACGGCGACTGCCGCACGCGGCAGATCACGGTGCGGTACAAGGACGAGAACGGCGTACTGCGCATCTGCTGCCCGACTTACTTCTACTGCGATCCTTATGAGTGCGGTGATATCATTATCACGATACTGGGAGGAAATGAATTTTATACCCTCTTCTTCGAACCGGCCGGACCTGCCACCAACATCGTGTGGGTGAACGACGCAACCGGTGCGATTTTAGCGACGGACATTGATAACGTGGTTATTCAATTCGATGAAGAATGCAACGATCGCTTCATCAGCGTCCGCTACTATGACGCCAACGGCGTCTATCACATCTGCTGCATCACCTTTATCGCCTGTGTTCTGTGTGAAGAACCCCAACCATCTTTCATCCCCAGTCTGACGGAGAATATTCTCTCGGTTCAGAACACCACCCCCGGCGGCAGCGACAACACCTACCTCTGGAACATCGGCGGCGTCAGTACCAGTACCGACCAGGACCCCGGACCCGTTACCCTCACGCCCGGCAGCACCACCACCGTCTGCCTCACGGCCGCTAACGACTGCGGTAGCGAGCAAACCTGCACCGATATCGTGGTCCCCAATCCAGATAGCGATCTCACCTTCGACCTCGATGACGACGTTTGTGCCCCGGCCGGACAGTTGGTGCAAATTCCGGTCTACGTCCGTAATTTCAATGACATCCTGAACTTCCAGTTCAGCATCGAAATGGCCGACCTTACCTACGGCTCCATTGTCGGGTTCGACTTTGGGATGCTGCCACCCGAGATTGTTGCCCCCACCGGATTCCTGGCCGGACCGGGCAGCGCTACCGTGGTCTGGGCAGATAACGAAGGTGAAAACCTGCCGGACGACTTTGTCTTCATGCTGGTCAACGTTCAGCTCGCCAACATTCCCTCTGGCGAAACGCCCATCGTCTTTACCGGATCGCCTACCCCGGTTTACGCGGAGAAAGGCAACGGTGATGAAGTCATCCCCCTACTACTGGCGGGTAATGTCAATATCTGCCGCCTCGTAGACATTGAAGGCAACATCCGCACCGAAGATGGCGACGGCATCGGCCAGGTAGAGGTCTTCCTGGACCGCAATGGATCTTTCCTGGAGATGACCACCACCGATGCCGATGGTAACTATGCTTTTACTGATCTGGACGCTGATTTCGACTACATCGTGCGGCCCGTCAAGGACATCAACTACCTTAACGGCGTCAATGCCGGTGACCTTACCCGCATCAGTGATCACATTCTCAGCCAGACCCTGCTCAATGGTCCTTACAAGCGAATCGCCGCCGACGTCCGGCCGCCCAATACCATTAACTCCGGTGATCTCAGCCGCATCCGCCAGCTTATCCTGGGCGACGTGGCCACCTTCTCCGACGTGGATAGCTGGCGCTTCGTGGTGGCCGGGCACACTTTCGTAGACCCCGACCAGCCGACGGCTGATGCTTTCCCGGAAACGTCCGTGCTAAATTCGCTTCAGGCATCTTCCATCACGCAGGATTTTATCGGCGTCAAGATGGGTGACGTCAATAACAGCAACGACCCGCAGAACCTACTCGATACCCCCGTGGCCGAAGAGCGAGGCAATGACGACCTGACTTTTGCCTTCCAGACCATGGAAGTCCCAACGACGGGAACGGTCTTTACCGTCGATGTTACGGCCCGTGCCTTTACCGACATGATCGCCGCTCAACTCAGCATGAGTTGGGATCCTGCCGCACTGGAGTTTGTTCAGTTAAATAACCTGAACGCCGACCTCGACCTCGGTGCCCAGAACTTCAGTTTCTCCAGTGCCGCGGCGGGTCGCCTGCCCTGGGTATGGTACGCCACCGACGGTGCCCGGACCCTGCCCGATAGTACCGTCCTGTTCAGCATGGAATTCATTGTGCTGGCCGACGATGGAGTCCAGACCATCCTTAGCTTCGGCGGCGCGCCTACGGTGCCCTTCTTCGAGGACCTGCAAATGGAACTCTCCCCCCAGTACGATCAGTATATCATTACGGTAGGCGAATCACCCGTTTCCGTGAGCGAGGAAACCGCCCTCGGCGGCTGGTCCATCTACCCCAACCCGGCAAAGGAGGTGTTCTTCCTTTCCCAAACCGGCGCCGCAGCTAACGAACTGGAACGCATCGAACTCTATGGTATTCATCGGCCGCCTGATCCGTAGCTGGAACAGCCCCCAGGATGGTGCCCGTTTCGATCTCGGCCCACTCCCATCCGCCGTCTACCTCGTTCGCCTGGTGGATGGGGTCGATAGCCGGGTAATCAGATTGTTGGTTCGTTAAGCAAGCTATTTGAGGTTTTGCGAACGGCGTTCTTACCACTGGGGAGGACGCCGTTTTTTTCTATAAGCATCATTCACAAATGCTACTCAATGCTTTGGACATCACGATTAGGCTTCAGCATCACTCTCCCAACCCCTTCCGCAACATTTCGATCAGGCGGTGGGAATGCTCCAATGCTAAAAAGGGGTACTCTACCCGGCTAAGGAACAGGCCGTTGGGGAGGGCTGGCCGCTTGTGACTCAGCACCACTTCTTGGGTCAGTATTTTCTGGAACGTATCCGGCGTCAGGTGACCGGTGCCTACCTGGAGGAGGAAGGAGACGCAGTAGCGGACCATGCCCCGAAGAAAACGGTTGCTGGTAATGACAAAGCGCAGGCGCCCTTGCTCTTCATTAAGAAATAACTCACAGCGGGTCACCTGACAGCGGGTGTTGTGGTATAGGTCGGGTCGCTTACAGAGCGGGCGGAAGTCTTCGGTTTGAAGTAGATAGGCGGCGGCCTGTCGCATCCGGTCGATGTCTACGTTCAGTCCTTCGTAGAAAGAACTATGGCGGATGAGGACGGGGTCCTTGCGCCAGTGAATGAAGTACTCGTAGGTGCGCGCCGTGGCATCGTAGCGGGAATGCCGGTCTTCCGTGACGGGTAAGACCTCAAACACCGCGATATCATCGGGCAGGTTTTTATTGAGACGAAACTTAAGATCGAAGGACGGGGGCGCGTCCAGGTCGATGTGCATTACGTACTGGCTGGCGTGGACACCGGTATCGGTGCGGCCGCAGCCGTGAACGGTGATCGACTGCTTGAGGATTTTTGCCAGCGTCCGTTCAATGATCTCCTGGACGGTGTTGGAGGTGTTTTTTTGCCGCTGCCAACCACTGTAGGACGTACCGTCAAAGCCTAAGTGGAGAAAGTAGCGCATGGATGGGTTTTAGAAAGCGTGAACATCCCGGCCGGTCGAAATGATCGTTGCCCTACCCGCGTGAGGTGCCTGAAGGGGCGCTAGCGCACGAAGTGCCGAGCCGTTAGGCGAAGCTCGGAAGGGACCGGCCCCGGTGATAGCCGGGGACACGCCCGAAGAAAACTTGCCGGTCCGCGCTTCAACCTCCATTATTCCACCACGATCTGCTCTTGCCAAATGGCCCCTTCCCGCCCCCGGAGGATTTCCAGGCGATACACACCGGCGGGTAAATTTGCCGTACTAACGGTAGTTTGGTGGCCGGGTATGTGCATACGCCTGATCTGGCGGCCGGATGAATCATAGAGTCGCAATTCCGTGCCAATGGGTAAGTTTTCCAGGTGGAGCGCCGTGCCGCCGGGCAGGGGATTGGGATAGGCCCGGATGGCGGCGTAGGGATCGGTGAAGGTTACGGAGGCGACGGTGCTGAGGGCGTAGGTGCCGTCAAAATCCGTCTGGCGCAGGCGGTAGTCGTTGCGGCCCTCGCGTGGCGAAATGTGCACGAATCGATAGCTGCTCTCGCCGCGCGCGGCAACGCGTCCGATCTCGGTCCACTCATCGCGGTCGTCGAGGTACTGGACGGCGTAATAGGCGGCGTCGATTTCTTCGGAAACCCCCCATTCCAGGAGGACGGTCTTGGCCTGGATGTGGGCCGAGAGCGCGGAACTATAGGTGACCGGCAGCACGATTTCCTGGACCATCATGGCGGCCAGGTTGCGGATGTAGGCGGCCTGGTAGTAGATGGCCGGCTCGGTGATCTCGTAGCTGGCCTGCGGCCAGTCGGCGTTCCAGTCCTTGTAGCTTTTCATGGCCGGCTCGCCGGCGGGCGGGGAGATGGTGGTGACCGAAAAATCCCGATTGGGGCCGCCGGAGACAAAGCCGGGTGCGGGTCCGTAGAGGCTGGTTTCGCTGTTGTCAAAGGGTGTTCCGTCAGCAAACCAACCGTGGTAAATTTCCTGGATGCCGCGCTCGGCCCCGCGTCCTTCCATGCCGGAGAGGTAAACGAAACCCAGGGGGTTGACGCCGTGAAGGTAGTGTACCATGCCATCGGCCTTGCGGTTCAGATCGGGACCGGCACCGGCCACCAGATCGGCCCGTGCCATGATGCGGTTGAGGGCACCGTAGTTACTGACCACACTATTGCTGCCCCAGTGATAGGACCATTCCGGCATGAAGGCCCGGTATAAATCCGCTGGGTTGAAGCCGTAAAAATCACTGCCTAAGTTCTGTACAATCCCCGTCATGCTGTTGCGTAGGATGCCGACCGTGGCCGCGTCCGCTCCGGGCAGGAACTGGTAGTGGACCATGGCGGTGGTGAATTCATTTTTGTACGGACCCCACCAGCCGGTCATGACGTATTCCGCGTCATTAATGTGATCGCGAACGTAGTTGTTGTAAACGGTCTTGCCGGTAGCTTCGAAGAGATGGACGGCGGCGGTCAGGGCGATTTCCTTTTGGTCCTGTTCATCACGATCGGCATCGCCGGCGTTGATGGTGCCGTCGTCACAGTCATATTCCAGGGTATTGGCATTGCGACGGGTTAGCCAGTAGGAAAAGGTGGACTCCGCCTCCGCCTCGATGGCATCCGCGTAGGCGGACCAGGCTGGAAAGCCGCGAAACACGGTAGCGGCCTGCGCCAGCATGGCGGCGGTGGCGATGCTAGCCGAGGTGCAGGTGGGACCGTAGTAGCGGCGAGCGGTGTTGCTGCTGGGCGGGGAAGCCGCGTTTTGGTAGTTGATCGACCCCATTTTGATGATGACGCTGCCATCCGGGTTGATCATCTTACGGACCCAGTCGATCTCCCACTTTACCTCGTCCAGGATATCGGGGATACCGTTACCGGACTCGGGTATGTTCCAATTATCGGTAAAGGCACCGGGGCTTTCGACGTAGGCCCACAGTAGGGGCTGCACGGCGGACTGAGCGAAGGTGACGTACTTGTTGTAGTCGCCGGCGTCGAACCAGCCACCGGATAGGTCGCGTCGCAGGGCGGCGTTTTCACGATCGTCGACGAAACTGCAGTCGGCATCCTGGAGCGGGCCGACGAAGCTGGGGCCATCGGTCCAGGCACCCTCGGCGTAGGGGGCCGGTTTGGACTGGTTGCAGCGGTTGTAGTAGAATGCCCGGCCGGCGTCTTTCATCAGGTCGGCGTACACATTGTCGGCGATGGTAAAGGTGCCGGTGCGTTGGCCGCCGGCGGGGTCGATGAGGTAATAATTACCCGGCGTGGTGAGTGCGCTAAAATCGAGCCACCAACCCTTGTCTCCCGAAGTGGTATGGGTGGACCCATTGTTCCAGGAAGTAGGTGCGCCCGACCAGGCTACGCTATTATCGCTCACCCGGCGCACTTCCAGCGTGGCACCGGGCGTGAAACTGCCGGCGGCATTCTGGCCGACTTGCGGGTTGGAAAGCACCGCTACTTTCTCGGCGGCGGGGCGGTAGCCGAACTGGTCGAGGTGAAGGTAGGGGCTAGGTTCCTGGGCGAGGAGGGAGGCGGCAAAAAAGAGCAGCAGGCAGCACGGGAGGAATCGGAGCATGGAAGGGGGGATTATCGTTGATAGTCAGCAATTACCCTTTTAGACAGTGATTCAGGGCGCAATGTTGTGTTTGAGAGCGTGGATGAAAAGCTGCCAACCTTCATTACCCGTTCATTGTCGGGCCCGTAGGATTTTCTCCTGGGAAACCGGATTAAGGTCCTTAGCTAAACGGCTTCCATCCGTACCAGAACCGCGCCTTTTTCCACTGCGGTTCCTACCTCGGCGGCTAATTCGGTAACGGTGGCGGCGGCTTCGGCGCGGATGATATTTTCCATTTTCATCGCTTCCAGTACCAGCACGGCCTGACCGGCCTCCACGGTATCGCCAACGGCCACCATGATCTCGCGGACAAGGCCGGGCATGGGGGCGTGAATGTCTCCGCCAATTATTTCGGGTTGAGCACTGAGTCCCAGTTCGTCAATGAGGCGGTCCAATTCATCGGCCAGTTGCACGGAATAGCGGCGGCCCCGGATGCGGAGGTCTACGCGTTTGGCGAAGGCGTCGAAATCCAGCACCTCGGCCGTCACCCACTCGTGGCCGATGGGGATGCGGAAGCGGCGGCCGTCCCCCTCCAGGGGCAGGGCTGCCCAGCCGGCGGGGTTCAGGTCTTCGGTGGAAAATTCGTGGGCGTCGTTGACGCGGGCGGTGAGGTTGTGGGGCATGGTGGGGCGAATCGTTTGAGAGGGGAAATTACGTTTTCTTGGTGGTTGTTGCTAGGAACGCAACACGATTGTGTCTGTACAGTTGAATAATTGTGCATTCCTAACTTTGCAGCACCGCCTCGGCCGCGAGGCGGCCGCTGCGCATAGCTGCGTCCAGGGAGCCATTGAGTTGGTGGTCGCCGGCGAGGAAAATGCGCTCGGTGAGGCGGCTGCTCTGGGGTTGGTGGTGATGGATGCTGTGGTCCAGTTCGGGCAGGGCCTCCCGGACGGTGTAGCCGCGCAGGTAATTCAGGTCGGTAGCTGGAATGCCGAGTAGTTCGGCCAGTTCGCGGGTGGCGGCGGTGGCGGCGGAATCAGGTTCGTCGACGGATTGGCGCAGGGTGGCCGACCAGAGGATGCCACCATTGGTGTTGTATTCCGGGGCGGCGGCACTGATGGGGGTGAAGGTATTAAGCAGGGCAGCGGGGCGGCTGACCAGCCGTAGCAGGGGTTCCACTTCCGCGCTACCGGGCTGGTGGAAGTAGAGGTTGGTAGTAGATCGCCACTTGATTTCCTGCCCGCGCAGGCTACTTAGCAGCGGGGCCGGCGGTGCGGCGATGATGGTAGCCGCGCAAGTTACGTCCGACCCGTCGGCCAGCCGCAGGCGGGTGCCGTTGTCGAGTACGGCTGCTACGGGGGTACGGTAGCGGAGATCGGTGCGGGGGAGGGCGGCGGCCAGTTGCTCGCCCACGGCCTGGATGCCGGCGGCGGGGAGGGCGGCCTGGCCCTCGGCAAACATTTTAAGGATGAAACGGAACTCGCCCGCCGGGGTGCGCAATTCCTGTTCCAGGTAGATGCCGCCAAAGAAGGGCCGGAAGAAGCGTTCCACCATGCGCTCGCTGAAGCCGAGGGTGGCGGTCAGGTAATTCTGCGTGGTCTGGGTCTCGTAGCCCTTGAAACAGTCGGCGGGGGAGGTGCGGACCAGTTCGGCTACCAATTTAAGGAGCCGGAATTTATCGCCCAGCGAACCCACCGGCGCGAAGACCGTGCCCAGTGCCCGGAGGGGTTGGCGGCGCGGGTCGCGGAGGACAAAGGAGCCGGATTCGGTATGTACCCTGGCCCCGGCGGTGAGGGTGCGCAGTTGGAGAGCGTCGTAGTCGAGGTAGTGCTTGTTTTCGGGGTAGGCGGTGAGCAGGACCTGGAAGCCCCGGTCGAAGGTGAAACCGTCGGCCCGGTCGGTCACCAGGCGCCCGCCGGGGCGGTCACCGGCCTCGAACAGGACGGGGGCGTGGCCGGCCGCCTCCAGGTGGCGGGCGGCGACGAGGCCGGCCGCGCCGGCCCCGATGATGGCGATGGGTAGGGTGGACAAAGCGAGTTTTTTTGCAAAGATAAGTGTTGAACGCGATGGGCGGTGGAGTACACAGTTAATGGATGCATAACAGATCAACTACTCCTCCGATGTATCATTCGCCCCGCTTTATTTTTCGGAAGGATCGGTTAGTAGCGTGAATTTTCATCGTAGGCGTTAGTGTATGTGCGTGAGGTGCCTGAAAGGGGCATGCGTTAGCAGGCAGCCCGTAGGGCCGAGCCGTTAGGCGAGCCTGAAAGGCACCGGCCCCACGCCCGGCAGGGCTGGGGACACGCCCAAATACCCCTGCCGTGGAGGGAAAAATAAAAAGCCGTCAGCAAGTTATTACGCAACCCGCTGATGACCTGTCAAACCTGACCTAATCATCAATAAACCACGATCCGCTCAATGACGCGCTCGCTGCCCACAACGGCGGCCAGCAGGTAAGTGCCGCTGGGTAACCGGCTCAGATCGAGTGAATGCTCACCCAGGGAAATGGGGAACGTGCGCTGGAGCACCAGCCGCCCGGTGAGGTCGTGGATGTTGACTTCCAGCGGTACGCCCGCCCAATTGCCGGTGAGGCGCAGAAAAAGCGGTCCCGCCGTGGGGTTGGGCAGCACCGCCAATTGACGGCCGGCACCGAGGTCATGAACGGCGCTGGGCTGGAGGAAGAACCCGTTAGGGGAAGGCACGGAGTCACCACATTGGTTACGGGATTTTACGCGCCAGTAATGTTGGCCCTCACCACTAAAATCGTTCAGCACCAGCGTGTTACCGGTAGTAATAGTGGAGAACACCACGTTGGTGAACGCTTCGTCCGTGGCGATCTGAAATTCGTAATCCACGGTGTTGGCGGCTAATTGCCAGCCGAAATTGAGCACTTGCCCCGCCTGGAAAGTAGTGGCGGGCGGCGGAAACTGCAACAGCGTGAAAGCCGGCAGGGCCTGGATAGTAAAGTTGGATGACGCGCTGGTGGTAGTTCCGTCCTGGGTCAGGCCGATCGATACGTCATAGGTGCCGGGCGTTTCCAGGAAGAGGAGCGTGACCAGCAGCCGCTGGATGTCTTCCAGATAAGAGACGGAAGCATTGGTGAAGGGCGTGCCGTTAAGTGTAACCGCCGTCTGGAAACCGGCGGTGTAATCGCTGCCTAGTTGCAACTCGAATTGCACCAGGTCTCCGGGGCAGATAGTACCGGGGGTGTCGAGGTAGGAGAGGGAGAGATTAGGGGCGGTAGTGGTACCGGACG
This sequence comes from Lewinellaceae bacterium, assembly GCA_963757435.1. Classification (GTDB taxonomy): domain Bacteria; phylum Bacteroidota; class Bacteroidia; order Chitinophagales; family Saprospiraceae; genus Neolewinella. Next base: position 157,886 of record CAVWSC010000016.1, on the reverse strand, counting down.
AGCAGAGGTCGATGGACCATGCCACCAGTGCCCCCCCGTCAGCGTCGGCGTTGTCTTCGACTTCCAGTACCCAAACGCCTTCGGCTGATTCACCGGAAAAGATGGCCAGAGGCTCTACCGGCTGAAAGGTACCTTCCAGGGTGGGATTACTGAAAAAATCACACGCCTCATTCAAATCATCGCTTGTCTGGCCGGCTTGATCACTGAATGTCAGCAATAAATTTTCTCCTGGGCAAAAATCTCCCGCGTTGGCGAATAGCAGTACCGTAGTTCCGCTAGGCGAAGTAAGCAGTGCGGTGAGGTCACCGACAAACGTATGGTCGATCTCTACGGTAACCTCTAAGTTGCTGACGGTGGCGTCGTTACTGATTGACAGCGTAGAAATGATGATAATCTCGTCACCATCGGGTGAAATCGCTACGGGCACGTCGTCTGAGGCGGCAACGGCGCAAGTGATATTGGCCGTTGTAAAAGAGCGGGTGGCCGACCAGGCCCCCGGCCCGCAGATGTTCGCGGCCCGCACCCGCCAGTAGTAAGTAGTGGTAGCACTGAGCAGCACGGGGCTGGTAAGGTTGGTTCCCGTCAGAGTTTGGTCAATCAGAGGGGCGGTAAAATTCGTGCTGGTAGAGATTTGCACCCGGTAGTTAGTTACTCCGGGTAAGCTTTGCCAACTTAGGGTGGGGGTGATGCCGATGTTCATGGCACCGTTAGCGGGTTGCTGGGCGGCGGGCGCGGCGGGTGGGTTTCCGGTGAAGTTGGCCGTAAGTTCGGTCGTCACCTGCGTTCCGTCGCCGTTACCGGTTACCACAACCACAAATGAACCACTGAATCCGGCGGGTGCCTGCACGTTGAGCGTGGTGCCGCCCCCGGCGGGGATGGAGGTTTGAGCGAAAGTAGCCGTTACCCCGGCGGGGAGACTGCCTACGCCGAGGCTGACCGGACCGTTAAATTCCGCGCCGGCGGATATATTGAACACCAGCGCATCCGTAGCGCAAGCCGACTGGGTGGCATTATTACTGAAAATGCCGGAGCTACAGGCCAACTGGAACCGGCCGTCGATCTGGGTGATGCCGGTGTTGTCGGGGTCCAGCCAGTTTTTTAGGCGGGTCGAATTGGTGCCGCCCCCCTCCCAGGAGACGCCGAAGAAACCGTAGCTGTCGAAATCGTCGTTGCCGCAGGCCGCACCGCCGCCGTGCAGTTGGCCGCGGACGCGCTTAAAGCGGTCGAAAACGGGCGAGCCGGACGAGCCGCCTTCCGTGGTGCCGATATTCCAGTCGGGGATGGTAATGTGCGTGCCGCCGGCGGCGGGCGTAGAACTGATGCCATTGGCCCGGTAGGTATCCTGAAAGCTGAAGGTGATGCGCTTTTCGTCGGTGCTCGGGTGGTGGATGGCGATGATGGTATCCATCGGTGGATCGAGGCTAGTGTCCCAGCCCGCGTAAAAGGCGTTGGCGGCATCAACGACGGGGTCGTCCAGTTCCACGAGCGTCATGTCGCTGTTAGGATAAGTGGCCCGGAAAATGGAGCCGGTATTGAAGCTATTCAGCGTGCCGTTGCCGCCGCCGCCGCTGGCCGAGCTGCCGGGCTGGCGACAAACGCTGTTGATGAAATTCCAGTAGACGACCAGCGACGGGCCGGCGTTGGCCACGCCGCAGTGGTTGGCGGTCATGAAGAAGGGCTTGCAATCCTGGCGGGCGTTGTTGACCAGGAATCCCGTGCAGAAGGTACTGCCGCCGGTGCTGTAGACGGCTACGGACTGGATGATGTCGCGGTAACCGTCCACGATGCCCCAGCCGTCTTCCGCGCCGCAGATCACGTCCAGGTTACAGGAACCGGAAAGGAGGGAGCTGGAGGCGAAGCCGACAAAGTCGTGGTTCACGTCGGTCAGTCGCAGGCGCACGAATGATTTTTGGGCCGTAGGCACCCGCAGTTCGATCATCAGGTCGTCGGTGGGCACGATGGGCGTCCAGAGCTGGTTATGTTCCTCGTTATCGGCGGGCGTAAAGGGGCCGAGTACCTCGGGCTGCTTCCGGTTGGCGGGGTAGAGATAAAGTTCGCCGCCGGGGGGCAGGTAAAATTCGGTAAAACCCAGGTTCAGTGACTTGGCGTTCGGCGAGTTCACCCGCAGCCGCCAGACGGACCGGCCGCCAGGCAGTTCCTCCCACGCACCACCGGTGGCGGGGCTTATGTTAGTTGCTTGCGTGAGGGCAAAGTGGGGGGCGCGGTCGGGCGTGTCGCGCAGGCGCAACTCCTCGGCCAGCAGGGCGGCGTTGTCCTGGGTCGGGAAGGCCAGCACGGGGACGGGCGTGGTGGGAGACTTAAAGGAAGGCTGGGCCGCAAGGCCGGCAACCAGGAAGAGGGACGCCGCCGCAAGGGCAAGGCGAAAACAGGAGCAGAATCGTGACATATAGTGGTGGTTGGAGGCCTTAAAGATACGCGGAGAAAGGTCAAGCGGTAATAGCCAAGTCGCCCCAATGACCAAAATGTTGATTGTACGACGTTAAAACGCCGATTAAGTTTGAATTTATCCCCCGCCCGCCCCCGATCCGGTCGCCGGTATCCAAACCTAGACAAGCCGCATCAACCTCCCCCGCTCCGCCGTTGTTACCTTCCTTTTCGCCATCCCCCGAACATTGAACCACCCCGCATGATTACCGCTACCGAAACGCAACCGCGTACCATAGAAATTCGCCACCTCCGCTTTGATGACTACCTCGGCCTGCGCCGTGCCATGGACAGCGTCTACGCTGTTATCGACGAGGAATCATGGACCCGCGCCGAGGTCAATAAACTGCTCGACATCTTCCCCGCCGGCCAACTCTGCGTGCTGGTCGACGGCCGCGTGGCCGCCTGTGCCCTCACTATCATCGTCGACTACCAAAAGTACGGCGACCGCCACACCTACCAGCAGATCACCGGTGACTATAGCTTTGATACCCACGACCCCAAGGGTGACACCTTATATGGTATCGAACTGTTCGTGCACCCCGACTACCGGGGAATGCGCCTCGGCCGCCGCCTCTACGACGCCCGCAAGGAGCTGTGCGAAAAACTCAACCTCCGCTCCATCATCACCGGCGGCCGCATCCCCGGCTACCACCGCCACGCGCACGAGATGGACCCCCGCACCTACATCAAGCGGGTGAAACTCAAGGACATCTACGACCCCACCCTTACCTTCCAACTCAGCAACGACTTTCACGTCAAGCGCGTCATCACCGGCTACCTGGAGGGCGACACCGAGAGCAAGGAATTCGCTACCCTGCTGGAGTGGATCAATATCAATTACCAGGAAGACGACGACATTTTTCACCAGCCGCCCGGCGTAGTGCGCCTCGGCATCGTGCAGTGGCAGATGCGCCTGTTCAAGAACTTCGAGGCCCTGGTCGAGCAGGTCGAATACTTCGTGGACGCCGTCAGTGACTATGAGAGTGACTTCGTGCTGTTCCCCGAATTTTTCGAGGCCCCGCTCATGGCCGAATTCAACCACCTGGGCGAGGCCCTCGCCATCCGCGAACTTGCCGGCTACACCGAGCCGCTGCGCCAGAAAATGTGCGAGTTCGCCGTCAGCTACAACACCAACATTATCACCGGGTCCATGCCTCACCTCGACGGCGAGGGCAACCTGACCAACATCAGCTACCTCTGCCGCCGCGACGGCAGTTGGGAAAGCTACACCAAGATCCACATCACCCCCAGCGAGGCCAGTGCCTGGGGTATGGTGGGCGGCGATAACCTCAAGGTTTTCGACACCGATTGCGGAAAGATCGGCATCCTCATCTGCTACGACGTCGAGTTCCCCGAACTCTCCCGCCTCTACGCCGACCAAGGCATGCAGATCCTCTTCGTTCCTTTCCTCACCGACACCCAGAACGGTTACAACCGCGTGCGCCGCTGCGCCCAGGCCCGCGCCGTGGAAAACGAGTGCTACGTGGTCATCGCCGGCTGCGTGGGCAACCTGCCCCGCGTCAACAATATGGACATTCAGTACGCGCAATCGGCCGTCTTCACGCCTTCCGATTTCGCCTTCCCCACCAACGCCGTCAAGGCCGAAGCCACGCCCAACACCGAGATGACCATTATCGCCGACGTTGACCTCCAGCTCCTGCGCGAACTTCATACCCGCGGCAGCGTCAACATCCTCCGCGACCGCCGCACCGACCTCTACGAACTCACCTGGAAAGGCCGCATCGAATAACCTTAGCCACTCCTCCCCCGTTCCCTCCCCATGAAAGCAGCCCTCGATCTCATCGGACGCGTATTCCTCTCGTTCATCTTCCTCTTCGAAGCCTACGACTACATCGCCTACTTCAAGGCCAACAAAGCCGTCATGACGGCCTACGGCATCAACTGGCAGCAGGATATGCTCATTTACGGGGCCATTTTCCTGCTCCTGGTCGGCGGCATCTTGCTGCTACTGGGCTACCGCTCCCGCTTCGGGTCCATCCTCTTACTGCTCTACTGGGTGCCCGTCACCTTCATCGCGCACAGCTTCTGGAACGACCCGCCCGAGGTCATCCGCCTGCAGTCCATCCTTTTCATGAAAAACATCGCCATTACCGGCGGCCTGCTCATCACCTCCGTCAACCCGGCGGGTAAGTACAGCGTCCGCCGCCTCTTTGCGACCACCAATGTCCCCGATTATTCCAGTGCCCGCGATAATTGGTAGCGTCCGTGAACTCTAGCGCTTTTGGTGGACGTTAGCACTTGTGCCGGTGTTTTTCGGGCGTGTCCCCAGCCCTGACGGGCGTGGGGTCGGTCCCTTCCGGGCTTCGGCATTCGCCTCGGCACTGCGTGCGCCGGCGCCCCTCCAGGCACCTCACGCGGGCGGGCAAGGGGATCCTTTCGATCAGCCGGGCCGGGGGTTAGGGACCCACAAAACACGCGCAAAAAAAACTCCAAGTAACTCCATGCTCAACTCCTTGAAACTCCGTGGGCTAATCTACCTTATTTGTCCGTTCCTCTTCTTCCATACCCTTCTTACCGCCCAGCCCGGCAGCATGACCGAGGCACAGGTAAAGGCCGAAAAAGCCTTTATCGAGGCCAAGCGCGAGGCACTGCTCGGCAACCTCGACGAGGCCATTCCCCTATTCGAGCAGATTCTGGAAGGAAGCCCCGCTAACCACGTTGCGGTCTTTGAATTGGCACGTCTCTACCAGGGCAAGGAGGACATGAATAAGGCCATCTCCCTGGCCGAACGCGCCTACCGCGCCCAGCCCGCCAACGGCTGGTACCGCGCCTACCTCGGCGGCCTCTACCGCGATGCGGGGCGTAACCGGGCGGGGATCGATTTCTACGAGCAATTGGTCAAGGACTATCCTGATGAGCCGGGCTACGCCCTCGATTTGGCCGATTTCCTCGTCCGCGAGCAGCGCACGGGGGATGCCATTAAGGTCTACGATAACTTGCAGAAGCGCACCGGCATCAGCATGGACCTTAGCCGCCGCAAGCACAAACTTTACCTCCAATCCGGTGATACCAAGCGTGCGGCGCGGGAACTGGAAGACCTGGCCGATGCCCGTCCCCGCGACGTGGAGGCCCTGCACCTGCTGGCCGGTTTCTACCAGAGCCGGAACGACGAGCGCCGCGCCCGGGAGACCTACCAGCGCATCCTCACCATCCAGCCCGCCGACGTGCGCGCGCAACTGGCCCTGCTCGGTAGTGCGCCCGCCCCCACCGGTGCCGGCAACGCCGATCAACTAACCGCCGAGATGGGCCGCTCCGATCTTTCCATCGACCTCAAGATCGGCAAGCTCCTGCCTCTGCTCACCCGCGCCGTCGAGACCCGCGATCCCGCCCTGACCGCGCCCCTGCTGCCGGCCGTCGCCGAACTCACCCGCGTACACCCCGACCAGGCCAAAGCCTTCAGTGCCGCCGGAGACCTCTACCTGGCCGCCGGCCGGCCCGCCGACGCCGCTACCGCCTACCGCCGGGCCGTCAAACTGGACGATACCGTCTACCCGCTCTGGGAACAACTGCTGGTGGCCGAATACCAGCTCTTCGACCCCGCTGCCATCCGCAAGACCGCCGAGGCGGCCCTCGATGTGTTCCCTAACCGGCCGGAGATCTACCGCTACTACGCGCTGGCCCAGTTGGCCGCCGGCCGCACCGACGAGGCCGCCGACCTGCTCGACCAGGGCGGCTTCATGGTCGTCGATAATCCACCGCTGGCCCTGGGTTTCCAGCTGGCCTTAGCCCGGCTGGAATTAGCCAACGGTAAAACCGCCGCCGCGCGCGACCGCCTCGCCGCCCTTCCCGCCGCTGCCCGCCAAACCCCCGCCGCCCGCGCCGCTACCGCCGCGCTGGAACTAGCCAACGGCAGGGCAAAAGAGGCCCTCGCCCAACTAACATCCGGCACCGATCCCGCCGACTCCTGGATCCTGATCGATCTGGCCCGCGCCCAGTTCGCCACCGGTGATTTCGCCGCCGCCCGCCAAACTCTCGCCACGGCCCTGCCGGAAACCGCTACCCATGCCCCCGCACTGGAACTACTGGGCGACGCCCAGTTCCGCGCCGGAGACGCCACCGCCGCCCTGAGTACCTGGCAACGCGCGGCCGAATTAGCAGGCGCTTCCAAGCTACTGACCAAAAAAATTACTGACCGCAATTACTACGAATGAAAATCAATTCACTCTTCTTTTTCCTGGCCCTACTCACTGCCCTCACGCTGGCTTCCTCCTGCGGCACCCGCAAGCAGGCCGGCCCGACCGAGACCCCCAGTGGCAAGATGACGGCCGACGAGGTGATTAAACGCGCCGCCCGCAGCCAGTTTACCGCCGAGTGGATGGACGCCACCGCCAAGATCGACCTGGAAAGCCCCAGCCGTGATATTAGCGGAACGGCCTCCATAAAGATCGAGCGTGACAAGCGGATCTGGGTAAGCGTTCGAAAATTCGGTTTCGAGGGCGCGCGCGCGCTCATCACGCCCGATTCGGTCTTCATCATCAATCGCCTGGAGAATGAGTACACGGCCGAAAAACTGTCGTACCTGGAAAGGGAATACAAGTTGCCCGCCCGCTTCGACCTGCTGCAGCAAATCCTGCTGGGCAACCCCGTTTACTTTGAGCGCAAGTTTGATCTCCAGGAACAAGACGACACCTACGAACTACGGGGCATCGACGGCGGCCGTTATAAAACCGGCTACTTCTTTGACAAAGAGACTTACCAAACGCGCCGCTTCCTACTCAACGAGCCGGCTGAAAAGCGCATGGTAGAAGTACTACTGACCAACTACCGCGATTCCGGCCTGCCGGCGGGCGGGCAATTCAGCTACGATCGCCAGATCAACATTGACAGCGAGGACTCGGGTAAAGCGCGGGTGATGCTGGAGTTCAAGGACGTTACCTTCAACCAACCGACCCAAATGATCTTCGAGGTACCCGAGCGGTACAAAAAGGCCGATTAGTTAAGGAAAGGCTAAAAGCCTTCCCGAGCTTAAACTTCGGCTGACTCGGCCCGTCAAAAAGGCAAAATCCAATACAATGAACAAGTTAGTGATGATTTTCGGCCTGCTACTGCTTACCGTAGCCGGTCTCCAGGCCCAGCGCACCGCTCAACGCGGCAGCTCAGCCCGGCAAGATCGCCAGACCGCGATCGACCTCGTCCGCGCTAATCGGACGGACCTCGGCATTACGGACCGGCAGATGACGCAACTCGAAGAGCTTTCCGCCGAAACCCGCAGTGCCCTCCAGGAACTTCGCCAGGGCGACCAGCCCCAGGAAGACAAGAGAGCCGCCGGTCGGGATATGCTCAACGAGCAGAACCAGAAGTTGACCGCTATCCTTACGCCCGAGCAGCAGACCAAACTCAAGGAACTGCGCCGCGCCCAGCAACCCGACCGTACGGACGCCCGCCGCAAGATGGTGGCCAAGCACAAGGGCAAGGGCATGGCTTTCATCCGCGCCAACCAAGCTGAATTGGGGATATCCGCCGATCAGATGACCAAACTCGAAGCCCTGGCTGCCGAGACCCAGACCGCTGCCACCGCTATCCGCGACGGCAGTCAGTCCAAGGAAGAAAAGCAAGCCGCCGGGAAGGAGTTAATGGGGAAGCAGAAGCAGCAAATGGCTGCCATCCTCACCCCCGAGCAGCAGACCAAAATGAAAGCTATGCTGCGCGAGAAGAAGCAGAACCGCTCTGAACGCAATTAATTAGAGGTGGGGAGGATGAATGAATACGTCCGACGATTCCTCAAAAAAAGCCGTCCCGATTCTTTACCGGATCGGGGCGGCTTTCGTATTTAGTGAAGGAGGCCTTGCGTCTTCAGGGTATTAACGAAAAGATAAGGTGGCTATCTGGTCGATCAATCGGAGGAAAGTCTTGTTAATGGGTAAGTGATTGGTTAACAATCAGACAGACTGATGTCATTCTGCGGGATATAAAGAGGAGAGGTGGAGATTTTCCTTACCTTATTACTTCTAGCCGACGCCTTAGACTGTAAATTACCCTTATCTTGCGGGCCGAAAATAGCAACGACGGCATCTCCTCTTCACCAGCAAACGGAATCGCTATTTCTACCGGGGACGCCCTGGACAAACTACCATAAATGAAAGATCACGAACTGATAGAATCAGTAGGCAACTGGAAAAAACTGGTCGCCAAATACCAAAAAGCGAACTCTCTAAAGGCCGTGCAACAAATCATCACTAGCTTCGGCCCGTTCATCGCCTGCTGGATTTTGATGTACTTCAGCCTGGACTATTCCATTCTCCTCACGTTGGCACTGGGCATGCTCAATGCCTTCTTCGTGGTGCGAATCTTTATCATTCAGCACGATTGCGGTCACTTCTCTTTTTTCAAGAACCGCAAGATCAACAAAGCTATCGGCTGGATCTGTAGCCTGTTTAGCTCTATCCCCTTTGATTACTGGGCGCGGGTTCACAGTTTCCACCATGGCCACACTGGTCAGTTAGAATACCGTGACATCGGCGACATCAATTTTAAGACGGTTGAGGAGTACCGCGCCATGAATCGCCTTCAGCGGATTCAGTACCGCATTTTCCGGCACCCGCTCGTTATCTTCGTGGTCGTGCCGACGCTCTATCTGGCCGTAGTACAGCGCGTCTCGCGCGTTTCGTTTCCCGGCTGGAGCAAAGTCCATTTAAAGCAGCACCTGAACAATCTGGTGCTACTGGCCGTCTATATCGCTCTCGGTTTCCTGATCGGCTGGAAAGCTTTCCTGATCATCCAGGGTAGCACGCTGTTCTTTTTCGGCATCATTGCCTTCTGGTTCTTCTACGTACAACACCAGCACGAGGAAACCTATATGCAGTGGTCGAATAATTGGGATTACATGATGGCTGCCCTTAAGGGATCGACTTACTACAAGCTTCCCCGCATTCTGCACTGGTTGACCGGTAACATCGGTTACCATCACCTGCACCACCTCAGTTCGCGCATTCCCAGCTACAACCTGCCTAAGTGCGCGAAGGAAAATCCGATTTTCCAGAAGTACGTTACCACCATTTCGTTCTTCAATAGCCTGCCCATGATGTTCAACAAACTATGGGATGAGCAGTCACAGCGTATGATCACCATGCGGGAGTTTTACCGGATGGAAGCGGCATTAGCTTAGAGCGTGTCTAAAATTTTTAAGAACTGAGGATCAATGATTCGCTTCGCGGCTACTTCGTGGTTAAGGTTCCGGCTAGATAAAAAATTCGCTTCGCGGCTACTTCGTGGTGCGCGCATAGTGGGTTACATAAGTCAGTTTTTACGTCACCAGGTTCTTAAATGCTTGGTTATCAGGAAGTAAAAATTTAGACACGCTCTTAATCTTCACGCTGTTACGGTTGAACGCAAAAGCGGCTACGAAAACCAAGGTTTCCGTAGCCGCTTTTTGTTGGGTGCACCAAGAGCGTGTCTAAACGCTAAATTTTAATGCGTGAGGTGCCTGGACGGGGCGGTCCCGCAGGGCCGCAGTGCGGAGCACCGACCGACAGGGAGCCGGTAAGGGACCGACCCGGCCGCTAGCCGGGACACGCCCAGGTGATCGTGCTTTTTTACTCCGACACTTCCAGAAATTGCATCTCGTATAACTCGCGGTAATGCCCGTCGGGAAGTTGCACGAGTTCCTCGTGGGGGCCGAACTCTACGATGCGACCCTTTTCCAGCACCATGATATTATCGGCATTGCGAATGGTGGATAAGCGGTGCGCGATGACGATGGAAGTACGCCGCTCGATAAGGCGTTCGATGGCATACTGGATGACCGATTCGGTCTCGGGATCGACGGAAGAAGTAGCCTCGTCGAGGATAAGGATGTCCGGCTCGAAAACGAGGGCGCGGACGAAGGAGATGAGTTGCCGCTGTCCCATGCTGAGGGTGGCGCCGCGCTCCTGCACCTGGTAATCGTAGCCGCCGGGAAGGCGCCGGATAAACTCGTCGGCCCCGATCATTTCGGCAGCGGCGATGGCCTGCTCGCGGCTGATGCCGGTGTCGCGCAGGGTGATATTTTCCAGCACGGTGCCACTAAATAGGAAAACGTCCTGAAGTACCATGGCGATGCGGCTGCGCAGGGCGGTGAGTTCGTAGTCTTTTACGTCGTGGCCGTCGATGCTGATTTTACCGCCCTGGATCTCGTAAAAGCGGTTGAGTAGGTTGGTAATGGTGGTCTTGCCGGAGCCGGTGCTGCCCACAATGGCCAGGGTCTGGCCGGGTTCGACGCGGAAACTCAGGTCGCGCAGCACCCAGTCTTCATCGGTGTAGGCGAAATCAACCTGCTCGAATTCCACCTCGCCGCGTAATTCCTTGGGGGCGTGGGTTCCGTTGTCTTCGATGTGGTCCCGGCGGTCGAGGACAGCGAAAACGCGTTCGGCGGCGACGAGACCCATCTGGAGGGTATTAAATTTATCGGCCAACATACGGATGGGGCGGAACAGCATATTCAGGTAGAGCGGGAAGGCAATGAGCGCGCCCAGGGTGACGCCGCCGGCGCGGGCGGCGTCCTGCGCACCCCACCAGACCATGAGGGCGAGGGAGGCGGCGGCGATGATGTCGACTACCGGAAAGAAGATGGCATAATAGAGGATGGCGTCGATGTTAGCCGACGTGTATTCACGGTTGATGACCTTGAAGCGGCGGGCCTCCTTTTCCTCGGCATTGAAAATCTGTACGATGCGCATGCCGGTGATCCGCTCTTGCAGGAAGGCGTTCATGCGCTGGATCTGCGTGCGGACGCGCTGGAAGGATTTTTTTACCGCCTCTTTAAAAATGTAGGAAGCCAGGATGAGGAAGGGCATGGTCGTAAGGCAGATCAGCGTCAGTTTCCAACTGGTAAGCAGCATAACGGCCAGGACCGCAACGATGCTGAGGATATCGGCCAGGATGGTGATGACGCCCTCGGCGAAGATGCTGTTGATGGACTGAATGTCATTAATGGTGCGGGTGGTGGACGTGCCGATGGGCGTGCGGTCGAAATAGGTCAGCCGCATGCTGTTGATGTGGCGGAAAACGCTGACGCGCAGGTCGCGCACCACCGACTGGCCGAGCCAATTGGAGCTATAGATGAAGGCGTACTGGCAAAAGGCCTCGATCACCAATAACCCCGCAATGATGAGTGCTACCGTGGTGAGGCCGTCGATGTCTCCGGTAAAAATATAGTTGTCCACCATGTACTGAATCAGGCGCGGGCGGGCCACGGCCAGCGGTGCGAGTACGACGGCCAGACCGATGGCGATGCCGAAAATAAGCCGGTGCGGCCGGGCCAGACTGAGCACGCGGCCCAATAGGTAGAGGTCCAGTTTTTTCTTGTCCTGTTCAGCCATAATAGGTAGGGGGCCACCCGGTGGGCGGCCTTAAATTTGCTCTTGTTCCAATGCGCGGGCGGCGGCTAAAGTTGCTCGGGTTCTCCTTTAATTCCTCGCTCCATAGGGAGCGGAGATAACCACCCGACCGTCAAAATCAACCGCCACTAAACATTCTCCCCGCCCGGCGGGGTTTGGTTTACCTTACCACCTTATCTTCGCCCCATGCCGCTGGACCAAATTGATGTGGATAAACTGGATTTTGACGAGGACGGACGCCCCATACCGGGAGACGGTAAGGAAGAGATGTCCTTTTTTGACCATTTGGAGGAACTACGCTGGCACATCATCCGCTCGCTGATCGCAGTGGTGGTGGGAGCGATCGTGCTGTTCATTTTCCAGAAACCCTATTTTGACTACATCCTGCTGGGGCCGCTCAACGAGGACTTTTTGAGTTACCGCCTGTTCTGCTGGGCTTCCGATTTTCTACACGCGGGTAATGCGCTCTGCTTTGGTCCGCCCAAGGGGCTTACACTAGTTGCCATCGGGTTGGGCGAAGCATTTATCCAGGCCATTCGGATGTGTTTCATGGGCGGCATCGTGGTAGCGTTTCCTTACATCTTCTACGAGATCTGGTCGTTCGTACAGCCCGGGCTGTACGAGACCGAGCAACGGGCTACGCGCTGGGTGATTTTCTTTTGCTCGGTGCTGTTTTTTATCGGCGTCACTTTCGGCTATTTCGTGGTAGCCCCGTTTGCCGTCAATTTTCTGGGTGGCTACCAACTACCCAATACGGCTAACACGCCCACCATCGGGTCTTTTGTCGGTTACATGGTGATGTTCACCCTGCCGGCGGGCCTGATCTTTGAGCTGCCCATTGTCGTTTACTTCCTGGCTCGTTTCGGCCTTATCGACGATAAAATGATGAAGCAGTACCGCCGCCATTCGATCGTCGGTATTTTAATTGTCGCATCCATCCTGACCCCTCCCGACGTGATGACGCAGTTCCTGATCGGGGTGCCGCTTTACTTCCTTTACGAGATCAGTATTTTTATTGCCAAGCGGGCCAGCCGGGAGTATCAGCGCGAGTTGCGGTGAGTGCGGGAACGTCATTAACCCAATTACTCGCCCCTTCCCTGGTAGAGTTCGGCCACTCCATTTACTTAAAACGTGACGACCTGCTGCGCATCGGCGGGTCCGATAGTCCGTTGCAAGGTAATAAGTGCCGTAAGTTACTCCCCAATCTGGCGGCGGCCCGCGCAACGGGATTCACCCGGATTCTCAGTTTTGGTGGGGCCTACAGCAATCACTTGGCGGCCCTGGCGGCGGCGGGTCGGGTGTACGACCTGGAAACTATCGGTATCGTGCGCGGCGAGCCGGTGGATAACCCTACCCTGTTCCGGGCGCGGGCTGATGGGATGCAGCTACATTTTGTCAGTCGAACAAATTACCGACGGCGCGGCGATATCGCTTATCAACGGGAACTGTTGCAGGGTTTCGGCCCCGCTTACCTGCTACCCGAGGGAGGAGCGAATGATTTGGCGATGAAAGGTTGCCGGGAAATAGTACGCGAAGTTCGCGCCGAACTGCCGGATGGATTCGATTACCTGGCGGTCAGCATCGGCACGGGCGGCACTTTTGGCGGCGTGCTGAAGGAAACGGTTATCCAGCCAGGGGGTAAAGTGCTGGGGTTTCCCGCACTTAAAGGAAATTTTTGGGACACGCAACTCGCTCCCTACATCAATAATAGCCCTACTAACCGCTTTCAACTCTACCCGCACTATCACCAAGGCGGTTTTGCTCGCTGGACACCGAAGTTGGTCGACTTCATCCGCCGGTTTTACCGGGAGGAAGGTATCCTGCTCGACCCACTGTACACCGGTAAGGTGATGCTGGGATTGTACGATCTGATTATTCACGGTGCTTTTCCATCCGGGAGTACCATCGTCGCCGTCCACACGGGCGGCCTGCAAGGTTGGGGCGGATTCCCCGAGCAATTCGCAGCCGTACGGGCATAAAAAAGACCGGACCCCAGAGGGGTTCCGGCCGATAAAGGTTGCAAAAATCTAATCGTTGCCAAGCGGCAGATAAGCTACCTCCCGTTGACTCGTCAAAGATACGCAGTTTCTTGATAAATCGCAACTATTTTGGTTATTTTAGATAAAATATACGGTTTTGTAACTATTATGATTACATTTTCAATTTTAGTGCCAACGCAAAGAAGCCGACCCTGGGGGGATGAGTCGACTTCAGTGAATCATTTAAGACCCACTTGCCCCGAATAAGGGGAAATGCAGTAAGCTTTTGTGTTTGATTGAAAACCGTGCAAACTAGTAGAAGGTTCAGATAATATAAAATATTGTGACACGATAACCCCTTTAGTTCATCGCTCCATACTGGCGGCTAATCTGCAGTTTCAAGTCCTTGCGGGCAAAAAAGATGCGACTCTTGACGGTGCCGAGCGGCAGCGACAGGTGGTCGGCAATCTCCTGATACTTATAACCTTGGTAATGCATCAAAAACGGAACACGGGTACTGTCATCGAGCGAGTCGATCATGGCGGTTAACTCCTTCACCATGATATTGGAGGAGCCGGAGTTCTCGATCGAGGTACGCCCAGAGTTCAGGTAGTACAAGTTGTCCGTATTATCCATAATCGTACGGGCCTTCATCCGCTTACGGTAGTTGTTGATAAAGATGTTTTTCATGATGGTGAAGAGCCAGGCTTTAAAGTTAGTGCCGCTACGAAACTTATCGCGGTTAGTTAAGGCCCTAAAAGCCGTTTCCTGATAGAGGTCTTTAGCATCATCCTGATTCTTCGTCAGGTTGTAAGCAAAAGATTGCAGGATAGAAGTGAGGTCCGTAAATTTAGCATAGAAATCATCTGCGGACATTATTTGGGCGACGGGGTTACTCATTTGGTTGATCTTTTGTTGAACCAAAATTAGGGTTTAGTTAAACAAACTGCAAGTTTTGGGCGGTCATCACCTGTAATTATGACGCTAACATTAAATAAAATACAGCATCTCTTTAGTATATCTTACTCATTATCAAAGATTAACCAATTTTTCACGAGCATATTCAATTCTTATTTTTCTTTCAAAAATTTTTGAAAGAAGTGAGGTCAATGTCTATACTTGCACTACAACAGGGTGTAGCCGGAACGAATGAGTCCCCCCTGGACCTATCGGACCACCGTCTTAAGCGGGTCGACTACCGAAAAAATTGACTCTTATTCCCGGCACAGCCGATCACCTGGACCGTCACTGAACAAAATACGCCAAATCAGGCGCTTCTCGCTTTAGTTCGGTAGGATAATTCGTATATTGCCGTCCCGCCGCCTATGTATTTGGCGGGACAACGAAACAAACAATCCTATATGTTTTTCAACTCGCAGGGTGCCGATGAGAATACCTACGACGCCATCGTGGTAGGAACCGGTATCAGCGGTGGCTGGGCCGCCAAAGAATTGACCGAAAAAGGCTTGAAAACCCTTGTCCTCGAACGCGGCCGCATGGTCAAGCACGGCGACTATCCCACGGCCTCACTCGACCCCTGGGACATGGACTACCGGGGTCAGGTGCCCGCCGCCGAAATCGAGCAGCACTACCAGAAACAATCGCGTACCGGTTATACCATCCGCGAAGAATCCAAGCACTGGTTCGTCAAGGACGACGAGCATCCCTACACCGAAGTCAAACGCTTCGACTGGATGCGCGGCTACCACATGGGCGGCCGCTCGCTCATGTGGGGACGCCATTCTTACCGGCTCTCCGATCTGGATTTCGCCGCCAATGCCAAGGACGGCGTTGCCATCGACTGGCCGGTGCGTTACGCCGAAATTGCTCCCTGGTACGATAAGGTAGAGACCTTTGCCGGTATCTCCGGCCGCAACGAGGGGCTTTCCCAGCTTCCCGACGGTCAGTTTCTGCCGGCCATGGAACTCAACTGCGCCGAAGACCACCTCTCCAAAAAAGTCAAGGAAAAACTCGGCTGGACCGTCACCCCCGGCCGCGTGGCGCACCTCACCAGTTACGACCCCGCCATCCACCTGGGCACGCGCGGTGCCTGCCAGTTCCGCAACCGCTGCGTCCGGGGCTGCCCATTCGGCGGCTACTTCAGCAGCCTCTCGTCCACGCTGCCCGTCGCATCGGCTACCGGCAACATGACCGTCCGCCCCCACAGCGTGGTTTACTCGCTCATCTACGATGCCGATAAAAAACGCGCCACCGGTGTGCGCGTGCGCGATGCCGAAACGGGCGAAGAACATGAGTTCCATGCCAAGGTGATTTTCCTCTGTGCTTCCGCGCTGGCCTCTACCTACATCCTGATGAATACCAAGACCGAGGCCACGCCCAACGGCCTGGGAGCTTCCTCCGGCGCACTGGGCAAATACGTCATGGATCACCACTTCCGGGCCGGTGCCAGCGGTCGGCACGACGACTGGCAAGACCAAGTACTATAAAGGACGCAAACCGAACGGCTTCTACATTCCCCGCATCCAGAATCTGGGTACGGCCGCCAGCAAGCGCGAATACCTGCGCGGTTTCGGCTACCAGGGCGGCTCCAGCCGAGCCGACTGGACGCGCGGCATCAAAGAACTCAACACGACCCTCGGGGCCGATTTCAAAGATAAACTCCTCCGGCCGGGCGACTGGAGCTGCGGCATGACCGCCTTTGCCGAAATGCTGCCCGACGAGCGTAACACCATCACCCTCAACGAGGAAGTCCGCGACATCAACGACCTGCCCACCCTCACCATGGACGCCGCCAACCGCGAGAACGAAATGGCCATGCGCCAGGAAATGCAGGACAATGCCGCCGAGATGCTGGACGCCGCCGGATTTAAAGATGTCAGCACCTACGACGCCGGCTCCTGGCCCGGCCTCGGCATCCACGAAATGGGTACCGCCCGCATGGGCAAATCCCCTACCAGCAGCGTACTCAACAAACACAACCAGGTCTGGGACGCACCCAATGTGTACGTCACCGACGGCTCGTTCATGACCTCGGCCGCCTGCGTCAACCCCTCGCTCACCTACATGGCCTTCACGGCCCGGGCGGCGGACCACGCCGTCAGCGAGTTGAAGAAAATGAACCTCTAAATCGTCGCGCACCTCCCTCCTCAAATAACGACTAACTATCCATTATGAATCGCAGAGAAGCACTCCGCTACACCGCCTACGTAACGGGTTTTGCCGTATCGGCCCCGTTTGCTAGTGCCCTGTTATCCGGCTGCACGGCCGATAGCACGGCCGCCGCTACCGGCGCGGCCGCTTACGAACCCGCCTTTTTCAGTGCCGATGAATACCGCTTCATCCAGCAGATGTCCGACGTCATCATCCCGCGCACCGACACACCGGGTGCCAACGACGTGGGCGTGCCCGAACTGATCGACCAGGTGGTCGGCAATATCTACAAGCCCGAAGAGCGCGAAAAGTACCAAAAGGGCTTGCAACGCCTGATGGCCAAAGTGCAGTCCGATCAGGAAGAAGGCAAAACCTTCGCCGACCTCGACGACGCCGGCCGCCTCGCTTACGCCCAGGACATCGACGGCCGTTACAAGCAACCCCGCGGCGAGGATTCCCCCGAAATGTCAATGGACGAACAGCAGGAAACCGGTTCCTGGTTCGACCTCAAGAGCCAGATCATCTCCGGCTACTTCGGCAGCCAGGAAGTGGCCATGAACCAACTCGCCTACCTGCCCGTCCCCGGCGAATACGTCCCCTGCGGCGATTTGCAAGAGTTAACGGGCGGCAAGGCGTGGGCACTGTAAGAATCATTCAGGTCGTGGTACTAAATTGCCGGCAACTTACCCCTAATGGCAAGCGGTAGTATAATCGCACTTTTACTACCTGCCGGCGGGTGGGCGTGCCGCCTCGGCTAGCGCCTCGCCGTCGGTCCCTTCCGGGCGTCGCTGTTCGCTCGGTGCTGCGCACGCCCCGCTACGCGGATGCCCCTCCAGGCACCTCACGCGGGTGGTGGATTAAAAATCCACCACGCACCTTACCTGCGGTGATCGTCACTGGCTTCTAGGAGTTCGGCCTACGCGTACACGTTTCCTCACCCCCGCCCCCTCCCCGAAAGGGAGGGGTGACGTAACAAGTGCCAAAAACCGTCACCCCTCTCCCCCGCGGCGGCTGGGGTTGAGGGGACCCAGCCGAATAGCCGGGCCGGGGGTGAGGGAACACGGCGCGGTACGAGTGCCAAAAACCGTCACCCCTTCCCCCTGGGGATGGGCCGGGGGTGAGGGCGCCCGAAAAACATCATCAACCTGATAAATCTTACCAGCTTAAATGATTTCACGCCCTAGAACTCGCACCGTCACCCCTCTCCCCCGCGGCGGCTGGGGTTAAGGGGACCCAGCCGAATAGCCGGGCCGGGGGTGAGGGAACACGGCGCGATACGAGCCAAAAACCGTCACCCCTCCCCCCTGGGGAGGGGCCGGGGGAGAGGTCCCACGAAACACCCAAAAAATCTCCTCAACCCACCCACTACCATAGCATTCAACATCTCCTCCACCTCTCCAATCACATTCACACCGCACCACCATGCACTTCAACAGCCAGGGCAAACAAGCCGTCACCTACGATGCCATCGTCATCGGTACCGGAATCAGCGGCGGCTACGCGGCGATGGAACTTTGTAGCAGAGGACTGAAAACACTACTGCTGGAGCGCGGCCGCATGGTCCGCCACGGGGAGTACCCGACGGCGAACGATGATCCCTGGGACCTGGAATACCGGGGGGCCGTGCCGGCCGAGGAGAAAGCCCGCAAATTTTCCAAGCAGAGCCGGCTATCGTGGTGGGTTCAGCAGGATAACAAACACTGGGTCAACGACGACTCGGAATATGATTATGACGAGGATAACCGCTTTGACTGGATACGCGGCCACCACGTAGGCGGGCGGTCTATTATGTGGGGCCGGCATTGCTACCGCTGGAGTGAGAACGATTTTACGGCTAATGCCCGTGAGGGAGTAGCCGTGGACTGGCCCATCCGCTACGCCGATATTGAACCGTGGTATGACAAGGTGGAGAAATTTGTCGGCGTGAGCGGTAACCGCGACGGTCTGGCAGCCGTACCCGACGGGCAGTTCCTGCCCGCCTTCGACCTCAATTGCGCGGAAGAACATTTCAGTAAAAAAGTCAGTGCCAAGTACCCGCACCGCCATGTGATTGCCGCCCGCACGGCTAACCTGAGCAGCTACGACCCTGCCGTACACCTGGGTACGCGGGGGCAGTGCCGGACCCGCAACCGCTGCTGGCGCGGCTGCCCGCTGGGCGGCTACTTCAGCAGCCTGTCCGCTACCATCCCCGTGGCGCAGGCTACCGGCAACCTGACCCTGCGGGCCGACAGCATCGTAACCGGCATCATCTACGACGACGCAACCCAACGGGCCACCGGCGTGCGGGTGATGGATAATCAGACCGGCGAGGAATTGGAATTCTTTGCCCGCATCATCTTTTGCAACGCCAGTACGGTGGGTTCGACCTCGATCCTGCTCAACAGCCGCTCCGAACGATTCCCGGACGGGCTGGGTAACGACAGCGGCGAGCTGGGTCACAACCTGATGGATCACCACTACGGCATGGGAGCAAGCGCGGTGATGCCGGGTTTTGAGGATAAGTACTTCCGGGGGAATAAACCCACCGGCGGCTTCTATATTCCCCGCTTCCGAAATACGGACGACCCCGCCACCAAGGTGAATTATTTGCGCGGCTTCGGCTACCAGGGCGGCGTCTACCGGGGCCGGGAAAATGACGTGGAACTGGGACCGGGCATCAAGGAAAGAGCCGCCCGCCCCGGTACCTGGCGCGTGGCCATGACCTGTTTCGGCGAGTTGCTGCCTTACCACGAGAACCGGATGTACCTCAATTTCGAAAAATTGGATGCCAGGGGGCAACCCACCATCACGTTCGACGCCAAGCTACGGGAAAACGAGTACGCCCTGCGCGAAGACGGCATCCGGTGCGCCCAAGAAATGCTGGAGGCTGCCGGTTGTACGGATATTTCCACCTACAATGAGGAAACTGCCCCCGGGGCCTGCATCCACGAGATGGGTACCGCCCGCATGGGCCGTGACCCCAAAACCAGTGTACTCAACCAGTGGAACCAGGTACACGCCGTGCCGAATGTGTTCGTAACCGACGGTAGTTTCATGACCAGCGCGGGCACGCAGAATCCCTCCATCACCTACATGGCCATGACCGCCCGCGCCGTGGATCATGCCTACGGCCTGCTGGATCGGAACGAATTATAGGCCGGAACGGATAAATGTTGCCACCCGACCAAACGTGCCGCCCCGCCCTGCGTTCGACACCTTATGTTACCCTACCAACGCTACGCCCAGATCGTTTCCGCCCTCCTGCTGGGCTTCATCGTTGCCATCTTCTTCCTGCCCGAGGTAGAATGGCTGCTTACCGCCGCCGGTATTCTGGCCGCCGTGGTGTTGATGGCCGTGGGCCTGGAGTTGTACCGCCTGATCCGCTTTTTCCAGCGGGGAGAGCTTTACCTGGTGCGCAACCTGACGTTCTACGTCACGCTGGCTACCTTCATTCTGTTGCCCGCCCTGCTGGTATCGGCCGTAATCGGGCGGGGAGAATACTTTGGTCCGATCAGTTATTTTTTGCTGCCGGTCATCCTGTTTTTCGGCTTGCAGAACCTTTACTACCTGCACCTGAATAGCATAAAGCTGGATGTTAAGATCGGTCCCGGTGCCCCGGCCAGTTTGCCGTTGTTCGACATCAAGCAAGTGCACATGAAGGACGATTCCATCTCGGTGGTGCGGGATGACGGCAAGGGATTTGAGCTGGAGCGAAATTATTTCTATCCCGCCCAGTGGCGGCGGTTGCGTGAGGAACTGAGCCGACTGAAAAGATGAGATAATTGGTAGGATTTAAGAGGAACTTTTTCTGCGCCTGTCTGATTCTCCGGTCATGGAAAATGATACCCGAACCTCTAAATTTCTCTCACTGGTCTTACGGCACCGGCCGGAAAAGATTGATTTGCACCTGGATAAACAGGGCTGGACCAATGTAGCTGAGTTACTGACCAAAATGGCTGCCGCCGGCCACCGCATTACCCGCACCGACCTGGAACGGATCGTGGCCGAGAGCGATAAGCAACGTTACGCCCTGTCTGCCGATGGCAAACGGATTCGTGCCAATCAAGGTCACTCCATTGAAATAGATCTGGGCTTAAAGAAAGCCACCCCACCCATCTTGCTCTACCACGGTACGGCAGAGCGGTTTATCGCTTCGATCAACAAGCAGGGACTAGTGAAAGGCAAACGCCATCACGTACACCTGTCGGCCGACCGGGAAACGGCGGCACTGGTGGGGAAACGCCACGGAAAATTGGTCATCCTTACGATAAAGGCACGGGCCATGCTGTTGGACGGACACGATTTTTACCAATCGGAAAATGGGGTCTGGCTGACGGATTCGGTGCCAACCAAGTATTTTGCGTGAGGTGCCTGGACGGTGAGGGTGTAACCCGAAGCCCGCAGGGCCAAGGCGATAGCCGCGCCGGGAAGGGACCGACCGCGAGGCGATAGCCGAGAGGGCACGCCCGAAAGAGTAGTGGTAGTTTGATAGAAGACGCTGAATAGCGAGAAGTAGTGAAACGGATGGTCAAGTAACTATTCCAGCCAAGAAAATGACCTGACTACCCCGCTTTAGGCGGCATAAATTTTTCCCTTTCCCGGCTGATGAATTCCTCCAGTGTCGTGGGTTGCTTGCCGGTGAGGCGGTGGTAGTTGTCGGAGATGGGCGGGCGGGCCTGGAAACGCTTGAGATAATGCAGAAGCGTGAGGACGACGACCATGCCGGTGTCGACGCCCTCGCGTTTTTTGATCCAGATAAAGTGGAGTAAGTTAGGGCTGTAAAATTTGATCTTACCGGGAATGACGCGGCTGATGAGGGCGGCGACGGTGTAAAAATTTTCCCGCTCGGTGCCGGTGATGTCGAGAGCCTGGCCCGCGTGCAGGTGGAAATTATTGAAAACAGCCGCCGCCGCCTCGCCGATGTTAGCAACGTCTACCCAGAGGAATTCGGCCGTGCCGGCGGGCAGGATGATCTTGCGCTTATCGCGGATATCCGCGTAGAGCGTGGTAGTGAGATTCTGCATGAAATAGCTGGGACGCAGGAAAACATAGGGAATTTCCCGCTCCCTGATAGCTACTTCGGCCTGATGGTGGGGAATGAGCCTGCTCTTATCCGCGCCCTGCACGGAAAGTAGCACCACGCCCGCAACGCCGGCCTCCTTAATTTGGTCCAGTAGCGGCACCAGGCCATCTTCCACGTCTCCCATCTGCGGCGGGCGGAGCAGGAACACGTAATCGACCTCCTTTAGCGCGGGCGCGAAGGTAGTGGGGTCGGAAAAATCGAAGTGGTAGTAATCGAGGGTCGGGTAATCGGTAAACTGTGCCATGTCCTCCGCTACGTTACGGACGGCGGCGATGACGTGGTGCTCCTTGTTTCCTTCAAATAGGTAGCGAATAACTTCGGAGCCGACATTGCCGGTGGCCCCGGTAACGAGAATGGTTGCCATGGGTAGAGGTGCTGCCGGCTGACCGGCCGGTTCTCCTTATATAGCAGCTAAAATGGGGTGGCGGTTCGGGTGGCCTAGTTAATATCTCCCGTGCCGTAGATGAGGGCCGCGACGATGAAAGAGATGACGGCCAGGATAAGGCCGAAAAGAAAGACGTTGTAGCAGACGGACAGGAAGCGATATTTTTTGCCCAGCACGACGCCGAGGTAATAAAGGTCCCGGGTCATGGAGCTGTAGAGGAACTCCTCATCCTTAATCATTTCCATCATACCGTAATGAAAATCTTCGATGTCCATCTTATAGAAGTTGCCGAAAAAGAGCAGGTTGGACTTTTTGCTGTCGATGTCCTCGCGGGTAGATTTGCCTTCCGTCACCTTGGGCCGGGTGGCCTGGATGGCAAAGAATAGCGACCCGAGGCACGATAGCACGATAACGATGGTGGGGCCGACGAGGTGGGGGTTGCTGTCCAGTTTAGGAATGAGGTTGGCCGCCACGATGGAGATGATGATGGCGTTGACGGACAGCATGATATTGGCCTTATTATCGGCGATGCTGCTGAGGTTGACGTGCGTCCGGTAGGTGGCCCGGTACATGGTCTCCACGCCCCGCCCGATGTTGAGGTCGCGGATGCTGGTTTCCCCGTCATCGTCTTCGCTGCGGGGCTTCTTTTTCTTTTTCTTCTTTTTTTTGCGGCGTTTTTCTTCTAGTTCGTTCAGATTGGAAGGCGTCTGATCGGGGAAGAGCCGCTTTTTTTGCTTGAAAAGCTGGCGGACGTGGTTGTCCTTTTCCGGTCCGAAAAGCTCGCGGGCCGCTTCGGTTTGGTACTCATGCTGGAGCATGAAATTAAGCTCGAAGTTGATCCAGTCCTGGTCGGACATGATCATATCGCGGGTTAGGGCGTATTCCTGGCGGACGCGGCCGCAGCGGTCCCAGTAGGAGATGTTCCCCAGGTGGCTGAGGTCGGCATCGCAGATAATCTGTTCCAGCAGATCGGCGGGTTCGTGGGGCATTTTGGTGGCCAGGATCAGGCGGCGCACTTTATCCCGAAGCGTGGCAGCGGCCTCGCCCCTTTTAGCCAGAAAACTATCGGCCAGTTCGGCACTTCTTACTTCGTGGTCTTCCCAACCATCCGCGTAGCCGGTATCGTGAAACCAGGCGGCGATTTCCAGGGCCGTGCGCTCCTGCTCGCTGAGTTCGTAGTGCGCCGCTATTTCAATGACGGCATCCACTACCCCACAGGTATGCTGGAAGTTATGAAAAACGTAGCGACGATTGACCCGCTCAGTAATGTAGGCTTCGACGAAGGTCTCGGCACTGGTTGGTAACGTTTTGGCGGTGCTGGTATCCATTGGGCGTCCAAGGTACGGAATCGTTCGGGGCGGGGGAAATAAGCCCGGTAGTTTTGCTATCAACACCATTTACCATTAACACCTGTGAGGTTGTTTTGTAATAAAAACAAACAAATGCAAACATTTACTGGGCAAAGCTTTAGGCCCATCAAGGGTGTTTAGAAATTTCGCTTTCAGTAAATTCGCCGTAAAACCGCTCATTGTTAAACTATTTCGCGTTCAAAAATACTATTTATCATCAAATTGAGTACAGTGTTGGTAAAATAATGGTGAATTATTTGGCGAATAATCGGAACGGAGGTACATTTGAGCCTAATGAAAACGATTATCCGGCTTTGCGGCTGTTTGTTTTCGTTGCATGGGATTGACCCGCCGTCACGCCGAAAGCTTTGAGAGAGAATTTTATTTGACTGACGGTAGGGTATTTTGGAACAAAGGAATCGAATCGCCACACCATATATAAGGAGTAAGCAACGGCCCCCGGCCGCTCGCCCCCCTGATTGAGTACTGCATTTCGACCCCGCGATCCTCTGGTTAGTGCAAACACTTATGAGAAGAGAAAAATACGTCTATAATCGTAACTCCCTCCGTTACGAGAAGGTAGTGGAACCACTGAGTTACACCATTCTTCGCATCTTCGGTTTTGCCTGTGCCGCCGCTTTTACGGCACTCGTCATGACCATGGTCACGCACCGTTATTTCCCCTCCCCGGCGGAAAAGCTGTTGCAGGCCGAAAACGAACAACTCCAGTCGCAGATGAAGCTGCTGGGAAATGAGATCGACAAGCAGGAGTCGGTTCTCGCCAACCTCCGCGACCGTGACGCTTTTGCCCACCGGATGATCTTCGGTCAAAAGCCCATCGACGACGCCGTCTGGGAAGGTGGTAAGGGCGGCCACGATAAGTATGCCGACCTCCGGGCGTACACTAATTCCGGTGACTTGATGGCCGGCCTGCGCGAAAAGGTAGACCTGATCCGCCACCAGATGGACCTCCAGAGTCGCTCGCTGGATACCGTTATCCAACTGGCCGAGGAGAAAGAAGAAATGCTGGCCTCCATCCCCAGCATCAAGCCCGTCCGCAGTGACAAATTGAGCAAGGGCATGAACCTGCTCTCCGGTTTCGGCTACCGCATCCACCCGATCTTCAAGACCCGCAAGATGCACGAAGGCATCGACTTCACCGCTCCCCACGGCACGCCCATCCAGGCCACCGGCGCGGGCAAAGTGATCCAGGCCGGCAACAAGGGCGACGGCTACGGCAACGCCGTAATGATCGACCACGGTTTCGGCTACCGTTCCTTCTACGCGCACATGAGCAGTATCAAAGTGAAAGTAGGCGACACGGTCAAGCGCGGCGAAGCACTGGGCAAGATCGGCAGCACGGGCCAGTCCACCGGTGCCCACCTACACTACGAAATGATGAAGGACGGCGTCAAGATCGACCCCATTCAGTACTGTCACGATGGTCTGAGTACCAAAGAGTACCTGGAACTGGTGCAGGCGGCGCAGAACGCGAACCAGTCGTTTGACTAGGTTTTGTCTAGGGTTCAAGTTTAGAGATGCCGACTTACCGCCAGCGCGGAGGTCGGCATTTCTAGTTTCAGCTATAAGTCGGGTTAAATCTCAATAATTGAGAACTAGTTGACGGCTACGCGGCTAAACCATCCCCCGCGCCCGCCGTTATAAGAACGACTAAATTTTCTCCCGATCATGCCCACCACCACCGACCTTCAGGCCCGTTTCGACGCCCGCATTGCTGCCGAAGACAGCATCGAGGCGCGTGACTGGATGCCCGAAAATTACCGTAAGACCCTTATCCGCCAGATTGCCCAGCACGCCCACTCCGAAATAGTCGGGATGCTGCCCGAGGGCAACTGGATCACCCGCGCCCCCAGCCTGCGCCGCAAAGCGGCGCTGCTGGCCAAAGTGCAGGATGAAGCCGGCCACGGCCTTTACCTCTACAGTGCCGCCGAGACGCTGGGCGTCAGCCGCGCCGAGATGGTAGATCAACTCCACGACGGTACTGCCAAATATTCCAGTATTTTCAACTACCCCACCCTCAGTTGGGCCGATATGGGTACCATCGGCTGGCTCGTAGACGGCGCGGCCATTATGAACCAGGTGCCGCTCTGCCGCTGCAGCTACGGCCCCTACGCCCGTGCCATGGTGCGCGTCTGCAAGGAAGAAAGTTTCCACCAGCGCCAGGGCTTCGAGATCGTGCAAACCCTCTGCAACGGTTCGGCCGCGCAGCAGGAAATGGCCCAGGAATCCTTCAACCGTTTCTGGTGGCCGGTGCTGATGATGTTCGGTCCTTCCGACGCGGAAAGTAAGCACACCGAGCAGAGCATGGCCTGGAAGATCAAGCGCTTTACCAACGACGAACTGCGCCAGCGTTTCGTGGACCAAACGGTACCGCAAGCGGAATTCCTCGGCCTTACCGTCCCCGATCCCGATCTGAAGTGGAACGAGGAGAAGGGCGGTTATGATTTTGGTGCCATCGACTGGACGGAATTCTGGAACGTCGTCAAGGGCAACGGTCCCTGCAACCACGAGCGGATGGCCGCCCGTAACAACGCGCACGACCAGGGTGCCTGGGTACGCGAAGCTGCCCTGGCCCACGCCGCCAAGCGCCGTGCCCGCAAGGAAGCCGATTCGCCCCGCATTACTCCCGTTCAGCCCGTTTCCGCAGCCGATCAACGCGTCGCCTAATGAGTTCATCCGCCGATTGGCCGCTCTTCGAGGTCTTCATCCGCCCGCGCTCGGGCATCAGCCACAAACACGTTGGTAGCCTCCACGCCGCCGATGAGCAAATGGCCATGAGCAACGCCCGCGACGTTTACACCCGCCGCAGCGAGGGCGTCAGTATTTGGGTGGTAGAGAGCAAGCACCTTACCGCCTCCCAGGCGGAGGATAGCGACGCTTTCTTCGAGCCGGCCAAGGACAAAATCTACCGGCACCCCACCTTTTACGACGTGCCGGACGACATTTCTCATATGTAACCCCACCCCCTGATGGCCCTGCCCACCGCCGGACTAAACTACCTCCTCCAGTGCGGAGACAACGCGCTTATCCTCGGCCAGCGCCTGGGTGAATGGACCGGCCACGGCCCCGCCTTAGAGCCTGATATTGCTCTGACTAACATTGCCCTCGACTTGGTGGGCGAGGCCCGTAACTGGCTCACCCTGGCCGGCGAACTGGAAGATAAGGGGCGCAGCGAGGACGACCTCGCCTTCCTCCGCCACGCCACCGATTACCGCAACCTGCTGCTCGTAGAGCAACCCAACGAAGACTTCGGGCACACCCTGATGCGGCAGTTCCTCTTCGATAGTTTTCATTATTTTCAACTTGAATCCCTTACCCAGAGTAGCCACGAGGGGATCCGCGCCATCGCGCACAAATCGCTCAAGGAGTCCACCTACCACCTCCGCTATTCCAGCGAGTGGGTCATCCGTCTCGGCGACGGCACGGAAGAGAGCCGCGAGCGCATGCAGATCGCCCTCAACGAACTGTGGCGTTTTGCCGACGAGGCCCTCCTACCCACGCCCGCCGATGAATGGGGCGTCGAGCAAGGCTGGGCCGTTAGCCCCGCCGATCTCGGTGAGCGGGTCAACGAGCGGCGTCAGACGATCTTCAGGGAAGCCACCCTCACCATCCCGCCCGTCACCGTAGCCCGTAGCGGTGGCAAAACCGGTGCGCATACCGAATCACTCGGCTTTATTCTGGCCGAGATGCAATTTCTTCAACGGTCTTACCCGGGAGCGACTTGGTAAGATATACCGTATTATAATTCTTTTTCGACACCCCTCTCCTTCGCTGATGGGACAATAGATTTCTTTTCAGCACTTTCTTCACAGCATCCGTTCCAGCACCCGCAGTGCCGCGCCGCTCTCGATACTGATTCGCGCCTCGGCCACGCAATCGGGCAGGGAAACCAGTGGCTTAATGGTGTGGATGGCCAGGCCGGCGTTAGCGCACACCACTTCCTTTTGGGCGGCGGTGGCCCGGTCATTGAGCACCGCGAGGAAGATGCGCTTAGCGTCCTCCGGCCCCGCGCCGCCGTGTAGGGCCGTGGCTTCTAGTTGGGGTAAAGCGAAATCGGGCGGGTAAAGCAGGGCGGTGCCGCCGCGACTGTAACGGACCTCCGCCCCGGCAGTGAGGCTGATCTCGTCGTAGCCGTCGAGGGCGTGGACGATGGTGCAGTCGCGGGTGGGATCCTCCTGCGTGAGGTAGTGATAGAGGCGGCTGAGGCCCCGGCCGAAGGTGCCGAAGAGCTGGTATTTGGGCTGTGCAGGGTTGGCCAGCGGACCGAGAATATTGAAGAAAGTGCGCACCCGCAGTTCTTTGCGCGTGGGCACGACGGCCTTCATGGCGGGGTGAAAAAGGGGCGCGTGGAGAAAGCAGATGCCGGCCCGGTCGAGGCGGCGGCGGAGTTCGTCCGTGTCATTGGTAAAATCGTAGCCGAGGGCGATCAGCGTATCGCTGGAACCGCTGGCCGAGGAGACGCCGTAGCTGCCGTGCTTAGTCACCGGATAACCCGCACCGGCCACCACCACGCAGCTGAGGGTGGAGATATTAAAAGTATTCTTGCCGTCGCCGCCGGTACCGACGATGTCGATGGTCTCGCGGCCTTCGAGGTCGAAAGGCAGGGCGAGGTCCAGCATGCCGTTGGCAAAGCCGCGCAGTTCTTCGGGGGCGAGGGGCCGCATATTGAAGACCGTCATGAAGGCCGCTTTCTGGGCGGCGGGCACTTCCGTGCTGGTCA
Source organism: Lewinellaceae bacterium (assembly GCA_963757435.1). Taxonomy (GTDB): domain Bacteria; phylum Bacteroidota; class Bacteroidia; order Chitinophagales; family Saprospiraceae; genus Neolewinella. The sequence goes on along the minus strand of CAVWSC010000016.1, from coordinate 129,476 downwards.
CGCGGTGCAGGGCGGCGCGGGCGTCGGCCTCGTTGAGGAGTTCGCGCGCGAACAGGCGTTCGAGTAATTCTTTCATCGGACGGCGATTTGGCCCGTGGGGCGGGGTTGCCCCAGGCGGTCGGCGGCGTGATTGAATAGGTTAGTCAGCATCTCGCGGCCGGTGGGCGTCATGATGCTCTCCGGGTGAAACTGGACGCCGAACACCTGGTGCTCGCGGTGCCGGAACGCCATGATCTCGCCCATCTCGTCGGTGGCGGTCACGATCAGTTCCTCCGGCAGGTTCTCTCTACGCACCACCCAACTATGGTAACGCCCCGCACGAAACCGGTCGTCGATCCCCACGAAAAGAACGGAGGGTTCGCCGGTCAGCATCATCGGCGTTTCGATACCGTGGTAGACATCGGAAAGGTTCAGGATTTCCCCGCCGTAAGCTTCTCCGATGGCTTGGTGACCCAGGCAGACGCCGAGGATAATTTTTTCTTCCTTATACCGATCCAATAACGCGGGCATGATTCCCGCCTCGCTCGGCACGCCGGGTCCGGGCGAGAGGATGATGACGTCGTAGGCCGCCACGGCAGTCAGGTCGATCTTATCGTTGCGAAAAACGTCGATGGGGGCTTCCAGCAATTCCTCGATGTACTGCACGAGGTTGTAGGTAAAAGAATCGTAATTGTCGAGGACGAGGACGCGCATGGGTTGGTTACGTAGTACGTAAGTTTTAATAGGTAGATGGGGCGGGGATTTCCCCGGCAGAAAAAGTTGCCGGCTTTGAGCGATAAACCCGGTAAGCTGCTTCGTGGATATGTAACAGGGCGTCGGGCCAAATAGTAGCTGATGAGAGTATTCAAAAATCGGTCCCCTCTCAATTCAAAACCAAGTTTCCAACTACTCTGTACTACTTGCTAACCTTCTCACTACTTCTTCCGCCATGCCACTGACGACGGTGGAGCTGTAGCGTACGCGACGCACGGGCGCATCCCAGGCGGCGGCGACGGCGGCCGAGGCGTGGTAGTTATTTTGCTCGTCGCGGTAGCAGTGGACGCCGAGGGGCGTCTGGCAGCCGCCGCCCAGCAGTTTAAGTACGCCGCGTTCCAGATTGGTGCATTCGGCCACTTCGGCGTGGTGCAGGGGCAGGAGGCGGCGGCGCAGGTCGGTGCGGTCGGATTTGACCTGCACGGCCATCACCCCCTGGGCGGGGGCGGGCACGAATTCGGTAGGGTGCAGGCGCACCACGGTCAGGTCGTCCATTTCCAGGTGCAGGCGGGTCAGGCCGGCGGCGGCCAGCATCACGGCATCTACCTCGCCGCTGCGGGCCTTATCGGCGCGGGTGGGCACGTTGCCACGGATGTCGACGGGCTTTAGGTCGGGGCGCAAGTCCAGGAGTTGAGCTTTGCGGCGGGAGGAGGAGGTGCCCACGGTGGCGCCCGCTTTCAGGCGCAGATCAGCAGTGGGGTCTACGGCGGCGGGGTGGATGAGCAGCCAATCGGCAGGGTTCTCGCGGTAGGAAACGGCGGCCAGCGACAGGCCCGCCGGTTGGGTGGTAGGCAGGTCCTTCAGGCTGTGTACGGCCAGGTCGATGGTGCCGGCCAGCAGTTCGTCTTCCAGTTCCTTGGTGAAAAAACCCTTGTCCCTCCAGTTTGTCGAAGGTCAGGTGCTGCACCCGGTCGCCCTGCGTCTTGATGATGACCAATTCGGCGGGTTCGCCCAGTTCCGCCAGGGCGTCCTTCATGTAGTTGGCCTGCCAGAGGGCCAGCTTGCTGCCCCGCGTTCCGATTCGTAACATACTCCTACCATTTGAAAATTCGCGCAAAGGTACCGAAGTAAGGTGCCGCCATTCCACTAAAAAAGTCATATTTTGGAGACCGTAAGCATACCGCTCTTTTCTCTCATAACCTCCCCTCACCCAATGCACCACGCTCTCGCCACACTACTATTTTTCTGTTGTTGCCTCATCGGACCGCTTTCTGCCCAGTATGATTTCCCATTGCTTACTAACGGTCTCGCCGTACGGCTCGATGAGCAGGGCGCGGCGCGGCTGGCGGCCACCGATTTCCTCGCGCACCCGGAATTGCAACCCACTTGCGGAAACGGTATATTGCTAATCGGCCGCTCCTCGTCGCTTACCCCCCGCGGCGATGTGCCACCAAGTACTGTCGGTGATAGTATCACCCTGAGTTGCAACGACTTCGTCTTCGAGCCGGTTGAGATCTGGTACCAGCGCCTCGACGGGGAATGGCTGGTGGCCGATACCTACGTCCTGCTGGGCGGGGTGGCCGAGTGCGCCTGTCCGGATAGTCTACCCGCTTGCCTGCTCACCACACCGCTGGTTTACAACGGCCTCTCCACCAGTTTTGGTCCGGGTGACAGCACGATTATTGCTGCCGCCGCTTATGTTGCCCGCCCCGAGTCAGGTGCTCAATACAGTTTCAGCGCCGATCCGGCGGATAGCCTGCTGGTCGTACGGCTGGGAATGGAAAATCCGCAGATCGTCAATATTCACGCCATCCGGCAAGATCGCACCACGCGCTCGGTTGCTTCTTACCTCATTCTCCCCGATTCCACGTCGGCGGACTCCACCCTCGGCGGCGGGCCGGCGGCACTGGTCATTCACGGTCTCGTGGTGCCGGTTTCCTCCGATTTGTTGGCCACGGTGCCTGCGCGGGCATTCGCGGTGCCGGGTGCGGGGGACCACTTTTCCGGCCACCTCGCTTTTTCCACCGATCCGGCCGACACGCTGCGCACCTTCACGGCCGCGGACATCGACGTGGGAGGCCGCCCGCTCGAGATTTTCTTGCACGCGGCCGACGGCACCGTCGGCCCACCGGCCGTCTCCTACCTTACGCCCGACGACCCGCGCCGCCTCCGGGAGCGCACGGAGGTGCTGCCGGCCAATGATTCCCTCGCCGGCGCGCTACTTCTAAACGAGCTACCCGGCTGCCTGCTGTTTCAGCAAAACGGCCGCTCCACGCCGGCCGAGAACGAAGCCCTGCCCTGTCCGTTAAGCATGCCTGATTGGGCACCCGATACCCTGTCCGGTAGTCTGTGGTACCGTATCGTCCCCCGCCTGGATACCATGCGCACCCTCCGCATCATCGCCCTGGATACCTTGCTGGCCACCCTGTACGCGAACGAAGACATCGATTGCTCCACGATCAGCCAACCCATAAGCGGGTCCGAATACCTGCTACCCGGAGACACCACGGTTTACGCGATCGAATGCGGATTAGACGTCGAGCTGCCCGATCACCTGCTCCAGGTCGATCGCTTAGGCGAGGGGCCGGCCCGCTTTCTCCTGCAACTCGACAGTCAGTTCGATATCTGCGTGACCAATAGTGAACCTGCTATCCCCGCCCCGGATTTTATCCTATTCCCCAACCCCGCCCGCGGCCGGGTCAGTTTGCAATTGAGCCGGCCCTTCATTCCCGGCAGCCACCTTAACATCTACGACATGACCGGTCGAATCATCGCTCAGGAAAGACCGACGGCGGGAGCAATGACTCACCCAGTAACACTAAACCGCCAACCGGCCGGTATTTACCAAGTGGTTCTTTACCAGCCGGGACAACCACCCGCAAGCCGCCGCCTGGTCGTCCACTAACGAAAAAATGGCGGCACCTCCGAAGAGATGCCGCCATTTTAGCGCAGGGGATAAACCCTATTTCTTAGCTGCCTGATACCGCTTATTAACGGCGTCCCAGTTGATCACGTCGAAGAACGCCTGTACGTAATCGGGGCGCAGGTTCTGGTACTTCAGGTAGTAAGCGTGCTCCCACACGTCCAGGCCCAGAACGGGGGTGCCCCTGGTTTCGGCTACGTCCATCAGCGGGTTATCCTGGTTGGGGGTGCTGGTCACGTGCAATTTGCCGTCCTGGCCCACGATGAGCCACGCCCAGCCCGAACCGAAACGAGTACCGGCCGCGTCGGCAAATTTTTCCTTGAATTTCTCGTAGCTGCCAAAGCTTTCCTTAATCGCATCAGCCACGGCACCCGTCGGGTTACCACCGCCGTTCGGCCCCATCACCTCCCAGAACAGGGAGTGGTTGTAGTAGCCGCCGCCATTATTGCGCACCGCGCCGCCGGCCGAACCGGCCTTGGCCAAAATGTCCTCGATCTTGGCGTTCTCGTGCGCCGTGCCTTCCAGCGCGGCATTCAATTTATTGGTGTATCCCTGGTGGTGCTTGGTGTAATGGATCTCCATCGTGCGAGCGTCAATCGAAGGCTCCAGAGCATCGTAATCGTAGGGCAGTGCGGGCAACTTAAACATGGGTGCGTGTGGTTTTGGTTAAAGAATTTGGCCGCCCCTATCCAAGGCGGTCAATAAGACAACAGGCTCCCGGCGGGCAAGTTTTGCGGGCTACCGGTATTTTGGGTCCACTTAATGAATTTGAGGATTTGGGGCCACCCCGTTCGCTGCCGCGAAACGGGGCCGGGTCGTCCGCCGGCTCCGCTTCGCTCCGGCCCCTTCGGGTCCCCTCCTTCCAGTCGGCCCGGCTACCACCCCTTGTCCGGGGATTTATAAGATACCGGAAGGGTTTGTGCCGTACGTTGTAGGGGTTGTTTGCAAGACTAAATTATCAAGACCCGCTAGGGTTTCAAGCCTTGGAAGGTAGGGCGTTGACTTTGTTAGGGCTTTACCTTGGGGAGTACGGGTTTTGCACTCGTACTGAGACTCTCCCCGCGAGCCGCTTTTCAAAGAGCGGGGTGACGATTATGCGAGAAAGCCCGTACTCCAAAGACCCAACAAAATCAACGCCCTAGCCTGAAAGCTTGGCAGCAAAGCCGCCTAAACGATTAACAGCCCACGCCCTAGCCGATCCGCAACTCATGCAAGCGCACCAGCCGCGTAGCGCCATCAAGCGTTACGGGATGCTCGGAGCGCGTAACGGTAAAGCCCGCTTCCCCCAAACTATCCGTCCATTCCGCCGCGATGCCGCGGCCCGGTTCGGTCAGCAGCACCCGGCCGCCCGGTAGCAAAAGCTCACGGAAACAGTGTTCCAGCACCGGGAAGTAGCGCGATTCGTAGGCCACGTCGGCCGCAAGGATCAGATCGGCGCGGGCGGCGGGTTGGGGGTGGCGCCAGTCCAGTTGCAGGTAACGGAGGGGCGCGGTGGTGTTAAGTTCCGCGTTCCGGCAGGCAAACTCCAGGGCCTCGGGCAGGTAGTCGGTCAGCAGCACGTCGGCCCCGCGCAGGGCGGCGGTAATGCCGGGCAGGGCCAGGCCGCAGCCCAGTTCCGTTATCCGGGTGCCGGGGCCAATCAGGGGGTCTACCCAGACGTGTTTTGCCAGGGCCAGGGCACTGTGCCAGGGGTCGGCCCAGTAGGGGAGGCGGTCGTCGCGCACGTCCTCGTGGTCGTCACCCTTGGCCAGCAGGGCGTCCACCAGTTCATCGGCATTGGTCACGCGCTCATAGTGCAGCCGGGTGGTGGCGTCCAGTTGCAGGTGCTCGCGGCGGGTCTGGTAAGTGGGGGGTGGGTTCATTCGCGCAGAAATTCCCGCACCATCTCGTAGAGGACTTCGGGCTGCTGGGCGTGAATCCAGTGCCCCGCCCCCGCAATGGTTTCCAGGGTAGCGGCGGGGAAAAAGCGGTGGATGGCGGGGAGATCCCCATCACTTACATAATCGGAATCCGCCCCCCGCACGAAAAGGGTCGGCCCCTCGAAAGCGGTGGCATCCTCGTTCATGCCGGCGATGATGTGCGGGTAGTCACGCTCAATCACGGCCAGGTTCATCTTCCAGGCGAAGCCGCCATCCTTGGAGCGGCTCAAATTCTTCAGCAAGAAGAGCCGCACGTCATCCTCGGGCACATGGGGCCGCATCAGTTCCTCGGCTTCTGACCGGTCGGTAAGCGTGGCGGGGTCCACGGCATTGAAGGCATCGAATACGGCGTTATGACCGTGATTGTAGGGTTTGGGAGCAATGTCTACGACTACCAATTTTTCCATCATATCGGGATAGTCGAGGGCGAATTGCATGGCGACCTTGCCGCCCATCGAGTGGCCGAGCAGATGAGTTTGGAACACGAATTTTTCCTCCAGAAACGTCTTCAGGTCGGCCGCCATCAGCGGGTAAGTCATGGCATCCAGGTGCGGCGAGCGACCGTGGTTACGCAGGTCCACCAGAAACACCGTATGTTCCTCGGCCCAGCGGCGGGCCAGGGTTTGCCAGTTATCCAGCGTACCGAACAGGCCGTGCAAAATCACCAGGGGCGGCCCCTGGCCAAATGTCTTATAATTCAGCAAGGATCAAAATTTTGAAAATCATCAACCGTAGAGACGCAACACTTTGCATCTAGCCGGCCACCAGCCGGCGTCAAAGCCAAACCACCCTACTTTGCGTCTAGCCGGCCACCAGCCGGCGTCAAAGCCAAACCACCCTACCTTGCGCCTAGCCGGCCACCAGCCGGCGTCAGCCTGCCCATTCGCTATTCCCTAATTCCCATCCCCCAATCGCGCCAGCCCTTCCTGCGGCAGCGCATAATCCGGGGCCATCTTCAGGGCGGATTTATAATCGGCGCGGGCCTGATCCAACCGACCGAGCGTTTCGGAGGCGTAACCGCGAAAGAAGTAAGCCCTTACGTGCAGCGGATCGTTCTTGACGGTTATGTCGAATTCTTGGTAGGCGGATTCCACCGAATCTTGCTCCATTAGTAAGAGACCGGCATTGAAATAGCCGGCGGAATATTGACGGTTCATTCGCGTGGTTTCACGGTAGAGGGCAATGGCGGCGGGCAGATCGTTTTGGTCACGCAGGTAATCGGCTTTGGCGTGTACGGGTAGCACGTCAAAGCGGTCGGAGGCGATGGCGGCATCATAAAATTCCAGGGCGCGTTTACCATCGATGGCGGCGTGGAGCATACCCAGGTTGATCCAGGCGTCGGTTAGTTCGGGGTCCAATTCTACTGCTTCCTGAAAAGAATTGATGGCGCGGGTGGTGTCGCCTTGCTCCTTCATGATGCGGCCCAGCATAAAAAAAGCCTCCGGGTTACGCCCATTAAGACCTACAGCCTGGTCGGCCGACGCCAGGGCGTCGTCGTATTGTTTGAGCGTGAGCTGTACCTCGCTGAGGCGTAGTAGGGTTTCAATATCTCCGGGATTCAGCTGGTGGGCGCGTTCCAGGGTACGGAGGGCCAAGCGTGACCGGAAATATTTGAGGTACACGTCGGCCAGGGCATGATGATAGCCCAGGTTAGTGGAGTCGATCTGGAGTGCGATGGTCAGATCGGAGATGGCCTCGTCGTAGCCGCCTCCGTCAAAATAGAGGCGTGCGCGCTGGGCATAAAGATCGGCCTGCTTTGGCTTGGCGGCGATTTCAGCGCTTAGTTCGGCAATGGCGGGTTCGGCACCGGCGGTGATGAGCGTATCCCCATCCGCTGCCTGGTCGCCACCGCAGGCGGTAAGTAACAATAGGAAGGAAATTAGCAAGAAAAAGGGAAAACGAGTATCCCGGAGCATAGCAAGAAATTGAGTCAGCGTACGGAAATCGCACGGAAGTAGGGACAAAGATAAAGCGGTACCGGATAGGGTTCCGGTACCGCTTTGGTTTTTGTTAACGGGAAGATGACGTATGGGTAGAATTAGGAAGATGGCTGGTAACCCGCGTGAGGTGCCCGCAGGGGCGTTAGCGCACGCAGTGCCGAGCGATTAGCGAAGCCCGTAGGGGACCGGACCGGCCATTAGGCCGGGGCACGCCCAAAAACTACCTTGTTACAAGACGACCTAAAATGGCAGATCGTCGTCGGCCTCCACGGCGGGGGCGTCCTTAGCGGTGGGGAAGTCACCTCCTCCCGCTTTGGCGGCAACGGGTGCTCCGGTAGCGGGTGCGGCGGTGTCCATGGCCTCGATACGCCAAGCGTTGAGGTTGGTAAAGTATTTATCCTGCCACTCGCGGCCGCGCAGGTCGAAATGGACCTTGACGGTGCTACCCTCCTGGAAGGTATCAATGGCGGATACCCGATCCTGGACCAACTGGAACTTAACGAACTGGGGATACTGACCGTCCTCCACTTCGATAACGAACTCACGGGCGCGGAAGGACTCCGTCTTGGCCTCGGTCTCGAATATCTTGTGCAACTTTCCTACTACTTCAAATGACATTATCCAACTGTTTGTGTGTAAAATACAAAAATACAAAAAATATTGGAATCTTGTGCCGTTTCTATCCGAAAAGATGGCATGAAAAACGCAAGAATCCACTCGGTATGCTAACCGGTGACGGCCGGTGCGGTTCGCTATTTATCCAAGTGGACGTCCATTTGCGGGAACGGAATACTGATGCCTTCACGGTCGAACGCTTTTTTGACGTTTTCCTGGAGGTAGAAAAAAGCATTCCAATAGTCGGGGCTGTTGGCGAAGGGGCGGGTGGTGAGGTTGACCGAACTATCGCCGAGGGACGAGACGACCACGGCGGGCAACGGCTCTTTAAGTACGTAGGGGCAGTCGTCGATGACGCGCAATATAATGGATCGGGCCTTGTCGATGTCATCGCCGTAACTGATACCGAAAGTTAACTGTACGCCTTGGGTCTGCTGGCCGGAAAGGTTGGTGATGACGTTGCTGGTCACATTACCATTGGGGATGATAATACGATTGTTGTTTACGTTTTTGAGGACGGTATTGAACAGTTGTATAGACTCCACGGCACCGGTGCTGCCGCCGCCGATGGTGACTACGTCGCCAACTTTATAGGGGCGAAAAGTGAGCAGTAGTACGCCGCTGGCAAAGTGGCCCAGGCTGCCCTGGAGGGCCAGACCGACGGCGAAGGCCATGGCACTGATAACGGCGATGAAGGAGGTAACTTCGATACCGAACATCCCGGCCGCCGTGAGTAATACGAGGACTTTGAGGCCGACGCTAACGATGGAACCGAGGAAAGAAACAATGGTGGGGTCGGTCTGCCGCCGATCCATTGCCTTGCGGAATAATTTGGTCAGCCGATTAGCGATCCAGAAACCGATGATGAGGACGAGCAGGGCCGCCGCTACTTTCGGTATCCAAAGGATAAAGGCTTCTTTGAGGGTATCGACGTTGAAATTCAAGTCCATGGATTACGCGATTGAGGTGAATGAAGGCGGGAAGATAGTAAAATGCGATCTTTCGAGAATTCGGGAGGAGCGGTACATCACCGTGCCCGATTTGATCCAAATCCGCAGTTCTTATTTACTCCACGGATGTCGGTACCTCCTCGCTCGTGCAAAGTTTCGCCCCCGCCCGCTCCATTTCAGTCAGGGCTTGCTCGCTATCACCCGGTACCAGGTCGACGCCCCGGCAGCCGTCGACAATGAGGTAGACCACAAAGTTCTCTGCCAATGCATCGAGGACGCTAAATTTCACGCAGAAATCCGTTGCGACACCCATCATATATAAGGTGTCGATTTTTTGGCCGTGCAACCACTCGGCCAGGCCGGTAGATTTGCGGTGGCCGTTATCGTAAAAGCCACTGTAAGAATCAATGCCGGGGTCGGTGCCTTTCGGAAATACTTTGGTGAATCTAGTTGTTGCGAGCGCGGGGGCAAACTCCGCCCCGAAGCTATCCTGCACGCAGTGCATGGGCCAGAGTACTTGCGGCAGGCCGTTGAGTTCGATCACCTGCCCCGGCTTGCGCCAGGGGTGGTTGGCCGCAAAGCTGCCGTGATCGGCCGGGTGCCAGTCCTGGGTAGCTACCACGGTCTTGAAGTGAGGAATCAGCGCGTTCGCAACCGGGATCACTTTATCCGCGTCAGCCACCGCCAAGCCGCCGAAGGGCATGAAATCATTTTGCAGGTCGATGAATAAGAGGGCGGGGGACATAGTCTTAGTTTAGAAACTAAACGATGGGTGGATGGAATTGGTTTATTCGTGCAAGCGTAGGCTGATCTAAAAAGCCAAAAATACCGACACGCAGTGTTTTACTAAAATACCAGCGCAGCCACCAATCCTTATGTTTTTCCCCTGCCCCCAAAGGGGGTTCTATTGGTAGTGCCTGCAATTCGAAAGATCATTTATGATCGAGAGAAGCAGCGCCAGCTAATCCTTGTTTTCCCCCTGCCCTCAAAGGGGGTTCTGCTGGTAGTGACTTCAATCCCTTAATCCTTCAATCCTTTTTCGGTACCGGGTCATACCCGCTCCCTCCCCAAGGGTGGCAGCGCCCCACGCGCCGCATGGCCATCCAAGTACCCTTGATGGCACCCCACTCGTGCAGCGCATCGATGGCGTACTGCGAACAGGTGGGTTGGAAACGGCATTTGCTGGTGCCCAGCATTGGCGAGATGGCGTACTGGTAGAAGCGGATCGGCAGAATGAGGAGGTAACGCATACTACCTTAACGCTTTGGTAACACGCTCGATCTCGTTTTTCCGTGACTTTTTTTTCTCCTATCGTCGTAAGTAGGATTAGCAACGGCAAACTACTCTTTCCTAGAACGTGCCTATTGGTCATCCCGATCTTTTTAATCTCTCTGTGTTTGTTTGTTTACGCGTGCGTTTTTTTCCTCTCTGATCCCGCCCGTTGCTTTTCTTGGGCCGGGACACAATCCCAGAAACTTGTTTTGATTTTTAAGGCCTCACTACTAATCCCATGAGCGCCGATATATGTCCTTCCCAATTAGATCCGGCCCCGGCCGGATGATTTTCAAACTCACTTACCTTGCTAACCCAAACGCGTGAGTTGCGAGCGGCCCTCCAGCCGCTCGCTTTTTTTTGCCCCTACCCCCATCCGATACTGAACCATGGGGGCGGCGACGCGCTTTGGTAAGGACAAACAAAAAAACCAACCCACCATGCTAGGAGGAGATATGATGGCCCAGATGAATGAGATGCAGCAGCGGATGCAGCAAGAACTGGCCAAACTAAGCCTGACCGGCGAAGCCGGTGACGGTGCCGTTACCGTACACTGTAACGGCCTACGCCAATTAACCAATATTTCCATCAACCCCGACAAAGTAGACCCTGCCGATACCGAGGCCCTGGAAGATCTTTTACTAGTCGCCGCCAACCGCGCACTGGAAAAGGCCGCTGAACAGGAATCCGCCCAGGGCAGCACCATGATGCAGAGTATGCTCCCTCCCGGCATGGCCGGCATGTTCGGCCAGTAGGTCAGCACTTGCTAGGTAAAAGCACCGGCCCCATGGGCCGGCCGAAAAAATCCACGGTTCCGTCAGGTACCGTGGATTTTTCCTTATTTTGCTGTTTCCCGGCCTACCCTCTTCCTATACCGCCCGTCAATCTTCACTCCATTTATGCTAGAACTCGCCGGAATCATCATCCTGGGCATCTTCGCCCAGTGGCTGGCCTGGAAGACCAAGGTGCCCGCCATCCTGCCGCTCATCATATTCGGCCTGGCCGTGGGGCCGCTTTCCACGCTCTATATGGCCGATGGCCACAAGCTCATCAACCCTATCTACACCCCCGGCGTGGGTGATGAACCGGGTAGCGGTCTGTTTCCCGGCGAGTCGTTGTTTTACTTCGTCAGCCTGTCCATCGGTCTGATCCTGTTCGAGGGCGGCCTTACGCTGAAACGGAAGGAGATCGCCGAGGTCGGTAATTCTATCCTGCAACTGGTCACGGTAGGTTCGCTCATTACCTTCGTGGGGGCGGGTTTGGCGGCTTTCTTTATTATCGGACTCAGCTTGCCATTGTCCTTCCTTTTCTCGGGTCTTATCATCGTTACCGGCCCCACCGTTATCGCGCCCATCCTGCAGAATATCCCACTCAATCGCAACGTGGCCGCGGTGCTTAAGTGGGAGGGCATCCTCATCGACCCCGTGGGCGCACTGGTAGCGGTACTGGTCTTCGAGTTCATCCGCTCCTCCAACGGTGGCATGGCTTACTCTGCCGAGGCGTTTGTCTCCTTTGTGCAGATCGTACTCATCGGGCTGGCCCTGGGTGGTATCGCGGGTTACGCCCTCTACAAGATCATTAAAAACGAGCTGGTCCCCCATTACTTGGTTAATGTATTTATCCTGGCTTACGTGCTCGCCATCTTTGTATTTAGCGACCTGCTGGCCCACGAATCCGGCCTGCTATCCGTCGTCGTCATGGGCTTGGTACTGGCCAACCTGGACGTGCCGCACATTAAGGAGATTCTATCCTTTAAAGAATCACTCAGCGTTCTGCTCATCTCTATTCTCTTTATCTTACTGGCGGCCAATATCACCATGGACGACCTTTACCTCGTCCTCTACAATCCCCGCGCTTACCTGCTCTTCGGCATCGTCGTGCTGGTCATTCGGCCGCTCGGGGTATTCATTTCCACGCGGCGGGATAGCCTGAGTCTGCGTGAAAAGCTCTTCATCTCCTGGGTCGGGCCGCGGGGTATCGTGGCGGCGGGTATCGCCTCGCTCTTCGGTCTTACGCTAGTGCGCGAGGGTGTTGCCGGCGCGGAGTACATCACCCCCCTGGTGTTCATGATCGTGCTGGGTACCGTGCTCATCAATGCCACCACGGCCCGGTTGGTCGCTAGGTTGCTAGGCGTGGTTCAGGACAACTCGAACGGCGTACTCATCTTCGGGGCAACATCTTTCGCCATCACCATCGCCAAATTTCTCAAAGAACAGGGTCGAACCGTATTCATGGTCGACAGCAACCGCCAAAATATTTCCCGTGCTAAGACCGAGGGTATCAGTGGCATCGTGGCCAATATTTATACTGATGATCTCGCGGAGCAATACGAACTGCTGGAAGTGGGTTCGCTTTTTGCCTTCACCGGGAGTAACGAGGTCAACTCCTACGCCATCAACCGCTATGCTGACATCTTTGGCGAAAACGGTGCCTACCGCCTCATTACGGGAGACGAACTGAAAAAACGCCGCGCTATTTCCGAGGAAAATATTTTCAGTTACACTGACGACTACATCAACCTCAGCGACGCCAACCGCGAAAGCGCGCAAATTCACGAGGTGAAGGTCAGTACCCGCATCGGCTACCTCGACCAGTTGGCCATCCTGCAGGGCGACAAGTACCACATTCCCCTCTTCATCAAATCGCCCGACGGCATCCTGCACGCCATCCCCGCCGACCCCGGCACCCTGGAATTCGAGGAGGGAGGTGAATACTGCATCAGTTATCTCGGGGTCAAGGCTGTGCGCGAAAGCGAAGTGTCCGTGGAAGAAGCCGAGGCGGTTAAGCCGAAGAAGAAAGTTATCCCATAGCGTTTTAGGTGAGTTGTTTAGCGGTGCTGGTGCTGGTGGCTTCTTATCCCCCGCGTGAGGTGCCCGCAGGGGCGTTAGCGCACGCAGTGCCGAGCGACAGCGAAGCCCGGAGGGGACCGGCGGCGGCCCGGTAGGGACGGCGGCACGCCCGAAAAACTAATGGGTTTCCCCTGCCCCCAAAGGGGGTTCCGGCCTCATTCTACCCTTCATTCCCTCAATCTTTCCCTTTTCGGGAAGGCCCACCAGAACCACAGTGCTGCCACCGTACCCACGACGGCAGGCACCCACCAAATGGGCACCCACTGGTGCGTGCCGTCGGGGAGGACGAATTGGCTGACTGTTTCGCCGGCGATGACGGAGCCGAGGAAGGCACCGAGGCCGAGGGTGATGAAGGCGATGAAGCCCTGGGCGGTGCTGCGCAGGGGGGCGGGTACGCGGCTGTTGACGTAGAGCTGGGCGGCCATGGTGACGAAGGCGAAGGCAAAGCCCTGCACACCGATGGCGAGCCAGAACAGCCAGATGCCGCCGCCGGGGCCGCCGTAGGCGAACGCGAAGTAGCGCAGGCCCCAGACGAGGAAGCCCAGGAAGAGGATGCGCCGCAGGCGCAGGCGACTGAAGAACCAGGGCATGAGGAGCACGACGACGATCTCGACGGCCTGGCCGAAGGACATGAGGGCGGCGGCGCGGGGGATACCGATCTCGTTGAGGTAGGGGTTGACGAAGGCGTAGTAGTAGGCCGAGGGGATGCAGATGAGGAAGAGCGCGGCGGCGAGGATGCGCAGGGATTTGTCCTGCAATAACTCCCTGAACTGGGGCGAGCGGAGGCTGAGGCGCTGGGCCGGGGGCACGGGCGGTGTATGGGGCAGAGTAAGGCAGTAGGCGGCCTGAACCAGGGAGGCGACCCCGGCGATGAGCAGGGGCGTGGCGAGGGCCTCGATGGCGAGGAAGCTGACCAGCGCGCCGGCCACCATCCAGCCGATGGTGCCCCACACGCGGACGCGCGGGAAGAGGCGGCTGAGGTCGGGCAGGTGGTGAAAGCAGAGGGCGTTGGAGAGGCTGAAGGTGGGCAGGTAGCAGCAACTGTACAGGAGCATCCAAAAGTAAAACCATCCGTAGCTCTGGGCTTGGTAGAGAGTAAGCATGGTGAGGCCGCCGAAGAGGTGCAGGATGGCCAGTAGCCGGTCGGAGGCGAAACGGCGATCGGCCAGCACGCCGAGGGCAAGGGGCGTGAGAGTGGCGGCGATGGCCCCGATGCCGTAGATCATGCCGACCTGGCGGCCGCTGAACTGGAGGGTTTGGAGGAGGTAGGTGCCGAGCGTGACCATCCAGGCCCCCCAGAGGAAGAACTGGAGGAAATACATGATGCCGAGGCGGGTGGCGAGGGAAAAGGGAGGGGTACGAGGTATGATGTACGATATTTGAAGTGGGACGATGGCCCGTGCGACCTAAGGACGCTATTCCGTTTCCCGTAAATAGACAGAAAATTCGTGGCCCCGGTGAGGCAGCGAAAATTGAGCGTAATATTAATCACTTTCCAGCCGATTAATTCCCCATCACGATTTGCCCTACTTCCAGATCGTCCCGCAGTTCGGCGTTCCAGTGGTACAGCAGTTCTACATCCTGCGGATAGCGGGCAACGGCCTCGCGCAGGCGCAAAAGCGCGGCGCGGCGGCGGTGAGCTAGTAAACGAACGACCACCTCGCCGTAGATAAGGATGGCACTCATGTCGGCATTGTCGTAGGCTTCTTCCAGGGTGCGGAAAGCATCGCGCTCACGGCCCAGGTCCAGTTGGAACAGGGCGTAATGGATGTAGTAATCCCCCGCGCCGGGGTTATAGCGGATAGCGAGCTGGAAAGCTTTTTCCGCTTTCGACGCATCGTTCAGAGCGCGGTTAGCCAGGGCATAGCCCAGGGATTCCGCCGGGCCGATCTCGTCGATCAGCATCGCTTTCTCGTAGTAGGCGACCGCTTGGTGAAACTTACCTTCCAGCATGAAGGTATCCGCGATCTGGGTATATGGTTCGACATATTCCGGTAGCAGGATGATGGCGCGGCGGTACATCTCACGGGCGTACTTATATGATTCCAGTTGCTTGTAGGCCTCACCGGTGCGCAGGTAGACCATCGGGTCCTTGGGGTCGAAGCGGGTGATGAGGTCGATGTACTGATCCAGGGCGGGGCGGAATTTCCCGAGGTAGAACAGGAACTGCGCGTAGCTCTCGATGTAGCGTGGGTCGTCCGGCTGGATGGTCACGGCATAATCGTAGGCTTCCAGGGCGCGCTCGTCCTCGCCGGCTTGCTCGCAGGCGATGCCGAGATAGTACCAGGCGGCATCGTAGTAAGGATCGTCGTCGATCAGTTGCTCCAGGATCTCCCTGGCCTGTTGCCCTACCCGGAAAGGATCACCAACGTAAACGAGCATTTGCAGGGCCGCGTCGTAGCGCGGATCGATACGCAGGGCTTCCTTGAGGTCTTCCAGCATAGCCCCGAACTTCCGTTCCAGGCGGTAGATCTCGCTGCGCTGAAATAGCGCGTGGGTGCGCTGGTTGTCGTCCAGGCTGCGGTCCAGCAAGTCGTTGATGAGTTCCAGGGCATCGTCGATTCGCTCTTCGTCCAGTAGCAGGTCGATGCGCATCAGTTCCACGTCGGGGTTGCCGGGTGAGTAGCCGGCGGCTTGGTCCAGTGCTTCGATAGTTTCCTCGATTCGCCCCAGGTAAACCAAGCTGTTGGCCTTGGCCAGGTAGTATTCCGGCGAGAATTTAAACTGGCCGATACCCTGCTCGGCCACGGCCAGGCTATTTTCGTAGTCTTCGCGGCTTTCGTAGTATTCCAGTAGTTCATCCAACTCGTCCTCACTCAGGAAAGCCGGTTCCCCGCTTTCGAGTCCTTCTTCGAAACGATCGATCAAATTAGCCAGCGGATCATCCGCGTCGTCCCGTTCGGACGGTGGACCGGGTAGTTGGGGCATAGAAAGGAGGTGGTGGAAGATGATTTGGGGTAGTGGGTAACATTCCCGGCCCCGCAAAAGATTAGGGGAGGTTGAATCCCCCCCGGCCCTCCAAAGGGGAAGGGTTATTGGCGGCTGCTATTTTGCCTCCAGCAGGGTAAAAAAAACTCCGTGTAACTCTATGAAACTTCGTGGGCTTCCTCGCCGGCAGTGCTATCTAGCGTGCAAAAAATCACCAAGTAATACCCCCGCCCCCCGAACTACTCCCTCCCCTTTGCGGTAAAGTTAGTACACATTCTCAAGTAAGCTTTCGCGCCTTTGCGGCCCGCAAAGCACCCAACAACCGATCATGGCCACCCCCAACGTAAAAATCGAGGAATCCTGGAAGGAAGCCCTTGCCGACCAATTCGACCAACCCTATTTTACCGAACTGCGCAAATTCCTCCAGGATGAAAAAGAAGCCGGTAAAAAGATCTACCCCGCCGGTTCCCTCATCTTCAACGCCTTCAATACCACGCCCTTCAGCGAGGTCAAGGTCGTCATCCTCGGTCAGGATCCCTATCACGGCCCCGGCCAGGCCATGGGCCTTAGCTTCAGCGTACCGCGCGGAAAATCCGTGCCGCCCAGCCTGCGTAATATCTACAAGGAACTAGAAACCAGTGTCGGGGCCACCTCCGTCCGCCATGGCGACCTCACCGCCTGGGCCGAGCAGGGTGTATTCCTGCTCAACTCCATGCTCACCGTCGAGCACAGCAAAGCCGGCTCCCACAAGAAAGCCGGCTGGCAGGAGTTTACCGATGCCGCCATCAAGACCCTCAGCGACGGCCGCGAACACCTGGTCTTCATACTCTGGGGTGCCTTCGCCCAGAAAAAGGCGGAACTCATTGACGAGAGCAAGCACCTGGTACTTTCCTCCGTCCACCCCTCTCCCTTTTCGGCGGATAAGGGTTTCTTCGGCAATAATCACTTTAAACTGGCTAACGACTACCTGGAAGAGCATGGCATGGAGCCGATTGACTGGCAGTTGAAGGATTGAATGGCGCTTACACCTTCGAGGAACTTCCTCCGCTAGGGGCGGATGAAGATACCTCGGAGGAGAAGCGATAGTTTGAATCCACCCTACCAGCGCTTCGCGATGTATGGATAGCGCACATGATACTGCGTCTTCACCAGTTCGGTCAGCCGCTCGCGCAGCTCATCGATGCCTTCCTTGGTGTGGGCGGATACGTAGATCGAGTCATCACCGAACTGGGCCTTCAGGCCGCTCAGCAGACCGTCTTCCACTTCCCGGCGGCCTTCCTCGTCCAGCAGTTCGTCGAAGTTCCGCTCGCGGAACAGGTCGATCTTGTTGAAGACCAGCAGCGTCGGCTTCTCCAACGATTCCAGTTCCTTCAGCAGGGCCTGCACCGTGCGGATGTGGTCCTCGTGCTGGGGGTGGGCCACGTCCACGACGTGGATTAGAATATCGGACTCACGCACCTCATCCAGCGTCGAGCGGAAGCTCTCCACCAGGTGGTGCGGCAGTTTGCGAATAAACCCGACCGTATCCGACAGTAAGAACGGGATACCGTCGTAGGCCACCTTGCGCACCGTGGTGTCCAGGGTAGCAAACAGCTTATCCTCGGCAAACACCTCGGCCTTGGCCAGCAGGTTCATCAGCGTGCTCTTGCCCACGTTGGTGTAACCCACCAGCGCCACGCGGATCATGTCGCCCCGCGTTTTGCGGCGCGTCGTTTCCTGGCGGTCTATCTTCTCCAGGTCCTTCTTCAGTTTACTGATCTTGTCACGCACGATCCGGCGGTCCGTTTCTATTTCTTTCTCGCCGGGGCCGCGCATGCCGATACCACCACGCTGTCGCTCCAGGTGGGTCCACAAACCCCGCAGGCGGGGCAGCAGGTACTGCATCTGGGCCAGTTCCACCTGCGTTTTGGCCTGGGCCGTCTGCGCACGGTTGGCAAAAATATCCAGGATCAGCGTCGACCGGTCCACGATCTTCACCTTCAAAAATTCCTCCAGGATACTCACCTGCTTACCGGACAGGTCGTCGTCAAAGATCACCATCGAGATATTCTCGTGCTCCTCCACGTACGCGCCTATTTCCTCCAGTTTACCCTTACCCACAAAAGTGCGGCGGTCGGGCGTGTCCAGCTTTTGCGTAAACCGTTTCGTGGTTTCCGCGCCGGCCGTCAGCGCCAAAAATTCCAGTTCATCCAGGTGTTCCAGCACCTCTTCCTCCGTCTGGTCGCGCTGAATCACGGCTACCACGATCGCGTATTCGGTCTCCTGGGCCAGACCACTATTCTGCTGTTGACTTACATTCCACTCTTGTGCCATAGGCGGGGGCGGCCGGGCCGCTGCATTTGTTGCAAAGGGCCGCGCCCTTCAAGTATTACCGCGCTTTAACCGCCATCCGCGCACTCACGCAGCCGGGCCAAAGCCGTCCGACAAAATCTCGTCGTATCGCTTACAACCCGTTTTGCTTTGCATAAGTTGCTTTTCGGGTAGGTAGGGTGCATTATCCAGAGCGGACTGATTGGCGGGGCGAATTTTTCGTGGCCTGTATTTTGGGCGTGTCCCCGGCTACCGCCGGGGTCGGTCCCCTGCGGGCTTCGCTGTCGCTCGGTGCTGCGCACTGCCGCTACGCGGACCCCCTCCGGGCACCTCACGCTCGTAAGCCCGACTTAAGTATACGCTTGAAAAATACTAGGTGGTACGCATGACTTTACTCGCCCAGCACCCGGTGCCCGCTATTATCGTCTTCGGCCAGCATGGCCTCACGGGTGGCACGCATGGGGATGCCGATACACTTCTTCTCCATGTAATCCATCATGCGCTCCATTAGGGCACGGTCTTCGGTGGAGAGGGTGGCGAGTTCCTGATGAAATACCTGATTGACGGCGCGCTGGCGCACGGCGCGGACCTCGGCGGGCAGGTGGGACAGTGACCGCTCGAGCAGGCGCTGGCGGTAGCGGGCTTCCAATTCAAGTTCATGCTTCTCCAGCAGAATACGGGCGCGTTTGATCTCGCGGCCGCGGAAGGCCATGTTCTCATCGGCCAGCTGTTTGAGGCTTTCGATGGCGACATAGGAAAATCCCTGCTCGCGTACGAGGTCGGGCGAAACATTGGCGGGTACGGCCAAATCGATGACCAATTTACGCTCGGGAGCATCACCGGCTAACAAACCCGCAAAATTATCGGCGTGAACGATATGTTCGGTAGCACCGGTACACACGAAAAGTACCTCGAAACCGCCCCGGTAGTCGGCCAGTTCGGTCAGGCAACGGGCGTGACCGTGAGCGAATTTGGCGGCAATGGCTTCCGCTTTGGGTAGCGAGCGGTTGAACACGGTGACGTGCTCAAAATGATACTTTTTGAGAAACTTGGCCGCCAGGCCGTTCGTCTGGCCGGCTCCGATCAGGATAACGCGGGCCTTTTCGACTACCAGCGAGTGACGCAGCATCCGCTGCATGGCCAGGGAAACAATGGAAACTGATTTCTCGCCGATGCGGGTATTGGCGTAAACGTCTTTGGCTGCCGTTACCATCTGGTGGTATAGGATTCGCAGGTCGTCCTTGGCCAATCCCCACTGGCGGCACTGCTCATAGGAGTCGCGTAATTGACCCAGTATCTGGCGCTCGCCGATCACGAGGGAGTCGACGGATGAGGCAACCTCGAAAAGATGTGCCGCCGCTGCCTCCCCGCGCAGGTGCTTCACCTGCTCGAAAACGTCGGTTGCGACGGAACCGGCGAAAAAACTTTCGATAAACTGCCGGTTGACCGGGCGACGGGTGGTAAACACAAAGAGCACCCGGTTACAGGTACCCGTATAGGATAATTCGTCGATCTCCATGCGATCGCGCAAGCCCATAAGTTCCTCGCGAAGTTCGGTGCCGCCCTCGGAACGGAGAACGAAATCGCCGATCCGCTGGAGGCTGGTGAAACGGTGGGTGACGGTAAGAATGTGAAAGTGCTGTAGCATAACTGGAGTAAATCCAACGCAAAAGTAGCATTTGCGGATGCTAGTTTTAGTCATGCCACTGTATAAACACTATCCCGAACCGGGCGAAGGGACTGTTGACTAGTTATTTAGAAACGTTCTAAGCGATTAGGTCAGCAGGAGGTCAGAAAACGGGCCTTTTTCCTACCTTTCGGCTTATGACAATCTACTATTTACACGGCTTCAACTCGGACGGCGGTAGCTGGAAGGCCGCGGCCCTGGCCAAGCACTTCCCCGCTGCAACCATCCACGCACCCGATCTGCCGGCCGACCCGGAAGAAGTGATGAACCAATTAATCGGAACGATCGGAACAGTGACGGAGGGCACCGTCTTCTTCGGTACTTCCCTGGGTGGATTCTATGCCCTGTGCCTCGCAGCCCATTATGCCTGCCCCGCCTTCCTGTTCAATCCCAGCCTTATCCCCCACGAAACCCTGCAACGGGGAATAGGGGAGTGGACCACCTTCACCAAGCAGCGGCCCTACCATTTTAAAGCGGAATACTTGTCGGTGATGGAACGGCAGTACGCTGCCTACCGTGCAAAGATCGACCCCGCCCTGCTCCATTTCTTCCTGGCCGAAGATGACGATATCCTGGACCTCCGCCCGGTACCGGAAACCTATCCGAACGCGGCCCATATTCGATGGTATCCGAATACCGGGCACCGTTTTGACAAATTCGAGCGGGCACTGCGGGACATAAAAAAAGCGGGACTACTCGATTGAGCGGTCCCGCTTTTGCGGAAATAAGTGAGGTTTATCTTATAAACGCTCGCGCAATTCCTTTTTCTCGATGTAGATTGCTTTGAGCACTTCACGTCGGCGATTGACGGATGGCTTCGTAAAGGCTTTCCGGTTCCGTACTTCGCGAAGGGTGCGCGTATTGATGAATTTACGCTTGTACCGCTTCAGTGCACGGTCGATGGATTCATTATCCTTTACGTTGATGATCAGCATGAATAGTTGTTGCAGGCCATGGGCCTAAGTTAGATTTTAATGATTTCCGCCTTAATGGAGTAAGCTTCGATGATTCGGTTGGTGAACGCCATGTGTCCGCGGGGAACAGCCAGAAAAAGTTTGCCATTCTTGTAGCCGGCGAGGCTACTGAGCAACTTCCATTTGGTAACGAGTTCGCGCTCATCGTCCGTCTTGAGGGCTACTTCAAAGTAGCTTTTACGTCCGTTTAGTTCGCCGGTCACGTCGGGGATGAAAAATTCTTCCTGTTCATTGCTGCGGCGGATTTTTGCGGGTGTCTCGTAGCCTTCTACGTTCGCCTTAATATCCTGGTATCCTTTGCGAGTGACGATGTCTTTGATGATTTGCTCGATCAGTTCTGCGTCTTTTTGCTGGTTTTCCGTCAGGATGCCGTTTTCCATAATAGCTACGTTGTCTTAAAAGGTGGAGTATTTGGGTGTACCTCGTATTCCGGATGGTTTGCGAGGGCACGTCTATGTAAACGGGATGAGGCGGGGAATAGTTGTAGCGGCAACTCCGCTCCGTAGCTTGGTGGATAACATAACCGCTTCTCTTTTATGGAAGGATGATCTGGAAGAGCGTTATTTCTTAATTACTACCTGTTTCAGGTTAGGCGGGCTACCGCTTCCTCAGAGTACCCGCAGTTCGATTCGCTGCAAGCCATCCGTTGGAACCTGCTTGCCATAACCCCGCGCCTCGATCCGCGACCCGTCGATACCTTGCCGAATCAGGCGCTCCCGGACGGCGGCCGCACGCGCATCGCTGAGACGTTGCGCAAAGTCGTAACTCAGCCGCCCCGCCGTATGGGCACCAATCTCGATCCTGACGTCGGGATTGGACTGCAAATAATAGGTGAGCCGCGCCAATTCCGCTTCAGCGGTAGGCTTTAAAATGGCGGAGTTGGGGGCAAATCGCAGATTTTCCAGTACTACTTTGGTGCCGCTCACCAGGGATAACATAGTAGTCTCGTTTCCAGGAGAAGATACGTTATCCTGCGCGGGCGTAGCGGCGGCGGGAGATAATCCGTTCACCGTCGTGTTATCGCCGATCGGGGTGGTGCCGAGGCCCAGCTGACGTTCCTCGTAGCGTTGTGCTTCTATTGCCGATTGCATCCGCTGGTCGAAGGGAGGGGCGGTTGCGGGTGGAGGATAAGCTGAGCTAGTATTAGCGGGTGGGTAAGCTGAAGACGGACCGGGATAAGAGGATGGCGGTGTGGGGTAAACCGGTGCGGCGACCGGTGACGATGGTGGGATATAAGGCGTGCCGGCGGCGGGCGGCGGATTAAGCGGCGCGGCCGGGGGGGGGCCACCGGGTCTGGTGTCCAGTTTGCTGCCGAGCTTTTTCTCCCATGCCTCCTCCTCATAGTAGGCGGGAGCATTGTTTTGGTACAATCCCTCGCGGATGGCACCACTCATTCCGCTGGAATCAGGTACGGCCACCGGTGATTTTATGCCGGGATCACGGGGAGGCAGGCCACGGTAAGTAGTGACCGGCAGGGGGGCGGTGGCGGTGGCGGTCGGCGATGGCAAACCGGCGGCAGCCGGCGGAGGTGATGTGGTGGCGGGTGCTTCACTATAATTACCATTGCTGCGTTGGCGGCGTAACTCCTGGGCACGCTGGTATTTTGCGCGCAGGGCATCCGCCTCCGTCGGAGCAGGTACGGTTCCGTTACGGGGCGTCCAACCACTGGTGGGCGGTGGTACGGTATCGGTGCCGGGAACGGAAGGAAGTTCTCCGTTGGCTTGGGCATAGCGGTGGCGCAGTGCGGCTAACTCGGGGTCTTCATAGCCGGCGGTAGGGGGCTGCCCCGCAACCAGTCCCGCCGCACGGGCTGCGGAAGTAGCCGACCGGCGATCGCGTTGCAGGCGTGTGCGCTCGGTTCCGGTGGTGGAAATTTCCGCACGCCAGCCGGCCAGTTCTGCCTCGCGACGGCGGTAATCAGGACTAAACCGGGTGGCGGCTAACTCGTAATTATTCTCATAATCGGGTTCGGGCGAGGACCTGATTTCGGGGTCGAGCAGGTAGTAGCCGGGGGTGTCGGACAGTAACACCGGCGTGGTACCCGGTGGGCTGAGGTAGGTGTAAAAACCGTAGCGATCCACGAATACTTCCTGGGTTTGTCCTCCAACCAGGAGGCGCAATTTATCATTTTCCGGTCGTTGTCCGGTGGCCGTGCCGAGACGGCCGGTGATGATAGTAGCTGGAGGCGGCAAATCCGCAACTGCCGGACTAAATTCGTAAAGGCGGGTGGGGCGGTCGGCCTCGGTTTGGGAGGTTACGGCTCGGTTACTGCTTACCGCAACGGAAAGCGGTCCATTGCCGCTGCTGGTGCCGGTAAAGGAATGAAGGTTTTGAACAATGACCTGATCCTGGTCGATGGACAACTCGGCTCGCAACCGCTGGATAGTACCGTCGATCGAACGGCGTTGCAGATAACAGGTATGACCGTCGGGGGCCAGGGAAACGGCGTATTCGTCAGCAGCGGAGTTGAGGGGCGAGGGTAATAATTCGGCCGGCGACCAACTATTAAAAGTGGGCGCGTAAAAACTGACCGAGATGTCGAGATCGGCGGTCGCACCGGGTGTGCTGAAGAGTAAGAGGTCATCACTAAAGGAATAGCACAAATCGGTAGCAGCCACGGCCGCGTCGGGTAGCAGACGGGTGGCGGTGATCCGCCAGGAGCGGCCGCTGCGTTCCAGTAAATCGATATAAGGAAGTCCGTTACCCCGCCGGATAATGGCCAGGCGATTGCCGCTCACGTCGATACCGATTGCCTGATCGGATAGGTTAGAGTTGATGGGTGCCCCGGCATTGAGCGGTGTTCCCCAGCCGGTGGTGCGGGCGGGGAGGATCCAGATGTCGTCGGTATTGGCGCGGCCCAGATTGCGTTCGTGGCCCCGGCGGCTAAAGTAGAGGTGGCTCCCATCGGCGGTGAGCAGGGGCGAGTGATCGGCTACGTTCGGTGGGCCGGCGGGCAAAAGGGATGCCTGGGCAGCCGGCGGTTTACCCCCGATCACGATCAGGAGGATGGTAAAAAGCAAGGAGCAGGCCCACTGGGGGCGGAAAACCGGTAGGCGGCCGAGCATGTGGATGACTTTATTTGGGCGAAAGGGATGACGGAAAGACGTATAACAAAGACCGGGCGAGACGGGTTTTCGTGGCCTGACCCCCGGTGGGATACGGCCATTAGGATACCTGATGGCTACATGGCTGATCCCTAACGCTACATCGGACCAGGGGTGGGAGCCAGGTAGCCCGCAGGGCCGAAGCGAAGCGGAGTGGCGGACGACCCGGCCGGACCGCCGCCAGGCGGGCCGGGGGCCCAAAAATGGCGCAACCCAGTTCTTAGAGCGTGTCTACCGTTGGTCCTTGCGCCGCTCGAAGACATCGGGCGGGAAGAAGGGGCGGCGTTCCTCGTTGCGGTAAGCGGCTTCCTTATCCGCTTTGCGTCGGCGGGCGATAATCTCGTGATCTTCTAATTGTGAGCGAAAAATCCAGGCCCCGAGGCCGCCGACGATGGCCCCGATGAGGTGTGACTCCCAACTGATGCCGGGACGGCCGGGGAAAAGGCCGGCCACCATGCCGCCGTAAAGAAAGACAACGAGGAGGGAAATGATGATGGCCCGGAAGTCGCCGCGAAAAAAACCGGCCAGGCCGAGAAAAGCGGCTAGACCGTAAATAACGCCGCTGGCCCCGATGTGATAGACCGAGCGGCCGAAGCACCACACGCCGATGCCGGTGACCAGGTAGATGAAAAAGTAAATGCGCAACCCGGTGCGGGGGTAGAAATAAAAGAGCAGGCCCGAAAGTGCGATGAGTGGCGGAGTGTTGGAGAGGATGTGTCCCCAGTCGCCGTGCAGAAGCGGCGAGGTGATGATGCCCTTGAGGCCCACCTGCTCGCGCGGGTAGAGGCCATAATCAAAGGCAAAACTGCCGACGACTTGCTCAATGAGGAAGACCGCCCAGATGATGGCGGCGGGGCCGAGGGACCAGCGCAGGGCGTGACGAAAACGGGGCGAGAGGGTCATGAGGGACGATGAATGGATACGATAACGTAAACCCCGCGCCGGCCAGGGAGGTTGGCGCATTGGTCCGTAAACAGCCGTCGTTGAGCGACTAATCGCGCAGGAAATGCAGTTCGCCGTTTTCGTCCAGCGTGACGTGAGGGTGCGGTTGTAGGGCCAGGCGGTCGCGCTGACACAGGAGCAGGACATGGTCGACCCCGGCAAACAGATCGGAGCGAACGGCTCCGAAACCGAGCGGCGGCGGCAGGTTGCCCAGTGGGCGGGCGGGTACCACGGAAAGAGTACGTCCGCCGAGGGCGAGCAGAAGTTGGCGCAAATACGGACGGTGCGCTACGCGCACGATGGTGGGCTTCCCGGAAAAAGCATCCACGGCGTGTTCGGGGTCGATGACGCCCAGGGGGCGGCGGTGTACGTGCAGGAGCGTATCCAGGCGAGGGTGAAGGCGGGGGCGGTGGCCGCGCAGGGCCTGGGTGTCGGCATAGAGTAACTCGGTGAGGTCATCGGGGCAGAGGCGTGCCTGGCGGATGCGGGCCACGGGGTCGTCGGTGAGGCAGGCGACTTCCCAGACGGTATCGCCGGGCAGGAGCACGAGATCGCCGGCCAGCAAGTGTTCGACCGCCGCTTGCAGCGGGGGAGTGAGAGAAGCGGGCATGAAGGGGGCTACGTTGAAGGTCGTCATGGGGGGTAGTTAACTAGTGAGTGGGGTATGACGTGCCCGGTATGCCTCTTGCGGACAAGGGGCGGCCGGGGTTGGTCGGCTAGCGAACGAACCTTCAAAAAATAGCGGGCAAAGTGGCCGGTGGGCCGTAGTTTCGGGGATCGGTCCCCTGGAGGACCGTTAAGATGTTGCTAAGGCCGCCCCAAAAGCGGGTGGTAAGCGTATATATACCTAAGTTGTGTGGAAAACGTGACGCTATTTGCGGCCGTTCCATCATATCAACCGTCGACCCCGCGTTTGAATTGTTCTCTTAAATGTTAAAGTGCTACCCTATGATCAACCGATTTATTTTTCGCCTGGCCGGTATTATCTTGATACTGACCGGCGGCGGCTTGCTGACGGACCTGACCGCCCGCCACATTATCGGTGGGGAGATGACTTACATATGTACTGATTCCACGGCAACGACGCGCACTTATCTGATTACGATGACGGTTTACCGGGATTGCGTAAACGATACGGGGGGCGGGCCGCAGGGTGCTTTGTTCGACAGTGACCCGGCGGGGGGGGTAGGTTCGTTGGAGGGGACTGTTACGGTATTTCGTAATACTACCGTTTTTGGAAATACCATTAGACTTACCGCACCCACGATTACACCTATCCCGCCGGATGCGGGTAACCCTTGCCTGATCGTGCCGCCCACGGTTTGCGTGCAGGAAGGGATTTATACCTTCTCCATTACCCTGCCGATCGACAACAACGACTACACGCTGGCTTACTCCCGTTGCTGCCGGAATAATTTTATTACCAATATATTTAATCCCGGTGATGTCGGGGCAACTTACTTCATTACCATTACCAGCGAGGCGCGGCAATTGTGTAATAGTAGCCCCGTATTCAAGAATTTCCCTCCCATCGTACTGTGCGCCAACGAGCCATTCGAGTTGGATATGGCCGGCTTGGATGCCGATGGTGACCGCCTGGTCTATAGCTTTTGTTCGCCCGTAGTGGGTGGGGCAAACACCGATGGCGTTCCCGCAGAAGCTCCTAACGGGCTGGCACCCGATCCCGAACTGCCGCCTCCCTATGGTGGTGTTGCTTTCAAGGCACCCACCTATACCGCTTTGCTGCCCCTGGGGCCGGATGCCATGTTTACCTATAATGACTCCACCGGCCTGCTCAGTGGTACCCCCAACATCATCGGGCAGTTCGTGGTGGGTATCTGTATCGACGAGTACCGTGACGGCGTGTTGTTGAGTACCGTTAAGCGGGAATTTCAGTTTAACATCACCACCTGCGAGAATACGGTAGTAGCCGATCTGGATGAAGACCTGATTGACGAAAACGGTAACTTCGTGATCAATATCTGTGGGCCGGGCGATATCACGGTCGGTAATCAGTCCACGATTATCCAATTTATCAATGATTACGACTGGGAGGTCTACCGCCCTGATGGCGATACCATTTTCCAGGGCAACCGAGACCTGACGACCTTTATTAACGAGGTGGGTGCTTACCCCGGCACGATGATCCTTAACCGTACCTCGCTGTCCAATTGCTCGGATACCGCAGATTTTATCCTCAACGTGTTTCCTGACGTAATCGCGGATTTTGAGTTCGCTTACGATACCTGCGTGGCCGGTCCGGTGCTGTTTACTGACCTGTCCACCACCGGAGACCCCGGCGGCGTGACCGAGTGGGCCTGGGATTTCGCCGATGGAAGTTCTTCCGTGCTCGTCAATCCCAGCCACACCTACCTTACTCCCGGTAATTTCGGCGCCACCCTGCTGGCAACCGACGGGAACGGCTGTTCTAATGCGATAACCAAAAACATTAATTATTTCCCCGTGCCGCCGCTCATCCTTATCAGCCCCAGCGTGGTGGCGGGTTGCGTGCCGCAGGACGTGCTGTTCACCAACCTGTCCACGCCCGTTGACGAAACCTACGATATCATCTGGGACTTCGGCGACGGCACCGGCACGGTCAATGAGATCAGCCCTTTCCATGTTTACAACGAGGCGGGTACCTATAGTGTATCAGTGGACATAACCAGCCCCATCGGTTGTACGATCGATACGTTTTTCAACCAACTTATTCGAGTAGACCCCGCTCCCACCGCCGGCTTCTCCTGGATGCCGGAGACGCCGACCAACTTCCGCCGCGAGGTGGATTTTATGGACGAAAGTCAGGAAGCCATCGCGTGGCGCTACGAGTTCAGCAACGGCTTCGGCACCCTGCAACGAAACTTCCCCTACACCTTCCGCGATACCGGCCTGATCGACATCACGCAGTACGTCACCCACCCTAGCGGCTGCATCGACTCCCTGACCCAGACCATCGACGTGGAGCCGCAGATCACCTTTTTCATGCCCAATGCCTTTACCCCCAACGGCGACGGGCTGAATGACGAACTGATTCCCAAGGCCTTCCTGTTCGGTTACCGATCCTATGCTTTCCGGATCTGGAACCGCTGGGGTGCTGCCATCTTTACCACCGAAGACCCGAACGAGGGCTGGACGGGCCGCTCCGAAAACAATCAGGACGCCCCCGGCGGGGTGTACCTCTGGGAGGCGCAGATCACCGGTCCGCGCGGGAAAGTGACGAGGTACCGGGGCGAAGCGGTGCTGTTGCGGTAGCTTTTTGATCCGTTAGTTAATAGTTTGTCTAAAACCATCACCTCCCCCTTTCGGGGGGCCGGGGGGATTTATCTAGTACCGGGTATGCGTAGGCTGAACTACGTACTACCGACTACGCACTCCCCGACTAACAAAATCTCACTTCATCCGTTCTTTCCCCTTTCTCGCTAACCGACTGCTTCATGCCCCAACGCATCCTTTTCATCGACCGCGATGGGACCCTCAACCTGGAACCCGCCGACTATCAGGTGGACCGCCTGGATAAGGTCGTCTTCTACCCCGGCGTCTTCCGCTATCTGGGCCGCATCGCACGGGAACTGGATTTCCGCTTCGTGATGGTCACCAACCAGGACGGGCTGGGCACGGAGACTTTTCCAGAGGCTGATTTTCAGCCGCCGCAGGACCACATCGTGCGTACACTGGCGGGCGAGGGGATTCATTTCGACGAGATCATCATCGACCGCACTTTCGCCCGCGACCGGCAGCCCACCCGCAAGCCCGGCACCGCCCTGCTGACCCACTATCTGGAAGCCGACTACGACCTGGAGGGCAGCTTCGTTATCGGCGACCGGCTAACCGATATGCAGCTGGCCAAAAACCTGGGCGCGCGCGGCATTTACCTCGCCGAAGACCCCGATCTGGGGGCCGACGAACTCACGCCCGAGCAGCACGCGGACCTGGGCCGAACCATCGCACTTACCACCACCGACTGGGCGGCCGTCTACTGTTTCCTGCACACCGGCCAACGCCGCGCCGCCGTGCACCGCCAGACCAAGGAGACCGATATTCGCATCGAACTGGACCTGGACGGCACCGGCCGGACCGACATCAAAACCGGCCTGCATTTTTTCGATCATATGCTCGACCAGGTCGGCCGCCACTCCGGCTGCGACCTGACGATCCACGTGGATGGCGATCTGCATATCGACGAGCACCACACCATCGAGGATACCGCGCTGGCCCTCGGCACCGCTTTTCGCCAGGCCCTCGGCAACAAACTGGGCATCGAACGCTACGGCTTCACCCTGCCCATGGACGACGTGCTGGCCACCGTCGCCCTCGATTTCGGCGGCCGCCCCTGGCTGGTCTGGAACGCCAATTTCCGCCGCGAAAAGATCGGCGACGTGCCCACGGAGATGTTTCACCACTTCTTCAAATCCTTTTCCGACGAGGCCCGCTGCAACCTCAATATCCAGGCTGAGGGCACCAACGAGCACCACAAGATCGAGGGAATTTTTAAGGCCTTCGCCAAGGCGATCAAGTTGGCCAAGCGCATCGACACCGAAAACATGCGCCTCCCCTCCACCAAAGGAACCCTCTAATGCACCTCGCCGTCATCGACTACAACGCGGGCAACATCCGCTCGGTCCTCTTCGCCCTCCAGCGCCTCGGCGTTTCTCACGAACTCACCGCCGATCCCGACCGCATCCGGGCCGCCGACCGGGTCATTTTTCCCGGCGTGGGCGCGGCCGGCAGCACCATGGCGCACCTCAACCAGAGCGGTCTGGCCGACGTCATCCGCAGCCTGCGCCAACCCACCTTCGGCATCTGCGTGGGCATGCAACTGCTGTGCAGCCACTCCGAAGAAAACGACACGCCCTGCCTCGGCATCTTCCCCGATCGGGTCAAGCTCTTCCGCCCGCTCGACGGGGCTAAGGTGCCCCACATGGGCTGGAACAACATCCACGTCAAGCCCGGCGGCTGGGTAGACCCCGCCCTGGACGACGCCTACTGCTATTTCGTCCACAGCTATTTCGTCGAAAACAGCCCCTTCGCCGTGGCCACCGGCGAGTACGGCGGCACCAAATTCAGCACCATGCTGCGCAAGGACAATTTTTTCGCCGCCCAGTTTCATCCCGAAAAATCGGCGGCGGCGGGCGCACGTATCCTCCAGTGCTTTCTGGACGCGGGGTGAATGAGTTGGGCGTGCCGCCGTCCCTGCCGGGCCGCCGTCGGTCCCCTCCGGGCTTCGCTGTCGCTCGGTGCTACGCACGCCCCCTGCGGGCACCTCACGCAAGGAAAAGTTGAAATCCAGGACCACCATTTTCCCCGGCCCCCGAAGCGGGTGGAAATTGCACTATACCCCGTTCGTTATTCGCTATTTCGTAATCATTATTTGTCAGCTATAATTCCCCAACCCGTGCCTTTCGACATCATCCCCGCCATCGACCTGATCGACGGCAAGTGCGTTCGCCTCACCCAGGGCGACTACGATCAAAAGACCGTCTACAACGAAGACCCCCTGGCCGTTGCCCGCGAGTTTGCCGCCGCCGGCCTGCGCCGCCTCCACCTCGTGGACCTGGACGGTGCCCGCTCGGGCCACATTGTTAACTACCGGATACTGGAGCGCATCGCCGGCGGCACTAACCTGGCGGTTGATTTCGGCGGCGGCCTTAAATCCACGGAGGACGTACGGATCGCCTTCGCGGCCGGGGCGCGGCAGGTCACCGGCGGTACCGTGGCCGTCAAGCAGCCCGCCCTCTTCCGCGCGTGGCTGGAGGAATACGGTCCCGAAGCCATCATCCTCGGGGCCGACGTCAAGGACCGGATGCTGGCCACCAACGGCTGGCAGGAAGCCGGCGAGCGGGAATTGATCGAGTTCCTGGAAGATTACATCGCCGCCGGCATCCGCCACTGCATCTCTACCGACATCTCCAAAGACGGCCTCCTCCAGGGTTCCGCCCTCCACCTCTACACCGAGCTGCGGGAGCGATTCCCCACCCTCCAACTCATCGCCAGCGGCGGCGTCACCGGCCTGCCCGAGATCGAGGAGCTGCGGCGCATCGGTTGCCGGGGCGCTATCGTGGGTAAGGCCATCTACGAAGGCCGCCTGGGGTTGGAAGAGTTGGTGAAGATGAATACCTGAGAATCGTCCACACCTCCCAGGTACTACGATTTTGGTAAACCAAAACGTAGCTACCTTGGAGGAGGAACTCGCGTGGATGGGAGCCTTAGCTCCCGCTATTTCCCATCGCTCCTCCAAGGCATCCATTTTGCGGAGCAAAATGGTTCCTGGGAGGTGTCGATGGGCTGGACTCGTCCACACCTCCCAGGTGCTACGATTTTGGTAAACCAAAACGTAGCTACCTTGGAGGAGGAACTCGTGTGGATGGGAGCCTTAGCTCCCGCTATTTCCCATCGCTCCTCCAAGGTATCCATTTTGCGGAGCAAAATGGTTCCTGGGAGGTGTCGATGGGCTGGACTCGCCCACACCTCCCAGGTACTACGATTTTGGTAAACCAAAACGTAGCTACCTGGGAGGAGCGATGGGCTGGAAGCACCCCCTGTAGCAAAAATTATTCCCCCGCACTACCACCCAATCAACTACTCGCCGTATATTTGCGTCGCTTTAGTAGGAAACGTGGGTAAATCGAGAGATTTTCCACGGTTTCTCCTGATCCTGGGGGATTAGCTCAGCTGGCTAGAGCGCTTGCATGGCATGCAAGAGGTCACCGGTTCGACTCCGGTATTCTCCACATCCCACGGGAGGCCCAGTGTTTACGGGCCTCCCAGACATCATGTGACAAATCTACTGTCACACCGCCCCCTGGCAGACGCCGGGGGGCATTCGTCGTTTAACCTGGCTGGCTGAGAACTTTACTCATGCCGGAAAAAAAACTTTTTCGCCCCCGCACGTACCGCATCTATGCGCCTGACCCACCGAAGCGGGGGTTCGTGGAGTATTACCAGGATGGTGAGCGAATAAGGGTAGGGCGCGGCATCAATGGCCACGCCACGGCCGCCCGCCGGCGCAAAGCAGCGGAGGAACTGATCGAGGAACTGAAGAAGGAGCACCGCAACCTGCGGCCGCTCTCCGACACGGAGAAGGAGTTGCGGGCCTACCTGGAAGAGGGTAGGAGCGGCTGGAGCCTGAAAACCTACCGGGACTACCGCGCAAAGCTGAGCGCCCTGTGGAAGTGGCTGCACGGCCGAGAGATTACGGAGGTGCGGCTGCGGGAATTTTTGGCGGCGAAGAAAAAAGTGCTGCACCCGACCACCTGGAATAAGTACCGCACGGTGTTGCGGCGAGCGTTGCTGGCCGTGGGCTGCCCCGATTGGTTTGACCGTATCCCGCAGCTGAAGGCGACCAGCACGCCGGACCGCTACTTTCAGACGCACCAGGCCGCGCAGCTGGGGGCTTACATGAAGGAGCATAACCCACCGCTGGCCCTGTTTGTGAAGTTTATCTTCTACACGCTGATCCGACCGGGCGAATTGCGGCAGTTGAAGGCGGGCGATATCGAATTTGACACCGGGAAGATTAGGGTGCCGGGAAAAGTGGCGAAGACCGGGGTAACGCGCTATGCGGTGATCCCCGACGCATTCCGGGCGGAGCTGGAGTTCATTAAGGAGCTATCGCCTGGCCAGTTTGTTTTTCAGCGGAAGGGCGGCGGCAAGATCGGGACAAATAGGATGTACGAAGCGCACCGGCGGTGCCTGGAGGCGTTGGAGTTTGGGGACGGCTACACGCTCTACTCCTGGAAGCATACCGGTGCGGTGAGCCTGGCCAACGCAGGGGTATCGGTGAAGCAGATCATGTTGCAGGCCGGCCACGCATCGCTGGATGAGACGGATGGTTACCTGAGGCAAATGGGAGTTCGGGATATGGATGATTTGCGGGAGAAGGCGAAGCGGCCGTTTTGAGCATAAAAAAAGGGCACCCGCCGGTTGGTGGGTGCCCTTTGTTTATCTCCTCCTTAATTTCACTCAACTTCTTTTTGATAGACTCGAATAATTGCGTTTGGGATTATTTCCTTTATTCGGCGTTCAAAATCATCCCGGTCATTTGACCAGCATTCATTTGTCGCCATCCAAGTTCCGGAAAGAAAAGTGTCAGGAACTGGAGAGTGGGTACTAACCGCTACGTCTACGATTCTCTCCCCACTGTTCTTCATTTGGTACAGCAATTGCTCGCCACCGGAAAAGCTAAAATACTCGTTGCTCATTTTTTTGTGTTTGTGCCCTTATGGGCGGATTTAGATTCAGTCAGCGTCCGGGAGATAATCGAGGTCTCGGATCAAATCCTCTTGTGTGCGGTTGTCGGCCGGGCGTTCTTCAACGAAGCGCGCGCCGCCAGGTGTGTCGATGATGATTTTGGCATCATAGATTTTCACCAGATCCAAAATCGTACTTACTGCGATGTTTGGCCAGCTC
The DNA here is from genome assembly GCA_963757435.1 of Lewinellaceae bacterium. Classification (GTDB taxonomy): domain Bacteria; phylum Bacteroidota; class Bacteroidia; order Chitinophagales; family Saprospiraceae; genus Neolewinella. The sequence goes on along the minus strand of CAVWSC010000016.1, from coordinate 95,964 downwards.
TTTTCGATCTGGCCCATTCGTGCTTTGCTTACGCCCAGGGCCTCACCCATTTGTTGTTGGGTGAGGCCGAGCGATTTGCGGTATTGTTTGAGGTCCATTAAGCTTGTACCTTATGGTTCTTCTGAATAGCTTTCACTAGCGACTCTACCTGAGCAAAAGCAGCATCGTAGATGCGGTTTGCTGTTTTTGTCGCTTCGTGAGATTGGCCGAAAGCTTCGTCACCATCCCAATCACCAGAGTTGCGAAGTGACTGCTCGAAAGCAGATTGGGTTTCCAGTGCTGCGTCGCGGATCATTTCGTTGAGCAGCTCGTTTGCGTTGTCTTCGTAGCAAGCGTCAGAGGCGTCGCCTTCGCTGTCGATGCTTCGAACTCTGTCTGCGAAGGTTTCGCGTGCCGCTTCCATTGCGCTTCCAAAACGTGGATCACGCTCAAGTGATGTAGCGAGATTGTTGAAAGAACGATTCATGTTCGTGTTGTTTGTGAGGCAGCAACTTCGCCGCTTCGGTTATTAGTACAACACAAAAGTAAAGCATATTGTTTACTTGTGCAAGCAAAAGTAAATATTAATATAAACTTTAACACTTTCTTCACTTCCAGCTTCGTGCACTCCTTATATAAGGACCGCGCACAAAAAAAGCCACGTCGTTTTGCGACGTGGCTTTTTTATTCCAGGGAATCGATCACAACTCCAACTTCAACTGATTGCGTTTCCAGTAGCGACCATATTTCCTTTTCTGGATGTGAGCAGATCGATCGTAGTTCAGGTGACAACGATTACAGAGCGCAGCGAGATTATCGAAACTGTTGTGCGCAGGATTACGATCCAGGTGCGCGACGGTCAGCACAACTCTGCTTCCTGTATTTGGATGCGGCTGGTAGTTTTCTGCGTCGCACCACTCGCAGCGATTTTTTGCGCGGCGGAAGCGGATGAGGCGAGAGATGAGCTTCCACTTTGGGTGGTAGTCGGCTGGGTTGATGGGCATGGGTTAATCCTTTTCAGTATTAAGTTTTTGTCGGCCTGCATCGATTGCAGCGATAATCTCCGATTTTTTGAAGTAGACGCGACGCCCTAATCGATATACGGGAAAGTCTCTCCTTTTTTGCATACGGGTTAAGGTGGTGCGGCACACCTTCAGCATTTTCATCACTTGCGCACTAGTCATTATTTCCGGGAAGTCTTTCATTTGTTATTTTTTATTTGAATTATTCGAATCACCCGCTCAGCTGCGCGGCGTTTGGCGCGGGCCAGCACCAGCTGGCGTTTTACCGATCGCTTTTCTCGATCGGTACGTTTTTCTTTGCGGCAGCGGCGCGCATCTCCATGTGAGACCGCACTTCTTGCACTTCCTACAGCGTAGTATTTTTCCACCCGCGCCCGGTGGGCCGAGTTGCGGGTAACAGACCTTTCCTTCCCGCCGCAGCGGGAGCAATGAGACATATAGGTAGGCATTCAGAAGGCATTACGGCCCACCAATCCGCCCCGACATTGCCACCAGGTAGATAACGAACATCGCTAGCCAGGCAAAAAAATCGGCAACGGGGTTGGAGTAGCCATTGAAGAAAAGAACAACGTAGACGGCCTCCCCCACGAATAAGAGGAAGACCGTATACGTCAGGAATCCGCGGGTAATCACCGGCTGCCGGCGTTGCGGCGCAGGGCGTTCATGGCGCGTTCCAGCTCGGCCTCTGCGTCCTTCAGTTTGCACTCCAGGGCATAGATATCTTCGCGTTGGTCGTAAAAGCCCAATATCATATCCGTTGCAGCCTGCTGCGGGGTGCAGCTGTCAAAAAGTTTCCGTCCCTGGGCCAGGGCGATTTTAACGGACGGCGTGAGTGGAAGGATGCAATAGCGGTGTTCCCGTTGTGGGCCGCGGGGGTGACGGGCAATAATAGCTGCCATAGAAAAACGTGTTGTAGCCCATCCGGTCGGCCGGTGGGCTGTGCATTGAGAGAAAAGAAGAAGGGAGGAGGTCCGCACCGCATAGCAGGGCACGGCGTCTTTCGTGGCGACACAAATATACGCAATCCTTCCCATACGTGGGGCGTGCCCCCGCCCTGCCGGGCGGCGTCGGTCCCTTCCGGGCTTCGCGGTCGCTCGGTGCTGCGCACGTCCCCTTCAGGCATCTCACGCAACAAAAAAACCGGCCCACCCCTCAGGGCGGACCGGCTCGGGCAAATGAAACGGGTGTTAGTCAGGCGTGGCGGCCAACTGCTGCTGAATGACAGCGAGGCGGGCGGCGGCCACGGTGAGTTTTTCCCGGGTGTCGTCTGCGCACTGTTGTAGGTAGCCGAGTAGCACAGTGAGTTCTATCAGTTGGGTGGAGAGCTGCTGGCGATCTTCTATTGGAGTGAGAGACGACATGGGTTTAGGCGGCGGCTTTGGAGAGGCGCACGTGCTCGGCCCCTAGGTGACGAAGCACATTGGTGCGATTGAAGGCGGCGGGCACCACTTCTTCTTCCGACTTATCGAACACGTCTACCTGAGCCAATTCTTCGGCACCGGTTTCGATGCCCTGGATGAGCGTCTGTACGATGAGGGCACGCAACATCGCGTTCTGTACGGTCTGCTCGATGAGCGGCACCAGTAGTTCCGTCAGCAGGAACTCCTGCACTTTAGGGTTCCGGAGCCATGCATCCAGCACCGCCTCGGCCTGGGCGGCGTTGTCGGGATCCTCATCGGTGAGGAAGTCGGCGGCTTCCAGGAAGGGGGCAGATAGTAACGTGAGACCCTGGCGGGTGCGCTCGTTGTTGATCTCTCCTATCTTCTGGTTCACGAAAGCCGTGACGAAGGGGACGCCGTACTGGTTAATCAGTCCGGCTAAGACATTTTGAATCTGGTTGTTCATTGCAATGAATTGAGGGTGAGGAATATTCCAAAAAAGCGAACGGAGGGAGAGCCATTCCCCAGAGTATGTCTTTAGCGTGAGGTGCCTGGAGGGCCTGGTGCGTAGCACGGAGCGACAGCGAACCCCGGAAGGGACCGACGCCGCCGGCAGGCGGGGGCACGCCCTACCCCCGGAAAAGGAAGTAGGTGGCCACCGCGAAGCCGACCAGCGTAAGCGATGCCAATGCACCACCGCCACCGGCCGGTTGGCCGGGCTGGGTGGGGATGTCGGTAGAAGTCCCGGATGCGCCCCGGTATGCGAAAGCATCGATGCGGCGCAGCCAGGGGCCGAGCCACCGATCGCGCATTTGCGGCTTCTGATTTGCCAGCCAGATATAGAAGCGTCGCCGCCGGGCGCGGTAGCGGTTGAACAGCTGCGCCGGGGCCTGGCTGTTGATCGCCTGGAGGGTGATGGGGCCGACCACCCGATCCTGCGGCACGCCCAGCACCTCCTGCATTAGCTTAATGCCGGTGGTGCCGTGGTTCACGTGGCCGTCGAAAAAGATCGTGGCCACCTGCTGGTCGATGATCTGGTCGCCGCCGATCTTGTCCCAATATTTTAGCTTGTATATGGTTTGGGCGGTGATATGTGGCATGGCCTTCATGTCGGCCGCGGAGGGAGGGCGGCCTAAATGATCCTCGAACACCTTGGCGTTGATGCCCCAGTTGGTGCCTACTCAGCTGGCCACGGCTGTTGTAGTTGCCGGGGTCGTCGGGGAAGTCCTGGTAGCCGCCCTCGTTGGTGCGGACGGTCTGGTAAGCGATTGCGAAGCTGGCCATAGTGGGTTCTTGATTGGGCGGCGGGTCGGGCCGCACCACTACCTCGGGTAGCGGTGCCACGTAGATGACCGTATCTCTGATGATGTCTTCCGTAGCGGGGTGAAGAATAACGGGCGTTTCGTCAGCTGCGGGGGCGGCCGAGTCGAAAGTTCCAGTAGAGCAGCCCGGCCGCGAGCAGTAGGGCGGAAAGCAGCAGTAGGGCGATCATATTCGAGGTGGTGAGGGGTGAGAGAGTGAAGGCGGGCGGCCAGGCGCGGCGATTGCGGCCGCAGCCAACGGTAGGGGTTGCCGCCCCACAAGTTGTAGAGCACGCCCCCACCGGCCACGGCGGCGGCGGGTGCCGACATGGTGGTGATGAAGACGTGAAAGATGAGGTTGGTGAGGAGACCGAGGGCTACTTCTTTCATCAGAGCTACTTTGAGTTGAATTTGGAGAAGATGATAAAGGCGGCCACCACCACCGCGCCGGTTACCAGTGTGTTGGTAGTAGATGTGACGGCATCAGCGGCTGAAGATGCTGCGGACGTAGCCTGCTGCCACATGGACTGATCCGCCTGTTGTTGTGCTTCCAGTATCTGCTGCGGCGTCTGTGCACCCTGCTGCACAAGCGTATTCACGGCGATCTTGTTATAATCCAGCCAACTAACCCATCCTGCGTTGCCGGCCAGTCCCCAGTACCCGTGATCACGGTATCTTGGAAATACAGGGTTGAAGTCTACATAGGACACTACGATCCCGATCGGCTGCCCTGCCTGTACATGGCGAATCACCTTTCTACCGTCGTCACGGGGGACGTCGTAGACAGCAATACGGCTTCGAGCATGAAGCGTTTTACCCATTACTTCGCGGGGGGCAAAAGGAAATGGTGTAGGCATGGCGGAGATAGTTTAGTGAGAAGTAAACAGCAGGCTACCCCTACCAGCCGCCGGGCAGCGTGGAGATGGTGGCCAGTTCCACCCCCACGTGGCCGGGGAATTTTTGCGTGGCAACAGCACTCAGGTAAGCGTCTACCGATTCGCGGGTAGGGATGATGAGACGACCATCCTCATCCACCAGGTCTTTCACTTCCACACTCACGTAGCCGTGAAACCCAACCCCTTTCGGCAGGGCCAGGCCGCCCATTGGGGGCAGGGTGACCCGGCCGGTGGCCAGGTATTTGCGGGGGGAAGCGGGGGGATTGTCAGCTGCGTCCAGTGCCTCGATCTGCTCCTGCAGCGTGGATAGGACGCCCAGCACGGCGGGGTCGGGCTTCATGTTAGCAATGGTGTCGATGCGGGCCTCGATCTTTTCGATGGCGGCCAGGATATTGGTAAGATTCATTTGCGGTAATATTGACGCAGGCGGCTGATTGCCTGCCGATAATGGAGTGAATAATCTGGTGTGTCGAGGGCCTCGGATTTCGAGGTCATGCGCAGGAAGTAGATACCGTCCTCCTTATTCGCCAATAGCACCCCTCGGGTGTACTGGGCTTCCATAATGAGGTATAGCTCGGTAAGGAAGATGAAGGGGATGTCGGCCGTGGCCGCGCTTCCATCTTTCACTTCCAGCAGCTGCAGGAGAGCAGCTGCATAATCTTCATCTACATCCAGGCATTGCAGGCGGTCTTTTAGCCGAGTGGAGCCGGTGCTCACGTCCTCTTCCATGCAGCTCATGTACATGGGCAGGTTGCCGCGCAGGCGGCCGCCCCCATTGTGTACGCGCATGATCTGCACATAATCGGCGGGGGTGTACTCAATGAGGTTGTTGAGTATTTGGGCGAGCTGTTTTTCTTCGAGCAGTTCTTTTTTCGCCTCCAGCGCGTGGATATTTTCGCGGGCGTCGCGGTACTTGACCCACCACGTCCACATCACCCACGCGCCGCGCACGGCGGCGGCTGCGCCGCCGCCGGTAAGGGCGTATGTAATGAGTTTTTCGAGGAACATTAGTTGGGGGTGATGGTGTAGGAAATTGAAGAACCAGGCGAAACGAATGCAAAAATCCCCGATTCACAATTAGTGCAGCGGTATTGGAGGGTTAGGGCACCGCCGCCGTTGAATTCATTAATGTGATAAAAAGGCAATTGGGTGGACGCGGAACTGGATGTACCGGGGATAACCAAAGGTTGATTGATTGGAGACGTCACGGCACTACCCCGAATATTAGACCAGGCGTGCTTAACTCCATTCAAGCCGGAAATCATAAGCCGAACCTCAAAATTCGCGCCGCTGCTGGCGTTATAAAATAGATTGACCGTGCCGCTTACTGTTGTCAGGCTAGGGAAGATGATTTGTAAATCCGATATATCTCTCCATGTGTCATCCCCTGATACAGCTGCAAAAGGCTCCCTATAAAGGACCGACCTCGGTGCCCTAACCGGCACCAGCGATGTACCATCAAAGCCCACGGACTGGCCAATCTGACCGGGAAGATCGGAGCGGAGGAGCCAGTTGCCCAGATCGGCTTTGCCATTGGCGCGGAACTCGAAATCCATGGTCTGCTGGGCATAGAGGCGGGTGATAACCATATCCCCACTCATGGGCGTATTTTTCGGATTGCCGGACGGCCCCTGGGTGAAACCTCCAACTGTAAGGGCTGCACTAGTAGGGCTGGCGGCCCCTACGAAGCCCTGCATGAAGAAAGAGGGGAAATCAGAGTAACTGTAGCCCCGTAAGTAGTAGCCGCCCTGGGTGCTACCGTACTGGCCCGATTCGCCGATGATGCCGCCATAGTAGCCGGCACCGTATCGATCATCCAACCCCTTGTTGGAGCTGATCGCCCGCACAAAGTCGCCGGTTGATTGTCCCTCCATGTGGTGCGTTACCTGTGGGGCGGTGGTGCCGATGCCTACCCGCCCACCGGTGCGGTAGACGTTGGTGCCGGCCGTCACCCACGGCGTGGAACCGCCGCCACTGGGCAGCGTTACCGTGCCGCCACCCTGTGATAGCGTCAGCTGCGTACCAACGAGGGACAGCTGCTGTAGGGCGGCATTGGCGTTGGTGATGAACCCGGCGTTATTGTTGAGTTCGGAAGTGTTGATGTTTCCGGGATTTACCCGCAGGGTGTTACCCTGGGTGCCTTGGCCGGTCAACGTGTTATTGGAGTAGACTCGGGTAATGAACCCGGCGTCATTGTTGATCTGGCTGGTATTGATTTGGCTTTGCACAATTCCCAGGGGGCTGCCGGGGGTGCCATTGCCGGTCAGGGTAGCGTTGGTGGCCACGGAGGATAGCCCACCGCTGGCATCGATGATGGACAGCATTTCATCCAGGGCGGCACTAACATTAGTAGCGGAAAACTGCGGGTTGTTGAGCGTGACCGCACTAGCCGCTATGCCGATCAGGAAGCCCGCATCATTGTTGATTTGGCTGGTATTGATCTGGCCCTGCACAATTCCCAGGGGGCTGCCGGGGGTGCCATTACCGGATATGGTGGCGTTGGTGGCCACGGAGGATAGCCCACCGCTGGCATCGATGATGGACAGCATTTCATCCAGGGCGGCACTAACATTAGTAGCGGAAAACTGCGGGTTGTTGAGCGTGACCGCACTAGCCGCTATGCCGATCAGGAAGCCCGCATCATTGTTCAGCTGCGACGTGCTTATCTGCGAAGCATCTACCCCCAATGGGCTGGCCGTTGTGCCTTGTCCGGTCAGGGTAGCGTTGGTGATGACATACTGTACCCCCCAATCGTCACCGCTGGCCAGCACCAGGGCAATCAGTTCGGCAAAAGCAGCTGACACATTGGTGGCGGCCAGCTCGGGAATGTCCAGGCTCACGTCTTCCGCATCGGGACCGACCGTGAAGCCCTGGGCGGTAGACTGCCCTACCAGCAGGCAGGGTAAGAGCAGCAGAAAAAGAACGATCGCTAAATTTTTCATTTCACGTAGGATACTACCGCCTGCCCGCCGGCGGCGTCGATGGCGATGGAGTTCATCAATAGTTTTCCCTCCTGGGCGCGCCAGGCCGTGGACCACCCCGTGGGGTAATCAATGCGCTGGCCATCGAGCGTCACGCCTACCGGCCCCTGGGTGACGAAGATGCTCACGCTATTATAGGTGTACGGATCTAGCGTCACGGTCTCGTTAGCCACCGGCTGGTGGCCTGCGATATTCATCACGTCCGAGCAGATTTCCACGCAACCATCGATCTCTACGGGAGTCATAGCAAGGGCCGCGCAAATGGCGGGCGGCACATCGCAAAAGGTGCTCAGGTTATCGCCCGAAAAGACAAATGGATTCATTGCAGGCATCAATCGAGGAACTAGCTCGAAAGGGATATTCTGATCCCACTGCATATAGCTACCGCTCCTGGTTTCCCAGATCGTTTCGCACTCTTCCGTGTAGTCATTTGTCCTGGTGGTCTCCCCCGGCGAGCCGATGCCGAAGACGATCGGCGAGAACGGGAAGCCCACTAAATAGTCCGCATCCCCCGGCCGGGGCTGGATCACGTACACCCCCGTAGGCTCGTGGAGTAGTTCGTGGAAGATATTGATGCCGGTACTGCTCCCAAAAGAGACTTCAGCGTTAATGTTGTTGACCGGCGTACCCACCGCCTGACTGATTGCGTGGGTAAGTACCGTATGGTAGGCCGCTGCCATATCGGCAATGTTAGATCCGTTGAAGGTGAAGTCTGCCGGGTCCAGCGTTAGAGAAGGATAAGTAGACTGTACCGTGTTCGGGTCCAGCTCTACGCTAATGATGCTGGGGCCACTATTATAAGCGCGGAGGTTGAAGCGGGTAACGAACTGTCCGGGAGCAAAAGAAAACCCCAGCTGTTGTCGAAAACGGCTCGTTCGTATCGGTGCGGTTTTGGTCAGCGTGTCCCGGTGAACTACCTCCCCTACTTCCTGACCGCCGCACTTCCTGCGCACCACCTCCTGAAACTCGATCGTGTAGGTCTGGGTGGTGCCGCCCTGGATGGACAGCACCCGGTTGTTTTCTTGCTTAATGGTGTACTGGCACTGGCAATCTTCGTAGAAGTCATCCAGTGGGTTGCGCGTGGGTGCCGGTCGATCAAAATCTTCACAACTCAGCAGCGTACCACTAATGGTGTAGGCCGCCCCCGACTGCCCGATGTCCTTCACCTGGAGGGTGGCGATATTCACCAGCCGCGTAAAGCGCACCACCTGCCCCGGCCCAATGGAATCCACCAGGCAGAAGTCGAAGTACTCCGCATCCAGCCTCGCACCCACCTGGGATGCAAGACTGGAATAGGTAGCAGAGAGAGAGAGAAATAAGAGCGTGTATACAATCCGTTTCATCACTAGCCTTTTTTTTCAGGGGAAAGAGTTTCCTAGTTTTCTACGACAATGACCAGAGTGGTCCCCGTCGCGTCGTAGGCAACTGCTGGGCCGGTACGGTACTCCCGCAGGCTGGGCACATAAGTAGAACTGAAGCTCGTGCAGGATCCCGGTATCATCACCGTAGCCGTGCCGCCGACCGTAACGATCGCATTATTCACGCCCTCATTGCAGATTTCATAGGAAAGAGCACCGGCGGCTACCGATCCCGTACTGGTAGCGATCGAGCGCGTTACAGTAGAGACGACGGTTGCCACGCAAGGCCCGCTATACACTGTTCCACTGGGGGTGTAAGAAGTGCTGAAGTCGAGGGCAAAGTCTTCGGTGACCGTGGCGGTAGGCGAGCCGTCCGTAAATACCGCCACACGGTAAAAGGTGCTATTACCGTCGCAGAGAGTAGACACGTTGAAGTTGTAATCCGGCGCGGCCGTGGCAGCGTCACCGGCACACGGTCCGGCTGTGGGGGTGCCCGTGGGGGTGTAGGCCGCATTGTCCCCGGTCCGGTAGCCCAGCGAGCGGGGGATGCTTTCGCCTACTACGTACATCAGCACGTGAAACACCGACGTACCATCGTCACACACCGGCTCGAAGTCGATGCTAACGATAGGGCCGCCCACCTCGCCCACCTGGGCGTTGACGGCGGTAAAGGAGCAGAGCAGCAACAGGCCGCAGAGGAGGAGTATGTTTTTCATAAGGTAAAGGGGTCAAAAGATGAAGAAGAAGGAAAATCAACCCGCACCGCGAAGCGTGCCCCGCCGGGGTTGGATATCGTGACGGCCGCCGTGAAGTCAACCGTATTGCTGACCCGATCGTCACGGCTTTCCGCCGACCAGGAATCATTGTAGGTGAGCGGTTCCCCGTTCACGTTGATCTCCCCGCCGCCGTAGTCGATGTGCTTAACCTGCACATAGTGGCCGCCGCCGGGAATGGTCATGGACGTGGCCGCGCTTTCCAGCCGCCGCGAACGCTGTTCGCCCGCCGTGGGGGGCGTGGCTTCGATCTGCACGTCGCCCAGGGAGACCTGCACGGCCTGCGGGGCCTGTTCTTTCCGCATTTCGGGCATGGCTACTTCAATTTGCGGGTGAGGATGCGGATGTCGAGCATATTGCCGGGAAAGACATAGGGCCGGTCCGCATCCGGGGCGGACGCTATCTTTTCGGCTGACTGCTTCAGGAAGTGGATATCGTAGTGATGATCCAGGCCGGGGCCGGCCGTATCACCTTCCACGTACACCTCCCCGTGCAGCAAAATAATTTGGTTGTCGATGATGACCGGGGTTTGCCCCCGATTCATGAATCGAATGTGCACCGCCTGATCGAGGTATAGCGTGGGGTCGTCCTCCGTCAGCTGCTGTTTCCCCACCACCAGCCGCGCCCCCGCCAGGTGGCGAAGGAAGATCACCGCCTGACTGAGCAGCGATTGTATCGTAATTCCGAGCTTGAATCCCATGCTACTGTTGTACTTGCTGGATCAGCATCCCCAGGTAGTTCTTCGCCTGGTCGGGCTGTTGGTGAGCGAATAGCGCAATGGCGCGGATTACGTCGTTCGGATGGTAGTCGGGTACGGAGTTCTTCAGCAAGTGAGCGTCCTGAATCGCCTGGTCCACGGAAAACGGCCGGGCTTGCCCGCCGCCGGCAGCTGCAGGGGCCTGTTGCGGGGCAGGCGGGGTATCACCCACCCCGGCCGTGCCGAGGGCCACCGGCTGGCGGGGCTGCATGAAGATCGCCTTCGCCGCACCGATCGCTTCACGGAGTATCGTCTCGTTCATGCCCGGCTCCTGCATTCCCTCCACTGCATTGTGCAGGTTCTGGTTTTCGATCAATAGCTCCACCAGCCTATCCTTATCATCCATGCGCTGCTGGAAATTCGTTTGCATCAGCTGCATCATCTTGTCGAACATGACGGTCTGGTTTATCATGCCCGGATGGGCATTGGCGGTGCCACCAATCGTAGCGGGCGTACTGTTCGCCATATTCCCCCACTTCACGTAGAGCTGGATAGAGTGCGATACATTGTCGTTCGCATTCTTCTTTAGCACCACACGTCCGAAGCCGCCGGGGTGATCGATGAGAAAGTACTCCAGCTGAATCCAACTCTCCTGCACCTGCTCCTCGGCAGACAAGTTGCCCGTATCCGGGCGGTAACGGGCCATCATCTCCGTTTTCCGCTCGGCCGAGTAGATGACCCAGTAAGGGCACTGCTCGACCTGAAAGCGGTCACGTAGTTGGGGGATCGTAAGGGAAGAGTTAAATCGGCTCACTGCTAGTGGGTTGGGTTAAGACTTGAGGTACTCGATCTGGAATTCGATGGCCGTATTATCGACCACGCTGGCCGAGTTCTGAATGACCAGCTTCGAGTCGGCCAGGTTGATGGTGTCCGGCAGGCTGATCTCGTAGGGCTTGCCTTGCTCGTTAAATTCCAGAATCTGGTAGAGGTAGATGTGCGACAGCACCAGGGTCGTCCCCTGAAAGAGGTTGAGGTAGCAGGTGTCGAAAATATCCGTGGCCGCTACCGTGCGGTTGTTCTGCAGCTTCGTGCCGGGCTTCGTCACAAAGAGGCCCACCACGTGGTTACGTTCCACGCTGCTTCGCTCCTCCAGCTTCTGCTCAAAAACATCCGGCTTCAGGGGCACTATGAAGTTTTCCCGGAACCGGACGGGACCATTGGCCCCTTCGCGGAATACTCCACGCTTGATGTGGTTATACATCTTGATTTTTTTAAAAAAGAATACCCCACCCTACCATTGCGGGGCGGGGCATTCTTTAGCTATGGACGTAGATGGAAAAGCGTTCCTAGTTCAAGTAAGACTTGCTGGTGGACTGCTTCATTACCGAACCGGGCATACGCACCAGCAGGTAGTTCTTGCGGTCGGCATCACCCGCTACCAGATCCTTGATCGGGCAGAAGTTGCGGATCGTCAGCGTGTTCCGATCACCGCCACTCACGCGGATCAGCATACCCAGGTCGTCGTACTCCGAACCGTCGTACTGATTGGCCGTATTGGCCGAACCTTGCGTCTGCTGCACATGGCGGAAGTCGATCAGCGGATAGTTATCCAACCGCTGGTCGGTGTTCGTGGTGATCGTCAGGTCGCCGGCGTAGATCGCATCGATCTGTTGGGCTTCGCTGAGACCGCTGGGGCCGGCGGGTCCGGTGAAGATGGTGGGGTCGCCGTGGAAAACGAGCTTACCCGCTTCATGAACCGGCTTACCGCCGATCACGGGAACCGACAGGATGCCGATCGAGAGCAGGCCGCTGCCTACAAAAGCATCCTTATCCACCAGGCCCTTTCCCATCCGGGAGATGTCCTTCTGGGCAGCCTCATCGACTTCGATGATGTGCTGGTTGGCGTTGGGATCCAACTCACAGAGGAGTACCAGGGTAGCAGGACGGACATTAGCAGGATTCAAATTCTGCTTCGAAGCCGCGCGCCGTGCGAAACGCAGTGCGGAACGGCGACCTTTGTTGGAGAAAATCATGGGTGAAGTATTGAGAGAGAAATGATCGTAGCGAGCCAACTCCTTATCATTCAGTCTTCAGGGGAAGGAGACGGTTAGAGCGCCATCTCTTCCTCACCATAGGAGGCATATACTTCCTCCCCACCCATCACGGTGGGTTCATCAAAGCCGTAGATGTCCTCACCGGAGGGCAACTCGACGCGTACCGAGGTCAAGTCGGTATTACCAATCACCTCGAAAACGCTACCGCTATTGCCGATACCGGCAATCTTGATGTACTCAGGAGCGAAGGCTGCGCCCAGCTCGATCGTACCGGCTGCGGCCATGCCTGCGCCGCCCATCCGTAAATACGGGCTTTGCTTTTTCTGCATGGCTAAGTAGCCGCCCCCGATCGCTTTAATAACGGGAATGACCTTAGCGGCCATTTCACGGGTGCTTTCGGACTGGCTTTCGAGAGCCTTACCGATGAATATGTTTGATCCGAGACCTACGATGACGCCGACGGCGCCACTCAGCAAGTCCTCGATACTGAAGGTTACGCTGTTGCGACGTGCCATTGTTCCGATTTTTCGTTTGCATCCACACATGGGTAGCAAGATTTTGAGAGAGAGTTTGAGAGAGAGAGAAGTCAGTAGCCGCCGGGCTTACTTGCGCTTGCTGGCGGTAGTCTTACGCGTGGTGGTTTTGCGCGTGGTGGTTTTGCGCTTCGCACCGGCAACCGAGGAGGTCATCGAGCATCCGCCTTTTTTCACGCGGTTGGCCTTGCGGGTGGCCTCGGCCTTCGTCTGCCCAGCTTTTTCGGCGCGGGTGATGTAGACTTTGGCGGCTTTGTCCACCGCTGCGGCGGTTACTTTGCCCTGGCAGTACCGCTTCTTGGTAGACTGTAGTTTGCGGTAGCTGTTCAGCAGAGGGCTGGTGCGTTTCGTGGTAGCCATAGTTGATATGGGGGTTAGGAGTGATTGGGATTGTGAGAGATGAGAGGTGCCATGCGCACCCCTTTATTTTTTCATCAGGATAGGTACCGCCAGTAACGGCAGCAGGTACAGCGGATTAAAGCCGCCACCACCGCCGCCGCCTGCAGCCTGTGCGTGCAGGCGGGCTTCCTCTTCAAAAAGTGATGGGTCCGACATCGTGGACTGATCCACGATACCGGCATCCGTGCCCTTCTTTTTAAAGACCGAAGCGATCTTAGTAATCACCTGGATCACCGAGGATATCGCCGCAATAATGGCCGGGAAGGCCCCGATCTGCGGCACCCCGCCCTCGCGGGCAAATTGCTCCGGGGTCTTACCCGTTTTTTCCAGAATCCCGTTTAGCATCAACCCCTGCAGCTGGCTGTCATCGAACTTGCCAATCTTCTGAATGAATCGGTAGCTCTTATCTTGTTGGGCCAGCCGGCCCTTGATATTCTTCGACTTGATCACGTTTCGCTTAAGAAAGCGGTAGATGAAAAAGGGTCCCATCGCCTTGCCCATGCCCTTAAAGACCCAGTTCACCAGGCCCTTAAAGACATCACCCACTGCCTTGCCCACTTTCTTGAAGAAATTACCTATTTTCTTAAAGAAGCCCACCTGGGGGGGCGTCGGAATATCTATGGTGAAGGGCGGGAAGGCCGGTTGATTCATCCGGCGGGTCTTCTTCAAAATATCCTCCACCTGTTGGCCCAGCGGGTTATTGGCCAGGCTACCGATTCCGGCCAGGCTACCTTGCCGGATCGCACGGGCTGCATCGGTATACTGAGCGGTCTGGGCAGAGTTCTTCGACAGGTTCGACAGAATGCGCATCCGGTCTTCCCAGATCATACGCTCCGTCTCACCCATCGTCATTTTCGTCACGTCGTTCCGGGGATCCACGGCGGGCATACTGGCAGCAGTAGCCTCTATCTCCGACAGGGGTATGGCGCGCTCCAACTGGCCCAAAATCACGTCTTCCGGTTGGTTCCAGTCAATCCCGCCGATCTGAGAGAACATATCTGCGCTGCTGGTACTGCCCAGCTGAAATAATCCTTGCACGTTGTAGTCTTTTTTCTTGGTGTACGGCTTCTCGCCGGCGAAATGCCCGCCTTCCTGCACTTTCCACACCACATCCAGTGGTATCTCCCGCTTATTCAGCACGGCCACGGGGTAGACGTGGCGATAATCCCGCGTACCGTAGCCGGCGTAGCGTATCTTATGGTCGATCCCCATATTCTGCAGCACGCTGCTAATGAAGATCGTGAAGCTCTTGCAGTCCCCCACCCGCGTGTGGTTCAGGTGGGCCGGGGTCTGCACCAGTTGCGCCCCGGCGGGGTCCTCCTGGTAGCGAAAATTCCGGTACACCCAATTGAACAGTCGCTTCAGTCCCGCCTTGTCACGGCTAAACTGCTTCGCAAACTGCTCCGTCTCATGCGCATAGCCGTTCACCAGGTCCTGCACCACGTCCACTATATCCGTGGTGCGGTAGGTTTCCTTCCGCAGCTGCGGACCGGCAGCAGGCCGGGGTATCAGTATTGAGGCGGTTCCGATCATCCGAACGAGAAGAAGTTCATGGTGAAGAAAACCGGGAAGGATATTCCATTCGATAGCGTCACCGATCCGGTGGCCTTGATCGGATCCAGCGCGGACCGGTTGGTTTGCGGCTCGGCCAGCGATTGCAGGTGCGCGAAGAACTTCCCCTGGGGGATGTCCAGTTTCAGCGGCACCTCCACGGTCTCGTTATTAGGCAGGATGGAGGATTGATTGGTCCGCACCGATCCCAGTGGGTTGCCCCCCTGGCTAAAATTCAGTGAGACGGACATCACGCTCAGGTCCAGTCCGGTAGACTGTTTCAGGTAGAGCCGCATCTTCAGCAGGGCAAATGCCTCGCCGTTACGCCAGTCCAGACCGATATCCGACAGGCGGGGTTTCCCCAGCTCATAGGTAAATCGGTCCATCACGGCACCGATCACCCGGCCCCCCAATAGTAAATATCCGAGGGCCGAGTATGCGGCGATTCTAAGGAGTTGGCTCATTCCGTAGGTTGAGGCCGCAATATGCGGCACTCCACCCCCACCCCACCGCCATACGGTAGGCCAACGGAACCACGCGCCACCGGGCGGCGCGACAAACTTTATACGGAAGGATTATTCGGTGTCAGTCACCTGGTGGCCGGGCCGTGCCACCCCCAGCTCATCGGCCAGGGTGGTATCCAGATTCGATATGTTGAAGTGACTATATATAAGGAGTGTGACGTTCGGCGGGAACCTTTTAGCCCGTTTCCAGTCGTCACGGTCATATCCCCACTCATCAAATAGCTCATCGGTCAGCAGTTCTGACCACAAGTACTTGTAGGAGACATCGAAATAGTCTTTCAGGTCACGCTTTTCTACGCAACGTGGCAGCCGCACGGCCACCAATTGTTCAGGGGTGTTCATGTTCAGGGAAGCATTGAGAGGTGGCAGCCCCCAGCGGGCCGCAATTCAGGTTCAATTCAGGTCTACTTTAGCTCTACTCTCGCTCTACTTTACCCTTACTCTAGCACCATTTTACCCCTAAATATACTGTATTTCAGGCAGTTTTGTTGCACTTCGCGCCCTGCACCCTATATTTGCACCAGTTTTTAGCATTTGAGAGACGCGGAAATCCGCATACCGAGGCACCCGGGACGATCTACGTCCTGGGTGTTTTTCATTTAGGGCGTCCCCCCGCCCTGCCGGGCGGCGTCGGTCCCCTCCGGGCTTCGCTGTTCGCTCGGCACTTCGTGCGCTACCGCCCCTCCGGGCACCTCACGCTTCACATCCCCCTTATCCTCACATTCCGGGCCGTTTTCTTTCACAATTGCTCACCGCAGTTTTCACCCCTCACGCCCAAAATCCTGGCTACCCGAAACAGGTGTAACAACTGTAACACCGTAACAAATCACTAATAATAGTCTAATAGACAGTTAGTTACGAGTGTTACACCGCTGTTACACCCGTGTTACAGTGCCCGATGACCGTAACATTTTTTATTTGCCATACCCTGAATACCACCAAACTATCGTCTGATTTGTTACGGTCTGTTACACCGTAACAGACGACTGTAACAACGACTGTAACAACACTAACTACCTGTATTTTAATATTTTATAAGCAAAAAAGACGATTTGTTACAGTTGTTACACTAAAAACCAGGTCACGGGGAAATTTCCGATCTACTCCAACAAACACGTATTCACAATTTGCCCCCACCATTCCCCACCCTACCGCTCCATCCCCCCACAAAAAAGCCCCCTGGGACGCGACGTACCAGGGGGCGGTAAAAAATGTGCTAAAAGAGTAAGAGAAGTCTTTAGAATAATTTCAACTGTCGCTGCTTCACTGCCGCGGCAGGGTTTAGCCATAAGTCCTCCGTTGCCCAGGCCGTCTTTGCCCCGCCGCAGAACGCGCCGGTCTGGCTGCGCCGGAATGATCGCACCCACCCACTGCCGCCAAACCAATCTTCGTATTCATCGCAGTGGTAGCCGGATAGCACCACCATTCCTTTCAAGTCATTTGCCCACTCATAGATTTCACGGTGGGCCTCCATGCCCCTTACTTCGTGGGTGTAGTAACTAGCGTTCGTGCTTCGCGTCTTGCCAGGGTACGGTGGATCGATGTAGTGGAGCGTATCTGCCCGATCGTGCTGGAGACATATCTGCTTTGCCGGGCGATTCTCAATAATCACTTCCTTCAGCCGGGCGGTGATCTTCTCAAGTGCGGCCGTATGCTCCTTAAAATCACGGGGCAGATCATGGTGCCCACTGGTAGAGGTCCGATATCCATTTGCTTTACGGTCCAAGCTCTTTGCGGGGTTGTGGGCCTGCATGGCCAGCACTATGGTTCGCCGAGCCTGCTCTATCGGTTCATCAGTTCGCTCATAGCAGGCCAAAAACTCATCCCTGCTATATGGTGTGAGATCTCAGCAGCCGCCGTAGCTCCTCCGACTGATCGACATCCCGTAGCACCCTGAACAGGTTCACCACCTCTCCATTCATGTCATTGTACACCTCGGCTCGCGCCGGCTTCTTCTTCATCAGCACCGACGCCGCCCCGCCGAATGCTTCCACGTAGCACCGGTGCTTAGGGAAATGCCCGATCACCCACTCGGCTAACCGCCATTTGCCTCCGTAATACCGGATCACCGGCCGCGTCGGTATCTGGATCATTGGTCATCAATTTCCGAGCTACTGAACACCGCCTCCATAAAGGTGTCCAGCAATCCCTCCACCTTCACGGATTTGCCGCCGGACAAGCCCAATTCAAACCAGTGGCCCGCCCTCGGCCCCTCCCTTACCGTGTCGATCGCATTGATCTTGATGTAGTACTTTTTACCCAGCGGCGTTTTCACCCCTACAAAACCGGGGTAGGTTGTCGTATCTGCTAACATTATTTGAGTTTTTAGTTATTTGGAGTTGCGCATACACCCTAATTCATGGCAATGGCTTAGAGTGGACTGTTAGGTAGGTTCTGCCAGTGGGTAATTGTTCCGCCTATCGAAAGTAATTCGTAAAGGCAATCACCATACTCATCGTACCAGGATCTTTCTTCTGCGTCGTAGGTACGAACAATGACGCCTAAAACTTTACAATGAACCAAGTATGAAGGCCTTGCACAGCTAGAGTGACTTATTGGTAAGTGGTTTCTTACTGAAATCCAGCCACTGCCATGAATAACGCGGCCACCGTCAACCGCCTCATTTTTCAACTTGCATTGGCTTTCTGAATTTTCAATAGGCATATTTATAGAGTTTACATTTTTTGAATAAAAGGCGGCTGCGGTGCCGCATGATCCATTCAAAACGGAATCCCATCCCCTCCCACTTCCACCTCCATCTCTTCCTCCACGAAGTCCTCGCGGCGAAAGACGTAAGGGCGGCCGGTCCAGTTGACGGTCACCAGGTGCTCCTGGTGTTCTTCGCCATTGAAGCGGGTTTCTATGCGGTGGTAGGTGCCGCGCTGGCTGTTCACTTGCTTGCCACTGGCATCCCGCAGCGGCTCCACGGACAGGTAGTCTCTTAGCACCTCCTGCACCCAGGAGACGGCATCGCCCTTATTGAAAAACTCCTCCCGGATATTTTTCATGGGCATCAATATTTCGCTGGTGCCCACGGGCAGCTCGTCGAACATCTCCTGTATTCCGGCGCGCAGGTTGCTCACCTGGCCAGGCTCGTTTACCTCCACGGTATCGTGGAAAGATTCGGTGAGGATCATTTGCGGCTTGAAGTGCATCCGGCTCTCGTTCTCGGTGGACATCGGCCGCTCCCGCAGGAAGTGGAGAAAACCCGGTATCTCATCGATCATCTCATCCAGCAGGCGGGGGTTGTCTACCGGCGATTTTGGCACCTTCAGTATCCAGAATCGCTCGTCTTTTGCGCCCACGTTCACCATCCGGCGGTTATTGCTGCAGAAGATGAATTTTGCGAAGAAGTCGATCGAGTACTGGCTCACCCCTTTCTCGTTCACGGTGATCTCGTTGGCCGTGCTCATTGCCTTGATGCGCTCGGTCTCCCGCTTCCTCTCCAGCATGGTCTCCTCACACATCACCAGCAGCTTATCTGCGAAGGTGGCGTTGAAGTCTGATTGGAAATCGCTGTTACTTACAAAAATGGCGTTGTTGCGGAATACTTGGGCCAGCAGCTTACAGAAGGTGCTCTTACCCGTGTTGTTTTCCTGGGAGTAGAGACACAACACCGGCAGTATCTGGGTGGGGTGTTCCAAGAGAATCTTGATGTAGTCGAGGCCCATCTCCCACCGCTCAATCTTCGCGCCGGTCACCGGGTGCTCCACCAGGTCGCTCCCAAAAATGTGCTTCACGAAGCCCAACGTCTTCGCATAGGGTCCCTCTTCCGATACGTGCTCGAAGGGAAAGTAGCGATTGAAAAACTTGTGGCCCGCCGCTCTCCACAATCGACTGATAGTCGTAGTGGCTGGGCCGGTTGCAGAACCCCGTGAAGTACGTTAGGTAGTCCTGGAACTCCTTTCCCTGATGGTAGGTCAGGGTTTCTTTCTTCCTGGGGATCAGTTTGTACCGATCGCTCCCTTCCTTCGCGCTCGGCACCTTACACTTCACGAAGAAGTCATCCCCTACCCACGCCAGTTGGCTGGCCCAGCCGGGCGCAATGAGTTCCAACGCCTGCGTGGCATCGATGTAGGTGTACAGATCACCGTAGTGAAAGAACTGCTGCTCCCCGATCTGCTCGGCGTGGAGGGCGTGAAAATCGTCCACCCCGCCCTTTGCTTTGTCCAGGCCGAAATACTTATTCAGCCGGCGGCTGGTGGTGGTGATCTCCGTACGATAGAAATACTCCCCTTTGCGGGTGGGATTTACAATATCGGCCACCACCTTGTCCAGTACCTGCTCTTTGGCAGCCGTCACCAGGTAGTCATCCAGCCCCTTGGGCTTGTCCTCAAACTTCTCCCGCTTTGGGTGCATGAAGTGGACACGGGGTGCGTCCCTGCTTTTCTTGAAGGTCATCCCCCGCAGCAGTTTGCGGATGTTGTGGGCCGACCAAAAGAAGCCGGCGGGCCGGGTGGTCAACTCCTCCCCTCTTGTCAGCGCCTTGATTGAAATATCCCGGCAGTCGGCGTCCCATAGGATCACGACGTGCTCCACCTTACAAGTTTCGATCAGCCGGCGCACATCGTAGTAGAGTTGGCCGTCCGCATCCTTATAGTGGGTGATGGACCCGTGACCACCACGTCGACACCCCGTGCTGGGCACCGGTCCAGGCTTTGAAGGCCCCCTCGGTGAGGTACAGCGTATTGATGGGGGTGCCCGCCTTAAACTTTTCCACCAGGCTGGGCGGGAACCACGGGCGGCTACCCTGCCCCTTTGGAAATTTATACTTCATGTCTCCCTTCGGCTCCTTTAGCCGCAGGGCATTGAAATGCTTCACCTTATCATTCCGGGAGCGGCTACCGGAGTCGTACCAGTAGTTAGCCGACAGACCATCTATGGTCCAATAGTTTATTTGAATATTACCGTCCTTATCTTCCTCAAACACCTTCCAGTCTCGTACCGAGACGCCCGGAAAATCTACATCCGGGTCCTTTAGTGCTATCTTATTATTATCCTTCGTCACCCCTAGCACTTTCATGCGCTGGGCGAAATATGTCGCGTCGTTCACGGAAACTATGTTTTTGCATTTGAGAAAAAAAGCCCCCTACCCTGCTAAGAGCAGGGGGCAAAAGAGTCATCGAGTCGTCTATCCAGCTCTCTCTATCTCTACGTTTTTAGCTCTCTCTCTAATCATCCAATCTATCTCCGACAACTTACGCGTCAGCTTTCGCCGATGCTTTTCCCAGGTGGAGAGGGTGGCCTCTCCGTTCTGGAAATTGGTGCGGTGGGCATCCAGCGTGGCCTTGACCCGGCTCCTTGCGAACCGCAAGATTTCGAGCTGACCCACTACCGGAACCTCACTCACTTCCTCCGCTTCTACACTAGCTAGGCACATTTGCGCACTAGCTAGTGTATGTGGTGAGGCGGCTACCCTAGCTAGGGTAGCACTAGCTAGCCCTTCGCCCACCGGATCATCACCCGGTGGGAACAGACCTAGCCGGCCCGGTGATCCGCCCGCGGCTAACACGGGCGGCGGGCTAGCTAGGCCGGGGTGGGGTGGCCGTTGACCGGCAACCGGACCGCGCCATTCCTAGCTAGGCCGGCTACCGCTTTCTCGGCCACCCGATCGTCACGCTGCCGAACGGCGCGTATGAAGAGTAGCGACTTACAGGCGAACAGGGACAGGAAGCCCATGCACGTCTCGAATAGAATCTCCAGCAGGAAGCAGGCTATCACCGATGCGGTTACTTGCACGTCGCGCCGGGCTTTCCACTCATCCATTATCTCATCATTCTGCACGTTGATCACGCCGTACTCGTTCGATAGGGTAGCGTTCAGTGCCGCCACTTCCTGCTCCAATAGTGCTATCCTTTTTTCCCGCTGGCCCTCGGTGGCCAGCAATTTGTAGAAGAAGGTGCCCTGTTGGTTGTAATTGCTCCGATCGGCACGGGTGTCTTTGATCTGGGTGGCTATGGTGGCCACTTGCTCCTCCTTCGCCCGGATCTGCTGCACAATGGCAGCTGCTTCCGGTTTTTGGCTGAAGTCCATCTTCTCGGCACCCGTGCGGGTGTCGGTCACCAGGTAGAATACCCCGCAGAGGGTAGCAGCCATACTGAGGCAGAAAAGAAAGCCGTTCAGCGATACCCGCCACCAGCTGAGCTTACGCCCTTTACTGAAGTAATGATCCCACATGGAGTCACTGGCTTCGCGCTTACACCACTCGAAGGCCAACAGGCCTCCTATTCCGACCACCCACCCCAGGTAGGGTAGGGCGTCGATAGAGAATATCATCTTCAAGAGGTAGAATACTCCTAATCCGCTGGCCACGTTACAGACCCAACTGGCAATCAGTGCCGGGACTCGATACTTTTCGGCCGCCTGCAGCCAGGGTCTTTTTTCCGCCGTGCCGAATCTCCTTTCCAGTTTCTCCTGCACGGCGGTGCCCCGATCACCGGCGGCTCCGTCCAATGATGCGGCGAGCAGCTGCTCCTCCGGCGATAGATTTGAAAATTTTATCATACTTTTGAGGTGTAGTGGGGGGTGTTACGGCCCCCCGGTTAATGAATTTACATTTCAAAGCCTGCCCTCGGCGTTGCCACGTCGGGGGCTTATTTTTTGCCCACCAGGGCGTCTCTTCGCTCATCGAAAGGACTCATCAGTTGGGTCATTCCTTTATCGTAGCCGGCGTCGGAGACCTTGCTCCCCTGGGCGAAACCACTCCACCAGTACATTGCTTTGGTCTGTCTGGCCAGCAGCCCCTGCAGGCTGTCGTATTCCTCCCACTTGATGGGGTGGAGGTAGTCTTTTATAGCTTCCAGCCCGCGCCGATCGGCGGCGGTGAGGTTGCGGTTGCGGATGACTTCTATTAAGCTCATAAGTCGGCGATGGTAGGGAAGGAGGAAGGGAAGGTGATTTCCGTGGGTAGCTCTCGCTTTCCGCAGGTAGTGGAAAAAAGCGGGGGTTTGCACTACTAGCTTCTTCCGTAACCCCTCATATGGGAGGATGTCTGGGGTTTTAATGAGCCAATATTGATCGGCCATCGCAAATTTTGCTGGAGTGTAACTCAATGAGAATACCTTCGACATCTGATTGCCGCCGCCCACCCAATGGTCCAGTATTTTCCGAAAGACGATTCTGCTGCTTCCTCCGCATAACAGCAAGGTAGGTAGCTCTTTCGCCGGGCACTGGATCATTGATTGGATATAATTCAATCCCATGTCGGTAGCAAGAATCATTCGTCCGGTTGCGGCATCTACCATCCGGCCCGGCCCAAATACGTGCGTGAGGAATTTAGCAATGGTTCCCCAGTCGCCTTCCTCGGCGATGTGTGAACTAGCCATTAGCGCATGGTTTTGTCATCCGGCGCCATGAAGCGCAGGAGGATGAAGATAAAGAGCACCACCATCAGGATACCGGCTCCAATGAGCACGAACCCTGTATCGGTCCACTTTGAGAAAGTCGTTGCGTCCATAGTTCAAGAATTGTGATAGTCCACCTCATTCATTTCTTTGACTTCCTCCGCCATGCCACGAAGGAGGCGGTCAAATAGCCACCAAGCGGCGGCGATAAAGCCCAGGAAGATGAAGATGTAGAGGTAGATCATGGGGTGAAGATTCAAGGTGATAAAGGACCGCGCCGCCAGGCTCATTTTTCCCAAAGGCCTGGCAAGCGGCGCGGTCAGAAACATATCACATGAAAAATCCTAGGTTAATTGTGAGAAAAAAGCCCCGGCAAGACGACCATCTCGGCCGGGGCGAAAACCATAATCTCATGACAATTAAGATTTTTGGTGACCGGCCGGTGGGCCGATCACCGAGGGTTGTGAGTTTTCGCCACGAAAGCTCCTCCCTCAGCTCACTGCATTCAGTGGGCTATATTTTGACGTGGCGGCGGGTTTCATCCTGCCAGCCCACTAAAATTTCTTCGATCGGCACATCCAATAATTCTGCTGCTTGCCGGGCCTGCTCTGCACTCATCATTGGGTATTTTCCCTGGATCGAGTTGATGAGGCGTTTTGTGTAGACCCGGCTCACTTCCCAGACCCTTTGCAGTTCATCGACTATCTTGTCGGCCTCTTCTTTTGACATTTGGTCCAGAAGCGGCTGAATAGAGTATCGGCGGTACACGGTGATTGTGTCGGTCATTGTTGTTATCTTGTCTCGAATTAGTACAAATGTAGGCTCTTTCATCTCTACTAAGCAAGAATTTCTCTCTATTTTTTAGAGAAAGATTCTAAAATATCTTCCATAAGATGTACTTCGGTCAGAATATCAAGCACTTACGAAAATCAAAAAACTGGAGCCAAGAAGACCTTGCAAAGCAATTTGGCCTCCAAAACTCATCCGTTGGAAAGTGGGAAAAGGGCCACAACTTTCCTTCGGCGGCAATTTTGGTTGAGTTGTCCTCTATTTTTTCAGTCCCGATCGACGATCTAATGAAGACCGATCTCACCCAAACCACCGCTCACCGGCGCACCGATCGAGATGACGACCTGGCCGAGATATGGAATGAATTGCGCCGGCTGAGTGCGGAAGTGGCCGGCACCGACGTGACGCCGGCGGAAGTGGCCGCCTTGCAGCAGTTGCGGGATGATACCGAGAACCGCTACCCTGATATTGCGAAAGAACTGGGCATACCGCCCGCGTGAGGTGCCCGCAGGGGACGTGCGCAGCACCGAGCGGGCAGCTAAGCCCGGAGGGGACCGGCCCGGCGGCAGGACGGGACACGCCCAACGGTTGAGGGAACGGTAGGTAATTAAATGTAAGCGTTATGTTATACACATTAAAAGGATTTCATATATTGGAGCCTCAAGACGCTCTACATGAAAACTACACCCCCCCGCAGCTGCGGCCAACAGGCCGCCGCACTCCTTTTGGAGATTGCACAATTTTTGACTGCTTTGCCGCCGCCGCTCCGAAAACAGGAGGCCCGGCGCGTACTAAAAAAGCTACGACGACCATCGTAGCGGTTAGCTTCTCTACTCTACACTCTAGCCTTGCCCCTGATGGGGTGGGGCTTTTTTAATTCTATTGACCTATGAAGTACACGATATTACTTTTTTCCCTGCTGCTGCTGGGCTGCGCCACGGAGCCTGCGACGGCGGATGATAAGCAAGAGGAAGTTTTGCCCAGCTGGGTGAAAGTGTTTGCAAGCACGATCGGCGATATGCCGGTGATGGTGCGCCTGACCCACGATGGTGGCGGTCTGGAAGGGCAGTACCACTACACGAATGCCGGATCGGGAGAGTTGAGATTAAAGGGTGTGCTGGCGGCCCAAGGCTTCAATATGGTGGAATTTGACAGCGAGGGCCGCCAGTCGGGAGAGTTCGATGGTGAGTGGAGTGCGGGAAAACTGGTGGGCTTCTGGTCACGTCCGGACGGCAGCGGGAAGACTGACTTCCAGCTGATCGAGACCGGGCAACGGTATGAGGCCGATCCGCCGCCGGCACCCCCCCGTCAATCGGCAGCGGAGATGGAGTTGATACAGCGGCAGTCGCAAGCAGAGGGCCAGCGCAACCGAGATATTATAATGGCTGAAAGAGCGGGTAAGGAAGTTTACACCCGAAGTTCAGACGGGCTGCTAATTATGAGTTACGATGAGACCCGTAATGAGGTCTCGTTTTCTCTTAGCACCCTGGGCCTGGGCCTTGGAACTGATGACTGTAGCAGAGAAGTAGCGGGCGTCGTTGAGCGGATAAGTACCGGCTTTGAGTACGAGTCGCGCAATTGCCTCCTTACGTTCCGAATGACGAACGGCCTTGTGAAGGTAGAGGCGAAGCTGGATTGTTCAGACACGGGCAGCGCGTGTGACTTCAGCGGCACGTATGAGCGGCCGGTAATGCCGACGGTAACTTTTAACTAATGACCGGCCAGGCTATGAGACAAATGATGAGACAGGTGATTGTCACATGGGTTGATGGGGGTAGCGTGGGTGCAGGGTGTGCGGGGTCCGGTTCGACTCCGGTATTCTCCACATAAAGCCGCTTCGATCATTGATCGGGGCGGCTTTTTTCGTTTCCCTTCGTTCAAAAGAAAAGCGGCTCCTGACCGAGATCGGGAGCCGCTATTGTGCATATAATCGACTTATAAATAACGTTTCGGAATCAGGGCCGGGCACTCTTGGCCGCGATACTGAGGGTAGCGTGCGGCACGGCGCGCAGGCGGGCTTTGCTGATCAGGTTGCCGGTTTGGCGGCAGATGCCGTAATTCTTGTTTTCGATGCGGATCAGGGCGTTCTCCAGGTGTTGGATGAGCTTGATCTGACGGGCGGCCATATTGTGGAGGTCTTCGTTCTCCATGCTGTTGGTGCCGTCTTCGAGGCCGCGTACCTTGGCATCGGGACTATCGGAGGAGGCGGCGAGTTGGGACTTGAAGTAGTCCATCTGTTCGCGGGCACTAGTAAGTTTGGCGTCAATCAATTCGCGGAACTCCTGGAGGTCCGCATCGCCGTAGCGGTTAATTTGCTGCGTAGACATATAAGCGATTGGTGATGGCCCCGGGAGAGGAGCCGAAAGTAACTGCGAATGTACGGTTGTGAACCGGACGACGGCGGTTGTTCTTCTCGTAGACTAGCCGTTCCTTTGACTATTGGGATAGCAAAATAAGCGGCCACTGTTTTTAAGGTACTGCAAATTTGGCGATTCCTTTCGATACGGCCAAACAAAATTTCATCAAATCGGCACTCCAGACAAACAATAGCTTCGTGTACAAAATACGCTATGCTGCGCATGGACGTTAGCCGGTGCCTGAAAACGATAGGGTTACGGCCTTTCATGGTGCCGCGTGAGGTGCCTGGATGGGGTGGCCCGTGAAAGTAGATCCGGTTCGGAAATCAGGGTTCGGGGGCCGCCGCCCGCAGGGCCGACCGAAAGGGAGCCGGGAAGGGACCGACGGCTGCCCTTAGGCAGGCGACACGCCCCCTTAATGGAAAAGAATAGCAAGAGGTAAAGGATTGGCTTAGCCAGATACGCCCTTACTCCAACCCAAATTGCTTTTTGGAAGGCGGGCTGTCCAGCGTCATGGTTTTGATCATGACACTGCGGCTGTGATAGCGGTCGGTTTCTACCCAGCTCATAGCACCTTCCTTGGCACTGATTCCCTGAATTTCGTACTCGTTGTCCAGGGCGTCCACGTTACTGTCGATGGTGAGGAAGGTCTTGGCGTCCTCGAAGCGGAGGTACCACATACCGCTGTTGGTGGTTTCGGACCAGTGGCCGCTGGTGAACGTACCGTCTGGGCGAAACTGGTACCACCAGCCGCGGCTGCAACCTTTGTCTTTTTGTGCACCGCTGCCTACGTAATATTCGAAAATCCAGTATGCCTTGGCGAGCTGCTGCGCCTCGTAGGCCGTCATG
This sequence comes from Lewinellaceae bacterium, assembly GCA_963757435.1. Lineage (GTDB taxonomy): Bacteria > Bacteroidota > Bacteroidia > Chitinophagales > Saprospiraceae > Neolewinella. Next base: position 69,179 of record CAVWSC010000016.1, on the reverse strand, counting down.
GGTGGGTCGAGCCGCTGGCCGTAACCGCCGTAGTTGGTGAGGGAGGCCATGATTTGGTCTCCTTTGAGCACGGGTGCCTGGCAGGGGTGCAATTGGCCTTCGCCCTGGCCGCCGGGTTCGTTGACGTCGCGGGGGGCCTCAGGGTGGGTTTTGATCAGGCTCTGGTCAGCATATTCGGTAACGCCGTCGGTAGTGGCGGCGGGGCTATCCACGGCGGCCTGGGGGGTGCGGGGTTCACCGGCGCAACTAGTAAGGTAAACGGTAAGTAGGCAAAAGGCGAAGAGGGGGAGGATACTTCTGATCATGGGATTATTTTGGGCGAAATTACGGACAATCCCGGAAACGGCGGAGTCCCCGACCGGCCGGAGCGCGTGAATGATTTGGTAACGGATCGGTGCCCTACGCTGCATATGGATCAATCCAGCCGGTAGTAACCTGTTTTCAGGTAGGCCAGTTCCGGTACGGTCACCGGGTGATCGGCATCGTGGGCGGTGCGGCCCTCGGAGGCCCAGTGGCGGCTGGCGGCGGTAATCTCCCCTTCCACGGCGGCGAAAAAGTCATCCGGGCTGACCCGGCTGGAACAACTGGCCGCCAGCAACAGCCCGTCGGCCGCCACCAGCGGTACGGCCAGGTGGATCAGGCGCGTATAGGCGGCCAGGGCGCGGGGCACCTCGTCGGCTTTTTTGGCGAAGGCGGGCGGGTCCACGATCACGATATCGAAGGTGCGGTTTCGGCCGCGTAGATCGGCCAGGCCGGTAAAGGCATCGGCCTCCAGCAGGTGGTGGCGCACGGCGGGCAGGTCATTGAGTTGACGGTTGCGGACGGACGACTGCAGGGCCGGGCCGCTGATGTCCAGGCTGGTAACGGCACTGGCCCCGCCGGCCAGCGCGTGCACGGAAAAGCCACCGGCGTAGGCAAATACGTCCAGCACCGTTTTCCCGGCGGCCTGCTGCCCGATGCGGTGGCGGTTGGCGCGGTGATCCAGGAAGTAGCCGGTTTTGTGCCCTTTCACCAGGTCGGCGGCGAAGCGCAGGCCGTGCTCCCGGAAGACTACGACGGGGTCGGGCAGGGAACCGGCGATGATCATGCCGTCGGCCAACCCGTGCAGATCGGCGGCGGGTAACCGCTGGAGGTTACGGCTGAGGCGCAGCACAACGGCATCCAGATTTACTTGGGCACGCAGGGCACTCACCAGCAACGGCAGGTAGGGCAGCCAAACGGCGGAATACAGCTTGATGACGGCAGCGCGGGCGTAGCAGTCGATCACGCAGGCCGGCAGGCCGTCGTTTTCGCCAAATACCAGGCGGTAGCCGTCGGTGTCCGTTTGTAGCAGCGATTCACGTTTGGCCTGTGCTGCCGTGATCTTTTCGGTAAACCACGCTGCATCCAGGCGGGCGGCTTCGTTAAAGGCGATAACCTTAATGCGGATCACCGAGTCGGGATCATAGAGGCCGACGGCCAGCAGCTTGTTTTTCTTACGGTCGTAGATGATCGCCAGGTCACCGGCGTGCGGCTCACCGGTTACTTTTACCACGGAGTCCTCGAATACCCAGGGGTGGCCGCGCCGCACGGATCGCTCGCCGGCGGACCGCAGGTTTACCGCCAGGCGGGCAGGTTGCAGGGCCGCTAGATGCGGCCAGGGAGAGGTGGAGTTCGTCCGCCATAACGCTCGGGTTAGCGGATGCCGCCCGCCGCGAGGAAGGGGAGTAGGTAAATGAATAGCAGCAGGCCGACCAGCAGGATCGACACGATGCGGGCCGTGGTTTCCGAAGCGCGGGTAAGTGATAAACTGAGCAAAATCGCCAGCGGTACGAGCGTGATCTGCCAGTGCGCCAAGGTGATTGGGCTGACCAGGAAAAGGCTCAGTACCGTGCCCAAGAGAAAATAGTAGACGACCTGGATCTTCTTGCGGTGCTCAATATTCTGGTTGAGGTAATTGGGGCCGGAACTAAACATCGTATAGCCGATCAGTGCGACCGGTATGGCAAGCCCGATCCATTCCAAACCCGCTAAGGGGGTGAAATCAAAAATATAGGAGAACCGGGGCAAATCGACCAGGAATAACGGCCAGACATCGAGCAGAAAATAAGTGACGGCGGCCAGGAAGATAGCGACCAGCGTGCCCGTCAACTGCATCAGCCACATCCGCACCGAGATGGCCCGCAGGCTGCCGATGCCGATCAGGTAAACCGGTAGCAGGGGCAGCAGCGAAGTATTGCAGAGCAGGGCCAGCCCCAGCCACCAGCCGGCCTGAAATAGGTCGGTGGCGAAGCGGACATCGCGGTAAATGCGCAGCAGCGGTGCGATGCTCAGCAGTAAGAAGAGGTTGGCCAGTTGCAGCGAATGCGGCGGCAAAAAGGCCGGCAGCAGACAGCCGCCGATCACGAGCAGGAGGCCGGGGAAAAGATTTTGCCGTTTGGCCAAACGCTCACGAAACACCAGGGCATTGACGAGCAACGCCTGAATGCCGAGCAGGAAAGGCGGCAAAAAAGAGGCGGCGAGCGGATAGGCACCTATCCACCCGAGCAGGAACGTGCCCAGCGGCCCGGCGGCCGGATCGGGCGGCGGGGCGGAGGCACCCGTTACGAAACTACCCGCGTAGTGCAGCAGCACGGCGATGGGGAGCAGGAAGATGCCGAAGGACAATTGGTTGGTGCGGAAAAAAGATAGCAAGGGCGCAAGTGATGAATGGGCCGCCAATTTACGACAAACACCTTAGCCGAGCGGAAATGATCGCCTTATGCTACCGTCCGAACGGCTTTGCTGCCTACCTTCACCCGCATATCCGACCACCATGACCACCACCGTTTCCCTGCCCCTGCGCGACTCTTTTCACCTGCCCACCCACCAGGGCCGCCCCGCTACCTACCTGTGCGGCAACAGCCTGGGGCCACAGCCCCGCGCCACCGCCGCCGCCGTGCAACACGAACTGGACCGCTGGCGGGAATTGGGCGTGGAGGGCTGGTTTGCCAATACCGACCCCTGGCTCAACTACCACGAACTGCTCCAACGGAGCATCGGTCGCATCGTGGGGGCCAAACCGGAAGAGACCGTAATTGCCAATGCCCTGACGATCAACCTGCACCTGCTGCTCACCAGCTTCTACCGGCCGGAGGGTAGGCGGCGCCTGATTATCCACGAGGCCGGGGCTTTCCCCAGCGACCAGCATGCCCTGGCGGCCCAGATTAAGTGGCACGGTCTGGATCCCGCCACCACGCTACGGGCCGTGCGACCCCGCGCCGGAGAATCCTCCCTGCGCACCGAAGATATCCTCGCCGCCATCGCAGAGGCGGGCGACGAACTGGCCCTGGTGCTCTTTGCCGGCGTCCATTATTATACCGGACAATTTTTCGATCTGCCCGCCATCACCCGCGCCGGCCAGTCCGTCGGGGCTGTGGTAGGGCTGGACCTCGCTCACGCCGTTGGCAACGTGCCGCTGCAACTGCACGAATGGGGCGTGGATTTCGCCGTCTGGTGCAACTACAAATACCTCAATGGCGGCCCCGGCGCACCCGGTGGCCTGTACGTACACGAGCGCCACGCCTACCGCCCGGAACTGCCGCGTCTGGCGGGCTGGTGGGGCCACGAGGAAAGCACCCGCTTTTTGATGCGCCCCGAATTCGACCCGGCCCGTGGCGCGGCGGGCTGGCAGGTCAGCACGCCGCCCATCATGCAACTGGCGGCCCTGCGCGCGTCCCTCGATCTGTTCGACCGCGTCGGCATGGCAGAACTGCGTAGTCGCAGCCTGCAACTCACGGGAATGCTCTATGAGGGGCTGCAAAAAATGATCGCCGGCGGGGCGAATCTACGGCTCCTCACCCCGGCCGAGCCGGCGAGCAGGGGCGCGCAGGTATCCATTTTCTTCGGCGAAAACGGCCGTTCGGTCTTCGATCGGCTCAGCGCGGCGGGGATTATCGCCGACTGGCGCGAAGACAATCTGGGCGGCACCCAGGGCGGCGTCATCCGCGTGGCACCGGCACCGCTTTACACCAGCGAGGAGGAAGTGGAGCGGGTGCTGGAAGTCTTGCGCGAGGCCGTTCTTTAGGGGGTGTTTCGGGGGCCACCGGCCGCCTGGCGGCGGCCGGCCGGGCGTGTCCGCCGCTCCCTGTTCGGTCGGCCCGCAAGCGGTCTGCCTCCGCTTCGCTCCGGCCCGGCTCCCATCCCTGGCCCGGGGTCTCATCCGCGCAAGAATTCGGTGATAATACGAGTGATTTCTTTTCGCCTTATTATAAAATGATACCGAACCACGGCTCCCCGCGAAACATATAGCTCAATAGACCCGGTCTTTTTAGTACCTTTCACCGCCACCAACCCCCACCGCCCGTGCGATTTTTAGCCCTCGTCCTATTCCTCGCTACCGTACTCTTCGTGTTGGGTGCGCGCTTTTATTATGTCTGCGACATGAAGAAGCTGTGCGCGGTCGAAGACCCCATCGATATTCTACCGCCCTCCGAGCGGGCGCGTACGCTTTCGCTGCGCCTTGGTGACAGTACTATCCTGAGCGGCTACGAAGAGTTCGCTTTCGATTCGGCTTCGGTTTATCCACTGCTCTCTGCGGATAACGTGGCCTTTATCGACACCCTTGCTACCATTTTCGAGGCCGATTCCCTGGCGCGGCTAACCATCGTGGGCTTCTACCGGCCCAGCGAGCAGGAGACGGCCGACGGTTTCTTCGAAAACCTGGGCCTGGCCCGCGCCGATGCCATCCGCAATTTGCTCACCGCTCGGGGGCTGGCGCAGGACCGGATCAGCCTGGATCACGGCGTCGCCCCCTCCGAGGCACTGGCCGAACCCATCATGTTCGATGCCTATTATCCCGTGTCCAGTGATGAGGGGGATTACGAGCGATTGGCCTTTACCTTTACCAACATGACCTTTTCGGATGCCAACTTCGCATTTAACTCGGCCGTTTTCGAGCCGGGGGGTGCCTTCTTGGCTTATGCCGATAGCGTACGGACCTACCTCCAACTCAATCCGGCAAAGGAACTCACTATCATCGGCCACACCGATAACGTAGGCGAAAACAACTACAACCAAGGCCTCGGGTCTCGACCGGGCCAAAAATGCCCGCACCTACTTCCAGGAGCGCGGCGTGATCAATACCATCGAAGTGGACAGCCGGGGCGAGACCGAACCTGCTGCTACTAACCAGACTCCCCAGGGGCGGCAGAAAAACCGCCGCGTCAACTTTGTCCTGGAATAATATTTTTCCGGCATCTTCTATCTTTTATTACTCGTCCGATCAGCGGATCAAGCACCCCACCACTATGGATCTATTTAATGATACCCAGCAATTTTTCGTGGCCATGGACAGCCGCGAGAGTCTGTTCTTCCTCATCAGTTGCCTGGTCGTGTTTATTCTCGGCTTTCTGATCGCCTACCTGTTGCGGTCTGCTACCTTACGCCGGATACGTCGCAACCTGCGGGATGCCGAGACGGCCAAACTGAACGCCGAGACCGACCTGTTACAGCTCCAAAAAAAGCACCAGCTACTAGGAGAGGAACTGGAAACGACCAGCCGCGAAAAGGTGGACTTACTAGAGCGTAATCAGCGGCTTGATCGGGAAAAGAAAGATCTGAATACAGAAATCTACCGCCTCAACGGCGAAGTGGAACGACTACAGGGTGCCCATAAATCCTACGCCATCACCATCGACGAGCAGAACGACCGGATTACCGATCTGCAGACCCGCAACAATAAGCTGATCGACGAAGCCAATCGGGGACTAGCGCAACCGGCCTTCGTGGTCGGATCGACTACCGATGCAAACACGACCGGTACTGAATCTGGTAGCGGAAGCGAAAATGGTGGAATGATGGAACAGCGCCTCGCCGCCCTGGAAAGCCGTCTGGATACCCTGGCCGCTGAAAACGATCGCCTGGAAAACAGGATTTCGCAATTGGGAGGAGGGGTTAAGCCCGGTTTCGTAGTGGGTAACCTGGGCAATAACGAAAGCACCCTACCCGAAGAAGACCATGGTTCCGATAAAGATACCGACGAGCCGACCGTCATCCGGGCCGATATGCGCGAGCCGGGCATCATTACCGATGCCGGCGGCGACCCCGAAATTATCGTCGACTCCTCCCGCAATTTGCAGGTTGACTCCATTATCGTGCCCGAGGGACAAACGGACGACCTGACCAAGATTCAGGTACTGGGGCCGTTTCTGCAACAAAAGTTAAACGGTATCGGGGTATTCACCTTCGATCAGATTGCCGCCTGGGATGACCAGCGGATCGAGGAAGTGACCTATGAGATTCAGTTTATTCCCGGCCGGATCAAGAAAGATGACTGGGTGGGGCAGGCTGCCAGGCTAGCCTCCGAGCGGCCCGTGAAGGAGTATGAAGCCGCTTCCTTTCGGCACGATGATCTGAAGATGGTGGAAGGGATCGGTCCTAAGATCGAGTTGGTACTTAATGATAATGACATTCACAGTTGGGAACAATTAGCCGGTCTGGACCCCGACGATATCAAAGGTATGCTGTACCAGGCCGGCGGCCAGTTCAACACCCATGATCCAGGCACCTGGCCCCAGCAATCAGCCCTGGCCCGCGATGGCAAGTGGGAAGAATTACAGCACTTGCAGGAGCAACTGCGCGGCGGCCGGGAATAGCCTGATCCTGCCCGCGTGAGGCATCTGGAGGGCACCGGCGGTAGCCGGTGGTGCGCAGCACCAAGCCGTCAGGCGCGCCCGGAAGGTGCCGACCCCGTTTTCGCGTTAGCGAAACGGGGGCACGCCCAAATGTCCCTGATCAAAAAAAGCACCCGCTACTCCTTAATCGGTGTAGCGGGTGCTTACTATTTGTGGAAAAAATACGGCTTAGAGCGTACCCTCGTCGTCGTAATCGACACGAAATTTTTCGACCATCTCGGGGCTGATCGCGTCGGCGTACATCCCGTAGGCATCCACCAGGTTTCCCTTCAGGCCGTCCTTGGTTTCGATGGCGTAAAGCACGGAATTATCACCAGTACTGGACATACCCTCGAAACGGTAGGTCTTCACGATGGTAAAATCGCTGGGATTGTAGTTCTTGTCGTTGGTCTTGCAGTGCAGGGATTCTTCCAGGCGGTTGAAATCCTCGGTGTAGCCTTCCTCTTTGAGCGTCTCGATAGCCTGGGAAAGGGTGTCGTAATTGTGGTCTTGCAGGATAGGCATGGTAAGTGGTTTTGATTCGTATTGCCTTACTAAAAGGCCAAAACCACCGCGCATGTTCGCCACCGATTTTCGCAGCGGACGGGACAAAAAAAAGCCGGGTAGACTTACTACCCAGCTACAATCATAATCCCAAAAACTAGTCTTATGCGGCCGCGAGGCCGACTACGTCACGAATGACGAAGCCCAAATTTAGCAATAATTTCATATTGAGGTATAATCGACCTGAAAAAAACGCAAAACATTTTTCCTAGCCCAGTTCGGTATCCCGCACCAGAAGCTGAAATCCGTTACCGTGAATATTGACGATCTCGATGTTTTCGTCGCCTTTGAGGTACTTGCGCAATTTGGTCACGAATACATCCATTGATCTAGCGGTGAAGTAGTTGTCCTCGCCCCAGATCTTAGTCAGTGCTTCGGCGCGGGAGAGAATATCGTTCAGGCGAATGGCGAACAAGCGGAGCAACTGGGCTTCCTTGGGTGAAAGTTTGTCGCGGCCTTGTTCTTCGCCGTTTCCGCTACGTAGGGTAAGGATTCGGAGCGGAAAATTAAAATGATAGCGGCCGATCTCGAATTCTTTCTGCTCTTCCTTCGGGTCTACGGGTGCCTGGCTGCGTTTCAGGATAGCCTGGATACGGGCCAGTAGCTCTTCGCTATTGAAGGGCTTGGTGATATAGTCGTCGGCTCCGATCTTGAAGCCCTCGAGGATGTCTTCCTTCATCATTTTGGCCGTAAGGAAGATGATGGGCGTGGCGTTATCCTGTTCGCGAATTTTTCCAGCCAAGGCGAAGCCGTCCATTTTCGGCATCATGACGTCGAAGATGCAAAGGTCGTAGCTACCCTTGTGGTAGGCCTCGAGACCGGCCAGGCCATCGGTGGCCAGGGTGACGTCGAAATCATGCATATCCAGGTAAGAACGGAGTACGTCACCAAAATTTCGGTCGTCTTCTACCAGTAATATCTGATGGTTGTTGGGAGTATCGTTTTCCATGATCAGGTGCGCGGTGTGTGTTTGTGCGGAATAAAAAGTACGAAGGAGCTACCCTTGCCGAGTTCGCTCCTGACGTTGACGGAAGCGTGGTGAGCGTCCATGATTTTTTTCACGTAGCTCAGGCCCAGGCCGAAGCCTTTAACGTCATGAATATTACCGGTGTGGACCCGGTAAAAGCGGTCGAAAATATGCTTGCGCGACTCCTTGGTCATCCCGATGCCATTATCCTTTACGGTCACTTCCACGCCGCCGGGGCGGTTACGGGTAGCGACCGAGATAATGGGTTGCTCGGGAGAGTATTTGTCGGCATTGTCCAGCAGGTTGTTGATCACGCTGGCCAGGTGTGTTTCATCACCCTCCACAATGGGGTCAGCGGCAATTAATTCAGCGGCGGCCCGGCCATCGCGGTGTTCTACGCGGAGGCCGATGTATTCCACCGCTTCTTCGATCAGTTCGTGCAGATCGACCTTACTGATACTGAGCCGAAGCTCTTGTTTATCAAGTTTGGCCATTTGCAGGACTTTCTCGACCTGCTTATTCATACGTTTATTTTCCTGTTTTATTATGTTGATGAAGCGGGCCACTTTTTCGGGGTTTCCGGCCACTTTTGGGTGTACGATGTTGTCCGTCGCCATACTGATGGTGGCGATCGGCGTTTTAAACTCGTGCGTCATGTTGTTGATGAAGTCGGTTTTCATCTCAGAGACCTTTTTTTGACGCAGGATCACCATGATGGTGTAGCCGAAGCAAAGCAGGATCATGACGGCAAAAAAGAGGGAAGCCGCGAAGTTGAGCCACAGCGACGACCACAGGATGGACTGCCGGTTGGGGAAATGAACGATCAATCGGCCCGGGGGGGCGGTCCGTTTATCGAACAGGGTTACCTCGTATTTGCTGTTGTAGAGGCTATAGTGGCCGGGTAGCAGATTGATCGGCTTATCATCCTGTACGGTATAGTAGCCATCCTTGATGATAAAAGAATTGGCTTCTTTGCTAAATACGGCGTACTCGAATTCACCGTCGATCCCGTGGTTAGCCATTTCCTGCTGGATCGTTTGATCCAGAACTTCCAGATCTACCCGTTCTTCCAGCGGTAATTGGTCCTGGTAGGCCAATACGCTATTGGGGTCCACTACTTCGGCGGGATTCAGGGGCGGGCGGGCGGCGGGTTGGGTCGAATTGATCGACGTGAGTGGTGATTCGAGTAGACCGGTGGGAGAATTAAAACCATTACTACCGCGGGCGGCCTCCATCTCTTCCCGCTCCTCTAATCGTTGGGCCACTTCACTCAGGGAGGCGAAAACCCCCTTATCAAACCGTTCTTCGTTTACACGCAGGCCCGTCCGGATCAGGTCCAGTTGCAGGATCACTACCCCGATGACGGCGGCACTGATCAAACCCAAAATCAGCCAAATTACTTTTTTGCTCATGGAGTAGAGAAGACGGACCGGTACGTGAGTAAAGCGGTCGATTAGTTAGCCGCAGTTGCTCCGTATCCAGATTTTTAACAAACGTTAAAATTTGTCCTCTAGTGCCACGGCTGGCGAAAATAGCAGTTAGCGTCGCTTCCGTCCTCCGTAAGTAGGGCAACGGATATCACCGAAGTAGTAATGAAGCCCTACGCCCATGAAAATGTACTTATCCTTGTTGGTACTGTCTCCCCTTTGTTCTCCCTCCCGGTCACGCGGGGCATCCCCATTACTAAATATACTGCGGTCGGCTAGTTCCACGGCAATAGCGCCCCGGCTACGTAGGAGGTCCGATTCATCGGCGTAAACGGTAGAAACATCGTCGAGGTAATCGGTGAAAGTATTGCGGGCACCGATATGAAAATCGAGGCTCCACTCGTAGCTAAGGTCCAACTTAAACCCTAGTCCGTAGGTGATCGCGCCGCTGGTGGGCAGGTAATCCTCGCCCTTTAGTTGGCCTTCGGTGCCGAGTTCGCGCAGGGCGTACAACTCGCCGTCGGCGGCCCGGGCCATGGGGTTGTAATTGAATACCGAGATACCGGCGAAAGCATAGGGCGTCATGAAACGCTCGAAATCACCGTGGATATAGGGTAGGAAGTTGAACTCGAACTGGGCCGTGCCGTCAAAAATATCGCTCTGAAACGAAAGGTTGCGTGTTTTCTCAAAGGGGTTGTTACTGTCGGAATCATAAGCTAGCACGCGGCCGTAATTGGCACTCAGTTTAGCTGAGATACGGTCGTTGAAATTGTAGCGGGCACTCAGTCCGCCCGCCGGTTGGATACGGCGGAAACTAAAATCAGTATTTAAGTCACCTAAGTAGAGGGCGGCACCGGCCCAGGGGCCGACCTCCCAGCCCAACATCTGTTGTGCACGCCCGGAAACCGGGCCCAGTACTAATAACAATAAGACGACATAACCGACCCACCGGCAAGCGGCAATCGGACGAGTAAGGGAAGTGTTCATGGGGAAAATCAGTTTACAAATCGGCCAGAGTCACTATAAGCGGCCGCGAAGATAAGGGATTATCAGTCAATTATTTACCTGTTCGCTCGCTGGATGGCAAATAGAGGAGTCATTGAGGTAGCCACTAAATCGAGGGGTGCATGGTCGGTACACTCATAATCCGACCGGCTGACAACAATCTAGAAACGGCGACGGCCGGATTTAGGTATATTAGGGCGGGTGATTCCCCCGTCCTCCCTGCGGAAGATGTGCTGACGTGGTGATTCCCCTATCTTTCTCCTTCCTGTTGCGCGCAGGCCAACTCGGCCGGTGCTACGGCCGCGCTTTTCGCGATCACCTGCTCGTAATAGCTCTCGTAGAGGGGCATGATCCGTTCCAGATCGAACCGCTCGGCCTGTTCGAGGGCGGCGGCGCGAAAGCGGCTCAGTTTTTCCTCATCCTCCAGGATGGAGATAGCATTGCGGGCCATATCATCCGTATCTCCCACGGGGCTGAGGTAACCAGTTACGCCCTGGATATTAACCTCGGGGATCCCCCCCACGTCAGACGAGATGACGGGCACCTCGCAGGCCATAGCTTCCAGCGCGGCCAGGCCGAAACTTTCCGATGAACTCGGTAAGATAAATAGATCGGCTACGGCCAGTAGTTCCTCGATGGCATCCTGCTTGCCGAGAAAGCGTACGTGCGCCGCTACACCTAATCGGCGCGTGAGTTCTTCCACCCGGTTACGCTCCGGCCCGTCGCCGATCAGCAACAGTTTGGCGGGGATTTTGCGCAGCACCTTGTGGAAAACGTGGATCACGTCCTCTACCCGCTTCACGGGGCGGAAGTTGGAAACGTGTACCAGGATACGCTCGCCTTCGGGAGCAATGGCTTTTTTGAAGTGCTCCTTATTATTACGGTGGAAGCGCTCGAAGTCGATGAAATTGTAGATCACCTCGATCGGGCGGGAAATATCAAAGGAAGCCAACGTAGTCTTTTTCAGGTCTTCCGAAACTACGGTTACGCCGTCCGATTTATTAATGGCAAATGTAATGGCCGAGGCAAAGGCCGGGTTAATGCCCACCAGCGTAATATCGGTGCCGTGTAGGGTGGTCACGAAAGGCACGTAACGGCCGCGGCTCAGTAAAATCTTGCGGGCCATGTAGGCCACCGTGGCATGGGGCACGGCATAGTGTACGTGTAATAGATCGAGACCGGCATTTTCCACTACGTCCACGAGTTTGGCCGCCAGGGCGGTCTCGTAAGGTGCGTACTCGAAGAGCGGATAGTCCACCCCTCCATCCACCTCGTGGAAAAAAACGTTCTCCTGAAACACCGATAGCCGCGCCGGACGCCGGTAGGTGATGAAGTGAATCTCGTGGCCCCGCCGGGCCAGGCCCAGGCCCAGCTCGGTGGCCAGCACGCCGGAACCTCCGTAAGTAGGGTAGCAAACAATACCGATTTTCATGCGGGGCCTAATTAGGGAGCGATTAAAGTGAATGGACGTTTCCCATCCTTTAAACCATCCGTCGGTGAATAGTTCTGCGGGCCGGAATGCTTAAAGCCGTTTTGTCCCCTGCCGTCCTGCGCGGGAACCGTGGTTTGGTTATCCGAACTTGATCTTTTCCGGCTTTTCGTGTTTAGAAGGTACCTTGTTTTCACCAAAACGCCCCCTATGACCAGCCGTGAAATTCTTGCCCGACTCGTGACTTTCCCCGTTCTGGGCGGTGAGTCAAACCTGTCCATCCTGGAATGGATCGAGAGCTACTTACGCGGGCAGGGCATCGAAGAATTGCACCGCGTACCCAACGAGGACGGTAGCAAAGCCTGCCTGCACTGTCGCATCGGCCCGGCCGTGGCCGGTGGCGTGGTACTTTCCGGCCACATGGACGTGGTGCCCGTGGCCGGTCAACCCTGGGATACCGATCCCTGGACGCTAACCGAAAAAGAGGGCAAATTATACGCCCGCGGCTCCTGCGACATGAAGGGGTTCCTCGCCTGCTGCCTGGCCGCCGTTCCCCGCTGGCTGGCCGCCGATCTGACACGCCCCATCTACCTCGCTTTTTCTTACGACGAGGAAATCGGCTGCATGGCCGGCCGCGCCATTGCCGAATCGGTAGCTATTACTTATCCCGAAGGACCGCGCTTCGCCATCATCGGCGAGCCGAGTATGCTGCAACCTATCGTGGGGCAAAAGGGCATCAACGTCTACACCACCACCGTGCGTGGGTCGCAGGGCCACAGCAGCCGCGTGCGCGAGGAAGTCAGCGCGATCCACGAGGCCGCCCGCCTAATCGTCTGGCTGGAAGATTATATGGAGCGATTGATCGCCGAAGGCCGCACCGACGACCGCTTTCATCCGCCCCATACTACCCTGCACGCGGGTAAGATCCGGGGCGGAACGGCCTTCAACATCGTCGCCAATGCGTGTTCTTTCGACTGGGACTACCGTAACATTCCCCGTGATAAAGCCGCTAGCATTATCGCCGATTTTCAGCAATACTGCACCGATCGCGAGCAGGAAGTACGTCAAAAATTCGCCGGTTTCGCCATTGAAAACGTGGCCATGCACCCGCCGGTCCCCGCCCTCGACACTCCGGCGGATGCGGAAGTCGTACAACTCATCACTCAACTAACCGGCAATACGCAACTCGATACCGTAGCCTATGCCTCGGAGGCCGGCCAATTCGCTGAAGCGGGTTTCCAGGCCGTGATCTGCGGTCCCGGTTCCATCGCTCAGGCCCACCGTGCCAATGAATTTGTGACGATCGAGCAATTGGCGAACTGCGATGCCATGCTACGCCGGTTGGACAAGCTATAAATTACTGGTCCGTACCGAGGTTTTTCTTCTCCGTGTTTCGATTAATCAGCGGCAGCAGCAGTAATGCCAGCAAGCCGATCGTTACGTTGCAGCCCAGTTGAATCGTAAAGAAGGCGATGTTAGCGAACGAAAATCCATCCTCGCCCGAAAGTCCGTACAGATCCAGCGCGGAACCGACCAGGAAATGATAAGTGCCCATGCCCCCCGGCGAGGGGATGACGATGCCCCAGCCGCCGAACACGAAGGTGACCAGACCGGCCTCGGCGGAAAGGCCGGCGGTGGGCTGGAAGGAAAAGAAACAGAGGTAGGTCATCAGGAAATACATGAGCCAGATGTTGACGCTGTGTAGCGCGAACAGGCCCGGACGGCGCAGGCGTGCCACGGTGCGCAGACCGTCCGCAAAACCCAGGAGGAGCTGCTCGACCTTGGCCCCGAACCGGCTGCTACGGATGCGCGCCCGCTGCGACCACGCGATACCCAGCGCGATTAAACCGACCAGGGCAGCCGCCAGCAACAGCGGCCAGGCACCGGATATCCGCTCGACTACGTTGGTGGAGGTATTGAGCCACGCCCACACTTGGTCGTAGGCCAGGAAAACGGCCAGGGCCGAAACCAGCAGCATGGAGATCACGTCAATGATGCGGTCGACCACCACGGTGCCGGCTACTTTTTCCACCGGAATATTTTCGTAACCCGCCATGGTCGTAATGCGTATCACTTCGCCCAGGCGCGGCAGCCCCAGGTTGGCGAAGTAGCCGAGGTTGATGGTCAGGAAGGCGTTGATCCAGCGCGGCTCGTGGCCCAGTTGGCGCAGCAGCATATTCCAGCGGATGGCGCGGCTCCAGTTAGAAATGCAGAAGCAGACGATGACCACCACCAGCCAGCCGTAATTGGCCGACTGGAAATCGGCCAGCACTTTGCGCCACAGCACGCAGTCCTCGGCCGGGATACCCTTCAGGGCGCACTCGGCCAGGTAGGCGTTGCTCTGACTGCGGTACACTAAGTAGAGGATGACCAGGCCGACGCTGAGGAAGAGCAGGAACTTGATCAGGTTGATAACGGTCGTCTTGGTCGAATTGGCGGCCATAGCGGAGAGGCGGGTATTGTGCGGCGCAAAGATGCGATTTTATGGCCGTCTCCCGGACCGAGTTAACTACTTTAGCCGCCATGTCCAATCACCGCTTGCGCCACGCCGTTTTTCTCTCGCCCCTACTGCTACTTTTGGTCGGCCTGCTGCTTAGTCTCACGGTCACCGAGCCGTTCTTCACCGGTGCCCGCGCCACGGTCGACTGGTTTGTAGACCGCTTCGACTGGTTGTTCTCCTGGTCCACCTTTCTGTTCGTCGTGCTGGTGCTGGTTGTCTATTGCTCACCGCTGGGCCGCACGCGCATCGGCGGCCCCACGGCCACGCCCATCCTGAAACGGTGGCGCTGGTTTGCCATCACGCTCTGCACCACCATCGCCACGGGCATCCTATTCTGGGGCACGGCCGAGCCGATGTATTACCTGACCGACCCGCCCGTCGGCAGCGGCGACGACCCGGCCGTATTCGCCATGTCCACCCTCTTTTTTCACTGGACCGTCACGCCCTACGCCATCTACACGGTAGCCGGCCTCTCCTTTGCCCTGGCCTACTACAACCACCGGCAGCCCTTTACCCTGGCCACCATGCTACACCCGTTACTGGGCCTGCGGGCCCACGGCCGCCTGGGGCAGGCGGTCGATTCGGTTTGCCTGTTCGCACTGGTCGCCGGCATGTCCGCCAGCCTGGGCGCGGGCATCCTCACGCTGGCGGGCGGCCTGGGTCGCTTCCTACCCGAGCTATCCAGCGACGGCCTGCTTTATGCCCTCATCGGCGGGGCCATCGTACTGGCCTTCCTCCTGTCGGCGGCATCGGGCTTACAGCGCGGCATCCGGGTGCTGTCCAACCTCAACGTCATCGGTTTTATCCTGCTAGCCGTCTTCGTGGCTTCCTTCGGTCCCCTCCGCCAGATGCTCGGATTGGCCGCCGGCGGCTTAGTCGACTACGCAGTTAATTTTATCCCCCGCAGCACCGTCATCGGCACCGATCTGCCGGCCGATTGGCGCCACAGCTGGACCATCTTCAACTGGGCCAACTGGTTTGCCTGGGCACCCATCTCGGCCCTCTTCCTGGGGCGGCTGGCGGTGGGGTATACGGTGCGCGAGTTCATCCAGACCAACCTCTTCTTCCCTTCTCTTTTCGGCGGCATCTGGATGGTCATCTTCGGTGGTGCCGGCATCACCTACGATGGTCTGCTGGGCGGTATTTTCCAGGAGTCACTCGCCCAGGCCGGTCCCGAAAGCCTCATCTACCTCATCTTCGAGCAACTGCCGTTCACTACCCTCGTGGCCGGCTTTTTCCTGCTACTCGTTTTCCTCAGCTACGTCACCGCCGCCGACTCCAACATCTCCGCCATGAGCGCCCTCAGCGTCGAGGGCATCACGCCCGAGTCTCCGGAGGCACCGCTCTACATCCGCCTCGTCTGGGGCACGGTCATCGGCCTGGTTTCCTGGGTCATGATCACCTTTGCCGGTATCGATGGCATCAAACTGATCTCCACCATCGGCGGTTTTCCGGCCATGCTGCTCATCACCGCCGTCGGCGCGGGCTTGGTCCGGACACTGCTTACAAAAGTGGATGTGTAGGAACCGACTTACGAAGTTGCCCTGAGTTTTTGCCCAGTGAGATGTCTTCCTGTTTTATAAAGAGGGCGTGCCCCCGCCCCTGCCGGGGAACGGGGTCGGGCTGTCCGGCACTCTCTCCCTACCCAGCGCATGACCATGCGCTGCTACGGTCGTTCAAACAAAACCTCCCATCCCTCACGCAACAACGCCCCCTCCACTTCATCAGCGGAGGGGGCGTTGTTCTTGGCAAATACATTTGCCAATCCTATAATTCGGTGTACGCGCAGGCGAGATCAAAAGCACTAAAGTATCAGCGGTAACGCCGCCTGCTAAAGTGCGCACGCAGTGCCCCCCCGAGTACGCGTGGGCTTGTACTAAAGTACTAGTACAAGACGCGCAGCGTCCTACTAAAGTACGCGCGCAGCGCCCCCCTTACCCGTTCATCGAACTCAAAAACTCATCGTTCGAGGTCGTGTGCCGCATATTCTTCAAAAAGAATTCCATCGCTTCCTCCGGCTTCATATCGGCCAGGTGGTTGCGTAGCACGAACATCCGTTGCAGGGTCTCGCGATCCAGCAGCAGGTCATCGCGGCGGGTGCTGGACTTGGTCAGGTCCACCGAGGGGTAGAGACGCTTGTTCGCCAGGCTGCGATCCAGCTGTAATTCCATGTTACCGGTACCCTTGAATTCCTCAAAGATCACCTGGTCCATCTTAGAGCCGGTGTCGATCAGGGCCGTAGCCAGGATGGTCAGTGAGCCGCCGCCGTCGATATTACGGGCGGCACCGAAGAACTTCTTCGGCTTCTGGAGGGCGTTGGCTTCCACACCGCCCGAAAGCACCTTGCCGCTGGAGGGCTGCACGGTGTTGTAGGCCCGCGCCAGACGGGTAATGGAGTCGAGCAGGATACACACGTCGTGTCCGCACTCCACCAGTCGCTTGGCTTTTTCCAGCACCACGCCGGCCACGCGCACGTGGTTTTCGGCCGGTTCGTCGAAGGTAGAGGAAATAACCTCGGCCTTTACGTTACGCTTCATGTCCGTTACTTCCTCGGGACGTTCGTCTACGAGCAGCACGATGAGGTAGGTTTCGGGGTGATTGCGGGCAATAGCATTGGCAATATCCTTCAGCAAGAAGGTCTTACCCGATTTAGGCTGGGCCACGATCAAACCACGCTGTCCCTTACCGATGGGCGTAAACAGATCGACCAAACGATTACCGAAATCACGGCCGCCGCCCTTGGGGTCGGAGAGCGTGAATTTCTCGGTCGGGAACTGGGCGGTCAGGTAATCAAAGGGCACGCGATCACGCACGTCGGCGGGTTCCAGGCCGTTGATCTTTTCCACGCTCATCAGCGCGAAATACTTCTCGCCTTCTTTCGGGGGGCGCACGGATCCCTTCACCGTATCACCGGTCTTGAGGCCGTAGGATTTAACCTGCGAGGGCGATACGTACACGTCGTCCGGGCTGGTGAGGTAGTTGTAGTCGGCCGAACGCAGGAAGCCGTAACCGTCGGGCATCATTTCCACAATACCTTCGCCGGCGACGATGGCATCTAGCTCGACGTTAAAGATCGGGTCGTTGGTCTTCTGGTTATTGTCGGCGCGGTTAGCCTTGGCGGCCCGCTCGTCGATGGTGCGCTCGCGGCGGTTGCGGCGGTCGTCATCATTGTTGTTACGGTTATTGCGGTCGTTACGATCGTTGCGCTGCTCTTTATTATTGCGGTCGTTCCGATCGTCCTGACTGCGATTGTTGCGGTCATTCCGGTCGTCGTTCCGGTTGTTGCTGCGGCGGTTCCGGTCGTTGTTATCCTCCTGCTCGTTGCGGTTGTTCGGCGGTTATCCTGTTCGTCGTTGTTCCGATTGTTGGAGCGGCGATCGTTGTTGTTGTTGTCGTCCTGGTTCCGATTATTTCGGTTGTTCCGGTCGTTCGATTCGTCCTGCTCGTTGCGGTCGCGCCGGTTACGATCGTTATTGTTATCGTCCTTCCGACTGTTCTTGTCGTCTTCGTTGCGGTTGTTGCGGTTATTGGAGCGGCGATCGTTGCTGCTATCGTCCTGGTTACGGTTGTTCCGATTGTTGGAACGGCGGTCGTCACCGGATTCCTCCTGGTTACGATTGCCCCGATTGTTAGATCGGCGGTCGTTTTGCTGATCGCCGTCCTTATCCTTATTGTCATCATTCGACTGCCCGACGATTCTACGGCCGCGGCGGCGCGATTTGTCGTTGTCCTTATCCTTATCCGACGACTTTACGCGGCGGGCGGGCCGCTTAGAACGGTCTTTGCTGCTACTGTCGTCCTCATTATCGTCATCCCGGTTGCGGGTGGGGCGGGTGCTACGACGCGAGGGGACACGGTCGGTTTCGGACACGGTGAGGGGTTCACGCGTATCCTTTTTGACGCCGGCTACGGCCTGATCGTCCAGGATGCGGTGAATGAGGTCTTGCTTATTCAGCCTCTTGTAGTTGCTCATGTCCATGTTCTCGGCCAGAGCCTTTAGCTCGGGGACCAGCATGGCGGTCAACTGGGAATAATCGTACATCTTCTGCGCGGGAATAATAAGGGTCTTCGGACACGAACGGTCGGAAGCAATGTGTTTGGATAAGAAGCGGCCCTCCATCTACTAGGGGCAGGGCAACCGTGGAAAAGAATAGGCCGCGCCGGTTAAAGGCGGTGCCGGTAAATAAAGTAAAGTTCGGGTGGGTCGTCGCTCGAAAGCCGCGCACAGGACGTGCGCCAAACCCCACCTGGTAAAATGTAGTAGTTGTCGCGAGCTATCCGGAAATCAGGGCAGGACGCCCCGGAAATTATCGGGATAAATGAAAAAAGTTCAGGGTAAAGTTACCGTGAGGCTGCGACAAGAGAAGTTCGCTACGGAACTTAGCGGGACAAAAATAGGATTATCCACTGGGATAATCGTCCTATTTACACGATAAAAACCTTCCGCCCCCCAAAAAGTTCGGCCACGGTAGTAAACGCCCCCGAAAAAAACGGCATTTTTGCGCCTGCTAACCTCCGGTTCCCTTTCCCGGCTACTCCTTATATATCTACCCCATCAGCTAGCCTTATTTTGTTAGCTCCGCGCTTCGTCGCCTCCTTCAACTACATGACCCATGCTCGAACTCAACCTCTTCCGCGAACAACGCGACCGCCTCATCACCGGCTGGGAAAAACGCGGCGGTAAATTCGGTGCCCAACAGATCGACCAGGTCGTCGAACTAGACGACCGCCGCAAGGAACTCCAGACCCGGATCGACGACCTGAACGCCGAGCGCAACCGCCTCTCCGATCAGGTCGGTGACCTATTCAAACAGGGAAAGCGCGACGAAGCCACGCAGTACCGCGAGCGCGTGGGCGAGATCAAGGAACAACTGCCCACCCACCAGGACGAGTTGGCGGCGGTAGAAGAAGAACTCAACCAGTTGCTGTACACCCTGCCCAACGTCCCCCACGAGAGCGTGCCAACCGGCGTCTCGGCCGAAGACAATGAAGTCTACCGTGCCTGGGACAAACCGCTGCCCCAACTATCCGAGGACGCCAAACCCCACTGGGAACTAGCCGAAACCTACAACCTGTTCAGCCTGGAACTGGGCGTAAAGATCTCCGGCGCGGGTTTCCCCGTCATGCGCGGCCCCGGCGCGCGGTTACAGCGCGGCCTCATCAATTTTTTCCTCGACCGCGCCCACGAAGCCGGCTACGAAGAAATCGCCCCGCCCCTGCTCGTCAACGAAGCATCGGCCTTCGGCACCGGCCAACTACCCGACAAAGACGGCCAGATGTACCACGCCACCGTAGACGAGCTCTACCTCATCCCCACCGCCGAGGTGCCGATCACCAATATCCTCCGTGATGAAATACTGGAGGAAAGCGACTTCCCGGTCAAAATGTGCGGCTACACGCCCTGCTTTCGCCGCGAGGCCGGCAGCTACGGTGCCCACGTGCGCGGCCTCAATCGCGTCCACCAGTTCGATAAGGTAGAACTGGTGCAGGCTGCCCACCCCGATACCAGCTACGACACCCTGAACGAAATGGTGGCCCACGTAGCCGCCCTGCTCGATACCCTGGAACTGCCTTACCGCATCCTGCGGCTCTGCGGCGGCGACATGGGCTTCACCTCCGCCCTTACCTACGATTTCGAGGTCTGGTCGGCCGCCCAGGAGCGGTGGCTGGAAGTCAGTTCGGTCTCCAACTTCGAGACCTTTCAGACCAACCGGATGAAGCTGCGCTTCCGCCCCGCCGAGGAAAAACAGACGCGCCTGGCGCATACCCTCAACGGCAGTGCCCTGGCCCTGCCCCGTATCATGGCGGCCCTACTAGAGAACAACCAGACGCCCGAGGGCATTGTTATTCCGAAGGCCCTGCACAGCTACGTGGGCATGGCTTCCATCTCACCCCGCTAAGAGCGTGTCTAAATTTTTACTTCCTGAGAACCAAGCATTTAAGAACCTGGCGTCGTAAAAACTGACTTACGTAACTCGCTATGCGCGTAAGTTTTTATCTAGCCAGAACCTTAACCACGAAGTAGCCGCGAAGCGAATCATTGATCCTCAGTTCTTAAAAATTTTAGACACGCTTTAATTCGTATTACCAAAACGCTCCCCTATGTTTTCCGGCGACTATATGATCTACATCGTCATCACCCTTGCCTTTAGCGGCATCGGTATGGTCGTTAGTAATCGATTGAAAAGCAAATTTCGCCACTACTCCCAGGTGCCGATGGCTAATGGCAAGAGCGGCGAGGAGATCGCGCTGGAAATGCTGCGCCACTTCAATATCACCAACGTAAAGGTGACGCAGGGCCAGGGTTTCCTCACCGATCACTACAATCCGCTGAGCAAGACCGTCACCCTCAGCCCCGAGGTTTTCCAGGGGCGCAGCGTAGCCGCGGCCGCCGTGGCCGCCCACGAGTGCGGGCACGCCGTGCAGCACGCCGAAGCTTACGTGTGGCTCACGGTCCGCTCGGCCATCGTGCCGGTGGTGCAGGTGGCCAGCAAGGCGCAGAGCATCCTGCTCATGTTCGCGCTGGGTGCGCTCGGCGCGGGTTTCGGGCAGACAATCCTGCTCATCACCATCGCCGTTTTTGCCGTCACCACGGCCTTCAGCCTCATCACGCTACCCGTGGAGTTCGATGCTTCCAATCGCGCCCTGGCCTGGCTCAACACCAGCCGCTACGCCGCCGGCCGCGAGTACGACGGCGCTAAGGATGCCCTCTGGTGGGCCGCCATGACCTACGTGGTTTCCGCGCTTTCCAGCCTGGCTATCCTCATCTTTCTAGTCATGCGCTACCTGGGCGCGCGAAATTCGTAAGGAAAGTTACGCAGTACCTCGCGTGACATTGCGTGAGGGATGGGAGGCGTTGTTTGAACGAAATGAAGGGGCGCATCACCATGCGCCCTGAAATGGAGAGAGTGCCGGACAGCCCGACCCGACCGTCAGGGAGGGACACGCCCGCACAATCAGGCATCATTTAATGATCGTCGAACGTTCTTCCCGCGTAATTTTAATTATTTTGCGCCCTAAATTTCGCAACCCGAACTACTATGGAAGAGCTGGAAGATACCATTAACATGAGCAAGGAACTGATGGACGAAAGCATCAGTCACCTGGAAAAAGAACTGATGAAAGTTCGCACCGGCAAGGCGTCGCCCGCCATGGTGAGCGGCCTGATGGTGGAGTACTACGGCTCGCCCACGCCCCTGGCGCAGGTGGCCAACGTGGGTACGCAGGATGCGCGCACCATTACCATTCAGCCGTGGGAAAAGACGATGCTGGCCCCCATCGAGCGGTCCATTTTTCAGGCCAACCTGGGCCTGACCCCGCAAAACGACGGCGAACTGATCCGCATCAACGTGCCGCCCCTGACCGAGGACCGGCGCAAGGAAATGACCAAGATCGTTCGTGCCGCCGGCGAGGAATCCAAGATCGGTATCCGCAACGCCCGCCGCGACGCGATGGAAGCCATCAAAAAAGCCGTGAAGGACGGCCTGCCCGAGGACGCCGGCAAACGCCGCGAAGACGAGGTGCAGGGCCTGACGGACAATCATGTGAAGCGCGTGGAGGGCATCGTGGACGACAAGGAAAAGGAGGTGATGACCATCTGATCGGATGCCGGTGCCTTGCGAGAAGTAAGAGCGTGTCTAAATTTTTACTTCCTGAGAACCAAGCATTTAAGAACCTGGCGTCACAAAAACTGACTTACGTAACCCGCTATGCGCGCAACTTTTTGTTTAGCCAGAACCTTAACCACGAAGTAGCCGCGAAGCGAATCATTGATCCTCAGTTCTTAAAAATTTTAGACACGCTCTAAGGCAGCGCGTCTTTCGGGGGTTCAGGGTGTTTTGGGCGTGTCCCCGGCTAAGGCCGGGGCCGGGCTATCCGGCACTCTCTCCGCAAAAAGGGGCACCCCACCGAATGGTGGAGTGCCCCTTTTGCTACGTTCAGACAACGCCTCCTATCCCTCACGTATTAGGATCGCGATCATTTTACACCTTTTCGATCACGATGGCCGAGGCACCGCCGCCGCCGTTACAGAGCGTGGCCAAGCCGTATTTGCCGCCACGCTGGTGTAGTACGTTGTTGAGCGTGACGATGATACGCGCACCGGAGGCACCCAGCGGGTGGCCTAGCGAGACGCCGCCGCCGAAAACATTCATTTTCTCCTGATCCACGTCCAGGTCGTGGGCGAAGGCCATGGGTACCACGGCAAAAGCTTCGTTCACTTCCAGGCTGTCCATATCACTCATTTGCAGGCCGGCGCGTTCCAGGGCCAGGGGGGCGGCCAGGGTGGGGGCGGTGGTGAACCACTCCGGTGCATGGGCCGCGTCGGCGAAGGAGACGATGCGCGCCTGGGCCGTCAGGCCCAGTTCCTTTAGTTTGGCTTCGCTGACCAGGATCAGAGCGGCGGCCCCGTCATTGATCGTGCTGGCGTTGGCGGCGGTGACGGTACCGTTCTCGCGGTCGAAAGCGGGGCGCAGGCTGGGGATTTTGTCGAACTTGACGGCCTTGTATTCCTCGTCTTCCGTCACCATTACGGGTTCGCCGCGGCGCTGGGGGACCGGTACGGGCACGATCTCCTCCTTGAACGCTCCCGACTCGGTAGCCTCCGCGCTGCGCTGGTAGGAGCGGATGGCGTAGGCGTCCTGCTCCTCGCGGGTGATCTCGTATTTAGCGGCCGTGGCATCGGCGCAGAAGCCCATGGCGCGTTGGTCGTAGGCATCGGTGAGGCCGTCTTTGGACAGGCCGTCTACCAGTTTGCGGTCGCCATACTTGGCACCCCAGCGGGCATCGGGCACGTAGTATGGAATGTTGGACATGCTCTCCATGCCGCCGGCCACGACCACGTCGTTTTGGCCCAGCATGATCGACTGTGCGCCCATCATCACGGATTTCATACCGCTGGAGCACACCTTATTAATGGTGGTGCAGGGTACGTTTTGGCCGATGCCCGCCCCCAGCGCGGCCTGCCGCGCAGGTGCCTGGCCGAGGTTAGCGGAAACGACGTTGCCCATGTAGACCTCGTTCACTTCGGCGGCATCAACGCCGGCTTTTTCGAGTGCACCCTTGATGGCGATGCTGCCCAATTGGACGGCGGAAAGCGAGGCGAGCGCCCCCCCGAACCGCCCGATGGGCGTACGGACGGCGGCGACGATATAGACATTCTGGATGGTGGTGGGGGTTGGCATGATGGCTTGGTTTAGGAGGGCGAAAAATTACGTTGGTAGTACACGCCGGGGGCGGCGGTGGTTTGAGTGGTGGGAAAAATATCTTACCCAATTGAGGGCGGGGGCTACCATGTCTTCCCAAACGGCTAGAGTTTTGACCCGCACTACTCCTCCTGCCGAGCCGCCAAAAACATCCATAAAATCCCTACCTTTGCGCCCTTAATTTAAGCCCCTTATGAAAGTTTCCCTCGACTGGCTCAAGCAATACATCACTACCGACCTATCGCCGGAGGCGATTGGGGATATCCTGACCGGGACCGGTTTGGAGGTGGAGGGACTGGAAGAAGTGGAGAGCATACCCGGCGGCCTGCGCGGCTTGGTGGTGGGTCACGTACTGACCTGCGGCAAGCACCCCAATGCCGATAAATTATCGCTGACCACCGTAGACGTGGGGGGCGGGGAATCGGTGCAGATCGTTTGCGGTGCCCCTAATGTAGCCCAAGGACAGAAAGTGATCGTCGCCACCGTAGGCACGGAACTTCACCCCAGCGAGGGAGAACCGTTCACCATTAAAAAAGGTAAAATTCGCGGGGAGACGAGCGAGGGGATGATCTGCGCCCTGGATGAGATCGGCCTCGGCTCCGATCACGCGGGCATCATCGTGCTGCCGGAAGAAACAAAGACCGGCACCCCCGCCGCCGAAGTGTATAACCTAAGCAGTGATTACGTCTACGAAATCGGCCTGACCCCCAACCGCTCGGATGGGACCAACCACCTGGGGGTTGCCTTTGACCTGGCGGCCGCCCTACGCGTGAATCACGGCGGCGACGGCAAAGTGACCCGCCCCGACTTGAGTAGCTTCGCCCACGGCACCGACGCCCACCTGCCGGTAGCAGTGCGTAACCCGGAGGCCGCGCCTCGCTACGCGGGCCTGACCATTAGCGGCCTGAAGATCGCCGACTCGCCCGAGTGGATGCAACGCCGCCTGCGGGCCGTGGGCGTGCGGCCGATCAATAATGTAGTGGACATCACCAACTACGTGCTCCACGAATTGGGCCAGCCGCTGCACGCCTTCGACCTGGATAAGGTAGCGGGCAAAAAGATTATCGTGCAAACCCTGCCGGAGGGAACTATCTTTCAGGCGTTGGATGAGACCGAATACAAACTGCGCGACGGCGACCTGATGATCTGTGACGGTGAGGGGCGGCCGATGTGCTTGGCCGGGGTGTTCGGCGGCGCGGGCAGCGGCGTGACGGACGAGACAACAACCATCTTCCTCGAATCGGCCCACTTCGATGCGGGCTACGTGCGTCGGGCCAGCATGGGCCATAACCTGCGCACCGATGCCGCTAAGGTATTCGAGAAAGGTAGTGACCCCAACATCGTGGTTGATGCCCTGAAGCGGGCTGCTATCCTGCTCACCGAACTGGCCGGCGGCCGGGTAACGAGCGAACTGCTGGACCATTACCCCGCCCCCATCGAACGCAAGAAAATTGAGGTCCGCTACGCCCGCGTAAACGGTCTGATCGGAACGGACATTAGCAAGGAAGAGGTTTACGGTATCCTGCAAGCGATGGATATGGAGATCACCGACGATGATGGTACCGCCTTCACAGTGGCCGTGCCGACCAACAAGAGCGACGTGCTGCGCGAGGTGGATGTGATCGAGGAGATTCTGCGGATCTACGGCTTCAATAACGTGCCGCTGACCGGTAGTATGACCAGTGCCGTAACCACCCGTAAAGGCATGGACCCCGGCGTGCTGCGCGAGACGGTAAGCAACCTGCTGTCCGCCCGGGGCTGCTACGAGATGATGGCCCTGAGCCTGTCGGAAAGCCGCCACTACCGCACCGAGGCCACAGTGGAAGGGGAGCGCGTTTCCGACCTGGTTTACATCAATAACACCAGCAATGTCCACCTGGATATTATGCGCCCGGCCATGCTGACCAGCGGCCTGGAGGCGATCCGGCACAACCAGAACCGCCGTCAGGCCGATCTGCGGCTATTTGAATTCGGCCGGACCTACGGCCTTGCCGAGGACAAATACCAGGAGGACGGCCACCTGGCACTCTTCCTCACCGGCCGCCGCGCACCCGCCGGCTGGTTATCAAAGGAGAAAGACCGCGCCGAGGTGGATTTTTATGAATTGAAAGCCTACGTGCAGCTGGTACTAGAACGCCTGGGCGTAGACGGCTACCGCGTGGCCGAGCCGGAAGGCGGGGAGCTATCCTTCGGCCTCCGCTACCATAAGGGGCCGATGGTGTTGGTGGATTTCGGCCGCGTGGCCGGTGAACTGCAGCAGAAATTCGGCATCAAGAACCCGGTCTTTTACGCTGATTTCCACTGGGATAACCTGCTCAAAGTGATGCCCCGCAAGCGCGTGCAGACCACCGAACCGAGTAAGTACCCAGTCGTAAACCGCGACCTCGCATTGGTGCTTGACCGCGCCATTACTTTCGGCGACCTGGAGCAAGCCGCCCGTCGGGCCGAGAAAAAACTACTGACGGACGTGCAACTGTTCGATGTTTACGAAAATGAGGAGCAACTGGGCGCGGGCAAGAAATCCTACGCCCTGTCCTTCACCTTCGAGCAGCCGGATAAAACGCTGACGAGTAAAGAGGTGGATAAGGCCGTGAGCCGCCTGCGGCGGGCGTTCGAGGAGTTGGGGGCGATGGTGCGGGAATAAAAAACTACTGTTCTGCTACCCACTTCCCGCGTTCCGTTTCCTCGATGCGGAGGGGAAGGAGGCGTTGCAGGAAATCCTCGCGGGGGATGGGGCGGCCGCCGAGGCTGGACAAGTGTCCGGTTTCCTGTTGGCAGTCGATGAAGCGGTAGCCGCGCTGTTGGAGGCGTCGCACGAGGCTGATGAAGCCGAACTTGCTGGCATTGGAAGCATGGGCGAACATGCTCTCCCCGAAAAAAACGCGGCCGATGGCAATGCCGTAAAGGCCGCCTACCAATTCATCCGACTCCGGGTCCCAGACCTCCACGGAATGGGCGAAGCCCATTTCGTGGAGGTGTACGTAGGATTCCAGCATATCATCGGTGATCCAGGTTCCGCCCTGGCCCTCGCGGTAGACCCGGCCGCAGCTTTCCATGACCGTGCGGAAGGCGGTGTCATAGCTCAGGCGAAACTTGGGGCGGTTGAAGTAGGGGCGCATGCTTTTACTGACGCGCAATTCATCCGGGAAGAGAACGAAGCGCGGATCGGGCGACCACCAGAGAATGGGTTGTGAATCGCTGTACCAAGGGAAAATGCCGTTAGCATAGGCGGTCAGGAGCCGCTCCGGCCGCAAGTCTCCACCGACGGCAATGATGCCTTCTTCCTCCGCCAAGCGGGGGTCAGGGAAATCGAGGTTATCGGGATGGAGGCGGAAGATGGGCAGTTGTTAAGGATTGAAGGGTTTGGGGTAAACGTAACCTAGTAACTCAATACGTTGCGTCTTGAAGATTCCTAATTGAAAATCCACAACGCTGTTATTGATATACTATGCTGAAATATTGAATGGCATGGCCAAAATTATTCTTCTTGATGACCTTTAGCTTAAATCGGTATGGTTGATTGCGTGAGGTGCCCGGAGGGGCGTTAGCGCACACAGTGCCGAGCGACAGCGAAGCCCGGAGGGAACCGACCCGGCTCCCGCAGTAGCGGGACCGGGACACGCCCAAAAGACCATCTAAATAGCGTCATCAAGAATATCCCCAGGGCCTTCTTCCATACCATCGTACTCACGGTAGGAGAGGGCAAACAGGCCGAGGAAAGTAAGGAGACCGTTGAAGGCAAGGATAAGAAAGCCGAACTCGAAGCCGAAAAGGAGGCGGGCCGAGTAGTAGTCAACGAGGAAGGAAATGAGGGGCGAAAGGAGGCAGACGAGGGCTACGGCGGGCAGGCGGATGGTGCCGAGGGGGAGCCACTCACGTACGCGCAAATCGGTGAACAGGCCGAAGGCAAATAGGCCGAGTAGGGGGCCGTAGGTATAGCCCGCTGCCTTGAAGAGCAAGATGATGACCGACTCGTCGGTGAGGTAGCGGAAAGCGAGGATGACCACCAGCAGCACCAGCGAGAACCCGATATGTACCCACAAGCGGATGCGTCGCCGCTCGGTTTCGTCCCGGTTGTCGCGACCGAAATCGAGGAAATCCACACAAAAAGAGGTGGTCAGGGCCGTGAGCGCGGAATCGGCACTGGAGTAGGCCGCCGCGATGAGCCCGATGATGAAGATAATGCCCGTGGCCGGCGACAGGTACTGGAGGGCTACGGTGGGGTAAAGTTGATCGGCGGAGGCGGGGATGGGCAGGCCGACGTTGCTGGCGTAAATGTAGAGCAGGGCACCGAGGGCGATGAAGAGCGCGTTGGCGAAAACGAGCACGATGCTGAACGTGGCCATATTCTTCTGCGCGTCGCCGATGGTGGCCATGCTGAGGTTCTTCTGCATCATGTCCTGATCGAGGCCGGTCATGACGATGGTGATGAGGGCACCGCTGAAAAACTGCTTGAAGAAGTTGTTGGGGTCGGTCCACCCGCCCTCAAAAAAGAAAACCTGACTGTAATCGCTCTTCTGAATCAGGTCGATCAGCCCACCGACACTGACATCCAGGGCACTGCCGATGGAATAAACCGTGAAGGCAACCGCCAGTACCATGCAAACGGTCTGGATGGTGTCGGTGTAGATGATGGTTTTGATGCCGCCCCGAAAGGTATAAAGCCAGATGAGTACCACGGTGATAAGAACCGTGAGCCAGAATGGCACACCGTAGGCGTCGGCCACGAACCGCTGCAGCACGATGGCTACTAAAAACATACGAAAAGAGGCACCGATGACCCGCGAGAGCATGAAGTAGAACGCGCCCGTGCGGTAGCTGAGGCGGCCCAGCCGCTCTTCGAGAAACTGGTAAATGGAGGTGAGGCCGAGCCGGTAGTAGAGCGGCAGCAGCACGGTGGCGATAAATAGGTAGCCCAGCAAATAGCCGAAAACCACCTGCATATAGGAGAACGCCTGGTTGAGTCCGCCCGCCCCCACCGTGCCGGGAATGCTGATGAAGGTGACGCCTGAAAGCGTGGAACCGATCATGCCCAGGGCCACCAGCGGCCAGGGCGACTGCTTGTTGCCGAGAAAAAATTCGGCACTATCCGCTTTTTTGCTCGTAAAGAACGATACCGCGATGAGCATAGCGAAGTATGCCGCGATAACGGAAAGAATGGTAATTGGACTAAGCTGACCGATCATATGCGTATAAGCCTAACCGGTGCCACGCATGGTAACACCGGTCACGGCCAAAGATAGTCGGTTTAGTCAAATTAGGTCTACCATCGCAATGATTAGGCGATGAGTGGTTCTAACTGGGCCTTCATGGCGGGGAGGCTCTGCGCACCCTGAGCGCGCCACTTGAGGTCTCCGTTCTGGAAGATCATGACGGTGGGGATGCTGCGAACCTGGAGTTTGCCGGCAATGTCGGGATTCTTATCTACGTCGATCTTAACCACGCGGGTGCTTTCGCCCATCTCATGTTTAAGATTGTCGAGCACGGGGGCGAATGCCTTACAGGGGCCGCACCAGTCGGCGTAAAAGTCGATGAGTACGGGCGTATCGCTGTTGATAAGGTCCTGGAATGACAGCGTTTTCTTGTCGGCCATGATGCTGGTTGTTTCTTTGGGAAACGGACGGTAATGTGCCGGGGTTCTGTCCGGAAGCGGCAGGAATGATATAGTATACTAACGAATAACGGTGTTCAGCACCCCCCAGATATCCCGTAGGTAAGTAATGGGCACCAGCGACTCATCCGGGTTGTCGCCCATACGGACCAGGACTATGTTTTGTGAAGGGACTATGCAGACATACTGGCCATTTTTGCCCAGGCCGCAAACCATGTCTGCGGGTGCCTCGGGGATAAGTGGGCCGTTGAAGGACAGCAGGCTACCCGGTAAGTGAAACGATTCTTTGCCACTAAGCCACCACAGGTAGCCGTAGCTGGGGTTGATCTGCTGCGAAGTGCTGGTAGAAGCCCGCAAGAAATCGGCATCCAGTACGCGGTTGTCCTCCCACTTGCCTTCATTGAGAACTAACAGGCCGAAGCGGGCCATGGAGCGGGGTGGACTGAGGAAAACATTGCTTTCTCCAATCTGCTCCCAGGTGCCAGTAATACCGATGGGCGCGGCAATTTTACGCTCGAAGTAGTCATTGAACGGCTCGCCGGCCGCTGAGGTGACCACGCTTTTGAGTAGATCGTAGGGCGCATTGTGGTAGTACCAGAGGGTGCCGGGGTCGGCCAAATATTTTAGATCGGCGGGTGCCGTACCGACGCCGTTTGCCAGGCGGTAATCCAGGCCGGTGGTCATGGCCAGTTGGTTGCGAACGGTGATGGCGTTTTCCTGCGTAGTAGTCATGCTGGTCCAGCCCGGGCCGAGGTAAGTGGTAGTGGGGGCATTAATGTCGAGTAAACCCGCGGACTGCGCCTCGCCTACGGTAGCGGCTACCAGGGTTTTGCCGGCCGAGGCCCAGTACCAGCGTGTTTCGCGCGTGAAGGGCTGGTTGAAGAGGAGTGTATTGCCAGCGTAGTGCTCTAGAACGATCTTGCCGTTTTTGAGCAGGATAAATCCCCGTGTGCCGCCCTGTTCAAGTAAGGAAATGAGGGCGGGGATTTGCGTCGTGTCCCACCCTAATTCTCCCGGATCGGTGGTTTCCCAGGTAGCGGAGCCGATAGGCGGGAAATACATTTCAGGCTGCTCCGGACCCTGACCGGGCTGCATATCTTCCTCAGAAGATGGGCAGTGGGCAAAAAAGAGTAATCCGACGAGGGCGAGGAGGAGGTGACGCATGGCGAAGGGAATTTATGGTGACTAACGCTTTGACGCGAGTTATACCGCAAAGTTTAATCTTCCCGCTATTGTTACCCCTCGGCGCGCCGCAGGTAATCAGCCACGATATCGCCCATCAGGTCTTTGAGGAAAACATTCTTTTCCTTGGCCAACTCCTTGAGTTCCTGTAAGTGGTCGGGTTGGAAAACCAGCGTCACGCGGCGCATCTTTTGGTCGGAGGCACGAGCGGGGCCTTCGTCGGCATCCGTTTTTTCCACCGTCGATCGGATCAGCAGATCCAGACCGGTCTTGCGGCGGCGGCGCGGCATGGGCCGGGCCTGAAAAGAAGGCTTGGTGGGACCGGTACTGAGGCCCTGCTCCTCAAAACTCTCGGAGAGGAAGGCGTCGAGGTCCTGCGTAAACCCCTTACCGCTCAGTTTGCGGTCGGTTTGCTCGTCGGCCACCGGAATATCGATGGTGAGGCTAAAGTCTTTTTGGTCCGGTTTACGCTCGGCCGGTTTGGGTTCGGCAGTAGTTTTTTCCTTTCGTGTCGGACGTGGGGCGGGCCGCTCCTCGGGGGTTTCGTCGAAGAGGTAGGATAGTTCGGACTTGAATCTCTTTTTGGCCATAACGGACGGGAAAAAACGGTGCCGGGCAGGGCGGCCCGGGGCAATTAAAACTGGTCGGGGGTGGTGGATGTTTCGCGCGGCCGCGTGTGGATGGGGCTGGCCGTCCGTTCAATCACCTCGCGGCAGATGTTGAGGTAATCTTCCGCGCCGTTGCTGGACGGGCTGTAGGCAAAAATATCCTGCCGCGCGGCGGGAGATTCGGCCAGGGCCACGTTGTCGCGGATGTAGGTCTCAAACAGCAACGGCCCGAAGTACTTCTGGATGGTAGCCACCACGTCGCGGTTCAGCACCTTGCGATGGTCATACATCGTGGCCATTACGCCGCCGATGTGCAATTCCTTATTCAGGCGCAGTTTTACCTTTTGGATCACCTGCTTGATCTTGGCCAGCCCCTGCATGGCCAAAAACTCGGTCTGCAGTGGGATGATAATTTGCCGTGAACTGGTCAGGGCATTCAGGGTCAGCAGACCCAGCGAGGGCGGGCAGTCGATGATGATGAAGTCGTACTGGTCGTCCACCCCGGCAAATAGTTCGCGGAGGATGAATTCACGGCCCGCCTCATTCACCAGTTCCATCTCGGCACTGGACAGATCCAGCGAGGAGGTAACGATGTCCAGGCCCGGCTTTACGTTGGTAGGGGTCAGGTCGGATTCACCCATCATACTCTCGTAGATGGTCACCGGCTGGCGGGGCACGCCCAGGGCCAGGCTCAGGTTGGCTTGGGGGTCCAGGTCGATGAGCAGCACGCGCTTGCCCAGTTCCGCCAGTCCGGCACCGATGTTCATCACGCTGGTCGTTTTACCGACTCCGCCCTTATGATTCAGCAGACTAATAACTTCCGCCATGGGAATATTTTGCAAATTTCCGGCTCCGGTCAGCCGGAGCGTAAAAATGTAAAGTACGGCTATTTCCGGCGGATAACCGGCTTTCCCGGACATAGATTTTGCGTCGCCGCTGCTATCTGGCTGTCACTTAGACCAAACAACGTACACCCGCCGCCCAACCAGATCACCCAAAACGCGCCAGCAGTTCGTTCGCCTGCCGCGCATAGGGGTGCCCGGCCTCGTTGCTCATTCTGATCAGGCGGGCCTTGCCCTCCCGCCCCCGGTCGGCGGCCAGATAGGCCAGGGCCAGGTACCAATCGGCGGCGGGGTAAAACGACTCGCCGGGGGCCACCTGCTCCAGCCACTCGGCGGCGCGCTGCGGCTGATCCATCCCCAGGGCGCAAACGCCCAGGTAAAAATGTACGGCTGGATAGGTGCCGGCCAGGGGCAGCAAATTATCATAGGCTTGCGCGTAGTCATCGAAGCGGTAGGGCTGAAAGAGTTCCGCCAGCCGCTCGTCTCCCCGCGCTTCGGTGCTGGTGGTCAGCACGTCCGGGTAGGGCTGGAAGTAGGCCAGGGCCAGCCGCTCCGATTCGGACGGGCCGAAGTAGGTCAGGCCCACGTAAACAATGCCCAGTAGCAGCACGCCCCCGATCACGTAGGTCCAGAAATTCGACCCCGCCGGCTCCACCACCGGTTCCGGGGGCGGGGCCTGGCGGGTCTCTTCCTCGGCCAGCGTACGCAACACGTCCTCGCGTCCGGGCCGGCGCAGGGCCGCCCGCCAATCCGCCATCCGCTCCAGCGCGGTGCCGAAGGCCGTGTCCTGGGCCGCCAGGTTGTCGATCTGCCACATTTCTTCCTCCGATGTTTCCCCACGCAGGTGACGGTCGATCAGGTTCTCCCGGTCGCCGGAGGGAAAAGTGTCGTGGGCAAACAGTCCGCTATTGGCCCAGCGTTCACGGACCATAAGCAGGCACTGTCGGCGTTCCAGGGTCAGTTCGTCAATGCCGCCGGCTACGGGTAATACGTCGCTCAGTCGTGCGTCGCTGAGGTGATGGTAATAGGCTAGTAGAAGCAAGTTACGGCAGCTCTCACCCAGTTCGTCGAACTGCTTCAGCATGGCTTTTTGCAGATCGGTAAGCACGAGTTTCTCCAATCGGTCTACTGAATCGTCACCCGGAGTAGTCAGGGCAGGAATTGCGGTCCCATAGCGGGTTAGTTCTTCCGCCGCCGCCCGCTTGATGAGTGGCCGCGCGGGATCCCGGTACGGGTCAACGGGCCGGATGGCGGCCTCGTACCATACCAATACGGCCCGCTGGTAGGCGGCTACCTTAACGTCCTCCGCCACCGGGTAGGCAGCGGCCCACGCTAAGTAATCAGACCTTTCGGCGCGGTAAACGCGGCGCAGTTCCGCCAGATATATTCCGGATTCAGTCACTTATTCGGCTTGGGTAGGAAAACGGTAAAGGTAGGTCTACGGCGGGATTACTTTATTAAAATAATAATTCCCGCACCCGGTCCGCATAAACCCGGCCTACCCTTACGATATCTCCGTTACTCATGACCAGATCGAAGCCGTGGCCCTCACGGTAGACCTCGCCGATGGCGGTACGCTGCACGATGGCGGAACGGTGGATGCGCAGGAAGCGTTCGGGATCGAGGCGTTCTTCCAGTTTTTTGAGGCCGTAGTTGCTGAGGTAGGCGGCATCGGCGGTGATGAGGCGGCTGTAATCTCCCTCGGCGCGGATGTGCAGGATGTCGGCTGCGGGCAGGGCGATGTACTTGCTGCCGCGCGGCACCATGATACGATCCGGGAAAGAGGCGGGGCGGGCCTGGTCGCGCAGTTGCTGGGCCAGTTCGGCTACCGAATCCTGGGGCTGTGCCAGACGGGGCAGCAATTGATTGACGGCCCGCTCGAAGCGGTCGCGGGCATAGGGTTTGAGGAGGTAGTCGACGGCGTGGAACTCAAATGCTTCCAGCGCATACCGGTCATAAGCGGTACTAAAAATAACGAGGGGTAACTCATCCAGGCGGGCCAGTACTTCCAAACCGGTCAGGCCGGGCATTTGCACGTCCATGAATACAATGGCGGGGCGGTACGCCCGGATGGCGGCCAGAGCTTCTTCGCCGTCGGCGGCCTCGGCCACGATCTCGAACTGGGGGTAGCTAGCGAGGTACTGCCGGAGTAGCGAGCGGGCGGGGGCTTCGTCGTCGATCAGTAGAACGGTGTGCGGGGTCGTCATAGCGGAGTGGGATACGGATGGTAAGGCGGGTACCGGTAGGGGCAAGTGATTCGATCAGTAGTTCACGCTGGTAGAGCAGGCGCAGTCGGCGGCGGGTATTGGCCAGCCCGAATCCGGTAGCGGCGGCCAGTCGGCCGGGGTTGATTCCGCCGCCGGTGTCTTCGATCCGGATCAGGAGATCGTCTTTATCGGTACTACAAAGCAGCCGCACTTCCCCTCCCTCGATGAGCGGTGAAATGCCGTGGCGAACGGCGTTTTCCACCAGCGGTTGCAGCAGCATGGGTGGAAGGAGCGTTGCGCGCAACTCACTTGCTAGTTCCACCACTACCCGCAGACGCGGTCCGAAACGGGCGTGTTCCAATTCCAGATAATCGCGGATGAAATCCACCTCCTCGCCCAGCGTCACCACCTCGGCGCGGGTAGCCCGGAGTTGGTAGCGGAACAAGTCAGCCAAACCGGCAATCAGGCTGCGGGTATACTCCTGCTCGGCCGGAACGGAGGCACTGATGGTATTGAAGCAATTGTAAAGGAAGTGGGGATTTAACTGTGCCTTAAGCGCACGGAGTTCGCTCTGGAGCGCGGCTTGCTCGCTCTGCAGGCGGGCCTCGCGGGTGTGTAATAGGTCGCGGTAGTAATCGTAGGCGAAAAAAACTCCAAACTGGAGGGCGTAGAAAAGGCCGGGGATGTAGATGTCCCACCACTGGCCGGACTGTTGCAGGTGATAGAGCTTTAAAAAATCGGTGGGTACCGCTCTGGGATCAGTGTATAAGGTTTGAGCGATGAGCGGAGACAAGTTGCTCAGAGTATCGGTAATCCAGTAATACGTCAACTGCCAGCCTTTGATCCAAAAAGGCATCAGTAATAAGGTTACTAAAATACGATACCACAACTGCAAGTGTCTCAATCGCTTGAACGTAAGCCACCAAACAGGTAGCGTGAAAATTGCTTTGAGCGGATAATCGAGATAGATTATTCCCCAAGAATAATCAACCTCCTGATAGCTCTGCATACTCAGATGTAGCGAAACCATGTAGAAAACCGCAAAAGCCAGGTAAAATAGTACCAGCCCTCCCGCCGCCTTCCAGACGGGCAGGGCAGAGCGGGTAGCAATGGGAGGAATAACTTTCATGCAGGGGGCAGTAAGTGATGCCTGACAAATGTAACCGCTTCGGCCCATAACCTGCAAAAGAAATCGGTGAACGACCACGAGTAGCGGTGGATGACCGCCACGCGTTGGTGTGTGACCTCCGGTCGCGCGATGGTGCATGACCTCCGGTCGCGCGATTTTGGCTGCCGACCTCTGGTCGGCAACAGACGTACACCCCCCGACCGGAGGTGGCGGGGGGCCAAATCCGCTCGACCGGAGGTCGAGCACCACGGGTGTATAGACCCGCTCGACCGGAGGTCGAGCACCACGGGTGGGTAGACTTGCTCGACCTACGGTCGAGCACCCCCTTGCGTGAGGCGCCTGAAAGGCCGACCGGCAGGGAGGGTGCGAAGCACGGAGCGAACAGCGAACCCTGGAAGGTGCCGACCCGACCGTTCAGGGAGGGACACGCCCGGAACTATTACTTAATAATGGAATGTGCCAAGCTGCTGTTTAGGCACCCCCTACCTACAAAGCGTAACTCCGTATACATCTTTGACCGTCATGCCTCCCGGCCGCAAAATTTTGCATCGCTATAGTTAAAACCCGCCTAGCACCTTGACCAGCAACAGAGCCGGTGCCACCTCGACCGCCAGCGCGTAAATGACGAGCCGACCCGGATCGCTGAACCAGTACTTGTTGACGATGAGCAGGCCGCGTAAACTCCGCAGCGCGTAGTAGGAGGCCACCAGGGCCAGGCCGCCGTAGAAGACGTAATTGACGGCCCAGGGAGGGGCGAAGGAAAGCAGCAGGTTGACGGGGATGAGGGCCAGGGCCAGCAGGCCGGCGAAGAGCATGATGGTGAAGGAGAACTTATTGGTCTCGGCCCGGAGTGGGAAGATGGACCCGAGGTAGCTGAGGACGAAATGCTTGAGCAGGAAGGCCCCGGCCAGTGCGCCGGCGCAACTTAGCCACCAGACCCAGGGCGACTCGGGCGTGGGCACCCGGAGGTGGCGCGTGACGAGGTAGATGAAAAGGCCGCCATTGAGGAAGAAGTAAATGTAGGCCAGATAGAACTGACCGCTGCGGCCGCCGGTGCGCTGTCGCTGGAGCTGGTTGAGCATATTTTCGCTGAACAGCGAACGGTAGGCCTGACCGTAGTGACCGCGTAAGACTACGAGCAAAATAGCTGCCCAGAGCAGCATGATGAGGTGAATGATAAGGATGCTGCCAGGAGCATCACCGGTGGATGCGACCGTAGTGGTACCGGGTTGCCGGACAGGTGGCGAGGTAACTAAAGTAGGACGGGGCGGGAGCGGGGCCGTTTGGACGGCGTCGGCGTCGCGGACGATATCGAGCGGATTACCGCTGGGTGCCGCTGTGGTGGGCTGCGCCAGCCGCTCGGTCTCGCTGAGGCGGGGGGTGATTTCGAAGGGGTTGCCGGTGGGCATTACTTGTCCGCCGGCCCCGGTGAGGGGCAGCAGAACGAGGAGCAAGAAAAATGGTAGTAGACGAATTAGCAAGAGGAAAACGGTTGTACGCGTAAAGTTACGGAATCAGACGGTAGAATGAGAAGCGGCGGAAAAATTTGTGCGGGTTACGCTGTGCTAACGGTTTGAAAATAAGGTTTTTGTATCTTGATTAAGGAGGCCGCCGGCACAGCTAGTTGTAGAAATAACTTACCTTCGCCACCGTACCAAGCCACGCATACCTTTGGACACACCCACAGACTTACCCGCTTTATCCGGCTTCGGCCGCCTGTTGATCGCCCTACTTTTTCTCCTGCCCTGCGCCGCTTCCGCCGCCCCCGACCTCAGCACCGAGGCCGCCGTGGAAGCCGAAGTGGACCGGATCATGACCGACGCCGACGATGCCGTGCGCGAGCGCCTCGGTTCGCTGGACCAGAGCCTGCTGGAGCACCGCTACGATAAATCCGTTCGCTACATCATTACCCGCTACGTCGAGCGGTGGCGGCGTAGTTCCGCCCTGATCGTGGGCCGGGCCACGCGCTATTTTCCCCTTTTCGAACAGGAACTCGCGGCCGCCGGACTGCCCGACGCGCTGAAGTACCTGACCATTACCGAGAGCGCCCTGCGCGGTGACGCCTACTCGCCCGTAGGAGCCGCCGGCTTGTGGCAACTGATGCCCGGCACCGCCCGCGAACTGGGCCTGACCATTAACGAGGACGTGGACGAGCGCCTGGAGGCCCGCCGCGCCACCGCCGCCGGGATCGAGTACCTGCGCCGGATGTATGACAACTACGGCGACTGGGCACTGGCCATGGCCGCCTACAACAGCGGCCCCGGCCGGGTGAATCGGGCGCAACGCCGCTCGCGCTCTTCTGATTTCTGGCGGCTGCGCAAGCACCTGCCCAACGAGACCTCGGGCTACGTGCCCGGCTACATTGCCGCTACTTACCTGGCTGAGTTTTATGCCAAGCACGATATCGAACCAGTTCTGCCGCCCCTGGAATTACAACTCACGGACTACCTGCTGATCGAGCGGCCGCTGAGTTTTTACCGCATCGCGCAGGTGACTGGCCTGTCGGTGGAAACCCTACAGGAGATGAACCCCGCCTACCTGCGCGGCTTCGTGCCCGGTACCCCCGGCGGCCACTACCTCTGCCTGCCCCAACGGGTGAGCGGTGCGCTGACCGATTTCCTGGACCGCGTCCCGGCAGCCGAGAGCGAGGCCGGGTTACGAGTATTTACGCCCTTTTTTAGTGCCGATAGGGGGGATGCGCCCGTCGATATGGAACAGTCCTATAACCGTTACTCTTCCCTGCCCGGAGCTACTGACACCACCCTGACCCAAGCCGCTCTGGGCCTGCATCTGTCACCTTACCAGTTAGCCGTCTGGAATAACAAGTGCCCCAGCGATGTGGTGACCGGCGACGATTTTCTGCGGTATTACCAGCCCGTCCGATCGGCGGGACTACCTACGGCCGCCCCGCCGATCGTATTGCTGCCCACCCTGGTGTCGAAAGGGCTACGGGAACCGGCCGGTCCGGTAGATTTTAGTTTTTTGGAGATTAACGAAGATGCGGGAAACCCAACCCGGGGTATTGACCGCCTGAAGGCCGGTATGGAGCGGGCATTCCGCCAGATATTCCCGAAAAAAGACCGGTCGCAGGCCACCGAACCGGCCCTGGCTCATCGGAACTAATAGGACGCGAAATTAAACTAAAGCAAGGGTAGCGGCTTTCTATTCCGATAAGCCCAACTGACCGTATGCCTGCATCTTTTCGTGAAATTTGGCCCGCCCTCGCGCAGGTCGATCGCGAAGTAGTTACCATTTTGAGTGCGATTTACGAACGTATCTCCACGCTGGAACTCTCGCGCCTGCTGAACAAACTTAGTATTCAACCGCCCCCCGGTACCGATCGCTACGATCACGCCGGTACTAATAAGATAGCCCAACGTCTCTTTGAGGCGGGCTTACTCGATGATTACAACAAGCAGGGTTGGCGCATTTCCGATCAGTACAGTGAGGACATTATGCGGTTGGCCGGCAACCGGCCCGATTTCAGCTACCTGCTGAACGAAATACGGCGGGAACTACCCTATAAGACCTACTGGCAGCCTACCAGTAAATGGGCCATGATGCGCGAGTTGCGCATCGCCTACTACCTGCGTAATGAAGGGTCTTTTGATCGGCTGCTGAACGAAACCGCCGTTTATTACGCCACCGATGCCGAACGGGGTTATTTTACCAAGCCGCTCTTCGACGGCTTCGACCCCGATTGGGTAGACCAGTTGCCCAGCCGGTGGCAACTCACTAACATCGAAAAAGAGTACCAACGGCTGTTGCGCGAGGGACAGAACGCCGCCGACCTGATCAGCTACATCGAGCAGAGCGATTACGCCCGCTCGGGAATCTGGGGGCCGGTGCGCGATATGCTGCTGCACCTATATCTACTGCGGGGCGAATGGCCCAAATTCATGCTCTGGCAGGAGATGGAAACCATTCCGTGGCGGCGGCAGGGCTACGAGATGATCTACTCAATCGTGCGTGGTACGGACGGCGACAAGCAGCTTCTGGAACGCTACGAGGGCGTGGCCCGGGGCCGTCAGAAGGAACGCTCCGGCGAGGATGTTAAGCGGCCCGCCGATCTGACCGGCCTGCTCTACTGTTGCGGTCTGCTACAGCATTTCGGTCTTAAATCTTCCGAGCACATCCGCTCTTACATAGAAAGGATCGACTACCTGCCGCCCCACCTCGATCAGGCCGTGGCCGCGATGACAGCCTTCGTCTGTTTCCTGCGCAACGATGAAGAAGGTTTCCGTAACCTCATCGACCGGCCGGATATGCGCCGTTCCCTGCTGGGGCACCTCTTCTTCGGCCTCACCATCGCCTGGGCGGAGTACGATCTGAAACCCGACCAACTGGACCGCCTGGAATTCGACCGTAACCTGGCCCAGGAAAACGGCTATCGCTGGGTGGAAATGGAACTCACCTACGCCCTGGCCGTTTGTCACCCCGACCAGAACCTGCGGCGTATCTACCGCACCCACGCCGAGCAACTCAGTGAAAAACTATCCGCCAAGACCCTCACCGACGCCCTGCCCCGCATCGAAGCCTGGGAGCGCGCCCTGGAAATGCTGGCCAACCTGAGTAAGCCCAAGGGCAAGGGTAAAAGCGGCAAGACCGAAAAGCGCAGCCGCCTGGTCTGGTTCGTGAATTTTACGGGTAAGGAGTTAGAACCCCGCGAGCAAACGCTGGGCAAAAGCGGCAGCTGGTCCAAGGGCCGCAAAGTGGCCCTCAAACGCATCAAAGCCGGTGAACTCACCGGCATGGTGCAACAGGATATTGCCGTGAGCCAACTCATCGAAACAAGTAACAAGGGTGGCTACTACAACCAGGAAATATTTGAGTTGGACTACGAGAAGGCCATCCCTATTCTCGTCGGCCATCCCCACCTGTTCCTGGCGGATAACCCCGCCGTATCGGTAGAACTGGACGCCCGCGACCCGCAGTTGCTGGTGGAAGAAGGCGAGGAAAAACTGGAGATCCGTTTCGCCCAGGAATTTAGCGAACCCGGCGTGCGCGTGGTCAAGGAAACCCCCACCCGCTACCTGGTGCTCAATATTACCGAAGAACATGCCGAGATCCGCCGCCAGATCGGCTCGGTCCTCAGCGTGCCCAAGCGGGCCCGCCACTGGGTGCGGGAAGTGACGCGCGGCCTGAGTAAGGTCGTCAATGTGCAATCCACGCTGGCGGGTACCATCGAAGACGTGGATGCCACCGGTGCCGATTCGCGGATCTACGTACACCTGCTGCCCACGGGCGAAAGCTTCAAGATCGAGTTCTTCGTCAAACCCTTGCCCGGCCAGCTGCAATACTTCAAACCCGGTAAAGGCCAGCACAAGGTCATCACCGAAGTAGACGGCCGTCGCATCATGGCCGAACGCTCGCAGGCCGAGGAAGTCCGCCGCGCCGACGAGGTGATCGCCGCCTGCCCCACCCTGCAGAAGATCGTTTACCGCGACTACGAGTGGCAACTCGACGAGGTAGAAGATTGCCTCAGCGTGCTGCTGGAACTCCAACCGCTACGGGCTGAAGAGAAGATCGTGCTCGAACACCCCAAGGGCGAGAAAATTCGCCTGCTCGGTACCGCCGATTTCGGTGATCTCACCCTGGGTGTCCAGCAGGAGCGTGGCTGGTTTAACGTGGAAGGCGAACTGCGCATCGACGACCAGCAGGTCATTAATTTCCGAGAACTGATGGAACGCATGGCGGACGACGAATCCAGCTCGCGCTTCATCCGCCTCAGCGACGGCGAGTACGTGGCCCTGACCGAACAACTGCGCCGAAAACTGCGCGAGATGGAGGGCGTGCTCTCCACCACTAAGGACGACCTGCAACTCCATCCCCTGGCAGCCGGTCTGTTCGACGACATTGCCGATCAACTCGGCGGTTTTGAATCCGACATGGCCTGGCGCGAGAGCCTCCAACGCCTGGATAGCTCACAGCGAATTGCCGCCCGCGTACCCTCCACCTTCCGCGCCGAACTACGGCCTTACCAGATGGACGGGTTCCGCTGGCTGTCCCGTCTTGCCGAATGGGGCGTGGGTGCCTGCCTGGCCGACGACATGGGCCTGGGTAAGACCGTGCAAGCCCTGGCCATGATCCTGGCCCGCGCCGAGGAAGGCCCCGCCCTGGTGATCGCCCCGGCCTCGGTTACGCGCAACTGGCTGCGCGAGGCCCACAAATTCACGCCCACGCTCAACCCCATCCTCCTGGGGCCGGGCGACCGTGCGGAAATGATCAAGTCTGCTAAACCCTACGATATTCTGCTGGTCAGCTACGGCCTGCTTCCCTTCGAGGGCGAGAACCTGGCGGCCCGCGAGTTCGGTGTCATCATCCTCGACGAGGCACAGGCCATTAAGAACCGCACTACCAAGCGCTCGAAAGTAGCGATGGAACTGCGGGGTAAGTTCAAGGTCGTCACCACCGGTACGCCCATCGAAAACCACCTGGGCGAGCTGTGGAACCTGTTCAACTTCCTCAATCCAGGCCTGCTCGGCACCTATCAGCGGTTCACGGACAAGTACATGAACCCCATTAGCCGCAACAATGATAACGAGCGGCGCGCCCAGTTAAGACGTCTCATCCAGCCCTTCATCCTGCGCCGCCGCAAAGAAGAAGTTCTCGAAGAACTACCCGCCAAAACGGAGGTCAACCTGACGGTCGAACTATCAACGGGCGAGCGCGCCTTCTACGAAGCCCTGCGCCAGCAGGCGCTCGACGAGATCGACCGCGCCGAAGGACCCAACAAGCGGTTCCAGGTACTGGCCCAGCTCACCAAACTACGCCAGGCCGCCTGCCACCCCGCTTTGGTAGACAAGTCGGTGCAACTGGACAGTTCCAAGCTCACGCTCGTGGGCGAAACGATCAAGGAATTGCGCGAGGGTAACCACAAGGCGCTCATCTTCAGCCAATTCGTCAAGCACCTGCGCCTGGTGGAAGAGTGGGTCAAAGCCGAGGGCATCCCCTACCAGTACCTCGACGGCAGCACGCCCGGTGCCAAGCGCGACGAAGCCGTCCAGGCGTTCCAGCGGGGCGAGGGCGATGTGTTCCTCATCAGCCTCAAGGCCGGTGGAACGGGCCTCACCCTCACCGCCGCCGACTATGTCCTCCACCTCGATCCCTGGTGGAACCCCGCCGTGGAGGACCAGGCCAGCGACCGTGCCCACCGCATCGGCCAGCAACGGCCGGTCACCGTCTACCGCTTCGTTAGCGAGAATACCATCGAAGAGAAGATCGTCGCCCTCCACCAAGAAAAACGCGATCTGGCCGACAGCCTGTTGTCCGGCACGGAGATGAGTGCCTCGCTATCTTCCGATCAGCTGCTGTCGCTCATCAAAACGGGCTAAGGCCGGGTTTTCTATGTCCGCCACTTCCCTCCGCCGCAGCCGGATCGCCGTGTCCCTCATTTTCGGCATCAACGGCTTCATCCACGCCAACTGGGTGGCCCGCCTGCCGCGCGTGCAGGAGGTATACGACTTGTCCCACGGCCAACTCAGCCTAGTGCTGCTCGCCCTCAGCCTGGGTGCGCTGGCAGCCATGCCGCTCACCGGCATCGTCATCGTCCGTGCCGGCAGCCGCCGCCTCACGGCGGCGGCGGTGCTCACTTACTGCTTCCTTACACCCGGCCTCTTTCTGGTACCCAATTATTACGCCATGCTACCGCTCGGCTTCCTCATCGGCATGAGCACCGGCGCGCTCGACATCGCCATGAACGCCCAGGCCATCCTGATCGAGGAAGGAGTAAAGAAGCCCATCATGTCTTCCTTTCACGCCAGTTTCAGCGGCGGCATGTTGCTGGGCGCGGCCACGGGGGCGGGCTTCATTCTGGCCGGCCTGGACCTGCTTCCCCACATCTTTTCCGTCTGCCTGGTCTGCCTGCTGGTTGCCCTCCGGTGCGTTCGTCAACTCATCGAAGACCGGGTAGGGGGGGCGGTTCCCTTAGCGGGCGAGGCATCCGCGCCGCGCCGTTATCCCTTTAAATCCGAATTAGTTCTGCTCGGCATCATCGCTTTTTGTTGTATGCTGGGCGAAGGGGCGATGGCCGACTGGTCCACCAATTTTCTCGAAAAAACCGTGGGCACCACGCGCTACTGGGCACCGGCCGGTCTGGTCGCCTTCAGTGCCGCCATGATGCTGGGCCGCTTGCTGGGCGACGCCCTGCGT
This sequence comes from Lewinellaceae bacterium, assembly GCA_963757435.1. Taxonomy (GTDB): domain Bacteria; phylum Bacteroidota; class Bacteroidia; order Chitinophagales; family Saprospiraceae; genus Neolewinella. The sequence continues at coordinate 25,722 of CAVWSC010000016.1, read as the reverse complement.
ACACGCATCGGTTCACTTTTACTGGTGCGGGGCGGGGCACTCGTCTCGCTCCTCGGCATCGCGCTGGTCCTCTGGCCGCTCTGGTTGCCCACCAGCGTGCTCGGCTTTTTGCTCGTCGGCCTGGGCTTGGCCAACATCGTACCCATCGCTTACAGCGTCGCGGGCCGCCTGCCGGGTTTGCCGGGCGGTGTGGGCATCAGCATGGTATCCAGCATCGGCTACGCGGGGTTGTTGCTCGGCCCGCCCATCATCGGGTTCGTGGCCGACGGCTTCGGGCTACGCTACGGCCTGGGCGTGGTGCTAATTTTGTTCGCCCTCATGACTGCCTTAGCGGGGCGCGGGCTGCAAAAAGTTCCCTAGTTTTGAGAGATGTTTTTTTGGGGCATGCCCCCGTTGCGCCAAGGCGCAAACGGGGTCGGCACCTTGCGGGCGCGCCTGTCGGCTTGGTGCTACGCACCGGCTCCTGCGTCGCCCCCCTCCAGGCGCCTCACGCAAAGTCCCCCAGTGCTGCCAGCAAGCGGTCATTCTCCTCCGGCAACCCGATAGTAAAACGCAGGCAACCCGAGCAGTGCATTTTGGTGGTCTGATTTCGTACCACGATGCCCCGCCCGAGCAAAAAGCGGTACAACTCTTCCGCCCGCCGGCAGCGGACCAGGAAGTAGTTGGCGTCGGTGGGGAAGACGCGTTTCACGCAGGGCAGCTCGCGCAGGGCCGCGCCCACGCGCTTGCGCTCGGCCAGGATGAGTGCGCGGCGTTGTTCCATCACTTCCGGGCGGGCCAACACGGCGGCGGACCGTTCCTGAGTCAGTTGGTTGACGTTGTAGGGCATTTTGACGGTGCGCAGGTAGCCCACCATCTCCGGGCCGGCGAAGGCGAAACCCACCCTGGCGGCGGCCAGACCCCAGGCTTTACTTAGGGTCTGGATAACCACTAGGTTGGGGTGATCATGGATGTAGCGCAGGTAGCTGGGTCGCTCGGCGAAATCATAGTAGGCTTCGTCCACCACCACGATGCCCGAAAATTCACGGATGAGGCGCAGCACGGCGTCTTCCCCGAAATCATTGCCCGATGGGTTATTGGGCGTGCAGATGAAGAGCAGTTTGGCCCGCTCCGTCACGGCCGCCAGAATAGCGTCGGGCCGCAACTGAAAGTCTTCCGTCAGCGGTACCCGGATCACTTCGGCCTCCGACAGACCGGCCGCCACCTCGTACATCCCGAATACCGGCGGACTGGTGATGATTGCGTCACCGGCCGAGCAGCAAATGCGCACCAGGTGGTCCACCAGTTCATCGCTGCCGTTGCCGACGCAGATCTGCTCGGCGGGGAAGTCGCGCAGGGCGGCCAGAGCCTCCCGTACCGGCGTGGCCAGCGGATCGGGGTAGCGGTTGAGGCCACCGTCGGGAAAAGGGTTTTCGTTGGCATCCAGAAACACCTCGGCCGTTCCCGTAAATTCGGAGCGGGCGGAGGAGTAGGGCGTCAGGGCGCGGATGGCGGGGCGAATGGGGAGCATGGGAGGATGGTAAAGGGTAGGTGAGGAACGTTTTGGAGCGGTGGATGGCTTCGTGAATGCTTAATATCTCACAAGCAACTCTAAGAGCGTGTCTAAATTTTTACCTCCCGAGAACCAAGTTTTAAGAACCTGGCGTCACAAAAACTGACTCACGTAACCCGCTATGCGCGCACCACGAAGTAGCCGCGAAGCGAATCATTGATCCTCAGTGCTTAAAAATTTTAGACACGCTCTAAGTATTGTAGGTCGTTTTAGGGTGATCTCCGGAAAAAATATCTTTCCCGGAGATTTTCAATTCATAACAATCCGGACGATGATGCTATTTACTCCGATCACGTAAGTTACGTTGGAAAAAATGCTTCCGAACGGTTGGCACTACTCTCTAGCGAACGAAAAATATTCGAGCGGAGAGGGAATCTGCTACGAATCGGAAGGCATCCCGGTTCGTTAGGAACCGAATTACCCCGCTAACCGCCAGGCTTTTTTCTGGACGGTAGTCGATGATCTGGCGGGTGACAAGCAAATGGTGTTAGCTGCGATCCAGGCACTTCGATCCGTTGACGGAGTGAACATTATCCTACCCGCGTGAGGTGGCTGGAAGGGGCGAACCCTGACAGTGGGGCAGGTTCGGATTAACGGTTCCGGTGAGCAGCCCGCAGGGCCAAGCCGGTAGGCGCGCCTGAAAGGTACCGACCCCGGCCCTTGCCGGGGACACGCCCCCCAACTTTCGTAACTTTACGGCAAATACTCACCATGCCGTACCGCGCCCCGCTGCTAACCCTCCTTATTTTGGCACTTGCCCTGCCCCTGGCTTGCCAGCGGGATTACGGTATCGACTCCACGCTGCACCTGGACTGGGAGGAGTATGACCCGCCCAGCACGCTGGTGGTGGAAGAGCACATTCCCGCCCGCGCCGCTTATCCGTTCGTGGACATTCACAGTCACCACTGGCGGATGGCCGAACAGGACCTGAACGAGCTGATCCGCGAAATGGACAGCCTGAATATGCGCGTGGTGGTGAACCTGAGCGGCCGCGGCGGGCAGGCCCTGCGGGCGATGGTGGAGCACGTGAACGAGGAGGGCTACGGTAACCGGATCGCGTTTTTCACCAACATCGAGTTTCGGGGCATCGACGCCGAGGACTGGCTGGAAAACACGCTGAAGCAGCTGGAATATGACCACTCCATCGGTGCGGTGGGGCTGAAGATTTATAAGTCGCAGGGCATGAGCAACCTGGATGCGGCCGGCAATCGAATCCGGGTAAACGACCCGCGGCTGGACCCCGTTTGGGCCAAAGCCGGCGAACTGGGGATGCCGGTGCTGATCCACTCCGCCGATCCGCCCCAGTTCTGGCAGCCGCACGACGCGGATAACGAGCGGTGGCTGGAACTGAAACTGCGCCCTAACCGCAAACGCGAGGCTGACGATCCCGCCCCCTTTGCAACCATTATGGGCGAAGCGCACGATATTTACCGCCGCCATGCGGGCACTACCTTTATTGCCGCGCACATGGCCTGGAGTGCTAACGATCTGGCGAGATTGGGCCGTCTGCTGGACGATATACCGAACCTGAACGTGGAGATCGGGGCGGTGATCGCCGAACTGGGCCGCCAACCTCGTGCCGTGAACGCTTTTCTGGCGAAGTACGGCGACCGCGTACTGTTCGGCAAGGACAGTTACCAGCCCGCCGAGTACGAGACCTATTTTCGAGTGCTGGAAACGGCTGACGAGTATTTTCCCTACTACAAGCGCTACCACGCCTTCTGGCGGATGTACGGCCTGGACCTGCCCGAGTACGTGCTGCGCAAGGTCTACTACGAAAACGCCCTGCGGCTGGTGCCCGGCCTGCGGGCCAAATACGAAGCCGCCGCCGAATGATCGAAACGACCCAGGCACGGTTCCGGCGGGGCTTGCTGGTGCGCCCGCGCCCCTACACTCGCAGCGATCTGCGGCGCGACCTGACGGCCGGCCTCACGGTGGGGATGCTCTGCGTGCCGCAGAGCATGGCCTATGCATTGCTGGCGGGACTGCCGCCGGTCTACGGCCTGTATGCCGCGCTGATCCCGCTGGTGCTTTATGCCGTTTTCGGCAGTAGCCCGCACGTTTCCATCGGCCCCACGGCACTGGCCGCGTTGCTGTGCCTGAACGGCCTGACGGAGATGGGGCTGGTGCCGCAGACCGATACTTTCATTACCTATGCCGTACTGCTGGCCTTCGTGGCGGGAGTTTTTCAGTTTTTACTGGGACTATTCCGGCTGGGGGCACTGGTCAGTTTTCTGAGCCGGCCGGTCATCAGCGGGTTCACGTCGGCGGCGGCGATCCTGATCGTGATGTCGCAGATGAAATACCTGTTCGGGATTCCCGTGGCCCGGGGGGAGTATTTTCATAATGATATCTGGAACCTGCTACTCGCCCTGCCGAAGATGGGTTGGCGTACCCCACTCATCAGTGCCGTTTGCCTGGGACTGTTGGTGGCACTGAAAAGATGGCGGCCCAACTGGCCGGCCAGCCTCTACGTGATCCTGATTTCTCTGCCGGCTGCCTGGCTACTGGGCCTGGATGAAGTGGGCGTGCAGGTGGTGGGTTATATCCCTAGCGGGTTGCCCAAACTGCTGGTGCCCGCCTGGGATACGAGCCTGATCAAAGCACTGTTACCGGCGGCGGCCATCATTGCGCTCATCAGCACGGTGGAAACACTGGCAATCGGAAAGACCTTTGAGGCCAAGCACGAGTATTACCGTATCCAGGCCAATCGCGAGCTGATTGCCTTGGGCCTGACCAAAATGGTGGGTGCCGTTTTCCAGGGGTTCCCCACGTCGGCTAGTTTCAGCCGCTCGGCGGTAGCCGAGGCGGGGGGGGCACGCTCGGGTTTCGTGAGTCTGTTTGCGGCGGGCGTGATTCTGGTGGCACTGCTGTTGCTGACCGGAGCGTTTTACTACCTGCCCCTGCCCGCGCTGGCGGCGGTTATCATCATGTCGGTCCGAAACCTGTTCGATGGCAAGGAGATGGTCCGTCTCTGGAAATTCGATCGCGCGGAGTTTGCCACCCTGCTAGCTACCCTGCTAATCACGGTTTTCGGCGGTCTGCAATTCGGTATCGGAGCTGGTTTGCTACTTTCGCTGGCCATTATCGTACTCCGTAACGCCCGGCCCCACATCGCCGAACTGGGCCGCCTGCCGGACACCAATTACTACCGCAATATCGACCGCTTTGCCAGCCTGGAGGTGCCGGCCGATACCCTCGTCCTCCGCTTCGATTCAGAACTGAATTTCGCCAACGCCGAGTACTTCCGTGATGCCGTGGAAGCGCGCATCAAGCGTCGAGGCCCGGAACTAGGGCTGATTGTACTGGATTGTAGTTCTATCCATTCCCTGGATAGTACCGGTGCCTTCGTGCTGGAACGCCTGATCGGAAAAGTGCAGGCCGGCGGTGTCGCCTTTTATCTGAGCGGGGCCATCGGCCCCGTGCGTGATAACCTGTTCCGCACCGGCCTGATGGAGCAGATCGGGGCCGATCACCAGTTCCTCGACATCCCGGAAGCCATCCAGTATTTCCACGATGACCCCCTGCGGCGTGATTGGTCGGCCCCGGCAGTGCAGACGAACCACCGGAATGTCAATGAATGAAGGTAGGGACGCAACACCTTACGTCTAGGCGCCCGTAGGCTACCGTCCCGCACCATGCAACTGCCCCGACTACGCCGGCCCGCTCGGATCTGGGGATCGCTCGACCGGCTCGATACGCGTAGGCTTATTAAAAACCACTAAGTTACCAGCGGCAGCGCCGCCTACTAAAGTTCGGGCGAAGTCCAAAGGGGTGGCAAAGCCGCCCCTTTTTCCTTACTTTTGCCCTCTAAATTATCACCCCACCATGTTTACCGAAAATTCAACCGCCGAGCAGCGTCGCAAATACTGGCTCTACTTCGGCATTTCGCTGGTCATCTTTATCTTGATGATCATTTTTATGAACGAATGGTTCTGGGTATCCATGCCGTTCATGCTGACATTTTTCGTTCTGGCACTGGGCGAAGTGTGAGGAATTAGCCCACCTGGATCTGTTTAGCGGCGGCTTCGTCCATGAACCAGTATAATTCGCCCTCCGTGGGTCGGATGTGCGCGGCCGGGTACTTCAGGTAGCCGGGTTGCTGGTTGTGGATCATACTCAGGCGGTCCGCTTTGGCGGCACCGCCGACCAGGAAGGCAACCTCCGCGGCGGCATTAATGAGCGCGCCCGTAAAGGTAACACGCAGTTGCCCGCTGTCCGGGTGCGTGGCCACGGCCGTGATGTCTTCGTGCGTCAGCAACTCCATGCTGTCCGGGAAGATGGAGGCGGTGTGGCCGTCATCGCCCATGCCCAGCATGATGAGGTCGAATACCGGCGGCTCGTCCGTATTAGCGGGTATAATCCGCCGGATGGTGGCGGCATAATCCGCGGCGGCGGCTTGGGGTTCCAGGTTGGTGCGCACGGCGTGGATGTTATCCGCCGGCACCTTTACCTTATCGAATAAAAGCTCCTTCGTTACGCCATAATTGCTTTCCGGATCGGTGGGGAGCACCAGCCGCTCGTCGCCCCAGAACCACTGCACCTTGCTCCAGTCCACGCGGTCGCGGTAGTCATCTGCCGCCAGCAGGGCGAATAATTTTTTCGGGGTGCTGCCGCCGGAGAGGGCGAGGTAGAACGCATCGCCTTTTTTAGCGGCGATGCGTTCGATCAGGTGTTCGGCGAAATCGGCGGCCAGGGTGTCGCCGTCATTAGCTACGCGGAGGTTGCTCATTGCGGATAGTGTTTGCCCCGCAAACGCGGCCGTCCGCCCGCTTGTTTGGCGTCAATTAGTTTGCGCGTCGGTTGCGGATGGGGCCTGGGTTGATAACCTCCTGGCGGAAGGGCAGCACGGCTTCGCCGCCGGGCACGGGCAGCACCAGTTGCACGTCGGAAACGTAGTCGGCGCGGGGAAAGACCAGTTTACCTACGATCCGCTCTCCGGGGCGCAGGGTGGTGCGGCGCAGGGCGTGGTCCAGCCAGAAAAGCCGCTCGAAGGTAGGTGGGGTGTCGGTACTAAAGGGCGGTGCGTAGTAGACGTTAGTCGGCCCGTTACTCGGAATCAATAGCAAGGCGGTCGTTGCCAGATCGATGGAAACATCAGTAACGAAAGAGGCCGTATTCAAGACATCGCCGGCCGTATTTCCGGGCTGGTTCAGGTCGATAACGGCCACGGCTACGGCCGCGCCTATCGCTAATGCACCCAGTGCCAGCGCGGAATTTTTGCTTTTCGCCTCATTCACCGACTGTTCTACATCCATGCCCAACCGCTGCACCTCCGGGTCGATGGCGCGAATGCGGTTATCCAGATCGGTACGCAAGTAGAAATCAGCCGGGTCAAGATCGTAAATCTCCGTAGTGGAAGTATTTTCCAACTCGATGTGAAAAATCAGGTAGTCGGGTTCGGCGTCATAGAAGCCGGCTTCGGCCGTTATGTCGCCAACGGCCTGACCGATCATCTCGGTGCCGTAAAAGTAGCGCGACGTCAGGTCGGTGGTTTCGGCCTGCGGCTCCATCCGCACGATGGTTTTGGGCGTGGCGCAGGAAACGAAAAAGAGTAGCAAAGCGAGGAAGGGTAACATTGTTTTCATGACGCAGGGTTTTGAAATTCAAAAATAGGTCCGGTATTTTACAAAAGGTGTTACGATCGCGTTAAAGGCGTCCGGTTGGCTACAATTCTAGACGAAAGGAGCAAATCGAACGAGCAATTCAGCCATTCCTTCACAGTGCGGCTCGCAAAGTTTAACGTTTTGCAACCCACACTTTTAGTGTCCCGACGTTTATAACTACGTCAGAACCGCTGGTAACGGGGGTCGCCAATTTTCCCGCCGCCATTTCGTTATGCTTACGATTCGGCCCGTTTTTTCGGCTTCCCCTACTTATGGTTCGCTCAATTTACCCTTATGAAATATTTCCTGTTATTCCTGTTTTCCGCTACGCTCATGGGCCTCTCCGCCCAAACGGCGGGCCTCGATAATATCTCCCGCGCCCTGGGTGCCGGCGACGTGGCGGCACTATCCAGCCATTTCGATACCGAGGTGGAGCTATCGCTCCTCGATAAGGAAGACGTCTTTCCCAAGGACAAGGCCGTGGCCCAGCTCAAGACATTTTTCGGCACCTACCCGCCCCGCAATTTCAACCAAATGTACCAGGGTACCTCCCAGGGCAGCGACGCCGAGTACTGCATCGGCAACCTGGCCACCGGCAACGGCGTGTTCCGCGTCTACATTTACCTGCGCAAAGCCGCCGGCAAGCTCATCATCCAGGAAATGCGCTTCGACCGCGAGTAGTCTTCGCTTCCTGACACGCTAAGAGCGTGTCTAAATTTTTACTTCCTGAGAACCAAGTATTTTAGAACCTGGCGTCACAAAAACTAACTAACATAACCCGCTATGCGCGTGATTTTTTGTTTAGCCGGAACCTTAAATAATTGATCCTCAGTTCTTAAAAATTTTAGACGCGCTCTAAAACGCCGCCCCTGCTTCATCATTGGAAGCAGGGGCGGCGTCGTTTTTCGGGCGTGCCCGCCGCCTAGGGGCGGCGGTCGGTCCCCTGCGGGCTTCGCTGATCGCTCGGCACTTCGTGCGCTAACGCCCCTCCGGTCACCTCACGCGGGGAAGCCCGGCACCGCTTGATCCAGTTTCGCCGCTATTCCTACTGTCGCGTGTATGTCAGCACGAACTGGTCGCAACAGCCGGGGTCCAGGGTGATTTTTGAGTCATCATCCGAGAAGTTAAGGTAGTAGAGAACCGGAATTACCGTGTCCACTGGAGCGGTGATGATTAGGTCGTAATCAACGTCATTCGTCGTAGGGGGCAAGGCTACGTAGGCAAAGGATGATTGCAGTGTCCCGTTATCGAAAAACCGAAACGAATCCTGATCTATTGTCAGCGTCTGCGGATCGTTGACGGGGTCTACAGGAAAACCGGTGCCGGCGAAGCCGCCGCTGGTTTCCGTGAGCAGGTAATCGCCGGTCAGGCCGGTGAGCGGGGTGTTCTGGTCGTCGTCATTACAGGCCGCGAAGCCGAACAATATGAGCACCAGTAGGCAGGGGCAAATGATGGTTTTCTTCATGCCTAGGTAGACGGTTGGTGGGGTGGGGATAGTTGGTGGGGAAGGTGAGTTTTTTGGGTTGCCCGAAGGGGGGGAGGGTGGGATAGCGATCGTTCTGTATTCCGTATTCGCTAATCTGTAATCTTTCCCCGCTTCCCCGACGTGGTCGTCGGGATCCAATGCTGTAATTCTTTCCTCGCTTCCCCGACGTGGTCGTCGGGATCCAATGCTGTATACCAACTACTCTCACTCCCCATACTCCGAACGCGTCAGGCCGAAGCGGAGCAGGTCCTGAAGCAGGCCGGTATTGGACCGGAATGCGGCCCGCAGATCACCCTCCCGCCGGAAGCCGCTGCGTCGCGCCACGCGCTGCGAGGGATAATTGTCCTGGAGGGTATGGAGATATAGCTTGGCCATTTCCAGATCGCGAAAGCCAAAGCTGACGACACGCGCCAGCACCTCGGTCATGATGCCCTGACGGGTGAAGCGACGGTCGAGGAAATAGCTCACTTCGGCCTTGGGGGTATGCCAGTCCAGGTTGAAAACGCGGATATATCCGATGAGTTCCGGTTCGGCACTGCGCCAGATGCCAAAGGCGTAGCCTTCCTGTAGCAGCCATTCGGCTAGTTGGGTGCGCACCAGGGCCTCGGTTGATTCGGGGTCGGCAACCTGGTCGAAGAGGCCGGGGAAGTGGTCGGCGAGGTAGTCCTGATTTTCCGAGACGAGTTTGTAGAATTGCTTGCCTTCGTTTTCACGGAAGCGGCGGATGACGGTTCGCTGGGTGATCAGGGCGGTATCGAGGGCGAAAAGGCGGGCTTGCATGGGGTGGGCGGTTGCGGCGGGAGCGAAGGTAGGCATTAATCGGACCAGGGATGGGAGCCGGCGGAGCGGTAGCGACGAGCCCGCAGGGCCGACCGAACAGGGAGCGGCGGAACAGCCCGGCCGGACGCCTTAGCGGCCGGGGGCCACCTACCATCATACAGCAAAATTCTTACTTCATATCCTTTGGGTCCACTGGATTGGTCAGCGTTGTCGTCGTATTTTCGGGTATCTCCAGATTGAATCGTGCGGCACGCTTTTTCCAGTTTTCACGGGCCAGCAATTGCATATCGACCTCGCTATCCATCTCATCCACGATCTCCATGCCGAGTAGGGTTTCGATAGCGTCCTCCATCGTGACAAGACCTTCCATGGCACCGAAATCGTCGACGACCAGAGCGATCTGCTCCTGCTTCTCCAGTAGCTTATCCACGAGCGTGTGCAGGGGGGTGTGCTCGTTGACGTGCATGATCTCGCGAAAAACAGTTTCGATATTTTCCTCACCCCTGCCGTCGAGCAGGGCCTGCATGACCTCGGTCTTCAGTACGTAGCCATCCATCTGGTCGCGGTTGACGCGGTAGACGGGGTAACGGCTGAAGGGAAGTTTGCCGAATTCGGCGTGAAAAGCTTGCAGCGTCATGTCCAGTTTAGCGGCCCGGACCACGGTACGCGGCGTCATGACGTGCTCTACTTCCACGGTCTCGAACTGCATGAGGTTGCGCAGGATGCGGCCCTCATTCTCCTTTAGTACGCCGCTTTCTTCGCCGATGTCGGCCATGGCGGTAAAATCGGCGCGACTAAAAATACTGCCCTCCGTTTTTCCCTTCAGGCGGTTGGTGATGAAGGCACTCATCCAGACCAGGGGGGTGAGGATGAGGGTAAGGATGTACAAGCTGCGCACCGTAAAGGGTGCCAGTTGCCGCCAGTAGGTAGCGCCCAGCGTCTTGGGGATGATCTCGGAAAGGATCAGGATAGCCAGCGTCATCACGAAACCGATGACGGCTTCGGCCCCGAAAGGCATTTGGTAGCCGAACCAAATAAGGTCCTCGCTACCGTAGACGGCATCGGCGGTGGCACCCACGCCCAGGGCACCCAGGGTATGGGCGATGGTGTTGAGCGAAAGAATGGCTGAAAGCGGCCGGTCGATGTCGGCCTTGAATTCTTGCAGCAGATCGCCCGTGCGCGTCCCTTCTCGCTGCTTGGTGTGCACGTAGGAGGGGGGGATACTGAGTAGGACGGCTTCCCAGATGGAACAAAAGAAGGAAAAGCCGATGGCGATGACGGCGAAGAGGAAGAGCATTAAGCGGTAGGATAAATGAGAAAAGGGTAGTGCCGCAACTTACGACACTACCCTTTCCCAAAAGCGTTTAACCGCCGATTGTTCTAAACCCCTATTCGATATAAAGCCGCTGAAAAGGAATGATGACCTCGCCGGCCGTCAGTCCGTTCAGCGCACGGAGCTGATCCGTATTCATGTTGTAGCGGCGCGAGATAGCGTAAAGGCTCTCGCCTTCCTGCACGACGTGTACGCGGCGGTTCTGCGCGGGCAGGCTGCTGCCGCCGCTGCCGTAGGTAATGGGCACGTCGCCGGTGTAGGCCCCGGGCGGCGTGTAGGTCTCGTTATACTGGTAATTGCGGGCGGGGTTATAGTTCTGTACACCGGGGTCGGCCGGTCCACTGCCGCGCGGGCGCATGACCGGGGGCGTATTGGGTGCGGGCGTAGGCGTATAATCGTAGGCCTCGGGCACCACGGCCCCGCTACCGAAAGAAGTATTGTTATTGATGGTCGATCCCCGCGACTGGTTGACTGGCGCACCGGTTGCCGACGGGCTGTAGCCGCCGCCGTATTCCTGCGGCTGGGCGGGATAGCCGCCATACTGCTGCGGCTGGCTGGGGTAAGACTCATACTGTTGCTGTTGCTGCGGCTGCGCGGGATAGCCACCGTACTGCTGCGGTTGGCTGGGGTAAGTCTCGTACTGCTGCTGTTGCGGCTGCGCGGGGTAGCTATTGTACGACTGTGTTTGCGGCTGCGCGGGGTAGGACTGCTGGGGAGCGGCGGGCTGCTGGTAGCTCTGCGGCTGAACGTAGCCCGTGGAATAATTCTGTACACCCACCGAGCCACCCGCCGCCGGCACGGCCGGCGCGGGGCAGTTGCAATCACTGGTCTTGAGGCGCTGGTTAATCTTGATGATCTCCCGCGTACCGAGTTGATTGATCTCCCGGAATTTGGCTTCCGTATAGCCGTACTTCAGTGCCACGCCGGCCACCGTTTCGCCGGCGGTCACGATGTGCATTCGCTCGTTCGGGTTGGGGGCGGCGGCCGCGTTACCCTGACCGGTGACACCGGCGGATGGATAGGCGGAAGCCGCGTTGCTTGCCGGAGCACTCGCCGATGCGGAACCACGCGAGGCCATACCCACCTGGGGCGGCGTGACGCGCAGTGACTGGCCCACCAGCAGGGTGGTGGAGGCCATGTTGTTCCACTCTTTCAATTGGTCTACCGTAATATCGTAGCGGCGTGAAATGCCGTAGAGCGTTTCGCCCTTGGCTACCTCGTGTACGCCCTCGGGCGGCGTGGCGGCACCGGCGGCCGTACTTCCGCTACCGGCGGCCGGAGCGGGAGCGGGAGCGGCCATCGCGGGATTTCCGCTTCCAATTGCTTGCGCACCCGGAGGCAGCAGCATATCCTGGGCCGATACGGATGGTTGGTAGACCGGTCGGCCGATAGCCATGCCTTCGTTGCCGTAAGTGACCGGCCCGCCCACCGTAGTGGTGGTAGCCGCGTAGGGGCTAGACCCCGGGTTGCAATTATCGCGCAGCCAGCGGTCTACATTTTGTCCGTTTACCTGCCGCGCCGTGATCAGGGTAGCACCGGCGGATGAGGTATTGGAGCCGTTTCTCTCTTCCACGATACCCAACTCGGGCGCGAGTTTAAATTCCATGATCGGGTAAGCCGACTGAGGCGCGATCTGCCGAAACAAGTAGTTACCCGTACAGCCGTTTTCCTCGCGGCCCTCGAAGTAAACTTTGGCACCGGGATTATCGTAAGCCAGGTTTTCTCCGATTATACCGTTTTCCGTATTGAAGCGAAACCGGTACTTGGGCGAATCGTAGGTCAGGAAGGGACCCTGCTGCGTGGAGTAGGCCGCCGACATGACGGGCACCACGCGGTACGAACGGCCCTCGGGCCGCAGCAGGAAAACCTCGTCGATATTAGCATTGATTCGCTGTCCCAGTGCAGCGTCGAAGCCGCCGGTAGCGCAGGTCAGGTAGTTGGGTGGCAGGTAATTCTGCTCGATGTCGCTTTCCACGCCGGTTTCCAGCACCAGTTTCTCGCCGGGCCGCAGGTTGATGTGGTACATATAGTAGCCGGCGCGGCCGTCTTGCCGCTGTTGGTCGTATTCGATCCGGTCCATGCAACTCGCGTCGAAGAGTACGAAGATTCGCTCGGCCCGCAGGGGGGCGAAAGCGCAACTCACCAGGAAGAGCGCAAAGAGGGTGGCAAGGGTGTTTTTCATGGAAAACAGTTTTGGGGAGCAGCCCGCTATATCCTGCGGAATGATCGGTCGCTCAATGGTAGTACCGCGACAAAAAAGAGAAGGGCCGATCCGGTAGCTCGCCGCACGGGTGTTCGGGCACGGCGCGGGCGAGGCTACGGGCGGATGGGCCGATTTACGTATGCCATTTTTTTCAAAACGTCAGCCGGGGCCGATATGTTGCTAATTACCGATTGCCCTAATTCATGATGCCCTCTAGTAACCAGTCGGCTAGCAGCTGCCGGTTGCGGGCCAGGATAATACGTTGCTGATCGGCGACATTACGAATATTGGCCAACTCAACGTACACGCCGGGTGCCTTCACCTCGCGCAGCATATGCAGGTCGCGCGCGGAAACGTTGCCGTGGTAGGCTCCGCCTGCCCGGTGCTGCTTGTAGCGGCGCTGCATTACCTGCTGCATTTTTTCGGCGCGTTGCTTGCCCACCTCGCTGGTGGCGTGGTGGTAGAAGAACAGGTCGATCCGCTCGCGGCGGTTGCGGCTGTCCACGTGAATGGCGATCATCAGTTGCTCCGTTACGCCGTGCGATTTATTGGTTTCGTAAAGGGTATTGATAATGTTCGACCGCTGAAATAGCCGCGCCTTCTGCCCCCGGTACATGCTGATATCGCCCCACAGCTTTTCATCGTTGTCGCAATCCAGGTACTTGCCCTCCCGGATGCCGTCGTCGTTATCGCGGTTGATCATGTAGGCCGTAGCCCCGTGGGCGATCAGGTTACGGCACAGCCGCAACGACACGTCGTAAGCGTACTCATCCTCGCAGAGGGTGTAATCCCCGCTTTTAGTCATCGCGCCGGGGTCCGGACCGCCGTGGCCGGCCACGATGTAGTAGACCTTGCCGCTCAGTTTGGTGTCGATCAGGGGTACGTAGGCGTGCTGCTCGCCGAAGATAGCGAAGCGTCGTTTGCCGGTGGTGGTTTTTGGTTGCCGCAGGGCAATGGCGTTCTCGCCGTCCTTGCTGGCGGTGGCGGCATCGCTACCCGCCCTGGGCGTAGCCGCAATAGGCGTGGAAGCGGCGGGCGCGGGAATATCGAGGTTCTCGGTCGGGCAGTTCAGCAGGTGGAAGGGCAGCCAGAGGATCTTGTCCTTGCGGAAATCCTCGATCCGTACGCCCTCGGCCGTCAGCCGCTCGTTGTACTTCTGGATGCTCACGGCCGTGTCCCAGTCGTTGTTGCCAATGGTCGAGCGGATGCTCTTACCATTATAGGTGTACACCTTGATCGGCAGTTGGTAGGTACGGCCCACCCGCAGGCTGCTGTTCTTTTTCAGGTCGTTGAGGCGGTAGAACTCTCCGAAGTTACAGGAAAAGCCGTCAAGTTGGTAGCGGCGCAGCAGCGAGTAGATACCATCGCCCGGCTGGGCTTCCACCGTCAGCGCAAACGGCTCGGGCGCGGGCGGTGCGGCACCGGAAAGTGGAGAAACGAGTAATAAGGAGACAATTAAGTAGAAGTAGGGCATACAGGCGGACGGGATGAGCACACAAATTTACGAAACCGGCAATGGTTCGGCATTTGAACGAAAGGGAGTATCTTTACATTATCGCTAGAACATTCCGGGTGGTTCGTTCTGTTCCACCATTAAGGGGTCAATCTTGCCTCGGCAGAAGATGGCATCACCCTCGGCTACTCCCCCATACAAACAACGACTGGCAATGACTACCGTGCCCGCCTCCGGCGGACACGCGATTACATCTTTTTTTATCTCATTAATTCAAAGAACCCCATGCGGAACTTTACCCTTCTTTTATTTTGCTGCCTCTTTTCGGCCGGCTTGTTCGCCCAGGCGAACATCGCCGTTCAGGTCAGTTCTAACGTATTTACGCCCAAAGACATCACCATTTCCCTCGGTGACACCGTCACCTGGACCAACGTCCAGGGTTTCCACAACGTCAACGGCACCCTGGCCACCTTCCCCGGCAACCCCGATGGCTTCGGCAACGCAACCGCCGGTGCCGGCTGGGTCTACCAGTACGTCTTCACCGAAGCCGGCACCTACGATTATCAGTGCGATCCCCACGTCACCCTCGGCATGGTGGGCACCGTTACCGTACAGTCAGCGGCGGTGGTGGCCAACATCGCCATCACCGAAATCATGTACAACCCGCCCGAAAGCGGTGCCGACAGCCTCGAATTTCTGGAAATAACCAACCTCGATGCCACCGCCACCGACCTGACCGGCGTGGTCTTTACCAGCGGCGTCGACTTCACCTTCCCCGCCTACACCCTGCCCGCCAACGGCATCGTCATCCTGGCCGTCGATAGCTCGGCTTTCGTGGATACCTACGGTTATACCGGCGACGTGTTCCAGTGGACCGGCGGCGCCCTCAGCAACGGCGGCGAAACCATCGAAATCTCTACCTCCGACAGCCTCAACGTCATCGACGCAGTCACTTTCGACGATGCGGCCCCCTGGCCCCTCGGTACCGACGGTGACGGCGCTTCCATTGTTCTTTGTGATGTCACTTCCGATAACGACGATCCCGCCAACTGGGACTTCGCCCGCACCTCGGCCGGGTTCTCCATCGCCGGCATCGAAGTATTCGCCAATCCCGGCCTCCAGGCCAGCTGCCCCGCCGCCGGTACCACCGCTTCGTTCACCACCAACCAGATCACGGTCGATGAGTCTGCCGGCACCGTCACCGTCCGCGTCGCTATCGACAACGTAGACGGCACGGCCGGTACCATCACCCTGGTCACTAGTGTAGCAAGCACGGCTACCGCAGGAAGCGATTATACGATCGGTTCGACCATGCAGGACTACTCCGCCACGGTAGGTGCCGACACCCTGGTCTTTACCATCAACATCATCGACGACGCCGACGACGAGAACGACGAAACCATCGGTCTTTCCTTCACGGGTGCCCCCACGGCCCCCGGTCAGGGCATGCTCACCATCACCATCGAGGATAACGACGGCATCACCTCCGTCGTCGAGATCGACGATATCGACGATGTCAATGCCGACGGCGTCGGCACTTCCCTCGGCCAGGATGTGTCCGTCACCGGCACGGTTTACGGCATCAACCTGCGCCCCCAGGGCCTCCAGTTCACCCTCATCAGCGACGACAACAACGGCATCGGCGTATTCAGCGACGGCGATAACTTCGGCTACACCCTCACCGAAGGCGATGAGGTCACCGTCACCGGCACCGTCGGCCAGTTCAACGGCCTGCTCCAGATCGAAGCGACCGATGTCTCCCTCCAGTCCATGGGCAATACGCTATTCGCCCCCACCCAGGTGGATGATCTGGGCGAGGATACCGAGAGCCAACTCGTGGTGGTAGAAGGAGTATTTACCGACCTGAGCGGTAACGACGGAGGGGGTTCCGGCGACAACCTCACCTTCCAGACCACCGCCGGCAACACCATCACCATCCGCATCGACTCGGACGTGACCGACATCTTCGGCATCGAAATGTTCGACCTCCTCGGCGGCAACTACCGCATCACCGGCATCGGCGGCCAGTTCGACAACAGCTCGCCCTTCCTCGACGGCTACCAGCTCCTCCCCCGCACCGCCGCTGACATCAGCTTCGTGGTCGGTACCGATGAACCCGTCTGGGCCGCCGAACTCACCCTCGCGCCCAACCCCGTCCGCGCCGTCCTTACCGTCGATCTGCCCGTCACCGCCGAGCGCATCCGCCTCTATGACGCCGCCGGCCGTCGCCTCATCGACCGGCCCGTCAACACCACCGCCCCCCGCCTCGATCTGGGCCGCTTTACCCCCGGCACCTACTTCCTCGAGATCTGGAGCGGCGGCGAGCGCGTCGTGCGCCCCGTCTACAAGTACTAACTTTTAGCCCCTATTCTTCCCGGCCCGGAACGGAGGTTAACGCCTCGGTTCCGGGCTTTTTCGTGGGCGTGTAAGCGTGTTTTGCGGGCGTGCCCCCTCCCTGACGGTCGGCGTCGGTCCCTTCCAGGCGCGGCTGCCGCCTCGGCCCTGCGGGCTGCTCCCTCCGGTCGCCCCTTCCAGGCACCTCACGCGGAAGGCAAGGATGGAGGGATGGAGGGAATGAAGGATCGAAGGGGAGCGGTGCGCTCCGGAGTAGGGTATACTTGGAAATGGTGCTGAAGCAGGCTAAGAAATATAACGCGAAACATCATTCCTTTCCGCTGTGCGGCTAGGCTATTCCTCTGGGTCCCCTTAATCTCGTCACCCCTATCTTTTGGAGAGGAGCCGGGGGAGAGGTCTCCAAGAAGCGAGTGGAGAACCTGTACTGGTTCAAGCCTAATAAACTGGACAGCCTAATCCTAGAAAATTGATTGCACCAGCAGATTTTGATCCTAATTAAAACTTAAATCGGATATGAGAATTTTCATTTCAGCATTTATTATTGCAACTGTCGTAAGCAGTTGCTCCTGTCAAATATAGTACAACAACTGAAGATTTGTGAAAACGCCCGGATTCATGCCTTGTGCATAACTCATTGATAATCAAGTTTAAACTACACAAAATCGACTAAGATGAAAATCACAAGTCCTAGGTTGTTTCACTATAACTGACTCAATCGAGCAACTGCACTATGTACCTCCTTTTACTGATTTTGATGTATCAACTCATCAAAAAGCCATAAATATGGGAGCAAATTACTTGATGCTTATTAACCACGACTCGAAACCAAATAATTATTTGGAACTGGTCGCTACAAGTTGGTTTGAACCCGTCCAATCCAGTGATCTCAGTTTTGAAGAGACAAAACTCTTATTGAATAAAGGACTAAGGAGGGGGGGAACATCATTATTTAGATTGGACCGGAAAATAAGCCCTCAAAGTATCGAACAGTATCACGATATTTCAACTTGCGAAATATTATCGACTATCTTTACTCCAAAAGGCTATTTCCTTCCTCCCCTGTACTTCATGCCTCATGACCTTCTATTGGCTGTGCTTATTAGCAGAGGGGTGCGGATCAGCATCTCAGATTTTGACGGAGAACCGGTTATAAACATGAAAAACTTTGATTGCGAATAATTAATATTCATTGCAAGAAATGAAGTATTTATCGTTTGAACTGTTATCTCGCAGGCAACATGACCTCCGACGGCCTGCACTACAATGCCTTCAACCTACCGAGCGTCCTAAGCCCGAACGGCGACGGCGAAGCCGTCTCGAACGTGTACCGGACGGACGGCACGATCTTCAAGCGGTTCACGGCGGACCAAACCCGCTACTACCTGCACGGGTTGATCATTGAGGATGGTGCGATCAAGTCGTACGAGCACGCCAATGGGCGGGTGACGTTTGGTGAGGACGAGCAGCCGCATTTCCAGTACCGCCTGGCCGATCACCTGGGCAATACGGTGGTGTTGTTCGAGGACCGGGATGAGGATGGGATCATCTCCTCCAGTCTGGCAGACCCCGCCACGGCGGAGGTGTTGCAGCGGGAGTTGTACTATCCCTTCGGGCTGCCGCTGCGCGGCACGGCCCCGTTGGCACCGGAGCCGAGTCAGGATTATTTGTATAATGGGAAGGAGGATGTTTGGGAGAGTGGGTTGTTGGCGTACGGATTCAGGATGTACGATCCTACTGTGGGGCGGTTTACCGGGGTTGATCCGATTGCGGGGGAGTTTGCTTGGGTGAGTCCTTATAACTATGCGGAGAATGAGCCACTGGCGCATATTGATTTACATGGGTTGCAAAAAGCTGAAGTTCTTATTTCGGGTTTAGTGACTAGTGTCGACAAGAATACTAACAACACGAATAGCTCTCAATTTGCTCTTGGCTTGGTAATTGACATAGGATCAGGAAATAAGATTAATTTTGGAGTCTCTGTTGATGGTCTTGCAATTGGGGGAGAATATTCTCCAAGCAAAGGAGTTTCTGTTGGTATTCAAGATGCTACATTTGCCGGATCTGTTGCATATGGAATTCGTTCAGCTGAAACGGAGGGATGGGGAATTCCAGATAGATTTGCATCCAGTGCTTTACGCGATGCTGCCAAAAGCATAAGAGGCCAGATGTCTGATGAAAACACTGATCTATTTAATAACAGTTTAAATGCTGCTGCAAACACAGTAGACTTATTAGCTGCTGATGTCGAATCAGGTGTTGTAGGGATACGGTGGAGCAAAGACGGAACCACCGATGTTGCAACCCGATCAGATGGCTCGAACTATATAAGAAAGATGACAAACTCATTTGCTATTACTCCTGAGGGCAACTTGAATGTTCAGGTTTCTGAAAATTCTAGTTTTGAAGGAAGAGCGAGTGTGAGATACACCCAAGAAAAATGCGTAAGCGGATGCAACGATTAACCAAAATTTTTACGGTAGCGATTATTGTATGTTTAATTGTATCACTGTCTTTTTTAAGCGGGTATTACTATCTGAAAAAGCAGTTAGAGCATGCAGTAGTAGAGGGGAGCGTTGGTATTATTACGGCTTTTTCAAAAATAGATACTAATGCTACAGTAACAGTGTATGACCGTGATAGCGTTGATGTTTTTCTAAGCAATCCTACAATATCTAATATTGTGAGTGAATTAGAAAAGGACACTCTTACAATGAAAATTTTCATAGAAAAGAGGGTGGTGGATTAACTTAATATAGCATATGAGGATGCTGTTGAAGTATATTTATAGAATTGATTAGGATGCTTTTCTCAATTCAAGAGAACTGGTCTCTTTTCTAATCGCGTGAGGCACCTGAAAGGGGGCGGCGCAGCCGCCAGTGCGCAGCACCGAGCGAACAGCGAGCCTGGAAGACGCCGACCCCGGCACCAGCCGGGGGCACGCCCGAAACCTACACCACCAGCAACCCTTTCCTCGGCTACAGCACCTCGCCCAACCTTTACCACCAGAAAAATCGCTACAACGGACTGGACATCGACCAGATCGACTATTCCGGGGACTGCTTCCTGGGAACGAGCAGCTACAATTTCACCTATGATGCCGACCATCGCGTGAAGGAGGCCCGGCACAAAATTTCCAGGGACTATGTCGTGGACGATGCCTATTCCGCCTGGTATGGCTATGATTTGGCCGGTAACATCCTGACACTGGACCGGCGGGGCCGGACGGACGCGACCCTGGACCAGGTGGCCACGGCGCAGTATGATTTTATCGACCGGTTGGTGTATTCTTACCGGCTCGACGATCAGGGTAACCCGACCAGCCAGATTCAGGACATTGCGGACAATGCGGTGGGCACGGCCCAACCCTTCGGTTTCGAGCCGGCGGTGGGCACTTTCGGCCACGACGGGGCCGGTAACGTCACCTCCGACGGTCAGCGCGGGCTGACCTACAATGCCTTTAACTTTCCGAGTACCATCACCGCCCCTTCCGTGAATGGGACGATGGAGATGACCTACCGCACCGACGGCAGCGTGTACACGCGCCGCGCCAATGACACGACCCGCTACTACTTGCATAACCTGCTGGTGGAGGATGACAAGATACGCTCTTACCAATTTCCCAACGGCCGCGTCACCTTCCCCGCCGCGACGGAGGAAGACCCCGACCCTCGCCCCCGTTTCCAGTACACCCTCAAAGACCACCTGGGTAATACTGTGGTGCTGTTCGAGGACCGGGACGGTGATGGGTTTATCAATTCCTCCCTGGCGGACCCCGCCACGGCGGAGGTACTACAGCGGGAGTTGTACTATCCCTTCGGGCTGCCGCTGCGCGGCACCACGCCGTTGTGGCCGAACCCGAGCCAGGATTATTTGTATAATGGGAAGGAGGATGTGTGGGAGGAGTGGGTTGCTGGATTACGGGTTTCGGCAGTATAGCCCGGAGGTGGGGAGGTTTATGGGGGTTGATCCGCTGGCGGGTGAGTATGTATGGATGAACGGATACAACTATACACTGAATAATCCGGTGTTGTTAATTGATCCAGATGGTAGAAGTATTTCTCCGCCAGATGATCACGTTTTTGATAGCCAAGGAAACCATTTGTACACTGTTGAAAATGACTTGCCAGATCGGTTTTTTATCGAAGAGGATTATCAAACATATGGTGATGATCGCGATATGCTCCTTAATCCCCAAAGTATCGAAATATCCCTAAACAGTAATTTGGGTCATATGGCAAGAACTATATATGCAGAAGGAGCGGGTCAAAGTATGGAGTCTAAAGTTGCACTTGGAGAGGTCATCCGAAACAGAGCTAATGACAACACCGCCCCCGGTTCTGCTAACAACTACAATGCGCAATTTTCAAATGTGTCCACTTATGAAGAAGTAGTGACTCAGCCAGGTCAATTTGAATCAGTTATTACAGGGTCTCCCCGATATACTAATGTTCTTAGTCAGATAGGAGGTGATGGGCCAGGAGGTTCATCGCGAAACCAGATTCGAACAACGGCATTTCTGCAAAGTATAGGAGCGGCAATAAATGTAGACCGACAGCAGACCAATACTGCACAGGGAGCAACTCATTTTTTCTCGCCGTATATTCCTACTCCACCTTGGGCAAGCACCATGACTTCAATTTCCATTACGGGAGTAAGTAATAAAGATTTTAAGTTTTATAGATACTAAGGATCTTGCAAAGATTGACCTCTAGATTTCAGATTGACAAGCCCAGCGTTGCGGCCTTTCGAGCAAAATCATCACCGAGGTTGATCTTTGTCCATCCCTAAATTACCATCAAAATGAGAATAATTGCCTGTTTCTTATGTTTGTTTTTGACTGTTACTTGTTGCGAGATACGGTCTGGGAAAGGTGTATTAACGGTGGCCAAATATACCGACTCAATAGTGGCTTCTACAATAGATACCATTTATTCTAAAAATGACACTCTAATAGAAGCTCACAGAACCATTGACGATTCTGGGTTTATATTCAACTGGAGTGTAAAAAATAGTTTTACGAATTTCAGCACAGATACTCTGCCTTATGGTGGGTTTGCTTATGAAAATGTAATCAAGCACGATGACATTTTCTATTTAAAAGACGGTTGTGGAACAGGTTGTAGTTATTTGTACGTTGCCGAATTTAAAAAAGGAGATCGTGGAAGCCTATTTTTATCCCCCCTGCTCATAGACGTAGATCGTCAAATAGTCATATATCAAGGTAATAATTTAGAAAATTTATTATCAATACGAAGTATCAAATCAGGTCGAGTTACAGAAATTATTGAGCAATTTAATCGTAATCGACGACCTTACAATTTAGGCGTGGATACCCTGTATTTTGAAAAAAACTTTTTACACATAAAATGGGAAGTTCAAAGCGATAGCTTCTCGACACTAAAAATTCATCTAAGTCAATTGGAGTAATTCTAGCACCTTCGGCCACGACCTCACCGGTAACGTCACCTCCGACGGTCAGCGCGGGCTGACCTACAATGCCTTTAACTTTCCGAGCACCATCACGGCCCCTTCCGTGAATGGGACGATGGAGATGACCTACCGCACCGACGGCAGCGTGTACACGCGCCGCGCCAATGACACGACGCGCTACTACCTGCATAACCTGCTGGTGGAGGATGACAAGATACGCTCTTACCAATTTCCCAACGGCCGCGTCACCTTCCCCGCCGCGACGGAGGAAGACCCGGACCCCCGACCCCGTTTCCAGTACACCCTCAAGGACCACCTAGGCAACACGGTGGTGTTGTTCGAGGACCGGGACGGTGATGGGTTTATCAACTCTTCCCTGGCGGACCCCGCCACGGCGGAGGTGCTGCAGCGGGAGTTGTACTATCCTTTCGGGCTGCCGCTGCGCGGCACCACGCCGCTGTGGCCGAACCCGAGTCAGGATTATTTGTATAATGGGAAGGAGGATGTGTGGGAGAGTGGGTTGCTGGATTATGGGTTTCGACAGTATAGCCCGGAGGTGGGGAGGTTTATGGGGGTTGATCCGCTGGCGGATATGTATGGCTCGGTTTCGCCTTATAATTATGTGCTGAATAATCCATTGCTTTTTACTGATCCTGATGGAAGAAGTGTAGATACAGACTATGAAATTAACTCTCAAGGAAAAATCACTGTAGTCGCAGGCACAGAAACAGATAGTGGTCCAGACAGACTAATAAGAGGGACGGCTAAATATAAAAATGGTAAATTAAAAAACAAGAAATTCATGGAAGTTAACAAAGGAGTACTTGATGACATTCGCTCCAACGAACACTCTCAGGTTTTTGATATGGAATCAGGTGATGCTGCGGAGAACTTGTATGATTTTATTGCTACTTCTATTGACGTAGAAATGGGCAAGTACGATATAAAAACTGGAGATGGGAACAAAGTTTCAATATTTCATACATCGTACGATTGGGAGAAAATAAAAGGAAATTCAGAATACTTGGAGGCCCTTAAAGAAAGAGACCCTGGAATGGAATTGATTTCTATAATTCATAATCATGACAATCCACCTCCCTCAGTTGGCACTCTAGGAAGTATAAATCCATCAGGCAGACAACAAGGTGCCAGAACAGGTGACGTCCCACAGGCCGCAGCCCTAAATGATGTGTTTAGCGAACAGAAAAATAAACCTACATATTTTATTTGGAGATTTGGCACTAGAAAACAATACGATGAAAACACTCGAGATTAACATTGGAATTTTGATTTTTCTCCTGCTATTACCTCTGCACCTCTTTTCAAAGAAGGATAATGTAGTAGGAGATGTCCAGCAGTGGACTACTTCACACAAAATAAGGGATTCGGTACCTGTTCAATATTATCAACTAATTTCCCCGGAAATTAATGTGATGCAAAAATTGATGATTGATAGTATTCAACTTGATTTTGATTGCAATAAAATAGAGCATGTATTTCTCACTGCCACTAACCTAGATTCAGGTTGTATTCAGTTTAGAATAAAAACGATGCGAAACCATCCTCTAGTTGAAGGATTATACCCATCAAATATTTCAGAACTGGCTTGTTTTAAAGTAAATGGCACACTGTTTTTTATGGATAACGAAAATACTAGAACGTTCACCTTTTTTAGTAATTTAATCTATCAAAGAACTTATGAATCTGTAGATAAGCTATCTGGCTTTAAATACGAATGTTTGAGTCAAGATGTAAGTGGCGAAAATTTCAATATTCTTTTCTATTTCACCTTCAGGCTTTGCGACGGATTTGATCCACAACTGGTCAAGTATACCCGACTTGTTGATTCAGGTGATACTGGGTATTTTGATGTAAAAGTCAGTAAATTCAGAATGTTTTTTTTGAAACTTTTTAACAAAAATTATAGATGGAAATAAATATTTATCTTGTTATGAAGTGTGCAATAATTAATCTGTAAATTTTAAACTCGCTGGGGCGCAAACCAATTTGTCGCAGAGAGAAATCTGCATATGATACAGAAATAAGCGTTACCGCCCTATTCGCCCAACTTAAAACCATGTGAGACCGATTTTTCAGGAATTTGGTGCGACAATCTGGTTTGCGCCCGAATAGACAATGGCTACAAGACAGGATCGACCGTGGAGACAACTTTTTAATTGCTACGGACCCTCGAACTTTGCCTCACCCAGACAATTTTATCAGTGGATTTCCGAATGGCGTTTTTACAGCGCGCGAACTAAAGTACTTACGTCAAAAAGGAATTAACGTTCCTTATATAAATCAAAATAATGGAACGAGGATACTACTTTTTATACCCCGATATCTTAGATAAGCCTTTACAAGCGGGTGTTAGTTCAGCTATTCAGGTGGCACTCATAACTTATGGTATCTCTTTATTAAGTAAAGAAGTACTTGAGCGCACCCTCGTGGAAGAAATACATGTTATTGCCCTTTCCTATGATGGATTTACTTATCCAGCAATTGGGGCAAGATTTATAACGTATGACGATAATCTTTCTCAAGAACTTGAGGATCACACCGATAATACATTTAATGTAGCTTTATTAAATGAAAAAATGGGGGATTTTATCGAATTCATATCTACGCATAATGCAGAAATTGAAGAAAACCTAGCAAGATATAAGGCTAAAGCACCTCGTGAAGAAGATGACAAAAAGTTTTAGGCTTACGGACTCATGGTGAGCATTAGCTAAATCGTTTTGACAAGGGCGTCCATCACTAGAATCAATACATGATAATTTTTAAATACACACGCACGCGTGTATTGGGTGATCGCGTGCGCAGGAATATAGAAATTTAATCTGCATAACCTATACTGTTGAGGATTTGGAAAAAAATTATCCGTATGAAAATGGTGGCTTCCTAACGTACACGCCAGATGGGTCAAGACAACAACAAACCGAACCTACATCCCCCCGGCCTTGAGCAGGTTTAGCAAACGATCCACCCAAAACGGAAAAGTTGCCAACCCTGTCTGAGCTTAGGAGTCCGACGACTTTGCGAGTTTGGTTGGCGACCCGTTTTGGGTGGTGAGAGCGCGTTAAGAACCTGCGACAGCCGGCCGCTTTTTTTGTTTACTTTTTTTGGCGGTCAAAAAAAGTGAAACATAGTGATGAGGAGTTGGAAAAAAGTTATCCTTATGAAAATGGTGGCTTCCTAACGTACACACCAAATGTTTCAAGACAACAACAAACCGAACCTACACCCCCCGGCCTTGAGCAGGTTTAGCAAACGATCCACCCAAAACGGAACAGTTGCCAACCCTGTCTGAGCTTAGGAGTCCGACGACTTTGCGAGTTTGGTTGGCGACCCGTTTTGGGCGGTGAGAGCGTGTTAAGAACCTGCGACAGCCGGCCGCTTTTTTTGTTTACTTTTTTTGGCGGTCAAAAAAAGTGAAACATAGTGTTGAGGAGTAAGGAAAAAAGTTATCCTTATGAAAATGGTGGCTTCCTAACGTACACACCAAATGTTTCAAAACAACA
>CAVWSC010000015.1:0-273784 GCA_963757435.1 Lewinellaceae bacterium | reverse complement strand
ACAAACCGAACCTACACCCCCCGGCCTTGAGCAGGTTTAGCAAACGATCCACCCAAAACGGAACAGTTGCCAACCCTGTCTGAGCTTAGGAGTCTGACGACTTTGCGAGTTTGGTGGGCGACCCGTTTTGGGTGGTGAGAGCGCGTTAAGAACCTGCGACAGCCGGCCGCTTTTTTTGTTTACTTTTTTTTGCGGTCAAAAAAAGTGAAACATAGTGTTGAGGAGTTGGAATAGCGGGCCGAATAAACACACCTTATATCAGTCATAATTCGGTAGTGCTACCAATCGAGTGACGAAATTTTTCAAAGGCCCGTGTCTACTACGTTCTGAACTTTTCTTCACTCGAAAAGTCTCACTATCAGCTTTGGAGTGTCCAAACCTCAAAACAAAGCCGTTACCTGCGCCCGGCCCACGTGCACCGTCTTCGCCTCCCCCGTCTGCCGGCCTTCGTAGGTGAGGTTGACCTGGAGGTATTTGCCTAGTTGGCGCGTCGCGCTCAGGTTCCAGAGGTAGTTGCGGCCGGGTTGCAGGCCGTTGAGTAACGCGAAACCCACCGGCGAGCCGGCCCGGCCATCCAGTTCGATGTCGACGTACTCGATGCGGGCGGTGAGCCAGCGGCGGAAGTTGGCTTCCACTTTCGCCTCGCGGCGCAGGCTGTTCTCGCCCAGGCCCTCGGCCAGCACGTTTTCCTCCTGAGCCAGGGCCACGCTCACGTCCAGGCGGATGTCCTCGCCAGGTTGCCAGTCCAATTTGGGTTCCAAGCGCCAGAAGTCGATCTCGAAATCCTTGGCGTCGAAGAACTCTGAATCGGCCGATCGTTGGCCGGAGCTGCTTTCCAGGCGGGTACTCAGGGCGGGGTTAGGGCGGTAGCGCAGGCTCAGTTTCCACTCCCGGCGGCGATTGGCCTCGTAGCCGGTGGTGAGGACATTGCGCCGCCGCTGGTCGCTCTGTTCCAATTGCAGGTCGTACTTGGTATTGGTGCGGTTGAAAAACAGCGCGTGGCGCGTGCCCGCACTCAGGGAAACCAGGGTAGTGTCGCTGATGGCCAGTTGCAGCGGATTCCAGGCCTGCACCGATTCGGCCTCACGCGTCTTGCGGTTGATGTTGACGCTGCTCTGGAGGTTGAAGCGGCGCACCAATTTTTTCAAGCTACCCACCTCGCCCCGCCAGCTGCGCCCCGGATCGAATTGGATGCTCTGGTTCAATTGCGCATTGTCGGTGCGGATAAAGTCATTCGTAAATACACTCACCCGCACGTAATCGGCAATATCGGGAAAGGGTGACAGTTCCATTTCATTAGGCTGGATACGGCCGTCGTTATTATACAGGCTGTCCTGCCAGATGTACTGTCCCTGGCCCGCTCCCACGAAAAGGTAGGTGAACTGCACCCGTGGTTCCTGCCCGCTGCCCAGCAGGTAAGAGGTTTGGGTCCGCAGTAGTCCCTTGGCAATCTGGGCGGTCACGTCCACCCGGCCCAGAAAGGTTTCACCGCCCGTTTCGGTGGTTAGTTCCCGATCCTGCACCAGCAGCGAGCGGTAGGTGAAATTCCCGCCGATCCGCAGGTCGGGCGTGGGCTGGTAGCTCGCTTCGGTGATGACCTCGTTGGCGAGGGTGCCGTCGTTGAATACCCGGCCCTGGGGCGAAAAATCCTCCCGCCGCCGCACGTCTACGCCCAGTGTGAATGGTCCTTCTTCGGGGGTGTGGATGCCCGCCCCGTAGCGTTGGAAGTAGAAGCTGCTGGCCAGCAGGGTATCGGCCGGGCCGAAGCGTTCGCTGCGCTCCGCCTCGCCGGTCAGGCTCAGCCGCCAGTTGCCGAGTTTGGGAAGCTCCTTGCTTATTATTGCGCGTGGCTTGATCAGCCGCCCCCGGCCATTCTCCTCGCGGCTGTCCAGGTAGCTGCCCTCTGCCAGCACCCGCCAGCCCGCGCGATCTACGTTAAGCCGACCCGACTGGCGTTGGCCCAGGTAACTCGCCCCCCGCCGGAAATAGTCGAAATTGTAGGTGAGGCTGCCCCAGTCCGGGCGGGCCAGTTCCACGCCCGCGCCACCCAGGCTTTCCTCGCGGCGTTCGGTGCTCTGGTTGATACCCAGCGCATTGGCCAGGTTCCAGTCGCGCAAAAATTCGGGCGAGCGATAGGGGGCCAGGGTCTGGAAAGTTTGTTCTACGTACTCGAAGTAGGCGGTGGGGCGCAGCGTCCAGGCGGTGCTATCGGTTTTACCGATGCGAAACAAGCGGTCGGCGTCGATCCTCCCGGCCAGGCCGCCGTCGTCGTCGCTGTCAATGCGACTAAAGCGGTTGCGATCCAAATTAGAGGAAGCGATCTCGGCCCGGATACCGCCCCGCCCTTCGCCGAAATCGTAGCCGCCGCCGGCCGTGAGGATGCGCAGTTGCTCGGGTGGCACCAATCGGACGGCCGGCGCGTAGCGTCCCTGCGACTGGCAGGTTAGTGGGTCGGGCGCAACGTAGCGGTACACCCGCTCGTTGGCGGTCAGGTCGTTGGCCAGTTCGTAGTCGCCGCCGCCGGCCCCGAGGTCGGTGAAAACGGCCACGTAACGACCAGTCACCGGGTCGGTATCGTAGACTAGCACGCGGCGGATTTCCGGGCTGCCGGTGCAATCCACCACAGTATCCACCAGCGCGTAGGTAGCCCGCTGCTCGGCGGGACCGGTCAGGGTGTCGATGGAAGAAACCAGGGCGCCGCCGGGCTGGTCGCCCAATTCGCTGAGTACCTGCCGCTGGGCGGGGCTGAGGTCCAGGTCGCCGGTGGCGTTTTTACTGTCCTGCTGGCTGAAGAGGTTAACCGCTGCCGACCAGCGGCCACTCACGTAGTTGGCATCGGTAGCGTAGAGTGAGCGCAGGTAGCGCTGGTCGGCATACTCGTATTCGGCCACGATCCGGGAATCCTTAGTGATCAGGCGGCGCGGCGTGAAGGTGAGTTCGCCCTGATTGTAGTCAATGGTATAATCGGCATCCTGCCCGCGCTGCAGCAGTTGCCCGTCGAGAAAAATGCGTTCCGTGCCCGCCAGCACGATCAGGAACCGCTGGTTGCCATCGCCGGTTAATCGGTACGGACCCTGGTTCCCCTCTCCCGGCACGATGGGCTGGCGGGCGAATTGCCCCCGGCTGACGGCCACGCTGGCCCGGCCGTGGACGATACCGTTCTCACCCACTTCCTGCCGGGTCTGGAAGGTGGCCCCCTCCAGTTTTTTGTTGAAGCGCAGGAAATAGCTGTTCGGTGCTTCCCGCAATTCGTAGTCGCCGGCAATCAGTCGGTTATTATCCTTTTCGAGTTGGATGAAGATCTTGTCGAACTCCCGCAATTGCTGCGTATTCCCCTCGGCCTGGATCGGGAGGTTGTCATCCGTAATCGCCGCCGTAACCAGGATGCCGTCGCCGATCTCCCCGTTCATCTGTAGGTTGAAACTGGAATTCAGGACCAGGTCCTGCCGGTTGCCAAAGGATAGTCCCCGGCTAAAGGCCCCGCTATAACGCACCTTCCCGTCATCGGCAAAGGGCGTCCCGTTTCCGCCCCCGATGTCGTAGGAGCCGATGAGGATGCCGGCCTCGTTACGTTGCAGGCGGTTAGTATCCAGCAGGTAAGCGACCTCGTCCAGCGCGAAAGAAAGCACCCGGTACTGGATGCGTACGCTGTCGGTAGCGGGTAGTTCCCGCCAGGAGAGAAAGCGGCCGTCCAGGCGGTAAGTCTCCCGCCCCAGCACCCGCCCCCGCCCGTCCTGTATGCGTAGCGAGGCGGGTACCACGCTCAGGGTGTCGATCAATTGGCCCACGGCTACTACGGCCACGGTCTTATCCCGCAGGCTGGAAGCGGCACCCATCGGCTTCTGAGCCAATACCCAACCCACCGGCAGCAACAGCAACAGTGACAGCAGCCGCAAATGCAGCCCGCCGGGTCGTTGGGTGTTCCCGCCTTGTCGCTGCTGCCGCATTCATTTCATCCACCGGTGTGGCCACCGGCCGCCGTCGGCTAAAAAACGTGGCCTGCCGGGTGGTGTTGTGTCTTTTGGCGACGGGGCGTGATTAGAAGTTATAGATCACGGAAGGTTAAATACGGAATCCGGAATACGAATTATTAAATGTGGAGGGTGAATAAGGCGAGTTCAATAGCTAGGTCAGTCAAGAATCGCCAATCGTCCAGCGAAAGTCTAGCCAGTGCGAGAACTTACCGAGACGCTATTAAGCTACTCCATATTCTTTATTTCTTTCCACGCTACCCGCGCCGTCTCCTCGGCACCCGCGTGATCGCCGTGGATGCAGCAGGTGCCGGCGCGTAATTCGTGGGTGTTGCCGTGGCGGTCCGTTACCTGGCCGGCAGCTAATTCACGGATACGCCGCCGTACTGCGGCGGCCCCGTGCAGTTGCGCCCCTTCCTCCGAGCGCGGCACCAGACTACGGCCGTCGGCCTGGTAAGCACGGTCGATGAAGGCCTCGGGTAAAAAAATCAACCCGGCCCCCGCCGCCGCTCGTTCCAGGCAGCTATCCGGCGGGCCGAGGAGGGCGGGGATGCCGAGATCGGCCGTGGCGCGGGCGGCGGCGGCGGCTACATCCGGGTCGGCGGCGGCGGCGTGGTAGAGGGCACCGTGGGGTTTGAGGTGGTGCAGCCGCTCGCCCCGGGCGGCGAGCAGGCCCGCCAGGGCCGCCGCCTGGTATTTGATCAGGGCGTAGAGTTCGTCAGCGGGAAGCTGCATGGGCCGCCGCCCGAAGCCGGACAAATCAGGGTAGGAGGGGTGCGCGCCGATCTTTTTGTCTAATCGCAGGGCCGCATCGATCGTCCGTTCGATGGTTAGCGGATCACCGCCGTGGTAGCCACAGGCCAGATTAACCAAGTGTACGTAGGGCAGCACCGCCGCATCGTTGCCGATGCGGAAGCGGCCGTAAGATTCGCCCATGTCGCAATTGATCAGCAATATCATCAGTTGAACTCGTTCATCGTATGCGCCAACCCGATGGCCGCAAAACTCAGCGCGGCATCCCCCGCCTTTTTGAGTAGATCGGGCAGGGCTTTTTCTTCCTCGCCCGACCACTCGCCGAGCACGTATTCCACCTGGCGGCCGGTGCTGAACTCGCTGCCGATCCCGATACGGTAACGGGCGTAATTATTGCCGCCCGTCATCTGGTCGATGTCCTTGAGGCCATTGTGACCGGCGTCACTTCCCTTACCGCGCAAGCGGTTTACCCCGAAGGGCAGGTGCAAATCGTCCAGGATGACGAGGATGCGGTCCTTGTCGATCTTTTCTTTCTGCATCCAGTAGCGGACCGATTTACCGCTCAGGTTCATGAAGGTGCTGGGTTTGATGAGCACTAAGTGACGGCCGCGGTGCTTGATGCGGGCCACGTCGGCCAGATTATCTGACTTCCATTCGGCGTCGTTGGCGGCGGCTAGGTTTTCCACGGCGCGGAAACCGACATTGTGCCGGGTGTCGGCGTACTTGGCACCGGGATTACCGAGGCCTACGATCAGGTACTTCATGCTGTCAGGGATTTCGGGCGCAAAAGTAGCGGCTTCTCCCGGACCGCCGAAGAGGCGAGCGATAAATTGACGAATTGGCATGGGGAGTAGGCTAGGTTAGGTTATAAATTCCCTGTGGTAATGGGGCGAGTAATTCACTGTTCCGTTAAAAAAGCCGCACCGAACACACCCGCGCTATCTCCTAACTTAGGGCGCAGGATCGGCGTCTCCACACGGGGGTTGAAGATGAAATCGTCGATCCGACGCACGCCTTCGGTATACAACAGGTCGATATTGCCCAACCCACCGCCCAGGATAATGGCATCTGGATCGAGGATGTTGATGATATTCGCCAATCCCTTGCCGAAAAAATAGAGCAGCCGTTCCACCGTTTCCGATGCGGCGCGATCGGTGCCGGCGGCGTGGCGCTTCATAATGGTTTTAAGCGGCAACTCGGTACCCGACTGTTCGTGGTAATAGCGTTCCAGACTTGGGCCGGACAGGATACGCTCCGCGCAGCCCATCTTACCACAGTAGCAGGCGCCGCCGCTGAAGTCGAGGAAAGAGTGCCCCCACTCGCCGCCGATCCCCTGCGGCCCGTTCCACGGTTTTCCGTTGATGACGATGCCGCCGCCTACGCCCGTTCCCATGATGATGCCGAACACCAGGTGCGCATTCGGCACCTGCTCGCGCACGCTGCCCAGCCGCGCCTCGGCTACCGCGAAGCAGTTGGCGTCGTTGGCGGTCCGTACTTCCAGGCCCAGCAATTTTTCCACGTCGGCCACGAAGGGACGGCCGTTGATCACGGTCGTATTACTGTTCTTATGCAGGCCGGTAGGCGGGTCCACGGTGCCGGGCGTACCCAGGCCCACGCGGCTGGGCGTCAGACCGGTTTGCTGCTTCAATTCTTCTAGTAGCACGCCCACGCGCCTTACGATATGATCGTAGCCGCCCGTTGCTTCGGTCGGGATCCGGTGGCGGTGTACCACGCTATAATCGTCCGCATTGAGGATCACGCCTTCAATTTTTGTTCCACCCAGATCAAAACCCCAGAGGTGCTTGGCCATTCCGCTTGTTTTGGGGTAAGGTAGGAAATTCAGGGAAAACCGGCAGCCTGTCATCCGCGTGAGGTGCCCGCAGGGGCCATCCGCGTAGCGGTGGGGTGCGCAGCACCGAGGCGAACGCCGAAGCCCGGAGGGGACCGACCACGGCCCTGGCCGGGGGCACGGCCGAAAAAACAAACGCCTAAATTTAGCGTACCAGCGTCACGCTACCTGAGCGTACCGTGCTGAACGGCAGGCCGTCCGCCCCAAAACCGGCGTAGGCCAGTTCCCAAACGTAGGCCCCCGCCGGCACGGTGCAATCCCGCGCTCTGCCATCCCAGGCCACATCCGGGTCGTCAGAGGCGAAAAGCCGGCCGCCCCAGCGGTCGTATACAGTCAGGCGGTAGGCCGTGTAATCCAGGATGAAGGCGGTGAAATCATCGTTCACGCCGTCGTCATTGGGGCTGAAGGCAGTAGGAATGTACACGCGGGTGGGGCAGATCTCGGCCACCGTCACGCTGTCCGTTCCCGTGCAGCCGATGGCATCGGTGACGGTCACGCGGTAGGCGCCGCCCGCTACCAGGGGGTAGGTCGGGGTGGTGCGGCCGTCCTGCCAACGGTAAGTAGTAAACGTGCCCGGTTGCAGGGTCGGCCCTTCCGTATCGCGGGGGCAAAAGAAGGTGTCGCGGCCCAGTTCGGGCCGGGGCGGGTCATTGATCTCGATCCGCGCCACCGCCGGAAAAGTAGCGCAACCGCTAACGACCCCCACGGCCGCGTAATCCCCCGTTTGCGCGGGCTGAACCCCGAACAGGCGCGGGTTTTGCTCCTCGCTGAAAAAGCCGCTCGGACCCCGCCATTCGTAGCGCGCCCCGGGCAGGTCCAGGGCGGACAGGCGGACGGTGTCGCCCGCGCAAACGACGGCGTCCGGCCCCACGCTCACGGCCTGGCGCAAGGTGATGAGCAGGTCGCGGTAGCTGGTGTCGATGGTCCCCAGGCACTCGTCTTCGATAACGAGTTCGATGGGAAAACTGCCCAGGGTGGGGTAGGGTCGCGTAAAGCTAGGTTCGGTGCGCACGCTGCCGTCCTCCAGCGTCCAGCGGAAGTTGTAGCGCAGTGTATCCAGGCCGGTATCGAACAGCAGGGTGTCGCCCAGGCAGCCGCCCTCGGGGATGGGGTTGGCATTAATGGACCGGAAGGACGCCCCGCCGCCGTAGGCATAGCTCTCCGCGATGCCGTAGCCGTAAACCGTGGCGATGACCCCGCAGCCGCCCCCGCCGGAGATGGTGTGCGACCCCGCCCCGACCCGGATGCCGGCGTGAAAAAATTCACCGCCGGGCCCCACCGTCCCCTGCACGATGTCTTGGTTGGCCAGGGCCTGCCCGTCGAGGGTAATGAAATCGAAATCAACGGCCCGCCCGATGAGGTTAATGTAGTTTTCGGTGATAGCGAACAGGCCGGAGTTGAAGACCGTGACCGTGTCGCGGGTTTGTTCCACGCTATTGAGCAGCAGCATGGACGGGTCGCCGATCAGGTGCCCGGAGCAGGTTTGGCCCACCAAATACTGCGCCGCCAGGATGGGCCGATTGGCGGAGATGTAGGTGGCCTCGCTCCGCTCGTACTCCACGAACTGGCCCGCTGCCAGGGCGTAATTCAGCGTCCCCTCGCTGCCGGTCACGGTAACGGTGGTGCCGTCGCGGGAGGCAATCACCCGGAATACGTCGAAGGTGGCCTCGCGGCTGGGCACGGTCACGAACTGGCGCCCCCAGGTTTCCACGGGGTACATCTGCTCCACCAGGTTGTCGCGCGGGCCGCAGTTCACCGGCACCTCGGTCCAGCTATTGCCGGCAAACACGGCCACGGGCCGGTCGGCGGTGATCCGGCTGCCCGTCAGGTCACCGGCCCCGGTGGCGGATTGCAATTGGTAGGTTTGGCCCCGGTCCAGCAGCACGTTGATGGGCAGGTCGGCCGCCTGCCCGCTCAGGGTCACGGCCGTGGGCGTGATGGTCACCACCGTCTCGTCTTCGGTGGCCAGCACCGCGAATTCGGAAGGGTAGTCAATCCCGATCAGGTTCACCCCCTGGTAAGCCACGGCGTAATAATCGCGCCCCAGTGTCTCGGTGGGCAGTACCAGGGCCGCCTCCGAGCGGTTGGCAAAATACTGGTGGATATAGAGGGAGATCGGCCGGCCGCTGGTCACCTGCACGCCCGCCGGCCGCACCTGCCCCGATCCCATGGTCTCGGCCCCCACCGGCAGTTCTACTTGCGTGATGGCACTGGCTCCCACGGTAAACGTAGTGCTAAACCCCAGTTGCGGAATGCTGATGGTACCGGTGGTCGGCTCGCGCGAGGTAATGAGGGCCACGCGGGTGTTGCCGGGGTCGCGGTGCTCCAGGAAGGTGAACCAGAAATCGGTGCCTTCGCTGGACTGGGCCGCCAAAAATGCGCATGGCAAACAAAGCAGCAGCAGCAGGGAGAGACGTTGGTTCATAATTGCGCAAGCTTGAGTAAAAAAGATAAAGGTAGGAATAGGGGGCGAGCTTTTGGGCGTGCCAGCCCCGCCGCGGGCGGGGCTGCCGGTCCCTTCCGGGCTTCGCTACCGCTCGGTGCTACGCACTAAACCCTTCAGGCACCTCACGCGGATGGAGTGAGAATTGTCTCGGCATCCCTTACCTTTGCCGCCATGAGTTCCAAATACGAGCAGCGGGGCGTTTCCGCTACCAAATCAGAGGTGCACGAGGCGATCAAGGACCTGGACCGGGGCCTCTACCCCCGCGCCTTCTGCAAGATCATGCCCGACATCGTGGCCGGCGACCCCGATTACTGTAATGTCATGCACGCCGATACCGCCGGTACCAAGACGAGCCTGGCCTATATGTACTGGCGCGAAACGGGCGACCTCAGCGTCTGGGAAGGCATCGTGCAGGACAGCCTGGTGATGAACCTCGATGACATGGCCTGCGTGGGTTGCGTGACCGACATCATGGTATCCAGCACCATCGGCCGCAATGCCAACCTGATCACCGGCGAGGTGCTGACCGTGCTCATTCAGGCCGCCGAAAAGTTTGCCGACCGCATGGCCGCCCACGGCATAAATCTCCACCTGACCGGCGGCGAAACCGCCGACGTGGGCGACATCGTCCGCACGGCCGACGTGGGCTTCACCACCTTCGCCCGCCTGGCGCGCAAGAACCTGATCGTGAACGATATCCGGCCCGGTCAGGTCATCGTGGGCCTGGCTTCCTACGGCCGCGCCACCTACGAAGACGCCTACAACGGCGGCATGGGTAGCAACGGCCTGACCAGCGCCCGCCACGATGTGTTCCACGCCGACTACGCCAAAACGTACCCCGAAAGTTTTAATCCCGCTCTCGATGATTCCGTTGTCTATACCGGCAACCGCCGCCTCACCGATCCGATCACCGTGGATGGGAAGGAAACTACCGTCGGTAAGTTGGTGCTTTCCCCCACCCGGACCTACCTGCCGGTCCTCAAAAGATTGCTGGACGAGCTAACGGGCCGCATCAACGGCATCATCCACTGCACCGGCGGCGGCCAGAGTAAGGTGGTCAAGTTCATCGGCAATGTCCGCGTGATAAAGGATAATTTGCTGCCCGTACCGCCCCTCTTCGAGCTGATCCGTACGGAAAGCAAGACCGATTGGCGGGAGATGTACCAGGTCTTCAACATGGGTCACCGCCTGGAGGTCTACCTGGCCGAGGCCGATGCCCAGCGCGTGATCGACATTGCCGCCGAGTTCAGTATTGCCGCCCGGATCATCGGCCGCGTCGAGGCGGCGGAACGGCCGGAGGTGGTGGTGACTACGCCCGGCGGAGAATTTATTTACACGGAGTAGTGAGCCTCACGCTTCGGAGGAACCTTCGTTCGCTTTAAATGCAAGCAACTCTACGTCTTCTACTGATTTCGGGATGCCCTTGCCTAGTACCCGGTAGCCTTCCTCGGTGATCAAAACATTGTCCTCAATACGGATGCCGCCGAAATTACGGTAGGGGATCAGGGCGTCATAATTGATAAACTCCTGGTGGCGGCCTTCCTCCTGCCACTGGTCGATGAGGGCGGGGATAAAGTAGCAGCCCGGTTCTACGGTAATTACGTTGCCGGGCATGAGGCGGCGGCCGAGACGGAGGGATTTGGTGCCGAACTGGGTAGACCGTTGGATTTCCTCGTCGTATCCGACCAGGTTTTCGCCGAGGTCTTCCATGTCGTGCACGTCCATACCGATGTGGTGGCCCAGGCCGTGCGGGAAGAACAGGGCGTGCGCGCCGGCGGCTACAGCGTCTTCGGTGTTGCCGCGCATCAGTCCCAGGTCTTTAAGGCTTTCGGCCATCAGATGAGCGGCGCGCAGGTGGACGTCCCGGTAGGCGATCCCGGGCTGGAGAATGTCAATGCAATCATTCTCGGCCCGGAGGACCAGTTCATAAATATCGCGCTGAATAGAGGAGAATTGGGACGCCACGGGGAACGTCCGGGTTATATCGCTCGCATAGCCCGACTCGGTCTGAACACCGGCATCGACTAACAACAGGTCGCCGCGATTGATCTGATTACCGTGATAGTGGTTGTGCAAAATATGGCCGTTGACCGTCACGATGGCGGGGTAAGCCAGCCTCCCGCCGGACTCAACGGCGATTCCTTCGATCATTCCCGCCGTATTGGTTTCCCGCTCGCCCGCCGTGGCGAACATCATGGCGGAGGAATGCATATGCCCCGCAACGATGACGGCTTTTTCCATCTCCTCCACTTCCGCCGCGCTCTTCACGGAGCGTTGAGCGATCACGGCCCGGATGAGTGCGTCGGAAACACCCGCGCTCACGGCGGCGGGTGCCAGGTCCAGCCACCGGGCCAGTAGCAGGGTGCGCTCGGCGCGGTAGGGTGGCAGGTAGTGAATGGTACGTCCGGCCGCTTTCGCTTTAGTAAGGGTGCCGGCTAAATCGGCGGGGGTGCCGGTGTGCTCGATGCCCGCCTGCCCGGCTAATTCCCTGACCGAGGGTTGCTCCCCCATCCAGATCACGTGATCCAGGCTGAGGTCGGTACCGTAGAGTGTGGTGGTGCCCGCGTCGCAGTCGAGCAGCAAATGGAAATCCGGCCGGTTGGGACCGCCGAAGTAGCGAAAGGTGCTGTCCTGTCGGAAAGGGTAGGTATTATCGGCGTAGTTCATCGGTGCCTCGGCATTGCCGGGCAGCAGGATTAGGCCGGAGGGAATGGCGGCAAGGAGGGTGGTGCGGCGGGTGGAGAAGGCAAAACGCTGTTTCATGGCTCAAATTTAGGGTTTAAGTACCGGAGGTTGATGATCTTCTGACTTGAGAAAGGATTAAATCTTTTCTTTTCGCTCATCCATTATCATCCAACCGACCGAGTAGCAGTATTCACTGGCCGGCACAAAATGGTAATCGAGTTGATCGATGGTGGTCGTTCGGGAACTCCTTACCGTTCTGGTCAATTTGTGCCGGCCCGGTTATTTCCGCGTGAGGTGCCCGCAAGGGCCGGCCCCTGGGCCGGAGCCGCGCAGCGGCCGAGCGAACAGCGAGCCTGGAGGGGACCGACCCCGGCCCAAGGCCGGGGGCACGCCCGAAAATACTTCCACCCGCCACGAACTACCACCCCTACCGGGGCCGTTGTGGTACCAGCCATAAACGGTAAACCACACCACCCCCCGCAAAACCACCCAACAAAAACCACATGGACGACCAAATTAACGTACTCTGGGCCGACGACGAAATTGACCTGCTGAAGCCGCAACTGCTATTTTTGAAGCAGAAGGGCTACCAGGTAACCACCGTGACCAATGGCTATGATGCGCTGGAGGAAGTGAAGGAAAAGAATTTCGACGTGGTGTTTCTGGATGAATCCATGCCGGGCCTGACGGGCCTGGAAACGCTGAGTAAGATCAAGGAGGACTATCCCTCGCTGCCGGTGGTGATGATTACGAAGAACGAGGCGGAGCATGTGATGGAAGAGGCGATCGGGAGCCAGATCAGCGATTACCTGATCAAACCGGTGAACCCGAACCAGATCCTATTGTCGCTGAAGAAGATCATTGACAACAAGCGGCTGGTGCGCGAGAAAACCAGTTCGGACTACCAACAGGAGTTTCGGCAGCTGTTCATGAAGATCAATAGTGGCCTGAATACCCAGGAATGGGTGGAAACCTACCGCAAGATCATTGGGTGGGAACTGAAGATAGACGACGCCAACTCGGTGGAGATGGGCGACATTTTGGCGATGCAGAAGGCGGAGGCCAATAAGGAGTTCTCGAAGCATGTGGAGCGCAACTACCTGAGTTGGGTGCGCGAGGAAGAAGGGTCGCCGCTGATGAGCAACCGCCTGCTGCGCGAGCGGGTGCTACCCCACATTACGGAGGAGCGGCCGACGGTGATGGTGTTGCTGGACAATATGCGTTTCGACCAGTGGAAGGTGATCGAGCCGATCATCTCGGAACTGTTCCGGGTGGAGGAGGAGGGCTATTTTTTCAGCATCCTGCCAACGGCGACGCAGTATAGCCGCAACGCGATCTTTGCGGGCATGATGCCGAGCGAGATTGAGCAGCACTATAAGGAGTGGTGGAAAAACGATAACGATGAGGGCGGCAAGAATAACCACGAAGCCGATTTGCTGGGCAAGCAGATCGACCGGCTGGTGCGGCGCGACATCAAGTGGGACTATACCAAGGTGACCAAGGTGAACTACGCCCGCCAGATGCAGGACAATGCGCTGAATTACCTGAATAACGATTTTAGCGTGATTGTGTACAACTTCATCGACATGTTGAGCCACGCCCGCACGGAGATGGAGGTGCTGAAGGAGCTGGCGGGGGACGAAAAGGCCTACCGCTCGCTGACCAAGTCGTGGTTCGAGAACAGCCCGCTGTGGCAGGCCCTGCAGCGGATGGCCGAGCGCGATATTAACCTGATCATCACCACGGATCACGGCACCATCCGGGTGAACAGCCCCAGCCGAGTGGTGGGCGATCGCGATACCACGACCAACCTGCGCTATAAGGTGGGCAAGAATTTGCAGTACCAGTCGGGTGACGTGCTGGAGGTGCGCGACCCGAAGGCCGCCATGCTGCCCCGCCCGAACGTGAGTTCGACCTTCATTTTTGCTAAGGAAGACAAGTTTTTCCTCTACCCCAATAACTACAACCACTACAATAACTACTACCGCAATACCTTCCAGCACGGCGGCATTAGTTTGGAGGAGATCGTGTGCCCGATTATTCGGTTGCGGACGAAATAGAGTGCTCGTCCGGCTCGCTACCGGTCGTAGCCGAACCGCTTCAACTGCTGCTCGTCATCGCGCCAGCCTTCGCGCACTTTCACATGTAGCTCCAGGAAAACCTTCTTTTCCAGGTAGGTTTCGATCGCCTTGCGGGCATCGGTGCCCAACTGTTTAATGGCCGCGCCGCCCTTGCCGATCAGGATCGGCTTCTGAGTCTTGCGTTCCACGTAGATCATGGCACCGATACGGACCATCTCCTTGCCATCGCGGGTTACGTCGTCCTTGAAGGACTCGACGTCCACCTCGGCGGCGTAGGGAATTTCCTGGTGGTAGAGTTCCAGTATTTTTTCGCGGATGATCTCGCCCACGAAGAAGCGTTCCGTGCGGTCGGTCAACTGGTCCTTCGGGTAGTAGGCCGGTCCCTCGGGCACGGCGTCCTTAATTAATTGCAGCAACGTATCGGTCCCCTCGCCCTTCAGTGCACTGATGGGGATAATTTGGGTGGGCTTCAGCCAGCCCTGAAATTGCCTGGCCAGTTCCAGCGCCTTGTCCTGGCCCGCTGCGTCCACTTTGTTGATCACCACGAAGACCGGCACCTGCATTTGCCGCATCCGGCCCACCAGTTCCTCGTCCTCGGTATAGGTTTCCGTCGCGTCGATCAGGTACAGCATCACGTCGGCATCGCTAAAGGTGCCGTGCACCGCACGGTTCATGACCTCCTGCATCCGGTAGGCGGGGTCCACGATGATACCCGGCGTATCGCTGAACACGAGTTGGTAATCATCGTCACTCACGATCCCGATGATCCGGTGGCGCGTGGTCTGCGGCTTGGCCGTAATGATGCTCATCCGTTCGCCCACCAGGGCGTTCATGAGCGTAGATTTTCCGGCATTAGGCCGGCCGACGATATTGATGAATCCGCTTTTGTGCATCCCGCAAAGGTAGGGGAATTACACCTCTTCCACGCGCACGCCCTTCCAGAACGCCACGCGGTCCTTCACGGCCTCGGCCCCCTTCAGCGGTTCGGGGTAGTACCAGACGGCGTCCTTGTTTTCCTCGCCGTTCACGGCCAGGGTGTAATAATTGGCATCGCCCTTCCACCCACAATAGCTAGTGGTCTTGCTGGGCTTCACGTAATC
The DNA here is from genome assembly GCA_963757435.1 of Lewinellaceae bacterium. GTDB lineage: Bacteria > Bacteroidota > Bacteroidia > Chitinophagales > Saprospiraceae > Neolewinella. Next base: position 258,899 of record CAVWSC010000015.1, on the reverse strand, counting down.
ACGGTTCAGGCTGGCGGCCGGAAAATAGGCATTGCCTTCCACGGTCTCTATATCATCGCTTTCGGCCAGCACGGTGCCGTTCCAGATCGCTCGTTTCATCGGTAATCAGTTAGTGGGATAGCGTTTTTAGTGTTCAACGTCCGACTCGTAAGTCGTAACAGGCTGAACCCACTAAAGCGGGTCCGCCCCAAAAAGTTCATCGCCCCTGCTCGGCCCGGCATAACTTTCCCCCGGCCCGCCTGTTTGTTCCATCCGTATGCACGCATGGGAATATCTTTTACTGATCGCGTCGGTCCTGATTGGCGGCGGCCTCGTCTTCACCGCTGACCACCGGCGCATTCAGCAGTTGCTGCCGCTTCTGCTTTCTTTCAGTGGGGCTTACCTACTCGGCATCGCCGCGCTCCACCTCATGCCCGGCGTGTTTAGTCAGGGCGATAACCGAGTCGGACTCTGGCTACTGGCCGGATTTTTTATCCAGCTCTTGTTAGAACCCCTCAGCCAGGGCGTCGAACACGGCCACATCCACGCCCACGCGGGCGCGCGGCCCTCTTTCGGTATTCAGATCATGCTCGGTCTTTGCCTTCACGCCTTTTTCGAGGGGCTTCCCCTGGCCTCCTACACCGGCCTCCAGGACCTGCACGATCACCAGCACAACGACCTGCTCTACGGCATCGTCCTCCACAAACTGCCCGCCGCCTTCGCCCTGGCCGCCCTACTGCGCGGGTCCGGTTTCAGCAAAGCCGTCATCGCCGCCGCCCTCCTCTTTTTCGCGCTCGTCTCCCCCCTCGCCGCCGCCCTCGGCGAGTGGCTCACCCTGTCCGCCCTCTGGCAAAACCGCCTTACGGCCCTGGTTGTCGGCTCCTTCCTGCACATCGCCACTACCATCCTCTTCGAGGCCGAAGCTAAGGGGCGGCACCAGATATCCGGCAGCAAACTCATCGCAGTTCTCCTGGGCGGCGCGCTGGCAGTGGCGGGCAGTCTTATCTAAGAGCGTGTCTAAATTTTTACTTCCTGATAACCAAGCATTTAAGAACCTGGCGTCGTAAAAACTGACTTACGTAACCCGCTATGCGCGCACCACGAAGTAGCCGCGAAGCGAAGTTTTTATCTAGCCGGAACCTTAACCACGAAGTAGCCGCGAAGCGAATCATTGATCCTCAATTCTTAAAAATTTTAGACACGCTCTAAAGGACGATTTTTCGGGCGTGCCCCCGGCCCTGGCGGGACCGGGGTCGGTCCCTTGCGGGCTTCGCTGTCGCTCGGTGCTGCGCACCCGCTCCTGCGTCGCAACCCTCCAGGCACCTCACGCAATTGCCCGGTACCGATGTTGCCCACCCGGTATCGGTAGACGGTCAAAGGATTTCTTCCGCCTCTTTGATCGTTAATCTCCTGCTGCCATATGTCCATCCAACTCACTACTACCCGCCTTCACCTGCGCCAATTTCAGCTCACGGATGCCCCGCACCTCTGCGAGCTTAATTCCAACCCCGCCGTACTCCGCTTCGTACCCGACGGCCCCTACGAATCCGAAGAAGAAGTTCGCACCTGGATCGAAACTTACGATCAGTACGATCGCTGGGGTACCGGTCGGCTGGCCGTTATCCGCCGCGATGACGGTGCGTTTCTGGGCTGGTGCGGCCTTAAATACCTGGAAGAAACCGGCGAAGTCGATCTCGGCTACCGGTTCATGCAACGCTATTGGGGCCGGGGCTATGCCACCGAAGCCGCCCTCCCTTGTTTGGACTATGCTTTCAATATTCTCGGTCTGGTGGAGGTCGTAGGCCGCGCCGATGCAGAGAATACTGCTTCCATCCATATCCTCGAAAAACTGGGCATGACCTACTGGAAAAAGTTCGACGCCCACGGCCGTCCCGGTGTATACTACCGAATCCAGAGGCCATAGGCGTCGAACACTATTCCATTCAAAATTAAAACCAACTAATCTCTTCGAGTCCGAATGCTCTTGTCAATCCCGCTCCGCCGGCTGGGTAATTTCCATTTTCAGAGTCGAACGGCTCACCGTACCGTTGCGGTAAAGTTCCTTGATTCGCTCAAGGGCAGCCGGATACTTTTTACCGTCCACTTTCAACTGGTCGGCATCCAGCTTGATCCGTTGCTGGTTGGCCCGGCGGGGAGCAAGCCTTCCGTGACATGCCTGGTTGAACAGGACCGCATGAATCGTTCATACTTATCGCCAAAACGGTACGACTCTCCGTCGGCTGCCCGGCGCAGCACTTCCGCTTACGGCGGCTTTCCTCCATTTCCTGACGTGAACCCTCAAAAGAACGGAGCATTTCGCGCGTTGCTCCAGCAAGTTCTTCCGGACACTTTCCGCATTCTTCCGTCTGCTTCGATCTCACTCTTCCAGTAGTGCGCGGCTGTCTTCGAGTGTCGCCAGACTGGTGAGCCGCCATCTCCTTATCCGCCAACCCGACCTCCCGGCGGGCTTGCGCCAGTAACTGCGTTGCCTCGGCCAGTTCGCGTTGCGCTTCCGCCAACTGCCGTTGGGCGGCGCGAATTTGCTCGGCTTCCGCTTCGGTCAGGCCGGCGGGCGGCAGGGTATCGCGGTGGGAGAAGAAACTGGAGTTCGTTCTTCCCGGCAAAATATAGCGAGTAGCTAGCTGATCTTCACCGAAGCGCGATGGTCGTTGGAAGAACGAGGTCCCACCACCGCCCGGACTTGCGGTGCGGGGCGGCGGCGGCGGAGGCCGGTTAAAACGTTCCGATTGCCGGCGGGGAGTCACCGGGGCCGATTGGTCGAACCGTTGAATTTCGCTCAGCTCCTTTCGATAGCGGTCGTATTCGTTTGCCGGAATAAGCTTGCCGTCCAGCTCAAAGCGGGTAACCTGACCGTTACGCTCTTCGTACTGGAAACGGCGCCCGTCGTTCAGGTTGGAATTGATGCGGACGCTACGTTGTCCATTTATAGTATAGGGCGTTACCGGCGGCGGGGGCGGTGGGGGCAAAGCAATACCTCCGGGAGCGGGCGGTGGCGGCGGTGCCACTCCGGGAGCCGGCGGCGGGGGTGGTGGGGGCGGCGGCAAGTTGTTGCGCGTCTCCTCGATCAACTCCCGGTATTCGCCGTACTGTTCCCGGGGAATTTCCCGGTCATCCACTTTCAGCAGGGTGACCGCTCCATTCTTCTCTTCCAGTTGGACTTTTCTGCCGCTGTCACGGACAATCACGAACATCCGGGAATCATCTTTTCTTTGAGTGACCCGTACCGTCTTTTCGTCGTTGCGGTAATCATAGTTTCCTTCCCGCTCTTGCGGGGGCAAGGTATCCCGAGGAGACAAAAGCAGGGCCGTCTCCGGCGGCGCAACCGCAACCGGTTCGTTCACGTAGCGGGCGGCACTGAGGCCGACCAGGCCCAGCACGAGCAGGGCGATCATTACACTTGTTTTCATTGGTAAAGAGGTTATTGAGTTGGGGATAAAAAGACGTTCGATCCGGCTGCGCAGGCCGCCGGGGCGGGCGGCCATGCCCAGCAGTAACTGGTGTTCGTGCTCGCGCAAGCGCAGCAGCACGCGGGCATAAGCGGGGGCGGCCCCGCTCAGGTGGCGCACGGCCAGGTCATCGCAGCAGTGCTCGCGTAACTCGCGGATGCGGCGGCTCATTGGGTGTAGGGCGGGGTGGTAGTAAAAGACGGTTTCGATGGCTACCTGCCAGTAGTTGGCATAAGTGTCCAGCCGGTAGAGGTGCGCCAGTTCGTGCAGCAAAATGGCCTCCACTTCAGCCGTAGTGAGCTGGTTGACCAACCCGATGGGGAAGAGGATGACCGGCCGCAATTGACCCAGCAATACGGGTCCGCTCACGGCCGCCGAGGCCGCCAATTTCGGCAAGACCCGGTTTCCGATCCGGGCGGCCGATCGGTGCAGTAATTCAGTCCAGGCGGACGGTGGCGGCGTCAGATGGCGGGTGCGTAGCCGGTACAATTGCCCACTCTGGATCGCCAGGCGGGGCAGGCCGAGTAGCAGGCCGAACAACCAGAGCAGCGGTAGGTAGTCTACCGCCCATTGTTTCACGGCCGGCCAGCCAGTACCCGAATCACTGAACGGGGGTGATGCTGTTATGGTAGCTACTTCGTCCGGTGAGGCGTGCAGGATCAGGGTGGTAACCGATGCGGCAGCAGCCGGTGGTTCGTAGTTGAGATAAAAGGTAATAGCCGCCAAAACCGGAATCAGGCTGAGCAACAGCATTCCCAGGCGGTAGCGGTCGGCGGTGCGCAGGCGCGGCCCAGTCGTTCTTTCGATGGCCAGAAAGAGCGCGACCACTAAACCGATCTGCCACAGGCTATGGAGCAGGGTATAGGCCAGGGCCGTTTGCAGGGGCGGAAGGAAGTTACTCATGGGAATTGTCTTTTTCCAGGCGTTCGATCAGGCGGCGCAGTTCTTCCAACTCCTCGGCGGAGGTAGATTCCGCCTCACCCAGCGCACGCAGGGCCAGCCGGGTAGCCGATCCGCCGTAGGCGGAATCGGCCAGTTTGCGTAACAGGCCGCCCTCCACGTCATCGCGCTCTACCAGCGGTCGGTAAATATGGCTGCGCTGAGAAGTATCGCGGCCCAGCAGCCCTTTCTCGTGCATGATTTGCATTAGTTTGAGGGTAGTGGTGTAGCCGATGGGCATCCGGGTAACGGCCGTCAGCCGTTCATTCACACCCCGTACGGAAGACGGTCCCTCCTCCCAGAGAACCCGGAGGATTTGCAGTTCGGAATCGGTTGGTTGAGTCATCATACGAATTATTTCGTAGGTAAAGGTATACGAAATAGTTCGTAGTTGCAAGTAGAAGGTGAATTTGATGAAAAATTTTATCAAAGTATTTCACTCATTGTCCCCCGCGTGAGGTGCCTGGACGGGCCGTCCGCGTAGCGGCGGAGTGCGGAGCACCGAGCGAATAGCGAGCCGGGAAGGGACCGCCCGCGGCCCGTCAGGGCCGGGGGCACGCCCGAAAAACTACCCGCTGCCGCCCTAACCCCGCTCGACTAATTGCCACAAAAAAATCCCCCGCTCTCCAGGGAGAACGGGGGATTTTTAAATCAACCGGCCGATCAAAAAAGACCGGCTTACGAAACGACTAGCGCGTGGCCAGCGGCTTCGAAAACGATTCGGAAGACGATGTCTTCTTACGGTTGGTGGCGCGCATATCGCCCGTAAGATCGTGCACAATGGGCGTGGCGATGAAGATGGACGAGTAAGTACCCACGATGATACCCATCATGAGGGAGAAGGCAAAACCGCGGATGCTGTCGCCGCCGAAGAAGAACAGTACGGCGACCACGAAAATGGTGGTGAGCGACGTAATGATCGTCCGGCTTACGGTGCTGTTGATGGCATTATTAATGATCTCCGTCTTGTTACCGGTCGTGTACTGGTTGAGGTACTCGCGAATACGATCGAACACGATCACGGTATCGTTAATGGAGTAACCGATAACCGTAAGGATGGCAGCGATGAAGGCTTGGTCGATCTCGAGGTTGAAGGGCACGATGCCGTGCAGCAACGAGAACAAACCGAGTACGATGATACTGTCGTGGAACAGTGCCCCGACGGCACCGGCGGAGTACTGCCACTTGCTGAAGCGCAGGCCGATGTACAGGAAGATAAGCAGCAGCGCCGCGATGCCGGCCTCGAGGGAGGAACGGAAAATGTCGTCGGCAATGGTGGGTCCTACCTTACTGAAGGTGGTGACGTGCGTAACGCCCTGGGCGTCGGCGGCGGAGAAATCCTCGTAGGTCAGGCCGGTATCACCCGTGGCGGCAACGACGCCTTCGTAGAGGGCGCGCATTACTTTGTCAGCGGGGTCGATGGCACCGACTTCCTCGGAAACCTGCTCGTCGATCAGGTAGCTGGTGACGATATTGAAGGTATTATCGGTGCTGACCGATTTTACCGTCGTGGAAGCCTCGGGGAAGGCGGCGTCCATGTCGGTACGCAACTCGTCACCGTCTACCGGTTGGGCAAATTCGACGACGTAGCTGTAACCGCCCCGGAAATCCACGCTGAGGTCGAAACCGCGCGTGAAGATGCTGATGAGGCTAATGGCCAGCAGTACACCCGAAAGGATGTAGGCCATCTTACGCTTGCCCATCCAATCGATATTAAGGTTGGAGAACGCACCTTTGGAGACGGACGTATAGAACGAGATGTGCTTTTCCTTGCCACGGCCGAGCCACCATTCGATGGCCAGGCGGCCGACGAGAACGGCGGTGAACAGCGAGCTGAGTACACCGATGATCAAAACAACGGCGAATCCTTTAATGGGACCCAGACCGAAGTAGGCCAGTACGATGGCTACCAGGATGGTGGTAACGTTTGCGTCGATGATGGCGGAATAGGATTGCTTGAAACCGTCGGCAATAGCCGTTGACAATCCTTTGCCCACGATCAATTCCTCCCTGATCCGCTCGAAAATGATCACGTTCGCATCCACGGCCATACCGATGGTCAACACGATACCGGCGATGCCGGGTAGCGTAAGTACCGTACCGTAACTGGCCAGGGCACCGAAGATGAAGACCAGGTTAAGCAGCAGGCATATAATGGAGACGATACCACCGCCACCGTAGTAGAACATCATGAAGGTTAGTACGATCAGGAAACCGATCACCAGGGCGATGATGGAACTACGAATGTTTTCCTCGCCCAGGGTAGGTCCTACGACCGACTGCTGAATGATTTCCGTACGGGCGGGCAGGCTACCTACTTTCAGGATGCCGGCCAGGTCGGAGGCTTCCTGGATGTCGAAACCACCGGTGATCTCCGTATTGCCGCCTTCGATGGGACCGCGCACGCTGGGGGCACTCACCACCAGGCTATCGAGTACGATGGCCACACTGCGGTTGTTGTCGGCAGCGGCGCGGGTCGTGATGTCGCGCCAGATACGTGATCCGTCGCGGTTCATCGACAGGGTCACGGCCATCTCGCTGGTTACGGGGTTGGGCTGCGCCGAGGCGTCGATGATGTACTCACCGGTCAGTTCGGCATCGCCGCCGCGGGGCAGTTTGACACCATATAGTACGTAGTCGTTGGTGGAATTACCGGTAGGATCATTATTGGCGTCCAATTCGTCCAGTGCCTTGCGCTCCCAGCGGAACGAGAGGTCGCTGGGGAAGAGGCGCTTGATCTCGGGTTGATTCAGCATCCGCATGACCGTCTTCATTTCTGAGCGGTTAGCGGTACCCATAGGCGTAACGCCCAGGTTACCCTGGTTGAGCGCGAAGCGGTCGAAGAGCGGCCCCTGCGTCAGGTTGTCGCCCTGATAGATGGTGTCCAGAGAAGTAACTTCGTCGGTGGGGTTACCATCGGCATCGATACCGTAGGTGGTATCGATGCGCTCGATGATCTGCTCTTGCTCGGTCGTGCTTCCTTCGGCACCTTCCTCGCCCAGCCGCTCATTGGCGGTAATAAAGGCCTGCGTCAGGTTGGCGTCCGTGATGCGGTAGGTCTCGAAAAACTCCAGGTTGGCGGCGGCCTTCAAAAAGGTCTCGGCACGCTTGGGGTTATCGATACCGGGCAGCTCCACCAGGATCAGGTCGCGGTCGGCGTCCAGGCTGATGTTCGGCTGGGTTACGCCCAGCTGGTCGATCCGCTTGGTTAGCAGGCCGTAGGTGCGGTTAACGGTCTCGTCGGCCTTGTCGCGCAGCACGCGGATTACCTCGGCGTCGGACGAATTGACTTCCAGGTCTTCGCGCAGTACCTCGCTCTTGTAAAAGATGGAGGCCAGCGTTTTACCGTTGTCGCCGGCCTTAGCTTCCTGCCAGGCGTCGGCGAAAAGGGAGACAAAGTCTTTCTGGGTATCCTTCTGGGCTTGGGAGGCTTTAGCGATCGCTTCTTGAAACGTGGGGTCTTTGGAATCCTGGGCGAGTTTGCGGATGAAGTCGCGCAGGTCTACCTGTAGCACGACGGACATGCCGCCCTTGAGGTCCAGTCCGAGTGCCAGTTGCTGGCCCTTGAGTTCCTGGTACGTGTAGGATTTGATGTAGGGGATGTTGACGATCACCTGGGTAGACATACTGTCCAGGTAAGCGGAGCGAGCGGCTTTGTAGGCGTCGCGTTCCTGGCTGTCTCCTTGTAGATTGGCGATGGACTGGGCGTACTCCTCGGCGTCCTTCTCCACCTTGCGCGTCGGCAGGATGTAGAGGTACTGTACGAGCGTGACCAGTATCATGACCACAAGGAAGAATTTTACAATTCCTTTGCCTTGCATAGTTAGTAAATTAATTTCCACGCGGCGACATCTCCGATTTTATGGTAGTGGTCGCCATCAAGAAGGTTAAAAAAAGCGGTGTGCGCCACCGGTTGAGGGCGGCAATTAGCGGAACGAACGGACCTCCCAAGACCCACTCGTTCTAAAGCCGCGCAAATATAGGACATTCGCGGCGGGCGCGGGCAACTTATCCGCACCTTTTTTGTTCGCCCCGGCTGGGCTAAGGTGCTGATTAGCGTAAAGTTAGGCCTTGGCAGCCGAACGACAAAAGCCCGCTGACCGGACGGGTCGGCGGGCTTCCGGGCCGGGCAATGCCGGCACAACGGTCGTTCGTCTTACTTGGTAACGGTAGGACGAGCGGTCTTACGCTCTTTGATACGAGCTTTCTTACCCACGCGGTCACGCAGGTAAAACAGCCGTGAACGGCGCACCTTACCGCGCTTGGTTATTTCCAGGCTATCGATAAAGGGACTCATCAGCGGGAAAATACGCTCCACCCCTACACCGTTCGACATCTTGCGAACCGTAAAGGTTTTGGTCGTTCCTTCTCCCTTGATCTGGATGACGTCGCCGCGAAACTGCTGAATACGCGTCTTTTCACCTTCCGTAATCCGGTAGTTGACGATTACGTTATCTCCGGCGCGGAAGGCGGGCATCTCCTTCGTGGCCGTCATTTGCTCGTTTACGAACTTAATAGCATCCATGGTCATTAGCTTAGCATCCCGAAGCACTCCTTCGGTTTGGACGCGCAAAGGTAGACAATAGCATTCGGCCACACAATGATTCCGCAGAAAATATTTCCCTTAGACTAGTCCCGCGCTAAATTCCGGTACCGAACACTAGTGTACCGCCCCGCGCCGTTCGTAAAACAGCCCTACCTTTACCCCATATATTCCCACGTTCTCACTTCCTTCCCCGCATGTCCCACGTCTATCGTTTCCTCAGTTGCGCGCTCTTGCTGCTACTATTGTCCGGCGGCCTGCGGGCGCAAGACCAGCACTTTAGTCAGTTCTTCGTCAGCCCGCTTACCCTCAATCCCGCCCTCACCGGCCAGTTCGACGGTAAATACCGCGCTAGTATTATTCACCGCGACCAGTGGCGGCAGATGCTGGAAACGCCCTTTATTACCACCTCGGCAGCCGCCGATTTCCGCTACTACCTCAAACCTAAGCAGCGGCGAACCCGCGACGCCATCGGCGTGGGCATGGTGTTCTACAACGACCGTATCGCGGAGATCAACTTCAACACCAACCAGATCATGGTGTCGGCAGCTTTTCACAAGGCCCTCAATCCCAAAAATAGCCAGTACCTCAGCCTCGGTGCCCAACTCGGCATCGCGCAGCGCAACGTCAGTTACGACCTCCTTACTTTCGAGGACGAGTTCGATGGTAACAGCAGTTATATCAACCCCACCGGAGAACGGTTGCCGGAGAATAATTTCGCCTACTTCGATATGCAGGTCGGACTCAACTACACCTATGCCCCCCAGCGTGGCACATCCGTCTACGCGGGCGCGGCCATCTTCCACGTCCTCCGGCCCGAGCAAAGTTTCTACGCCAGCATTGTTCCCATCGACCCCAATGAGGAGCCGGATAGCGAAAAATTGTTCCAAAAATATACCGCTTACGTCAATTTCGGCATCCCGCTTAATAAGACGGTCAAGTTCAGTCCCCGCGCCCTGCTCTATGCGCAGGGGCCGCATCAGGCCGCCAACGTCGGAGCTAGTTTTCGCTTCCTGCTCAATGAGATCGGCGGCACGGCTTTTCATGTCGGCAGCTGGGCACGCCCCGTGCGCAGCGACACCCAGTTCAATATGGATGCCGCCATCGGTATGGTAGGCCTCGAGTTCAGCAATATTCTCATCGGTCTCAGCTACGACATCGGACTATCTAACTTGCCCGGCTCCGGCCGGCGGCGTAATGCTTTTGAGATCAGCGTTTCCTACCTCGGCGAGCAGGAGGAAGACGACGCCGTACTCTGCCCCAAGTTTTAGACACGCTCTTAAATTGCTCTTTTCTCCGGGTGTGTTGTTTGGGCGTGTCACCGTCCCTGGCGGGCCGCTGCCGGTCCCTTACCGGCTCCCTGTCGGTCGGTGCTGCGCACTCCGCCCCCGCAAATTTGCGGGGGCGGCCCGTCCAGGCACCTCACGCAACGCGGGCCGAATATTTGTAGGCAGTGTCACCAGCTTACCACTACCGGCAGGCATAAGTAGGGGTAAGTGGCGACAATTAACTACTTTCACACCGATGAAAAAATTATAACGTTCGCCGGAAGGGTACCCTCCTGCGGTCGCACGGTCCTTACTTTCCTCTTGAATACACAGTTGACATGAAATTTTTCTCCCTGGCCCTCGTGCTTACTTTCAGTGCCGTACTATTCCTCAATAGCACCACTCCCATTGCTCCCGCCGCCCATCTCGCGGCACCTACGGCCGACGCAGCCCTAAAAATAAAGTGGGTCACCTGGGACGAAGCCATCCGCCTCAATAAAAAACACCCCCGCAAGATCATGATCGATCTATACACCGAATGGTGCGGCTGGTGCAAAAAAATGGATAAATCCACTTTCGTCGATCCGGTAGTCGTCAATTACGTTAACCAGAATTTCTACGCCGTTAAATTCGATGCCGAGCAGCAGGGTACCCTCCAGTACCGGGGCCACAGTTTCCAGTTCAAATCCGATGCCGGCCGCCGCGGTGCCCACGAACTGGCCATCGCCCTCCTCGACGGCCGCATGAGCTACCCCAGCATGGTCTACCTCGACGAAAAACAGGACCGCATCGCCATCAGCCCCGGCTTCAAGCCCGGCGACCAGCTGATGATCGAACTGCGCTTCGCCGCCCAGAATCACTACAAGGTGCAGGAATTCGCCCAGTACAAGGCGAGTTTAAGCCAGGATTAGCACTCCCCGCAAAAGCTGCCGATCACTTAGCCGCCGTTTCCAGGCTTTGCAAGTACTGATTCAGCCGTTCCATCGGCTTCACGATCGCTACCCGCCCGGAGCGGACAAACTCGTAGATCCCGATCTCCTGAAGTTCCTCCAGTAGCGCCTCGATCTCTTCCTCGTGCCCGGTCTTCTCGATCACCACGAACTCGGTCTCGATCAGTAGCACCCGCGCATTGTGCCGCCGGATCAACTCCTCCGCCGTCGAGCCGTCGGCAAATACCTTGAAGGGCACCTTATACAAGGCTACTTCCTGGTACACGATCTCGTCCGGCTCGTAGTAATAGGATTTTAGCACATCTACCTGCTTGTCCAGTTGCGCGGTCAGCTTGGCCACCATTTCGCTGCTTACGTCTACCACGATCGTAAAGCGGTAGATGCCCGGCGTAGAGGATTGGCTGGTGGTCAGGCTGGTAATCCCGATGTGCCGCCGGTTAAACAGGGTAACCACCCGTGTCAGTACGCCGGTCTGGTTGGTGGTGAAGACGGTAATGGTGTAAGCGGGCATGGAATATGTTTTTTCGGGTGAGGTTAGATTAGCTTACGGAGTTTGCAAGTGTTTCGTGGGGACCCCTCCCCCGGCCCCTCCTTAGGGGAGAGGGGTGACGTTATTTGGGCGCGTGGTGCTTGGTTCCCCACCCAATCCTAACGGATTGACCTCCCCAAAGGGGAAGTAAGTGTTTTACAGGTGATGTTTACCTCCCCTTTGGGAAGGTCGGGCCGGCAGGCCCGGGTGGGGAACCACGTTACCGGTGTACGCAAAGGCCGATCTAACGTACAAAAATACCAGCGGCGCAGCCGCCTACTAAAGTACGGGCGAAGCCCCTAGCTACAACTCCTCCGGCCCGAGCACAATTTCACTTACCGACTTCCCCGACGCCACCATCGGAAAAATATTTTCCTCCTGCGCTACGCGCACGTGCAGCAGGTAAGGGCCGTCGTGTCGCAGCATGGTTTCGATCCCCGCCGTAAGTTCCGCCGGGTCGGAGACGGTGTGGCCCGCCACCCCGAAACCCCGCGCGATGGTGATGAAGTCAGGGTTCTGGAGGGAAACCGAGGAGTAGCGCCGCTCATTGAACAGTTGCTGCCACTGGCGCACCATGCCCAGGTAATCGTTGTCTAGCAAGACGATCTTAACCGGCACCTCCCACTGCGCGCACATCCCCAGTTCCTGGATGGTCATCTGAAAACCGCCGTCGCCGATGAAGGCTACCGTAGTATCCTGCGGCCGTGCCATAGCTGCGCCGAAGGCCGCCGGCAGGCCGAAACCCATGGTGCCCGCCCCGCCGGAAGAAACCCACTGGTCGTGTCCCCGGTACACGTAGTAACGCGCGGCGGCCATCTGGTGCTGGCCCACGTCGGTAGCCACAATGGCCTTGCCGTCCGTCAGGCGGCTTACCTCGCGCACGGCCTGGCCCATGCGGATCTTCCCGTCGGGGGTAGGCGACAGGGCCGCCCGAATCACGCGCTCGTATTCGATCTCGTCGCAGGCACGGAACTCGGCCAGCCAGTCGGTATGCTCACGGCGGTCGACCAGCGGCAGGATAGCCTCCAGCGACTCGCCCGCATCGCCCAGTACGGCCACGTCGGCCCGGACATTCTTGCTGATCTCGGCCGGGTCGATCTCGAAATGAATCACCTGGGCCTCGGTCAGGTAACCGCTCAGGCGGCCCGTCACCCGGTCGTCGAACCGCATCCCGATGGCGATTATTATGTCGGCCTCATTCTGCTTGATGTTCGCTCCGTAGTTGCCGTGCATCCCCAGCATCCCCACGTGCAGCGGGTGGTCGCTCGGCAGGGTAGACAAGCCGTGAATAGTGGCCCCCACCGGGATACCCGTCTTCTCCACGAATTCCCGGAATACGTTCTGTGCTTTGGCGATATGAATCCCGTGCCCCGCCAGGATCATCGGTTTCTCGGCGGTATTGATCAGCGCGGCCGCCGCTTCGATGGCCACGTCATCTACGATCGGGTGCGGCTGGTAGGAGCGGATGTAGGGGTTACGTTCGTAGGTGAACTCCGCGCGCGGAATTTTATTCAACTGCGCGTCTTTCGTTATATCGATCAGCACCGGCCCCGGCCTGCCGGAGTTGGCCACATAAAATGCTTTGGCAATCACCGCCGGCAGCAGGGCCGGGTCGGTTACCTGCACGTTCCACTTGGTCACCGGCATGCTGCAGTTAATCACGTCGATCTCCTGAAAAGCGTCGCTGCCCAGCAGGTGGCTCCCCACTTGCCCGGTGATCGCCACCAGTGGCGTACTATCCAGCAGGGCATCACCCAGGCCGGTGATCAGGTTGGTGGCCCCGGGTCCGCTGGTGGCCATGCACACACCCGTACGGCGGGTCACGCGGGCGTAGCCCTGCGCGGCATGGATGGCACCCTGTTCGTGGCGCGGCAGCACATGGCGCAACCGGTCCTCGTAGGCCACCAGTGCGTCGTAGACGGGCATGATGGCTCCGCCGGGGTAGCCGAAGATGGTATCCACGCCCTCCAGCAGCATGCATTCCAGCAGAATTTGCGCGCCCGATATTTCGTCCGTCGCGACTGGAACGGGTGGTTGTCTTACAATGGTCTTTGTGCTCATGAGATCGGGATTACAGGTCGGTAACGCAGCCCAGGCTGGCGCTACTAACGGATTTAGCGTATTTGCGCAGGATGCCGAAAGCGGCCCGGCTTTCCGGAGCGGTCCAGGCGGCGCGGCGGCGGGTAATTTCGTCCGCCGGCAGGTCCACGTCGATGGTATTATTTTTGGCGTCGATGGTGATCAGGTCGCCGTCCCGTACCAGGGCCAGCAGGCCGCCGGCCTGCGCCTCGGGCGCAATGTGGCCCACCACGAAGCCGTGGGTGCCGCCCGAGAAGCGGCCGTCGGTGATTAGGGCCACCTTGCCGCCCAGTCCCTCGCCCATGATGGCCGAGGTGGGTTTTAGCATCTCCGGCATCCCCGGTCCGCCGGTAGGGCCGCAGTAGCGGATCACGATCACCTCGCCCTCCACAATGCGCTTGGCGGTGATGGCGGCATTGCACGCCTTCTCGGAATCGAAAACGTGGGCGGGGCCGATGAATAACTCGCCCTCCTTACCCGTGATCTTGGCCACGCTTCCCTCCTCGGCCAGGTTACCGTACAGGATTTGCAGGTGGCCCGTGGTCTTGATTGGCTCGTTCAGCGGGTGGATAATATCCTGCCCGACGGTCAGAGCGGGTGCTTCGGCCAGGTTTTCGGCCAGGGTCTTGCCCGTCACCGTCAGGCAGTCGCCGTGTAGCAGGCCGGCTTCCAACAGTAGTTTCATTACGGCCGGCACGCCGCCGATCCGGTAAAGGTCCTCCATCACGTACTTGCCGCTGGGTTTCAGGTTGGCCAGCAGCGGCGTACGGTCGCTGATGCGCTGAAAATCGTCGATGGTCAGTTCCACGCCGGCGGCGCGGGCCATGGCCAGCAGGTGCAGCACGGCGTTAGTGGAGCCGCCCAGGGCGGTCACCACCACCAGGGCATTCTCAAAAGCGGGGCGGGTCATGATGTCACGGGGCTTGATGTCGCGCTCCAGCAACCGGCGCAAGTAGCCGCCCACGCGGCGGCAGTCGGCGGTTTTCTCGGGCACGTTGGCCGGTATACTGCTGTTGCCGGGCAGGCTCATGCCCAGGGCCTCGATGGCCGAAGCCATGGTGTTGGCCGTGTACATCCCCCCGCAGGCCCCGGGACCGGGACAGGCATTGCGCACCACGCCCCGGAAATCCTCGTTGCTGATCTGGCCGGCAATCCGCTCGCCCAGGGCCTCGAAGGCGGAAACGATGTCCAGTTTCTTCCGGTCGCCGTGGCAGCCGGCCGCAATCGTACCGCCGTACACCAGGATGGCCGGCCGATTCAGCCGCGCCAGCGCGATCATCGCGCCGGGCATATTTTTATCGCAGCCTACCACGGTCGCCAGCCCGTCGTACCACTGCGCCCCGGCCACGGTCTCGATGCTATCGGCAATAATATCGCGGCTCGGCAGGCTGTACCGCATCCCGTCCGTACCCATGCTGATGCCGTCCGATACGCCGATGGTATGAAAGATCAGGCCCACCAGTTCCTGCTCGCGCACGCCCTCCTTCACCAGTTCGGCCAGGCCGTTCAGGTGCATGTTACAGGTATTGCCCTCCCAGCCGGTACTGGCGATCCCGATCTGGGCGCGGCCCATGTCCTCCTCCGTCAGCCCGATGCCGTAGAGCATGGCCTGGGCGGCGGGCTGAGTGTCGTCCTGCGTAATCACGCGGCTATATTTGTTCAGGTCGGTTGTCGGCATGAAAGTCGGTAAAAGCAAAAAGCCGCTCTCCGGGTCGGGAAAGCGGCTTTTCGGGCGGGCGGTCGGTTCAGGCCGTTACTTTCCTCGTCGGTGGGTGCGGAAGCACCCCGACAATCGAAAGCGGAGGAAGGACGGCAAGCGAGCGGGCCATGAGAAAATAGGTAGCGTGGAGGTAAGTGGTTCCACTTGTGGTCCACAAATGTAGCGGACCGGCGGTAATGGGCCAAATGGGAAATGAACCGAATTACGGCGGCTAGACGGGTTATCAGGGTAGGGCGTTAATTCAGTTAGGTTATTCGGTAACGAATTTCCGCAAAACGTCACCCCCGGCCCGGCTAATCGAAAGGTTCCCATTTACCCTTTCCGCCGCAGGGGAGAGGGGCCGGGGGTGAGGGATCAAGTAACGAGTGTAAAAAACGTTGCGCCGATTTGCCAATAAACTGGACAGCCTACAACTGATTTATTCGCGAAAGAAAAGGCTACTACCGGCCTACTCCCTGGGCTTGAAGCGCGAGCGGTTAAGTAGTTCCTGCGTATCGGTGAGGGCCAGTAATTCGGGTATGGTAACGGTGGGGTTGTTGGTCATGAACGACTGCACAATGCGGTAACCCAGGTAATTAGCCGTGCGACCGGGGGCCTGTTCAGGCATGCCGGGCGAATTGGGACTGGGGTCGATGTACTTGCGAAATTTACGGACTTCGGTGCTGTAGAGCAAGCCCTCTTTTTGGAGGTAGATGTACATCGGGAACTCGTTCCGGGCGAGCCAATCCACTTGTTCGGGCGTCATTTCCAGGCGGATGCCGGCCGGTGTTTCGGGCAGGAGGAGCTGCTGGAGGTAGAGTCTTTTGCCGTTGACGATCATGAAATCGAGTAGGCGGCCGCCGGTGGGTTCGGGGATGATGTCCTCGACCAGGGTTTGCACGAGTTTGGGCACCAGGTGGTCGCGGCGGTAGGTGCGGGCGAGGTAATCGGAGAAAATGGGGGAGGAGGCGTCGACGGATTTGTAGGGGAAGTCGTCGAGGAAAAAATCGAGGCCGACGGCGAGGTTATTGTTACCATATAAGAAGGTGGCGTATTCGAGCGGGGCCACGAAGGTGACCAGCGTGTCGGGCGCGGGCACCTGGGGCAGGTAATGTTTGAGGTAGCGCACGGCCTGCTGGAGTTGTTCTACCTCCGGCTGCAAATCGGTGTAAATAGCTGCCGCCCGCTGGTTGAGTTCGCGGACCAGGGTGTCGGCCAGGAAACTTTTTAGCACCAGCGGCCGCTGTTCGGGGGAGAAATCACCGCGATCGAGGGGGAGGACGTACTGGAAAAAGATCTGGCCGAATTCGCTGTATTCATCCTTCAGACGGGCTATCTCGGCCTCCGCCCGACTGGTATCGAGGGCGAGCAGGGCGGGTTCGAAGCGGATCAGCCGGAGTGGTGCTTCGATCTCGCTCACATCAGGCCGCGGCGGCTGATCGGGGCCGCAGGAGGGGGTTAGCATCAGGAGCGACAGCAGTAGCGCGAGGCAGCGAACGCGGGTTATGAGACGTATGGTAAGCTGGGAGGAATGACCCATAAAGTTGTTTCTTTGCATTTATTCGGGTGGGGCTAAACAAGCTACCCCCCACTCTTCGTTTGAGCAGCGAAACGGGCAGCATTTACGTTGCCCCATCGAACGTTATCAATACTCAAAAATTACCCTTATGAAACGCCTCTTCGGCCTGATCACCTTTATCGCCCTGCTGGGTGTCGCTACGCCGCTCTCGGCTCAGTATACCCCCGCCGGCGGCGGCGGGTCCGCTGACATTCGCTTCGGCTTTCAGTTGAGTCCTTCTTTCGGCTGGATGTCGACCAACGAAACCCTGATCAACTCTAATGGTACCAATTTGGGCCTGAAGCTGGGGATGATCGCGGAATTTTACTTCCGCGAGAATTATGCCTTCACTACCGGACTCGGTTTTCACTTCAACGCCGGCGGCACGCTCTATTACGAGGGTTCGTTCGACGAGGTGAATATTTGGACCGAGGTGGAAGACCTGGACGCCCGCGCATTTCCCGGCGAGACGGACTTCAAATACAGCCTCCAGTTCGTGGAAATTCCTTTCGGCTTGAAACTACGCACGCGTGAGTTCGGCTACCTGCGTTACTATATGCAGCCCGCCTTGCACCTGGGCATCACCACGCAGTCGCGCGGCCAGATTGAAAACGTGACCGGCGTCGATTCAGATGAAAAATACGACATCGGCTCGGCCGTTAATCCGATCAACCTCGGGTGGGGCTTCGGTGCCGGCGTGGAATATAATGTCTCCTCCAGTACCTCGCTGATAGGCGGCCTGGCTTTTCAATCCGGCTTTGCGGACTTGACCAAGGATAAGAACACTCGCTTGGTTCGTCCGGGTCGCATGGACAAGGAAGACGATAGCAAGGGTAAAATTAACAGCATCACCTTGGTGCTGGGCGTGATGTTTTAGAGCTTGTCTAAAATTTTTAAGAACTGAGGATCAATGATTTAGGGTTCTGGTTAGATAAAAACTTGCGCGCATAGCGGGATACGTAAGTTAGTTTTTATGACGCCAGGTTCTTAAATGCTTGGTTATCAGGAAGTAAAAATTTAGACACGCTCTTAACAAGTACTTTTCCTGTCCACCATTAAAAAAAGGGGAGCGATACCATTCGGTATTGCTCCCCTTTTTTCTTAAAGCGTGTCTAAAATTTTTAAGAACTGAGGATCAATGATTTAAGGTTCTGGTTAGATAAAAACTTGCGCGCATAGCGGGTTACGAAGCCAGTTTTTACGACGACAGGTTCTTAAATACTTGGTTCTCAGGAAGTAAAAATTTAGACGCGCTCTTAGTAAGTCAAACCTAGAACTCATAATCATCCAGCAGTTCACGGACGCCCTGGCGCACGACCTCCACGGCCGCGCCGTAGATCAGGTGGCTGGCTAGCTGGCTGATCTGGTACTTAGCCGGTTTGCGGACGGGCGATGGTGCCAAGTCGAGTACCGGCAGCAGTGATTCATGGGTAGCGGCAAAAAGGACGGCTCCGAATGGCACTCCAAAACCGGAACGAACTACGGGCGTTGCCTCGGCGGCCATGCCGTATACGCCACCGGCCAGTGCGCCGAAAGCCCAGTAGATACCCTGCTCGGCTAGCTCCTCATTGGTTGATTTCAGGTGTTTGTCCGTAACGGCCACTGAAAGATCCTGCGCCAGATTTTCGGGGGCCGAGGGAGCGGCCGCAGGTTTGGTAGGAGCCACGCGCTCGGATAATGCTTTGAGTGCCGTTCCTACCAGACCGGCAACGGTACCGGCGATAAATCCTTTCAGGTAATCCGTCTCGGTATCATCCTCGTAAGTAAAATAGGTACGGTCCAGGTGGTAGCTCGGTAGGTAACCGGCAGCTTGACCGGCACTCTGACGCATTTCGGCCTTACTGGGCAGATAGCCGGCCGCGCGGTCGGCTTTACGGCGCATACTGGAAGCGGTAGGAAGCGAAGCGGCCACGTAATCCATGCCGGCCTGGAGGCGGGTACGGGGCGTAGCGGGTTGAAATTTCCGTTTTACCTTTCTGGCGCCACGCTCTAGTTGGGCGGCGGATGGCAGGTAGTCGGTTAAGGAAGCGATATTCATGTTGTGGGTATTGGTTAACTGGATGGACGCGGATAAAATCGAAATGCCGGTAACACATTAGAGCTTAATCACATATTTTGTGACCTAACTGCCAGCGAAACGGATAGTTTCGTCCTTCGTCACGCTTAGTTATAACGCAATTTTCTGTTAGGGGTTCGCCGTTTGTTCGGCCCGTAAACCTACCGTTGCCCGCCAAAAACGGACCGTTCCGAAGACGCATTAAGTATTTTCGTAATATTTGGGAGGGCAATTAATCCCGCTACCTATCTTTGTCAAGACGGTTAACTGAAGTGCAACATCGAATTTTGCCTTATAAGGCAAAAAATGCATAAATAAATACTTGTCTAGTCAGGCTATACACATAATTTTTAGCAGCAACTATTTTTAGCTCACGTTGAGCTTGCCGCACTATCTACGCTACATTTTTTTCTACCGATTGTCTGCTGCCCTCCACGGCATACGGCCAAATAGATCGGTATAACCTTTCCTTTCGCATCGCTCCTCTCCCCACGCCTTCTTGCCAGGAATCGACCTTCGTGAATTCTTGCGCGTGGTAGCGGAGTAAATTTTCAACTGAGAAAACCGCTTTTCACATGACAACTTTACACTGCCGGGTCCGGGGAATTATCTTCCTGGCCCTGATTACTTTCTCTTTGTCCGCTCAGTCCCTTTCCGAGCCTCCCGGCCCGCAGGACTTCCCCGCGCTTTTCGCTCCTCCGAATACCCTCGCACGGGGCAGTGATCCGGCCCTGCCGGCAGCGGTAGTTGACTATCAACGACTGGACATTCACGAGGAATCACTGGCTGAACTATACGCGACCGCCCCGCAATCACTTCACCTTTCGCTACCGGGTAGTGCCTACGAGGGAGATATCGAATTGGAACTGACGCTTCAGCCGGTCGTTCCGCCAACCGTTCGCCTCGCCGGTAGCAAACCCCCGCAGCATATCGCTCCGGGTCTGCATTACCGGGGTACCGTGGCCGGCGATGAGAATAGCCTGGTCGCTTTCAGTGTCTTCGACGGCGAGTTGACCGCCCTCATCACCAGCCCGCAACTCGGTAACCTTTCCCTGGTGCCGCTCAAAGAAACGGATAGAACGGCCAAATCAGAATACCATTCCTACCTCCTTTATAACGATGCGCAGTTGCCCGGCCCCGGCTCTTTCAACTGTGGCGCGGTAGATAGCGGCGTCGGCTACGAAGCCGATGAGCTACGGACCCCGACCGGCGAGGCGCGTTCTACGGACTGTATCGGCGTTTACCTCGAAGTAGACCACGACGTTTTTCTGGAAAAAGGCGGCTTACTCGGCTCGGTCAACTACGTAACCGCGCTCTTTAACCAGGTCGCTACGTTGTACGCCGACGAGGGAATCGCTGTTTCTATCAGCGAAATCTTTCTCTGGGACCTACCCAGCCCCTATCAGGGCACCAGCAGCAGTAGTATGCTGACCCAATTCCAGTCCGTGCGCCAAAGCTTCAATGGAGACATCGGCCAACTGCTCTCCTACAAAGCCAGCGGCGGCATTGCCGTACTGGGTGGTCTGTGCCACCCCTACACGGCGGCACGTCTGAGTTTTGCCAGCATCAACCCTACCTTTGCCGACATCCCCGCCTACTCTTACTCCACCTTGGTCGTCGCCCACGAGATCGGGCACCTGCTGGGTAGTCAGCACACGCATGCCTGCGTCTGGAACGGTAACAACACTGCCATTGACGGCTGCGCCGGTTATACCGAAGGCACCTGTGGCAACCCCGGTTTACCCAGCGACGGCGGCACCATCATGTCATATTGCCACATCACCGGGGTAGGCGTCAACCTGAGCCTGGGTTTCGGCATACAGCCCCGTAACGTAATGCTCAATAAGATCAACGGCACCAATTGTCTGCAGACCGTTTGCCCCACCATCGGCGGCGGCGGCGGTGGCGGCGGTTCCGGTAATCCCGACGGCCCGTCGGGAGATAGTTCGGGTATCTGCTCCGACGGCGGGGTTATCCTTTCGCTTACGCTGGACAACTTCGGCCCTGAAACCACTTGGCAGATCGTCGGTGCCAACGACAGCTTGCTCCTTCAGGGCGGCCCTTACGGAAAAGCATTGAACGGGGTTATCGTAACCGATACGTTTTGCCTGTCTGATGAATGCTATGACTTCATCATTTTCGATAGCTACGCCGACGGCCTGTGCTGTAACTACGGCCAGGGCAGCTATCTCCTCACCGATATGGAGGGTAACGAGTTAGCCGACGGAGGAGCATTCCCCGGGTCCGAGACCACCGGTTTTTGCCTGCCCTTCGATCCGGATTCGGAGAACGGTTGCCTGGGCTTCAATTTTCAAGAAACGGTCCCGGTAGCTTACGGTGTCAATCAAGACGTGGGCCTGATGGAAATAACCGACGGCGGCAATGAATTGCGGCTCTCCAATAATGCCTGGAAAGCGGTTCCCATCGACTATCAGATTACTCCCACTACCATGCTTACGTTTGAGTTCCGCTCTTTTATCCAGGGCGAGATCCACGGAATCGGCCTGGACGATAACCTGGGAATTTCCTCCGATAAAACGTTCCGACTTTATGGTACCCAGGCGTGGGGCAACGGCGATTTCGCCGATTATCCCGCCGACGGCCAGTGGCGTTCTTACACCATCCCGGTGGGGTCGTATTATACATTTACCGCCGCTTACCTCTTTTTCGTCAGCGATCACGACACCGGCAGCACCAATGGAAATTCCATGTTCCGCAATGTGCGACTCACCGAGGGTGCGGGCTGCCCGCCCGGTTTGGCGCCCGGCACTACCACGTCCGCGTTGCCGGGAGCGGTATTCAGCACGTCGGTCTATCCTAATCCCACCGGCGCTAGCTTAAGCGTTACGACCGAAATTACACAGGATGGGCCGTTACTGTGGGCGGTGGTCAACACGACCGGCACGGTGGTCCAGTCCGGCAACCGCACCGCAACGCTGGGCAGTCAGACCTTCTCATTGGAAGTGGCAATACTCCCTCCCGGTACCTATTTTCTGCGCCAGGAACAGGCTGACGGAGAAACGCATAGTGTGCGCTTCACAAAATTGCCGTGAATTTTTAAGGAGCCTACTTGGGGCGTGTCACCGGCTAAGGCCGGTGTCGGTCCCCTCCGGGCTTCGCTGATCGCTCGGCACTGCGTGCGCTAACGCCCCTCCAGGCACCTCACGCGGCGAGACAAAAAAAGAGCCGCTTCCCGGAGGAAGCGGCTCTTTTAAAAGTGGGCAGTGAGGGGCTCGAACCCCCGACCCCCTCGGTGTAAACGAGGTGCTCTAAACCAACTGAGCTAACCGCCCTAAATAAGCCCGGAAGCAACGCAGTAAGCTGCCTTATTCCCTAAGCGGACGCAAATATACAACGCCTTTCGTAAGTCGGCAAGTTCCGGGCAAACTATTTTTCGCCCGGCCGGGTTTGCCGCTGATTTGTGGATCAGGAAGAAAAAACAGGATCGGAGCGACCCAAAAGCTTAAAAAGCGGAGTAGACAAAAGTTAAAAAGTGAAGAAACGGCACAATAAAGCAGAGGACCCATTCGGAGAACGATTAAGTGGCTAAGGGTGCCGAAACAGAATTTTTCGTCGGAAGAAGCATAATTCAAGCCAATCACGTCGCAAATATTTGGTAGCGGCCTGCAAATGATAGTCGCCGGTTCCGTTAAGGTGGCGTTAAAGAAAGGATGAATTGCGTCAAATCCTTGTCAGTCCGGTGGGGAAGGTGCTATCTTTGGGCTAACGAAACCACTGCCGGGTCTCGTATTTATCACGAAAGCATTTTTTATAGATACTAACGTCTACACGAATTTTTAGCTTGACCGCAACCGGGAAATCCCAATTACACAAACCGCTAATTCGTACTCTAATGGACGTTAAGACGCTTACCGATCAAGACCTGATCACTACCTACCTCGACGGAAACGATTCCGCCTTCGAAGAACTGCTCAACCGGCACCAACAAAAAATTTACACTTCCATCTACCTCTTTGTCAAGGATCAGTCCCTGGCCGAAGACATCTTCCAGGAAGTGTTCATCAAGATCATCGACACCCTGCGTAAGGGCAAGTACAACCACGAGGGCAAGTTCCTCCAGTGGGCCATGCGCATCTCGTACAATATGTGCGTCGACTACTTTCGCCGCAACAAGCGCCGCCCGCAGGTCAGTGCCACGGAGACGTTCAACATCTTCGATGTCCTTCAGTCGGGTGATGACAATGCCGAGCAATCCATCATCCGCAACCAGACGCACGAGAAGGTACGCCAGTTAGTGGATGCACTGCCCCCCGAGCAGCGTGAAGTCGTTATCCTGCGCCACTACGCTGACATGAGTTTCAAGGAAATCGCCAAGCTTACCCGCGTCAGCATCAACACGGCTCTGGGCCGGATGCGCTATGCCCTCATCAATATGCGCAAGATGATCGACGAGAAGCAGGTCGTACTCCAGTAAGGAATATTTGCCTAGCGGCCACCGCCCTCGTCTAGCAACCAGGACTACGGCACCGGCTGTCCTACGAAATAGCAATGCCCCCCGGATTTGTCCGGCGGGGCGTTTTTTTTGGGCCGACCGAAACCCTACCTGCGATTCGTCGTTTCTAAGCCCTAACTCCAGACTTTTCCTGACTGCCGACCACCATGAGCAAAACTGACTTCCACGCCATCACCGTTAGCCGGGTCCGCCCCGAGACCGCCGACACCGCCAGCTTCTTTTTCACCATCCCCGACGATCTACGGGATGACTTTACCTACCGGGCCGGCCAGTACCTCACGCTACGGTTTATCATCGACGGAAAGGAGGAACGACGCGCCTACTCCATGTGTAGCAGCCCACTGGAAAACGAATTGGCTGTTTCCGTAAAACGACTGAAGGGGGGAACCGTTTCCAATCACCTCAACGACTACATCAAGGCCGGAGCTACGGTAGATGTGATGCCGCCCCAGGGCCGCTTCCTCGCCCAACCCGATCCCGATCTGACGCGCGACATCTACCTCTTCGGCGCGGGCAGCGGCATCACTCCACTCTATTCCATCCTAAAAACATTTCTGGAGGCGGAACCTCGCTCACGCGTCAACGTCCTGTATGGCAATCGTACGGAAAAGGACATCATTTTCCACGACGAACTCACCGCACTGGAAGAGCGCTACCAAGGCCAGCTCTTTCTGGAACACCACCTGACCGCCCCTGAGAACAAACAGCCCAGCGGCCTGCGTAAACTCTGGCGGCGGGCCATCGGTCGTGGCGGTAACCGCATCGACGGCGAGCGCATCCGCGAGTTCCTGGCCGAGCACCCCGCCCAGGGGAACCCAGATGACGCCCGTTACTTTATTTGCGGCCCCGGCGGCCTTATCGAAACGGTGGAACTCGGGCTACTCGGCACCGGAATCAAGGAAGAACAGGTATTTACCGAGCGATTCACTACCGCCAATGACGTAAAGGAGACCCACGCCAAGGGTGCCGTAGAAGGCGCCCAGGTGACTGCCATCCTCAGCGGCAAGGAAACCTCCTACCAACTCAAGCCCGGCCAGAGCGTCTTGGACGGCTTGCTGGAGGCTGGTGAACTCCCCCCCTACTCCTGCCTGGCGGGTGCTTGCTCTACCTGCATGGCCAAAGTCGTCAGCGGCGGCGTCACCATGGATGCCTGCTTCGCCCTGGATGATGACGAGGTGGCCGATGGTTTTGTCCTCACCTGCCAGTCGCACCCCACCAGCGAGGAGTTGGTGGTGAGCTTTGATGTGTAATGGTTCCCGAATAATTTTAAGGCACGGGATCAAAATTCCTTGCGCAGCCGCGCCACCGCCACACCCAGTTGCTCGCGGTATTTAGCCACCGTACGGCGGGCAATATCGTAGCCGGCCGCTTGGAGGGCCTTCATCAGCTTTTCGTCGCTGAGGGGCTTGCGCTTGTTTTCGGCGGCGATAATTTCTTCCAGCACTTTTTTCACTTCCAGCGTAGAGACTTCCTCGCCTTCGGTGGTACTCATGCTTTCGTTGAAGAATTTTTTGAGGGAGAAGGTGCCGAATTCCGTTTGTACGAATTTGCTGTTTGCTACCCGAGAAACGGTACTGATATCCAGGCTAGTAATATCGGCAATGTCCTTGAGGATCATGGGGCGGAGTTTTTTCTCGTCGCCCGAGAGAAAGAAATCTTTCTGGTACTGCATCAGCGCGTACATGACGTTGTAGAGCGTGTTGCGCCGCTGCTGGATGGCGTCGATGAACCAGCGCGCCGAATCGATTTTTTGCTTAATGAACTGGGCCGCCTCACGGTCTTTACGTTTGATCTCCTGCTTTTTCTCCCGCCGGTTGCGGAAGGAGCGCAGCATATCACGGTAGTGATCGTTCACGTGCAGGTCGGGGGCGTTGCGGCCGTGCAGGGTCAGTTCTAGTTCGCCGTTGCGGTTGCTGATCAGGAAGTCCGGCATTACGTACTGGCCACCGCCGCGGTTGCGGCCGGAATAGCCGCTGGCGGGCTTGGGGTTGAGTTTGAGAATTTGCGCCATCGCGTCGCGCAGGTCGTCGTCGTCCACTTCCAGGTTACGCACCAGTTTATCGAAATGCTTCTTAGAGAACTCCTCGAAATAATCGGCAATGACGGTGCGGGCCAGGGTGAGATCGGCGGTGCGGGCGGCCCCCATTTTTCCCTCGCGGTGGAGCTTGATATCCAGTTGGATCAACAGGCACTCGCGCAGGTCGCGGGCACCGGTTCCGGGGGGATCGAAGCGTTGGATCTTTTCCAGTATCTGGAAGACGTCCTCCTCCCTGACATCCAGGTTGCGGCTGAAGAGCAGGTCGTCGGCAATGGATTCGGGGGAGCGGCGCAGGTAGCCGTCGTCGTCGATGCTGCCGATGATCTGGCGGGCGATGGTGGCCTCTTTTTCACCCTTCAGGGAGAGGGTGTGTAACTGGTCTTCCAGGTATTCGTGGTAGGAATTTTCGACGGCCATCGGGATGTGGCGGTCTTCCTCGTCACCATTGCTGCTCTCGCCCCTGGTCTTGTAGGAAGAGGGATCGTCGTCGATGTAGTTTTGCAGGTAATCATCGAGTTCGAAGGTTTCCTCGCGTTCGGCTTCGGCGGGTTCTTCCTCCTGGCGGTCGCGGTCTTCATTCTCGGCGCGTTCGCGTTCGCTGTCGCCCTCGTCCAGGGCGGGGTTGGCCTCCAGTTCTTCCTTAATCCGCTGCTCCAACGTAGCCGTGGGTATCTGTAGCAGTTTCATCAGCTGAATCTGCTGCGGCGAGAGCTTCTGGAGCATCTTCTGGCTGGCGGTCTGTCTAAGCATGGGCGCGGGTTCGTAATTTTTTCCGAGAGCGTGGGGTTGCGCAAGTTACGGGCATTCTACGGTTGGGCGGGCGAAAAGGTTGGAGATTGGCACATTTTTTGTTGCTCGTTTTGGAAAGAGCTTGATTAACCTGCAATAAGTGGAGTGGGAAAACCTCCCTTGCCTAGCCGCGTGAGGTGCCTGGAAGGTAAAATGCAGGACCGGGCGAAGCCCGATCCTGCATGAAGTGCGTTAGCACCAAGGCGACAGCCGCGCCTGGAAGGGACCGACCCCGGCCGTTAGGCCGGGGGCACGCCCCGGAAAAGAATCCTTACTCCTTATTACGGAACTTGCGCAGGATGTCCTCCGCGTGCTTACCGGCGGCTTCGCGGCCACCCAAACCATAGGCCAGCGCGACGGCTACCGCGACGGCACCGATGGTGAGACCGAAGGCGAGGTTGACGATCTCGTCGGCGATGCCCATGGCATTGAGGCCGAGCGCGAGAAAGATGAACAGGACGGCGAAACGCGCCACCGAGCCGAGGAAGGTGCTGCCCTGCGCGGAGAGCGCGTTCTGGGCGAGCGTGGACAGCCAGTTGCCGACGAAGAACAGCACGACGCCGAACAGGATGCGGCCGGAGATCTCGAAGATGTCGTTGAGGGTGGTGGTAAGCTGGGCCAGTTCCAGTTTTTCCGCCCCGGCGATGATGCCGGCGAACATGATGAAGAAGAACGCGACGCGGCCGATGAGCGTGGAAACGGGCGCGGCCATGCTGGTCATGCGGTTGATCCCGAGCGGCTCGGCCAGCAGGTCGATGCCCATACCGGCAAGGATGGAGGTGAGGATGCCGGTGACGAAACGCCCGACGAAGTAGAACACCGCGATGATAATACCGGCGGACAGGATCTGCGGGATGGCGGCCAGGAAGCGATCGAACATGCGGGTGGCCGGATCGGAAATGGCTTCCATTTGCAGTGCGTCGAGGGCGGCGATGAGCAGCGGCACGAAGATAATGACGAAGACCACTTTTTTGACTACGTTGACCAGGTCGATCTTAATGTCCATGCCGGACTTGGTGAGGTAATTCTGGAGCGAGGCACCCAGGAAACCGACCGATTCGGAGATGAATTTGGCGATGACGTAGCCGATGAGGCCGATGAGCAGGGCCGCGACGAGGTTGGGGATGAACCCGAGGAAGTCGCCCAGCAGATCGGTGAGCGGATGCAGTACCCCGTTGACGCCTACCATTTCCAGCACGGCCAGAAACACGATGAGCAGGATGAAGTAGTAGATGCCGGTGGCGATGTTCTTGCCCGCCGAGCGGGTGCCGAAGTATTTTTCGCCGAACCGCTCGTCGAGCCGGGTTTTGCGAAAGATGGCCAGGACGATGCGCCGAACAATGGCGGCGACGATCCAGCCCAGGATAAGGAAAAGGATGGCCCCCAGTACGCCGGGGACGCCATTGCTTACCCGCAGGGCGAGATTGTTGACGGTGGTATTAAAGTATTCCATGAATGCGTAGATTAGAAAGGTGATGGGTAGTGTGCCACTCATTTAGGCGTCCCCATTCCTGACCGACGGCGTGACTTTGTGATGTAACGAAGCAAACCTCCCGGCCGGCAAAAAAAGGATCGCCACATGAGCGTATCGACAAGTAAACGGCAAGCGGCTTGGCAAGAAAGTGACTACTGTACCCCGCCGGCTCTTATCCGCTACAACATCAAGACTAACAATAGTGTAGTAGGTCACGTAAATTGTTAAAATTTTCTTAATAATCTTTTGGCCTACTTTGAGTCATGTACAAAAAAAGCCCGCCGCGACTGGATGTCGCGACGGGCTTTCAGTGCCGTTAAACGGCTACGGGGTAATCTTTCCGCTAGTAGCGGTTTTTCTTGCTGCGGGGGCGCTTGGCCGCCGGGGCACCGTTCTTGCGGAAGTGCTTGTTGCCGCCGCCACCGCCGCTTTTCTTACCCTTGTAGGGTTTGCCGCCGCCGGAACGCTTGTTGCCACCGCCGCCGCCGTCCATCTTAATGGCGGAGAACTTGTTCAGGTCGCGGGCGTCGTTCAGGTTCAGGCCGCGCAGCCGCTGCTGGAGCAGTAGCTTGATCAGGTCTTCCTTGCTCAGGTCGGAGAACATCTTGAAGGCCGTGGTGACCAAGTCGCCGCCGGGTTCGGGGCCTTCGGTCTGGCTCAGTACATGGTTGCACCAGTTGGCCACCATTTGCTCGGCGATCTGCTCCATGTTGGGGATGTAGATGCGCTCGAAGTCGATGCTCAGGCTGCGGCCCAGGCGGTTGATCTTGTAACCTTCGTTCTTGGAAATGAAGGAGATCGACAAACCATCCTTACCGGCGCGGGCCGTACGGCCGCTGCGGTGGGTGTAGTAGGCGTTGTCGTCGGGCAGGCTGTAGTGGAAAACGTGCGTCAGGTCGTTCACGTCGATGCCGCGGGCGGCCACGTCGGTAGCGACCAGGATCTGAAGCTGGCCGGACTTGAAGCGGTGCATCACCTGGTCGCGCTGGGCCTGCGACATATCGCCGTGCAGGGCATCGGAGCGGTAGGAGCGCGACATCAGGATTTCGGCCAGGTTATTGGTCTCATGGCGGGTGCGGCAGAACACAATGGCCCGCATCTCGGGGTCCACGTCGACAAAACGCATCAGGGCCTCCACCTTATCGGCGGGGTGCACGACGACGTACTGGTGGGAAATGTTGACGTTGACCATGTTCTGGCTGTCGATCTTCACCTCCACGGGGTCGGTCATGTAGGTCTTCACGATGCGCCGGATCTCGGTGGGCATGGTGGCGGAGAACAGCCAGGTTTTCTTCTCGGCCGGGGTGTGGCTGAGGATGTTATCCAGTTCGTCCTTGAAGCCCATGTTGAGCATCTCGTCGGCCTCGTCGAGGACGAGGTATTTGAGTTGGTCGAGCTTGACGGCCTTGCGGTCCAGCAGGTCGATCAGACGGCCGGGGGTGGCGATCAGGATCTGCTGCGGGCGGCGCAGCGCCTTGATCTGACCCACGATGGGCGCGCCACCGTAAACGGCCAGCACGTTGAGGCGCTGCTGGTACTTGCTGAATTTGGCCAGTTCGCCGGCAATCTGGCGGCACAGCTCGCGGGTGGGCGAGAGGACGAGGGCCTGGATGGATTCGTCGGCGGGGTCGATCTGCTCCAGTAGCGGCAGGCCGAAGGCAGCCGTTTTACCGGTGCCGGTCTGGGCCAAGCCAATGAGGTCGACGCTATCGCCCATCAGGTGGGGAATGGCGCGCTGCTGAATATCGCTGGGGGTTTCGAAACCTAGTTCCGCAAGGGATTTGAGGACTTCCTGTGAAAGTCCTAAAGCTGAAAATGTAGACAATGGAATAGTATTTTCCGGTGTACGCAAGGCCCACAGGGATAACTCCATTGTACTTTTCTTCCTTGATCCGGCACACCGCGGTTGCGGGGAAAGGGGGAAACGCCGGGTTTAACTTTCGTCAAACGGGCGTTTCTCGTGGCGATCCTATGGCGGATCGGTCGTTGGCCGGAGGCGGTACAATCTAATGACTCATCGCATGCTCCTTACAAAAGGGCCGCAAAGGTAAGTATTCTTTTTGAAAGAACCTAATTTTCAAGAACTTGGGGTTGTATGACTTACATTTACGTGGCATCTCGCTTCGGAGAAAAAGTCTCAGTGTAGGGAACTATCCTACCGCTCCTGCGACGCATCTATTTTGCTTCCAGCAAAATCGTTCGTCGCAGGCGTCGGCAACGAAACTACTCTCCCTTCAGCATCTTCAGGATCTCGTCCACGCCCAATTGCCCACTCTTACTGGTACCGGAAAGAATCTGGTCCGCCAGATCACGCTTCTCCTGGTGGAGGGCGATGATCTGCTCCTCGATCGTGTCCTCGCTCACGAAGCGGTAGACCGTCACCGGCCGCTGCTGGCCCATGCGGTGGGCGCGGTCGCTGGCCTGGTCCTCCACGGCGGGGTTCCACCAGGGGTCCAGGTGCAACACGTAGTCGGCGGCGGTCAGGTTCAGGCCGGTGCCGCCGGCTTTGAGGCTGATGAGGAAGAGATCTCCCTCGCCGCTCTGGAAGGCATCCACGTACTCCTGCCGCTTCTTACCGGGGGTGCTGCCGTCCAGGTACTGGTAGGCGATGTCCTGGCTGCGCACCCATTCCTCCACCAGTTTCAGGTGCTGCACGAACTGGCTAAAGACGAGTGCCTTGTGCCCGTTCTCGATCAGTTCCAGGATGGTCTCGCCCACCAGTTGCAGTTTCGCACTTGGCACCTTACTCTTTTTGCGCACCAACTTGGGGTGGCAGGAGGCTTGGCGCATCCGTGTCAGTTGCGACAGCACTACGAAGCGGCGGGCCTGCTCGTCGGCCTCGGCAATTTCCTTCAGGGCCTGGCGGCGCATCGCCTCGTAGAGGGCGCGTTCCTCCGCGCTCAGGGTCACGTTCAGGATGATCTCCGTTTTGGCGGGCAGCTCCTTTAGTACGTTCTCCTTGCGGCGGCGCAGGATGAAGGGCTGTACCAAGCGGCGCAGTTGCTCACGGCTCTCCGCGTTGTCGTCTTTTACAATCGGCCGCTCGTACTTGGCCCCGAACGCCTCGCGGCTACCCAGCAAACCGGGATTGAGGAAACGGAACAGGCTCCACAGTTCTCCCAGATGGTTCTCAATGGGTGTACCCGTAGTGGCGATCTTGAAATCGCCCTGCAACTGGTTCACCACCTGCGCCCGTTTGGTGGCGGGGTTCTTGATGGCCTGCGCCTCGTCCAGTACAATGGTGGCAAAGGGAATCTCCGCCAGTTCCTCCCCGATAAAGGGTAGCAGACCGTAGCTCACCAGCAGCAGGTCGCCCTTGCCCAGTTCGGCCAGCAGGCCCACGTCGGCACTACCCGCCAGCAGAATGGGAATCAGTTCGGGCGCGAAACGCTCGGTTTCCGACCGCCAGTTGCGGGTCACGCTGGCCGGGGCTATCACCAGGGCGGGGCCTTCCTGCGCCCGCTTGGTTAGCACGGCCAGTGCCTGCACGGTCTTACCCAGGCCCATGTCATCGGCCAGGCAACCGCCCACGCCCCAGGTGGCCAGGCGCATCAGCCAATCGAATCCCTTGACTTGGTAATCGCGCAGTTCGGCGTTAAAATTCTTGGGCAGGGTGGGGCGGCTGTTCTGGGCCAGTTTGATCCGTTCCAGGCTATCCTGCCACAGTTCGTCCACCTCCAGGTCTTCCAGCCCCTCGGCCAGTTCGGCAAAGTGCCCGGCGGCCAGGGTGGGCAGCTCGCGTTTTTTACCCCGTTGG
The DNA here is from genome assembly GCA_963757435.1 of Lewinellaceae bacterium. Lineage (GTDB taxonomy): Bacteria > Bacteroidota > Bacteroidia > Chitinophagales > Saprospiraceae > Neolewinella. The sequence goes on along the minus strand of CAVWSC010000015.1, from coordinate 227,300 downwards.
TGCAACAGACCCTCCATGCCCAGGATGCGCTCGCGCAGTTCGTCGGTCAGGGCCATGAACTCGCCGTCCGCCAGTTTGATGAAGCTGTTGTCGCCATTGGCCGCCTGTTCCAGTAGTAGCTCGAAGTCGATCACCCGGTTCTCGTCTACCCGCAGGTCACCGCTCACCTGGAACCAGTCACGGTTCTTACTGATCTGTAGGCGCAGGTCATCCGATCCGGCTACCGAGACCAGTTTTAGCTTTTCGCCGCGCGGATGTTCCAGGGTAATGGTTCCCTGGGCCAGCAGGCCGCGCAGTTCCAACAGCACGCGCAGGGCCACCTGCACGTCTTCCAGTTGCCACTCATAACTTTCGTGCGGCTGTCCGGCCAGGGTGGGGCAAGCGGCAATCAGTGCTTCTGCCTCGGTCCGCTCGGCGGCCAGGTCGCGTACCAGCACGGCTCGGCCGTCTTCCTGGGCCACGATGCTGCGCGGCAGTCCGTCGCCGGGCTTGAAGTAGTAGCTCTCCTCGGGCAGCGGCCGCGCATACAACTCCAGTTTAAAGGCATCGCCGAAGGGCAACAGTTGCACGCAGGGTTTGGGGCTGCCCGCCAATTCGGGTAGTTCGCCGTTGATCAGGTCGGTGGAGGATAGCACGGCCACCTTATTACGGATGCCGGGTAGTTTATCCTCCAGGGCCTTGCGATAGGCATTGGGCACGGTGGTCGCCTCCCCGATCACGCGGGCCAGTTGGGCCTGTTCGCTGTTCAACTGGTAAATGGTGTAGCGGGTGGGCGTGTCTTTTTTGTACACGTAGCCTTCCCTGGATACCGGCGGGTCAAAACGCAACAGCAGGCCGTCTTCGGTTTCGGTCACCTGCAGTTCGGGCGTGCCGCGCTTCAGCATCAGGGGAATCCTTTTTTTCTCGTCCATGAACACCAGCGGGTGTCCGGCCAATTGGTAGAGGGCTTTTCCGAAGGAAACCTGGATATTATCGTTCGAGTAGTAATAGTGCGGCGACAATTGCTTGCCGTCCCGGCTAAAGAGCGCGCCCACTACCTCCTCGTCGCGGTCTTCCCGCACGAAACGTTCGCCCACAAACTCGGCCCAGGGCACCTTGCGGCCGCCGCTCCAACCCTTTTTGGTCTGCTTCTGCTCCTTGGGATAAATATCGTGGGTGTCAAAATCCACCAGCCAGATCAGGCGAGTCTCGCGCTCGGTGTCGCTGCCGGTAGTGGGTGCCTGCTGCGTTGTTCAGCTGGTCCAGTACCTGGAAGGCCCGCTCCCAGGCATCGCGCACCTTTACCAAATCCTGCAAATACCTAAACCCATAACGAGCCGCCAATCGCTCCGCCTCCTTCTTCCACCCCGCCTGTTCCTTCGTTCCCGGCAGCAGCAGGGCCAGACTGTTATAAATTTCCCCCAGCACCCAGGGCAGGTGATGCAAGCTTCCCTTAGCGATCAACCGTTTAATATCCCGAACCTGATCTTCTTCCGGCCGCACGCCCAGCCAACTGCCGCACCACAGGGCCGTCATCCATTCCACGGCCTCGCCGTTAAAGGCGGGATACAGTACGCCCGCCTCCAGGCTGTCGCTGTTTCCCATTTCGTAGTTCAGATAATACCGCAGAGAATTCACCACGCCGGGCGTATGCGACACATTGATACCTTTAGGGTCTCCATCAGTTGGGTGGCACTCATCTTTTCCTCCCCCATCCGGTACAGGCAGCCCAGCGTGTAAGGCAAATCCAACGCGTCGTCATGCATCGGCTGGTCCGCCAGGTCAGGGGTGGCGGCGGCCCGGTCCTCTCCTAGCAGTTTCGCCACGGCCGTCAGGCCGGGAAAATTCTTCTCCAGGCGGGGCCAGTTCGGTACCTCCTGCAGGGCCATCATACCCGCCGTCAGTTGCAACTCGCGGTGGTCGCTGCCGTAGTAAGTATCCAGCGGCAGATCGGACAGGTACACGCAGATGTGCTCGGCCGTGGTCTCGTCCCAGTGCTTGGGGTGGGCCACCGTCTCGGTCAGGGCCAGCGTGTGGAAGTAGGGATGAAAACTGAGCCAGAAATCGGCGTCGAAGTAGCTAAACGATAGATTGATCTCCTGCTTCACCTCCACGATCGACCCAATGTGGTAGTAGAAGTTACGCGAGTTCAGTTCAGCGTATAGGCGCTCGAATTCATCCCGTTTATTCTGCAATAGCAGCAGCCGGCACTGTCGGGCGTGGGTGGCATAGTTGTTGGGTCCACCCATAAAGCGGTTAGAACCCCGCCTGCTCATTTGTTGCCGGCCAAACTGCAAAAATTGGTAAGTGGCGGCCGCCATGCGGGCCGTCACCTCCGGGTGCAACAAATAAACGCCCATCGTAATGGCCGATCGCCAGGCAGCGGCTATCGCCACCACGCCGCTCGAAGTCATCGTCACGTAGCCCTGGTCTTCGAAGGTAGACAGCATCGTTTTTACCTCCCCTTCCTGCCAGTGTACGCCCCTGGTCTTGGGCAGGCGCGCGCCCTTCAGCAGTTGTAGCAGGTTGCCCACCGTAGCCTTATCGGCCCAGGCCGCCAGGGCGGTCATTACCCACTGTTCATCGGGCGGCAACGTTTGAATCGTGGCTTTCTGGGTTTCGTAATCTAGCATTGCGTACAGGGCGAGGGATGAGCAAACCGCGAAATTACGAAATAGACGGCAGTTAGGGCATAGCCATTGGGCAACTTGCATCTTAGAGCGTGTCTAAATTTTTACTTCCTGAGAATCAAGCATTTAAGAACCTGGCGTCATAAAAACTGACTTACGTAACCCGCTATGCGCGCAAGTTTTTATCTAGCCAGAACCTTAAATCATTGATCCTCAGTTCTTAAAAATTTTAGACACGCTCTTAGCAGGCTGGAGGTGTTTTTGCTATATATGGTGAGTCGGCGTGCCGTCAGCGGTTGGGCGCGTCACCCCCGCAAGCCTGCGGGGCCGTCGGTCCCTTACCCGCTCGCTGTTCGCTCGGCCCTGCGGGCTGCGGCCTCCATCGGCCGCCCGGTCCAGGCACCTCGCGCGAGGACCATTCCGACCGGAAAAAATTTATCCAAAAACTATGGCTGTGACCGAAGGAGTCGAACCTTCACGGGGCAATTGGGGTCGGTTTCCGGCATCGGGCGGCATCTTTTGATACGGACCGGTGCTAGTAACTGACCTTTATCTTGGATTCCCCACCCCCGAGACAGGAGGGCATGGCTGCCAGTTTCATCAGGTCACAAGATGGGAGCGCAAATCTTTACCCGCGCTCGAACTAAAAATCACACCGGCTCACCGGTGCGAAAAAAATGGCTGTGACCGAAGGAGTCGAACCTTCACGGGGCAATTGGGATCGGTTTCCGGCATTGGGCAGCATCGAATGATACTAACCGGTGCCGGTAACTAACCTTTATCTTGGATTCCCCACCCCCGAGACAGGAGGGCATGGCTGCCAGTTTCATCAGGTCACAAGGTTTGTCGGCAAGTTTTGAAAAGCTTCGTTTAGCGTTTCCTGCCGATGATGCAAATATAGGGGCATCGGCTTTTAACCGGCAAGTTTTTCAATGAAATGATTAATTTATTATGATTTATAACAGTTTTGGTCTTTAAAATTAAAATAATCGTAAAATAACGTCCGCCTTTTCTCCGCTCGTCGCGAGATTTTCAACGCCTCTTTTCGTTAACTTCGGCCGTTGCCCCATTCCCCTCTTATCCGAAATGGCTACCTTTCCACCAAAGCTCCGCTACCATGCGCACCGCCGTCTTTCCCGGTTCTTTCGACCCCATTACCCAGGGCCACGTCGACCTCGTTCGGCGCGCCTTGCCCCTCTTCGATCGCGTTGTCGTGGCCGTAGGCATCAATTCGCAAAAGAATTACCTCTTCCCCCTGGAACAACGGATCGCCTGGCTCGAAGCCGTTTTTGCCGCCGATGAGCAGGTGACGGTAGACCGTTTCGAGGGCCTTACCGCCCACTACTGCAATGGCATCGGGGCGGACTACCTCCTGCGCGGCCTCCGCAATGCCTCCGATTTCGATTACGAGAAAACCATCTCCCAACTCAATAGCATTGTCGGCGACGGGATCGAAACGATCTTCCTCATTAGCCGGCCCAACTTTAGCCACATCAGTTCCACCATCGTCCGCGAGATCATTAAGGGCAAGGGAGACGCCCGCCCCTTCCTGCCGCCCGAGGTCGTTGTATGAGGAGTGGGGGAAGGAATCGAACTTTGTCGTCCGCTCCGGGCAACGAATTACGCATTAGGAGTATCTACAACCCGAAACCGGTTATGCCGGTGGTTGCAAACTACTCTACACCGACGATCGCGGCTCGCCTCACGGCCTGCCGCGATCGTTTTTTTTGGCCCACCCATAATCCCACCCCGGCTTATTACCTTTGCGCCTTCCTGAAAAAAAGAACCACCCCATGTACCGGACCAACACCTGTGGAGAATTACGCCTGCGCGACGCCGGCAAGACTGTTACCCTCAGCGGCTGGGTACAGACCGCCCGCGAGTTCGGCGGCATGACCTTCGTCGACCTGCGCGACCGCTACGGCATCACCCAGCTCGTTTTCGACTCCGAAGACAATGCCGATCTTCAGGCGGCCGCCAATAAACTAGGGCGCGAATTTGTCATCACCGCCACCGGCCCCGTCCGCGAGCGCACCAACAAAAATCCCAACCGTCCTACCGGCGACGTGGAGGTAATGGTCAATGAACTAACGGTACTGAGCGCGGCCAAGACCCCGCCCTTCACCATTGAAGACGACAGCGACGGCGGCGATGACGTGCGGATGCGCTACCGCTACCTCGATTTGCGCCGCGGGCCCCTGCAAAAAAACGTGATCTTCCGCTCCAAACTGGCCCTCGAAACCCGCAAGTACCTGGACGGCGAGGAGTTTGTGGAGGTGGAAACCCCCTTTCCTGATTAAGAGTACCCCGGAGGGTGCGCGCGATTTCGTGGTGCCCAGCCGCCTCAACCCCGGCCAGTTTTATGCCCTGCCGCAGTCGCCGCAGACCTTTAAGCAACTGCTAATGGTGGCCGGTTTCGACCGCTACTTCCAGATCGTAAAGTGCTTCCGTGACGAAGACCTGCGGGCCGACCGCCAACCCGAGTTCACGCAGATCGACTGCGAGATGAGCTTCGTCACACAAGAAGAAATCCTCCAGACTTTCGAGGGACTTACCAAGCACCTCTTCCGCCACACCCTGGGCGAGGTGCTGCCCGATTTTCCCCGCATGGATTATGATACGGCCCTGCGCAAGTACGGTAGCGACAAGCCCGACCTTCGTTTCGGCATGGAACTGGTGGAACTGAACGAAGTAGCCCGAAATAAGGGATTCCAGGTATTCGACTCGGCCGAGCTAGTGGTCGGCATCCGCGTACCCGGTAAATCCGAACTAACCCGTAAAGAACTCGATAGCCTGACCGAATGGGTCAAGCGTCCCCAGATCGGTGCCAAGGGCCTGGTCTACGTCAAGTGCAACGAGGACGGAAGCTACAAGAGCAGCGTCGACAAGTTTTTCGATCAGGAGGCACTGGCTGCCTGGGCCAAAGCCGCGAGGGCCGAGGCGGGTGACCTGCTGCTGGTTATCAGCGGTGAGGACGAGAAGAGCCGTAAGCAACTGGGCGATCTTCGCCTGGAGGTAGCGCGCCGTTTCGAGATGATTCCGGCCGGGGTCTTCAAACCCCTCTGGGTGGTCGATTTCCCCCTGCTGGAATGGGACGAGGAGGCCGAGCGTTTCCACGCCATGCACCACCCCTTCACCAGCCCCAAGAAAGAGGACATGGCCCGGATGCTGACCGGCGACCACGATACCATGAAAGCCCTGCGGGCCGATGCCTACGATTTGGTCATCAACGGTTCGGAGATCGGCGGCGGCTCCATTCGGATCTATGACCGCGAGTTGCAGGCGCGTAACTTCGAGCTACTCGGTTTCACCAAGCAGGAGGCGGAAGACCAATTCGGTTTCCTGATGGGTGCCTTCGAGTACGGTCCCCCGCCCCACGGCGGTATCGCCTTCGGTTTCGATCGCCTCTGCGCCGTGATGAACGGGCAGAGCAGTATCCGGGATTTCATTGCTTTCCCGAAAAATAACCAGGGCCGCGACGTGATGATCGACGCCCCGGCCCCCGTGGCGGAGGAGCAGATGAAGGAGTTGGCGTTGAAAACTACGGTTGACTAGCCAAGTGGTGGTAGTACTTTCGCCCTTCAAAAAAAATTAGGGGGAGAGTCCGCGTGAGGTGCCTGGACGGGGCATCTTCCCGGAGGGAGATGTAGCCCGTAGGGCCGAGCAGACTTGCGAGCCGGGAAGGGACCGACCCCACGCCCGCTAGGGCTGGGGGCACGCCCAAAAAACGATGCGGTCTAAACCTTGCAGTAGACGACAGAACCAAAGACGGCCGATCCACTCCTTGCGAGCGGATCGGCCGTTGCTATGGGGTGCCGACCGCTACTGTTTGACGAAGCGGCGCGTGAACCCGCTACCGTCGGTTTGCTCAAAGCGAAGGAAGTAGAGCCCGGCGGACAGGCGGCTGACGTCCAGGCCGGGGGCGAGGGGTGCGCCGGTGACGGGCACGCGCAGGCGGCTGAGTTCGCGGCCGAGCGGATCGGTGAGGCGGAGGGTCCAATCTTGCGTGCCGGGGGCGGGCCAACTGATGGTAATACGATCGGTAGCTGGATTCGGGAAGAGGAGGAGACCCTCGGCGGCGATGGGTTCGCGCGTACCGACGGTGCCGACGGTGACGGTGTAGGTGATGGCGTCGTTGCAATTGTCGGGATGAACGGTCACGACTTCCAATTCGTAGCTACCCACGGCGGGGAAGGTGTAGGTGAATTCCGGCCCGACCCCCCGCAGGATGCCGTCGATGAACCAGCTGATGGACGTGTACTGGGTCGGGTCGTCGTTGTCGAGGGTGAGCGTGGTGGGGACGCCGCCGACAATGTCGGCGGGGAGGGTGACGTAAGGAATGGTTACGTTGGTGACGGGTACGAACAGGGTTTGCACGATGGTAGTATCGGGACCGGTGGCGGTGAGAACAACCTCGTAAACACCGTCGAGGATATAGCTAAAAAATACGTTATCACCCGTGAGGCTCACCACGTCGCTGAGTACATCCCAACTGTAGGTGAAGCCGGGCACATCGCTGGAAGCGAAGAAATTTACGTTTCCGCCACAGGGCAGGAGGTTGTAGCCGGCCGTAACCAGACTGGCCTCTTTGCAGACATAGAATAACTCGAAGCCGGGGCGGGTGACGCTTTCGTCGGAGCTGAAATTAACGGCCATGCGGCCGGCGGGCACGTTGATGATCTGGAAACCCACCTCGCCCTGAAGAGAGGTGAAATAAATGAATTCGCCCGTCTCGTCGGGAATGAGGATGGTGACCGAGTCGTAGTCGATCTCGGTGTTGAAGGAATTGACAAAAATATCGTAGCCGATAGCGTTGGGTGCCTCGACGAAGAGGGTGCTGTTGACGAAGTCATCGTAGTTGCCCGGTCCATCGGTAAGCGTTAGCTGGCAGGCGGTGGTGTAGATTTCACTAACTGAAGCGAGTAGCACGTCAGCGCAATCCAAGTCATTAGCGGGGTCATAGGTCACGTAATCCTCGCGGGTGAGGGTGTCGCAGCCCAGGTCATTGCAGGCGATGAGCGTAATGTCGTAGGTGCCGCCGTCGGGAAGCGAGATGATGGGGTTGGGCAGGCTGCTGACCTCCTGACCGTCGAGTAGCCATGAATAAGTCAGAAAACCACCGGTGCTCTGGTCGTTTAAGACCAGTTGGCTGCTACACAGATTGGGCGCATCACTAAAGGCGGCCACCGGCACGGCGGGCAGGAGGCATTGCCAGGTGAAATCGAAACCGGCGCGGGTGACACTGAAATCGGTGGTAAAGATCAGTTCGATCCGAGCGGCAGTAAGCGTAAGTTCCTGGCCGTTTAGTTCGGTTCCGGTATAGGCATCTTCACCAGTTTCGTTGCCCTCCTCATCGTAGGTGGTAATGGTAAGCGTGTCTGCGTCACTTTCCAGCGAAAACTGGGCGAAATCCAGCACGTAGCCGTATGCCTCGGGAGCCTCGATGGCCAGGGTGGAAACGGAATTATTCTGGTAATCTCCCTGGGGGCCGCCGCTATCGGTGGCACGGCCCGCACAGAGCGGGCTGAAGTAGTCCTGCTCGTCGAGGAATAGTACCTGATCGCAGCCGGGTCCCGCCGGGTCGTAGTTGATGAGCGCGGGGTAGGTGATGGTGTCGCAGGCGGTTACGTTGCACACCTGCAGGGTTACGTCCCAGGTTCCGGGCGCGGGAACGCTGAGGGTAGGGTTTTCCTGCGTGGAAACGGTTTGGCCGTCGATGACCCAGTTCCAGGAATCGGTAAATTCGGCGGTCATGTTGACCAAATTGAAGGAATTGACGCAGGAGGGCGAGTCGCTTGTGAGCGCGGCGGCGGCCGTGGGTACCGCAGGTATGATGCACTGCCAGCTGAAAGCAAAGCCGGCTTCGGTGATCGAAAAATCGGAGAAAAACTCGATGCGCACCCGCTCGCTATTTATGGTGAGTTCTTCACCCGCTAACTCATCGCCGGAAAAGGCCCCGACGATGGTTTCATTACCGGCGGCGTCGTAAGCGAAGAGCGTCAGGAAATCGTAGTCGATCTCCAGGTCGAAGAGCGTGAAATCGAGCACATAGCCGATCGCCCCCGGTACGGCGAGTTCGAGCTGGGAGAGGATGTCGTTGCTGTAATTACCGTTTCCCCCCTGGCCGTCGTCTTCGGCAAATCCGCTGCACTGCGTCAGGATGAGCGATTGGCCGTTGTCAAACGTCAGTACGTCGCAGCCCTCCTGATCGGGATCGTAAACGAGCAGATCGGTGTAGGTGATCGTATCACAGCCAATGTCGTTGCAAACTTCCAGCGTGAGGTCATAGCTGCCGGGGGCGGGCACGGTGATGAGTGGATTCTGCTGCGTGGCAACCACGCTGCCATCCAGCCTCCAGGTCCAGGAGGAAGGGAAGCCCCCGGATTCATCCCGCACCAGAAAATCGGCGAAACAGGCCGGGGTGTTTCCGTTGTAGGAGGCTGCCGCTGTTGGTTGTTCGGGAGGCAGGCATTCAAAGTTAATGACGAAGCCCGGGGCAACCACCCCGCCGTCGGTAGTAAAGCGAAGGATCAGTTCCTGCCCGCTGAATACGTAAGTTTCGCCTTCCGGCTCGTCACCGGTCCAGACGGCCACCTCGGTTTCCACGCCGGCACTGACGGTGCTCACGATCAGGTAGTCAAAATCCGTTTCCAGGAAAAACTCTTCCACTTCCAGGCGGTAAGCCGCCGCGCCGGGCGCGGCCAGGATGACGGTGGCGTCCACGTTGTTGGTGTAGTTACCCATGCTGCCGCCGTTGTCTACGAGTATGCCCAGGCACTCTTCCAGGGTGATGGTCTGAAAGTTGACGAAAGTAGTGGTGTCGCAGGCGAAGGAGTCGGGATTTACGATAATGAAACCGGGCTGGGTTTCGCTGAAGGCCGTTCCGTCACACAGCACGCCACTTACGGCTACACCGTAGGTGCCTAGGTCCGTATAAGGGTGGGCGGGGGCGGTTTCGGTTGAGGTCGTCCCGTCACCGAAATTCCAGTTAATGCTCTGCACTGCGGTGGGGTAGGTGAAATTGACGTTGCCGCCTAGTTCGCAAAGCAGGCGTGGCCGGGCCTGAATAGTCGGCTCCGCGCCGCCCAGTAAACCCACCGCCCGCCAGGCCTCCTCCACGCCGGCCAGTTCGTCCGAGCAGTTGCCGTATAAGTCGGTCGCTACGATCCGGGTGGCATTGGCCACTTCCGCATAATCGCTAGTTGGATTCAGGTAAAAGGTCCACGCATTATAGGCGATCTCCTGGGCAACGGCAAAGTCGAGGCCGGATACGCTATACGTATAGCCGTTATCATTGGTGCCGTTTCCGCCGGTTACCAGCAGGTAATACCAGAGATTGGCTAGCGAACTGCCGGAGTGTACTTCCAGGTCCGGTGACCAGAAATCACCGCCGTAGGTATCGGGCATCTGCCGGTCGTTGGGGTCGGGGATATTGCGGAAATAATTATCGGAGGTAGAAAATTCATCGCCCAATAACCAGTTGGCGGTGGTGGGGTTAGCGGCAAATTCTACCGTCATTCCCATGATGTCGCTGAAGGCCTCGTTCAGTCCGCCTGACTCACCACTGTAGATCAGATCGGAGGCGAATTGCGTCATGCCGTGCCCCACTTCATGGGCCACTACGGAGAGCGAGGTCAGGGGAAGGTCGAAGCTCCCCCCTGCTATCCCATCGCCGAAAGAAACGGCGGTACCGTTCCAGAACGCATTGGCGTCGTCCAGGTGAGCATAGCAGATCATCTGCTGCCCGGCGTCATCGTAACTATTACGGCCGAACTGGGCGAGGAAAAAATCATAGGTGTACTGCATTCCCCAGTGCAGGTCGCCCTCCACTTCCGAAAAATTATTCGGTCCCTGGTCATCCCAGGTGTTATCGCCATCCACCAACTCTTCGCCATCAATATTTAGGGTGTGGATACCGTTACCACGGGTTTCATCCAATAAAATATAGCGGCTGTTGGTAAATGTGGTTTCCATCTCGCGCGTGCCGCTGTAGCGGGTAATCGCGGTACCGGTGACGGCGGGGGCGGCGGTTTTCCGGCGGGAACCGTGCGTCGGTCCGTTTTCTGCGGTACGTTTATCGCCGTAAGTACACCGGCGGTTTTCGTTGAAGATCAGTTGCCCGTCGGCGGCCGCCAGGTAGATGCGGCGTACCTCGTGGGTGCGCGTGGCGTGCAGGTCCACCTCGCGGGCTAGTACCCAGCGCGGCTTGCTGAAATTAAAATCGGCAGGCAGCCACACCCAGCGTTCGGCGGTTATCTCGCCACCGGACACCAGTTTGCGGGCCTGATCCGCCAGGGCGGCGGCGGTCATTTTTTTGGTAGCGGCCGCTATTCGTTGTGGCAGATAAGGCCGGCTCACCAGGGTCGTCCCGTCGGCTTGTTGGTGGACCAGTATCCGGAGGCCCTTAATTGCCACGCCCCGGTAGGTGATTTGGTAGCGCAGGTGCCGACGTCCGCGGGCGTCCCTCATGTCGGCCATTTGTTCCAGAGCCATGCCGTTGGGTAGGTCGCCGGCTATTTCGGCCACCGCCCGCTCGGGGGCCGGGTCGCTTTTTACGTAGCTTACGTTGGCGGAGTTGAAATTACTCAATGGTTGGCCGTGCAGCGGGAGGGAAAAAAGAAGAAGGGCGGCAATCAGGCCGGTCAGGGTAGTAGATAGTTTCATGCAAATAACGGGGTTGGACCCCTCAGGGCAGGGGCGGCAGGGGGTGAGGATACGTAACACCGGGTGCAAGAGACTACTCAGGCGAGTAACTTGCGGGATGGAGGCACAGTATAGAAATTTTTCATCTTTAATCCGGTCGCTCTCCGCCCTTTAGTTAGCTACCCGACTAATATTCGGGCGTGCCCCCCGGTTCCGCTAGCGCTACTCCGGGGGTCGGTCCCTTGCGGGCTCCCTGCCGGTCGGTGCTGCGCACCAGGCCCGTCCAGGCACCTCACGCATAGTCCCTGCGTGAGGTGCCTGGACGGGGCGAGCGGTAGCGAAGCAGCCCGCAGGGCCAAGCCGACAGGCGCGCCGGTAAGGCACCGACCCCGGTCCCGTCAGGGCCGGGGACACGCCCAAAAGCAAGCCTTCAATAACCTCCTTACTCCCGCTCCGTCAGCACCTCGCCGAGCGTGTTGAACACCATGACAGTGATGAAAATAGCCATGCCGGGAAAAACCGCCAGCCACCAGGCCGAAGCGCGGACGCGGCTCTGGGCCAACAGGCGACCCCAGGTGACGACCTCCGGGGGAAGGCCGACGCCGAGAAACGACAGGAAAGCCTCCAGCAAGACCGCGCCGGCCATGCCGAAACTGAGGGCCACGATGACCGGGCCGACCGCGTTGGGCAGCGCGTGCCGCCACAGGAGGCGCGACTCGGAGTAGCCGGCCACCCGCCCCGCCAGAATATAATCGGCCGAGCGGATGCGCAGTAGCTCGGCACGCACGAAACGGGCGATGCCCGTCCAGCGCAGCAGGCCGATGATGAGCATGACGACCAGCAGGGTGGGCTGGCGCAGGAAGCCGAAAATGGCCAGCAAAAGCAGCAAGCCCGGTACGCTGTTGAACAACTCGACGAGGCGCATCAGGGCGGCATCCAGGGGCAAGGGGATAAGGCGGCCGGAGCGGTCGAGCCACTTGCCGAGCGCGGCACCCGGCACCGCGCCAAGGAGGAGGCCGAAACCGCCGAGGAGGAAGGGTAAGCCGCCGTTATGGGGTGCGATAAAAGTAGCCAGATTGATGCCGGCATAGAGTGCCAGGGACAGGCCGCCCAGCAGCAAACCGATCAGCCAGCCGCGCGAGCGATAGAACCCCCGATCTCCAAAAAAGCCGCCGATGCCACCCAGCAACAATCCCACCAGCAGGGCCGCACTCATGGCTACCACCCCCACCGCCAGGGCGATGCGGGTGCCGGAAATAAGCCCCGCCGCCAGGTCACGGCCGTTACCGTCGGTGCCCAGCCAGTGGCGGTAACGCCAGGAGGCAACCCGCTGCGAACCGAAGGGTGACTGGTAGGATTTACCCAGGGTGCGGGCGGAATAGGGAATGGGTGGATAAACAGCCCAGGCGGTTTCCAGCCGTTGCCAGGGCTTGCCGCCCACGTCGGAGTAGGGCGAAAGCAGGCCCGCCCCCACGCCGTAATCGCGTAGGATGGGGAAACGGATGCTACCCTGGTAAGAAGCCACTAGTGGTTTTTCGTTAGCCAGGAAATCACCGAGCAATGCCACCGCGACCAGGAAGATCAGCACGCGCCACGCCCACCGGCCGCCGCGCCCGGCCCGGACGCGGCCCAGCATGCGGCGGGCGGCGCGGGGTGGTCGCGATTTAGTCAGCACGGGCAATAATTTTGCGCCCCGCACCCACCCGGGGATCGGCGAGGCGGTAGAGGATTTCCGATAACAGGAGGCCGAGGATGGTGAGCAGGCCGCCCATGAGCAGGACGATGTAGACCACCGGCCAGTCGCGCGCGCCGATGCTGTCGAGCATGAGCAGGCCCATGCCGGGGATGCGGAAGATCTTCTCGATCACCACCGACCCCGCTAAAGAAGCCGGAAATACGCCCGCCAGCAGGGTGATGATGGGGAAGAGCGCGTTGCGGAACACGTGCCGCCACAGGGCGCGGCGGGGCGAGAGGCCCTTGGCGAGCGCAGCCTGGTAGTAGGGTTTTTGCATCTCGTCGGCCACGGCGCGTTGCATCTGCCGGCTGAGGAAGGCCAGGCTACCGTAAGTGAGGCAAAAAACGGGCAAGATCATGGCCCCGGCCCGGATGCTGAGCGCGGTGAGCCAACCCGCCCCGGCGGGCACCGTGCCCAGGCCGAGGTTGGGAAACCAGTCCATGCCGTACTCGCCGGTGGTAAAAAAGAGAGTAAGCAGCGTGGCAACCCAGAAACTGGGCAGGCTGTAAGCGGCGAACAGGCCGAAGGTGGTCAGCCGCTGCCGGCGGCTGCCGGCGCGGCGCGCCAGCCATATGCCGAGGGGAATACTGAGGAAGAATGCCAGTAGCACGGCCGTCAGGTTGAGGATAACGGTCCACTGCAGCGCATCCCAGATCTTATCGGCCACGGGCCGGCGGTCGCGGTAAGAGATGCCGAAATCACCCCGGAACAGGCCGAACAGCCACTGGTGGTAGGCGTTCCGGGTGCCGTGCCAGTGCAGGGCGGGCAACAGGTGACGCCCGCGCCGGGGCCGGGACTGGAAAGTTTGCCAGGCCGATAATGTAGCCTCGCCGGTAGTAGATCCCGTCGCCTCCTCGGCCAGTACCCGCCCGATTCGTTCGGGGTCCGATTGGCTCATCAGGTTGGCCAGCTTCGCCCGCCGGGCGGAGGCGTCCGGTCCGGCCGGATTTTCTTCCCAGCGGCGCAGTGCCCGGTAGTATTCCTGCAGCGCGGGCCAGTTGCCGTTGCCGGCCAGCAGGTTCTCTAGCGCCTCCCGGTGGTCGGCCAGTACGATACGGTGCAGGGTATCGGGGTAGGCCGCCGTGGTGATGTTGACGTAAAAAGCCGGCAGGTCGCGCTTCAATTGGCGTTGCAGGCTGGCGTAATCTTTCTCGTAATCGGCCACCTTCCCCGAACCGCCCCCCAGATTGGATTGCAGCAGTTCCGCCACCGGGTCTCCCGGCGTACAGCGGCTGAGGCCGAAGACGAGGAGGGAAAGGACCAGGAGGGTGGTGAGGAGGAGGAGAAAACGCATGGGGCGGGGGCTGCGCCCGTATTTTTGTAGGACGCTGCGCGTCTGGTAATTTTGTATTTTAGATCAAGCCTACGCATACACGGGGGGGCTTCGCCCGTATTTTAGTAGGCGGCGTTGCCGCTGGTAATTACCTTCGGTGATCGTCGCAGGCTCCTCGGAGTTTTGTACTTTGGTAGAAGCCTACGCGTACACGTTTCCCCACCCGAGCCTAACGGCTCGACCTCCCCGAAGGGGAGATTATGCGTTGTTTATGAAGCGTTTACCTCCCCTTTGGGAAGGTCGGACCGACAGGTCCGGGTGGGGAACCACGCAAGACGGGCCTACTAAAGTACCAAGAAACGAAGCCGCTTACACGTCCACGCGGGCGTACTTCGCATTTGCCTCGATGAACGCACGGCGCGGCGGCACCTCGTCTCCCATCAGCATGGAGAAGATGCGGTCCGCTTCGCGGCCGTCGTCGATGGTGACTTGCTGGAGCATGCGGGTATCCGGGTCCATGGTGGTTTCCCAGAGCTGCTCGGAATTCATCTCGCCCAGACCCTTGTAGCGCTGGATCTTGATCGACTTATCTTCCACGCCCTTGCTGAACCGCTCCACGGCGGCGCGGCGCTCGTCTTCGCTCCAGCAGTACTGGAACTGCTTGCCCTTACGCACCTGGTAGAGGGGCGGCTGGGCGATGTAGATGTAACCCTGGTCCACCAGGGGGTGCATATAACGGAAGAAGAAGGTGAGGATGAGGGTTACGATGTGCGATCCGTCCACATCGGCGTCACACATGATGATGACCTTGTGGTAGCGCAGCTTTTCGATGTTGAGGACGCGCTCGCCCTCGTTGTTTTCCTCGATCCGTACGCCCAGGGCGGTAAAGATGTTCTTAATTTCCTCGTTGTCGTAGATGCGGTGTTCCATCGCCTTTTCCACGTTCAGGATCTTACCGCGCAGCGGCAGGATGGCCTGGAAGGTGCGGTCGCGGCCCTGCTTGGCGGTTCCGCCGGCCGAGTCTCCCTCCACGAGGTAGATCTCCGAGCCGCCGGGGTCCTTACTGGAGCAATCGGCCAGTTTACCGGGCAAACCGCCGCCGACCATCACGTTCTTGCGTTGCACCATTTCGCGCGCCTTGCGGGCGGCGTGGCGGGCGGTAGCGGCGACGATCACTTTCTCGATGATCTTCCGGGCCTGATTGGGGTTTTCCTCCAGCCAGTGGCCGACGGAATCACCCACGGCGCGGCTCACGATACCCGTGACCTCGCTGTTACCTAGCTCGCCCTTGGTCTGGCCCTTGAACTGGGGTTCGGGCACCTTCACCGAGACCACGGCCGTGAGGCCCTCGCGGAAGTCCTCGCCGCTGATCTTAAATTTCAGTTTCTTGAAGAAACCGTTCTCCTCGCCGTACTTGGTGAACAGGCGGTTCACCGCCCGGCGGTAGCCATTGACGTGCGTACCTCCCTCGCGGGTATTGATGTTGTTGACGAAAGCGTAGATATTCTCCGTATAACTGGTGTTATACTGCATCGCCACTTCCACTTCCACGTTCTCCTCCTTGGACTTTACGTAGATCGCCTTGTCGATAATGGGCGTCTTGCTCTCGTCCAGGTATTTCACGAATTCGGCCAGGCCGCCCTCGCTCAGGTAGTCGTCGCGGCGGGGGTTACCCTTGTCGTCCAGGTCGCGCAGGTCGGTCAGGCTGAGTTTCAGGCCGCTGTTGAGATAAGACAGTTCGCGCATGCGATTGGCCAGCATCTCGTACTTGTAGACGCGGTGCTCGAAGATGGTCGCGTCGGGGCGAAAGGTAATGATGGTGCCCGTATGATCGGATTCACCGATCTGGTGCACCTCGTTCTGCGGTATTCCCTCGCTGTATTCCTGCTCGTATACCTTGCCATCGCGGTGCACCTCGGCGCGCAGGTAGCTCGACAGCGCGTTCACGCACGATACGCCCACCCCGTGCAGACCGCCCGAGACCTTATAGGTGTCCTTGTCGAATTTGCCACCGGCGTGCAGCACCGTCATGACCACTTCCAGGGCGGATTTGCCCAGTTTGGCGTGCATCCCCACGGGAATGCCCCGCCCATCGTCGGTGACGGTGATCGAGTTGTCCTCGTTGATAATCATGTCGATCTGGCTACAATAGCCCGCCAGGTGCTCGTCGATCGAGTTATCCACCACCTCCCACACCAGGTGGTGCAGGCCTTTGATATCGGTGCTACCGATGTACATACCGGGGCGCATCCGCACCGCCTCCAGCCCTTCGAGGGCGGTAATGTTATCGGCATCGTAATTCGCCCTTGTCGCTTGTCCGTTCGTACTACTCATAGGCCACAAAAATACGAAAAAAAGGCGGGACCGGCCCGCCTTTCGCCCCACAATATATATTACGGGACAATTGATTGTAAATCAGTAAATTGTTAGTCGTTTTCCGGCCGGTTTAGGCGGAAAACGAGGTGCCGCAACCACAGGTCTCGCTGGCGTTCGGATTGTTGAAGATAAACCCCCGATTATTGAGGCCCGTATGCCAGTCTACTTCCATGCCCAGCAGGTACAGGGCCTGGCCCTTTTGCATCACCACCTGAATGCCCTTCACGTCGAATTGCTGGTCGCCGTCCTGGCGTTCGTCAAAGCCCAGTTCGTAGGTAAATCCGGCACAACCGCCGCCCTTCGCGCCGATGCGCAGGAACAGGTCCTCGGGGATCTGCTTTTCCGTACGGATACGGTGCAGTTGTTCTACGGCCGTATCGGTCAGGCTGATGGGGGTAGTAGCGGTTTTCTTCGGTTGGTCGGCGGTCGTTACGCTCATGCTAAATGGTTTATCTTGCGGCCGAACCACCTTTTTTGGCGGCCATTCGCTCAGTTGCCCAATAAAACATCCGTGCCCCCCGCATGGTTGAAACCGGAAGTCGATAACGGCTACATTTACTTCTCTTACCCGTCATTATGCTCTTACCCTTGCTCGTAAATTTCCTTACCCACGTCCTGCTGCTGGTCGTCGTCGGCTTCGCTATCTACTACGTCGGCACCCGCCTGATCGATTACTATTTCCACAAGCGGCCCGTTTCGCCCGCTCCCGCTCCCGCACCGGCCGCCACTCCCGGCACTTCCGCCGATCATACCGACACCACCGGCCTGCGCCTCCAGGCCTACGAGCGTCTGGCCCTGCTCACCGAGCGCATCGCCCTGCCCAGCCTCCTGCTCCGCACCCGCAAAGACGGCATGACGGCCAACCAGCTCCGCGCCGCCCTCCTCATCGGCATCCAGCAGGAATTCGAGTACAACCTCACGCAGCAGGTTTACATTAGCGGCCAGCTCTGGCAGATCATTAAACTCACGCGTGACGACCTGAGCCGCATCGTCAGCCTTGCCGCCGAGGAGGGGGGCACCGGCCGCGAAATGGCCGACCGGCTCTTTACCCTCGTCCAGAACCGGGAAAACGACCCCATCCTCACGGCGCAGGAAGCCATTCGGCGCGAGGCGACCACGGTATTGGGGTAGTAGGTTCTTTTGGGGCCATCCCTCCCTGGCGGTCGGGTCGCTGCGTCCGTGGGCTCGCTGATCGCTCGGCCGCTACGCGTCTGTCGGCTATCGCCTCCACCCACTCCCATCGCTTGTCCTTCCGCTCCCGACTTTTATCCGTCTCAACTCACCCACGCCCGACCATGCCGATTCCCGATACCACTACCACTCGGCCGCGGGTTATCCTGCTACACCGCATCCCCAGCCCGCTGGGTCCTATACTTCTGGGTGCCACCGAAACCGGCATTTGTCTCCTTGAATTTGTCGATTGCCGGATGCCGGATCCCAAATTTCACGGCCTGGAAAAACTGCTGGGAGCAACCATCCTCCCCGGAAAGAACGATCACAGCCACCAGGCCGGCGAACAACTTGACGAGTATTTCGCAGGTGCCCGGCAGATATTCAGCGTTCCGCTAGACCTTTCCGGTACCGCGTTTCAGCAGTCGGCCTGGCAAGCCCTGCACCGTATTCCCTATGGAACAACTACGTCCTATCAGGAACAAGCAAAATGGGTAAGCGACATCAATGCGGTACGGGCCGTTGCCGCCGCTAATGGCAAAAACCGCGTGTCCATCATCGTACCCTGCCACCGGATCATTGGTAAAGACGGCCAATTACGCGGCTACGCCGGTGGCGTGGAACGAAAGCGTTGGCTGCTGAACCACGAAAGGAAGCATGGCTCCGTAACTGAATTAAAAGCGTGTCTAAAATTTTAAGAACCGAGGATCAGTGATCTAAGGTTCCGGCTGGATAAAAACTTGCGCGCATAGCGGGTTACGTAAGTCAGTTTTTACGCCACCAGGTTCTTAAATGCTTGGTTATCAGGAAGTAAAAATTTAGACACGCCCTAACACTGGGAGAAGGCTGGTAGGAGAGGAGCCTATCTTGACTACGCCCTAAATCCTCCGCTACAAATCGACCGACCCCCCGAATAAGTTGGTCGATACCCCTACCCGGACCCCAAAATCCTCATACTTGCCATTGCGCCAGGACGTAACGAACTCTACCCGCAGAAAGCGAAACAGGTTGTCGATGGTGTAACCGGCTTCCATATAATTGTCGGAATCAGGGGTGGCCAAATAGCTGGTAAATACATTTTCGCGCAGCCCCAGCAACTGGAGTTTCCAGATGCGCGATAGCAAAAATTTACGGAAATGGTAGTGTGCGTGAACCTGGGCATACTCGTCGCCGGTGCTGAAAGCGTAATAGGGTAGGAGGCGAAAGCTACCGGCGGGGGATGAGGTGTTGAGGAAAATTTCGTTGCCGTTGAAGTGCTTAAAATCAGGGAACTGCACCAGTTCCTTGCCGAAAAACTTACCCGCATCCGCCTGAAGGGATAATTTGCCCCGTACGCCGATCTCGATCTCGTGCTCAATCCCGATTTCCGCATACTGGAAGTCGGAAGTACTGTTGCCCACGCCCGGAATACCCGCTTTATAGCGGAAGATAAATAGCGGGCTACTACGCTTGCTGTACCGCAGTTGGCCATTGTAGCGGGAGTAAGTCAGGAAAGGCCGCGTGCGCAGAGTAAAGCGGGCAATAAAGGCTGGGTCCAGGCTGGTAATAGGGCGGCCTGATTCCACGCTAAACGGCGCGTTGGGGCGGAATACACCTTCGTCTTTCTTGAAAATGGCGAAGTCAGTGTTATTAGTTACCGCACGCCGGTCTTCGTACTTCGCACCGGCAAACAGTTCCACGGTCGCACCCCAGCGGTAGGCAATTCGGCCATCCAGGTATTTTTTCTCGTACTGGAGCAAGTAGTTTTCCTGTGCAATCAGTGCGAATAGTGAGTTGATGGCCGGACTCAGCGTACTGGCATCACTGAAATTTTCCAGGAAACGGCCGCCGTCGAGCCAGAGGTTGAAATAGCGTGCCCGTTTCGGCTGATACTTTCGGTATTCAAAGGCTCCGCTCATGTTCGTCCGCCCCCAGGCCGTACCGTAGCGGGGATTTACGCCCACCTTGTAACCGCTGCTGTCAGAATTGTGGCGAAAGGCCAATTCGGCATCGATGGCAAAACCCTCCACGGGGTTGTAAGCAGGAGTGTTAACCGGCCCCTTAAAATCGAGGAAATTGCGGCCCTGGCCGATCTTGTACCGGTGCCCCGTCAGCAGGTGCACGGGCTTGAACCGCTTGCCGCCCACGATCAGCTTACCGGACGAGGTCGTGTCACCGGCCTCCTTGATCTTTTCAACCTTCGCAATGCTGTCCTCCAGATAATAGCCGCGTACCTCATAACTGGTCAGCGGCACCGGCCGCACCGTTTCCCAGAACAGGCTGTCCTGCTTCCGCGCCGAGGAGTCAATCTCGTAATTGTAGTTGCGCGTCAGTACGGGTTCGTCCTTCTTTTCCTCCTTTGCCTCGCGGCGCTCCTCGCGCTGGTATTCGGTCATTAGGCGGCGCAGTTCCTTGTTGGTTACCTTTTCGTTGGCTTCCAGGCGATCTTCAATCGACTGACTCCGCGCTGCACGCGCAACCTCGCGCGCGCCGGCGGCCTCATCGGGCTGCGTCTTTTCATCAACGACTTCCACGTAAGGCGGGAGGTCGGGATTGATCTCCACCGCATAGTCGGAAATAGTAGCGATGTAGTTATACACAAACTCGAAACCGTAAATTTTGCCCAGTACATCTACTTTACTGGTTACCGGCATCCAGATGTCGTCTTTTACCGGTGCGTAAATTTGCCGCATTGTAAAGGCGATACCCATTTTATAGGTAGTCAGTTCCAAACTGTGGATACTCCAGGTGTCTTCCAGGATATAAATGTATCCTTCGTAGACATTGTCGCCGCGTGAGCGGGGTGTTACCTTGATTTTGTTCACACCGCGGCCGCGGTCCAGAAAGTAGCCGTCCAACTCAAACCGGTAGTAGCTGAACGCCCGCCGGTTCAGCGGCGAAATACCATCCCACACCTCCGGCTGGTAAAAACTGGACCCAATAAAACGCGCCGGACTGGTCTGTCGCGCATCGCCCTCCTCGTAGATGGAGATTACCCGCTCCGAGAAATCATTGGGCCGCTTAAAGGTAATCTCACTTACCGCCTCCGTCGAATAGGCCTTGGTCGTATCAAGATAGACCCGGTCTTCCTTCGACATCAGCAGCCGTGCCGCCTTAGGGTACTTCTTCAGCCGCCCCGTCCCTTTGATGTAGGTCCGGGCCGTATATTTTTCCACCTGTAAGCGGTGGTAATCCGCCTTCGCAATTGCCCGCCGGATCACGCTGTAAGAAGGATCCTCGGCCCCTTCGTATACCTCCACCGTAGTCAGGTCGTTCGACTCGTCAGGCAGGCGCACATCCAGTTTCAAATAGGTGCTATCCTTCACTTCAACGCGCTCGGTCAGGGTGCCGTAGCCCAGGTATTGATAGATCAGGGTATAGCGACCCGGGACCAGGGCTATCTCATAGTTAGCCTCGTCATTGGCCACCGTTCCAGTCTCGGTTTGCACGACGTAGATCGTCGCGCCGGGCAACACCGCCCCCGTCTTGTCGGCGATCCGGCCGCGTACGCCGCTCTGGGCGGTCAAGCCGGTCAGTAAGAGTAAAACACAGGTAAATAGAAGTAGCGAGTCGTTTCATTGGGGCGGTGGTTTGAGTCGGCAAGATGAATCATTTGCCGGTCACAAGGAACGCTTTTCCCGACTTTAAGCCTTCTTTAATGGACCAATACCGCCCCTGTCTGGATCAATTCGGCCGCTCCACTCACTCGCAGATATCCCCCGTCCACTTGTCATCCACCAGCCCGGCCTCATCAATGTGAAACACCGCCCCGATCGCGCACCCCGTCGGCCCGATAGAATCCACGAGATATCGAAGATCAAATCCCATGTCGATCGGCTCGCCCAACAGCCGCCGTACGGTAGCCGTGTCCATTCCCGCCGGCATCAGTTCCACCGTATTATTGAGGGCCGTAAAATCACCGTGCAGGCGGTAGTGCTGCGCCGCTTCTTCCAGCGGGGTCAGGTGGGCACAACCGGCCAAGCCGACGAGGAAGAAAAGCGTGACAAGGAAAAATTTCATAATGAGTGGGAGTTTACGCATAGCCTTTTACCAAAGCGCTACAATACCAAAAGCGAAGCCTTCATCAAAAGTACGGGGGCGCAGCCCCCCTAGATCACCATCCCCGCCGCCACCGTCTCGTGCGTCTGCTCATCCACCAGGATCAGCGATCCCGTCACCCGGTTTTTCTCGTACGGGTCCACGAACAGCGGCACCGTCGTACGCAGCTTCACCCGCGCTATGTCGTTCATGCCCACATCCGTCCGGTCGGGTTGCTCTTCGTAGGTATTAATGTCCAGGCGGTAAACCACTTCCTTAACCACGCAGCGCGCCTCACGCGTTGTGTGGCGTAGCGCGTACTTGCCGCGCACCTGCAACGGCCGCTCGTTAAACCAGCACAGCATCACCTCCACATCCTGCGTCTGCTCGGGCACGGCATCCGCCGCCACGATCATGTCGCCCCGGCTCAGGTCCATGTCGTCGGCCAGTAACAACGTTACCGATTGCGGCGGGAAAGCCTGTTCCAACTCGCCATCGGCCGTGTCTATTTTTTCAATCGTCGTTTCCAGCCCGCTCGGTAATAATTTCACCGCCTGCCCCGGCCGGAAAATACCCCCCGCCACGCGGCCCGCGTAGCCCCGATAGTCGTGGTATTCGTCCGTATATGGCCGGATCACGTACTGCACCGGAAACCGCGCATGCACGAAATCGTAATCCATCGCTATGTCCACCCGCTCCAGGTACTGCAGAAGCGTCGCCCCCTCGTACCACGGCATATTCTTCGATGGTTCCACCACATTATCACCCAGCAGCGCGGACACCGGCACGAAGGACACATCCTGCTTCGGCAGCTTTTCTCGTAGCGTCTCAAAATCCGCCCGGATCTCCGCGTAGCGGGCCTCGCCGAATTCTACCAGGTCCATCTTATTCACACACACCAGCAGGTGCGGTATCTGCAACAGGCCCGCAATAAAGGCGTGCCGCCGCGTCTGCTCCACCACCCCGCGCCGCGCGTCAATCAGGATCAGCGCTACGTTGGCCGTGCTCGCCCCCGTTACCATATTACGCGTGTACTGGATGTGCCCCGGCGTGTCGGCAATGATAAACTTGCGCTGCGGCGTCGCAAAATAACGGTAGGCTACGTCAATCGTGATGCCTTGCTCGCGCTCCGCCTTTAGTCCATCGGTCAGCAGGGCCAGATTTACGCCCGACTCCCCCCGCCGCTCCGAGGTCGAGCGAATCGAGTCATACTGGTCCTCAAAAATGGATTTACTGTCGTACAGCAGCCGCCCGATCAGGGTCGATTTCCCGTCGTCCACGCTCCCGGCGGTCGTAAATCGGAGTAGTTCGGTCGTAGGCATCATCGTTTCCATAAATTATTTTTTGGGTGCGGTTAGTGGCTGGTCAATCATTTTTCGGGCGTGCCCCCGTCCGCTAACGCGGCCCGGGGTCGGTCCCTTGCGGGCTGCGGCATTCGCCTCGGCACTGCGTGCGCTAACGCCCCTCCAGGCACCTCACGCAATTAAAAAGGGATTCCGACGACCACGTCGGGCCGGATCAAATACAGGTTGCCCTCATGCCGTGGTTCCCCTCCCGAGCCTGCCGGCCCGAACTCTCCGAAGGGGAGGAAAACGATTGCGGCATATATTTCTTGGGTTCTTCCCCAAATAAGTGATGACGTTTCTCAATTTTGCGGCTACGCCGCAAGTCTAAACCCTCTCCAAGGGAGAGGAAAAATACGACTTGTCGAACCGGGAAAGGGCGTGTACGCCGTAGGCTGAAGGTCGAGGGATTTTTCACCGAAGTGTACGAGTAGGCTGAATCAAAAGCACTAAATTACCAGCGGCAACGTCGCCTACTAATTTACCGCCAGGGCTACTTCTAGCCCCCGTCCCATCCGGGCTAGAAGTAGCCCTGGCGTTTCCTGTCCTCCATCGCCGTCTCCGACCGCTTATCATCCGTTCTCCCGCCGCGCTCCGTTTGACGGGCAGTGCTTACCTCGCGGATGATGCCTTCCAGATCGGTAGCGTCCGATTCCCAGACGCCGGTGCAGGTTACATCACCGATGGTGCGGCAACGGACCATGGTCTCGAATACTTCTTCTTCCGGCCTGCGCTGGATAAATTCGTGGTCGGCCAGCAGCGTGCCGTCGCGGCGAAATACCCGGCGTGGGTGGGCGAAGTAAAGGTTGGGCAGCGGCACTTCTTCCAGTGCCAGGTACTGCCAAACGTCTAGTTCCGTCCAGTTAGAGATGGGGAAGACGCGGAAGTGTTCGCCGAAGTGCTTGCCGCCGTTAAAGATGTTCCATAGTTCGGGCCGCTGGTTCTTGGGGTCCCACTGGCCGAACTCGTCACGGTGGCTGAAGAACCGTTCCTTGGCGCGGGCCTTTTCCTCATCGCGGCGGCCCCCACCCAGTGCGGCGTCGTACTTACCGTCCTCCAAGCTTTCCAACAGTACGGCTGTTTGCAGGTAGTTACGGGTGGCGTTGTAGCCTTTTTCCTCGCGGGCCTTACCGGCGTCGATGGCTTCCTGCACGGAGGCTACGATCAGTTTAGCCTTCAGTCGCTCCACCAATTCGTCGCGGAAGCGGATGGTCTCCTCGAAGTTGTGGCCGGTGTCGATGTGCAATAATGGAAACGGAATCCGGGCGGGTGCAAAAGCCTTAGCGGCCAGGTGCGTCATCAGGATCGAATCCTTACCGCCGCTAAACAGCAGTACGGGGTTACCGAATTGGGCAGCTACTTCGCGCAGTACATAGATCGACTCGGCTTCCAACTCGCGCAGGTGGCTGATCCGGTGGGGCGTCGTCTTGGGTTTCATAAGAATAGTTTCGCTTCGTGTCGTCATAGTAGGTCGATTTGGCGCTCTATGGCGTGTAATATTTCCATTGCCGCTTCGGCGGGGCCACGGTCCGTGGTGCCGATGCGTAAAAATGGATGGCGGGGCTTTTCATAGGGACTGTCGATTCCGGTAAAGCCGGGCAGTTCGCCCGCCCGTGCCTTGGCATACAGACCCTTCACGTCCCGCTTCTCACAGATTTTCAGCGGGGTATCGACATAAATCTCCAGGAAATCCTTTTCGCCAATGATCTTCTTAGCTTGCTTCCTAATGGATCGGGTGGGGCTGATAAAGGAGCATAACGTGATGACACCGGTCTGGGCGTACAGTTTCGCTATTTCGGCAATACGTCGGATATTCTCCTCGCGGTCCTCCAGGCTGAAGCCCAGATTGTTGTTAATTCCCGATCGGATGTTATCGCCATCCAGCACCTGCACGGTATAGCCGCGATCGAAAAGTAGTCGTTCCAGTGCAATGGCAATAGTGCTCTTACCCGATCCCGACAAGCCGGTAAGCCACAGTACGCGGCTGCGCTGTTCCAAACGCCGCTCCCGTTCCTCGCGGCCGATCATCCGCTCAAAAACGGGGTGAATATTCTCAGACATGGGAAAATCATTAGCTGAATCACGGCTCTCGGCCGCTACCAAAGCGCAAAGGTACGATAAACGGCAGGCTTTGACCCCCGGTTGACCAGTCTACTTGATTGTCTCCATCAACCGGGGGACTGGCATCGGTCCGTCTTCAATAGAAATAGTATAATCGGTTACGGGATAGTTAGTTATAGGCGATTAGCACCCATATGAATATTCCTTCACAGGTTGTTACATCAATTGTTAATGCCGAGTTTTGCCCTGTCCTAATCCAGATAAACCGGCTGGTTAAGGCCCGGCAGTAGCAGATCACCCAGCCGCTTGGCGGCGGTGGCGGCGGCAATAATCCGTTTCGGCGGCTCTGAAATGGGTTCGTCGCTCAGGTCGTAGGTGCCGAAGTGCATGGGCCACAGCCGCGCGGCGCTTAAATCTTTGAATCCACCCCAGGCTTCCTCGGGGTTAGCATGGTTGTCCTGCATCATGTAGTGGGGGCTGAAGGCACCGATGCCTAGCATAGCAATATCAATATCTGGGAACAAGCGGCCCGCCTCGGCCCAGTAGGTGGTCTCGGCACTGTCGCCGCCGAAGTAATAGGTCCGGTCGCGGTACTGGATGGCAAAAGCTCCCCACAGCACCTGATTGAAATCCGTTAACCCACGCCGGCACCAATGGCGGCTGGGTAGAAAGGTGATGCGTGGCGCGGTAGGATCCGTGGCGTAGGTTTGGTACCAACCCGCTTCTTCCACTGGTGCCTCCTTTACCCATGAGCGTATTAACTTGCCCAAGCCGAGGGGTGCCAGGATTTTTTTTGGCTGGTTAACCCGTAACAAGGTCTTTAGCGATTGTTTATCCACGTGGTCCCGGTGATCGTGCGAGAGCAGGATGTAGTCGATACCCGTCAGTTCTTCCAGCGCAAATGGCGGCCGCACCAACCGCTTGATCAACGGCATATCGCTGAACATTGGGTCGGTCAGCAGCCGCACCCCACCCAATTGGAACAGGAAGCAGGCATGCCCCAGCCACACGATCCAGTCACGAGAGCGGTCTTCCAGGTAGCTGCTGCCCATTGCAACCTCGGGCAACCAAGTATCGCGATTTTTCTCCCCCCGTTGCGGGTTGGGCGTTACCATCCACCGCAGCATTTTGCCCCACTCCGGCCGGAAGGGTTGCTCCAGGTAACGAAAGAAGCCTTCATGGTAGGGGTTTCCCCGCCAATCAGCGGCGCGGTCGGGTAAAAATGGTAGGTTGGGGTTGGAGCGGTACTGCACGGGCGGGATGATGAGTGGACAAAAAACTGCGCGGTAAAGCGATAGCTCCGTTCGTTTGCCGTAAAACAGCGGACAAGCGATTTGCGCGATCCAGAGATAACGCTCTTAGTACTCCTTTTTCATCCGCGCCAGATTGCGCTTGTTTTCCCGCTCCTTGATGCTCTGCCGTTTGTCGTGCACCTTCTTACCCTGGGCCAGTGCGATCTCGATCTTGGCCAGGCCGCGCTCATTGAGGAAGAGCTTGACGGGGACGATCGTGAAGCCTTTCTCCTTTACCTTCTTCTCCAGCTTTTCCAACTCACGGCGCTTGAGGAGTAGCTTGCGGGTGCGGCGCTCCTCGTGGTTTTGCAGATTGCCGTATTTGTACTCACCGATGAAGAGGGAACGGAGGAACAGTTCACCCTTCTTGAACACGCAGTAGGCATCGCGCAGGTTCACGTTAGCCAGGCGGATGGACTTGATCTCCGTCCCGCCCAGCACGATGCCGGCGGTGTAGGTGTCGATGAAGGAAAACTCGAAGCGCGCGCGGCGATTTTCTATTTCTATTTTTTTGGCCACGGGGAAGGGAAGGTTAGCACGGCCGAGCCGCTAGTAAAGGCAGTAGATATGGTGTGAACGGGAAAGCCGGATAGTAGTACGTTCGCCCGGCCCCCACTCCTAACAGTTCGTTCCACTGCTAAAGTTGAGTCCGGCCGCCGTCGGGAACGACTTTGGCCGCTAAAATGATCCGGTGCGGGGCAGAAAGCTATAGCTGGAGATAGATTCTCTCGTTATTCGCGTGAGGGGGCTGGAAGGTGTAGTGCGTAGCACCGACCGATAGGGAGCCTGGAAGACGCCGACCCCGTTCCCCGTCAGGGGCGGGGGCACGCCCCAAAAACCTCCCGGAAATGACTTCATAACCGCATTTCACGCTCGGTGAACACCCGGCCCTCGTGGCAGCGGATGATGCGGGCCTGGAAATTCTCCAGCACGCGGTAATCGTGGGTGGCGAAGATCACGGCGGCGTTGCGGTCCTTGGCCAGGCGACGCATGAGGAGGAGGATTTCGTCGCTGGTTTCGGGGTCCAGGTTACCGGTGGCCTCGTCGGCCAGCAGCAATTCGGGATCGTTGAGCAGGGCGCGGGCGAAGGCCACGCGCTGCTGTTCGCCGCCGGAGAGGGCATAGGGCATGTTGTCGCGGCGGTCGAGCAGATCGACGTCGGTGAGTACCTCGTTGATGCGCGTTTCGATGCCGGCGCGGTCCGTCCAGCCGGTGGCCGTGAGAACGAAGCGGAGGTTGGCGGCCACGTCTGCGGTCGGTGAGCAAATTAACGTCCTGGAAGACGATACCGAGCCGCCGCCGCAGTTGGGGAATGGTGTGCCGGTTGAGCTGGTGCAGGTCGTAACCGCAGGCCGCGGCCCGCCCGCCGGCGGGCGGCAGCGCTGCGTAAATGGTCTTGAGCAAGCTGGATTTACCGGAACCGGTTTTACCCACCAAATAGGTGAACTCGCCCGGCGAGACGCGCAGGTCCACGCCCCGCAGGACGGCACGGCTTTGCTGAAGAATGTCGACTTGGCTAAAATCTACGGCGAGAGGGGAGGGCATGGGGAGGAGGATGTGGGATGTGGGATGTGCGATGTAGGATGTGTGATGTTTTCCCTCGGTATGTACTGCGCGTAGGCTGGTCAAAAG
The DNA here is from genome assembly GCA_963757435.1 of Lewinellaceae bacterium. GTDB lineage: Bacteria > Bacteroidota > Bacteroidia > Chitinophagales > Saprospiraceae > Neolewinella. The sequence continues at coordinate 199,149 of CAVWSC010000015.1, read as the reverse complement.
TACTAAACTCCGAGGAGCCTGCGACGATCACCGAAGGTAAATACCAAAGGCGAAGCCTTCATCAAAAGTACGGGCGAAGCCCCCCCTCAATTCCCATCCAGGCTCTCCTCCACTCGCGCCAGCAATTTCCCCTTCCGGCTAAACGTCAGCGTATAAATATGCGTCGGCGTATCCACCGTCAGGCCGTAAGTGGTGCCGGATTTACCGCGCACCTCGTAGGCCAGGGCGTAGGCATCGGCGAAATTTTCGTCCAGGTAAGCGGTGATGGCGGCGGGTAGCTGCGCGTTTTCGATACCCACCGTAGTCTCACGCCAGCGGCCCTTGCGGTCAAAGGTCATCTGGACGGGGCAGCGGGATTCCAGGTCGTAAAAGGAAGCGAATACCTCGCCGTCATAGGCGGCCCATTCCACGGCCTCGGCCAGGGGGAAACGATCGGCCAGTTCGCGGCGGGCACGGTCGGGTATTTCCTCCACCAGGGTTGGCGTGGCGCAGCCGTTGCCGGTGAGCAGTAGTACCAGCAGGAGGAGGCAGTAAGTGGAAAGGGCGTGCGGTCGCATCGCGGGAGTGAGGGTAGTTGCGCGGTGAAGGTAAGCACAAATAAGCAACCCGGCCGCGCCAGGGGCGCGACCGGGTTGCTGTTTCATCCGGTGGTTCTTTCAAACCGAGCGGTCGTTCGTTGCCTACTGAAAAATGTAGCGCAAACCGATCTGCCCCTGCCAGCGGCTGGACTGGATGCCCGAGTCGTCGAGAAAAGGATCGATCTCGCCATCCTCGTTGAGAGCATCTGCATCAAAGGAGAACTGAGGTACGTTCGTCGTGCCGGGAGCAAAGCCCTCAAACTGTAGTAATTCATACTGGCTGCTTACGAAGGTACGGCGGCCCCAATCCTTATTGATCAGGTTGGTCAGGTTAAACACATCGAAGCTCAACTGCAGACGGTTTTTCGTGCCGCCCAGGGGAATGTCCTGTAGGAAGCGAAAGTCTACCACCGTGTTCCAGGGACCGAAGTCACCGTTACGCTCGGCGTACTGACCTCGGTTATCCTTGGTATACTTGTTGGTGCTCAAAAAACGATCCAGCTGCTCGTACTGCTCATCGGCCGTTAATCCGTTCATATCGATCAGGTTGATCTCACTCCGGTTGGCGGGAATATAGATCAGATCGAAGTTACGGCTGTCTTCGTTCGTTAACGTTCTGTTGTTAGGGGCAGTAGAGTAGATCAGGGAGTAAGGGCTACCCTGACGTGTCTCGGAGAAGAGCGTAAAGGTGCTCCCGAATCCGGATTCCCCGCCGTCAATGCGGTACGAAAAACTACCGGTAAACCGGTGGCCCGACGCAAAGTCGGAACGGTAAAGCTGCTGGTCGATGTTACGACCTTGCACGCTGTTGAAGTTCCGCCACTGCGAACTGTTGGTAGAACTGGTGCCGTCGAATACGGAATAAGCTTCACCATAGTTATAGCTGAATTGTAGGAACAGGCCATTATCGAATGGACGCGCCAGCGTAGCCGATAGGTTATAAGCATAACCCTCGGTCGTGTTGTAACCCAGGTAAATCGCCGTATAGTTCCGATCAACCCGGTCACCCCGGTTGTACAGGTTACGGGTATCCGGTCCTCCGTCCAGATTCGCAACGGAAGGCTTCAGGTTGAGGTTCTGGTAGGCAACGTTCTGTAGTGTCTTATTATACAGCAGGTCGATCGTACCGATTAAACCGAAGGGCAGCTTCCGGTCGATAGCTAAGTTGACCTTCAAGAAGCGGGGTAGCTTCAGATCGTCCGCAAACAAGTCGATCTGACCACCCTGGGGCCGTGTATTGATATCAAATGGTACCCGGGGCTGATTCTGCACATTCGGCTCGAAGAATGGAGCGTCGGGTGACTCAAAGAAATTACCGCCTACATTTTGGCCATAGTTATTGAAGGCACCACCTACCCAAACCAGGGGAGCACGACTGGTGAAAATACCAATGCCACCACGCACCTGCGTAGTTCGGTCATCCAGTACGTCCCAGTTAAAACCGACCCGGGGTGAAAACATAACCTGGGGCTTGACGAACTGACCCACACGGGCACCACGCGTATCGTAAAATTCCTGCAGCTTAGGAATAATAGAGTCATTAAAGAACATATTTTCGGGAGTGTCCTCGTAATAGGGCAGGTCGGCACGCAGACCGACGGTTACCGAAAGGTTATTACGTATCTGGAACTTATCCTGTACGTAAATGCCGGCAATACCTGAGTTAAACGCCGCGATGGCACTCGATTCGTCACCCGACACATTATCTACCAGCGAGTAGCTGCTGTTGAAGTTAGTAGACTGCTCCTCATTAAGGAAAGAAGCCACACTACTGAAGGTATAGTTACCGTAGTTGAATGGGATGAACAGGTTTTCCGCCCGGTAGAATTCCAGGTTGGCACCGATCGTAACGGTGTGCTTGCCTTTGAAAATTTCAAAGTTATCGTTGATCGTCAGTACATTCTGGTTCAGCAAGTTGGCCGAAGAGAAGGGTTCGCCACCAAAAGTGATGCCACCCGATCCGTCACGGATAAATACGCGGGGGAAGGGGTCGCCCGTCGGGTCGCGGTCATCTACCTGACGGGTAAAGCCGATGGTCAGGCTGTTGGAGAGGCTACTGCTGAGCAGGGTGTTCAGCTCCAGGGCGGCGGAGTAGGTCTTGGCCACAAAGCTTTCCGAAGAATTGAGAAAACGAATGCTCCTAGTATTCGACTGAACTCCTTCCAGGTTATCAGCACCAACGTAACCAAAACGTACGGCTAGTTTATTCGTCGGGCTAAGGTTAAAGTCGAACTTGGCGGTCAGCTTATCCGAGTTCAAAGAACGCTTGTTGTTCGTGAAGGTGCCCGGATCGTAGCGGTAGTTATCCCGCAGGAAGTCGGCCAGCACATTCAAGGAGTCGATCGAAGTATTACCGATGTAATCATCCGAGTCAAAGGGCAGCGGAGTTTCCTCACGCTGGCGCTCATAGTTAATGAAGAAGAACGCCTTGTCCTTCACAATCGGACCGCCAATCCGGAAGCCTTCGGTATGGGCCTTGAAGGGAGCCACGCCCGCACCTTCCAAATCGGTAGCGATCAGGTTCTGGTTACGGTAAAAACCGTAAACGGAAGCCTCCACGTTATTCGATCCCGAGCGGGTAATGGCACTAATGGCCGCGCCGGCAAAACCGGCGATCCGCACGTCAAAGGGGGCAATGTTCACCTGGAACGACTCGATGGCATCCACCGAAATGGGTGAAACGCCGGTCTGGCCGCCGTTAAAACCGGAAGAAGAGAGGCCGAACACATCGTTGTTTACCGCACCGTCCACGTAAAAGGCATTGTAGCGGTTGTTCATGCCACCTACGCTGATGGAAAATCCATCTCCACCTTCCGAGACGGTCGCTTGGGGCGTCAGGCGCACGAAGTCACCCACGGCCCGGGCCACGGTCGGCAGCACGTCGATCTGCTCCTGCGTGATGGTCGTTTCCGAGCCGGTCTTCTCGCCGTTGAACAGGTCAGAGCGGCTGGAGATCACCTCGATGCCCTCCAGGTCGATACCGCCCGCACTCAGTTTGGGGCTGAAGTTGTAGTTCTGGCCCAGGGTCAGGTAAATGCCGCTTTCCACGGTGTTCTCGTAGCCGGTGTAGCTCACCGTAATGCTGTACGGTCCGCCCACCCGCATGCCGGGAATGCGAAAACGGCCGTCCAGGTCGGTCGAAGTACCGTAGGTCGTACCGGATGGCGTGTGCAGGGCCACCACGTTGGCACCGATCAGCGTTTCGCTCGATTCCCGGTCATTGATCTGGCCGAAAATGCTGGCCGTCGTCACCCCCTGAGCCGGAAGAATACCGGGAAGCACCAGGGCCGCAAATGCGAGCAGCAAAAAGGATTGTTGTAAAATACGATTCATACTAGCTAGTTGTGATTAGTGAGTTCCAAATTCGCCGCAAAGGTAATCAGCCCATGTTAACTACACGTAAATAATGCACTGATTTTAAGGGCCTTAGCTATTTTCGCTAACTTCTCCTTTGGGACAATCTTGTTTGGTGAAACCTTCTTTCGGCCGTCCGGGACAGCCCTGATTCAGGAAATTACGAAAGATGGTTATTAGGTCGAATATTTGCTATGCTTTTCCCAGTCTTCTAAGAGCGTGTCTAAAATTTTTAAGAACTGAGGATCAATGATTTAAGGTTCTGGCTAGACAAAAAATCACGCGCATAGCGGGTTACGTAAGTTAGTTTTTGTGACGCCAGGTTCTTAAATACTTGGTTCTCAGGAAGTAAAAATTTAGACACGCTCTAAGTTGCTTTTTGGGCGTGTCAGCGTCCTGAGGGCCGCTGTCGGTCCCTTCCAGGCTCGCTATCGCTCGGCCCCTCCGTTTCACTGCGGGTCTCCGGCTAAACGCCGTCCCTTCCAGGCACCTCACGCATCACGCACCGGCCGTTAGTATTTTGTCAGCCCCGGAAAAAACACGTCCTCCATGTGTTCCAGCGTATAGCGGTCCAGGGGATCGATAACGACGCTGATGAAGTCGAAGCGGATATCGCGGTCGTGGCCGGTGGCCAGCATGTACTGGGCGGCGGCACCGGTGATGCGTTTGGCTTGCTTGGCGGTGAAGAAGGCGGAAGGCGGGCCGTAGTACTCGGATGTACGGGTCTTTACTTCGATGAAGACCAGGGTGCCGCCCCGCCGGGCAATCAGGTCGACCTCCCATTTTTTGAACCGCCAGTTGGTTTCCAGTACCTCGTAATCGTTGCGGAGCAGGTGGCGGCGGGCGTATTCCTCGCCCAGGTTGCCGGTCTCTTTAGCGGTACGCATGGTGGTGGGTGGGTTGGCGGCGGCGGGAATCAGATGAGGCCGCGGGTCTTCAGTTCGAGGTACTTATTAATGGTGTCGGCGGTCAGGTCTTCGGGGCGGGTGAGGATGGCCTGGATACCGTACTGGCGCAGGCGGCTGACCATGGCGGTCTTTTCGGTGAGGAACTGGCGGGCGGTGGCGGTCTGGTAAACGGCGGCCACGTCGGTGAGGGGTACGTCCAGTCCGTCGCGGATCTCGGTGTTCTCAAAGAAGACCACTACCAGCAGGTGGGCCGCGTGGATGCGCCGCAACACGGGCATGGCGCGCTGCAGGGCGTACTCGCTCTCGAAGTTGGCAAAAAGCAGGATGAGGCTACGGCCCTGGATGAACTTGCGCACCGCGTAGTAGAGCAGTTCGTAGTTGGCTTCCAGGTCGCGCTCCTTTTCGCGGTAGAGGGCCTGGATGATCTTTTGCAACTGGTTGCTCTTGCTATCGGCCTTGAGGATGGTGCCGAGGCGGTCGGAAAAAGTGAGCAGTCCGGCGCGGTCGTGCTTGCGCAGGACGACGTTGCTGAGGGCCAGCGCGGCGTTAACGGCGTAGTCCAACAGGCTCAACTCATTGAAGGGCATGAGCATGGACCGGCTCTTGTCGATGACGCAGTAGATCTGCTGGGCGCGTTCATCCTCGTACTGGTTGACCATCAGTTCGCCCCGCCGGCCGGTGGCACGCCAGTTGACGGAGCGGTAATCGTCGCCGCGCACGTAATTCTTGATCTGGTCGAACTCGTAGGACTGGCCGATGCGGCGCATTTTCTTCATGCCGTGCTGCGGAACGGTGGGGTCGAGGGCGCGCAGTTCGTACTTTTTCATCTGCACGATGGAGGGGTAAACCGGCAACTCGGCATCCTGCCGGTGCTGGATGCGGCGCTCGGCGAGGCCCCAGTCGGTGCGCAGGAAGAGGTTGATGCTCCCGAAATGGTGGCCGCCCCGGTGGGTGGGCCGGAAGGTATAGTCCACCCGCCGCCGCTGCGCCGGGGCCAGGTGGACAGCGATAGCCTGGTCGCGCACCTGGAGCTGGACGGGCAGTTCGTCCGTAATGGTCAGGTGGAGGGCCAGGGGCGAGAGGTTGGCCAGGTCGATGCGGATGCGTGCCTCGTCGCCCAGGGAAAGCACCTTGGGCAGGCGGCGGTTAACGAACAGCCGCACCCGGCCCTGGTAGAGCTGGTAGATGTCGTAGCCCAGTGCGCCCACCAGCAGCACCAGCCCGAATACGGGCAGGAAAAACAGCCACGGTAGCCAGAACGATACTACGAACAGCACCACCAGCGCGCCGCCGGCGTAGAAGAGCCGGTCGGTGAGGTAGAGGGAGGCCAGGAAGTTGCGCAAATAATCCAAGGGCGGGCGGGGGATTAGAAACGGCTAAGGTACGAAGCCGGCGCGGAACTATCACGGACCAGGGATGGGAGCAGGGCCGCAGCGCAGCGCAGGCAGCCCGCAGGGCCGAGCGAACAGCGAGCGGCGGACACGCCCGGCCGCCCGGCCCCACAGGGGCGGGCGGGGACCCCGCGAAAAAACTACCTATTTCTTCTCCTTATATACTTGAACGGCCGTGCTGCGGCGGGGTGCCGGACGTAGCATGAACCACAGCCCCAGTAAAACGAGCGGAATGCTGAGGAGCTGGCCGGTGGAAAGAATGTTGCCGAAGGCGTCCTGGAAGCCGCCCTGATCGGTTTTGAAAAACTCCCAAACAATGCGGGTGCCGAAGATGAGGACCAGGAAGAGGCCGAATACGTAGCCGGGTTTTTCGCGCTTATCGGTGTGCCAGTAGACATAATACAAGAGGACGAAGGAGGCGAGGTACCCCAGTGCCTCATAGATCTGGACGGGGTGGCGCGCTACGTCGTCGAAGCCGCGTACGGCGTTGACGAAGAGGAAGCCCCAGGCCTTGTCGGTAGGCAGGCCGACGATCTCGCTGTTCATCAGGTTGCCCGTGCGGATGAAGAAGCCGACCAGGGCCACGGGCACGGCCACTTTGTCGATGATCCAGAGCATGGGCCGTTTGGTGATGAAGCGCGAGTAGGCCCACAGCGCGACCATGATGCCGACGAAGCCGCCGTGGCTGGCCAGGCCGCCGCGCCAGATCTGGAGGATCTCGGCGGGGTGCTGACTGTAGTAATCCCACTCGTAAAATACGACGTGGCCGAAGCGCGCGCCGAGCACCGTGCCGAGTACGAGGGCGAGGAAACAGCTGTCGAGCCAGGCTTCGGGCGCACCGTCGGCCAGGAACATGCGGCGCACGAGGTAGTAGCCGATGGCGAAGCCGACTGCGAACATGAGGCCGTACCAGCGCAGGGTGAGTGGGCCGAGGCTGCCGATGGTGGGGGAGACGTCCCAGATGATGGTGAGTGGGGAGATGGTGGGGTAGTTGAGCGGGTGAGGCGCTGCACGCGCCCCGCAAAGATGCCCCTTTCCTCCGTCTCGCCCCTAATGCGCCGCTTTTTTCACCCTGGCTTAACCATTAAAATGCCCACGCCCCCCTGTGGTCAGGTGGGCGCGGGCGAGGAAAATGGGATTATAAAAATACGGGATTAGGCGTTTATGCGGTCTGCTAACCGTCGGGGGGGCGCGGTTTAGAAGCCGAGGTCCATTACTTTAATGCCTTTAAGATCTAGGATCGAGCGGTCGATCTGGGCACCGGTCTTGATGTTGGTGTAGCGGATGAAGGTGGTGGATTTACCGTTGTTGGGGGTGTAGGTGGCTTCGAGCGGGAAGGCGTTCTCCACGCCGATGAGGTTGGTGCTACCCTTTTTGGCCTGCGCGCCGGCCATGCCGGCCAGGGCGCGGGTGTCGAGGCCGGGGATCTTGGCGCACCAACTGAGGGTAACGCCGTCGTCGTTGGTCATGCGGTACTCCTCGGCGCGGTAGCCGTCGATGGTTTTGGTGCGGCCGGTCTTTACGATCTTGTATTCCTCATTGTGCTCGGCGGCGGCCTCGGCGATCTTTTCCTGAAGGTTGGGCATACGCATCCGCATGGCCTGGCCGTCGGTGGTGACGGTGGTGACCTTGCCGGTCTGGTTATCTAGGATCATGCGGATGGGGCCGTCCTCGGTCTTAGTGCTGGTGCCGAACAGCCAGGTATCCCAGGTCATGTCCACTTCGGTTGTTTCGGTCTTACCGTTACGCTTGGTTTCGGTAGCGATCATGGAGAAACTGAAGGGATTGTCGTTTTTAATTGGTTCCCAATCGCCGCCGCCGCCGCCGAACAGGCCGCCGGAAGAAGTGGTGGTAGCCGCGTCATCGGTTGCGGCGGTTTCTTTTTCACCCTCTTTCTTTTCGGCGGGCTTTTCTTTTTTCTTGAACAGGCCGTCGAGCGCGTCATTTACGGCGGCGTCTATCTTGCGGTCGACGCGGTTGTTTACGTTGTTTTCGGCGCGACGAGCGGCGCGATTAGTGCGGTTGTTCTGCGCGGCCAGGGGGGCTACGAACAGGGCGCAGCAACATAGGAGCAGGAAAAGGCGAAAATTTCTCATAGTTGATCGGATTGAGAGTAAGAGGAAATAAGGGGTAGCACCAAAGTCGGTACGGGGGCTTTATGCCACCGGCCGGACAAGCGTTACAGCCAAGATGCTAATTTTTAAGCAAAAAAAAGGCCTCGCCACGTGGGCCAGGCCGAAAAAGGGCTACAATAATTAGGATACTTGCATCTTGCGGGCGGAAATTGCCCGGGTGTCGTCATTGTTCAATTTTTCAGGAGTAGATGGGTGAGATTCGGAAAAGGGTGTCAGCGAAGTGTATGGTATATGGTGGATGAAGTTCTGCCATCATCTGATCATATCGTTGTTACAAAGGTGGCTTTCTCCCATTAACCCAACATTAAGCGGGCGTTAAAGAATTTCCGGGTACAAACATTTTAGACACGCTCTTAGCCTTCCAGTCATAACTCCAGCCGTTACTGACCCGCACTCCCTAAACTCGCCACGTCATCTCGCTCACCATTATCGTACTGACGGCCTACCTTATCTGCTGGTGCATCCAACTCGCATTCTGGGCGGGGCTATTTTCGCGCCTGGGTCGGGTACGGCCGGGCGCGCCGCCTCCGTTACCCGAGCCGCCACCCGGCATCAGTCTCATCGTTTGTGTACGCAACGAGGCCGCCAACCTGCGCCGCCACCTGCCCCACTGGCTGGATCAGGACTACCCTAACTACGAACTCATCATCGTAGACGACGGCTCCACGGACGAGTCGGTTAAAATAATTTTGGAATATTCCCTTCGCTTCCCTACCTTACGGCTTGTTAGGCTAGAGGAGCCCACCCGACCGGGTAAAAAAGAGGCCCTCGCACGCGGCATTAGCGCCGCCCGCTTTGAGCTGTTACTCGTTACCGATGCCGATTGCCGGCCGCTGTCCCGTTCGTGGGTCAGCATTACTGCCGGCCATTTTTCCGCTAACCGCGCCGATCTCGTGCTGGGCTATTCCCCGTATGCTTTCCGGCCGGGTTGGCTCAATCGGTTTCAGCGTTACGAGACGGTCTATACTGCCATCCAATATTTAAGTTTTGCCCTCGCGGGCCACCCCTACATGGGCGTGGGCCGCAACCTGGCGTACCGCCGCTCGCTCTACGAGCGCGTCGGCGGCTTCGCCGATCACGGGGACCTCATGTCGGGCGATGACGACCTGTTCGTCAACGCCGCTTCCGGCCTGCGGCCCCGCATTATTTGTGAGTTAGAAAGAGAGTCTTTTGTCCAATCAGCGCCCGGTTTAACCTGGCGCGGCTACTACCGCCAGAAATTTCGCCACAACACGGCCGGCAGCCGTTACCGCCCGGTGCACCAGCTTTTGCTGGGTAGCCTGGCGTTCAGCCACGCAGCAATTTATTTGCTGGGCGGTTGGCTGCTGCTCGGTCCCATGTGGCCCTTTATCGCGGCCCTGCACCTGGTGCGGCTGGCGGTAATAGCGGTAGTCTGGCGGTCCGCCCTGGACCGGCTGAACGGCCAACGGGATTTACTCCGGTACCTCCCGCTCCTCGACGTACTCTACGTCGGCTATTACTTCCTGTTCGTCCCGGCGCTGATGGTCCCAAAATCCCATCAACATTGGAAGTAACATGGACAATTCACTATCTCAGAAAGCACAAGACGATTTTCGCTTAGTTGAAATGGCCCGCGGCGGCTGCCAGCGCGCCTATCATCACCTGATGGAGCGCCACCGTGCCGCCATCTACCACCTCATGTACCGCATGACCCACAATCATACGGACGCCGAGGATCTCACTCTCGAAGCCTTCGGTAAGGCCTTTACCCGCCTCGACAGCTACCAGCCCCGCTTTGCGTTCAGCACCTGGCTTTACCGCATTGCCGTCAATAATTGCATCGACTACGTTCGCCGCCGCCGCTTTGACTGCTGCTCCATCGACGAACCGATTCAGTCCGGCACCACTACCGAGTACGCCGATCTGCTGCCCCATTATTCCCTCAATCCCGAGGAAGAGGTGATTCGCGGCCAGCGCATTTTCCTCATGCGCTCGCTGCTCGATAAGCTAAGTGATAAGTACCGCACCATGATCGAGTTGCGCTACTTCGACGAACTTTCCTACGGCGAGATCGCCGAGCGACTGCAACTTCCCCTGGGTACGGTCAAAGCCCAATTATTCCGTGCCAAGGAAATTTTAGCCGAGATGCTGCGTGGCCCCGGGACGCAGGCTTGGCTGGACATCCGCGCGTAAGCGTGGGGCTTCGGCCGTAGTTTTTTAGGCGGCCCGTGGCCGCAGTATTTTAGTAGGTTTTGGTCAACTCACGCGTACGCCCATAATTTGCATAGTGGGTCATACGCGTGGGTTTAGGTAGTTGTATTAGTGGTAGAATGTTAGTTTTGCGGGCTGTTTTTGGGGGCGTGTACGCGTAGGCTGAATCAAAAGTGCCAAACTCCGAGGAGCCTGCGACGATCACCGAAGGTAAATACCAGCGGCAACGTCGCCTAAAAAAGTACGCGCGCAGCGACTCACTCCATGCCCAAGCACTACCTCGCACTCCTCGGTCTCGCCCTCACCTGGGGCACCAGCTACATCCTCATCAAGTGGGGCCTCCAGGTCTACACCCCCGTGCAGTTGGCCAGCCTGCGGCTGGGCATCTCCACCGTTGCCTTTTTGCCCTGGTTCATCACCCGCGTGCGCAGCGTGCCGCGCCGCCAGTTGGGGTTGCTTTTCGCTGTCGGTCTCACCGGCACGGCCGTGCCGGCCTTCCTTTACGCCATCGCGCAAACCCGCGTCAGCTCCTCCATCACCGGTGCCCTCAGCAGCCTCACGCCGCTGTTCACCCTCCTGGTGGGCGTCCTGTTCTTTAGCCTCCGCCCCGGCGGGCGGCGCACCCTCGGCGTCATCGTAGGCCTGGGTGGGGCGTTGCTGCTCGCCTTCCTCGGCCAGTCCACCCGCGCGGGCGGCGGCGGCTCCTTCGGCTACGCCTTTTTCATCTTCGCCGCCACCCTTTGCTACGCCATCAGCTCCAATCTCGTCGGCCGCTACCTCCAGCACATGAAACCGCTCACCATCAGCGCCGTCTCCTTCTTCATGGTCGGCCTGCCCGCCCTTATCTGGCTCTTCACCGGCTCCGGCTTCCTTACCACTCTGCTCACCCATCCCGGCGGCTGGGAAGCCTTCGGCTACATCGCTTTCCTCTCGCTGTTCAGCACCGTGCTGGCCTCCATCGTCTTCTTCCGCCTCGTGCAGTGGACCAGCCCGCTGTTCGCCAGCACCGTCAGCTACCTTATCCCCATCATCGCCCTCGGCTGGGGCTTCCTGGACGGCGAGCAACTCGCCTGGTATCACTTGCTTAGTATGTTGCTCATTCTTTTCGGTGTTTACCTCAGCCGGAAAGAACGTGTTTCCGTCGTGCAGGGCGCGGCGGGGTGATACTACGTCTGCCGGAAGGGGTTAATCGACCGATGGCGGCCATCAGGCCGCCGACACGCCAAAGAAACTACGTGAACAGTCGGCTAAAAATAGCGTACTAGCAGCATGAAAAATAGTTACCCACTTCGCTACCACTACCTCGTTCTTGTTATCTGCCTGCTGGGTTACAGCCTGCCGCTGCTAAGTCAGTCGGGGGGTAGCCCGGAGTTGCTACTAGAGTTTAACCAACGGCAGCAACGGCAACAGCGCACGGCCATGCTGGTGCTGGGCGGCTGGGCGGTGGGAAACATTGCGACGGGTGCCCTGCGGCGCGGCGCGGTGACGGGCGAGGACCGCTATTTTCAGGAGATGAATATGTACTGGAATGGCGTGAATCTGGCCATCGCGGCCTTTGGCTATTACTCCGCTACGCGGATGGACCCTGCGGCCATGACGTTGTTTGAGAGTAACGTGGGTTTCCAGTCGTTCGGCAAAACGCTGCTCTTTAATGCCGGCCTGGATTTGGGTTACATCGCCGGCGGTTTTTACCTGCGCGAGCGGGCCAATCGGCCGGACGTCAACAGCGACCGTCTGCGTGGTTTCGGCAAGTCGATCGTGTTGCAGGGCGGCTTCCTGCTGGCATTCGACCTGGCCAACTACTATCTCCTCTCCCGCACCGGCAAAGAATTTTTGCCGGTATTGCTGGGGCCGACGGCGGACGGCATCGGAATGACGCTGGTGTTTTAACCGAGCGCGGATGGCCGAATTGTTATCTTGGCGAGAAATACGTTTATATGTCCGTTCGGCCCCGCTATTTTTTCTGTCTTGCTCTTTTATTGTTCGGTATGACTCTGCTGCAATCGCCCCGATTATTGGCGCAGAAGAATGTGCTGGAGCGAATTATCAGGGACAATAAGAGTGAGTTTGGTCCCTGGGCCAGGGCGCCCGCTAACTACGACGTGCAGGTAATCTATACGCGGATTGAACGGGATAAGGATGGCCGCCCCCGTTTCACCAGCCACCGCTGGGGCGTGGACGGTAGTGAATATTTTTATCCCGCCAGCACCGTGAAAATGCCCACCGCCCTGTTGGCCCTGGAAAAACTGCACCGCCTGGGACTGACCGGCGTGGACCGCGATACCTACCTGCGCACCGGCGCCGGCCGTGCCCCGCAGACCGCTGCGCTGGTAGACGTGACGGCACCGGATATGCTGCCGAGCGTGGGCCACTACGCCGGCAAGATTTTTTTGATCAGCGACAACGACGCGCACAACCGCCTATACGAGTTTCTGGGGCAGGCGGAACTGAACAAGGGGTTGCGAGAGCACGGTTTCACCCAGAGCCGCATCATCCACCGCCTCAGTGTTTCCGGCTTCGATACACTGGGCAACCGCTATGTGAATCCGGTGAGCCTGCTACGCGGCGGCGATACGCTGGCCTACTACCGGGGTGAACAGTACTCACAATTTTACGACGATTTCGGCCTGACGGATCAGGTACGGGGCAAAGGCTACTTGGATGATGCAACGAACGAGGTAGTAATGCAGCCCTTTGATTTTCGGTACAAAAATTACCTCTCCGTTCAGGATTTGCACGACATGGTACGGGCCATCATGCTTCCCGAATCGGTAGCGGCCGAGCGGCGGTTCGATCTCGGGTCCGGTGATTACGAACACATTTGGCGGGCCATGGGCTCCTTTCCCCGTGAGAGCGGGATCGAGGAGTACGCAGGTAAGGCGGATAATTACGTCAAGTTCTGGATGTACGGTGACAGGGACACTACCACGGTGATCCCCGACCAGATCCGCATCTTTAACAAAGTCGGCTGGGCCTATGGGTACTTAACGGATGCGGCCTATATCGTGGACCTGGCCACGGGCGTGGAATTTATGCTGGTGGGCACCATTCATGTAAACGAGAATGAGATATACAACGACGGTAAGTACGAATATGACGAGGTGGGCCTGCCTTTCTTCGGCCAGCTAGGCCGCGCTATTTACGACTTCGAGCTGAAGCAAAAGCGGGATAAAGGCCGCCGGTTGGGTCCGGCCGCGGAACTGTTTAGGAAGTAGCAAGAACATTCGTACCCGCCGGGGCATTGATAGACCAAAAACAACCATACCATGTCCGTTAAAGTAAATGACAAGGCTCCCGCATTCAGCTTGTATGCTTCCGACAAGAGCAAAATGAGCCTGGCCGATTTCAAGGGCGACAATGTCGTGATCCTCTTTTTCCCCCTCGCTTTTTCCAGCGTCTGCACCGAAGAGTTGTGCACCATGCGCGACAGCCTGGGCGAGTTTACCGACCTGGACGCCCGCGTGATGGCCATTTCGGGCGACAGCGTTTTCTCGCTCGAAAAATTCAAGGAACAGGAAGGTCTCACCTTCCCCCTGCTCAGTGATTTCAACCAGGAGGTGAGCCGCCAGTACGGTGCGCTTTATGAGGAGTTCGTGATGGGGATGCGCGGCGTGTCAAAGCGGGCTGCCTTCATCGTAGATAAGGAGGGCGTGATCCGCTATGCCGAAGTACTGGATGACGCGGGCAAACAGCCTAATTACGTGGCGATTAAGGAAACCTTGAGCACGCTGTAAGCGTTGATAAAAACGTATCCGTCGAAATTAATTCGGGGGATGAATGCACTCTATTTATCCGGCGGCCCCCGCTCTCAAGGCGCGGGCCGCCGGGTTTTTCACCGCTAACTTTCCGGCTATGCAGCCCCGCAACGGTACTCAATACGAAGAAGACGAGGACGTACTAGTCCTGGACGAGGTAGATACGGACGACCCCGCGCAGATTCTCGTCTACAACGATGATCACAATACCTTTGACTGGGTAGTGAAATCGTTCCTGGAAATTCTGGGCCACACCCCCGAGCAGGGCGAGCAGTTGGCTTTGCTCATTCACTTCAAGGGGAAGGCCAGTGTGAAAAGCGGTTCTATGCCCGAATTACGCCCGCTGCGCGAGGGCTTGGTCGACCGAGGACTGTCGGCCACGATCGAGAAAGTAGATGCCTGATTGGTCCGCTATATCGTTAAAGAGATCGTAAGGTCGGCCGTTCGGTAATAGCAATTGCCGTACATTCGTTATCTTGTCTGGGTTTCTCTCCCTCTCAACCGGCCATTATGTATCGTTTCCTACTTATTTTTCTCTTTTCCGTTACCTTCTTCACGGTTTTATCCGCTCAGCAGGGTTACACCCGCGTGGGTACCGATTACTTCGCCTACACGGTAAACGAGTGCGGCGATACGCTGATTCTGGCTAGCCTGGAGGGCGTTTCCGTCTCCTCGCCCCGCGCTTTTGCCAACCGTGAGGATGAACTGCGCTACCGCAAATACCGCCGCTACGCCATCAAAGTCTACCCTTACGCCCGCGAGGCGATCCGCATTTTCCGCGAGACAGAGTACGTGACCCAGCACATGAAAAGCCGGGAACGTAAACGCTACATTCGCAAATTGCAAAAGGAACTGGATGATGAGTTCAAGGAGCCGCTCAAAAAACTGAGCAAGACCCAGGGCCTCATTCTGATGCGGATGATCGAGCGCGAACTGGACCGCCCCATGTTTGACCTCGTACAGGAATTGCGCGGCGGCCTCACCGCCTCCTACTGGGGCACCCTCAGCCGCTTTTACGGCTACCGCATGAAGGACGGTTACGTCGTCGGTGAAGATGCCATCCTGGATTCCGTGCTTGATGATTTTAACGTCGCCTACCAAGTGCCGGCTACGTCGATCGTAACCCGGCCTGCGGGGGAGAGTAATTAATCGGTCAGCTGGTAGTTAGTTGCAGGTTATCCAGCTAAGAGCGCATCTAAAATTTTTAAGAGCGTGTCTAAAATTTTTAAGAACTGAGGATCAATGATTCGCTTCGCGGCTACTTCGTGGTTAAGGTTCCGGCTAGATAAAAACTTGCGCGCATAGCGGGTTACGTAAGTCAGTTTTTACGACGCCAGGTTCTTAAATGCTTGGTTATCAGGAAGTAAAAATTTAAACACGCTCTAAATTGCTATCCATTGTCTACATTTCATTTGCTAAACACGATTTGCTAAATTTTTCTCTTGCCAGACCAGACCGCTTTTGCCAACCGCCTCCGGAAAATGTGCCGCCACTACGATAAGTGGGCGCGCCGCCAAGAGATCAACTGTTACCGCGTTTACGACCGGGATCTGGATGAATTCCCCCTCGTCATCGACCGTTATGGCGATCAGGTGCTGGTCGTAGATTATACTGCCACACCTACGGAAGGGCCGCCGCCCGACGAAATGCTGGAACGCCGCCGTAAACTGGAACTGCGTGAAACTCTGGCCGAGGCGATGACCGTATCCATCAAAAATATTCACCTCAACAGCCGTACCCCCGACCCAACGGCAAAGCCCACCCCCGCCGCCCGCCCGCTAACCGTGACCGAAGACGGCCTGAAGTACCGCGTTAACCTGGATACCAACCGCGATACCGGCCTGTTCCTGGATCAACGAGAACTGCGGAAGCTCATCCGCGCCGAGGCGGCGGGCAAGGAAGTACTGGACCTGTTTGGTTCTACCGGGGCATTTACCGTAGCCGCCGCTGCCGGTGGGGCCGCCGCCGTACAGTACGTGGAACTGTCGAACACCAACCTGGAATGGTCCAAAAAAAACCTGGCCGCCAATGACCTTGACCCCGCCGCCGCGAAATACCGATTTGAGCGGGCGGATGTGAGCGAGTGGCTGCGGATGGAAACCGAGCCGAGCTACGATCTGGTGGTGATGGACGCGCCCGCCTACCGCAATTCCAAAGCCATGCGCCATCCGCTGGACTTGCAAGAAGATCATCCCTACCTGATCAACGCCGCGCTAAGGCACCTGCGCCGGGACGGGCGGCTCTACTTCGCCACCAGTGCCCCGCGCTTCAAACTGGCCGATGATAAAATTTTCGGGGGTACCACCATCAAAGAGATCACGCCTCAGACCACACCGGCGGATTTTGCAAAAAGTAAGCCTCACCGCGCCTGGCGGATCGACCTGACGCTGGAACCGAAGTAGCCCGGTTTTGTCCGCGTGAGGTGCCTGAAGGGGCCGGCCGCAGGGGGTGGGGCTTGCCCCGAACCCGGAGGGCGGAGTGCGCAGCACCGAGCGAACAGCGAAGCCCGGAAGGAACCGACGCCGACCGGCAGGGAGGGGACACGGCCACACCCCACGATCGAACATTTAATCTAAAAGCAGGCTTCTAACAATACTTCCGGCGAGCATTTTATCGACGGGAAACGAAAAACCAAGCAAATGAAAATCTTCAAAATCTTGCCCCTTCTCTTGCTGCTCGTACTATTCAGCTGCACCAGTGAAGAGAATGCCGAAGACACGATGGACGCCGATGGCATGGAAATGACCACGGACGCCGAGGCCGACCCGAACGTGATCAACACGGGCGACGCCACCACGGATGCTGACCTGAACAACAACACTTCGGCGGACACCCGCACCACCGCCGAACGGACGGTCGCCGAACGCGAAGCAACCTATATTTTCAAGCCACTAGGAAAAGTAGACCTGACCCCGACCAATGAGGATGGTTCTTACGCCCTGGAGCAACTGGAAACCCAGCCGCTGTTCAGTGCCGAGTGCAAATCGGCCAAAGAACCGGCCGCCTGTAACAACAAAGCGATTGAGAAGTACATGGGCGACAAACTGAAGTTCCCGGAAGAAGCCGGCGTGGAATCTTCCGTGCAGTACGTAGTGTTTACGGTGCAGGCCGATGGCACGGTGAGTGACCGCAACGTGATGGTGCGCAATGCGCAGGGTGAGCAGTGTAATGCCTGTATGAAGCAGGCGATTGAAGCCGTGCGCGGAATGCCGAAGTGGCAACCCGCCAAGATCAAGGGCGTGTCGGTACCCGCCAAATTGGTGCTGCCGGTACGGTTCCAGGAAATCTAGAATAGAGCTACTTGCTCTATTTTAGTAGTCGCAAGCGGCATCCTCACTCCGGTGAGGGTGCCGCTTGCTTTTTGTGTTGCAGCCACTGGTCTATTTCCCACAGCATATGCAGGATACTTTCGCGGGCCTGATAGCTGTGCTGCTCATGGGGCAACATGATGAGGCGCGAAGGTTTGCCCAGGCCGCGCAGGGCGGCGAACATTCGTTCTGACTGGAGAGGGAAGGTGCCGGGGTTGCTGTCTTCTTGCCCGTGAATGAGGAGGAGTGGCGCATCGATCTTATCCACATGGGAGAAAGGCGACATCTCGGTATAAATGTCGGGCGCATCCCAGTAGTAGCGTTCCTCGGTCTGGAAACCGAAAGGAGTAAGGCTGCGGTTGAACGCCCCGCTGCGGGCGATGCCGGCGGCAAACAGATCGGTATGGGCCAGCAGGTTGGCCGTCATGAAGGCCCCATAGGAGTGGCCGCCCACATAAATGCGGTCGAGCTGCGCGATGCCCCGCCGGTCCAGTTCGGCAACAGCGGCCTCGGCATTCAGGCGGATCTGCGCGATAAAGGTATCGTTAGGTTCCTCGTCGGCCTCGCCCACCACGGGCATGGCCACGTCGTCGAGTACGGCAAATCCGCGCGCCACCCAGTAGAGCGGCGAAGCCCAATAAAGATAGGTGAAGCGGTGTGGCGAAGTCTTAACCTGACCGGCGGCCTCCTTATTCTTATACTCGCGGGGGTAGGCCCACAGCAGCACGGGTAAACGACCGTCGCGGGCCGGGTCGTAGCCTGGCGGCAGGTGCAGTTTTCCCTGGAGGGCCAGCCCATCGGCGCGTTGGTAGTGCATATCCTCGCGCTGCATCTGCCGCAGTTGTGGGTAGGGGTGCGGAAAATAAGTCACCTGCCGCTCCCGGCCGGTAGACAGGCGGCGCAGAAAAAAGTTACCGCGCTCTTCCTTGCTTTCGCGGCGAAGCAACAACTGATCGGGGTCGCCGATGCGGAGGAAAGCGGGAGTTTCCAGTAGGTCGGGGGCCGATTGCCAGCAGCGGACCGTGGTGCCCGTTGTAAGGTCGTAGGTATCCAAAAACGGCCGGTTACCGGTGGGGGAGGCTCCTTCGCCGGCCAGGTAGGCCGTTTGGGCACCGGCGTCGGTATGGAGAATTTGCCGACCATACTCGTTGGAACGGGTCAGGAAGTCGCCGGGATTGGCGTAGTGGTCTTCGGTGTCCAGGTCGAAAACGGTTTGTGGTTCTCTCGTTGGTCTGCCGGGCTGCCAGCGGTAAACGTGGGCGCGGCGGCTGGCGAACCAGTAGTCGTAGAGTAGTGCCAGTCCATCGGAGTGCCAGCTGACGCCGCTGTAGCGTAAAACGGATTTGGGTCCGGCCTCGGGTGAGACGATAAAGGGCGCGGGCAGTAAAAAAAGCTGGTCGCGAAATGGGATGTTCTGGGCGGGGTCGCCGCCGTCCAGTGCCTCTACCCAGTAAATAGTAGCCGCTTGGTCGGTTCGCCAGCCGTATGAGCGGGGTCCGGCGTCGGTAGCCATGAATCCCTGGGGGCGGGTCTCGCGCAGGGGCAGGGCGGGTAACTCTTTGGCAACTGCTCCGTTACGATCCAGTACCACCAAGCGGCGGGGAAAACGAGAGTAGGGAACGGCGTAAGAATAAGGCTGCCGGATATACCCCAACCGCAGGTAACGACTGTCGGGCGAAGGGGAAATCTCGGCAATAAGGCCGGCTTCGGCGTAGGGCACTTCGGTACCCGACACTAGATCGAGAACAACCAGTTGTGAACTGCCGTAATAGTCAAAGAGCAGTTCGTCGGCGGGGGTTTTAAGCAGATCCTGGTAGGTACGCAGGGCGGTCTTAGCGCTACCGTCGGATTCTTGTACCAGGGGTCGGATCTCGGCGGCAGCGGGCACGGGTGGATTTTCCGGTCTACCGGCAACCACGCGGGCGCAAATAATGGTGGCGCCGCCATCCAGCCAGAGAAAAGGGCGACTTAGTAGCGTACTATTCAGGGGGGCGGCAGACAGGCAGCGGACCGTGGCGGTGGCAGCCTCCAGTACCCATAATTCCAACCGGTCGGGGTGCGTGAGGGAAAAAGCGCAGTAGCGACTATCGGGCGACCACAGGAGGTGACTGATCAGCGGCTGATCGGGCAAACCGGTAATTTCGGTTTCTGAGTCATTATCCAGCGAGCGCAGGGTAAAACCAGTAATATAGGAAGTACGTGCCGGTCCGTTAGTGGCCGGATTAATGCGTACACCGGCCAATTTCAATTCGGGCCGCGCTACCTCTTCGATAGAGGGGAAACTAGGTCGCTGGAGGAAAAGCAGGTGCCGCTGGTCGGGCGATGCCATGATGCCGGGCGTGGGCGATACGTCGACCAGATCGAGGATCTCGGCGGGAGGAAGTTGATAGGTCATGCGGGGTGGATAGCCGGGCGCGGGGAAAACTACCCGAGCATCCGTTTAAGAAAACGGATGTCATAAATATTGGGCCGCCAAGGTAAGCCATCTGGCTCAAAAACCGGCTATTTTACCAGCACCGCGTCCGTCATCACATACATCAGGCGATTCACATTGTCTTTATTGAGGAGCAATTTGCCCTTGATCGTAACTTTTTCCGACGTATATTTAATCGGTTCGGTAGCCGATACTTCCATCACCGTCTCCGGACCGGCACCGCCGCAGAAGAAACACATACTATACGGGTAGGCGGAAAAAACGAATTCGTCATGGCTTTTATAACCCTCTACCGGAATGATGTAACCGCTGACGGTCACTATTTTACCTTCCATCGCTTTCACCTCGTCGGCAAAAACCGGCACGTCCACTTTGAAGCCCAGCAAATCGTCATACTTTTTTTCGTAGGTGATCTTGGACAGTGTTTTCCACAGCGGCGGCCCGGATTGGGCGTGTAGGGCAGTGGCCGAAAAGCTCAGGCAGAAGAGGGTCAGCAGCAGGGGCAGGGCAAGTCGTTTCATGCCGCTATAACGCCCGGAATTAGCGAATTGATTTGTGGACTTACGTTAAGGGTCTGATAAGGTGTTTGTGGGCGTGCCCCTTCCCGGCGGTCGGGTCGGTCCCTTCCTAGCTCGCAAGTCTGCTCGGCCGCTTCGCGTCTCCTTCCTGCGGTCGGCCTATCCAGGCACCTCACGCGGTCTCCAATCCGGTCGAGGTGGTGCCACGTTAAAACCACGATGCTCGCGATTGCTTCACCCGCTCCGCCACCCCCGCAATCTGCTGCGCGTCCACCCGCTCTAGTTCCGGTATCCGAAATAAGACGGGTAAACTACTCCGTTCCTGGATGATCGACTCCGTGGCGGGTACTTCCGGGCCGTTAAAAACCAGCCCCGCAACCGGGATCGATCGGCTTTGCAGGGCCTCGATACTCAGTAAGCTGTGATTGATACTACCCAAGTAGTTGCGACATACCAGTACTACCGGTAGCCCCAGAAGGGCAATCAGGTCGATTAGGAGCTCCCGGTCGTTGAGGGGGACATGCAGGCCGCCCGCTCCCTCCACCACTAGCGATCCAGTGCCGGTGGGTAGCTCGAAGTCCGTTAACCGGATCGTTACGCCATCCTGCGCAGCGGCGTAGTGGGGCGAGGCCGGGGTTTGTAGCCGATGGCGTTCGGGGTGGATGCGTTCAGGACTCAGGCCGGCCCACTCGGCCACCTTGTGAGTATCGGTTCGGTCCAGGTCTCCGGCCTGCACGGGTTTCCAGTAAGCAGCGTCCAAGACACGGGTGAGGATAGCGGCGGCTACGGTCTTACCCACGTCAGTACCGATACCGGTGATGAAGTAGCGATTCATGACTAAAGCGGTTTGACCGATTATACGAGTAAACTGAGTGCCTGCTTTAGCCCCCGCGCCGATAACTCCCGGTTGCCCGGCTCGGCGTCGCGCAGATGCTCCAGGGCCGTACGGATGGTCTGGGAAACGTCGCCGAAAATGGCCTCGTCAGTCACTTCCGCGCCGGGTTGCATCAGGTAAGCGAAAACGCGGGCCATACCGCAGTTGGCGATAAAATCCGGCACGACCGTCACGTGCTGGTCGGCGTAGCGGGCGGTGGGGCCGAAGAAGACCTCGTCGTCGACAAATGGCACGTTAGCTCCACAAGAGATTACCTCCAAACCGCCACCGATCATGGCGTCCACCTGGGGCCGGGTAACCAATTTGGAGGCCGCACCGGGGATGAAAATTTCCGCGCCCATACCCCAGATGCGCTCGTTTACCTCTGCAAAAGGAAGCATTTCCTCCGATCGTAATTGGTTACCCGCACGGCCCGTCAGCAGATCCGATACCTCGGCTGCCGAATAGCCTTCCGGGTGAAGCAACCCGCCCTGGCGGTCGATGATGCCCACGATCTTAGCTCCGGCCCGGGCGAGGTAGTAACCCGCTGCCGCAGCTACGTTACCCCAGCCCTGTACGATCACCCGTTTACCTACCACGTCGCTTTTCTGGAACAGGTCGTAGTAATGCAGCACCGACTCGGCCACGCCGTAACCGGTGATAAGGTCGGCCACCGCGTAGCGGGGACCGGTGCCAGGGGCGTAAGCCGGGTCTTCCACGATCTTAGAACAGCCGTAGCGTAACTGGCCGATAATACGTACATTTTCTCCCTTGCTGCTATTCAAGTGGCCGTTCACGATACCTTCCTGCGGATGCCAGAGGCCTAACTCTTCCGTAATCGGGATGACGTCCTTCAGTTCGTCTACGTTCAGGTCGCCACCGGTTCCGTAGTAGTTTTTCAGTAATGGGAATACGGCGCGGTACCAGCGTTGCAGTACACCCGCACGGCGGGGATCGGCGGGGTCAAAGTCGATCCCCGATTTAGCTCCACCAATGGCCGGACCACAAACTGAAAACTTGATTTCCATTACTTTGGCGAGCGAGATCACTTCCTCGCGGGTCAGGCCCTGGCGCATTCGGGTGCCGCCGCCGGCCGCCCCGCCCCGTAACGAGTTGATGACCACCCAACCCCGTGCCTCGGTCTCGGCATCTTGCCATTCAAACACGATTTCCGGCCGCTTATTCTTATACAGGTCGAGTAGCTCCTCCGCGCTGGGAGAAATGATGGTGGTGGTGGACATGGTGGTGGTTTAAAACTGAAGTGGTAAAGGCGGGCGCAAAGATATGTAAGTTAGTCGGGTAGTACGTAACGAAGGGTTACTACACGGCAATAGCAGACCTCAAGCCCAAGCAGCAGTACATCATCGCCCATACGGACCACGAACCCTACCTGACTGATGAAGGGATTACGGTGCTCAGTCCTCATTATTACGTACGGCTTGTTTTTGATCAGCACCAGCACCAGGAATAATAATTGGGGGCGGGGGGGATTCCCGCCAATCCCCGGTTTACTCCAGCTCCACCACCTCCCCTAGCTCCGGCATCCGAATCTTTTTAAACCCGACGCCCTGCAACTTATCCCGGAAGATTTCCATCCGATCCAGCGTGCCGTGGACGAGAAACAGTTCCTTGTTGCGGCGTTGCTGGCCCTGCAGGAAATCAATCATCTCGGCTTGGTCGCCGTGCGCGGAAAAGCCTTCGAGGAGTACTACCTCGGCTTTTACTTCGTGGTATTCCCCGTAGAGTTTCATGCCCTCCACGCCGTCGCGTAGCTTACCGCCGGGTGTGTAGGGAGCGCAGTAGCCGACGATGAGGATCGTATTATTTCCGCTGCCGATGAGATTGCGCAGGTGATGTTTGGAGCGGCCGGCATTCATCATGCCCGACGAACTGATAATGATGGCGGGGCCGTCGAGCTGGTTGAGTTCCTTACTCTTGGCTGCCTTCTTTATGTAAGTAAGGTTACGGAAACCGAAGGGGTCGTCGTCGCGCAGCAGGTATTCGTTCAGGTCGCCATCGTAGCACTCCGGGTGAGTACCGAAAATGGTCGTGGCGTTAACGGCCAGCGGACTGTCCACGAAAACGGGTACTCTGGGCAGTTGGCCGCTACTCTCCATTTGGTCCAGCATATAAACGATTTCCTGCGTTCGGCCCACGCTGAAGGCGGGGATAAGCAGTTTGCCCTTCTTATTGACACAGGTGTGGCGGATGACGTTGAGGAATTTTTCCGTCTCGGCCGGTTTTGCCTCGTGCAGGCGGTCGCCGTAGGTGGACTCGCAGATCATGTAATCGCATTCCGGCATCCGGCGCGGGTCACGCAGAATGGGCCGATCGGGGCGGCCGATGTCCCCGCTGAAGCCGATTATACGCTCACCCCGATCGGTCTGGATACGCAGGGTCACATTGGCACTGCCGAGGATGTGTCCCGCGTCGCGGTACTGAATCTCGACGCCCTCGCGTAGGCGGTGCCACTCATCGTAGGGCAGACCGACGAAGTTATCCATCGTAGGCTTCACGTCCTCGGTGGTGTAGAGGGGCGTGCGTTGGGGGCCGCTCTGGTGTTTCTTATTGTAATACTCTGCGTCCCGCTCTTGGATGTAGGCGGAATCGAGGAGCATAATGGCGCACAGGCTGCGAGTGGCGTGGGTTGCGTAGATGGGTCCGCGAAAGCCCTGCTTGTACAGGCCCGGCACGCGGCCCGTATGATCAATGTGGGCGTGGGAGAGCACGAGACAGTCGACTTCGGCGGGAGGGAAAAGGAAATTCTCGTTAAAGTCTTCCATCTCGTCGTTCCGCCCCTGGTAGAGGCCGCAATCGAGGAGGATCTTGTAGCCGTCGTCGAGGGTGAGCAAGTGGGCACTACCGGTTACTTCGCGGGCGGCTCCGCAGAATTGGAGGGTCATGGGTCTTTGTTGAAGGGCTGCGCCCGTAGTGTAGTAGGCGGCTCCGCCGCTGGTAATTTTGTGTTTGAAGTATAAGCCTATGCGTGTGCGGGGGATTTATACCGTGGGCAATTTAGTAATTTTGTAGGAAGACCGGTCAAAACCTGTAACATCGCTTCGGATGAACGACCCGGCCTGTTCTGAGTTTAGTACATTTGTCCCCCCGGCCCCCAAACGGGGAGATTATGCCTCACAACCTTCAATCTTTCTTTCCCTCAATCCTTTTACCCATGACCCAGATCAAATTCGGAACCGACGGCTGGCGCGCCATCATCGGTGATACCTACACCAACGACAATGTGGCCCGCGTGGCCGAAGGAACGGCTCTTTGGCTGAAGCAGACCGGCGGCAGCCGCGTGGTGGTCGGTTATGATTGCCGGTTCGGGGGGGAGATGTTTACCGAAACTACGGTGCGGGTACTAGGCAAGCACGGCATCACCTGTCTGCTGGCCCCGGCCTACATCTCGACGCCGATGGTGAGTCTGGGCGTGGTAAAAACCGGTGCCGATCTGGGTGTGGTCATTACGGCTTCGCACAATCCACCGTCTTACAATGGCTATAAGTTGAAGTCGAAACTGGGCGGCCCGTCCGTACCCGCCGACGTGACGGCCGTGGAAAACCTGATTCCCGATGCCGTGCCCACCGACCTGCCGGAAATGGATGAACTGCGCGAAAAGGGGCTGGTGGAAACCCACGATTTCGAGCAAATTTACCTCGACCACGTGAAGGCCAATTTTGATATGGACCTCATCCGTAATTCCGGCATCAAAGTAGCTTACGATCCGATGTTCGGGGCGGGCAAGGCGGCCATGCAAAAACTGCTGCCCAACGCCACGCACTTACATACCGACGATAACCCCGGCTTCCACGGGCAGGCCCCGGAGCCGATCGAGCGAAACCTGCAGGAATTGCAAGCCCTCATCCGCAGCGACGACAGCATCAAACTGGGTATCGCCACCGATGGCGACGCCGACCGCATCGGCCTGTTCGACGAGCAGGGCGACTTCGTGGACTCGCACCATATCCTACTCCTGCTGCTCTACTACCAGGTAGAATACCGTAACATCAAGGACGGCAAGGTGGTCATCACCTTCTCCGTCACGGATAAAATGAAAACACTGGCCGACCGCTACAATTTGCCTTACGAGGTGACCAAGATCGGCTTCAAGTACATTGCGCAGATCATGGCTGAAGAGGATGTGATCGTGGGTGGTGAGGAAAGCGGCGGACTGGCCGTGAAGGGCCACATTCCCGAGCGGGACGGTATCTGGATCGGATTAATGATCCTGGAGTTCATGGCTAAATCGGGTAAGAGCCTGGACGACCTGATTAAGGAGGTATACGAGCGCGTGGGTGGCTCCTTTAATTGTGACCGCGACGACCTGCACGTGGAAAATGACGTGAAGTGGGCCATCGTCAAACGCGCCGAGGAAAACCCCTACACCAAATTCGGACCCTACAAAGTGACCGAAGTAGAGCACATGGACGGCAGCAAGTTCTACCTCGGCGGCCTGGATAAGTGGATCATGGTCCGCCCCTCCGGCACCGAACCCGTGTTGCGCGTATATGCCCAGGGCGAGGATGCCGCCGAAACGCGCCGAATCCTGGATGCGGCCCGCGAGGAAATGGGCGTCTAAAAATGAACCGTAACAAAGTAATTCCTTGCGTTTCGGGAATCCCCCGTCGGCACCCCACCGCGTGAGGTGCCTGAAGGGGACGTGCGCAGCACCGAGGCGAATGCCGAAGCCCGGAAGGGACCGGCGGCGGCCCGGTAGGGACGGCGGCACGCCCTGAATCTGGTGGACCCTAGTGGACCAACCCGAAAGTTCCGTTACACCCAAGTCTTGTCGATGCATGCCTCAGGCTTCGTTATGGGAATCCTTAGGTAGCTACGGCTATACGCGTCTTCCAAGCCTCGGCTGAGATAAAAAATCCGGCGAATAAGAGCGTGTCTAAAATTTTTAAGAACTGAGGATCAATGATTCGCTTCGCGGCTACTTCGTGGTTAAGGTTCCGGCTAGATAAAAACTTGCGCGCATAGCGGGTTACGTAAGTCAGTTTTTACGACGCCAGGTTCTTAAATGCTTGGTTCTCAGGAAGTAAAAATTTAGACACGCTCTTAGTAGAACGACCGCCGCAGGCAGCAGCGCAGCTAATTTTACCGGGTAGTCCACTAGCTGGTAGCATTAGCATTCAGTCACCGGTCAACCTCCGAGTACCGCGAATAGTACCTGCACGAACAAGATTTTGGTAATCAAAATGACCGGCAGCATCCGTGTATAGCCGATGAGGGGATATTTGTTGCCGGCCTGCTCGAGGGCGTAATCGAGCACGGCGGGTTGGCTGGCGACCATGCCGGTGAGGAAGCTGAACGGAATGCGCAACACCCAGAAACCGCCGGCCAGGATGGTGACGGCCGTGGAGATGGCGATAACGGCCCCGGCCAGAAAAAGCGGCCCCCCGCCCCCGGCCAGGATAGTGGTGAGGAAGGTGTTGCCGGAGCGGATGCCGATGCCCGCCAGGAGGAGGATGAGGCCCATTTGGCGCAGCGTGAGGTTGGCCGAGTAGGGGAGGGTCCAGACGATGGGACCGGTGCGGCGGAGCTGGCCGAGGACCAGTGCCACGATGAGGGGGCCGCCCGCAAAACCGAGGTTGAACGTGAAGCCGCCGGGCAGGGCGATGGAGATCATGCCGAGCAGCAAACCGGCGGCCATGCCGAGACCGAAGGAGAGCAGGTTGATGGTGCTGAGGGCCTCGTAGCTATTGCCGAAGACAGTGAAGAGCGCTTTAAGATCGCGGCGACGGGCGACGACGAGTACGCGGTCGCCGAGTTCGAGTACCGTATCGCCGCCGGCCAGCAGGTCCATGTCGCCGCGCTGGACGCGGGTGACGGTGGCCGCGAACCGCTCGGGGAGATTGAGGGCGGCGATGGTCTTGCCCGCCAGGTCGGGGTTGGAAACGAAGAGCCGCCGGATGTCGTAAACGGAACGATCGGTCGTGAGGTCTTCCGGCAAGCGGCGGCCCAGCAGCGCGGTGGCTTCCTCGAGGGCGTGTTCGGGGCCGATAATGACAATGCGGTCGCCCGCGCCCATGATGTAATCCCAGGAGGTGAGACGCATTTCGTCGCCGTCGTGTTTGACCCGCCCGAAAACGATGCGGATGGGATGATCGCTAGAAAAATCGCGGATGGACTGGCCGATGGCATCCGGTTGCTCGATGAGTACCGTGCGGCTCTGGATGCGCTCTCCGATGGGGAAATCGCGTTGCAGCGATTCGGCCTCCCGCGCATAGTCGATGCGGGTGATCCGCCGCATGAGCCAGATGGCGAACATAACGCCAAGTACGCCCATGGGATAGGCCAGCGAGTAGCCCACTACGGCCCGCTGGCTGAGCTGGGTGAGTTCGCTGGTAGGGGCGGTTTTCTGGATAAGATCGAGTAGGCCCGCCAGGGCGGGCGTGTTGGTGCTGGCCCCGGCGAATACCCCCGCCGTGGTAGCGGCGTCGAAACCGAGCCAATAGTGCAGCCCTGCGGCCAGCGCCGCCGAGAGGATCATGACAGCTAGGACAAAAAAAATATCCCGAAACCCGTGCTGCCTAAAACTAGCGAAAAAGGCCGGTCCGCTACTAAGCCCCACGGTATAGACAAACATGGTGAGGCCGAGAAAAATAACGATCTCCGGCACGCTGAAGTCGGGGTCGATGGCTCCGAAACCGAGGCCGACGAAGAGCACGGCCGCCACGCCCAGTTTGGCCCCGCGAATGCGCACGCTACCTAACCCATATCCCAGGGCGATGACGGTGAAGAGGAGCAGCAGCGGATTTTCCTGGAAGGCGGTAAGCACGGGCGGTAATTAATGGGGTTCGCCGCAAAAGGTAGGGCGATTACTCGGCCGGCGGCCGGTTGCGCAGCTGCCGTTCGATGGCGGCGGGGGAGAGGTAATAAGAGAGGATTTCCCCTGCGGCGGAAACGTGCAGGGCATAGGGAAGTTGGGAGTTGCAGTTGAGAAAGCGGCAGGTGCCCTCGTCGGCCCGGTAGACGGGAACGTGTAGCGGATGGGCGGCGGTGAACTGCCTCACCTGGGCGGAAGAAGTATCCAGCGCGATCGTTACCAGGTCCAGATCAGGACGCAACTGCCGGTACAGACTGTCGAGGCGCAATAGGGCGGGGCCGTCTCCGGGGCGGGGTGGGGCGGGGACGGGGTAGAAACGGGTTCGGCGCCATTCGCTCATCAGGCTATCCGTTATTTCTGGTGTCAGCCCGGATAATCGGGGCGGCGGCAGATCGGAGTTGAAGGTGTAGACAAGGTTACTGGAATCCACCGGAGGCGATTGCAGCCAGAAAAAAACCATCAGCTCCCGTCCGGGGGTTAGGTCGACTTCCTGGTCGGTACCATCCAATGAAAGCACCGGAAACCGCCGGAAGCGCGTAATCAGTGATGCCGTAACCGGCCCCGCCGGCTTGCGGTTCGTTCGCTCGAAACGGATGCTGCGGTAATCATCCGCTACTTCCAGTAGCCGGTAGTACTTGCGGTTGATCTGAAAGTAGGTTCTATCCCGAATAAGGCCGAAATTAGATTGCCCCACCGCAAACGCACTGGTGTCCTGCCCGACCGGAGTAAGCAGTAAGAAATTTCCCGGTAATGGTTCGCTATTGTGTGGGTAGTAATTATTGAGCGGTCGCACTACGGCAATGCGAAACGCCTGCCCGTCGGCCTCCACATCAGCGGCATGGGTGCTCACGTTAACCTGCCGGCCGGGGGAAAGAGTGACGATGTGGTAATTTTCAACCAACGTGTCGGTTGCCGAAAGGATGATCCGCTGATCGAAAGTGCGCTGGTTAATGACCTCGCGGTCCAGGTCGGCGGTCACCAGGCCGCCGTTATCAGTAGCGCAGCCTGCGAGGAGAAAGGTGACGAAAAGGAGGATGGGGAGGTAGTTCATTTCAGGGGTGGTTCTGGGTCACGGCAAAAGAAACGTAACCGCACAAGTGCTACCGACGTGCCAAAATAACGGACACCCAGCGCCCTGCTGAAGTACGCGGCGCGGCCGCCCGGGACAAAGCTACCAAAGTAAGTGGCCCGACCACTACCCATTCGTCGTGTTCACCTTTCGTTTGGTCGATTGGTAGTAAGACGGGCCAACCGGCTGACCTGCAATGTGGTTTCCTTTTAAAATCTACCACCATGATCTCCACCTTCCCTTTACGCAACGATAACCTGATCGGTTTTACCATTGACGGTACCGTCGATCAGGCCGGCCTCGATCGCCTGATTCAGCTTATCGAGGAGCGTGCCCTGCTACACGATAAAATCCGCCTGTTGGCCAATATTCGCAGTGTCAGCGGCTGGGATAGTTTGGCTACCTTCTGGAAAAACCTGCGGGCCAAGAAGGAATTGGTGGGGAAGATCGAAAAATATGCCCTGCTCTCCGATTCCGGTTGGGTGAAGTGGATGACCGGTCCGGTCGATTGGCTATTCCCCGGCATCGAGTATCGTCACTTTCAGCTCTCCGAAGGCGAGGCGGCCCATACCTGGCTGGCCGCGCCCCTTTCGCCCGAGCCGCCCGCCGCGCTGCGACGATTGGATATGGCAGAAGAAGGCATCCTCGGCCTGGCCATTTCCGGCACCATGCAACCGCAGGATTACGAGACGCTGAACACCCTTCTCGATACGCAGGTGGAAGCCAACGGTAAGGCCAAACTCTACCTGGAGATCATCGACTGGGAGGGCATCAATTTCCGTTCGCTATTCGAGGATTTTAAGACCTCGCTGCGCTACTATTCCAAAATAGAACGCATGGCCGTGATTGGCGATCAGGGGTGGCTCAAGGCCGCTACCAAGATCAGCGATCTGCTCACGCCCGGTCTGGAAATGCAAGCGTTTTCGACTTCGGACCGCAAGCGGGCGATCGGGTGGTTGGGGTAGAATCCCTCACCCTTTAGACACGCTCTAAGCCTGCGCGCATAACGATCGCCTGATAAATTTTTGCCGGCTACGTTCTCACGGTCCGTAGCAGGCCCATGCCGGCCAGAAAAAACACCACGCCGATAATCGCCACACCCCAGGCGTTCTGCCCGAATGCAGCTCCGCCGTTAAAGACGGAAATGACGCCCACCGCCATGCCGACGGCGCCGACGATGGTAAAAATGATGCCGATAATTTGTTTGATATCCATAAGTCGGGGAAAGAAGTTAGTGAACGGGGTGGACCCCTCGCTCTGAACGTTAGTAAGCAATGTCGCAAAATTAATCGCTTCGGCTCAACTAAGTCGCAGCCGGCGATCTTTACGCACTATTCAGGCTAGTAGCAGCGGACGAACTGCGTTTGTTCGATCCGCCACTGCTTTCCGCATCAAACTCACACTACATGACCAAGTCTTTCCTTAGCATCCTGGGTTCCGCCCTGTTCCTCCTGGTTTTCCTTACTGCCTGCGGAGGAGAAACCGACTCCAACGACGGCGAAAGCGCCGGCACCGATGCCATGGCCGATCACGCCGACGACCCCGAATTTGCCGATGCCCACGACTCGCCCGAGGAAATGGAATTTACGCCCGCCGGCACCATGATCGAACTGCCCGTAGCCGGTGGTAAAGCGGCCAATGCCTACTTCCTGCCCGCCGCCACGGACAGCAAAAAGTACCTCTTCGTTATCCAGGAATACTGGGGACTGAACGATTACGTCAAGCGCGAATCCGACCGCCTGCACAACGATCTCGACAACGTCAATGTCATTGCCCTCGATATGTATGACGGCAAGGTGGCCCCCGACCCCGAGACCGCCAAGGAGTACATGCAGGCTGCTGACGAGACCCGTCTGAAGGCCATCATCGAAGCCGGTCTGGCGCGCGCCGGGGCCGACGCCCAGGTCGCTACCATCGGTTGGTGCTTCGGCGGCGGCTGGTCGTTGCGCACCGCCCTGGCCGCCGGCAAGCGGGCCGAATCCTGCGTCATGTTCTACGGCATGCCCGTGACCGACGCGGCCGCGCTGGCCCCGCTGCAAGCCCCCGTGCTGGCCATTTACGCCTCCAGGGACAAGTGGATCAACGAGGAAGTGAAGGACAATTTCGTCAAGCTCGCTAAGGCCACCGGCAAGAAACTGACCACCGAGACCTACGAGGCCGATCACGCCTTCGCCAATCCGTCTAACCCGAATTACGATGCCGAGGCGCGCGAGGACGCCAATAAAAAGGCACTGGCGTTCATCCAGTCCAAGTGGTAGGTTTATTCAGACACGCTCTTAGGTGGGCCCCGCCCGCCCCTGCCGGGGCGTCCGGCCGGGCTGTTCCGCCGCTCCCTGATCGGTCGGCCCTGCGGGCTGCTCACTACCGTTCGCCCGGCTCCCATCCCTGGTCCATGGAATGCGAGCCGGGCATTTTTTTGCCCGCTACTAACCTTTGTTTAGGCATTAGTCCGGTCGAAAAGCCCGACCTTCGCCGTTCAATCTTTTGAATCGATGCAGCTACGCAGTGAGAACCTGGTGAAAAAATACGGTCGCCGCACCGTAGTCAAAGGTGTCAGCCTGGAAGTAAATCAGGGGGAGATCGTCGGTCTGCTCGGCCCCAACGGCGCGGGCAAGACCACCACTTTCTACATGGTCGTCGGTTTCGTGCGCCCCCAGGAAGGTGCCGTCTATCTCGACGACCAGGACATCACCAGCCTGGCCATGTACCAGCGCGCCCGCCGCGGCATCGGCTACCTGCCCCAGGAACCTTCCGTTTTCCGTAAGCTCAGCGTGGAAGACAACATTGCCGCCGTGCTTGAACTGACCGATCTCAATAAATCCGATCAGAAAGATCGCCTCGAATCCCTTATCCAGGAATTCCGGCTCGATAAGGTCCGTAAGAGCAAGGGCGACACCCTCTCCGGCGGCGAACGGCGGCGTACCGAGATCGCCCGCGCGCTGGCCACCAGTCCCAATTTTATCCTCCTCGACGAACCTTTCGCCGGCATCGACCCCATAGCGGTAGAGGATATCCAGTATATCGTGGCCAAACTGAAGACCAAGAACATCGGTATCCTCATCACCGATCACAACGTGCAGGAAACCCTCTCCATCACCGACCGCGCCTACCTCATGTTCGAGGGCGATATCCTTAAAGCCGGTACTGCCGAGGAGTTAGCGGCTGATGAGATGGTCCGCAAGGTCTACCTCGGCAAGAACTTCGTCCTGAAGCGCAAGCTGATCGACCTTACAGAAGATCGGTAATACCCGTTAAAAGTTAGTCGTCCTTGCGGCTAATTTCATAAATCGCCGTATCTTTTTGCCCCTCACCGCATTAACCCGGTAGTATGGCGCAAGTTAGCTGGAACCTCCGCTCCAATACGGGAAATTTCTATCAGATCGGCCTGTTCCACGGCGATCGGACCAGGCATGTGGTGCTCTACTGCAACAACCGTATTATTCAGCTCGATTTCAAGGTGTTCGAGGAAAAAACCTATAGTTTTTACCTCGACGACGAACTCTGCGAGGTACAACTCCAGCCCAGGGGAGATAACGTTTTCTCTTATCACTGTTTACTGGACAACGTCGCTCCCACCGCCCTCAATATCGCCCGCGATAAACTGGAAAAAAAGCACTGGCGGCTCACCGCGCTACTGGCCGCCGGTTTCGTGGGCATGATTGTTACCCTGGCCGTTCTCCTGTCCACCGGCATCATCAAGATCCCCCTCGACGAGGAAGTGCTGCGTGGCCGTCTACGGGCGGGGGCCGGTGCTCTGGCGGCCGTAGCCATTTCCGAGGACGAGGAGGGAATGCTCACCTACGATTTCATAACCCAGGGCGGGGAAATCTTTACCGGCACCGTACCGCAAGAGCAGGCGGTAGATCGCTCGCTCATCCTGCCGCTGGTCCGCAACAGCGGTTTCCGCCTGCGCTACTCCAATCAGGATCCCACCATCTTCATCATCGATTGGGACAGCCCCGCCCCCCAGACCCGCGACCAGTGGATCGAACTCGTCGGCCAGGCCCACGCCGAACGCCTTCCCGACGTCAACCCCCGGCAGGGCGTCTGCCAGGCCGAGGTCGCGTATCGCCTCCTGGGCCGCCGCGGCCTGGAACTCCTCTACCGCCCCAACCTGGACACCGCCGCCTACGAGCGCTTCATCTGGAGTGCGGAATTTATCGAGCAGGGTAAGTATTGCGGGGTGGTGCGGCGGGGGGAGTGAAGGGTTGCTTGAGTCACTTGAATGGAAGGAATAATGGCTGATAGTGCGCAGCAACTACTGGCAGGTAGTAGGCACGGACCGGGTCTATTTTCGCGGAAGTGGAAGTGGAATCGGTATGCCACCGATAAAATGTTTCAATGGGGTTATTAAAATTTAGTATTTCAACCTGCCAATAAAACCGAACACTCATGCTGCTCGAATGCGTACCCAATTTCAGCGAGGGCCGCGACGCCGCCCTGTTAGCCGCACTAGCCGAGGCCATCCAATCGGTGGCGGGAGTGCGGTTGTTGCACCGGGACGTGGGCGCGGGAGCCAACCGCACCGTTTTTACCTTCGCCGGACCGGCAGATGCCACCTGCGAGGCCGCCTTCCGGGCCATGCGCGTGGCGGCCGAACGAATTGATATGCGCCGGCACACCGGCACCCACCCGCGTCTGGGTGGTACCGATGTCTGTCCCCTGGTACCACTAGGGGACGCCCCGCTTGCCGTCGCCGCCGAGTACGCCCGTCAATTGGGAGAACGGGCCGGCCGTGAACTGGAAATCCCCGTCTATCTCTACCAAGCCGCCGCCACCCGCCCCGAACGCCGCAACTTGGCGAATATCCGCCGGGGCGAATACGAGGGGCTGGCCGATAAACTGACCTCACCGGATTGGCAACCTGACTACGGGCCGGCGGAATTTCAACCCCGGCTCGGTGCTACCATTATCGGTGCCCGCCCCTTTCTCATTGCCTGGAATATCGACCTTAATACGCAGGACACTGCCATCGCCCGCCACATCGCGGGGCGGCTTCGCACGAGTGGCTACCTCGAAAAATCTGCCGGCGGAAAGACGGTGCGGCGGCCGGGGAAATTTAGGGGGCTAAAGGGTATCGGCTGGTACCTGATCGAATACGGCCGCTGTCAGGTGAGCCTAAACGTAACTGATTTCAGGCAGGCTCCCCTGGCTATGGTGTATGAAGCAGCCCAACGAATAGCGGAAGAAATGGGCGTGAAAGTGATTGGCTCGGAACTGATCGGTCTAGTGCCGGAAGCAGCGATCTTGGCGGCGGGGCGGCATTTTTCATCGTCTGAGTCTTCCTCTCGTAAGTTGGCAGCGTCTGCCGCGAATGGTCTGGGCCTTGATGGTTATCCAGATTTCATGATCGAGGAACGAGTGGTAGAATGGGCGCTAAAAAACTCAACCGACAAATTCCCTCCTTCGGGCGGGCGGGGGGAAACTCTACTATAATTTCTCCAAATCCAGCCCCTGCACCAATTGTAAGAACGAGCGCGAAAAATCAGTCAGCGTATCCCATTCCAGGTCGGCCAAGCTGGGCCGCAAGCGGGGATACTGACGGCGGTGCCGTTCGGCAATTTCGGAGACGGCGGCCCGGATGGCCCGGCGGCGCGGGCGGCCCTCGGCATCCAAAAATTCCTGCTCATAACCGAGTTGCTGGAAATAGGCGTTCTCGCGGATGTGCAGGTAGAGGTGCAGCAGATCGCGATCGGGCGGGGGCGGGGCGTAATTGAAGAGGGTGTAACCGACAATATAACCGGAGATGGCCAGGGCCACGGTGCCGAGGTCGTTATCCTGGTACCAGTCCATGTGCGACAACTCGTTGCCGATGAGCTGGGCCAGCCGGTCGTGCGAGATGGGCTGGGTAATGGCAAAGGTGGAGCGGCCGCGGTACATCTCCGTGCGGAAATCGGCGGGCGCGCGGTCCAGTAGCTCTTTCAAATGGCTGACTAGGCGGGCATTCTTATAGGTCACCCGCTTGTCCGGTTCGTTGGCGAAATACAGGCGGTGCATCCGTTCCAGGGCTTCCATTGTGTAACCTTCCGGCCGGATCAGATAATCGAGTTTGTAGACCAGGTCAAGCAGTAAATAAGCCACGCCGCCCGGCTGTGATTCGGGATTGGGCCGGCCGCTGGAAAGCTGATCCAGCACGCCCTGGATGGTCTGGGTGAGGAAAGTAACCTTCACTTCCCGCTCGGCCTCCGGTAGTTCGGTCAGGTGAGAAGCTTCCAGGGGGCGCAATTGCTTGAATTCTTCCAACAGCAGATCGTCCTGCTTGTCGGCCTGCAGGGCCACTTCCTTGAAGGCGTGATAGAGTTTGTGGGGCGTCCCGTCGTCCAGACCGGAATCGAAGACGATGGTGATCTCCCGCTCGGGTGAGAGGGAAAAACGGCTGTACCGAAGTTCGTAGTTACGCTGCATCAACCGCCGCAGCAAGTTAGGGCTGGTGCTATCGGGCAGGGCGGCCACGCGGGCTTCCAGGCGCAGCCCTTCTTCGGATGCCCGGCCGGTGATGCGTTTGCTGCCCTGGTAGAACTCGAAGTAGAGCTGCTCGTCCTCGCGGTGAAAGCGGACGTTGTGCTCGTCCTCGTCCCGCAGGTAACGCAGGAAGTGCTCGTAGGCTACAAGCGGTCGTTCATCGTCGAAGGCGGCCAGGCTTTCATCCCAGGCACGGTAGTTGGCGGCGGTTTTATAGGCATCTGAATAGCGGCCGAAGCGCACCCTCGGCCCCGCGTCCGCCGCCGGGGTCTCGTTTCCAAATAGCCGGTCCCAGATACTCACAGGCGTACGGATTTACCTGGGCCGGAGGGCTGCGGGGTTACTACCCGACAACCCTCGATCAGGTTATTGACCGCAGGGCCCAGCTTAGGGGGAAGAAAATGGCGAAGTAAATCACGGCCTTGCGTGCTGTGGGACATACGAAACACTTGTTTTGGTAAATGTAGCAAAAAAGACGTTTATTGGAGGCTCATTATCTTCCTACCCTAACTTTCCAATCATGCAAAAAGCCTTACTCCTCTCTCTCATGCTGTGTCTCGGCCTCACTACCGCCCGTAGCCAGGAAATGGTAAGCGTCAATTTACAGGCAGAACTATCCACCACGCTGCTTACCTTCACCGTCGGCACTTTCGTGCCGGTGCAGTACGCCGTCAAGGCATACGGCGTTACCTATACCACCACCGATGCCTTCGGCCAGCCCGACACGGCCTCCGGCATGATGGCCATCCCCGTACCCAATAACCCAGCGGCCGCTCCTTTTTTCCCGCTGGCCATCTACCACCACGGCACCGTGCCCGACCGTACGGCCGTGCCCTCCAATCCATCCACGCAGGAGCGCCTGTTGGCCTTCGGCCTGACCACTAACGGCTACATCACACTGGCCCCCGACTACTTCGGCCTGGGTAGCAACGCCGGCCTGCACCCTTACGTCCACGCCGAAACCGAGGCCCGCTCGGCCACCGACCTGCTGCTGGCCGCCCGGGCCTGGCTGACCGACCAGGAAATCCGCTACAACCAGCAACTCTTCCTCACCGGCTACAGCCAGGGCGGACACGCCTCGGCCGCCACCCACCGGGCCATCGAAACCGACCCCGCCCTGAGCGACCTCACCGTTACGGCGGCCTCCCACCTGTCCGGCCCCTACGATATCAGCGGCATCATGGGCGACCTGATCTTCGGCCCCGACCGCTACGATTTCCTCTCGTATCTGGCTTACACCTATATTTCCTACAACTACGTTTACGGCATCTACGACGATCTGGGTCAGGTTTTCCAACCGGAATATGTGCCGGCCATCGACAGCTTCATCAACGAGCAGCTCGACCTCGATCAGTTGAATGACCGGATGAACACCATCCTCACCGCCGAAACGGGTGACGAGGAGAGCATCCCCGCTCCCATTTTTCAGGACAGCATCCTCGACATCCTCGCCAACCAGCCGGATCACCCCATCAACGTGGCCCTGCGCGACAACGACCTCTACAACTGGGCACCCCAAGCCCCCACCCGCCTGTTTTACTGCACGGCCGATGAGCAGGTGCCCTTCCAGAATGCCCTGAAAGCCGATTCCGTCATGACGGCCCTCGGTGCCCCCGATGTAGAGGCGGTTAGCGGCGGTCCGCTCAGCCACGGTGGTTGCGTCTTTCCCGCAGTCGTCTTCTCACTTAACTTCTTCAACCAGTTCGCCGTCATCAGCAGCAATGACGACCCCGAGGTGTTCGTCGGCAACCTGCAACTGTCGCCTAACCCCGTCCGGTCCGGCGGCCTGATCCGTTTCGGTGCCCCCGAATTGGTGCCGAATGACGCGGTCATCTCGCTGGTCGGCATGGACGGCCGCTACATTTGCCGCCTCACTGGAAATTTCGCTGATGGATTGCGGATACCTAACCTAGCCGCCGGAGTCTATTTGCTACGCATCGAATCCGCCGGCCGTAGGTTGGTGGAACGTGTGGTAGTGAGGTAGCTTTATTTCGGTTCTACCCGGTATGCGTAGCCTGTCGGGAAAAGCTACAGAACAAGAGTTAATGTAAGTACCGAGCCAATCCCGATGAGTCGGGATTGGCTCGGTACGTTAGTCAAAAATGATATTGACCTACCCGACGTTGTCGTCGGGATCCAAGTGATTAAAATAACTCCCTCGCCCGCGCCCCGCGTCCCGTATTCCACCTTACCCCCAACGTCCAGTAAC
The DNA here is from genome assembly GCA_963757435.1 of Lewinellaceae bacterium. GTDB lineage: Bacteria > Bacteroidota > Bacteroidia > Chitinophagales > Saprospiraceae > Neolewinella. Next base: position 161,150 of record CAVWSC010000015.1, on the reverse strand, counting down.
GCGCATCCGAAGAGCGTGCGGCATTATCACTGCTTTTATTCCGGTCGGTAAAACTGGCGTCCAGCCAGAAGTTGGGGAAGATCTCGTAGGCTGCCTCCAGTTGGATCATACGGTTGGCGTATTCCTCCCCCTGGCCGATCTCGTTGCCGAAATCCATAACGCGGCTGCGGTTACTCAGCAGGGGGTTGGCACCGATATTCAGGCCGGCGGGGTTTTCACCCTGGGTAACGAACAGGGCAGTGGCCCGCAGCGACAGGTGGGGTAGGGGCCGGTAACTGGCCCGCAGCAACACTTCGCTAAAATTAGCCCCCAGCGGGTGCGCCAGCGGCTGGTTGTAGTGCGCGTAGGTGGCGATGGAATCCTTGTGGCTATACGTAAAGGGCCGCACCCGGTTGTACTCCGCCCGCAGGTCCAGTTGCTCGATGCCGAAAGCGGCGGCGTACTGTATACCGGCCTGCAACCCCCATTTGTTGGCCCACCAACCGCGCCGCTGGACGAACAGCTCATCGAAGAGAAACTCATCCAGGATGACCTGTCCGTATAAGCGAAAGTGCTTCGCCACATCGATCCGCGCATCCACGCCGATGAGGGCGTTATCCGGGCTACCGAGGCTCTGCTCCACCGTCCGATAAAAAATAACGGGGTTGAGGTAGCCGAGTTCGAAGCCGTTATCGCGGCCGAACACCACGGCCTCGTAGACGCCCACGCGCATCTTTTGACCTAATTTTATGCTCAGATGGTGCGCGGCCAAATAGCGTTTCGGCAACAGGCCGTTGGCACCCCGCCGACCGACCTCGCCCGTGAGTTCGGCGAAAATGTTCTGGTAGTGGAATTTCCAGACCCGCCAGTTGAGGCGCAGGTGCAGGTAGTTGTTCGCAAAATCGGATAACAGTAATGAACGAACTCCATCCCCGATAAAGTTACGGCCGTAACCGAACTGGACCCCCACGTGGTCGGTCACGTTGAAACCGAGGTAAGCCTGGCTGTTGAGGAAATCGAAGCCGCGCGTGATATTCAGCGCGTCCAGGGTGTAGTCCTTCAGGAATCCCTGACCGGGATAGGCCTGAAACCGCTCCACGAAGTCGGCCACCTGCGGGGGCGGGGCGGCCTGGGTTTCCTGCAGGTCGAAGCTAAAGTAGATGCGATCATCCACCCCGCCGCGCAGCCGCAGGCCGCGCTGGTTGAAAAAGTAAGGCTGATCGCTCCCGCTGATCCGGCCGTAGCGCAGGTCCAGTAGGGGGTCCAGGCGCAGAAATACGTTGGGTTGGTTGACTTCCAGCAGGTTGGCGCGGCTGCGGTAGAAGATACCCAGTATCGGTCGTTCGCTTGCCGGAAAGTCCGGATTGTCGAGTGCGCGGCCGATTAGCGAGCCGTCGGTATTGTCGCGGCGAGCCAGCGGCAGGTTGGTTTCGGACGCCCCGAGCCACTCGCTATTGGAATAGAAGATACGCTCCAGCCCGTAGCGGTCCAGTGAACTGAGTTGGGTGGCGTAGGTGGTATCCAGGTAGCGTGCGTAGCGCACCACCTGGCCGCGGGTGAGGGGGCGGGCATTGAGGTGCAGGTCGTCCGGGCTGCCGAAGCGGATCACCCAGGAGTCGATGAGTTCGTAAGTGGCATCGTCTTCCAGGGGCAGCGGCATTCCCTGGGCGGCGGTACGGTGAGGGAAGAGGATAGTGAGTAAGGCGAGGAAGAGCGCAAGCGGGGTAAGTCTGCTGATCACGGGCGATGGGATGACGGAGGTGCGATTTACAATGTGCCCAGTGCAGGAATAGCCGGACTAGTTGTGTAAACCGGGAATCTTTGATGGTCGTATATACTGGACGGGGGTGGCAAAGGTAAGTCACCGGCTTTTGGCAGTTCTAACTACAGCAATCAGTCAGTACTACGCTTACCTGATAAAAGGACCCGGTAGGAACGTGATCTTATCGTAAATATCCGCTAATGCGAGTTCTATTCCGATGGAATCAAGTTTAAGACGGCTGGAAAGCCCCGTTACCGTAGTAATTCTCCAGGTATCGCCATCGCGTTGGTACAGATCTACGTGGGGTTTGTCCTGCTCTACGATCAGGTACTCTTGTAAACTGGGCAATTGCCGGTAGAGGTACAGTTTGTCTCCGCGATCGTAAGCGGCGGTTGATTTGGAAAGGACTTCCACAATTAATATTGGATTACCGATCGCTTCAAGCAAATCATCCGACCGTTCGATATCGCCGCACACTACGTACAAATCGGGGTACAGGTAGCGATTTTTGACCGCAATGGCCAGTTTGACATCGTTGTTGATAACGGTGCAGGAACGTTTAGCCCCCAATAAACCCATGCCGATCAATACGATTAACTGGGTACTGATGAGGCCGTGATTAACGCTCCCCCCCGCCTGGCAACACGTAGCCGTCGTGGAACTCGTAGCGAATTCCCGTTTCATCTTCCAGCTTTACGTACTCTGATACGGGAATTGGGGTGAATCTTTGCGCATCCATCGTCACCCATTTCCTCTGCAAGGTACGGTTTTAGCGGCTGTGTATGCTGACCGCTACTTTACCATCAGCGGCGCAGACGCCTACCAACTTCAAGGAGCTTGCCGACGATCACCGCAGATAAAACGAAGGTACTTACCAAAGTACGGGCGCAGCCCCCGCCTTACCCGTATTACGCCGCGCGCCCTCACCCCCGGCCCCTCTCCAACGGGAGAGGGGTGACGTTTTTTGGCACGTCGTAGCGTCATCCCCTCTCCTTCTGGAGAGGGGGCCGGGGTGAGGGAGAGGTCTTGTGCGTAGGCTGAACTCCGAGGAGCTTGCCGACGATCACCGTAGGCAAAGTACGGGCGCAGCTCCCTCTATTCAATCCTTCAATCCTTATATCGCGTGAGGTGCCTGGAAGGTGATCCGCGTAGCGGACAGTGCGGAGCACCGAGCGAACAGCGAGCCTGGAAGGGACCGGCCCGGCCGGTAGGCCGGGACACGCCCCCCGCCCTGCCTAGAAACTGTGGTGTAAACTAAGCTGAGTCTGTCCCTTGCTATAGGCGGCGTTGGTCTGTTTCATCCAGCCGGCCTGGATGCGGAGGTTGTCGCGCAGGCCGTAACCGAGGCCGAGGTAGGTACGGTTGCGGTCGAAAAACTGGACGGAGCGGCCGTTGCCGATGTCGGTTTGGCCGTTGATGAAAATCTCGTTGTAGAGGGCGAGGTAGACCGTTTTTTTGCCCATTTCGGTGCGGTTGAGCAGCACGTTCATGAAGATGTTGTAGCGGTAACGGGTGCGCAGATCCTGATTTTCGACCCAGCGTTGCTCGTAGCGGAAGCGGTGGGTGAGCTGGATGCGATCGCCGATTTTTTGGGGCAGCAGGACTTCCTGGTAAATACGGTTCTCGGAGGTGGTCTCGTCGCTGTCGCCGAAGGCACCGGTGGTGATATTGGCGTAACCGAGGGTAAGCAGGACGTTGGTGTTGTCCGGCTTGTAGGTGAGGCCGGAACGGAGCAGGAGTTGTTCCATGTCGCCGAGGGCGTTCCAGGCGCGGTACTGGTAATCTCCCTGGATGCCGAACTTGCTGCCCTCGAATGATTTGTTGAAGAAATACATATACCATGCACCGAGCTGGTCGTCGTCGACGGCCTGTTGGGCGGTGAGGGGCAGGCAGCAGAGGAGGAGTAAAAAGGAGTAAAATATTCTGGACACGGAATTGAATTTGCGGGGGTTAGTTAGTCAGTGATTCCCACCGGCTGCCCGGCGGGGCGGGTGGAAGTATGCACTAAAAATTATACCCGAATCGGGTACCGGGTAGGGTAGCTGATTCGGGTATAGGTTAATGCTTATGAGGCAAAAAGGTGGTTACTTCTTGGCTTTATCAGCCATCTCCATGAATTTGGGCAAGCTGGTAACGGTCTCTTCGATGAATTCCACGACGCCGGTATGCAGGTTGTAAACCGCCCCCACGATAAGTATTTCACCCTTGTAGAAACGACGGCTCAGTACCGGCTCCAATTCACGGAGTAATGATACTTGTTCGAGAACGTTTTGGTGAACGGCGCGGTCGATAATTTCCTCCTCCGTACCGCCGGCTTTTTTGGCGTAGACCGCAGCCGGCTTGATCGCGTTGATGAGGGCAACAACGTGGCCGGGTGGATTTTCGGGCAACTTCATGGCGGCCTGTACGGCACCGCAGGATTCGTGGCCCAGGACAACGATCAGGCGGGTGTTCAGCACTTCGGTGCCGTATTCGATGGTGCCGTAGGAGGCTTCGGCCATTACCTGGCCGGCCGTGCGGGTGATGAACAGGTCTCCCACGCCCTGGTCGAAAATGATCTCGTTAGGTACCCGGCTGTCCGCGCAACCGATGATGGTGGCGAAAGGCTTTTGGCCCAATTCATTGTTCTTGAGATCGGCGTTGGTCTGGCGGGGCTTGATGCTTTTGTCTTCGGCAAAGCGTTTGTTGCCGTAAATGAGCTTTTTCAGGCCGTAGTAAGGATCGAGGTACGCGCTGTCGCGATCGGCGAAGTACTGGTTATCCTCCAGCTTTAGTAATTCATCCAGTTTTGCGGATTGCTGGGCGGACAGACTGCTGACCGTTATCAGAGAAACGACGAAGAGCGTCAGGCAAATGATCGTAGACTTCAAGTTAGGGGAAGTTTTACTGCTTTTGTGGTGCGATATTGCACAACTGCTAAATTGTCGAACGGTAGGAATGGTTCAGGCAAATAAAACAGTATCTTATAAATAAGCGTGCGTTTTGTATTTAAAATTTTACCAAAATGCAATTGAACAAAATTAAATTTGTAGTATAAATTATGACATCATTTGTGTTTATGTCACGATTGCTATTTTTAATTTGCTGTAAATACGTATTGTGTCCATGTAGGGGCGAGCATTTACCGTATTCCACCATCCCGTTAGCCATAGCTCACGCCGGGGTCATGTCATACAATTCCCCTTCGCCGCCAACTGCGATTCTGTGGGAGCTGTTTTCGATATGACCCTACGGTGAAACTTATGGTTATCTATCTACGCCCATTTCTTCCTCTTTCTCTTCTCCCGGCCGGTACCAATCAATGTTGCGGGTGAGGTACATGATGGTAGCCAGGATGAGCAATAGGCCGATGGAACCCATGAGCAGGGCATAATCCTGGAGCTGGAGCAGGCTGTAGAAGAAGATATAAAGGACGATGAGCACTCCGGCCACGAGCAGCGTAAGCCCCCGGTTTTTGAGGATGAAGTAACTGTACATGGTGATGAGCGCGATAACGGCCGAACAAGCCAGCAGATAAGCGTAACCGAAGGCAACGTGCTCACTGATGGAGAGCAACAGGACGTAGAACAGCACCACGGCCGCGCCGATGAGCAGGTACTGAATGGGGTGGAGGCGGCGGCCGTTAATGACCTCGATAAAGAAGAAGGTGAGAAAAGTCAGAAACACGAATAGCATCGAATATTTGGTCGATCGCTCGGTTTTCTGATATTCGTCTACCGGAAGCAGGAGGCGGACGCCGAAGGAACCGTTGCTGTCACCGTTCCCGTAGTTGGGTTCGTAGCCGTAATCATCGGAGTACTGGGTGCTGGGTCGGTACTTGCCGATGCCGGAAGGAGGTACGTAGGAACCGATGTTTTGCTGGGGGTAGTTGCGGTTAAGTTGGAGGACCGTCCAGTTGGCGGCAAAACCGTCTCCGTTAACGGTATGGTCTTCGGGCAGAAATTCTCCCTCGAAACTGGGATCGGCCCAGGAGCCGCTAAGCTTGACGGTGTTCTCGCGGCCGAAGGGCAGGAAGTAGAGCCGGCTGCTACCGTTAAGGCTGAGGGTAAAACTGAAATCGTGGCGGGTGCGGAAGCCGACCGCGTCACCGGCATCGGCCCGCAGGTCGATGGGGATGCTGGCCCCGCTGCCAAAAATATCGTTGGTGATAGTTCCGGGGCCGAAAGAGTACCGGGCCGTGCTATCGGTAGTCGGGTTGGACCAGTTGAGGGTAATCGATTCGTTGACGCCCTTCATGTCGGTAATGCCGATGGTAATCAGCGCGTCTTCCCAGCGCAGTGATTCTTCGGGTATAGCGAGGGCGGTGGCATTGAGGGGCGCGAAATTGCCGCTGATCGCCAGGTCGGCGGTATAGAGCACAACGACGTAGATACCTCGCCGGCGTTGTTGCGGCTGGAGTGTGCCGGAGATGTCGAGCCGGTCGGGCAGGAAGTGCGCGTAACCGGTTTTGGTGATGGTTTTGCCATCGGTGTTGAGGGTGCCGTAAGTGTAGGGGACCGAAATAACGGGGCCGCCGATCTCCTGATCCAATCCCCACTTGCCGGCTACTTCGGTCTGGGCATTGTCGCGAAGGTACTGGCGTTCCTGCACCAGTTGTTCTACGAGAAAAGCCGGGATCATCAGCAGCAGGAACAGCAGGCCGATCACCAGTAGCTTGAGGGTGACGGAGCGGCCGGCCCAATCATTGAAACGGCTAAAACTGGAGCGTTGATCGTTAGCGGGCTGGAGCATGGAAGGAGTATTCGGGAAGGGAAAGGTAGGAGTATTTTCCTGATTCTTGTACGTGTCGTTCCAAACAAAGGCCGCCTTTCCGAAGGAAAAGCGGCCCAAAGTGAATACCCCTTAGGTATTGCTCTCGGGACTTGATGCCGGGCCGTTGGAAAACGTTACACGATTGAATTTGCGGAGGCGGGGAAATAGCGGTACCTTGGGTCGATCAACGATCGTGCAATCCAGTGGCGAAGCCTGATGAAGGCGGTCCACGTCCTAACATCGGGCCGCTTTTTCCGTTCCTTTAATAAAAGGATACCGTTAAGGCATACTTCCGGGGCCACGTTCGGCCTTGTTAGGGTATCTGCTAACCGATGCACGTCCGGGTCCTTATGATGAGCATGACGGAAAAAGAACTAGTTCAGGGATGTTTGCGCGAGGATGTCCGCTGCCAGCGGGCCATTTTCGAGCGCTACGCCGGCACCATGCTGGCCGTCTGTCTGCGCTATGCCCGTCACCGTCCCGAAGCGGAGGATATGTTGCAGGAAGCCTTTATCCGGGTTTTCGACAAGATGGACCGCTTCGAGTTCAAAGGTTCTTTCGAGGGCTGGATCCGGCGCATCGTCATCAACACCGCCTTGAAAAACTTTCAGCGCAAGCGGTTCACGCACGAGCAGATCGGGCTGGAACACACGGTAGAAAGCTCGGCCGAACCGGCGGCCTACAGCCACCTGGGCGAGCAGGAACTGATGGTGCTGATCAACCACCTGCCCGACGGGTACCGGGTGGTGTTTAATCTGTACGCCATCGAAGGCTACAGCCACAAGGAAATCGCCGAGGCCCTGGGTATCCAGGAGGCCACCTCGCGCTCGCAACTACTCAAGGCCCGCAAACTTCTTCAATCCCAAATCGAACGACAGCAAAGATTAGCCGTATGAGCAAAAACTTACTCGATCAATATTTTCGTCAACGCCTACGAACGCTTGCCGAGCCGACCCCCACTCACCTCTGGGAGGGAATCGCGCAGCGGCGCGCCGCCGCGCGCCGCGGCCGCCGCGTCAAGCGGCTGAGTGCCGGGCTGGGCCTCCTGCTTTTGCTGGCACTGCCGGCCTATTTGCTCTGGAACACCGGCGTACAACCGGCCGCCGCCGACCCCGCCATCTCTTCTTTCCCGGCCGCCGCCGATCTGGTGGCTCCCCTGCCTTCGGCGGACATCCGGGTGGAAGTACCCGAGCCGAACGTGCCCAGTCTGGACCCTGGGTCGGTAACTACCCGCCCCGCGGGAACCCATGCCGCCGGCCGTACCCGTGCGTTAAATGGTGCAATCACTGCTCCCGCCACGAACGAACCCGTTGCCGGAGAACCGGTGTCTGCCGCCCGCACTTCGGCGCGGCCCGCCGCCGTGCGACCTCGCACCCGGCCGTCGGTAATGCCCGCTACCCGGCCCCTGCCCGCTACGCCCACTTCGCCCGCCACGCAGGAAGAGGAAGCAAAGCGTCCCTCGGGTCCGCACATTCGCAACCGCGACAGCAGCCAAACCACTACTCCTTCAGCCTCTCCCCATCCAGCGGATGGCGGTGCCGCCCTGCGCACCGCCCCCCGCCTGGGGCCGCACCCCGCCAACCACCAACTGCCGACCAAGCCGACGGCGGCCACGTTTCTGAATAACGTGGCTCCGGTGGCCAATTGCCCCACCTTCAAGCGCAACCGGCCCGCCTGGCAGTTCGAGCTATTAGGCGGCCCCGCTTACGCCCACCAACAACTGCGTGCTCGCGGCCCGGATGATTTCGGTTACCTGGAAGCCCGTTCGGGCAACGAGTTCCCGAGTATCAGTTATCAACTCAGCGCCCGACTCCAATTTGCTACCGCCTCCGGCCTGACCCTGCGGTCGGGCCTTTCTTTTGTTAACCTGCGCCGCCGCGCCGATTACCCATTGGAAGGGGAGCGCATGGCCATCGTGACCGATCGCTACGACAGCGGCGGCACCCTGATCGGTAGCGACACAACTTTCGAAACTACTTTTCGGATGGTGAGCAGCCGTAATTCGCTCCGCCAGTTCGAACTGCCCCTACTGGTCGGCTACCGGTTTCAGGCCGGCAAATTGCGGCTCAATTTCCAGGCGGGTCCCACCCTGGGCCTCCAACTCACCACCGATAGCCGCCTGCTCACACCCGACGGTGAATCCGTTCGGCCGGCCCGCCGGACCGATGATGCCGACACGGCCGCCGGAGAGATTGCCGCCTACCGCAACTCAGCCGCGCTGGGCTTCCAGGCGTCGCTGACGACCACCTACCCCCTGGGCCGGCGCACGAGCCTGCTGATGGAGCCGTTCTGCAAGGTGTATCCCCGTAGTTTTACCGCTCCTTCCTATCCCCTGCGCGAAAAATACGTAGTGATGGGGCTACAGGTGGGAATTGGTTATCGGTTGTAGCAGCGGGAGGGAAATATCTGCCGTGCTTTAATGACGAGTTAGTCCGACCGGACCGTTCCGTTTTCGTACCTTTGAGGACCGTAAGTATACCGCCCGTCACCAACCGCCATGTCTAATTTCGTCGTTTCCGCCCGCAAATACCGCCCCGCTCGCTTCGATGAAGTGGTAGGGCAGTTACACGTATCGGACACGCTCAAGAACGCCCTGCGCACCGATCACCTGGCCCACGCCTTCCTGTTCTGTGGTCCCCGGGGCGTCGGTAAGACTACCTGCGCGCGCATCCTGGCCAAGGTGCTGAACTGCACCGACCGCACCGACGATTTCGAGCCGTGTAACGAGTGTCCCAGTTGCAGCAGTTTTAATGGCAACGCCAGCCTCAACATCACGGAACTGGATGCGGCCTCCAATAACTCGGTCGACCACATTCGGGCACTCATCGAACAGGTCCGTTTTCAACCGCAACAGGGGAAGTATAAGGTGTTCATCATCGACGAGGTACACATGCTCTCGCAGGCGGCCTTCAATGCTTTCCTGAAAACGCTGGAAGAGCCGCCCGCTTACGCCATCTTCATCCTGGCCACCACGGAGAAGCATAAGATCATCCCCACCATCCTGTCGCGCTGCCAGATCTTTGATTTCAAGCGCATCCAGGTGGCGGCCGTGGTGGAGCACCTGCAAAAGATTTGCGCGGAAGAAGGCATCGAAGCTGAACCCGACGCCCTGCACATCATCGGCCAAAAGGCCGACGGTGCGTTGCGCGACGCGCTTTCCATCTTCGACCGCATCGTTTCCTTCAGCGGCAAAACGGTCCGTTACGAGGACGTGATCGTCAACCTTAACGTCCTTGACTACGACTTCTATTTCCGCACCGTCGATGCCCTGCTTACCGAGGACCGGGCGCAAACCCTACTGGTACTGGACGAAGTGCTGCGTAAGGGTTTCGAGCCGGAACTTTACATGAACGGTCTGGCCGAGCATCTGCGCAACCTGCTGGTTTGCCGCGATCCAGCCACGCTCGATCTGCTGGAAGTAGGAGAACGGCTGCAAACCCGCTACGCCGATCAGGCCCGCCTGGCACCCGAACGTTTCTTGCTTACGGCCCTCAACCTCTGTAACGATTGCGATATTAACTATAAGTTGGCCCGCAACAAACGGTTACATGTAGAGATGAGCCTGCTAAAAATGGCCGGAATCCTCCGCGCCTACCAACTCAGTGAGGGGCAACTGGCCGGGCAGGAAAAAAAAACGCCTGACCCTAGTGTCGTAGCGCCACTGATCGCCACGCCCGTCGCCCTGCCGCTGGCCGCCACCCAGCCGGCTACGCAACCCGCTGCCTTTCAGCGCACTGCCGTGAATGAGCCGGTCAGTGTGTATGGAAATTCATCACCTTCAGCAATCGTGGCCGAACCCCGGACGGACGAGGAGGAAATCCCCTCCGATCCCGTCTCCGTCACTGCCGCACCGGTGGCTAGTCCGGTAGTTGCCGTGGCACCTAAAGCCGCGCCCCCCGCGCCCGCGCATCGCATGAAAACTGTTAGCGAAGCCGACCTATTGGCCGAGATCGTAGCCAACAAAGCTAGCCGCAAACCAGCTGACGAGCCGATCCTGCAGGAGCGACTTCTGGAAGTATGGCAACAACTTATTGCTGCTGCCGACCGGCCCAGCCTGAGTATGATGATGAAGCAGGCCGTACCCGAAGCGGACGGTATCTCCCGCATCCGCCTCCGAGTTCCCTCCGGCCGTACGGAGGCTACCATCCGCCAGGAAACGCCCCTCATTGAGCGGATCAAAAAAGAACTGAAGCGCCCCCGCCTGGAAATCATCTACGAAGTGGACGAGAGCCTGCGTCCAAAAGAGGAAGCCAAAGTGGTACAGGGACCGATGAGTGCTCGCGATCGCTACTTGGCCATGCGCGAAACCAACCCCGTTATCGACGAGTTGCGCAAGCGATTCGATCTGCGGCCGGATGAGTGAGGTATGCGTTACTTTGCCATTTTGATTCGGGCGTGCCCCCGGCAAGGGCCGGGGTCGGTGCCTTCCAGGCTTCGCTATCGCTCGGCACTTCGTGCGCTGACGCCCCTCCAGGCCCCCTCACGCGGTTCAATTTCCGGTCTTCCCGAAGGGAGAAGAAAAACAGTCGGTCTTAATTTTTGGAAAAAATATATTGCTGAGTAATTGTGTACGCATAGGCTTATACCAACGTATTAAATTACCAGCGGCAACGCCGCCTACTAAAGTACGGGCGCAGCCTTCCCACTAAAATACGGGCGCAGCCCCTCTACAATGTCAACCCTCCGCTATCTAACCGCCGCTACCACGGACCTGCGTGGCCGAATCCAGCTCACCGGCTCCAAGAGCATCGCCAATCGCGCCCTCATTATTCAGGCCCTCACTCCGGGCGGCTTCCCCCTGCACCGATTGGCGGCGGCCGACGATACGCAGCGCCTGCAACAGCTGCTGCAAGCGGACGAGGAAACACTGGATGCCGGCCCGGCCGGAACTACCTTCCGCTTCCTTACGGCCTACCTCTGCCGCCGCCCCGGTACCCAGCTGCTGACCGGCACCGAGCGGATGAAAAAGCGGCCCATCGGTATTCTGGTGGATGCCCTGCGTGAACTGGGGGCTGAGATCGAATATATGGAAAAGAAGGGCTTCCCTCCCCTGCGGATCGGGGAATCCACGCTGGCGAAAACGAACGAGTTGAGCATCAGCGCGGGCACCAGCAGCCAGTTTATTTCGGCCCTGCTGCTCATTGCGCCTACCCTACCAAACGGCTTGCGCCTAACCCTGACGGGTGAGCTGGTGAGCCGCCCCTATATTCAGATGACGCTGAATCTGTTGGCTCACTTCGGGGCAACATCGACCTGGGAGGGGGAGACCATCGTGGTGCCGGCCCAAACCTACCAGAGTCGGGAATTTACGGTAGAAGCCGACTGGTCGGCGGCCAGCTATTACTACTCGCTGGCGGCCCTGAGTACTACAACTGACCTGCAACTGGACGGCCTGTTCGCCGATAGCGTGCAGGGGGATAGCGTGGTGCAAGAAATCTACCGTGGTTTTGGGGTGAACACGGAATTTAACGCTACTGGCCTGCGCCTGACCAAAGCCGCCGAGGCGCCGGTGCCTGCCTTGTTTGATTACAGTTTCATCAACTGCCCGGACGTGGCCCAGACCCTGGCCGTCACCTGCGCCGGTCGGGGCGTTCAGGCTATCATGACCGGCCTGAAAACCCTCAAGATCAAGGAGACCGACCGCATAGCCGCCCTCCATACCGAACTGGCCAAAGTAGCCGTACACCTCAACAAGCTCCCCGCCAAGTTCTCCCCCCGTTCCACGGAAGACTATTTCTTGCAGGAAGGTCAGGCGGCCTTCAGTGAGGAACCGATCTTCACCACCTACGACGATCACCGTATGGCGATGGCCCTGGCCCCCCTGGCCCTCCTGGGCCGCATCGGGATCGAGGATCCGTTGGTTGTGATGAAATCCTATCCCGCTTTTTGGGAGGATCTGGAGAAATTGGGAATTGGATAGTCAGGCGGGATTAAAAACGGTTAATGCACGGAGTTTTCCGACAACTGCGGGGCAAATTATGGAACAAATTTCTAATAAAAGATCAGCATAGTGGTCAGATAACCGCTCCTCAAAACCCACCCATCAACATCACCGCATTCTGCACCATCCGGCTCGGCCCGCGCCAGAACATCCGGTAGTGCGGGTTATCCAGCAACAACACGATGCGCCCCTCGCCCTCCGGATACACGCCCGCCCAGGTTTTACCCGCCAGGCCGTCCAGGTTAGCCTGCGAGGCGTAGCCGGCGGTGAGTAATTCCCTGGGGTCGTCGTAGTAGGTGCCGACGCTCTGCAGGCGGCCGCCGGGTTGCAGACCGCGTGCGCCGAACTTCAGCGTAAAGACCTCCGATTTTACACCAAAGGCCAGTGGGTTGGTCACGTCCACCGGCGCGCGCAGCGCGGAGCCGGGAATCCGCCGCTGCCCGAAAAACTGCTCCCGATCGGCATAGCTAAGGCGGGCGGTCAGCGAATCGGGTACGTCGTCTGGACCGGTCAACTCGATCTCGGTCATCCCTAGCTTCTTGGTAAACAGGTGCGCCGCCTCCTCCAGGGCCACGATGGTGCCGCCGCCGCGTACCCAAGCCATCAACTGATCGCGCTGGGCTTTGTCAAACAGTTCCTGTAGCCGGCTGCCGCCATCGGGCAGGATCAGCACGTCGTAATCGTTCAGATCGGCGTAGCCGTAGCGGTGGCCGAATTTGGGCAGTGCCGTCTGTTGCAGCACTGAGGCCCGGATGCGCTCCACCGGCAGACGGGTTTCCTGGTCGAAGAGGAAATACAGCTGCCCGGCGGTGTAAGTATCGAAGGGCGGCTCCACCAATAATGCCACGCGCGGCTGCTTCACGGGCACGTTGCGGGTACTGGCCAGGTCATCGCCTTTGCTCAATCGGCCGGTGGCTGCCGCCGTGATCTCCACCTTAGCCAGCTCGGCCACCTCCCGCATATCCGTCCTCAATGTTTCCGCCCGCTCCAGGTTCCGGCCCCGCAGCACGATCAGGCTCCCCGCCGCGTATTCACGGCCGCCGCTGGTGAAGGGCGCGCGCGCCGCGCGCACGCGGTAGCCGCGCCGCCACAGTTCCGCCAGGGCGCGGGGCGCGTAACGTTGCCGCCAGTCGATTAGGTAAGCATAAGTGGGTGCGTCCATTACCTCCGCCACGCGACCGGTTTCAGTTACCTCGGTCAGTGGGCGGGTGGCCACTGTGGGCAGGCGGTCCAGGGCATACGCGTCCAGGTTATAGGCCAGTGGGGCCGACCAGGTGGCCATGTCGTACATCACGCTATCGTCAATGGCGATGTTGCGTTCCAGCAGGTTGGTCACGAACAGGTGGCGCGGTTGATCGGTACGGATCAGGTAGCTGCCGGCGGGGAACTCCCGCTGCTTGCCCGCCCGCCCGCTGCGGTAATCCAGGGCCGTGGTCGTGCGCAGCGGCTCGGTGGTTTCTTCCACCCGCACGCCGTTCAGCAGCAGCATCCGCACGAAATCCGTGCCGTAGCCGCCCTCCTCGGCCGCCACCAGGTAGGCGGCACGGCCGCTCACGGTCTGCGTTTTGGCCGGCGTCCAGGCATCCATGCTGTAGGCCAGCAGGGCCGCCCGGTTACGCGCCGCCGCGCGTGCCGTCGCCAGACTAGTGGTGTAGTGGTCAAATATTCGTTGCCGCAAACTCAACACATAACCATCGTTGGTCTCCACGGCGCGGCCCGCGCCGATGCCGCCCTGTTCGGTCAGCATCCCGATGCCGCCCATGATGTTGGGGTAGCTGGACCCGTAACTGGGATAATAAAAATCGAAGCGGTCACGCGTAAAGTAGCTCAGGCCGTACTTATTGAACTCGGCAATATTGGCCCGCCCGAAGGTGTCGGCCCAGATGTCGTAACTCGATGGGATCAGCGGATTGCGCGGCGTGGTGCCCGGCACCGTAAAGTAGTTGGCGTCGTAGCCCTGTTCGTGGTAGTCCACGTGTACCTCGGGCATCCACCGCTGGTACTCGGCCGTGTGCCCCCGGCTCTCCGGGTGCACGCCCCACACCCAGTCACGGTTCAGGTCAAACCAGTAGTGGTTCGTCCGCCCGTTCGGCCAGGGCGCGTAGTGCTCCAGGTCGCGCGGCTCCTCGCCGCCGGTCTGGCGCATCGTCCCGTTGTACCAGTACACGTAGCGATCGCGCCCGTCGGGGTTGATACAGATGAACAGCAGCACCACCGATTTTTCCAGCGTCTCGCGCACCTCCGCGCCGGGGTCGGTCAGCAGCGTGTAGGCCACCTGCATGGCGGCCTCGGTGCTGCTCGCCTCGTTGCCGTGAATGTTGTAGCTAAAGGAGGTAATCACCGGCTGCTCTTTCAGCCTTCGTTCGCGTTCGGTGGCCGAAAAACCGGCCGCGCCGTCCACCAATTTCAGTTGCCGCCGCCGGATGTTTTCCAGATCGGCGCGGTTAGCCGGGCTGGTCAGGGCCAGGCGCAGTAGCGGCTTGTCCTCATAGGTGCGGCCGTACTCCACCAGTTCGCTGCGGTCCGGTGCCTGTGCGGCCAGGTATTCGAAGTAGGCCACCGCATCGGCGTAGACGGTAAAACGGTCGCCCGGCTCGTAGCCCAGAAACTGCGCGGGACTCTTGATCGGTCCGGCATTTTCCGGCAGCACGAATCGCTCGCGCCACTCGGGTCGCTGGGCGGTCAGTTGCAGGCTCAAAAAGATCAGCCCCAGCAGGGCGAGGAAGCGGGTAGGCAGGTAGTTGGGCATCGGACGGGTGGCTTGGAGGAAAACCGGAAGGTAAGCAGGAATTTTCGGTTTTTTAGCGCAGGGGGTCGGTGGGGCGTGTCCCTCCCTCCGGTCGGGCCGGTGCCTTGCGGGCGCGCCTGGCGGCTTGGTGCTGCGCACTCGCTCCTGCGTCGCGCCCCTCCAGGCCCCTCACGCGAAGGTGAAGGATTGAGGGATGGAAGGATTGAAGGTTTTATAGGCAGAACCCCCTTCGGGGGCAGGGGGAGTACAAGGATTAGCTAGCACTACTTCTCTCGATCGCAAAGCGATCTTTCGAGGTGAAGGATGGAAGGATGGAAGGTTTTATAGGCAGAACCCCCTTCGGGGGCAGGGGGAAACTAAGGATTAGCTAGCGCTGCTTCTCTTGATCGCATAGCGATCCTTCGAGGTGAAGAGGTAGGGCGTAGACGAGTGATGCGGTGCGTGACCTACTCCAGAAAGGTTTATTCGCAGGCACAAGGATCGCGATCCCCTGATCGCGGAAATAGTCCCAAGCAGTGAGCGCAATCAGGAACGGCCGAGCGGAACAGTTTACGCATTCGCGTACCCGATCAGGGGATCGGGAGCCTTGTACTGCGTGCCGACCAGAGGTGCCGGCATCCTTGCTTCCGCACGACCGGAGGTCACGCACCGGCCGCGTGAGGTGCCTGGAGGGGCGTTAGCGCACGCAGTGCCGAGCGAACAGCGAAGCCCGGAAGGGACCGGCACCGGCCCTAGCCGGTGACACGCCCACCCCTATACGACTACGCCAAAGCCCTTCACCACCTGCGCCGGCGCACTTTTGCGGCCGAAATCGACGAAGAGTTCGCTGCCGGGCGAGCGAAGGTCCCAGGGGACGTAGCCCATGCCGATGGCGCGGTCGAGGGTGGGGGAGTGGGTGCCAGACGTGACGCGCCCGACCGCCGTTCCGTCCTCCGTTGCCAGCAGAGGGAACTCGTGGCGGGGTGCGCGGCGACCTTCCACCGTGAAACTGACGAGGCGACGGGTGAGGCCGGCCGCCTTCTGTGCTACCAGAAAATCGCGGCCGATGAAGTCGCCTTTGTCCAGTTTAGTGATCCAGGCCAGGCCGGCTTCCAGGGGGCTGGTGGTCTCGTCGATGTCGTTGCCGTAGAGGGCGAAACCCATTTCCAGGCGCAGGGTGTCGCGCGCGCCCAGGCCGGTGGGCAGCACGTCGTGTGCCTTGCCCGCTAGCAGGATGGCGTTCCAGAGCGTGGCGGCATCCTGATTGGCCAGGTATAACTCAAAACCACCCGAACCGGTGTAGCCGGTAGCCGAGATGAGTACGTTGGCCACGCCCGCCACCGTGTTACGGCGGCAATGATAATAAGGGATGTCGGCCAATTTCTCTTCGGTCAGCGTCTGGAGGATTTCGGCGGCCAGCGGTCCCTGGAAGGCCAGCAGGGCGGTCTGGTCGCTGATGTCGATCACTTCGGCATCGAAGGTATTATTGGCCTTGATCCAGTTCCAGTCCTTTAATAGGTTACCGGCATTGACCACCAACATATATACCGACCCGGCGGCTGTCTGCATGCCGGGGTTGTCCGGCAAGCGGTAGACGATCAGGTCGTCAACAATTCCGCCCTCGGGGGTGGGGAAACAGCTGTACTGCGCCTGGCCCACGGCTAGTTTGCTTGCGTCGTTGCTGGTGACGTACTGGATCAGGTCCAGGGCCTGCGGCCCCCGTACGATGAATTCGCCCATGTGCGAAACGTCGAACAGGCCGGCCCGCTCGCGCACGCCCCGGTGCTCTTCCTTAAGCCCGGAATAGGTAAGGGGCATTTCGTAACCGGCAAAATCAGTCATACGGGCACCGAGTTCGCGGTGCAAGTCGGTAAGCGGGGTGGTCTTCATGGATGTGGCTGGGCTGAAAAATAGTCGAGGCTACTCCTTACTTGTTAGAAATCTTGAGGTACTGTTCCAGGGCCATGGTCATGGACGGCGTTTCGGGCGGCGAGGGAACGATATCTGCTTTCAATCCGTGTTTTTCCACGGCTTCGAGGGTTTTTGCCCCGAATGCCGCCAGGCGGGTATCTCGTTGCTGGAAGGTGGGGAAATTTTCGTAGAGCGATTCGATGCCCGTAGGGCTGAAAAAGACAAGTGCGTCGTAGAACACATTCTCAAGATCGGTCAAATCGGCTGCAACGGTAGAATACATAATGGCCGGCTTCCAGTTGAAACCGTTTTCGTCCAGGTAAGCGGCGACAAATTTAGATCCCTGGCTATTACACGGCAGGAGAAAGGATTCTTTCTTATGCTTCTTGAGGGGGGCGGCCAGATCGGTGATCACGCGCTTACCGGCAAATACCTTACGCTTGCGGTAAACGATGAAGTGCTGGAGGTAATTAGCGACGGCCTCGGTGAGGCAAAAATATTTGGTGTCCTGCGGCATTTCGGTTCGCATATCCTTGCAGATGCGGAAAAAGTGGTCGATGGCCTGCTTGGACGTAAAAATGATGGCGGTAAATTTATCGGGCTGGATACGTTGCTTCCGAAACAGCTTTTCCGGCAGGCCCTTCACCTCGATGAAAGGGCGCCAGTCGATCTTTAGCCCGTACTTTTCCTCCAGGGAGTAATAAGGACTACGTTCCGGCTTAGGTTGGGAGACCAGGATGGTCTCAATTCGTTTGTAGGCAGTCGGGGCAGTCATTTGGCGGTTATCTGACATCGGTTGGCAGTTCAGTTTTTAGGGGGGAAGACAAGTGAAAGGGATGGGGAATCGGGGGGCAAAGATACGAAGAATCATGAACCGAACGATCAGAACCTAAATCAGGAAGTCGGGAAACAATCTGATTCCTACCGTGTTTACCAGATCGGTCCCTGACTGACGCACCCTTAAAAGGCCGAACAAAATCGGTAGCGGTCGGGCCGGATCGAAAGGTAAGACTTGCCTTTTTCGGTCAAATCCCGTGCTTTTCGCCGGGGAATCCTTTATCTTTGTGTTGCTTTTGGAAAACGGGCGAACCTGGGAAGGTTTTTTCGTGAGCCGGGGGCGTTTTTAGATGAGGCCTTATTTAAGTGGGAAGTTCGCCCCCGTGGGTGATTTGTTGTACAAAGCTTCCGGGCGGATAGCGCGCCGCCCCAATGAGCGCGCTAAAAGATTCGAATGAATAAAAGGTTAGTAAAAGTAGCGAAAGAACTCAACGTCGGTACCTCAAGTATCGTAGACTTCCTCACGTCCAAGGGGTATGAGATCGACAATAAGCCGATCGCCAAGGTGACGCCGGAAATGCAGGATGTGTTACGTGAGGAGTTCAGCCGCTCGGCCTCGATCAAAGAGAAAGCCGATCAACTGGAATTCGGTACCACCCGCCCCGGCACTACGTCAAGGCGGGAGGATACCCCCGCTTCGGTGGCCACCCCGCCTAAGCCCCCGGTCAGCCCGCCGGCTGCAACTACTAAGCCCGCCGAGCCTACTCCCGTTACGGCAGAGGCAACCCCCGATCAGCCAGGAACGCGCACTGCGCCCGGCCTGAAGGTATTAGGCAAGATCAATCTGGACGAGCGCCGCCGCTCCCGCCGAAACGGCCGTGGTAGTGGAGGGGGAAGTACCCCGCCCCCACCCGCACCAAAGCCTGCGGCAGCGGAGCAAAGACCCGCCGAGCCGGCCAAGCAGCCCGCCCCCGCCCCGGAAAAACCCGCGCCTGCTCCAGCCCCCGCCGCTAAGGCGGAACCGGCCAAACCGGTGGAGGGCACGACAACCACTCCGCCCAAAGCGGAACCCACCCCTGCTCCCGCCGCCAAGGCCGAGCCGGCCAAGCCCGCTGCTCAACCGGCAACCGACGTGGCCCCCGCCGGCAAGGAAGCAACGCCCGCTAAAGTAACAGCCACCCCACCAGCGGAAGGAACTCCTGCTGCCGATGGAGGTACCATCAGGGCTAAGACACCCGAGTTGCGGGGTCTGAAGATCATGGGTAAGATCGAACTGAAGACCGAACCCAAACGAACTAAATCGACCGGCACGACGGATAACGACCCCAACAAAAGGCGTCGCAAACGTAAGAAGGTGCTCACCGATCGCCCCGGCGGCGGCAGCCGTCCCGGCGGTAGCCCCGGCGGTCGTCCGACTACCGGCCGTACGGGCGGTGGACGTCGTGATGAGCCGAAGGAAGTCTCCGCTAAGGAGATTGAAGAAAAAATCAAGGCGACGATGGCCCGCCTCCAGGGAGGTACGGGCAAAAAACGTCGCCAACGCCAACGCCGTGATAACCGCGAACGCCTGCGTGAACGCCAGGAAGAACGCGATGCTTCCACCCAGACCGATAAGCTGCAGGTCACCGAGTTCGTCTCGGTATCCGAGCTGGCCGGACTGATGGACGTAGGCGTGGGTGAGGTCATCATGGCTTGTATGAATGCCGGGGTGATCGTGTCGATCAACCAGCGTCTCGACGCCGAGATCATCGAATTGGTCGCCACTGAATTCGACCACGAGGTTGAGTTCATCAATGCCGAAGAGGATGTCGAGGAAGAGGAAGTCTACCTGGATAACCCGGAAGATCTCCGTTCCCGTGCGCCCATCGTTACTGTTATGGGTCACGTCGATCACGGTAAAACATCGTTGCTTGACTACATCCGTAAAACGCAGGTGACCGAGGGCGAGGCCGGTGGTATTACGCAGCACATCGGTGCCTACGAGGTAAAAATGGCCGATGGTAACGAGATTACGTTCCTGGATACGCCGGGTCACGCCGCCTTTACGGCCATGCGTGCCCGTGGTGCCAAGGTAACCGATATTGCTATTATCATTATTTCGGCTGATGACAACATCATGCCGCAGACCAAGGAAGCTATCAGCCATGCTGAGGCTGCCGGTGTGCCGATGGTGTTCGCGATCAATAAAATAGATAAGGACGGAGCAAACCCAGAGCGCATCAAGCAGGAATTGGCTTCCATGAACTACCTGGTCGAAGATTGGGGTGGTAAGTACCAGTCGCAGGATATTTCCGCTCTGAAGGGCACCGGTGTCGATGATCTGCTGGAAAAGGTCATCCTTGAAGCCGCACTCTTGGAACTGAAAGCCAACCCCAGCCGTCCAGCCGTGGGTGCCGTACTGGAGGCTTCTCTAGAAAAGGGCCGTGGTTATGTTGCCAAATCTCTAATCCAAACGGGTACCCTCCGCATCGGCGACGTGATCGTAGCCGGTGAGAGTTCGGGCCGCGTCAAGGCGATGTTTGACGAGCACAACAAGCGTGTCAAGGAAGCAACCCCCGCCATGCCCGTATTGATCCTCGGGTTAGACGGTGCACCGCAGGCCGGTGAAGCCATCAAGGTGATGGAGAGCGAACAGGAGGCCCGTCAATTGGCCGGTCGCCGCGCCCAGATCAACCGTGAACAAGCCAACCGCGCTAATCGCCGGATCAGTCTCGATGAGATCGGCCGCCGTCTGGCCCTGGGTAACTTCAAGGAACTCAACCTCATCGTTAAGGGTGACTTCGACGGCTCCGTCGAGGCTCTTTCCGATTCGCTCATCAAGCTGTCGCAGGAAACCGTCCAGGTCAAGGTGATCCATAAGGCCGTCGGCCAGATCATTGAGTCGGACGTATTGCTCGCCTCGGCATCCGATGCACTTATCCTCGGCTTCCAGGTCCGGCCCAGTTCCATGGCCCGCAAATTGGCCGAACGCGAAGGCGTGGAAATCAAGACCTACTCGATCATCTACGAAGCCATTGAAGAGATCAAAATGGCCATTGAAGGTATGCTCGACACCATTAAGGAAGAGCGGCCCGTGGCCCAGGTCGAAGTTCGCGAGGTCTTCAAGATCTCCAAGATCGGTACCATCGCCGGCTGCTACGTGGAAGAGGGTAAGATCGCCCGTTCCACGCCCATCCGTCTGGTGCGCGACGGTATCGTCGTCTTCCCGATTAAGGAAGGCCAGATTGGCGAACTCGCAGGCCTGCGCCGGTTCAAGGATGACGTCAAAGATGTCCGTGCCGGCATGGAATGCGGTATCAGCATCAAGAATTTCAACGACATTCGCCCAGGTGACGTGATCGAGGGTTACGAGATCATTGAGATCAAGCAAAAGCTGAAGGAAAACTAAGTTCAGCCAAGATCGTTAACTCACTACTGCCGACGGGGTCCGCGCTTCTTCGGAAGTCGGACCCCGTCGTTCATTAGTTTAACTGCCTTACTGGATATGCTTACCTCGCTGCTCTACCTTTTCATCACCTTACTCGCTGCCGCCGCCATGGAATTCATTGCCTGGGCCGCTCACCGCTGGCTCATGCACGGCTGGCTCTGGTCATGGCACGAAGATCACCACCGGCCGCATAACCAGAAGACCGGATTTTTCGAAAAAAACGACCTGTTTTTCGTTGTTTTCGCGGTTCCCAGTGCGTTATCCTATATGGTCGGCCTGTCCTACCCCGGCTGGTTTTGGCTCACTTTTGTCGGCATAGGCATCTCCGTATACGGCGCGATCTACTTCCTTATTCACGACGTTTACATCCACCGCCGCTTTAGTTGGTTCCGTCAACTCGATAGCCGCTACAGCCGCGCCATCCTCCGCGCCCACGGCCAGCATCACGCCGTTACCGGACAGCATGGCACCGAGAGCTTCGGCTTGCTAGTGGTAGCTCGCAAATATTTTCGCAAGCGGTCGGAATGGTAGTATGTAAGGTATAGGTGTCGGGCGTGTCCCCGCCTGAGGGGCGGGGTCGGTCCCTTCCCGGCTCCCTATTCGGTCGGCCCTGCGGGCTGCTCCGCTAACGCTGCGCCCCGTCCAGGCACCTCACGCGAAAGAATTCATCATTCTTCAGCCATTTTCCTAAGTAGTGCCTTATTCCGCTCCGGAATATCCTCCGGCTCGCCGGGGTAGGATTCCAGCGCGGCGGTAACTCCATCTTCGCGTAGTAGTTGCAGCAGGGGTAGCGGAGAGCGATTGGTGCGGTTGGCGGGGTCGTCCGCGTCCGTATCCGCAAAGAGATAGTTGGGATGAAAAGTCGCCAGTTGCAGGGTTCCATCCAAGCCGGCCTCGGCCAGGGCGTTTTCACAGGCCCCGGTAAATTCCCAGTAGTTGTCAAAATCGGTCAGGGCATGGGTGCAGATCAGGATGGTGGTAGCTACTTCTTCGGCGGGGGTATCCAGCAGGTGAGCAACCTCGGTGAGGAAGGCCCGGAAGACCTCATCTTCGTCGGTGGCGGAGATGGTTGCGTAGCGGATTTGCCCGGCCCGGCGCACGGGGGCGGCGAAGGGGCACAGACCCAGGCGGATGACGAAATCGTCTACCCACTGTTGTACGGTAGAGAGGTGATCCATGAGCGGGGTGGTAAACGGGTATGAGAAACCGGGCCGTTGCGTGGTACACCGGTGGTGAGGGGCACAAATTGCCGTGGAGGTGAAGGGCCAGGGATGGGAGCCGGGCCGCCCCCGGAAAAAATTTATTACTGCGACCGACTTTTCCGGGGCGGCAGCCCGTAGGGCCAAGCCGACAGGCGCGCGGCGGACACGCCCGGCCGCCCGGCCCCCGCGGCGGGCGATAGCCCGCTGCGGGGGCCGGGCGGGGACCCCCAAAACTCATTCCTACACCTTTCTTCCCTCGCTGTTTAACAGGGCCAACGTAGCGCGAATGCCTTCCGGTTCGGACATATTTTCGCCCTCGTATTCGATACCGATCCATTGGTTGTACCCCGCTTGCTTCACGATACCGAGCATTTTTTTGTAGTCGATTTCCGTTTCCAGGCCGTTATCGTCAAAATCGTAGGTTTTGGCACTGACGGCCTTGGCATAGGGCATTAGTTCGTGTACACCCTGGTAGCGGTCGTATTCTTCGGCGCAGCGATCGGCGGATTTTTCGATGCAGAAATTGCCAAAATCCGGCAGGGTGCCGCAGTTTTCGAGCTGGACCGCAGCGATAACGCCGCTGAGCCACTTGCCGTCCGATGAATAGCCGCCGTGGTTTTCCACGATGACATTGAGGCTTGCCTGGGCGGCGTATTCGCTCAGGCGGTAGAGGCCCTCGGTAGCGGCGGCGGCTACTTTTTCCCGGCTACCTTCGCCGGCGGCATTTACCCGGATACTGTGACAACCGAGTTCGTGAGCGGCATCCACCCAGATTTTATGGTTGTCAATTGTTTTGGCGCGGGCGGCAGGATCGGCATCACCCAGATTTCCCTCGTTGTCGATCATGATGAGCAAGGAGCGAACCTCGTGATCGGCCGCGCGCTGCTTCATTTGTTGTACATACTTGGCTGTTTTTACGTTGGTTGCGTAAAATTTGCTGACGTACTCCACCCCTTCGATGCCATAGTCTTCGCGGGCGGTTCGGGCAAAATCGAGTGGGTCGATACTTCCAGCCTCAAATGCCCGGTGAAGTGACCATTGGGCGAGGCTGACGTCGAACCAGAGCGGAGTTTCTACTGAATCAGTTTCATCCGTTGATTCGGTCGACTCTTGCTCCGTCACGTTGGAAGGGCCGCAGGCACTCCAGCCGAGTAGACTGACACCGACTAACGAGTGGGTGGAGTGGCGGATGAATTTTCTTCGCTGCATGGTTCGATTTACTTGGTCCGGCCCTAAGGTAAGGAACTCCGGGTGAAAACCAACGAAAGGTCTTCTAGCGTAAGCTCAGGGGGCAAGTTCCGTACCCGCAGAGTTGGGGAACGGACCAATTCACCAGGAAAGCGGTAAAATACAGTTCTCAAGTTATAGAAAAACACTACCTTAGCTTTACCGTAAAGCGCAGTGAAATTTCCCTGATCTTTTCCGCAAGGCGCGACGGTTTCCCCCTTATCTTTTTTCCCCGGTCAAGAATGACCTGACTCGCTTGTCTGATTTTATCCTTGCTACCGTTTCAAGTTCTGTAATGGCGGTACAAAGTAAAGAAGTCCAATCGGCAGTTGAACTCCGAGGTTGATTTCGCTCTTGTATTCAAGCGTGACAGGTTTAGCCTGTTTTTTTTGTTGTTATAATCCCAATGTCTATGATCTTAAAGACTACACCTCTACGCCTCTGGGCGGTTTTGATTTCCTGTTTTTTCCTTACCGGATCGGTGATTGCCCAGGGGGCGGTTATCTGGCCGGGAGACGTAAACAACAACGGTCGGGTGGGCGTAGTAGACCTGCTCTACGCGGCCTCTATCTTCGGTCATACGGGGCCGGCCCGCGAGGGCAGCACGGACTTTAACGCCGTGCCCATGGGTGCACCGTGGTCCGCCGATTTTATCGGCGGGATCAACCACGCTTATGCCGATATAAGCGGTGACGGCGTGATCAGCAGCACTGAACTGGAATTTTTGAAAGCGCGCCTCGGCCGGCGCTGGCGCAGCAACCCGTCACCCGATGGCTACATCAATCCCGATACGTCAACCGTGGGCCCGCTGTTCAAGCTGGAACCCGCCGGCTATTCCCAGTTACCTAACGGCCAGATAGTGGTGTTAGCGGATATCAGGCTGGGTAATACCGCCGCCGATACGGTCAACTACCTTTACGGGTTGAGTTTCTATTTGTCGTATTCCGACGGTTCTGCCCTGACTCATGAGTGGGAAATTAAACCCGATACGGCTAATTTCATCAGTCCACTGGGAGTACGTACGATTTCTCTTATTGCCAACGATACGATTGCCAAACGAGCGGAGATCGGTGTTAGCCGAATCAATGGCACGAATGCCCCCGTGGGCGGCGGCAGTTTGGGTCGCCTGTCCATTCCGTTGCGTCCGGGTAAAGTACTTGCTGATTTGGCGGGTCTGACCGTCCATATCGATAGCGTCCTATTAGTGGATAAAGACTTGAACCGCTACCCCGTGCAGGGCACGGCGACGACACTGATCAACAATGCCAGCTGCCCGGGCGCGATTTCGCCAGTTTGCGGCATCAACAGTGTGACTTACCTGAACAGTTGCTTTGCCGAAGCAGCGGGTGTAACTACCTATACCATCGGCGTTTGTTACAGCCCGGGCATAAATCCGGCTCAGATGAACAGCGGTTCCGGTTGTGCTGGATTACCATCTGCACCCGTTTGCGGATCTAACGGCGTTAATTATCCCAATGCTTGTGCGGCCGAAGCGGCCGGTGTTACGATTTATTGGTCGGGTGCTTGCCCGGCTGCCGACAACAACTGTTATTCGCCGACCCAAGTGATGAATGCTAATGGCACCACGGTTAATTTGGGTACCGGAGTTATTGAATTGACCTGTCCATCCGGCGGCGTACCCGTTTGTGGTTGCAACGGACTGACCTACCCCAATGCCTGTACGGCCGAGGCGGCCGGTGTAATGGTTTATACCGTTGGGGGCTGTGATAACGTGTGTGTGGACCCGAATGATATTGATACCGATGCCATTTGCGGCGCGGTCTACCAGCCGGTTTGCGGTTGTAACGGCGTAACTTATACCAACCCTTGCCAGGCCGATGCCGCCGGCGTACAAAATTACACGACCGGCCCCTGCGGCGGCACCAGTTCGCTCTGCGACAATGCTACGCCCATTGGCTGTGGTGATTATCTGCCGAACGAAACTACCGTCGGTGCGGGCAATAATCTGACGACTTATTCCTGCTGTCCGAATAACCCCATGCTGGGGCCGGACCGGGTATACGTATTCGAAAAAACCACGGCCGGTGATATTCAAATCGGTCTGGAGATCATGACACCCGGCCTGAACATGGACCTGTTCCTGATCAGCGGCTCCTGTAACCAGTACAGTTGTATCGGTTCCAGCCGGACCAGCAATACGCTGACCAATAACGAAGGTATCCTCTTTGAGGATGCCCCGATCGGCACCTACTATATTGTAGTCGATCAGCCCAACCCCGGTGCGGGCGGGCAGTATCGCCTGGAAGTGAGCTGCGGTTTCCTGGATTGCAGTGACGCCGTGAGCCTTACCTGCGGTCAACCCTATATCGGTACTACTCTGGGTGGTAATGATGATGTATCGCTGTATAACTGTGGCGGTCAATATAATGTAGAAAACAATGGACCCGAGGTCGTACACACTTTTACGACTACCGAAACCGGTCCGGTAACGATCTCACTGGCCGGCCTTTCGGCTAACCTGGAGCTTTTCCTGCTCTCGGCCTGCGATGCATCGCAGTGCCTGGCTTTCAGTCAGAATGCGGGTACGGCTGCGGAGACCATTACGCGAACCCTGGCTCCTGGAACTTATTACGTAGTGGTAGACGGCTATAATGGAGCGGTCTCACCCTACAGTTTGACGGTCAATTGCAGCAACACCTGTAACCTGAACTTTACTCAGCTGGGAAGCCAGCCCACGAGTTGCGGTCAGTATTCCGGTACTTACAGTTTCAAGATATCGGGTGGAACGGGACCTTACCTGGCTAATATCAGCGGACCGGGTTCTGCTTCAGCTACCTCGGCTAGCGGCGTGTTTAATCTGAGCGGCCTGCCGGCCGGTACGTATAACATTCACGCCTGTGATGTGAATATGTGCGTCATAGACGCCACGTTTACGATTACTTCGGCCGGTTCGATCGGGCTGAATTTGACGGCCAACGCGCCCTCCTGCGGAAGTAGCGGCAGTATTGGCGGTGTAATTAGTGGAGCGGCCGGGCCGTACACTATCTCAATCGGCGGCTATCCTCAGAGTACGATCACTACGTTCTCCACGGTATTCAATGTTAATAGCTTATCTGCCGGTACTTACACGATTACCGTTGCGGATGGTTCCGGCTGCACGACTTCTCAGATCGTTACACTACCACCCACCGGTGGGGGAGGGTTAAGCTATAACTTACTTACTCAGAGTGCCGCTTGCGGCGGGCTGGGTAAGATTTTGGTGCGGCAAGTAAGCGGCTTACCTCCTTTTCAGGTCGTACTAACGGGTCCGGCTACGTTCAACCAATCGGTTAACTCGGCTAATTTTAACATCAATAATGTTCCTCCCGGCGGCTATAGCCTCCAACTCACAGACGCGAACGGTTGCACCCTGACACAAACGGTCGTAGTCAACGGAGGTAACTTGCAGGTGGCCGTCACGCCCCAGGCAGCCGCCTGTGGTGGTACAGGTAGCGCAACGGTCAATGCCAACGGCGGTCAGGCTCCTTACACCGTAAGTTATACGGGACCGGTCAGTAATACCTATTCGACCAATAATCCCAGTTCTTTCGTGGCTAATCTACCTGCCGGTACGTACAATTTTGCTATTTCTGATGGTAGCGGCTGCTCGGACACCGAGACCATTACGATAGGTAATGCGGGCTTGGCACTGACAGTGTCTCAAAATCCTAATCTGGATGGTGATTGCAACGGCTTGGGAAATCCAGTAGTACTAAACTTCACCGGAGGCCAAGGGCCGTTCGTAGTGAGCTACTCCGGCCCGGAGACCAGTACGATCAATGTTGGTAATAGTAACACTACGGTTATTTACCTAAGTGCTGGCAGCTATACCTTCAATATCCAGGATGGAGCGGGCTGCATTGCGCAACAGGAGTTTACAGTGCAGCAGCTTTCCGGTCTGACTTTGTCCACGCAATTGCTGACGAATGACTGTGGCCAGGATAATGGTGTCCGCACGACCGTTACTCATGGTGAACCGCCATATTCCTATACGGTCAGTAATAATTGCGGCGGAGAGGTGCTCAACGGTAGTAGTTTGAATGATGTATTCGATCTTATCGGCCTTTCTAACTGTAATTATACAATCAGCGTTACCGGCGCGGGCGGATGTACTTCTACTTCTTCTTTCATTATCGCAACGGAGGCCGTCAGCATTCTCACTGCGACAGCGGATCCCGGAAGTTGTAGCGGATTAGGCGGTATTATCCTGAATATTAGCG
The DNA here is from genome assembly GCA_963757435.1 of Lewinellaceae bacterium. GTDB lineage: Bacteria > Bacteroidota > Bacteroidia > Chitinophagales > Saprospiraceae > Neolewinella. Next base: position 133,224 of record CAVWSC010000015.1, on the reverse strand, counting down.
TAGAAGACGGACCTTACTACATTATGTGGACCGGTCCCGTTAATGGTAATGTCAATTTAGCCAACACTTACCACTACATCCCTAATCTACCCAGCGGCGTCTACACAATATCAATCGTAACCGATGAAGGTTGTACGGATGAAGTGACTGTAACGCTCAATAATAGTGGTAGTCTTGACGTCATTTTGTCTCCGGTTCCCGGCCCGTGCGGAACGGTCGATCAAATCTGGGTAGACATTGAGGGGGGACAGGGACCATTTATGGTAGAGGTTTTGCGCCTCTGTGATAGCGTCATGGAAATGGCTTTCATGACTTCAACCAATGGATTCGAGGTCTTCGATCCAATTCCCTGCATTTATAAGATCAAGGTGACGGATGCCAACGGCTGCATGTCCATGCAAACCGTGGAGATTTTCCCGAATAACATTTTTACGGCCGTAGCTACGGATGGGGAATGCGGTAGCACCGGCACGATCGATATTACTGTTTTCAGTGGCAACCCACCCTACACGATTACTTACAGCGGACCTATTTCCGGTACGCTTACCCAGAATAGCCCGACCTATCAAATCACCAACGCTCCCGCCGGTACCTACACTGTAATGGTGACCAATGGTATGGGCTGTTCGGAAACCGAAACGGTTACGGTGGAAACTGGCAATGGCGGTATCGAAATTATCAGTGCACTGATCGTTAACGAGTGCGGGCAGTTCAACCAAATCTGGAACGACGTCGAGGGTGGTACTCCTCCCTACTTAATCGAGGTTATCACTCTCTGTGATAATCAGCCGGGGCAGGATACGACCTTTACGATTAATGACGACTTCTTCGAGTTATTCGATTTGCCCGAGTGCAAGTATAAGATCAAAGTCACCGATGCCAACGGCTGCATGGATATGGATACCGTTATGGTATTTCCGGCACCGGTAGACCTGTTCACGGGTAGCGGCGTGGGAGGTGCCTGCGGAGAACTGGGGCAGATTAGCCTTCAGTTTACCGGCGGCATGGCCCCTTATACGGTTACTTTTTCCGGGCCCAGTTCGGGTAGCTTTACAACTAACGGACCGCTTTACTTCATTAACAACCTGGCCGGCGGCACCTACACCATAACCGTAACGGACGCCCAGGGCTGTACGGAAACGGAAACCGTTACGGTTACGCTCATTCAGGGTGATGTGGAACTAATCAGTGCTTTGATTACTGACGAATGTGGCGTGTACAACCAAATCTGGAACGATATCGAGGGTGGTACACCACCCTTTACGATCGAATTGATTCGACTGTGCGATACGCCTTCGACAGTGGTGACTACCGTGCTAACCACGGAGCGAGGATTCGAGTTTTTCGATCTACCCGAGTGTAAGTATAAGGTGAAAGTAACCGACAATAACGGTTGCATGGACATGGATACCGTCATGATCATGAACGGGAACGTCAATCTCTTTACTCCCACCCCCCAGCCCGGCGATTGCGTACAAGCAGGTTCTATCCGCATCGACATTATTTCCGGTATGCCGACCTACATGATCACTTGGTCCGGTCCGACATCCGGTACGGTTGCCCTGAACGGGACGACCTTTACCATTCCAAATCTGCCCGCCGGTACCTATACCATCACTGTAGAGACCGGCAACGGCTGTACCGAAACCGAAACGGTAGTACTGACGGCAGGCTCGGGTGGCGGTATCGACATCATCAGCGCGGTCATCAATAACAACTGCAACCAGTTCAATCAGGTCTGGAACGATATCGAAGGCGGTACGCCGCCTTTCACGATTGAAGTCATCACACTCTGCGATGATCAACCGGAGCAGGATACGACCTTTGTAACCAGTGATGTATTCTTCGAGCTGTTCGATCTGCCGGAGTGCAAGTACAAGATCAAAGTAACCGATGCCAACGGTTGCATGGATATGGATACCGTAATGATCTTCGATCAGCCGGTAGACAATTTCGATCTGACGCCCATGAACGGAGCGTGTAACGAACTGGGCAGCATTCGGGTGGATATCCTGATGGGTGTACCCCAGTATAAGATTACCTGGAGCGGTCCCGTCAGTGGTATGATTACTACTTCGAGTACGACCTATACGATTAGTAACCTTCCCAGCGGTACTTATGTCGTTACGGTAATGGGCGGCAACGGCTGTATGGAAACCGACACGGCAGTGATCGAAAACACCGTTTCCGATTTGGAACTGTTCAGTGCCGTCATCCTGAATGACTGTGGACAGTACAATCAGATCTGGAACGATATTGAAGGCGGTACTCCTCCCTACACGGTACAGATCACGTCTCTCTGCCCCGAGAATCCATTCGATTCTACCATGGTCACGATGGACATCGGTTTTGACGTCGCCAATCTTCCACCCTGTGATTACAAGATCAAGGTGACCGATGCCAACGGTTGCATGGACATGGAGACGATCACTATCTATACCTCACCGGTTCAACTTTTCGATCTCAGCATCGTAGACGGCACGTGTAGCATGGGTAGCATCGTTATCGAACTCTCGGCCGGTAATCCTCCCTTCCAGATCAACCTGACCCGGACGGGCGGTACTACGCAGACGTTTACCATCAACGAGGATGCTCCGGCGAGCATGACCTTCAGCGATCTGCTCACCGGCACCTATACGGTTTCGGTAACCAGCGGCGAAGGCTGTACGCAAACCGAAAATTTCAGCCTTGAAGGCATGGGTTTCCTGGTCGGCTACGGCACACAGGGCGGTTGCAACGGCAGCACGATCAACGGCACCATTACCGGTATGATGGGTGAATACACCATCAGCTACACCGGACCGAGTACCAGTAGCGTAACGGTTGAAGGCACTTCCTTCAGCCTTGCAGATCTGGCACCGGGCACCTACGTGATAACCGTGACCAACGAGATGGGCTGCACCAATGTACAGAACATAACCGTCCAGCAATCGGTAGCGGCACTGCTCGTTCAATTGCAGTCTACTAACGGCGGCTGCGGATCGAACGGACAGTTTACCACTACGATCAATGGCGGTCAGGCACCCTACCAAATTACCTATTCGGATGATGACGGCCAATTGGGTAGCACGATTACCAGTGAGACGACCTTTACCGTAGGCGATTTGCCGGCTGGTAATTACAGCGTAACGGTAACGGACGCACAGGGATGTAGCCGTACATTAACTACCACGATCACGGTAGAAACCGCCGGATTGGCTATTACCGCTCAGGTCACGCCCCCGGGTTGCGGCACTACCTCTTCGGTAGCCCTTACCGTAGGCGGCGGTCAGGCACCATTCATCATCAACTACGCCGGACCGACGAATGGCAATCTTACTTCCGCTACGGCAACCGCCAACATCAGCGGCCTGCAAGCGGGTACTTACACTTTTGGAGTGCAGGACGCCGGCGGCTGCCAGGGTAGCATGATGGTGACGGTGACCGGAACAACAACCGGACCGACGGCTTTCTTTACTACCACCATCGACGACCGGACGGTGCTTTTCACCAATCAGTCTACGGCGGGTTCCTATATCTGGGACTTCGGTGACGGTGCTATTTCGACCAGTAATAACCCACTCCATACTTATTTCGAGGACGGTACTTACCAGGTTTGCCTGACGGTTAGTACTCCTGCTTGTGGAACCCAAACCTACTGCGAACAGATCGTTATTGAAACTAATGACGGATTGATCCTGGATATCGGTGAAGCAACGGGTGCCCAGAATAGTGTGGTCAACGTGCCGGTCTACCTGCTTAATGCGGATAATCTGACCAGCGTGGCGGGTAGCTTTACTCTCAGCAACCCCTCGGTAGCTAATATCGAAGGCGTAGCTGCCGGTGCCATCCTGCCTCAGTATAATGTAGCAACCAGAACGTTCAGCTACGTACACAACGTGGCCGGTGGAATGCCGACCAACGGACAGCCGTTACTGCTCTTCTACCTGAAGGTTCGCCTGACGGGTGCACCGGCTAGCAGTTCTAATATTTACCTGATCAACTTCCCCGTTTCGGTGGAGATCAGTTCCTCGATGGGTGGAACGCCCACGGCCATGGCACACAGCCTGCTCGCGGGTAGTGTGGTTGTCGGTAGTGAGTCGATTGTGGAACTCGACGCCATGGTCCAGACCTACTGGGGCGCAGGCGTGGAAGGAACCGAGGTCGAACTGAACGCAGCAGGCGGGCTGGGCGGCGAGATGGTAGTGACCAACGGCGCGGGTCAGGGACAATTTGGCCCCGTAATCGGCGGTCAGATGTACCACGTCTCTGCTCACAAGGATGACGAAGCGGCCAATGGCCTGTCTACTTTCGGGCTTTACCTCGGTCAGCGTTACCTACTCGGTCTGCCGACCCCGCAAATTACTTCGCCCTATCAAGTTATTGCCGGTGATGCCAACTGTAGTAACAGCTTTACGACCCTCGATCTTTACCTGATTCAACGGGTACTGCTGGGCACTGATCCTGATTTCGGCACCTGCCCCAGCTGGGTGTTCGTGCACGAGAGCAACGATTTTGGAAGCAATTTCACAATCAACTCCGTATTCCCCTACATCAGCGAGGCAGAATTGATGGTGACCGATAACATGACCACGTCGTTTACCGGCGTTAAAGTCGGAGACATTCTCGGACAAGCCAACCCCTCGCTTTTCTGGCAACAGGAAAGCGAGGAGCGCAACCTGCGCACCCTTCCCTTCACGGCCGCTAACCAGGCGGTGTCCGAAGGTGAGGAAGTGACCGTCGATCTCCGGACCGGTGATTTTGCCGATTTGGCCAGTTTCCAGTTCCAATTGGCTTTCCCCTCGGATCAGCTTGAATTGGTATCCATTGACGGTAGTCTGCCGGGCATTCAGTTTAATACCGCACGGGCAACTTCCGGTTTGGTTCGTCTGGCCTGGTTCGATCCATCGGGTAATGGAACCGACCTGCGAGCCGCTAACGAAGCCGGCGTGCTACAACTTCGCTTCCGCGCCCGCCGGACAATTGCCGATTGGCAGGAACTATTGACGATCGACGCTGCCGGTTTTCCCACGGAAGCTTATACCGCTGACGGAGAACCCGTTCAGCCACGCTTACAGTGGGCTGGTGGAATTACTGCCGGAGAATCGGTTAGCTATTTACGACTGGATCAAAACCAGCCCAACCCGTTCACCAACAGTACGCGTATCGGCTTTGCCCTGCCCACAGCCGGATCGGTCACGCTGACGGTTTACGATATGCTTGGACGCCCCGTCTGGACCCGTGACCTCGATCTCTCTGCCGGTGAGCACGCCGTTGAGTGGGAGAACGAAAACCTGGCTCCCGGACTGTACCGTTACGAACTACGCACCGCTACCGAGCGGGCAAGTAAATCCATGTTGATCGGTCGGTAACGGCTGAGAAAAATACAATTTTGGAAGGCCCCGCCGTTTCGGCGGGGCCTTTTTTGTGTTTTATTTACACATTTGTTAATAATTTATGTGTTGAAAGTGCGGTAGTATTAGCCAGTCTGGTTCATAAGCAGTCGCTAGCTCAGGTAGTAGCGAATAGTTTATCAGTTACTCCAGGGATGCCAATGAAGCACAAGTTAGAAGATTATGTAATGTGTTAAGTTGTAACATGGCCAAATTATTATGGTATACCGGGCTAAATGTGATGTCATCGTAGAAATGTGCCAATAATTGATGGAATGTGGCTCAGGGGGGGTTGCACACATCAAAAAAATATACCATATTGCATTATCAATGAAAATAGACGCATAGAAAAAAACGAATATAAATAGAATTTTGTGACAATCATGCTCGTTTCGAGTGTGTTTTCGCAAGATGCAGAACAACGGTGATGGAAACCTAAGGCCACCATCGTTTTCGTTTCTTGGATTACCCCCAACTTCCCCCCGCCCCCCCCCGCCCCCCCGCTTGCTCTTAAAATTACTACTCAAGAATCGCTAACGGAATCATGTTTCCGTGAGGCCTCTTCTTGATGGCACAATCTCTTTTTGTGCCCACTCAGCATCTGCTGGGGCTGCTCCCTGATGGATCATGTGATCCATTGAAACCGCTATTTCGGTAGCGTGATGCTCAGTATTTACACGCACGCTTACGTTCAGTACGATTAGATTTCGACACCCGTCCATGCTTTTGTCTTGCCTTGCCTAAGTCATCCCTAAACCCTTTGCTTTATGAAATTCCCGGAAACATTAGCCCTTAGTCTCCCTGGTCCGATCCAACCCACCATCTCTTTTGACAATATGCGTCTCAGGAAGATGAAAGGGAAGAATAGTGCCGAAAAGCTCTGCTACCGTACGCTACTCCTGGACTTGGCGCTACTACTCACGAGTTTCACTACCGCCATCTGGTGGCATGACTCACTCGATCGCATTACGATCCTCCACTGGGGTGCCGGGGCAGCTTTGTATACGGGAGCGAGCCTTCTCTGGGTCATCGTGGCGATTAGCTCTAAAGTGTACCGCTCGACCTCAGGCTTTAAACTGGAGTTGAAGGTGAAAGACCTTCTTCACGCGGCACTACTTTTTTTCGGTATGGTAAGTTTGCTGTATTACCCCCTGTGTTATCCAAGCCTGCAGGCTCACTTCCTGCACACGGCTTTCCTGACGTTCGCTACGTCCGCCAGTCTATCGCACCTCCTTATTCGTAGGTGGGCCAGGAATAATACCGGAACCTTATCCTACATCACAATCGGTGGAAGCAGCTACGAGGTAGCGAAGTTGCAACGTGACTTTGCTTTAACCTATGGAACCAATGTAACTTTCCTGGGGCAATTTTCCCCTGATCCCGATGAGGCGATTGAATGGTTAGGGCCTTACCGGAATATCCAAAAGTTCTTGCGCACCTACAGGAATCAGATCAGCAAAGTCATTTACCTGGATAGCGATCTAACTTCGGAAGAAATCCGCAAATTGGTCGTTCAGTGCCGTAACCAGTTCCTTGATTTTGAGGTCGTTCCCCCCGTCGATGATTTCTTCGACCGTGGAATACAGATACAGAAGCTCAGTACGATATCCATAATAAAGCCCCAGGGGAAACCGCTAAGCCGGATAAATTACCAACTGGTTAAACGGACCTTCGATATCGTCTTCTCTCTCTTAGTGATCATCTTCCTGCTATCCTGGATCTACCCAATCATTTCCCTCCTTATCACTCTGGAGTCCCGGGGGCCGGTACTCTTCCGGCAGCAGCGATCGGGTTACTGGACCACGCCCTTTACCTGCCTTAAGTTTCGATCCATGACCGAGAATGAGGGCAGCGATTCGACCCAGGCCGTGAAGGGCGACATGCGCATCACGCGCCTAGGAGCTTTTCTACGGCGCACGAGCCTGGATGAGCTGCCCCAGTTCTTCAACGTGCTGATGGGAGACATGACCGTAGTCGGCCCCCGGCCCCATATGCTTCAGCACACGGAAATGTATTCCGAGTTGATCGAAGAGTTTCCCATCCGGCACGAAGTAAAGCCGGGAATCACCGGAGCGGCTCAGATCAAGGGCTGGCGCGGGCCGACGGATGAACTCTATAAGATGCAGAAGCGGGTGGAACACGACGTGGACTACATCGAAAACTGGACCTTCTGGTGGGATATGAAGATCATTATCCTGACCGCCCTCGGCGTCTTCAAAAAAGACGACAACGCTTTTTAAACGGCTCCCCCCGGCCCCCTTGCTACCTACTAACCCACCACCATGAAATACTTCGCCTGCTGCCTGCTGGCCGCCCTGCTGATTACCTCCTGCATCCCGCACCGGAAACTGGTCAACTACCAGGAAAACTACCCCGCGCTACCCACGCAGGGCATCACCAACCTGCCGGATATCCAAATCCAGGCCAATGACGTGCTGAGCATCCAGGTGTTCAGCCCCGACGAGAAGACCGTAGCCCCCTTCAACGTGGTGCGGGATAATCAGGGGAATATCTTCGACACCGACGCCATCCAACTCGACGGTTACCTGGTGGGGGGGAATGGAGCTATTTCTTTCCCGGAACTGGGAGAGATCAACGTCAAGGGCCTGCGGATCGAGGAAGTAAAGGAATTGCTCGGCCAGAAACTCTCGATCTACCTGAAAAACCCGGTGGTGGTGGTGCGGCTGATCAACTTCAAGATCACGGTAAGCGGCGAGGTAACGCGCGAGGGGTCGTTCAACGTTTTCAACGAACGCATTACACTACCCGAAGCAATTGCCCGCGCCGGCGGCCTGACAGACTACGCCAACCGCGAGAGCATCCTGCTGGTGCGCGAGAGCGAGGGCGTCCGGTCCTACGAGCGTATCGACCTGCTTTCGGCCGACGTATTCACCTCCGATTACTACTACCTCAAGCAGAACGACCTCATCTACGTGGAACCCATCCGGGCCAAGACCGGTGCCATCAACGACCAGACCTCCAAGACCATCCCCATCATCACGGCGGCCGCCACGGTCATCGCGGTCATCATCAGTATCCTGTCCAAGAATTAGACCTCCCCCCCCAACCGCCTTCGTACAACCAGCCCGAATCATGACCGATAGCCAGCAAAATTTTCGAGGAATTCTGATCGAACCGTCCGGTAGTGCTACCGCCATCAACGAGATCGACTATGCCGCCATGCTCCACCGCTTCGTCTTCAAGCGGTGGTACCTGTACGTCGGCTGCGTAATCATCCTACTCGGGTTGGCCTATGCCTACTTGCGCACCGTGCAGCCGCAGTACGAGGTGGTGGGGCTGATCGCGATCCTGGAAGACAAGAATCAATCCTATACGGACGACATGCTGCGCCGCAGCCGGGATTTTAACAATGCTTACCAGAACGTTCATAACGAGATCCAGCAACTTACCTCCTTTGAACTCATGAGTAGTGTAGTGCATGACCTTAATCTACAGGTCGGCTACCGCAGCGAATCCTTCCTGAAGCAGGAAGTTGCCTACCGCAACTTCCCCATCCTGGTCGATACGTTCTCCACCCAGACCGGGGAGGGAAACGTGCGGGCTGACTTCCGGGTAGCACCACGCGACTACGCGACCTTCGACCTTTTCGTTGGTGATACGCTGGTGGGTAACTACGCCTTTGACTCCACCTTTACCAATGCGTTCGGCGTCTTCCGCTTTAAGTTGAACGGTGCCCTGCCCGATCCCGATAAAACCCAACTCTTCGTCCTGTTCGAAGACCCGCGCGAGGTAGCAGAATCCTACCTCAACCGCCTGACGGCCGCCTTTACCAGCCTGAATTCGACCACCATCGAGCTTAAACTGGAAGACGCCGTCCCCGAACGGGGGGTAGAGGTGATGACCCGCCTGATGGCCAACTACGACCGGATGAAGAAGGAGCAGACCAATGCCGCGGCACTGGAAACCCTCGGCTTCATCGACGACCGGCTGGCCGAAGTGAGTTCGCAGCTCGATGCGGTGGAAGCCAACCTGGAACGCTACAAACTGCGCAACCAGATCGCCGATCAGTCTACTTCCGACCTGGACCTGGTGCTCAAAAACGTGGACCAACTGGGCCGCGAAAAAGAAGACCTCAACCTGCAACTGTCCATCATCCGCTCCATGGAACAGGCCCTGGACGGCAGCGCGGGCAAAGACCAGCTCATACCCATCAATGCCTCGGTCTTCAACAGCGGCCAGATACCCGAAATGGTCAAACTGTACAACAGCCTGATCCTGGACCGCAAGGAACTCCTCATCACCGGCCAGCCGGCCAACCCGATGGTTGTCTCCACCAATCAGAAGATCGAAAGCCTGCGCAATTCAATCGGCTCCGCCCTCAATACCCTGGAAACCGACCTGGGCCAGCGCAAGGAACTCATCGCCTCGCAGTACGACCGCTCGGTGGGCCAATTGCGCAGCGTGCCCACCAAAGAACGGGCCTTGCTCGATAAATCGCGCCAGCAGGGCATCATCGAAAACCTCTACGTCTACCTGCTCCAGAAAAAGGAAGAAACGGCCCTGGCCTACGTCAGTAACACCACCACGGCCCAGGTCATCGACCGGCCGCACGCGGGCAACTACCCCGTAAGCCCCAATAAAAAGGTGTGGTATTTCTTCTGCCTCGTCATGGGCGTGGGCCTGCCCTTCGGCTTTTCGGTAGTGAAGGAAGAACTACTGCCGCGCAGCATCGAAACGGTGGAAGACCTGAAGCGCGCGATCCCCGGTCAGGCGGTGGTGGGCATCATCAACCGCGCCCCCGGCAAGGAAAAACTGAAGGTGCTGCCGGCGGCCCGCTCCGAGGTATCGGACCGTTTCCGCTCGCTGCGCAACACCCTCCAGTACACCTACCCGCGCACCACCAACTGTTTTTTAGTCACCTCGGGCGGCAAGGAGGAGGGCAAATCCTTTATCTCCACCAACCTGGCCGCCAGTTTCGCACTGGCCCGCAAGCGGGTAGTGGTGGTCGATTTCGACTTCTACAACGCCACGGTAGCCGGCTACCTGGGGGGCAAGAACGGCCGGGGACTCAGCGATTTCCTCAACGGGGACGCCGAGTTGAAAGATATCGTGCAACCCGTGGAGCGGGTGAAAAACCTCTTCTACATGCCCGCCGGCATCCCCGGCGACAACCCCGGAGACCTGATCTCCAATCAGGCGGGCCTGGCATCCCTCTTCGCTCTGTTGCGCGAGCAATTCGACCTCATCATCCTGGACGCACCGCCGGTCGGCATCCTCTCCGATGCCATCCTGCTCAATGCCTACGTCACCGCCACACTCTACGTCGTGCGGGTGGAGACGACCAAAATATCGTCCGTTCGCCGGGCCAAAGACCTCCTGCAGGAAGACCGCCTGGTCAACCCCCTACTGGTACTCAATGGAGTAAAGACGGGCAAGGTGGAGTATTACACCTAAGGAATTAGGGATGGGGGCGTGCCCCGGCCTGGCGGCAGGGTCGGTCCCCTCCGGGCTTCGCTGTCGCTCGGTGCTACGCACTAAACCCTGCGGGCACCTCACGCAACGAAGCCGGCTTGCTTTCTCCCGACATACGCCTCCTTCCCCCGCGTGAGGTACCTGGAGGGGCGGCAGCGCACGCAGTGCCGAGCGATCAGCGAAGCCCGCAAGGGACCGACCCCGGCGGTAGCCGGGGGCACGCCCGCAAGAAAATAATCAGCACATGAATAACTACACCTGAAATAACACCCATTACCGCTCCCCTCGTCGGGGGAGGTCAATTTGCTAAAACCAGTTTACCATGTGTGGAATCGTCGCTTACCTGGGCCACCGGCCCGCCTACGCCATTTTGATGAAGGGGCTGCAACGCCTGGAGTACCGCGGCTACGACAGCGCGGGCGTGGCCCTGTGCAACGGCCACACGGCGGTGTATAAGACCAAGGGCAAGGTGCTGGACCTGATCCTGAGTACGGCCGGGGTGGATAAATCGGCCACCACCGGCATGGGCCACACGCGCTGGGCCACGCACGGTGAGCCGAATGACGTGAACGCCCACCCGCACGCCTCGGGCAACGGGCGGCTGACGATCGTGCACAATGGTATCATCGAAAATTACGGCCTGCTGAAGGAAGCCCTGATCCGCGCCGGCCACGTGTTTGTGAGCGATACGGACACCGAGGTGTTGGTGCACCTGATCGAGGAGATCCAGGAGAAGGACGGCCTGGACCTGGCCGAGGCCGTGCGCACGGCCCTGACCCGCGTGGTGGGCGCCTATGCGATAGTGGTGATGGACGACCGGGATCCGCACCGCCTGGTGGCGGCCCGCAAGGCCAGTCCGCTGGTGATCGGGGTGGGGGAGGACGAGTATTTTCTGGCCTCCGATTCTACGCCGATCGTGGAGTATACCGACCGGGTGATCTACCTGAACGATAACGAACTGGCGGTGATCGACCGGGACGGTTATGAGATTACAGACATTGATAACCAGGTGCAGACGCCGACCATCCACACGATTGACATGAAGATCGAGCGGATCGAAAAGGGCGGCTACGACTCCTTCATGCTCAAGGAGATCCACGAGCAAGCGGTGACCGTGGCCGACTGCATGCGCGGCCGCATGAACCCCATTGAGGGCTACATCCGCCTGCGGGGGATCGAGGCCTGTGCCCACCGGATACTGCGGGCCAAGCGCTTCGTGATTGCGGCCTGCGGCACGAGCTGGCACGCCGGCCTGATCGGGGAATACCTCTTCGAGGAGATCGCCAAGATACCGGTGGAGGTGGAATACGCCTCCGAGCTGCGCTACCGCAACGCCATGCTGGGCCGCGAGGACGTGGTGATCGCCATCTCGCAGTCGGGTGAGACGGCCGATACCCTGGCCGCGCTGGAAATGGCGAAGGAAAACGGTGCCCTGATCTACGGTATCGTAAACGTGGTGGGTTCTTCTATTGCGCGGCTGACGGACGCGGGGTCGTACATTCACGCCGGCCCCGAGATAGGGGTGGCCAGCACCAAGGCCTTTACCGGCCAGGTGACGCTGCTGACCCTGATGGCCCTGCACCTGGCGCACCGGACCGGGGCGATAACACCGGAAGAATTTCACGAATATCTGAACGAGCTGGCGCGGATACCCAAGAAGATAGAGGAGGTGTTGCGGGTCAACGACCACGTGCGCTACATTGCCGGCGAGATCAAGGATAAGAATAACGCCCTCTACCTGGGCCGGGGCTACAACTTCCCGATCGCGCTGGAGGGTGCCCTGAAACTGAAGGAGATCAGTTACATCCACGCCGAGGGCTACCCGGCGGCCGAGATGAAGCACGGCCCCATTGCCCTGATCGACGAGAATATGCCGGTAGTTGTGATTGCCACCAACAAAAGTGCCTACGATAAGATAGTGAGCAATGTGCAGGAGGTGAAGGCCCGCCGCGGCCTGGTAATTGCCATTGTAACCGAGGGAGACACGCTGCTGAGCGAGCTGGCCGACCACGTGATCGAAATCCCCGAAACGGCCGAGGCGCTGACGCCGCTGCTTTCCGTGATCCCCCTGCAACTGCTGGCTTACCACGTGGCCATGATGCGCGGCTGTAACGTGGACCAACCCCGTAACCTGGCAAAATCCGTGACCGTAGAGTAATCATGACCAAGCCCCCAACGACACCGGCGGCCACGGGCCTGTTGAATAATAAGATATTCAAGAACTTCTCCTACTTAACGGTAGGTAGCGGGCTGGCCCAGGTGATCAGTTTTGCGACCGTACTGAAAGTAACGGCCATACTGGTACCGGCGGAGTACGGCCTGTTTACCTTTCTGACGGCGCAGGGCTTGTTGCTGATCTCGGTGGGGGATTTGGGAATTCGGAATATCGTTATCCGCCGCATTGCGCGGGACAAGGACGAGACCAACGACCTGATTTACAACGGCATTTTGCTACGTGCGCTGGCACTGGTGGTGCTCTCCTTATTATACATCGGTTACAACGCCGCTTTCGGTAGTCTGAGCGTGAGTCAATTGGGACTGGTATTTGCGTTTTCGTTGGTCAACTGTTTTTCCAACCTGTTTGAGAATGCCTTTTTGGGCCACGAGCGGATGCTGCCGCCGGCGGTAGTAAGCATTGCGCACAGCGTGCTGTGGCTGGCGGCGGTGTTTACGCTGCCGATCGAGTACATGAACCCGACCTGGCTGTTTACCATCTACCTGGGCCTGCACGCCGTGAAGGGGGGCATCCTATACGGCTACTTGGTGCACTACCGGCTGTTACGGGGGCGGGTGCACAACTTCTGGGCTTCCTCGCGGGGGCTACTACAGGAGAGTTGGCCCTACTTCCTGGTGTTGCTGGTAATGCTGCCCTTTACCCGCCTGGCCAACAACTTTCTGGATGTCAACTCGACGGAAGACGAACTGGGTTACTTCAACCTGGCCCAGAAACTGATCGGCCCGGTATCATTGGTGCTGGACGTGGCGCTGGTGGCAGTTTTCCCCAACATTTCCGCGCTGTGGGTCACGGACCGCAAGCGGCTGACCCGTTTGGTGGGGCATGGGTTTCGTTACTTCATGCTCATCGGGTTGGTACTCTGCTTCGGTTTCACGCTCTTCGTGCGCGATCTGGTGAGCCTGCTCTTCAAGCCGGAATATCTGCCGGCCGTGCTGGTGTGCCAGCTTCAGATCTGGTACCTCTACCTGACCTCCATCGACAGTTGCGTGGGTACGATCCTGGGTGCCACCGATAATGAAAAGAAGATCCTGCGGCTGGCCATTGTCAATTCGCTGGTGGCTACGCCCCTGCTATTTTTCGGCAGCACCTACGGGGCGGTGGGTCTGGCGGCGGCCTATGCGCTCAGTTTTGCGGTCTTCCAGTTTTACCTCTGGCACATTTTTCGCACCACGCTGCGAATCAGGGTGCAAGGGGGCGGAATGATGTGGGTATTATCGGCGGCACTGTTCGGTATCTCACTAGGGGCCGATCGGCTGACCGGTGCGGCCGCGCTGGGCACCAAGGTGGCTCTGGCGGCCGTGGTGACGGGCGGTGCGGGCTGCTATTTTATGCGAACCTACTCAAAAACGGTCTCGTCATGAAACAACTCCTTCAACTTATCGGTGTGGTGCTGGCGATTTTGCTTTCGATCAAATTTTTCGACGCCACCTTTCTCCCCGAGAAGTTACTGCTCTACGGCAGCTACCTGGTGGTGGCGGCGGGTTTTGTGGTGGCACTGCCGCGACTGATCCGCGAGCGGGGCGGCTTTGCGCTGCCGGTCCGGTTAGTGTTGCTGTCAATTCTGGTCTCTGCGGCCATGGCTTGTCTGGCCTGGGGGCAGGGGATCAAAGACTCTGTTTTTCAGGCCCTGCCCTTTATGACCTGGATTTTCTTTTTCGTATTTCTACGCCTCAAACTTTGTATTGTGACGGCGGAACGGATAGTGATGTTTTTTGGGTTAGTATACATCGCACTCTATTTTTTCCAATTGTCGCAGGCCCCTACCGTACTGTTCGGTAAATCGCTGTGGGGAGATGAATTCACCATCGACCGGGGGGTCGTCCGAATCATCTTTCCCGGCGCGGGGGTTTTTATCCTAACGGCCCTGATGGCCCTCAACAAGTTAACCAGCGGTGCCAAAGGGCGAGTCCTCTGGGCCGTGCTAGCGGGCCTGGGTCTGCTTATTCCTATCTTACAAGTTACCCGGCAGTTCATTGCCGGTATGTTCTTGCTTTACCTATTGCACCTTACCCGCACCCAGCACTGGTTGCAGCGGGTGGTGACCGTGGCGGGCACCCTGACCCTGCTGATGGTGGTTTTGAATGCCGGTATTCCACAAATCGACGGCATTTTGGAAGCCGGTGAAAGAGACGTCAGTCTCGGGTCGGACTATATTCGCGTGGCGGCCGGTCAGTATTTTCTCTTTGACTTCTCGCCCGATTTCCCCAGCCGTGTACTGGGTAACGGCGTGGCCAACTGGGGGCTGTCCGGCTACGGCCGCTTCATCGAGCAACTGGGCGTCAACCGGGGCTATTTCCTGTCCGACGTAGGCATCATCGCCGTTTACGCGCAGTTCGGCATTTTCGCCGTGTTGGCTTTTATCCTGATCTGGGTCAAGAGCTTCACCATCCCCCTGCCGCCGCAGTACCAGTACCTGAAGTACTACCTGTGGTACCTGCTGTTCACCAGCCTGACCTGGTTTACGGTCTACCACCACCACTACGTCATTGCCAGCACTTTCGCCCTCTACATCTACCAGGTCGTGTGGTCGCGTACGCGCCGGGTCCAGATAGCAGGTGGCGAAACGCAGAAATTTTACCTACCCGAAACACCAACCCTATGATATCCCAACCCGCTTTTCGAGAAATTACCGCCACGCCGGCTCAGTCCGCCACCATCCATTCCGTGCCGCGAGTTACCGTAGTGATGCCCGTGTACAACGGTGAGCGGTACCTGCGCGTAGCGATCGACAGCATTCTGACCCAGACCTTCCAGGATTTCGAGTTGCTGATCATTGACGATGGTTCCACTGACCAGTCCGTACACATCATTAAAAGCTACACCGATCCCCGCATCCGTTTACTGCGCAACCCCGGCAACCGGGGCGTGGCCTACAGCCGCAACGTTGGCCTGCGCGAGGCCGCCGGCACCTACCTGGCCTGGTGCGACTGTGACGATGTAAGCCTGCCCGCCCGCCTGGAAAAGCAGGTAGCCTGGTTGGATGCTAACCCCGGCGTGGGGGCCTGCGGCACGGGCATTGTACGTTTTGGCGGCGGGCAGCAAGAGGTGGTCAGCCGCGTACAGACCGACCCCGATTACCTGCGCGGAATGCTGCTATTTATGCCCGCCATCCCGAACGCCACCGTGATGTTGCGCAAAAAACTGGTGCACCGGGAAGGGATAACCTATCTGGAAACCCTGGCGGTGGCCGAAGATTTCGATTTCGTGCTGCGTTGCTCGTGGTGCTTTCCCGTCGCTAACCTGCCCGAGGTGCTCTACCGCTACCGGGCCTCGGAGACGAGTCTGATGAAGGTCTACTCGGAGGAAGACGAGCGGCTCTACGGCATGGTCAGGCAAGTGTACCAGCACGCACTGACCGGCTTGGGTGTCGAACCTACGGAAGCCGATCTGCGCACGCACTATCTCATCAACTCCGATAACCTGCTGACAGACCACGCCGCCCTGGCCGATTGCCTGCACTGGCTGCGCCGTTTGCAGGCCGCCAACGCGGTATCCGGATTCGTGGAACCCGCTACGTTCCGTCGCGTACTACGCGACCGGTTTTACTTCGCCGCAAAAAAAACAAGCCAGGGCGGGCCGACCATATTTTTCTACTACCTGACCCAGGCAGAACGGCACTTCGGGCTGGTCAGCCCGCTCCGATTACTGAAACTGGCCGTCCGCTGCGCAATCCGTTACGCCAAATTCTAAACCCGCCTCCGCGCCCGATCTAAATCCCACTGCGATGCAACAGCAATTCCTCCTCGTCACCCGCGATCAATTCGGCTACCACGTCGACCCCTGCGCCTACGCGCGGGAGTTGACGAGGCATGCGGCGGTCACCTACTTTTGCTGGGACTACGGTCGCCCGCGCGTGGAGGTGCCGGGGGTGCGGGTGATCTACTCCAGTCGGGAGGGGAACGTGGTGGAACGCAACCTCCGCTTTCTACGTGAACTAATGAAGTTGGTCGGCAAGTTCGATCGGTCGCTCCTGTTCTACTTTCCCGGTGTTTCGCTGGTCCACCTGCGGGCCGGGCAGGACCGGTTGGTCTGCGATGTACGCACGGGTAACGTGGGTGCCTCGGACCTACGACGCTACGTCTTCGACAAGCTGCTGCGGCTGGAGTTGCTCACGTTCCGCCACCGCTCCTTTATTTCGGAGGGGCTGGGGCGGCGTTTCGGTTTCCGATACTTTAACGTGCTGCCCCTGGGGGCAACGCTGACCCGTACGCACACGCGCGACTATGCTTCCTTTCACCTGCTCTACGTCGGCACCTTCAGCAGCCGCCGGCTGGAAGAAGCCCTGCGGGGTTTCGGCCAATTTCGGGCGGAAGTGGGTGACGAGTTTCCCTGCCGGTTCACCCTCGTCGGCTCCGGCACGGCGGAGGAGGAGCAGCGGCTCCGGGACACGGCGTTGGAACTGAATCTGCCGGACGACGCCCTCACGTTCGCCGGTTACGTGCGGCGAGACCACCTGGCCCCCTATTTCCGGGACGCCAACGTCGGCGTTTCCTATGTGCCCATCACGCCTTATTTCGATCACCAGCCCGTCACCAAAACCTACGAATACCTGCTGGCGGGCCTGCCCGTCATCGGCACCGCCACTTCCGGGCAGCATAGCGTGATCACGCCCGAAAACGGCGTACTCATCCAGGACGACCCCGCCGCTTTCGCGGCCGGACTCCACCGGTTGTACCACCATCGGCATGGTTTCAGCGGTACCGCCATCCAGCAAGAGGCCCTGCGGTATACTTACCGCAACATCGTCGATCACCGCTTAGTACCTTACTTACTCCGCACCGCCCCCCGTCCCCAACCGGCGGCACTAGCAGAAACCCTAAATCCCTAAACACCCACTCACCATGCGCGTACTTTACGTCACCAATATGTACCCCGGCCCCGACCATCCCGTCTACGGTGTTTTTGTCAAAGAACAGATCGACGGGCTAACGGAAGCGGCCGCCTTCGAGCACGATATTTATTACATCGACAGCCGCCGCCGGGGCGCGCGGGCCTACCTGCGATCACTTCTTGAGGTGCCCCGCATGATCCGTAAAAATGGTTATGACCTGGTCCACATTCACTATGGGCTGGCGGGTTTGTGGCGCTTGCTTTACACCCCGCCCTGCCCGGTTTTTCTCTCCCTGCACGGGGCCGATATCCTGGCCGAACAGGGCAAAACCGCCCAGGTAGCCCTCACTAAAAGACTGTTGCCGTTGGTAGATCGGGTCTTCACCCTCAGTGCCGCCATGGAAAAGGTGGTTAGTGCCCATACCAACCGCTACGAACGCCTGCCCTGCGGGGTGAATACCGACTTTTTCCGCCCCGGACCCACTCCCTTGACCACCCCCGAGGATAAACTGCTTGTCTTCCCCGGCCCCCCCGCCGTGGAGGTGAAAAACTTTCCGCTTTTCGAGCAGACCATCCATTTAGTACGCAGGGCCACGGGCCTCCGCATCGAGTATGCGTGCCTGGAAAAACTGAGCCGGGCGGGCGTACGCGACCTCTTCCAGCGGGCCGATTGCCTGCTCATGACCTCCATCAGCGAAGGGTCTCCACAGTCGGTCAAAGAAGCCCTCAGCTGCGGCCTGCCCGTAGTTGCGGTGGACGTGGGCGACGTGCGCGAAATGCTCACCGGCATCCCGCACTGCCACGTCACCGCCGGCCGCACGGCTACAGAATTGGCCGACCGCGTGGTCCAAACCTTCGGCTTCCAGCGAACGGCCGTCCGGGCGGCCTTTCTGGCCCGGGGCATCTACGATCAGCAATCCATCGCCCGCCGCTGGGCCGCACTTTACGGCTTGAAGGTGAGGGAACGAAATTTTGCGGTACCATAGGTTTTTGGGGCGTGCCCCCGTCGCTAACGCGAACGCGGTCGGTCCCTTACCGGCTCGCTATTCGCTCGGTGCTGCGCACTTCCTTCCTCCGGTCGGCCCCGTCCAGGCACCTCACGCGACTCCCCCCCCCGGCCCCCCGGAGGGGGAGGATAAAGGAATAACCTCGAAGAGTCGCTTTGCAATTAGGAGAAGCACCGTAGGTAATGACTGAATATGCGTGATGTGTGTCCACTGGTCAAAACCTCACCCTTGGGCAGGTCAGGTCGCAGTCCTGCGTGGGGAAGCATATGCGTAGGCTGAACTCCAAGGAGCCTGCCGACGATCACCGCAGGTAGTCAAAAATTCCAGACGCGCAGCGTCCTGTCAAAGTACCGACTTCAAGAAGCTTGCGACGATCACCGCAGGTAAAGTACGGGCGGCATCGCCGCCCAGATCGATAACCCCTTAGTAGGTTCTCACCTACATCCTATACTTCACTTTCAACACCTTCCCCAATGGTTATCAATTACCTCATCCTGGCTCACAAAGAGCCGCGCCAGGTTGCCCGCCTGGTCGATCGGCTTCAATCCACGCAAACCCGGTTCTTCATTCATATCGACGCCCGTATTTCTTTGCCGCAGTTTCAAACCATGTTTTTACCCTTGCCGAGCAACGTGTTTTTCATCCCCGACGCAGACCGTCACCCCACGCCCTGGGGCGACATTGGTCTGGTGCGGGCCGCTCTGGCCATGCTGCGTGCGGCTACGAAATTTGATAGGGGGCCGGGGCACTGTGTGTTGCTTAGCGGTCAGGATTATCCCCTGCGCAACAACCGGTCGATCGAGAACTTCCTGGCCGAAAATCAGGGAGAGGACTTCATGGAAATATTACCCATCCCCAATGCCCAGTGGAGCGATGGTGGAACCAAACGGCTTACTCACTACAAGTACAACTTATCGCACCGGCGGGAGGATTTTGTGCTGATTCCTTATCTGTTTAGTACTGATTTCTGGCAACTGAACAGTTTTAAGGCGATCGCAAAGCTGGTGCTGCGTAAAAAATATCGCCTGCTCACTCGGCTGCTGAAACGGCGGGTTTTCCCGGCTTACCTTGCTCCTTACGGTGGCGAACACTGGTGGGCCTTGTCTACGGAGACAGTTAGCGAAGTACTGCAGTTTGTTGCCGATCATCCGGACTACCTGGACTACCACCGGGATACCCTGCTGGCGGAAGAAACATTTTTCCAGGCGATCGTAGTGGAACTGCGGGGGGGCACGCCGGATAACATCCGACCCCAAATTACTTATACCAACTGGACGCGTGACCCTACTGCATCCGGCCCCGCCATTTTTACCGCGCTCGATATTGACGAATTAGGACGCGAATCCGCCCGTCATCTCTTTGCCCGAAAATTTGACTATGCCTTGGATCGGGAAGTCCTCAATCTGCTGGACCGAAATCAACTTGCCAAACAAGCCGTATGAAGAAGCTACTATTTTTCCTGTTGCGCTGGTCAGGTATCAACGCCGTGTTCCGGGCGGCCGTACAACGGCGCGGGGTTACCCTACTATTATTTCACGACCCTACGCCCCGGGCCATGCGGTATTCGTTGGACTACCTGAGCAAGCGTTATCACCTGATCGGGTTGCCGGAGTTTATCCGCGCCCACGCGGGGGGGCTACTGCGCCGTTTGCCGCGCTGGACGATGGTGCTTACCTTCGATGACGGCCACGTGGGCAACTACCAGTTACTGGACCAGTTCAGGCAGCTGGGCGTACCGGTCACGATCTTCCTTTGCTCGGAACTGGTGGGTACCAACCGCCACTTCTGGTTCAAGCACGTAGCGGCCGGCCCCGCCGTGGAGGCCATGAAGCGCCTGCCCAACACCGAGCGGCTGGATGTGCTGGCCGAACAAGGGTTTAGCCCCGCCCGCGAGTATGACCGGCCACAAGCCCTTAGCCATGCGCAGGTAGCGGAGATGTCGCCCTGCGTGGACTTTCAGGCGCACACCCTGGATCACCCCTGCCTGCCTACCTGCGATGACGGAGAAATAGCACGCCAACTGACCGGGTGCAAACTACAATTGGAGCGCGATCACCAACTGCCGATCACCACCATCTCTTACCCCAACGGCGATTACGACGAGCGTACCCTGCTGCTGGCGCGCCAGGCCGGTTACCGCTATGGCATCACCGTAAAATACGGCTATAACACCTCCCATACCGACCCCCTGCGCCTGAAGCGGATGGACGTAAACGATACCGAGGATGTGAACGAACTGGCCGTAAAGGCGAGCGGCCTGTGGCACTGGCTGAAAAGCAGACGCTCCGGCAATAAGCAAACCATCGCCCCCACTGCGGTCACCGCTGAAATGGCTTCCCTATGAACATTGGAATACTTGCCGCCCCTACCCTGGAAGGTTTCCGCGTCCGGACGATGCTGCCCGTGCTGGCCGACCCGGATTTTAGGGTAACGTTTGCGCTGGTAGACAACCGCCCGCCCGCTGGGATGGGGACCAAGCTGCGCAAAAACCTGCGCCGGGGGCGGGGCGGCTACGTACTGGTGATGGCCCTGCGTCGTTTGCTAGCGCGCCCTGAGGCAGCGGTGAGTACGGAGGGTTTCTGCCGCGAGCACGGGATCGAGTGCGCCACGACCGAATTACCCAACGGGGCCGCCGCCGCCGAACTGATCAGGAGCAAGAAGCTGGACGCGCTGGTGCTGCTGGGCGGCTTCGGGATTGTGCGCAAGCGGATCCTGGACGCCACGCCCCGGGGGGTAGTGTCCTATCACCACGGCAATATGCGCCGCTACCGGGGAATGCCCCCCGCGCTGTGGGAGCTGTACCACGGTGAGCGGGAGATGGGCGTAACCGTGCAACTGCTCTCTCTGGGCCTGGATGACGGGACGCCGATTGTGGAACGGACCGTTACGATCAGGCCGAGCGATACCGTGGGCCGGCTGACTGAACGCGCCTTGCGTGAGAGTGAGTATATGCTACACGAAGCCCTGCGCAAACTGGCCGACCCGGCCACCGAGCTGGAAAGCATTACTGAATTCGGACCGGTCTACACCCTGCCCAACCTGCGGCAGTGGCTGGTGCTGAACGGCCGGATCGGGTGGCGCAGGGCGGGAGCACTACTGAAATTTAACCGTTTGGGCAACTCGCGTGAGGTGCCTGGAAGGGCCGCCGCAGGGCCGGGGCAAGCCCCCGACCGCCGGCGGAGTGCGCAGCACCGAGCGGACAGCGAGCCTGGAAGGGACCGACCCCGGCCCCTGGCCGGGGACACGCCCTGAACTTTTGACGAAAGAGCCAAAGAGACCTAATTACACACCACTAAACACTTAAATATCAATCCCTAACTGCTGTTTCCCCCGACAGCCCAAAATACTAACCCAGATGTGTGGAATACTCGGAACAATCAACCGCCCCTTCGGCCCGGCGTCACTTGATTTATTGCGGCACCGCGGCCCTGACAACGGCGGAGAAGAAACCATTACGGTTGGCCGGCACCTGGTGCAACTGGGCCAGCGAAGACTGGCCATTGTGGACCTGTCGGCGGCCGGCCACCAACCGATGGTGAGCGAGGACGGGCGTTATAGCTTGATCTATAACGGTGAGTTGTACAACCACCAGGATTTGCGTGCCAAGCTGCCCGCGACCATTGCATACCGGGGCCACTCCGATACGGAGACCATGCTGTATTACCTGATGGAATACGGCATGGCGGGCGTGGCCGATTTTAACGGCATTTTTGCCTTTGCCTTCCTGGACCGCGAGGAGGGAAAGCTGTACCTGGCCCGCGACCCGTTCGGCGTGAAACCCCTTTACTACCGGTGGGAGGCAGAAAGCCTGGTTTTTTCCTCCGAATTGCGGCCCATCCGCCACCTGACCGGTGCGGCCGAACTGGATAAGGAGGCATTGGCCACTCTGCTGCGTCTGCGTTACAACCCCGCCCCGGATACGCTGGACCGGGGCACGGAAAAAATCCGCCCCGGCCACTACCTGGATATTGATCTGGGGGCAGCGGATTTGACGGCCGAACACCACGCTTACCTGGCCCCATTACCGCAGACCCACCCCCGGCCCCGCCGGGAGGCCGTGACCCGCTATGGCGAGTTGCTGACCGCTGCGGTAGACCGCCAACTGCTGGCCGATGTGGAGGTGGGCGTGCTACTGAGCGGCGGCGTGGATTCGGCGGCGGTGGCCGCCCTGGCGGGACGACGCACGGACCGGCCGCTGAAAGCATTTACCATTGGTTTTGCGGGTGAGCACCAGGAGGACGAAATTGCCGACGCCGCCGAGACCGCTGCCCTGCTGGGCATGGAACACCACGTGAAACGGATTGATTTCACGGATTTTCTGGGTACCATGCGCGAGTGCATCCGGATCGTGGAGGAGCCGCTGGCAACTACCTCCATCCTGCCGATGTACTTCCTGGCAGAACTGGCCGCACGGCATGTGAAAGTGGTGCTGACGGGACAGGGGGCCGACGAGCCGCTGGGCGGCTATACCCGCTACAAGGCCGAATTGATGCAACACTACGTGCCGGATTTCCTGCGCGGCATGCTGGCGGCCGCGCCCGCAAAACTGGGGGTGCGTAACGAGACCCTGCTGCGCGGGGCGGGGGCAATGGGAATAACCGACGAGGTGCAACGGTTTTTGAAGGTCTACCAGGTGTTCAGTCCGGCGGAGATCGAGGAACTGACCGGCTTAACGGATACGCGCAGCGGCGAGCGGATCGACTATTTTTACCGGGTGCTGAACTGCGCGGCCAAGGACCGGAGCGTGGAGCGGATGATGGCCCTGGACAGCCGCCTGAACCTGGCGGACGACCTGCTGACCTACACAGATAAGCTGACGATGAACTTTTCCCTGGAGTGCCGCGTACCGCTGCTGGACCTCGAACTGGTGCGCTACATCGAATCCCTGCCGGCGGCGGCCCGCCTGAATTTGCGCGGCGGCAAGCTGGTGCATAAGCGCCTTGCCCGCCGGCTGCTGCCGGCCGCCATCGTGAATCGCAAGAAGCGGGGGTTTGCATCGCCCACCCAGCGGTGGTTCCGCGAGGAAGTGGGTGCCCTGCGCGACCTGCTGCTGCGGCCCGGGACGCCCTTTGCGGCAACCTTTAACCAGCGGGCCGTGGCCGCCATCATCGACCAGCACCAGGCGGGTTATAACCGCGAGAAACAACTGTTCTTGTTACTCAGCATCCAGTTTTGGCTGGAGCTGCGGGAATCGGAACTAACCATCAAAAAGATAGCCATATGCGCGTAATGTCAGTAGTAGGGGCACGCCCCAATTTCATGAAAATAGCCCCCTTTATTCAGGCCGTGAACCGGCACAACCGGGCGGGCGGCAAGCCGGGGATCGAGCACCTGCTGGTACACACCGGGCAGCACTACGACGAGCGGATGTCGGCCTCCTTTTTCGAGTCGCTGGGCATCCCCGCGCCGGACATCAACCTGCGCATCGGGTCGGGCAGCCACGGCGAACAACTGGGGCAGACCATGATGGCCTTTGAGAAAGTAGTGGTTGAACACCAGCCCGACTGGGTGGTGGTGGTGGGCGACGTGAACGCCACGCTGGCCTGCTCGGTGATCGCCAAACGGCTGAAGAAGAAGGTGGCCCACATCGAGGCCGGCCTGCGGTCGGGGGATATCGGGATGCCGGAGGAGATCAACCGCCTGGTGACCGACCGCCTTTCGGACCTGCTGCTGACGCCCGACCGCCTAGCGAGCGAACACCTGGAACGCGAGGGAACCCCGGCGGAGCGGATCGCATTCGTGGGGAACATCATGATCGATACCCTGGAAAATAACCGGGAGCGAGCCGGCGAACTGGATATCAACCAGATCATCGCCGCCAACAACGGCATCGAAGGGCAGCCGGACAAACCGGCCGGGCTGACCGACGGCGGTTACGGCCTGATGACCATGCACCGCCCCTCTAACGTGGACCACGAAACGGTGCTGGGCGCGCTGATGGATTTTATCCTGGACGAGGCGACGGCGGAATTGCCGATCGTCTGGCCCATCCACCCGCGCACACGCAAGCAATTGCAAACTTTCGGGATGTGGGAGCGGGTGTTGCACCACCCCCGCTTGGTATTGCTGCAACCGATCGGCTACCACGATATGCTGCGCCTGAACATGGGGGCCAAGATCATGCTGACCGACTCCGGCGGCCTACAGGAAGAGTGCTGCGTACTGGGAACCCCCTGCCTGACGCTACGCTGGAACACCGAGCGGCCCATAACCCTGCGCGAGCACGGGGGGGCCAGCGTGCTGGTGGGCAACGACGTGGATCGCATCCGCGAAGAATTTTTCGCTACCCTGGAACAGGGCAACCAGCCCGTATCGCCGGAACTATGGGACGGCGGTACGGCCGACCGGATCGTGGCCGCGCTGGTGAGTTACCAAGAGAAGGTTGCTGCCTCTGTTAATGCCAGTTAGCTAGCGGAGAGAGGTTAGTCCGTTGCTAGTTTTTGCCGTCGCCCTAAACCACCTAACACCCATGAAAATCTGGCTCGATTTTATTAACACGCCGCAGGTGCCCTTCTTCGTCCCCTTTATCCGGGAGTGGGAGCGGACGGGTCACGAGCTACTGCTCACCTGCCGGGATTCGGGTAACACCGTGGCGTTGTTACAGCAGCAGGGCCTGCCCCACCACGTAGTGGGGGGGCGGGTGGGCCGGGGCGGGCTGGACAAAAAGCTCCAGTTTGCTAAGCGCCTGCTGGCGCTCTACCGCTTCGTGCGCAAGCGACGCCCCGACGTGGCGGCGGGCCAGAGTAGTTTCTACCTGCCCGTGGTAGCGAAACTGCTGGGCATTCCGAGCATGTACACAAACGACAACGAGCACGCGCAGGGGAACTATTTCGGCCTCCATTTTGCCTCGCGGGTACTGTTGCCGGAGCCGCTGCGCGGCGCGGCCCTGACCAAAAAGCCCTACCTGAATGGCCGCCTGCAGTTTTATCCCGGCGTGAAGGAGGCCATTTACCTCTCGCGGCAGGCCGACCTGGCCGCAGCCATGCAGGCACCGAAACACCAGATCTACTTCCGCCCCGAACCGTGGTCGGCGCAGTACTACGACGGTCCGCTGAATTTCTTCGACGAGGCACTGGTAAAACTGGCCCAGGACTACGAGACCATCGTGCTGCCCCGCGACCAGAATCAACGGGAGCACTACCGCCAGCCCCGGTTTGCCGGGATCACGGTGCCGGACGGTCCGTTGCGGCTGAAGGACATCGTGGCCGGCTGCCTGCTGTTCATCGGCGCGGGCGGTTCCATGACCCGCGAACTGGCGGTGCTGGGCGTGCCCGTGCTATCCATCTACCAGGCCGACCTACTGGCCGTGGACGAATACCTGGTGGAACGCGGCCTGCTGCGGGTGGACCCCGCCATTACCTACGAGGGAATCACCGAGCTGATGCGAACCGCCGCCGCCGGTAAGAAGGACCACAGCGTGTTGCGGACCGGAGACACCTCTTTCCAACTCATTCTAAACACCATTAACTCACTTGCCCCATGCTAAGAGCAGGAATAATCGGCCTCGGAAAAATGGGAATTTCCCACGCGGCCATCGTCGGTGCCCAACCCGACGTAGACCTGGCGGCCGTGTGCGATACTTCGCCCATCGTAATCAACGCCTTTAAAAAATACAGCCCAGCTACCACCTACAGCGACCACCGCAAAATGCTGGCCCGCGAGAACCTTGATTTGGTGGTGGTGGCCACACCTACCAAGCTGCACTACGCCATGGTAAAGGATGCCCTGGAGGCAGACGTGCACGTGTTTTGCGAAAAACCATTCAGCCTGGCCACGCACGAAGGTCAGGCCCTGGTAGAACTAGCGGCCCGGCGGGGGCTGGTAAACCAACTAGGTTACCACAACCACTTTATCGGCACCTTCCGCGAGTTCGGGCGGCTGCTCAAAGCGGGGGTGATCGGCGATCCGGTGCACTTCAGCGGCGAGGCCTACGGCCCCGTGGTGACCAAGGAAAAGGGCGGCACCTGGCGATCGAAACCCAACGAGGGAGGCGGCTGCCTGTACGACTACGCCTCGCACGTACTCAACCTGATCCAGGAAACCATCGGCCGGCCGGTGGCGGTGAACGGTGCTTTCCTGAAGAAAATTTACTCGAGGACCGTGGAGGACGCGGTCTACGCCCTGCTAACGCTGGACAACCAAGTCAGCGGCACCCTGCTGGTGAACTGGAGTGACGAGACCTACCGCAAGATGTCGACCTCGCTGACCGTGCAGGGAAAAAAAGGCAAGCTCGTCTGCGACGCCACGGAGCTAAAGATCTACCTCCACGATGCCAGTGCCGCCGAGGGGCTGGACGCGGGCTGGACCATTAAGTGGATCACCGATCTGGCCATACCGGTCGGGTTTTACCTGCGGGGCGAGGAGTACAGCGCGCAGATCGAATACTTCGTGGCCAACGTGCGGGAGAAGCGCGGCGGCACCATCAATACTTTTGAACAGGGACTTTACACCGATAAGGTCATTGAAATGATAGCTACCCATGCGCACTAAAACCACCACCCTGGATCGCGTCCTATTCGGCGACAACCAGTTTTTCGGCGTCAACCATGCCTCGGACGAAAAATCACGGGCGCAAGCGATGCGCTTCAAGGACGACCGGTCGATCATCCGCGTCCTGGATCAGGCCATCGACCTGGGGGTCAACACCTTCATGTGTACCACCCACGATCGCATTGCCGCCATCTGCGATCACCTGCGCTCGGACCCCGACCGCTATCGGGATTTCAACGTATTCCCTTGTATGCCCTACGCCCACAAGTACGCCAACGCGGTGACGGAACTGGGCATTATGGGCACCATCAACCAGTACGTGCCCGGCAATGTTTTCGGCACCTTTGCCAAGGGCGGCATGGCTGTAATGAGCGGCAATTACAGCAAGTTGATGCAGATCCTGATCGACGCGGAGATGAAGATGTTTACCGGCATCAATACCCCGGTGATCTTCATCCAGAATGTGCTGGTAGACCTGGTCCTGGGCCTGAAGATGTACGAGGTGTTCCGCGATTACGACGCCTACATTCGCAAAAAGTACGATGCCGAACCCGGCTACATCACCATGAATATGCCCGATCTGTTGGATGCGCTGGAATCGGTGGGCATCACTAATCCCATCATCTGCGCCTCGATCAACAAGGCCGGCTTTCGGATGTCGGGTGGTATCGAGCGCAACGAGCAGTATTTACGAGAGCGCACCTTCCGGCCCATTGCCATGCAGGTACTGGCGGCGGGTGCGCTACGGCCGAAGGAGGCATTTGAGTACGTGGGGCGGTTTCCGCGTATCGAGTCGATATTGTTCGGTTCAGGATCCAAGGGGCATATTGCGGAGAATTTACAATTGATCGAAGCAAGTTTTAGGTAGCGTGCGGCGGATAAGCACGAGGCGTGGGTATAGGGGGCATGCCCCGGTGAGCGGCGGATAATAGAGAACGGGCAGTAGACTTGTTACATGGATTTATATGTATGTTATTGTATTCGGAAGGACCCCATCCTTATGGGGCTTTAAAACGACAGTTAGCTAGAATTTAGGCTGGTATTGGTTCAGATGAGTTGAAATTGCTCAAAACATGGGGTGATAATGGGGGAGTAATGGTGATTTTATCTTCTGATTGGAGGGGATAATGAATAGCAAAGTACTGTAAGCTAGTAATTTGAGCCTATTTTGGCAGGAGTGAACGCATCAAGGATGCCGGAACCGGAGACGATTTTGCGGGGCTAAGAAAAATTGTCGGGCAACAGGAACGCAGTGCAACGAATGAATAACGGGAAAGTGCTAAATAATTTGCTTGAATTTTATATAGATTGTGACAAATATTGCTACCTTGTAGGCCACAAGAGTTGACTACTTCTTCGATATCCCCTCCGGACAGGTTCAGGGCGGTAAAATTCATACCTCCCAAGAAATTCACCTGGCCAGTTTTGCTCTCCGTAGTCAGACAGACCGGTAGCCAATTGTAGGGCTATCGTTGGGATACACCATATAACATAGCTGATTCCCCCCCTCACGTCCGGACTCGCGCCCCCGCGCGGGGTGATTTGCGTATACCTGTACTAAGAGCGTATCTAAATTTTTACTTTCTGAGAACTAAGCATTTAAGAACCTGGCGTCATAAAAACTGACTTACGTAACCCGCTATGCACGCACCACGAAGTAGCCGCGAAGCGAAGTTTTTAGCTAGCCAGAACCTTAACCACGAAGGAGCCGCGAAGCGAATCATTGATCCTCAGTTTTTAAAAATTTTAGATACGCTCTAAGAGCGTGTCTAAATTTTTACTTCCTGAGAACCAAGCATTTAAGAACCTGGCGTCATAAAAACTGACTTACGTAACCCGCTATGCGCGCAAGTTTTTATCTAGCCAGAACCTTAAATCATTGATCCTCAGTTTTTAAAAATTTTAGACACGCTCTAAGCTAAAATTTGAATGTAGACCCGCTCTTAATCCCTATTACTAACCACCGCCCTTTTTAATATTTTATCGAAGATGAACGCCACCCGCCCCGTTAGCCCCACCGGTATTCTGCCTGTCCGGGAATTAGCCTGCTGTTTGGAACAAAGCCTGACCCACCACCCGCGTGAGGTGCCTGGAGGGGGCGACCCCGCAGGGGCGCAGTGCGCAGCACCGAGGCGAATGCCGAAGCCCGGAAGGGACCGACCCACCCGCAGCATTGCGGGAGGGGCACGCCCGGGAAAAAACCGTTATAAATTGCTGGCGGCACTGCTGTTATTGCTGCTGCCCGTCCTGAATAATGGGCTAAATGCCCAGCTATCCTTCAACTCTTCTGGTCTGCAGGGTGAGAGTTTGAATAACCCGACTTCGTTGCAATTCGGGCCGGACGGTCGGCTATACGTTTCCCAGCAAAACGGGATAATTTACGCCTATACCGTGGAGCGGGATAATGCCGCGCCGGGTGCCGGTACCTATTCCGCGACGGCGACCGAGCAGATCACTTTAGTGAAAAATAGCACGCCCAACCACAACGACGACGGCGTGGCTAACGGCACCAACGTGCGCCAGGTGACCGGTCTGCTGGTGACCGGTACGGCGGCCAATCCGGTGCTATACGTGACCTCCAGCGACTGGCGGATCGGCGGCGGCGGCGGCGGTAACGACACCAACCTGGACACTAACTCGGGCGTGCTGGCGCGGCTGACCTGGAATGGTTCTTCCTGGGACAAAGTAGACCTGGTGCGCGGGCTGCCGCGCTGCGAGGAAAACCACTCGACCAACGGCATGGCACTGGCGGGCGGTACGCTGTTGCTACAATCGGGTGGGCACACCAATAAGGGCGCCCCGAGCAATAACTTTGCCGGTACGCCGGAATATCTCCTTTCGGGCGTGCTGTTGCGGATCGACCTGGGGCAACTGGATGGTATGCCGGTATATACGGACCCCCGGTCGGGGACGACCTATGTGTACGACCTACCTACGCTGAATGACCCGACCCGTGCCGACATAACTAAAAACGATGCCGGGTTTCCTTATCCCGTGGGCCACCCAATGCGCAATGCGACGATTGACGTAGGGGACCCCTTTGGGGGCAATAACAGCCTGAACCAGGCCTTTGCCGAGGCCAACGGCCCGGTGCACGTTTTATCGTACGGCTACCGGAATGCCTATGACGTACTGATTACCCAGGACGGCCGCGTGTTTACCGGCGATAACGGCCCCAACGGCGGCTGGGGCGGCAAGCCGGTGATCCGGTTTGATGACGGTACCTATAAAGGAGTGCAGGGGCAGGGCGGCGTGACCTTCGACCCGGCCGCCGGTGACTACATAACCAACGAATTTAACGAGAGCCAAAGTAACACCCACGGTGATGCCCTGCACTATGTGGGGATGCTGGGCGATGCCGACGGAACTTACTACGCGGGCCACCCAAAGGCGATCCAGGCATTTCCGGGGCGGGCGGGCGTGGTGAATTATGAGGAAGTGAACGGAGCGTGGCAGTTGCAGGCTTCCTATACCCTCACCAGTTTGCTCGGCGGGGTAGGGGGGTACTTCCAGCAGAGTTTTAGTCTGGCGGATTTTCCGGACCGGCCGTCCGAGGGCGAATACCTGGCCGATGATAGCCAGCCCGCTAAGGTGAATATCATCGACATCGTCAACTCGTCGACCAATGGACTGACGCAATACACGGCCTCCAACTTTGGCGGAAGCCTGCAGGGGGACATCCTGACGGCCTCCTTCAACGGAGATATTAATCGCTACAAAATAGCCCCCGGTAACGTGAGTGCCAGCCTGAGCACCGTCTTATTTGAGGGTTTCGGTAATACCCCGCTGGACGTGGTGGCACAGGGCGATAACGATATTTTCCCCGGCACGGTCTGGGCGGCTACTTACGGATCGAACGGCGTGACCGTATTCGAGCCGACGGATTACGGCAATTGCCCCCAGCCGGGCGATGCTGACTACGTGGGCACCGACGACAGCGACGGCGACAACTATACTAACGCCGACGAGGTGGCCAATGGCACCAATCACTGTTCGGCGGGCAGCAGCCCCCGCGACAATGACCTGGATTATGTATCGGACCTCCTGGATGATGACGATGATAATGACGGCATCCCCGACCTGGTGGATGCCTTTGCCCTGGACCCGAACGACGGCCTGACGACTAATCTGCCGATCAATTATTCCTTCTTCAATAATGACCCCGGCACCTACTTCTTCGGTCTCGGATTTTCGGGCCTGATGGTGAACGGAGCGACCGATTACCTGGAGCAGTTTGACGAAAATAACCTTTCCGCCGGCGGGGCGGCCGGTAAGATGGGTTTCGACCTGATCTCGGCCGGAGACGCGGCCGGGGCGGGCAATGACCAGGAGAATGCCTTCCAGTTGGGCATCAACGTAGACGCGAACTCCCCTTCGTTCACCTTCCGCTCGGAGGTGGAATCGCCTTTTTTCCTGGTGAACGGCAGTGCGTCCAATCCGGTCAGCTTCCAGTCGCAGGGTATTTACATCGGCACCGGCGACCAGGACAACTACCTGAAAGTGGTGTTCAGCACGGGCACCAGCGACGGCGATAATGCCTACGGCGTGGATGTCTGCCTGGAAGAGCAGGGGGTGATCTCGTGTAACAGCTATGACGTGGCGGGCATTACGGCCGCCGCCGGGGTTGAATTATTCATTTCCGTAGATCCGGCGGCGAACACCGCCCGGTCCTTTGTCTCACTGGACGGCGGGGCATCGGTGACGGCCCTCGGGAGTCCGTTGGCCCTACCGGTGAGCTTCCTGGACCCCAACGACGGCCGTGGAATGGCCATCGGCATGATCGCCACCTCGCGGGGATCGGCGCCGAATTCGGGGCCAGCTGGGATTTCTTTTCCGTAACCGAAAACCAGCCGGGCCAACTGATGGTGTCGCCGGCGGCCCTGGATTTCGGCACGGTAACGGCCGGTGCACCGGCGGTATCCCTCAACCTGGGCGGGAGTAACCTGGGCGGACCGCTGGATGGTGACATCACCATCACCGCCATGACCGTGAGTGGGCCGGACGCCGGTCAGTTTGCTACCGGGATCGGCACACCCATTACACTGGGCGTGAGCAGCACGGTCATCATTCCCGTGATTTTCACGGCGGATGCGGTGCCGGGAGCCAAGTCGGCTACCCTGGAAATCGTGCATTCGGGGGCAAACTCCCCGGTTTTGGTGCCACTGACTACCACGGTAGCCTCCGCGCTGGTTCCGCTGGTGCGCATCAACGCCGGTGGCGGGCCGGTGACGGCTACCGATGCCGGCCCGAACTGGGCGGCCAACGGTAATCTGGCGGGAGGGACGGGCTATACCGTCGTTTCCGATGGGAACCATATCTTCAGTCAGGCTATTCCGGCCGCACTGCGGCACGCGAGTATTCCGGCCTACGTGGACAATGCCACTTACGAGGCCCTGTTTTTGCAGGAGCGCTACGACCTGCCGGCCGGCCCGGAATTGGAATACCTGCTGCCGCTGGACAACGGTGATTACGTGGTCAACCTATTCATCGGCAACAGCTATAACGGGGCAGCCGGGGTAGGAGACCGCTTATTCAGCATAAGTCTGGAGAATGGTCTGGTAGCAAACGACCTGGATATTATCAGCCGGTTCGGCCACCAGGTGGGGGGGATGCTCACTTACCCGGTGACGGTGGCGGATGGCGTATTGAACATCAGGTTTGAGCATGGGGTGATTGAAAACCCCTTTGTGAATGCAATCGAAGTACGCGGCCTGCCCGGCAGCAATGACCCACCGGTGGTTGTCGCTCCCATTCCTAACCAGACCAACCTGGAAGGAGACCTCGTAATTAACCTGGCGGTGAGCGCGAGTGGAGGCAACCCCCAGGAGAATTTCACCTACGCCATCAGCGGCCAGCCGCAGGGCGTGACCATCGAGCCGACGAACGGGCAGATCTTCGGCACCATCGCCGGCGGTGCCGCCGCCGGCGGACCGCTTAACGACGGCCAGTACCAAACGATCGTAACCGTAAGCAAACCCGGTAGTCCGGCGGAGAGCGTTAATTTTAGCTGGCTGGTGACGACCCCCGGCGGCACCGTTTGGACCGACCAGACCGACGATGACAACTACACCGCCCGCCACGAGTGCTCCTTCGTGCAGGCGGGGGATCACTTCTTTCTGTTCGGCGGACGGGAGAACAGTAGCACCCTGGACGTCTATGACTACCAGAACAAGACGTGGGGCCAGGGCCGGGCCGACGCGCCGAAACCCTTTAACCACTTTCAGGCCGTGGAGTATGACGGACTGATCTGGGTGATTGCCGCCTTCCAGGATAACTCCTTCCCGAATGAGGCACCGGCCGAGTTCATCTGGTCTTACGACCCCGCCAACGACGAATGGATCCAGGGACCGGAAATCCCCGCCGCCCGCCGCCGCGGTTCGGCCGGACTGGCGGTTTACGGCGGCAAATTTTACATCGTCGGTGGTAACACCATCGGCCACAACGGCGGCTACGTGAACTGGTTCGACGTCTACGACCCAGCTGACGGTAGCTGGACGGTACTGGTCGATGCGCCCCGCCGGCGGGACCACTTTCACGTATCCATCATCGGCGACAAGCTCTACGTAGCCGGCGGCCGCCTGAGCGGCGGCCCCGGCGGCACCTTCGCCCCGCTCATCGCCGAAGTGGACGTTTACGACCTGACCGCTCAAAGCTGGTCGTCGCTCCCCTCGGCTCAGAACCTGCCCACGCCCCGCGCCGCCGCCATGACCGCTAATTTCAATGACAAGTTATACCTCATCGGCGGTGAGATCGGGCAGGACCTGAACGGCAACAACGTCAACGATGCCCTGGCGATCACCGAATCCTACGATCCGCTCAGCCAGCAATGGACAGCGGAAGCCGACCTGATCCAGAAGCGGCACGGCACCCAGGCCATTGTCTCCGGTGGAGGCATCCACGTGGCCGCCGGTTCGCCTAAAAGGGGGGGAGGGACCACCAAAAAGATGGAGTACTACGGCGACGATAACCCCGTCGGCTCAGCCAGCGTGGCCGGCCAGCTCGGCAGCCCCGCCCAGGTCTTCTTTACCGTCGGCAGCCCGCAAAGTATCTTGCTGACCAACACAGGCGGCAACGTAGGCATCGTGCTGCGCGGCTACGCCATCAGCGGTCCGGACGCGGCGGACTTCCAGATCGTCGCGGGTAATTTATCCAGCGGCTTCATTAAAACCGGTGGTAGCCAGGCGTTGCAACTAGCCTTTACGGGGGCGGGAAATAAGACTGCCATCCTGGAGGTCAGTTACGGGGCGGCTAGTACGCGCCAGATTCAACTCGTCTCCTCCGGCTTTTACACCATCACCGCCACGGCGGGAGCCAATGGTACGATCACCCCCGCCGGCCCGACTACGGTAGCGGCGGGTGGCAACCAAGTCTATGCCATCATCCCGGCTTCCGGCTACCAGGTAGCCGATGTTACGGTCAATGGATCGTCCGTGGGGCCGGTTAGTAGCTACTCCTTTACCGACGTGCAGGCCGACGCAACCATCTCGGCTACTTTCAGCCCGGTCGCCGGCGTCAATTTGCCGCCGGTCATCGGTCCGGTCAGCGATGTAATCGTCAGCGCGGGGCAACCGCTGACTACTTTCATCCAGATTACGGACGAGGGAAGCCCCGCCGTTACGCTCACCATCTATGATATCAGCGTGCTGGGCACTAACCTTCCCTTCCTGCCCGGTGCCACGGTCTCGCCCGCTGCCTATAGTTTCGTGGATACGGGTGGCGGA
Organism: Lewinellaceae bacterium; assembly: GCA_963757435.1. Lineage (GTDB taxonomy): Bacteria > Bacteroidota > Bacteroidia > Chitinophagales > Saprospiraceae > Neolewinella. The sequence goes on along the minus strand of CAVWSC010000015.1, from coordinate 98,135 downwards.
CTTTACCAACTCAACTGGAACACCCAACCACAGGATGGTCGGGCCTACCAGGCGAGGATTACGGCCAATGACGGGGTTAACCCCGCCGTGAGTGCCCGTTTTGAGATCGACGTGGCGCAAGGGATCATCGGTCGCATCGAGTCCAATACGTTTAACCACCCCGAACCCTGGTACGCCGGGCAGCCCCAGTCGCCCTACACGGTGACGATTGCGGCCAACTCCTTCCGCGCCCTCAGTTACATCAACAACAATGAGTTCGTGGAGTACCTGATCGACGTGCCCGCCGCCGGTACCTATAACCTGCTGGTTGCGGCGGCCAAGGGGATCGTCAGCGGTCCGGGCGGCGTTACGACCATCACGTTCTCTCAGAAGTTGGGGGCTAATTTTGCTCCCATCGGCTCGGTCGGCGTAGTGTTATCACCCCAGCCCGCCGCCTGGAATAATTACCAGGACTACAGTACGCAGGTTACGTTCGCCAACGCCGGTCCGCAAACGCTGCGCCTCGATTTTAATAGCGCAGTCAATGTAGACTACTTCGAGTTCAACTCGGTTGCGGCCGCTAGTTACGGCATTACGGCTACGGCGGGTGCCAACGGTAGCATCAGCCCCGCCGGGCTAACCACCGTTGCCGCCGGAGGAGGCCAGGACTATGCCATCACGCCCAACGTGGGCTACGAGGTGGCCAATGTGCTGGTTAACGGTTCATCCGTGGGGCCGGTCAGCAGCTACTCCTTTGCCAACGTGCAGGCCGACGCCACGATTCAGGCCCTGTTCAGTCCTATTACAGCTACTACTTACACCATTACCGCCACGGCGGGAGCAAATGGCAGCATCAGTCCGATGGGCATAACTACCGTCGCGGCCGGTGCCGGCCAGGCTTACACGATCACGCCCATTGCCGGATACGAAGTAGCCAATGTGCTGGTCAACGGCGCATCCGTCGGGGCGGTCGCTAGCTATACGTTTGCTAACGTACAGGCGAGTGCTAGCATCCAGGCCATTTTCAATCCCATTGCGACAGCCAGTTACAGCATCATAGCCACGGCGGGTGCCAACGGTAGCATCAGCCCCACCGGGCTAACCACGGTTGCCGCCGGAGGAGGACAAACTTATGCTATTACGCCCGCTGCGGGTTACGAGGTCGCCAGTGTACTGGTCAACGGTTCGTCCATCGGGCCGGTCAGCACCTACTCCTTTACCAACGTGCAGGCCGACGCGACGATCTCTTCTACCTTCAGTCCGCTTACGACCGTCAACCTGCCGCCGGTAATCGGCCCGGTAGCGGATTTGGTGGTAGCCGCCGGGGCCACCGCCACGGCCGGTATCCAAATTACGGACGAGGCGACTCCATCCGTTTCCCTCATCATTTACGATGTCAGCATCCTGGGCACCAACCTGCCCTTCCTGCCCGGAGCTGCGGTTTCGCCCAGTGCGTACAGCTTCGTCAACACCGGTGGAAACCTCTACCAGCTCACCTGGAACACTCAGCCGCAGGACGGCCGCGCTTACCAAGCCCGGATCACCGCCGACGACGGAGTCAACCCCGCCGTAACCACGACTTTCGAGATCGACGTGGCGCAGCCCGTCATCGGCCGCATCGAGTCCAATACCTTCACCTTCCCCGAACCCTGGTACACCGGTCAGCCGCAGTCGCCTTATACGGTCACCATTGCGGCCAACTCCTTCCGGGCTATCAGTTACATCAACAACAATGAGTTCGTGGAATACCTGATCGACGTGCCCGTTGCGGGCACCTACGAGTTGCTGGTTGCGGCGGCTAAGGGGATTGTCAGCGGACCCGGCGGAGTGACGACCATTACTTTTTCCGAAAGGGTGGCGGGTAGTTTCAATCCCATCGGCTCGGTCGGCGTGGTCAAATCTCCCCCTCCGGGTAGTTGGAATAACTACCAACCCCATGTCACGCAGGTGACCTTCGCGAATTCCGGTTCGCAAACCCTGCGGCTGGATTTTAACAGCGCGGTCAACGTGGATTACTTTGAGTTCAGTGCTGCTCCTATCGCACGCAGTCAAGCAGGGGCAACGGATAGTGAAGGGGTTGACGAAATGGCGGCGACGGCAGTATCCGCTGCTGATTCGGAGGCTCCTGCGGAAGTGAATTTGCCGGGTTGGAGTGGCGACGAGTCAATTCAACCCGCCGCATTCCCTGCTCTTCCCGCAACCGACCTGCCCCGCCAGGCCGCGCAGTACCGCTTGCTTACCCTCAGCCCCAACCAGGTTTACCAACTGGAGGAGATTAGCGGCCGGGGCATTCGTTCCGTAACGATCTATTCGCTCTACGGCCAAGTCATGGGCGAGCACACCTTTGATTACCCTGCCCGCATCGACCTACCCACTGACCGACTCCCCACGGGCACCTACCTGGTGGTGGTCAATGGCGAGTATCGGCACAAATTTTTAATTGTCCGCTAATCTACGACCGGACGCCTAATGCCTATGTGTTTATTTTGTTCGGCAGCCGCCATCCCAATCTAGGGCTGGCGGTTGTTTTTTTGGGGCCATCCCCGTCCGCTGGGGCGGGCCGGGGTCGCTGTGCTCCGTGGCTCGCTGACCGCTCGGCCCTCCGGGCCGGCCTCTCTCCGGTCGTCCGCCACTGCGCAGCGCTTGTCCGATTGGAATAGCGGAGGCGTTATCCCGTAGTCAGGACGGGCTGACGAGGGTTTTTCCCGCAATTCCTTAATTCTTACCTTTGTGCCGCCCGCAAGCCTGCAACTTGCTAAAGCGAACCCCCTTATGCCACGTAAAGAACAACTCCGCAACCTCCGGTCGCGCGAAGAACTAACGACCCGGCTGGACGCCGAAGGCCGGCCCCGGACCACCCTCTCCTTTTACCGTTACCATCAGATCGCCGATCCGCAGGAATTTCGGGACGAGTGCTTTCGCGCTTGGTCTACACTGGGCGTGCTGGGGCGGGTGTACATTGCCCACGAGGGGTTGAACGGGCAGGTATCCGTACCCACCGACCGACTGGATGAGTTTCGGGCCGCGCTCTATGCCGTGCCCTTTATGGACGGGATGCGGCTCAACATTGCCCGCGAGGACGACGGGAAATCCTTCCTCAAATTGATCGTCCGCCTGAAAGCCAAGATCGTGGCCGACGGGTTGGATGACGATACCTTCGACGTTACCCGGCGCGGGGAACACCTGGACGCCCGCCGTACTAACGAATTGCTGGCCCGCCCCGAGACCCTGGTGGTGGATATGCGCAACCACTACGAGAGCGAGGTTGGCTACTTTAAGAATGCCATCCGCCCGCCGGTAGATACCTTCCGCGATGCTTTGCCGGTGGTAGAGGAAATGCTGAAAGACGACCGCGACCGCCCCATTGTGATGTACTGTACCGGCGGCATCCGCTGTGAAAAGGCCAGTGCCTACTACCTGCACCGGGGTTTCTCGCAGGTGAAGATGATCGACGGCGGCATCATCGAATACGCCCGCCAGTGTGCCGAGCAGGGGCTGGAAAACCACTACGTGGGCAAAAACTTCGTTTTTGACGAGCGGATGGGCGAACGGATTTCGGAAGACGTGGTAGCTAGCTGCCACCAGTGCGGCACCACCTGCGACACCCACGTAAACTGCGCCAACGACGCCTGCCACCTGCTACTGGTGCAGTGCCCCGCCTGCGCGGCCCGCTACCGGAACTGCTGCTCCGACGAGTGCGCCGAGTTCAATAACCTACCGGAAGAAGAAAGACGCGAGCAGCGACCCAACCGTCGGTTCGCGGGCAGCTTCGGGGCGAAGGGGAAGCCGCGCGTGTAAGAATGTTGCTAGATTACTCCACCCGCTCTAGTGCACCGGCGTCCGGCAGCGCGTCGCGGTTAGTGCCGATCAGGTCCAGTTCCAGGCCCGGTAGCGGCTGCCCGAGGTCCTTTGGCGACGGAGAGCGTATCCAGGCCGTAGTTATCTTCCTGGATGGAGAGGAAGAGCGGATCGTTGGACTGGTAGTCGTAGCAGCCGGAACAGATGGTAGTAAAGAAATCCGCGTACATCGTATTCTGGCCGGTAACTAGGTCACCGACCTCGACGACGGAATTAATGATCTGGAGGTTGAAGAAATCGGGGTCCATCCGCTCGAAGCCGTCTACGAGGATGATCTCATCGCGGCGGGAGCCGACCAGGAGGCTATTGCGAACCCTTGCCGTGATGGGGAAGGCCACGTTAATGACGCAGTCGGCGTCGTAGCACTGGAAATTTTGCAGGGCAAGGGCCGAGGCATCCACGCCGTAGCTGGCAACGGTGGTGTGGTTCATCTCCAGCGTGCCGCCCTGGGTAAACTGGACGGCGTTGCTGAACACGTCGTGGATGAGGGAATTATCCAGCCGTACGGTGGCCCGCCGCGCCCCCACGGCCGAGGCGGCCACGTAGGCGATCTCGGTATTGGTGATGCTCACCTCGGAGAGGGAATCGGCCAGGATACCGTAGATGCCGTGGAAGAGTTTGGTGTGGTTGAAGGTATTGCCCCGGCTTTCGGGGCCGAGGATGATGCCGAAGTACTGGCCGGGCTGCTCCTGGAAACTCTCCTCCAGGCGGTCGGTCTGGATGATGACGGGTTCTTCCAGCGTACCCTCGGCGCGGATGCTGCCGCCGGGTAGGGTGTAAAGGATGCCGTCGTTGAACACCCCGAACAGTTCGTTGCGGGCGATGCCGCCGTGCATGTAGACCCGCGTGCCGGCCTCCATGACCAGGGGGCAGGGGATGAAAATCTCGCCGTAGATGACGTAGGGCAGGTCCTTGGTCCAGCGGACCTCGCCGCCGTTACAGACCAACTCGACGGGTACGGCGCGATTGAAATCGTTCAGGTAGATGGCATTCTGCCCGTTGGCCAGCAGCTGAACGGACTTACTGTTGTCGCCCGTTTCGAAGATCAGCCGGTCCTCGATCACGAAGGGGCTTTGCTCGGTGGGGGCGGTGGGGTCCACGGTCACTTCCACGAAGACGTGGATGCTGTCGTTGTCCCAGATCACGGCGTCCTCCACGATGGGGCCCTGGCTGCCATCCACGTTGATGTTAAAGGTGACACCGGTGGTGCCTTCCACATAGACGCGGTCGATCTTGATCGGCTGGTCGGAGCGGTTGTACACCCGAAACGAACGGGTAGCGGAACCCCGCGCCACGAAAACGGTATCGAAGCCCAACGTATCGGTCGAGAAGCTGAGATCGACGCCGTTACCCCGCACGAAATCCTCCTGGAGATCGCAGGCGGTGAAGGCGAGCAGGAATGCCAGGGGAAGGAGGAGTAGGAGAGGGCGAAACAGAAAAAGTTCGTTCGTTCATGGTAGCGCAATGATGGGCAATAAGAATCGCGATCCCTAGAATAAGAATCGCGATCCCCAGGTCGCGGAAATTAAAGTAAGGGAATAGGATCGCGATCCCCAGATCGCGGAAATCAGGCAGTGCAAATCGATCAGGGAGTAGAAACTCGCGGAACGGTGGTCGTGTTGTCCGCCAACGGTTTGCCGGGGCAACCCGCGTGAGGGCTGGGAGGCGTTAGTGCACGCAGGCCGAGCAATCGAAGCCCGGAAGCGCACCGAGCGCCCCGCCAGGGAGAGAGTGCCCGAAAACAGACCGACGTCGACCGCAAGAGGATGAATGGGCAATCGCCCGATACTCTAACCGCCGGCCTCTACTCCCGTCCTTCGCGAACGTGACGTCCTCGGCCTTTACTTTACCGGTCCCGAAATACCGAATTGAGTTTGGTGGCCCCGATCAGCTGGTCGTAGCGGGTGCCGAAGGGGCGGTAATAGACGAGGACGAGGTAGTCGTTTTCGGTATCGTCGAAGTTGCCCTCGGTCTGGGAAATGTCGACGTCCTGCCTGGTTTGCGGAGGATGCGCGCCTTCTTGGCGGAGTAGGGGGCGGTGACGTAGTAGTAGTTGTAGAAGCCCTGCTTGATGAAGGCCTTGCCGACGTAGCTGCTGGTGGCGGGATTGTAGACCATGCGGAACTCGGGTTTGAGCTGCCATTCGGTGAAGGAGCCGAAGAGGTAGACGTCCTGGCCGTCGAAGGGGCCGCCGGAGGCGAAATTGAAGAGCACGTCGATGTAGTCGCCGGTATATTCGAGCGAGAGGCGGCTGTAGGCGGCCTGCAGGGCGGCGTCACCGAGGTTGATGACGGGGCGGTCGTAGCGCAGGTTGACGTAGTCGCCGTTGAGGTCGGGGTAGAAGAGGTAGGCGGCCTGGTTGCGGGTGAGGTCTTTGCCGAGTGCGATGCCGTAGCGATCTTCGTACTGTTCGACGGCCAGGACCTCGGTGACGGGTGCCTGGATGGAGCGCAGGTCGAGGTTGCGAAACTCGTTGCCGCCCTGAAACATGACGCGGCCCTGGTAGTCGAATTCGAGGGTGGCGGACCTGATGAAGTTGGGCGGCAGGTTGGTGATGGCATTATCCCAGCGGCCGTTTTGGAGCACGGCGGCCGAGACCTCCTGGAGCGGTGCCTTGAGATTGAGTTGCTCGGTGCTGACGGAGAAGTCGATTTCCTGGTGGGTTCGGATCTTATCGACCTGCGTGGGGCGGGTGACGATGCCGCTGATGCCGGTCTGGGTGTCTACGACCATGAAGCGGCGCGTGATGGCGGTAACGTCTTCGTTTTCCTCGTCGGTGATGACCAGCAGATAGTTGCCCGATTTGGTGATCCGCATGTTGTTGTTCGGCAGCAGCAGGTCGTAGTGGACGTAGTTGGACAGGGTGCGAAAACTGAAATTGAATCCGTCGATCACGTCTTCCTCGAAGCCGTCGATGTATTCCAGCGGGCCGAGGTTGCTGGGCTGCCAGTCGCGGTCGCAGTGGATGAGACGGTAGGTGTAACGGCGCACGTCGTTGCTCTGGTCGTCGAAGGAAAGCCGCAGTTGCGCCCCGCTATTGAGTACGATGTAGGGGTAGGAGGCCGGGAAGCCGTCAATGTGCAGCCGCACGGAGCGGATGTTGTCGACGTAGGTGAGGTCGTAGTACTCGAAATCGGACAGCCGCTGGGCGCGGCCGAGGGGGAGGAGTAACAGACCGCAGAACAGGAGGAGGAATAGTCGCATGAAAGGTATTATAACTGGGAGGAGCGGGATTTTTTGGGGAGCCGCGAGACGAACTTCGTTCCGCTAAGGTAATACCGCCAGGGTTTATCGACCCAGGGCGGGCCGGCGGAGTCGATGCCGATACGGGGCGTGGCGATAATTTGGTCGGCGGTGGGTGCCTGGTCGGGCGGCGGGCTTAGGCGCAAGGGCGCGGCGGGTTCGAGCAGGTCGGTGCCGTTGTGGTCGCGGGTGATGCCCAGGGCCCGCGATAGAACGCCGGGGCCGCTGGTTAATTGTGGTTTTAAGGCCGCCGGCCCCCGCCGTTGCAGCATGATAGCCTGGCCCCGGTGGGGTTGCAGGGCGCGGATGAGTACGGCGTGGGGCGTGTCTATGGGGCCGGTTATGACGTTGAACAGCTCGTGGATACCGTAGCAGAGGTAGACGTAGGCCGTGCCGGGCGCGGCGTAAAATGTTTCGGTGCGGGGCGTGCGGCGGTTACCGAAGGCGTGGCTGGCCCGGTCGTCGGGTGCCCAGTAGGCCTCGGTTTCGGTAATGATGCCGGAGGTGAGGGTGCCGCCGATCTCGCTGATGAGTTCGCAGCCCAGCAGGCGGCGGGCGCAGGCGGTGGGGTCGGGGTCGGCGAGGAAGGAGAAGTAGGCGATGGGGGAGGGTGTTTTTGAGAGGGAACAGAGACCGGCTGCGGGGCTGCCGCCGCCGGGAGTGGAGGAGCGGATATTAGCGTACTCTTTTACTCACGCGCCCGCCCAGTGAACCTATAAACGCTCCACCCACTTTTGACGTTGAAAGATTTCGCCTTTAACAACTCCCCGCCATGTACCACGCCACCCAGCAAGCCTTCGGCCCCTACGACAAGCACCTTATCTACAGCGAGGTCAGTCTTCACTCCATCGAAGTGGTGCCCGCCCACGGGGCCGTGCTGATGAGTTGCGTACTCGGCGGTCAAGAGACCATCCTCTCCTACGAAAGCCCCGAGGACCTGACGGCCGACCGCTGGGCACGCGGCCGTATCCTGTTTCCCTTCCCGAACCGGCTGGCGGGCGGCACTTATGAGTGGGCGGGTGAAACCTACCACTTTCCCCTCAACGACACGCCCCGCCGCAATGCCCTGCACGGCCTGGGCGGCGGACAGGAATTTACGGTGGTAGAGCAGGAACTCAACGAAACCTCCGCCCGCCTCACGCTAGCCTACGATTATGCGGGAGACCGGCCCTACTACCCCTGGCCCTTTCGCATCGAAGTCACCTATGCGCTGGATGACGCCGGCGGCCTGACGGTCACCCTCGCGGCCCGCAACACCGGCGCGGCGGCCATCCCCATGGGCCTGGGCTACCATCCCTACCTCAGTCTTGGACCCAAGGTAGACGACTACCATCTAGCACTGCCGCCGCTGGAAATGATCGGCGTGGACGAGGCGATGATCCCCACCGGCCGCCGCTACGCCCACGACCGCTACGCGGGCGCGGGCCGCGCCGTCGGCTCCGATGTGCTGGACAATGGGTTTGCGCCGACGGAGAAAACCGGCGAAATCTCCCTGCAACTCAGCGGTCCCCGCGGCCGCCTGCACTACCGCCGGCAACTACCGCCCTGGGGCTACCTGCAACTCTTTACCCCGCCCGACCGTGACGCCCTGGCCGTGGAACCCATGACCTGCAACATCGACGCCTTCAACAACGGCGACGGCCTGGTGAGCCTGGAACCGGGAGCGGAATTGCGCGGTGAATTCGGCTGGCGGCTGGAAGGGGAGGGTCCCGTCGGCCAGGACGTCTAACCGCACCTACCGCGACCCCTTCGGTCTGGCAACGCTACTGTTGCTGATCGGCGCGGCGGCCTACTATTTCCTGTTTTACGGTGCATTCGACGTACACGACTATTACCTTGTCACGATGTTCCTGCCCCTGGCATTCGTTACCGTAAATTGGATGCGGGTATACGGGCAGCTCATCCCCGCTCCCTGGTGGCGGCGGATTGCTTATCCCACGCTGGCCATCCTCCTGCTTTACGGATTTTGGTACACCCACGGTAACCTGGAAAAGCGTTTCACCGAACCCCACGGCGATCCCCCTTCCGAGCGGCTATTCGGCATCGGTGACGCGCTCACCCGGATGGGGGTGCCGACGGATGCCCACGTAATCTCCATTCCCGATATCAGTCCCAATATTTCGCTTTATCTTGCCAAACGCCAGGGCGAAACCGATTTCTATAACCGTGCCATTACCGATCTGACCCCCTACGTAGATTGGGCCGATTACATCATCATCAGCCGTCCGGAAGTTATCCCCGAACTTTCCCGGCCTGTCGGCCAATCTGCCCCGCCCCGTCACCGTTTCTCCAGTCATCCCTATCGTCACGCACCGATTTAAATACCCCCCGCCGTGCTCCCGCACGCCGGGGCAAGTCCCTTTATGCGCTTCCGTCTCTTTTGCTGCCTCGCTATTCTCCTGCCGGTCCTGCTCCCTGCGCAGGCCCAACTCGGCTACCGGCCAGACCCCCACGCCGGTATTAACGGCACTTTCCTCCAGCCCGCAGCCGGCGTTCGCACGCCCTATAACCTGGACGTTAACCTGGTCCACTTCAGCCTAGGCGGCGGCAACAACTATGCCTACCTCGCCGGCACCTCCGCCGCTAAACTGCTGCGTACCGATCCCGACCGCATCACCTTTGAGGAAGAAGGGCTGTTAAGCCAAGCCGACGTACCTGCCGGCGAGACCCTTATCGGTTACGGCTTCTTCTCCGGCAGCCGCCGGCGGCACTTGTTCATTTCCGCTGACGTGCTCGGCCCGGCCTTCTCCGTTGCCGTGGGCGAAAACCTTCGCCTGGGGGCTTTCACCCGCTTCCGCACTGAGATCAGTGCCTTCGGGGTCGACGGCGAATTCAGTTTTACGCCCTACGACGGCCGCGATTTCGGCACCACGTTTAATGCCGATATCGGGCGGGGCAGCGGGGCCGCCTGGGCCGAGATCGGTATCCACGCCTCCCACCGCATCGAGGCCTCCGCCGGTGACTGGAGCGTGGGGGGCAACCTGCGTTACCTCATCCCCTTCGAGGCGGGCTACGTGATTGGCGAAACGGATTTTCCGTTCACCAAAGTCGATAACACCACCGTCGGAGGCAGCGGTTTCGCCATCGAGACGGCCTTCAGTAATGACTGGTCCACCGAAGAAGACTACCAACTCCAGGCCAAGGGCAACGGCTTCGGCATCGACCTGGGCGTGCAGTACGCCTTCCTGCCCGACAATGACGACGGCTACCGCGCCACCCTCGGCCTCAGCCTCCTTGATCTCGGCGTCCTCCACCTCGACCAGACCAGCCGTCAGGACCGTTTCGCCACGCCCGACCGTACCACGGTCAGCACCACTGATTACGAGCAACCCGAGGGAGATTTTCGCCTCAACCGTACCATCGCCCGGTTCAGCAGCGACGTCTACGGCGGCGACTCCACCGCCTCCCTCGTCGCCCGCGATTTCACTCTCGGCCTGCCCAGCCGCCTCTCCCTCCAGTTCGATTACGCCTTTACGCCACTAGTTCACCTCAGCACCATTTACAGCGGTCCCCTGCCCGCCGCACGCACCGCCACCCGCCTCGGTTCGCCCCACCGTCTGGCCGTCGTGCCGCGCCTACAACACTGGTGGGGTGGCCTCGCCTTCCCCGTCACCCTCCAGCAGTGGCAGCGCATCCACGTCGGCACCGCCCTGCGCATCGGCCCCCTCACCCTCGGCACCGACCGCCTCTTCGGCACCCTCCTGCCCCGCAACCGCTGGGCCGGCGCGGATTTCTACGTCGGCCTCAAATTTCACTCCCTCGGCACCGCCCGCGCTAAAAAACGCGGCAGCGGCGGCCGTAGTAGGGGCCGTGGGCGCGCGGTCAAGTGCTACCAGTTCTAACCGTTCCTTTTTACCCGTATGGTCCTTATGCTTTGGGCGTGTCCCTCCCTACGGTCGGGCCGGTCCCTTCCGGGCTTCGCTAATCGCTCGGCACTGCGTGCGCTAACGCCCCTCCAGGCACCTCACGCAGTACCGGTGCGTGACCTCCGGTCGCGCGAACCAAGGATGCCGCCACCTCCGGTCGGCACACCTAATAGCGAGCATAAAGCAGGCATCCTAGATTCCCCTCGACCAGAGGTAAAAAGCCAATTCCTCCTCTTGACCGGTAGGCCTCGCACCGGTCGCCACCTCCCAATATTTCCCTACCTTTAAACTCAAACCCCTACGCCCCATGCGCTACCTGTTTCTACCCTTCCTTTTCTTCCCTCTCTTCCTTTCGGCCCAGCAGACACCCTCGCCCCGGTCATTGGCCGACTCCCTTCTCCGCGAGGCCATTCAATTGATGGACGAAGGAAGCTATGCCCCGTCCATCGCTAAACTGGAAGAGGCGAAGTCGATCGCCTACAACCCCATCTACGACTACGAGATCGCCCTGGCCCACTACCGGCAGGGTGATTATGGGACGGCCGCCAAATTACTGAAGCGCGTAATTAAAAAAGGCTACGAGAATGAGTTGTGTTATACCCTGCTCGGCAACGCCTACGATATGCTGGGGCAGCGCAACAAAGCCATGAAAACCTACGACGGCGGCCTGAAAAAATTCCCGAATTCCGGTCCGTTGCACTTGGAAAAGGGCATTGTATTCGTCAACGAGAACCGTCTGGGCGATGCCTTGGTCACCTGGGAACAAGGACTTACCGTAGACCCCGTTTATCCCTCCAACTTCTATCAGGCCGCCAAGATGTTCGCCCGTACCGAGGAGCGGCTGTGGACCCTGCTCTACGGCGAGATGTTTCTCAACACCGAGTTCAATACCCAGCGCACGGCCGAGATCAGCGAGCTGCTCTTCCGGCAGTACTTCGATGTATACGTCTCCACCAGCGATACCTCCGGCGAGTTTAATTTGGTCGCCAAGAACCAGGTCGTTCAAATATCTCTCGATGCCCTAAAAGATACCAGTAACGTGAGTAGGATAATGTCCACCCTTTTTCCCTTTCCTCGCATGATGGCCACGAAATTCGCCCTAACTGCCCCCTTCTACCAAGGCGGCCTTCCTACCATCGACAACCTGATCGCGATCAGATCCACCTTTATCGACGATTGGTACGCTGATCCTACCACCCCCGAAAACTACCCCAACGCCCTGCTCGACTACCTGCACCAGGTGCGCGAAGCCGGCCATTTCGAGCCTTACAATTACTACATCTTCCGCCATGCCCTACCCGAGATGTTTGACATTTATCTCTCCATCCACCGCTCCGATTTCGAGGACTTCATCGCCTGGTACGATGTGCATAATATGGATGTGGAGAACCTGCCGTATAGCCGGTTGAGCTATTGAGAGTGGGGAGTAAGAGGTCACAGTCGACTTAACATTCTGAAGCCGTCGAATGGAAAAGCACCCGATCTAGGTTAACGACGTTGCCGGAAACCATCCCCTATTACATATTTTCTCTGAAGGTTCATCGAGATGCAAATCGGATCTGTCGACCGTGAGCAGCTAAATCCTCCTGTCAAGGAAATACTGCTGGAAGACTGGAATCTCCTAAAAGAGGTAGTGATTGAATCCGCACGAGAAATCAGTGTCGCTACACCTGTCAGCAATTGCGGGAGGGTAAAGTTGATTCCCTGATTACGGAAAATTTAGCCGTTATGATGAGGTGTTTAAAGCTCTTGCTTAATCTTTGCACTCCCTGCCCTTAAAAGAGATTTAGCTGCCAATAGGAGGTCGATCAATGAGCAGATGGACCAACTTCAGCCACCTGACAACCTGCTGGACGGAGATGCTCTCTGACTACCTGATCGAAGCGTTGACAGTAGCGTTTCGGGAGAAAACGTATCCTTGCGTAGGCGAAAAAGCAGCATTATATACGTATAGTGTTGTTAAGCAACCATGGTTTTCCATGATGGCAATAAGCGGACCGGACCTGCTTTCGCTTGGCTAAAACAGTCGTCTAACGGAGTCGGTAGTAAAGCGAAGAAGATGACAGATTCTAGCATCACACTGAACAGTTGAATTGAAGGAAATGGAAGGATTAATTCGTTTCACGCTTGATCTTGCTGCGGGAAAAATTGTTTTCGCGCGATGAGCGTGTTCGAGGAAACACTTGCGTAACTACTTAATGATCCTTTACCCTCCCAAATAAGCCAGCACATTCCGCTCCACCCGCACCGCCGGATCCTCGTGCGCGGCGGCCGGAAGAAGGTTTGACCCGTAATTAACTCATAGAGTTCCACGTAGCGGTCGGTGACCGAATTCACGAACTCATCCGGCATGGCGGGCATGGTCTGGCCGTCGAGGCCCTGGAAACCGTTTTCGATCAGCCACTCGCGGACAAATTCCTTGCTGAGGTGCCGCTGCCGGTCGCCTGCGGCCTGCCGCTGTTGATAACCGGCGGCGTGGAAATAGCGGGAACTGTCCGGGGTATGGATTTCGTCGATCAGGTTGATCTCGCCGTCGCGCTTTCCGAATTCATACTTGGTGTCTACCAGAATGAGGTCCCGCGCGGCGGCCATCTCCGTTCCCCGGGCAAAGAGAGCACGGGTGTAGGCTTCCAATTGCCGGTATTCCTCGGCCGGAACGATCTTTTGCGCGATGATCTCGGCGCGGCTGATGTCCTCGTCGTGGCCGGTTTCGGCCTTGGTGGCGGGGGTGATGATAGGGACGTGGGAATGGGTCGTTTTCGCGCATCCCCTCGGGCAGGGCCACCCCGCAGAGCGTGCGGCCGCCCGCGCGATAGGTGCGCCAGGCGTGGCCGGTGAGGTAGCCTCGGATGACCATCTCGATCCGGTAGGGTTCGCAGGCGTGGCCGGCGGCTACGTTGGGGTCGGGAACGGCGGTGAGCCAATTGGGGCAAATGTCGCGGGTGGCCTCCAGGAAATGGGTAGCCATCTGGTTGAGCACTTGGCCCTTGTGGGGGATGGCGCGGGGCAGGATGTGGTCGAAGGCCGAAATCCGGTCGCTGGCCACCATCAGGAGTTGGTCGCCGATGGTATATACGTCACGGACCTTGCCACGGTAAAAGGCCGTCTGGCCGGGCAGCGTGAAATTGGTTTCCCGCAGGGCGGGGGCGGCGGTACCGGACATAAAGCAGTAATTTGCCGCGAAGATAACGGACATGAGAGTAATGGAGGAACTGAAGGTAATAGAGTTGGCCTCCGTACTGGCCGGTCCGGCAGTGGGCCGCTTTTTCAGCGAGCTGGGTGCGCGGGTCATCAAGATCGAGAACAAAACCGTGGGCGGCGACGTGACCCGCCACTGGAAACTACCTTCCGAAGACCCGGATGCGCCTACCTCGGCCTACTTCCACAGCGTCAATTACCGCAAGGAACACCGCTTCCTGGACCTGAACGACGCCGCCGACCTGGCCGAAACCCATCGCCTGATTGGTGATGCCGATATCGTGATCAGTAACTTCCGAACCGCCGCCGCCCGCCGCTGGAAACTGGACCACGAGGCCTTACTGGAAAAGCACCCCACGCCTCATCTACGCGCAACTGGATGCCTTCGGACCCGATGACGAGCGTCCCGCCTTCGACATCATCCTCCAGGCCGAAACGGGCTACCTCTCCATGTGCGGAACGGCGGGTGGCGAGGTGGCTCGCCTGCCCGTGGCACTGATCGATATTCTGGCCGCGCACCAGTTAAAGGAAGGTATCCTCCTGGCCTTGCTGCGCCGTGAACGCGAGGGGAGGGGAGGGCTGGTGCGCACCAGTCTGTACGCGGCGGCTATTTCTTCGCTGGCCAATCAGGCCACCAACTACCTGATCGGCGGCCATGTGCCGGGGCGCATGGGTACCCTGCACCCCAACATTGCTCCTTACGGCGACCTGTTTATCACCGCTGACGGTAAGCCGATCGTTTTTGCCATCGGCAACGACCGCCAGTTTTCCGCCCTGACCGAGTTACTGGACCTGCCGCCGGACAATCGTTTTACCGCTAACGGCGGCCGGGTGAGCGAGCGATCGGCCCTGGTGAATTATCTAAGCCCGGCCGTGCGGCACTGGGAGTGCGACCCCTTGCTGGCCGCCTGTGAAAAACTTCGCATCCCCGCCGGCCGCCTGCGCGACCTGGCCGAGGTTTTCGAGCGGGAAGAAGCGCGTGCGCTGCTGCTGACCGAAGACGGGAAGCGGAGCGTGCGGACGGTGGTGGTGGAAGTGGAGTGAGCACTTTTCATGCTTAAAAGGTCGAGGAAATACAGGTCCGAGCCGGGCGGCGCAGCCGGCTGCATGGAGTACGAGCAAGTAGGACAGTTTACGTCTCGGACGTAGACGTCCTCGACCTGAGCGGCGTGTACGAGCGGCGTGTTCGCGTGAGGTGCCCGGACGGAGACGACGAAGGAGGAAGCCCGCAGGGCCGAGCAGACTTGCGAGCCGGTAGGGGACCGGCCCCGGCCCCTCGGCCGGGGACACGCCCGAATAAAAACGCACGACCTACCTTTACCGCCCATCCAAACCGAACTGCCATGTCGACGACCCGCCTGAGTGTGAATGTGAACAAGATTGCCCTGCTGCGTAACTCGCGGGGCGGAAATTTGCCCAATCTGGTGCAAGTGGCCAAGGATTGTGAGGCGTTCGGGGCGGAGGGGATCACCGTGCACCCGCGGCCCGATGAGCGGCACATTCGCTATGCCGACGTGCCGGCACTGCGCGGGGAGGTGACCACGGAATTCAATATCGAAGGCTACCCCTCGGAAGATTTTATGCGACTGGTGCTGGACAACCCGCCCCATCAGTGTACGCTGGTGCCGGACAGCCCCGACCAACTGACGAGCGATCACGGCTGGGACACGGTGGGCCGGCGGGCGGAACTGAAGCCGGTGATTGAGCGCCTGCGGGCGGCGGGTATCCGGGTGTCTTTGTTTGTAGACCCCGACCCGAGGGCCGTGAGCGGTGCCGCCGAACTGGGGGCCGAGCGGGTGGAACTTTATACGGGCTACTATGCCCGCAACTTTGCGGCCGACCCGGCGGCGGCCGTTGCGCCGCATGTGGAGGCCGCCGAGCGGGCCGCCGAACTGGGGGTAGGGTTGAATGCGGGCCACGATCTGAACCTAGCGAATCTTCGCTACTACCAACGGGAGGTTTCGGGCTTATTAGAGGTTTCTATCGGTCATGCGCTGGTAACGGACGCACTTTATTTTGGCCTGGCAAATACCATTCAACTCTACCTTAAGTGCCTGGATTAAAGGAAGTAACACCAATACAAATGACGTTAGGCGTACCAAATCGAGCGAACTGATTTATTGTGCAGGGGTTCATTTGTTGGTCGAGTTTAACAAATATTTTACCTTTGTAGGATAATATAGGCAGCGAATTTTGTTTGTGAGCCGTATTGCCATGGCGAATCTTACCGGTTTTCGGAGCTAACCTACCCGATGATTGATGCCCTAATTGATATTTTGCCGAAAAAAGGTGGTCGATTCTGCTTTCCAGCCTTGCCCCAACTAGCGAAAGAAAAACTGAAGACTTTTGATCTTGTCCCGCCGAACCTTAGATCGGTTAAGGGGCTGGTCCACTATTCTATTCACTCACAATTTTTTGAAACCAACTAAACTTGGAACTAGTATGAAAAGACTTGCACTAGTGCTTGCTCTCGCCTGCTTTACGTTCAGCCTCGTGCTGGCGCAGCGGGCTGTCTCCGGCACCGTTCAGGATGCCAAGGGAGAGACCCTGATCGGCGCGAGCGTCCTGATTAAAGGAACGACTTCCGGCACGGTCACCGATGTAGATGGCAAATTTACCGTTAATGTACCCGCTGATGCTAACACCCTGGTGGTGAGCTACACGGGTTTTACTTCCCTGGAATACGCCATTAGTACGGCTTCGAACAACGTCATCATCACGCTGGAGGAGAATGCCTCGCAGCTGAATGAGGTCGTGGTAACCGGTCTGGGTATCCGCCGCGACAAGAAGGCCCTCGGTTATGCCGTAACCACGCTGGACAACACCCAACTGGAACTGCGCCCCGAGGCCGA
Organism: Lewinellaceae bacterium; assembly: GCA_963757435.1. GTDB lineage: Bacteria > Bacteroidota > Bacteroidia > Chitinophagales > Saprospiraceae > Neolewinella. The sequence goes on along the minus strand of CAVWSC010000015.1, from coordinate 81,139 downwards.
CATTTCCCGCGTACTACGCGGTAAGATCGCCGGCGTGGACATTACCCAAACCTCCGGCCTGGCCGGTTCGGGTACGAACATCATCATTCGTGGTTACTCCTCGATCTCCGGCTCTAACCAGCCGCTGTTCGTGGTGGACGGCGTGCCGTTTAATACTTCGACGAACGATGACGCTAACTTTAGCGCCGGTGGTGCTACGGCATCCAGCCGCTTTTTGGACCTCGACCCTGCCACTATCGCGGAAGTTTCGGTGCTGAAGGGACTTTCGGCTACCGTACTTTACGGTGAGGCCGGTCGTAACGGCGTGATCCTGGTAACAACCAAAAATGGTCTAACTCAACCCCTGGACAAGAAACTGGAGATTACGGTCGACCAGTCGATCTACGCGAATACCATTGCCAGCCGCCCGGACGACCAGGACAGCTACGGTAACGGTTTTCACAACCAGGCTTCGGTGGCTTTCTCCAACTGGGGAGCGCCCTTCGACCAGCCCGGTCGCTACGGCGTTGCCGCTGATGGCACGATTGCGCACCCCTACAGCCGTTCCGATCTGAATAGCGTTTTCCCGCAGTACGTGGGTGCCCGCTACGACTACCGTCCCTACGACAACCTGCAGAACTTTTTCGAGACCGGCCTAATCAGCAACACGTCGATCAATATCGCCAACCGTCTCAGCGAGGGTTCTTCGATGAACTTCAGCTACAGCTATCGCAATGAGGATAGTTTCGTGCCACTTAGTGAACTGGATCGCCACAACTTCGGTCTTGGTTTTACCACCACGCTTAACAACGGATTGAAGATTAATTCGACCTTCAACTACGTCGATATCGACCGTATCTCTCCACCCGCAGCCGTTTCGTTCTCGTCTAACCCCGCAGCTAGTGCCGGTGCCGGCAGTAACGGTGCCGGTGGCGATGCTACGAACGGTTCGTTGTTTGCCAATGTATTCTATACGCCCCGCTCGGTTGACCTGAACGGCCTGGAATACGAGAACCCCGAAGATCGTTCGTCGATCTACTACCGGAGCGGTAATGACATTCAGCACCCTTACTGGACACTTAACAACACCAGCAACTCGGAAAAAGTGCGTCGTTTCTTTGGTACGGTTCAGGCAACTTATGAACTAACTCCCTGGCTGGCTGCTACCTACCGCTTAGGTGTGGATGCCTACGCCCAGAAGCAACGTTTTGCTTCCAACAAGGGTGGCGCGCAGATTCCTACCGGTTCACTGCTGACTTCGGATCGACTTAATGTAATCCAGGACCACAACCTCAACCTCCAGTATGACGCTCGCCTAAGCGGTGACTTCACGCTGGACGGTGTCGTTGGTTTCAACATTCGTCGCGATACCCGTGAGTCAACTTTCGCCAACTCCACGGATCAGTTCGTATTCGGTCTGCAGACGCACGATAACTACATCAACCACAGTAATTTTTCTTCGCAAGTAGCGGAGAACCTGCTGGGTGCTTTCGCGACCGCCTCGATCGGTTTCCGTAGCTACCTGTACGCTAACGTACAGGCCCGCCACGACTGGACCTCTACGCTGGAAGCAGAAAATCGCACGATCGTCTACCCATCGGCTTCCTTATCTTTCGTTCCTACCGATGCTTTCTCGGCTCTCCAGACCAGTAACGCGATTAACTTCCTTAAACTGCGTGTGGGTTACGGTACTTCGGCCGGCTACCCGGAACCTTACCAGACTCGTAACGTGCTCGGTCTCCAGACCCGCTCATTCACTACGAATGGGGGAACAACGGTTAACACCAATTTCGTGGACGACCAGTTCGGTAACCCGAACCTGAAGCCCGAACTACACCAGGAACTGGAACTCGGCATAGAGGGTAAGTTCTTCGATAATAAGGTAGGAATTGATGTGTCATACTATAATAAGGAGTCGAAGGACCTAATTCTGCCATTGGATCTCGATCCCTCAACCGGATTTACCAATACGACCATTAATGCCGCCTCGATCACCAACAAGGGTATTGAGATCGGCGTAGACATCACGCCCATCCGCACCCGCGACGTGTCGCTGACCGTTAACGCCAACTTCACCCGCAACGTGGGTACAGTGGACGAACTGGCCCCCGGCCTGGATGAATTCGTGATTTCGGGTTACACCAACCTGGGTAATTTCGCCGTCCCCGGCCGCCCCTACGGCATCATCAAGGGCAACGGTATTGTCCGTGATGAGAATGGCAACCGTGTTGTCAACAGCCTCGGTACTTACGATACGGATCCTAACCTGTCGGAATTCGGTGATCCCAACCCCAACTTCTTGTTGAACGGTGGCATTAACCTATTCTTCAAGGGCTTTAACTTCAACGCCCTGATGGCCTACCAGGATGGTGGTATCATGTATTCCACGACTGCCTCTACCCTGATGGCCCGTGGTATCTTGCAGGAAACCGATTTCGATCGCTTTGTAACGGTAATCGCTCCCGGCGTACGCCCGGATGGCTCACCGAACAACATTCAAATCACCTCCACGCAGCACTACTGGCAGAACAGTGGTGTGTTTCAGGATGAGAACGCCGTCTTTGACGCGACTTACCTGAAACTACGCGAAGTAAGTCTTTCTTATGCCCTGCCTAAGAGCCTGCTAGCCAACAGCCCCTTCGGTACCGTCACGCTGACGGTTTCGGGTCAGAACCTCTGGTTCCGGGCTTACGGTTTCCCCAAGGGCGCGAACTTTGACCCCGAAGTTTCGAGCCTGGGTGTAGGTAACGGTCGCGGCTTCGAGCTGATGAACGTGCCGACTGCCAAGCAACTGGGTGGATCGATCCGCCTGACTTTCTAAATCAACTTTTTCTTCCCCGCACCCAGCAACCGGTTGGGGTTTGAGTGACACATGGCCACTCAAACCCCGGCGGGTTGCACCGGGAAAAAGGGGAAGTCCATCATTCACTGAATGAATAAAATAAGTCTAATGAATAATTTTTTCAAGTTAGGTCTGCTCGCCCTGGTGCTATGCTTCAGTGGCTGTGAGCTGACCGAGCTGGATGACAACCTGACGAGTCCCAACGACGTGGCTCCGAACAATGCGGAAACTCAGTTCCTTTTTAATCGCGTCCAGATCGAGTTTGCCCAGTGGGCGGATGAGGTCAGTGACGAAACCATGCCCTACGTGCGCATGGTTGCTATGGACGACGGCGGTCTATACAATAATAACGATAGCCCGACCAGCTTCGATTTTCTCTGGAGTCAGTCTTACTCCAACTTGCTTTCGGACATCAACCTCATCATCAATAATTCCGACGAGCGAGGATTGACGGCCCAGGCCGGGGTAGCCAAGATTTACAAGGCTTACGTCTTGTTCACTCTCGTGGATCTCTTTGGAGATATCCCCTTATCCGAGGCTTTCCAGGGAATCGACAACCCTCGTCCGGTGGCTGACGATGACGCAGCGGTTTACGCGGCGGCCTTTGCGATTCTCCAGGAAGCAGATATGGATTTAGCAAGCCCAGTAGGCTCCATTGTAAGTGATTTGACTTATGGTGGGAGCGTATCCAAGTGGCAGCGGCTGAGTAACTCGCTCAAACTGCGTTACTACGTGCAGACCAAGCTGGTTAACACGGTGGATCCAACGGTGCTCAATGACCTGGTTAATACCGCCGCACTGATCGAGACCGGTGCCGATGACTTCGCGTGGCAGTACGGTACCACCCGTGCCAACCCGGATTCACGCCACCCCTTCTACTCAGACGGTTACGAAGACGGCGGCCCCGGATTCTACATGAGCAACTACATGATGTGGTTCATGTTCTCCGACAAGCCGGTGGAAGACCCCCGCCTGCGCTACTACTTTTTCCGCCAGGACTGCGACGAGACCGACGAGGATGATTTCACCCTTGATTGCGCCGCCTTGCCCCCGCCCGATCACTACCCCCCCGGCACCCCCTGGTGTACGGCATCCGGTCCGTTCAGCGACCCGCTGGATAATTACACCGGTTACTGGGGACGTGATCACGGTAACGACGACGGTATCCCCCCCGATGACCTGAAGCGTACCGCCTGGGGCCAGTACCCCGCCGGTGGCCTCTTCGATGCTAACCAGTGTATGGGCGTATCTAATGGTGGTACGGACGGATTGCGCGGTGCCGGTATCCAACCAGTTCTACTGTCCAGTTTCGTGGAGTTCCTGCGGGCTGAGGCCGTCCTGACGATGGGCGCAAGTGGCGACGCCGCCGGTTTCCTGGAAGCCGGTATCCGCGAGTCGATGATGAAAGTACGTAACTTCGGTGCCCTCCCCGCCGGGGTAGACCCCCAGTTGGTACCCACCGATTCGATCGTCGACCTCTACATTACTACGGTACTCGACGAGTTTAACTCAGCCGATGCCGATGGTAAGATGCAGGTCGTGGCCGAAGAATTCTACGTGGCTGCCCATGGTTCGGGCCTGGACATCTACAACCTTTACCGCCGTACCGGTAAGCCCGCCGGCTTCCAGCCGGTGCGCGAGCCGAACCCCGGTCCCTTTCCCCGTACCTTCTGGTATCCCGCTAGTTTCGTGAACCGAAACTCCAGCGTTGCGCAGAAGACTGATCTGACGACGCAGGTGTTCTGGGACACCAACCCCGCTGGATTCATCAAGTAATCGGTGAACCGCCCATCAACTTCCTTTAACTAACTGACCGGCGGAACGGTCGCCGCAAAACGCACCAGGCCGTTCCGCCGCTCTCATCCTACGAAAATGAAAAAACTGAATATTTTTCTCTTCGGCGCACTCTTCCTGCTCGCCTTTTCGGCCTGCGAGGAAAAAGAGCGCCCCTTCCCCGAGTTCGCTGATATCGAGCACGGTGCCTACGGCAGCCTGATCGACGGCATCAACGGTGTTTACGATTTCTTCGCGCCGGAGGAGTCCGTGATCTCTTTCACCGTGGAATTCTACGACGACAACCAGGGAATGAACGTCGCCGAATACAACTGGCAGGTTTCCTATATCGATAACAACGGTGCCAATGTCGGCCCCGTCGATTTCCGCAGTTTTACGCCTGCTGACTGGGGTCGCTCGGAGCGTGGGCTTCCTACCCTCACAACCAGCTTCTCGTTCGCGGACGCCCTGACCGCTCTCGGTCTGACCACGGCTGATATCGTCGGTGGTAACACCATCCGTTTTGACGCTACCATTGTCATGAACGACGGACGGACGTTCAGCAATAACAATACGGGTACGAACGTACGTGGCGGTGCGGCCTTTCAAGGATTGTTCCGGATCAACCAGGCGATCATCTGTCCTTCCAATCTGGCGGGTACTTATGACCTGGAGGGTACTCCGACGCTACCTTGGCCATATGACTGTGAGTCGACGACCTGGACGGGTACGACGACCTGGACCGAAGTGGCCATCGGTGTTTACGAAGTAGAAGACTTCAGCTTTGGTGCCTACTACGGCTGTGCCGGTGTTGCATCGGGAATGGGTTCCTCTACCCTGCCTGGCGGATCGCTGCAAATTCAGGATGCTTGTGGAACGCTTACTCCAATCGGTTCCAGCCGTTGGGGTGAAATCTATACCTATAATGAAGTAACGGTCGACGGTCCGGTCCTGACCATCGTATGGTCTAATGACTATGGCGAGGGTGGTACGGCTGTTATCACCCGTCCTGACGGCACTGATTGGCCGCCACTGAACAACGGTATGTAGTAATTTTGTCTGCGGACGAAATATTATCGCTAATTTTCGACGCCTCCTGCCTAGCGGGGGGCGTCGTTGTTTGAAAATAGGGGACGAGTGATTTTCCGGGCGTGCCCCGCGCTAAGGCGCGGGTCGGGTCCTTCCAGGCTCGCTATTCGCTCGGCCCTGCGGGCTGCCGGCTACCGCCTGCACCTTCCAGGCCCCTCACGCGGGAGATTAGAAAGGGTTAAATTTAGCAGTGCTCCAAAAAATAGCTGTTAACTACCAAGCTATCCCAAAAAAACCTGACGATTCATGAAAGCTATTTACTTCATATTCTTTTGCCTGCTGAGTTGCGCCATCTCCGCCCAGGAGACCGTCCAGGTCGGTTTATTATATAACGACGAGGCACAGACCCATCCCGGCTATAACCTGCTCTACCCCCACAACCAGCCGGACGTATGGCTTCTAGACAACTGCGGCCGGGTGGTACACAACTGGCCGGGTGAGGAAGGAAGCCAACCGGGTAACACCGCGTATATTCGGGAGAACGGAGATTTGCTCAAGACCTTCCGCATCGGCGGCGGTCCGAGCGATCCCATCTGGGCCGGGGGCGCGGGTCAGGGGATCGAGTTGCGGAACTGGGATAATGAACTGCTCTGGACCTACGTGTTGGCCGACAGCACCGCCCGGCTCCACCACGACATCGAGCCGCTACCCAACGGCAACGTGCTGGCCATTGCCTGGGAAGTAATGACGCAGGAAGAGGCCCTGGCCGCCGGCCGGCGGCCGGATATGCTGGGTGATAGCGTGCTGTGGCCGGAGATGATCCTGGAGATCGAGCCGCTCACGAGCGAGATCGTGTGGGAGTGGCACGTGCGCGATCACCTGATCCAGGACCGGGACGCCACGCTGGAAAATTTCGGTAACGTGGGCCAAAACCCCGGCCGGATCGACATTAACTACGGCCTGGGATCCGACGGCGTGGCCGACTGGTTGCACGCCAATGCGCTGGATTATAATGCCGGTCTGGACCAGATCGTGATCAGTATTCCCCGCTTCGATGAAATCTGGATCATCGACCACAGTACTACTTCCGCCGAGGCGGCCGGCAGCACGGGCGGTAACGCGGGCCGGGGCGGCGAACTGCTCTACCGCTGGGGAAACCCCGCCGCCTACCGGCGCGGCACGCCCAATAATCAACAGCTTTTTTACCAGCACGACGTGCAGTGGACCGACGACCACTTGCCGGAATCCGACCCGCGCTACGGGATGCTAACCATCTTTAACAACCGCCTGGATGGCAGCACCCGTTCCGCCGGGCAGTTGCTGGCACCGGTATTCGATACGATCGCGCAGGTGTACGAAATGATCGGCAACACCTTCGCCCCCGCCGCTTTCGAGGCGACCTACGCCCACCCCGAAGTGAATAAAACTTTCAGTACCGGCCTGTCCGGCATCCAACCGCTGCCCAACGGCAATACGCTGATCTGCGTGGGCCGCACCGGCCTGACCTTCGAGCTGAACCCCGCCGGCGAGGTAGTGTGGGAGTACAAGACCCCCTTCAATGGTGGCGTGCGCCAGCCGGTGGAAACGGGGCTACCGCTAATTAATAACACCACCTTCCGCGTCCCCCGCTATGCGGAGGACTACGCCGGCTTCGCCGGCCGCGACCTGGAGCCGGGAGAATACCTGGCATTTGATGACAATGCCCTGGCTTGCCAAACGGTGGGAGTAGAAGAGGAAGCGGATCTGGCTGCCACTATTATATTGGTTCCTAACCCGACTACGGGGTTGGTTACCCTGACCGCTCCGATGGAGTGGGGGAGTAGGCCGCTGCGCGTCACGGTATATAACGCCCTGGGGCGGTTGGTGCTGGAGCCGAATAATGATACCTCCAATTCCGCCGGGGGGCAGTTTCAACTGGATCTTTCGCGTTTGCCGGGGGGGATTTATGTGGTGGCGGTGGAGGGGCGGAGTGTGGGTAGGGTGGTGAAGCGGTGAGGTGAAAATGTTGTATCCCAGCTAATAAACCAAGCGTACCCCCCCTCCCTCGCGTGAGGTGCCTGGACGGGCCGACCGGAGGGAGGAGACCCGCAGCGCAGCGGAGGGGCCGAGCAGACCTGCGAGCCGGTAAGGGACCGACGGCGAGGCGTTAGCCGAGGCGGCACGCCCAATTCAGCACCCTAGAGATTCAGGGCTTCACCCAACGCAATACTGCCTGCCTGCCGCTGCTATCGTCTCGCAGTGCAATCAGATAAACGCCCGCCGCAAGGGTAGGGGGGAGACCGGGAGAAAAACTGCCGCCGCCTCCGAAACGGCCGCTACCGATTGCTTCGCCCGACACCTTATATATGGTGTAGCTGCCGCCGGGCCAATTGCCGGTCAGGATCGTGGGCGCGGCTGATGGATTGCCGAGGAGCGTGGGAGAACCGCCGGCCCGGCCCGGCTCATTGACGGCCGTGAGGAGGACCAGACCGGAATCGACCTGGATTTCTTCGCCGGGGCTGCTCTGGCCCTCCGTGAAAACATGGAGCTGGTCTGCGGCCAGGTTAGTGATTAAATCCCGGTGGCCGGTGGGCCAGGTGATGCGGACCGAATCCACGGTGGTGGCGGTGCCGAGACCGATGAGGGGGGAGGCCGTGTTTTGCGCCAAAAACGCCTCGCCGCAGCGGGTGTAATGCAGGGCGTAGCCGTTGGCGGAATATACCTCTACCCGGCTGCCGATTCCTTCGCGGTTGGAGAGGATGCCCGTGAGGCGGAAGCGAAAATAGTGGTTGACGTCCGTGCCGACATTGCGCCAGAACTGGGAGGCGAAGGGCGACTGATTGATAACCATCAGATCGGGACGGCCGTCGTTATCCAGATCGCCGACGGCATTGGTATAACTGAGGATGGTATCGCCCACAAAACCGGCGGCGGGCTGGCTGAAGGTGCCGTCGGTTTCCTGCCGGTAGAAGGCGGAGGAAACGACCTGGCTGCCGATTTTAGAGCCGCTCACGTAGAGATCGCGGCGGCCGTCGCGGTCGGCATCGAGCCAGTTAGCCCCCCAGCCGATGCCGTCCTGGAAACTGACGCCCAGGTTTATAGCCTCATTGGTAAACTGCGGCAGGGTGGGGCTGCCGGTATTGCGCAGCAGATAGCCGCCGGCTTCGGTGTTGGTGACGTAGATGTCCTCGCGGCCGTCGTTGTCGTAATCGGCGATGGCGAGGCTCATGGCGTCGATCTCCAGATCGGTTTGGGTGGCTACGGACACGTCGGCGAAGGTGCCGTCCTGCTGGTTGCGAAACAGGGTGTTGCGGGTATCGCGGTCGTTGATGATGTAGATGTCGGGCCACTTGTCGTTGTCCATATCCAGGAAAGCCCCGCCCCAGGTGGCGCGGCCGGGGTCGGCGGTGCCGCTCGGGCTGGTAGTTTCGGTAAAGGAACCGTCGGTATTGCCGCGAAACAGGCGGTTGCGGTTGGGTTCCGGGACGCCGGGTGGGGTGCGCTCGCTGAAGTAGAGATCGAGCAGGCCGTCGCGGTTGTAGTCGGCCCAGGCGGCGGCATAGTGACGGTAGGCTTCGAGCGGGAGACCGGCGGCGATGGTCACATCGGTGAATTGCCAGTCGCCGTCGCGGCGCAGCAGGCGGTTGGGACCATCGAAGACGGTGGCGAAGAGGTCCTGATCGCCGTCATTATCGTAATCGACCCAGAGAAACTGGTTAACGGTGGCCAGAATATTGGTCGGGTCGGGAAGGAGTTCGAAGGTGCCGTCTCCGTTATTTCGGTAGAACCGGTGCTGAATACCGGCCCGCGAACCGATGGAAAGATCGTCGAAGCCGTCTCCGTTAAAGTCTTTAAAACTTAGGCCCGCGCCGGGTCCGCTGACCACATCCGTATGCAGAATGCCGATGGAGGCCGTTTGCTCTAGAAAAGGCTGCCCCGACAAACGCGTTACTGTGAGGACTAAACAACCCCAGAGAAATATGAAATACCGACTTCTGGTCAAATCGTTCGAGTGCTAGTGAGGTCCAAAGAAACGAACTATTGCGTCGGTTAGCTAATAAGTAGGGGTGGCTGAGACACGCTCTAAGTATACGGGCGGACGTAAGTGGGCATAAAAAACCCCAAGTCAGCCTGGAGGGGGGGATCCGGGCTGACTTGGGATTGAAAATTGCAATTCTCCATCAGGTAAGGAATTTTCACCATAACTCTGTAGGAAGAAATTCTTTGGCTCGAAACCGGCAGTGTATGCCGGGCGGTTTCAGATAACGACGTCCTCGATGAGGATGTTAGTGATACCGAGGGCTGCAAGCAGATTGATGATGGAAGTAATCATTATTGGTGTAATTTACGTGATATGAAAACGGCAATATTGCCGCCTACCTTCCCGGGGGTGGGTAGGTAATGAAAAAAGTTTGTGGTTTCCTGAACTAGCGGTCGAGTTCCGTCAGGAGATAAGCATTGAGTGATCAATTGACTTATGCTCACTAACGGACCCGCCGATAAATTCAGAGAAAGCTATTCTTACATGGTCAGGTCAACGACCACGACATTATCGGTTGGGGTGAAAACGGGCGGCGTATGTACGTCGTCGGCGTTTCCGGTGAATGCGAAGGATAGGAATACGTTTAGGATGATAGCGAACATGATATTGTGTGTTTGTTTGTGATACAAAGATGCGGGGGTTAGACCGCTGATCTATTATCAGCTGAACACGAAATATTACGGGGAGGTATTGCACTACCCTTCACTACCTGCTGACGCAAGTGATTAACTGCCACCTATTTATAAATAGGTATTTTATGTTTTTAGGCTAAATTCTTACTTCAGTCCCGGTTTTTTGTGAATGACTTTTCTTTCACGATGATGCAAATATAGCACCCGGTTTGAGCTTCTGGATTATCAGCTAGACGAGAAATATTACGTGGAAGAAAGCCATTTTTTGCCATATTTGTTGATGTAAATACTTGATAACGAGCAAACTAATTTTTTTGATTCTTACTTAGAGATATAAAAAGTCTTAATGATATTGCATCTTTGTACTCACCACTATAGCAATGGATGTACTCAAAGAACTGATCGGGATAGTCGACCGTAACCGACTCACCAAGATTCTGCCTCTAGGAAGCGAAGCTCTACGGGACAGTAGACTGATGCAGTTGTATGATGGAATTTATGATGGCGGCCTTAGTGACGATGATTCTGCCTTTCAGTCACTCTATGAGAGTGAGAATGAGCGGAATTCATTTTACAAACTAAAATTCGACCTGCGTGAAAAGCTGAAACAAACGATTCTTTACCTGCCTATTCCCAACGTCGGCCATCTGAACGTGCGACAGCGAAAAGCCTATGCGGAGTGCAACCGTGCGATCGCACTGGTCAATATCCTTTCGCTTCACCGGGCTTTTCGAGCTATGGAGCAAGTATCCGCGAAGGCCCTCAAGTTAGCTACCAAATACGAGTTTACTACAGAGCAGCTCTCACTTAGCCGCTCATTACGCAATTTGCAAGTGGGTGCCGGCTACGATAAAAACCGATTTGATGAGTTGAGCGTCCTCATCCAGCAGGCATCTAAACTGATCTCCATCGAAATGTTGGTAGAAGCGAGCTATATGCAGTTATCGGCTCTTTACTGGGGTAAGCGCCCTCCTCAAGACGAGGTAGTTGAGTTCACCGGCCGCGTCTTGGCTGAATTAGATCCGGTCGTTAACTCCTCCGAACGTCTCACTCTTCGTATTTACTTTATGTTGGATTACTTACGAATGGCAAATGCACTGGCGCGAAAAGATTTTGCCGGTGCCCTGAAAATAGGTCATCAGGGACTCGATCGGATCAACAATTATTCTTACTTCAATGGTATCGCTTACCGGACCATAGCTCTACAGGTCATCATGTGCCATACCCAGCTTAAGCAGTACCAGGAAGCAGCCGCTCTTATTAGTGCTGCTTCGCGGGCCGTGGTACCGAACACCTTTAATGATCTGCAATTACGGCAACTGGAAGTGGTCAACTCATTTCACGCCCTTGATTTTTCACACGCTGCGGAAGTTTACCGAAAGGTAACTCAGCATTCGTCTTTCCGCAAGTACTCTTCAGACATACGGGAATTTTGGCTGCTCCTTGATGCTTGGTTATGGGTGTTGGGTCAGCACGAAGAGCAAACGACTGCCTCCATATTTAAGGTTGGAAAGCTCTCCAACCAACTTAATCTCCTCTCCCGCGACCGGGCGGGTCTCAACATTCCAATCGTTGTCGTTAAGTTCTTGCTCCTGACCAAAATGGAGAAGGACGAAGAAGTTGATAAATTAGCTGAATTCGTGATGCAGTACCGCTACCGCTACGTCATGGAAGATTATAATAAGCGGAGTAAGGTCTTTCTTGATATGTTAATCCTGCTTCCCCAAAATAATTTCAGGACTGCTATGGTAAAAAAAGCGGCTGTTCCTTATTTGAAAAAACTAGGAGAGCTTCCCATCGAGGTTACCGGCCAGGATCACGATATTGAGATAGCTCCCTACGAAATTGCCTGGGAAATCGTCATGCGAGCCCTGGAAAAAAGGGGACGTAACTGACAGCAAAAACCAGATGGCTGAATTACTACTTATTTGTTATCGTCACCGTATAGTGATAAGTTACCGGTGCCGGTGATTTCGCGATCACCCGGCCTTCAATAGCCGCTACCCGATCAGGTACGATCACATACGTCGGTCCCGTGGTGGGAGGCATGGGTTTCACTTTTTGTTTGCTCACCTTAAAATTGATGTCGATCGTCTGGTGTACCCGCACCTTGCGCTTGGCCTGCTGTGGCACATCGAACACCAGCAGGCTCACCACCCGTTCGGCTTCCTCGTCACAGCCGTGGCCCAGGCTGCGCAGTACTTCCGTGGCCACCACCTTGCCGGTGTAGTCGATTGAATACTTGACGCGCACTTTACCGTCCACGCCGGCCAGGCGGGCCTCTTCCGGAAGTTGCAGGTTTTCCTTTAAAAAAGCGCGCATCGCACGCGGGCCGCCCGGATACGCGGGGCGGGGGACAAATCGTTTCGGTTTAGACATATAGCGGTGCTTGATGGAGGATGCCCAAGATGCGATTTTTTTTGCGCAAGTCAGCCGCCCGACCTATATTGACCGACCAAACCAACCCATTCACCCATGCCTCTGGCCGCCTTTCACCGCTACCTGCGCCACGAGCGACGCTTCAGTGAACACACGCTGGCGGCCTACCGACGCGATACCGAGCAATTTGCTCATTTCCTGCAAGGCACCTACGAAATCACCGACCCCGCCGCCGCCACCGCCCCCATGATCCGGTCGTGGCTGGTGGAGCTGCTGGAAGCGGGGCGGGCCGCCGCCTCCATTCGCCGCAAATTGTCCAGCCTCAAATCCCTCTACCACTTTCTGCGCGAACGCGAGGGACTGGCCAAAGACCCCACCCTGCACCTGCCCGTGCCCAAGCTGCCGCGCCGCCTGCCGCCGGTTATCCCGGCCGCCGATCTGGCCCGTCTGCTCGATCACCTGCGGCAGCGCGAAGATTTTTCCGGCCGCCGCGATGCCGCCCTGCTCGAAGTGCTCTACGGTACCGGCATTCGCCGGGGCGAATTACTTCAACTCACCCTCGCGGATATCGACTCGGCCAACGGCCGCCTGCGCGTCCGGGGCAAGGGCGACAAAGAACGTCTCGTACCCTTCGGCAAAACCACCGCACGGGCAATAGAGACTTACCTGGATGCCCGACGGACTGAATTTCCGGATGCCGACGGCTCCTCCTTCCTGCTAACGGATAGCGGCCGGCCGCCCTACCCAAAATGGGTATATAATAAGGTGTGCGGTCACCTGGCCGCCATTACCACCCAGCCTCAGCGCGGGCCGCACACCCTGCGCCACTCGTTCGCTACCCACCTCACCGATAACGGAGCCGACCTCAACGCCGTCAAAAGCCTGCTCGGCCACGCCAATCTGGCCGCCACCCAGCGTTATACCCACAACAGCATCGAAAAAATCAAACAGGTCTACCGCCAGGCCCACCCTAAATCGGGATCATGATCGGTCGGCCGTTTTCTCACACCTTATATAGTACACCAAAGAAAGGATACCATGCAAATACTAACCACGGCCGTTCACTTCAAAGCCGACTCCACGCTGCTCGACTTCGTGCAGGAACGTCTCGATAAACTAGAGCAGATCCACGACCGCATCCTCGATGCCCAGGTCACGCTCAAACTGGAGAACAGCGGCCAGGTCCGCGACAAGATCGTCGAGATCAGCCTCCGCGTGCCCGGCGAGCGCCTCTTCGCCAAATCCACCGACAAAACCTTCGAGGCCGCCTGCGATGCTACCTGCACCGCCCTGCGCCGCCAACTGCACAAGCACAAAGAGCGTACCACGGTCTGACCACCGCTCTTGCCCGGCCCCGCCCCGGCACGCCGCGACATTCGGTTCGCGGCGTGCCGGTTTGCGTTAGCGTTTTTGCCTGCGGGTAAACATCCTCTCTCTCCCGAAATTGAATCGCGGCTATTTCAAAGGTGTTTTGGACTGTCCCGGCAGCAGGGGTCCCCGGTCGCTCCTGCGTCGCTCCCGGCCGGGCTGTTCCGGGGCGCGCTGTCGCTTGGCCGCTACGCGGCTCGTCGGCTGCCGCCTTCCGCCCCCTCCCATCCCTGGCCCGTTTCCCGTCCTGAAACTTTCCCTCCGGCCGGGCCGTTATCCGCCCACTGCCGAAATCTACCCGACTTTTCAAAAATCTTGGGATATAGTTTGTAGGGCACGGGGAAAACTCTATCTTTGCATTCGCTTTTGAGAAACGACCAAGAGCGTTATTTTGACATCGTGAAATTCCGGGGGTTCTTACGTAATCCCAAGCTTGAAACCGCCCACGTTTTTGTGTGCGATTAGCCGACATAGCTCAGCTGGTAGAGCAGCTGATTTGTAATCAGCCGGTCGGGGGTTCAAGTCCCTCTGTCGGCTCCAGATACCGTCGAACACCGGAAAATCACAAGCAAACGGGCAAGCTATGGCTTGTCAGTTTACCCCGGGGGTGCGCCGCAGTTGGAGAGGCGGGCTGGACTGTAAATCCAGTGCTTCGGCTGAATAGGTTCGAGTCCTATCACCCCCACCAGTTTACCCCGATCGTCTCCAGTTTCACCAAATGTGGTGAATTCCGATCGACTGATTTTTATTTGCGGAAGTAGCTCAGTTGGTAGAGCATCAGCCTTCCAAGCTGAGGGTCGCGGGTTCGAGTCTCGTCTTCCGCTCCAGGGTTAGAAAGCAGGTTGTATAATCCTTGACCGATTTCGGTAAGGGAAAAGCAGTGTGCCGGACGACCTTCTTCATGCCTTTCCGGTCCTGGACGGTGCTTGCGCCTCGTCTCGTTCCGGCATTTCAGCCGTAGTAGCTCAGGGGTAGAGCACTTCCATGGTAAGGAAGGGGTCGGGGGTTCAAATCCCCCCTTCGGCTCGCTTCAATCCGCTTTAACGCAAGTGGATGCGCAGTCTCGGGCAGCTTTCGAATTCGAGGGCTTTCCGGGCAAAAGATAAACTTGCCCCGAGCATCAATGAAACGGGGTTACAGGATCACTGGGGCTTCCCGTCCGTTTGATCCCGTTGCATTTTTGCTAAACCAAATTTAGACGTTTAAAACAGTTACCCGCGATGGCCAAGGAAAAATTTAATAGAGATAAGCCCCACGTCAATGTGGGTACGATCGGTCACGTTGACCACGGCAAGACCACCCTCACGGCTGCCATCACCTACGTGCTGGCGGAAGCCGGCGGTAGCACCAAGAAGATGAGCTACGACTCCATCGACTCCGCTCCCGAGGAGCGCGAGCGTGGTATCACCATCAACACCGCCCACGTAGAATACGAAACAGCTAACCGTCACTACGCCCACGTAGACTGCCCCGGTCACGCCGATTACGTAAAGAACATGGTTACCGGTGCCGCCCAGATGGACGGTGCCATTCTGGTAGTTGCCGCCACGGACGGCCCCATGCCCCAAACCCGCGAGCACATCCTCCTGGCCCGCCAGGTAGGTGTACCCAACATCGTGGTTTTCATGAACAAGGCTGACCTCGTCGACGACGAAGAAATGCTCGAACTCGTGGAAATGGAAGTACGCGAACTGCTCAGCCAGTACGACTACGACGGCGACAATGCCAGCATCATCATCGGTTCGGCCCTCAAGGCCCTCGAAGACGACGCCGACGGCAAAGCCAAGATCAAGGAACTCATGGACGCCGTCGATACGGACATCCCCGAGCCCGAGCGTCTCGTTGACCAGCCCTTCCTGATGCCCGTCGAGGACGTATTCTCGATCACGGGTCGTGGTACGGTTGCTACCGGCCGGATCGAGCGTGGTGTCATCAACGTTGGTGACTCCGTCGAAATCCTCGGTATGATGCGCGAAGGTGAGAAAACCCTCACTTCCACCATCACCGGTGTGGAAATGTTCCGCAAGCTGCTTGATCGCGGCGAAGCTGGTGACAACGCCGGTCTGCTCCTCCGCGGTATCGCCAAGGAAGACATCAAGCGCGGCCAGGTTATCTGCAAGCCGGGTTCCGTTAAGCCGCACAAGCACTTTAAGTGCGAAGTATACGTACTCTCGAAGGAAGAAGGTGGCCGTCACACGCCATTCTTCAACGGCTACCGCCCCCAGTTCTACTTCCGTACCACGGACGTAACCGGTGACGTGAACCTGCCCGAGAACGTAGAAATGGTAATGCCCGGTGACAACGTCACCCTGGAAGTAAAGCTGCTCAATACGATCGCCATGGAGAAAGGTCTCCGCTTCGCTATCCGCGAAGGTGGCCGTACCGTAGGTGCCGGTCAGGTGACCGAAATCCTCGAGTAAGCAACTCCCCGATACGCTACGAACCGGCTCACGTCGGTCCGTTGAATGTGAAAGTTAAGTACCCCTTTTTGGGTGCTTAACTTTCCCGTTCTACGGATGTAGCTCAATGGATTCCTGAAAGCGGAATTAAAGATTTCACACCATACACGGGTGTAGCTCAATGGACTTCGTCGCTGCTTCGCGGTGGTAGAGCACTGGTCTCCAACCTCCGAAGGAAGCCGCGCAGCGAAACCGGCGGCTGGGACCCAATCCTGAAAGCGGGATTAAAGATTTCACACCATACACGGGTGTAGCTCAATGGACTTCGTCGCTGCTTCGCGGTGGTAGAGCACTGGTCTCCAACCTCCGAAGGAAGCCGCGCAGCGAAACCGGCGGCTGGGACCCAATCCTGAAAGCGGGATTAAACTTTTTCACACCATACACGGGTGTAGCTCAATGGACTTCGTCGCTGCTTCGCGGTGGTAGAGCACTGGTCTCCAACCTCCGAAGGAAGCCGCGCAGCGAAACCGGCGGCTGGGACCCAATCCTGAAAGCGGGATTAAACGATTTCACACCATACACGGGTGTAGCTCAATTGGTAGAGCACTGGTCTCCAAAACCAGGGGCTGGGAGTTCGAGTCTCTCCACCCGTGCAAATTTTTATCCGTCGGAATCAATTTTCGGTGGAGGGGCGAGAAGCCTTTTCCGAATTGTCGGGAAGTCTCTCTATCCATGTAAATAATATTTCCAAATGGACAAGCTTCAACTTTACATCCGGGAAAGCTACAACGAACTGGTTCACAAAGTGACCTGGCCGAGTTACAGTACCCTCCAGACCAATACTATCCTAGTAATTACCGGCTCGGTAATTTTCGCTTTGATATTACTGGTGATGGACTTTGCCTGGAAAGGACTTACGGACATCATCTATACCAAACTAGGATAAGCTACCATTAGGAATATGACGGATAAGAAATGGTATAGTCTACGGGTTATCAGCGGTAAGGAACGCAAAATCAAGGAGCGCATCGAGAAAGAAGTCGAACGCTCCGGCTGGACGGATCACGTCGGTCAAATTGTGGTACCTACCGAAAAGGTGTACAAAATTCGGGGTGGCAAGAAGGTCATCTCGGAACGCAACATCTTACCTGGTTACATCCTCGTGGAAGCCGACCCCACCGCCCTGCTGGGTAGCGTGGTCGAAACCATTGCCGGCATTCCTAATGTGATCCATTTTTTGGGTCGTGATAATCCTATCCCCATGCGGGACGTGGAGGCAAACCGCCTGCTCGGCCGCGTAGATGAGTCACAAGAAGCGGGAGATCTGATGATCGAACCCTTCATTGTCGGTGAAACGGTAAAGATCATCGACGGGCCGTTCGCCGAATTCGTCGGTGATATTGAAGACGTAAACGAAGAGAAGAAAAAACTCAAAGTGATCGTCAAAATCTTCGGTCGTGGAACCGAAGTCGAACTGGGCTTCACCCAGGTTGAAAAACATCAGTAAAATAACGTCAGTCCCTTTTTCGGAAAGGACGCGTATTCATAACTAAAACGACGGCGCCGCCGCATCTACTTGTTTTCCCTAACTCGATGCGAACCAGGGGAAATACTTCCCGGAAGATAGTTGCGGAACCGGTCAAAATCGCTAGTCATGGCAAAGGAAGTCGAAACATTTATCAAGTTACAGGTCAAAGGTGGTGCAGCTAACCCTGCTCCTCCAGTAGGTCCCGCACTGGGTGCCAAAGGCGTGAACATCATGGAATTCTGCAAGCGCTACAATGCTGCTACGCAGGATAAGGCGGGCAAGATTCTTCCCGTGGTAATCACGGTATATAAGGACAAGTCATTTGACTTTGTCATTAAAACGCCTCCTGCTGCCGTCCAATTGATGGAAGCCGCCAAGATCAAGAAAGGCTCGCCCCAGTCCAATCGTCAAAAAGTTGGCAAAGTGAGTTGGAACCAGATCCGGGTAATCGCAGAAGACAAGATGGTCGACCTCAACGCATTCAAGGTCGATTCGGCCATGATGATGGTCGCGGGTACCGCTCGCTCCATGGGCTTACGCGTCGAAGGAGGTACGCCTCCCGCCAACTTTAACCCCGAGGCGTAAGCCTTTTAGCGTAGCAATCAAGAAAGGCGGCGGGGCAATCGTGTCCGGCCGCAAGGGAGCCCCGAAAGCTAAGTAGGGGCGCTATTCACCTTAAATATTTAATCAATGGCAAAACTGAGCAAAAAACGCCGGGCCGCTAACGAGAAGATCGATAGCGACAAGGAGTACCCGCTCAGTGAGGCAATGACCCTGATCAAGGAAGTCAACCTCACTAAATTCGATGCCTCGGTCGACGTTCACGTCCGCCTGGGAATTGACCCCCGCAAAGCCGATCAGGCACTGCGTGGTACGGTAACTCTGCCTCACGGCACGGGTAAAACCAAGCGCGTACTGGCTTTCGTAACCCCCGATAAGGAGGATGAAGCCCGCGAAGCCGGAGCTGATTTCGTCGGCCTAGACGATCTAGTCAATAAGGTCAATGACGGCTGGACTGATTTCGATGTTGTCGTGGCTATGCCGCAGACGATGGCGAAAGTAGGTCGTTTGGGTCGGGTTCTCGGCCCCCGCGGTCTGATGCCAAACCCTAAGACGGGTACGGTAACCATGAATGTGGGCCAGGCTATCATGGACGTAAAGGGCGGTAAGATTGCCTACCGGGTAGATAAGTACGGTATCGTCCACTCTTCCATTGGCCGCGTATCCTTTTCCGCCGAACAGCTACTTGATAACTCCAATGAGTTACTCGGTACGCTGGTCCGTATGAAACCGGCATCGGCCAAGGGTATCTACATGAAATCCGTTGTGGTAGCCTCTACCATGAGTCCCGGTATCCGGGTGGACCCGAAAACGATTCGTTAATCCTCAAATTTCCCAACAATGACTAAGTCAGAAAAAGGATTGGCTATCGAGGCGTTGAAGGAGAAGTTCGAGCAAAACGAATTTTTCTACATCACCGACGCTTCCACCATGTCGGTAGCCAAAGTAAATGAACTGCGTGCAAAATGCTATGAAAAAGGCATTCAGATGCAGGTTGTTAAAAACACGCTGGCGCGCAAAGCGCTGGAACTCCTCCCCGAGGAGAATAATTACGCCGCGATCTATAACGCGCTGAAAGGCCCCACGGCCCTTCTCTTCACGGAGGTAGCAAATGCTCCCGCCAAAGTGATTAAGGAATTCCGTGGCGAAAAGGGCGAACGCCCTATCCTCAAAGCAGCCTACATCGGTAGTGCCGTTTATACGGGTAACGATCAACTGGAAAAGTTAACCAAGCTGAAGTCCCGCGACGAAATGCTCGGCGACTTGCTCACGCTGCTCCAATCTCCGATGCAAAACTTGCTCGGTGGCCTGCAGAGTGGCGGCCAGAATGTGGTCAACTTGCTCAAAGCACTCGAAGAACGCGCTCAGGGTTAATTCTCGCGTGCCCGCCTTGTTCCTCCGGGCGTTATCGGAGGGCACCTCATCCTACTTCGCTCAATTTCGGGCGGGGTTCATTATTAGGCTTCCAAGCTGTTTGCGCACGATTTCATCATCGTACCAACACTTTTAAATACCAATCTGATGGCAGATATCAAAGCACTTGCTGAACAACTCGTAGAACTAACGATCAAAGACGTTACCGAGCTGGTTCAAATTATGAAAGACGAATACGGCATCGAGCCGGCTGCCGCTGCGGTAGCTATGGCTGGAGGCGGAGGTGACGGCGCAGGCGCCGCTGCTGAAGAGGAAAAAACCGAATTCGACGTCGTACTGGAATCAGCTGGAGCCTCCAAGCTCAAAGTTGTAAAGGAAGTTAAAACCCTGCTGGGTCTCGGACTGAAAGATGCCAAGGAAATGGTCGACGGTGCTCCCACCACGATCAAGGAAGGCATTTCTAAGGACGAAGCCGAGAAGATCAAGGCGGCACTGGAAGAAGCCGGTGCTACCGTGGAGCTGAAGTAATTCAGGTCCGGTTGCTAAAAAAACGAACGCGTGGGCGGGCTTCGGCTCGTCCACGTTGCCGTTTTTAAGCTGTTTTGCTTTCGGGCGTATCCCCATCCCTTACGGGCATGGGGCCGGTCCCTTTCCAGCTCGCTACCGCTCGGCCCTCCGGGCCGGCCCCGCCTACCGGCGGCCCCGCTGTCCAGGCACCTCACGCGGTAATAAAATAATAGATGGCAGGTAACTATTCCCGTACCTTCCTCCTTATCCCCATCGGGGATTTAGCCACCGGCTTAGTGTTTTGCCCCGCATCACGCTAAGCCTCTTTGCGTATAAATAAAAGTGGGCAATATAGCAAACTTTTTCTTATGCGCACTTGTATACATCAGTTGCATCGATTCAAGGTGTAATTGTAGCCTCAAAAATATGGGACGTGATAATTGCGATCTCCCCGAATGGGAGAAAGCGTTAAGCGAACCAACCAAAGGATAATTGCCAATGACGTCAACTGGCCAGTTGCTTAGAGCCGAAGACAAACGCGTGAACTTCGGAAAAATTAAACTCGCGTCACAGTATCCTGATCTTCTCGAAATTCAACTCAAGTCCTTTCAGGAGTTCTTCCAGTTGGAAACCACCCCGGAGAACCGGGGTAATGAAGGCCTCTTCAAGGTTTTTCAAGAGAACTTTCCCATCACGGATACCCGGAATATATTTGTTCTGGAATTTCTTGACTACTTCGTAGACCCACCCCGTTATACCATCGACGAGTGTATTCAGCGTGGCTTGACCTACAGCGTTCCGCTGAAGGCCAAGCTTAAGTTGTCGTGTAACGATGAGGAACACCTCGATTTCCAGACCGTTGTCCAGGACGTATTCTTGGGTAACATCCCCTACATGACCCCCAAGGGTACGTTCGTTGTGAACGGTGCCGAACGGGTGATCGTGTCGCAGCTACACCGTTCGCCGGGGGTATTTTTCGGTCAGAATTTCCACCCCAACGGCACCCCGATCTACTCGGCCCGTGTCATTCCCTTCAAAGGAGCGTGGATGGAATTCGCTACGGATATTAATACGGTCATGTATGCCTACATTGATCGCAAAAAGAAGTTCCCCGTAACGACCCTGTTGCGGGCCATCGGTTTTGATTCGGATAAGGCCATTCTCGGTTTATTCGATCTGGCTGACGAGGTACCCGCTACCCGCGAGGCCCTGGATGGTTCTATCGGTCGTAAACTGGCCGCTCGCGTACTACGCTCGTGGATCGAAGACTTTGTCGATGAGGATACCGGCGAATTGATTACCGTAGAGCGTAACGAGGTTATCCTCGAACGTGATGTGGTACTGGACGAACGGGCTGTCGAAGACATCCTGACGGCCGAGATGGATACCATCATCCTTCAGAAGGAAGAGTTATCACTCGACTACTCCATTATATACAATACCCTGCAAAAGGATCCTTCCAGTTCCGAACTGGAAGCCGTGCAGTATATCTATAAGCAACTTCGCGGCACCGATCCGCCCGATGACGAGACCGCCCGCGGCATCATCGACAAGTTGTTCTTTAGTGATAAGCGGTACAACCTCGGAGAGGTAGGCCGCTATAAGATCAACCGCAAACTGGATGCCGGCACGGATGACGATACCCTGGTTTTGACCAAGGAGGACATCATCGCTATCGTGAAGTATTTGGTAGAGTTGATGAACCAGAAGGCCGAGATCGACGATATCGATCACTTGAGTAACCGCCGCGTACGCACCGTGGGCGAGCAGTTGTACGCTCAGTTCGGCGTGGGCCTGGCCCGTATGGCACGTACCATCCGTGAGCGGATGAATGTACGTGACAACGAGGTATTTACCCCCGTGGACCTGATCAACGCCCGGACACTCTCCAGCGTAATAAACTCTTTCTTCGGTACCAGTCAGCTTTCGCAGTTTCTGGATCAGACCAACCCCCTATCGGAAATCACCCACAAGCGGCGGATCTCCGCCCTTGGACCGGGGGGTCTTTCGCGCGAGCGTGCCGGTTTCGAGGTGCGTGACGTTCACTACAGCCACTACGGCCGCCTGTGTACGATCGAGACGCCGGAAGGACCAAACATCGGTCTGATCTCCACACTCTGCGTACACGCCAAGGTAAATAAGATGGGCTTCCTAGAAACTCCTTACCGGATGGTAAAGAGTGGTAAGGTAGTTATGGAGGGAGATGCCCTCTACCTGTCCGCCGAAGGTGAGGACTTTAAGCGGATCGCTCAGGCGAATGCCCCCGTCAATGAGAAGGGAGCTTTCCTTAGTGATCGCATTAAGTGCCGCGAACACGGTGACTTCCCCGTACTGGAACCCGAAGATATCGAGTTCATGGACGTGGCACCGAATCAGATTGTGGGCGTGTCGGCTTCGCTGATCGCTTTTCTGGAAAACGACGACGCCAACCGTGCCCTGATGGGATCGAATATGCAGCGTCAGGCCGTTCCGTTGATCCGACCGACATCCCCCATTGTGGGTACTGGACTGGAAGGTAAGGTGGCCCGCGACTCGCGGATGCTTATCAACGCCGAAGGTAACGGCGTGATTGAATACGTGGATGCCAATGAGATCGTAGTTCGCTACGACCGCACCGAGCAAGATCGCCTGGTCTCGTTCGAGGACGATCGCAAGACCTACCGTCTGACTAAATTCCTGCGCACTAACCAGGGAACCTGCGTTAATCTGAAGCCGATCGTTCGGCGCGGACAGAAGGTAGTGAAGGGACAAATCCTCTGCGACGGCTACGCCACGCAACAGGGCGAACTGGCCCTGGGGCAGAACCTGAAGGTGGCTTTCATGCCCTGGAAAGGATATAATTTCGAGGATGCCATCGTGCTGAGCGAGCGGGTAGTTCGCGAGGATATTTTTACTTCCCTACACATCGAGCACTTCGAATTGGACGTGCGCGACACCAAACTGGGCGAGGAAGAATTGACTAACGATATTCCCAACGTCAGCGAAGACGCTACCAAGGATCTGGACGAGCACGGTATTATCCGTGTCGGTGCCTGGGTCAAGGAAGGCGACATCCTGATCGGTAAGATTACCCCTAAGGGCGAGTCGGACCCGACACCGGAAGAAAAACTGCTACGCGCCATCTTCGGCGACAAGGCCGGAGACGTGAAAGACGCCTCGCTGAAAGCTTCCCCCTCACTGAAGGGAGTGGTGATCGGTAAGGACCTGTTTGCCCGGGCCAAGAAAGACCAGGAGCAGAAGGACCGCGAGAAAGCCGAATTGGCCCGCCTGGAAGACCAGCACAAGATTGCCCTGAATGAGCTGAAGACCATCCTGGTCGACAAGCTGATCCAGTTGGTGAACGGTAAGGTAAGCCAGGGCGTCAAGACGATTTACGGTGAGATGATCGTGCCGCAGGGTGAGAAATTCACCCAGGCACTACTGCGGGAGATCGACTATATTTCGATCGACTACGGTAACTGGACGGACGAGGATGAAACCAACAGCCTGATCGCACGCTTGCTGCATAATTTCAGCATCAAAGTGAACGAGGAGATCGGCCGCTACAAGCGGGAGAACTTCAATATCAGCGTCGGTGACGAATTGCCAGCAGGCGTACTAAAGCTAGCGAAGGTGTACCTGGCCAAGAAGCGTAAGCTGAAGGTAGGAGACAAGTTAGCCGGCCGCCACGGTAACAAGGGAATTGTGAGCCGCATCGTACGCGATGAGGATATGCCATTCCTGGAAGACGGTACGCCGGTAGATATCATCCTGAATCCACTGGGTGTACCCTCACGGATGAACCTGGGTCAAATCTTTGAGACGGTCCTCGGTTGGGCCGGCGAGAAGCTGGACATGAAGTTCGCTACCCCGATCTTCGACGGTGCGAGCCAGGAAGAGATCGAGGAGTACATCCAGCAGGCCAAGTTGCCCAGTTTGGGTCAAACCTACCTATATGATGGAGAAACGGGCGACCGTTTTCACCAGCAGGCAACGGTAGGCGTGATCTATATGCTGAAGCTCAGCCACATGGTGGATGACAAAATGCACGCCCGTTCGATCGGACCTTACTCGCTCATTACGCAGCAACCGCTGGGTGGCAAGGCTCAGTTCGGTGGACAGCGTTTCGGTGAGATGGAGGTATGGGCCCTGGAGGCCTTCGGTGCCTCGAATATCCTGCAGGAACTGCTGACGATCAAGTCGGATGATATTCAGGGACGCGCGAAGGCTTACGAGGCCATCGTGAAGGGGGACAACCTGCCGGAACCGAATATTCCCGAATCGTTCAACGTACTGGTCCACGAATTGCGGGGACTGGCGCTGGACGTGAAGTTCGACTAAGCGCGGGAGGACACACCCGGTCGGGAACCCATGCGGCCGACCGGGTGACTCCTTATTTCCTTCAATTACACCTCGCTTATGAATGCGTGAGGTGCCTGGAAGGAGAGGCCTCGGCCGAAGCCCGCAGGGCCGACCGACAGGGAGCCTGAAAGGGACCGACCCCGGCGACAGCCGGGGGGCACGCCCGAGTAGGTATTGCCATGCCGGTTAATTATTTTTACAAGCACGTACGGATGCGGATCCGTGCACTCTATAACTAGCGGATATGCCATTTAAGAAAAAAGCACAGGTTCAAAAGCAGGAATTCGAAGGTATCATGATCTCGTTGTCCAGTCCGGACGACATTCTGGAGCGTTCCTACGGGGAAGTATTGAAGCCGGAAACGATCAATTACCGTTCGTATAAGCCTGAGCGTGACGGCCTGTTTTGTGAGCGTATTTTTGGTCCGGTAAAGGACTACGAATGCTATTGTGGCAAGTACAAGCGCATTCGTTACAAGGGTATCGTGTGTGATCGTTGCGGCGTGGAAGTGACGGAAAAGAAAGTTCGCCGCGAGCGCATGGGCCACATTAAGTTGGTGGTGCCGGTGGTGCACATTTGGTTTTTTAAGAGCCTGCCCAACAAGATTGCTTACCTGCTGGGACTATCGTCCAAGAAGCTGGAAAGCATTATTTATTACGAGCGTTACGTCGTCATTCAGCCCGGTATCCGGGAGGAAGAGGGCATTGCCAAGATGGACCTGCTGACCGAGGAGGAGTACCTGGAAATTCTGGATACCCTGCCCGGCGAGAACCAGATGCTGGACGATTCCGACCCCCAGAAATTCGTAGCCAAGATGGGTGCAGACGCGGTGAAAGACCTGCTGGAGCGCCTGGAATTGGACCAATTATCTTACGACCTGCGCCACCAGGCGAACACGGAAACCAGTCAGCAGCGTAAGTCAGAAGCTCTGAAGCGCCTGCGGGTGGTGGAAGCATTCCGCGAAGCGCAAACTCAGATCGAGAATAAGCCGGAGTGGACGATCATCCAGTACCTGCCCGTGGTACCGCCCGAGTTGCGCCCACTGGTACCGTTGGATGGTGGCCGTTTCGCGTCATCGGACCTGAACGATCTGTACCGCCGCGTAATCATCCGTAACAACCGCCTGAAACGCTTGCTGGAGATCAAGGCCCCGGAAGTGATCCTGAGAAACGAGAAGCGGATGCTACAGGAAGCCGTAGATAGCTTGTTTGACAACAGCCGCAAGTCGAACGCCGTGAAGGCGGAAGGCGGCCGGCCGCTGAAATCGCTCTCCGATATCCTGAAGGGTAAGCAGGGCCGTTTCCGTCAGAACCTGCTGGGTAAGCGGGTGGACTACTCCGGTCGTTCAGTGATCGTGGTAGGTCCTAACATGAAATTACACGAGTGTGGTCTGCCGAAGGGCATGGCCGCCGAGTTGTTTAAGCCGTTCGTGATCCGCAAGCTCATCGAGCGTGGTATCGTGAAGACGGTGAAATCGGCCAAGAAATTGGTAGACCGTAAGGAACCCGTAATCTGGGAAATCCTGGAGAACATCCTGAAGGGTCACCCAATCCTGCTGAACCGCGCTCCTACGCTGCACCGTTTGTCGATCCAGGCTTTCCAGCCGAAATTGATCGAGGGTAAAGCGATCCAGTTGCACCCCCTCGTTTGTTCGGCTTTCAATGCCGACTTCGACGGTGACCAGATGGCCGTGCACGTGCCGTTGAGTCAAGCCGCTATCCTGGAAGCCCAGGTGTTGATGCTGGCTTCGCACAATATGCTGAATCCCCAGAACGGTACGCCCGTGACCCTGCCTTCGCAGGACATGGTACTGGGCCTGTACTACATCACCAAGGAGCGTCACTCGACCGACGAGATCAAGGTGAAGGGTCAGGGTCGTGCATTCTACTCGCCCGAGGAGGTAATTATAGCCTACAACGAGGGTCAGGCCGATCTACACGCCGTGATCAAGGTGCGGGTGCCGCAGGAAACCGAGGACGGTAGCCTGAAGCCCAAACTGACCGAGACGACCGTAGGTCGCGTGATCTTTAATGAGTCGGTGCCGAAGATGATTCCTTACGTCAACGTACTGCTGACGAAGAAGAACCTGAAACTGGTGATCGGCGATATTCTGGACCGGACTAACTTTGCCGTTACGGCCGAGTTTCTGGATAAGATCAAGACGCTGGGTTTCCAGTGGGCCTTTAAGGGTGGACTATCGTTCAACCTGGGAGACCTGATCACGCCCTCCGTGAAGCAACAAACCCTGGACAATGCCCGCAAGGAAGTGGACGGCGTGTGGGAGAACTTCAACATGGGTCTGATCACGAACAACGAGCGCTACAACCAGATCATCGATAAGTGGACGCTGGCCGACAGCACCATTACCAATACCCTGATGACGGAGTTGGCCGACCACAAGCAAGGCTTCAACTCGGTGTTCATGATGTTGGACTCCGGTGCACGTGGTTCCAAGCAGCAGATCAAGCAGTTGTGCGGATTGCGAGGCTTGATGGCCAAGCCGAAAAAATCGGGTGATAGCGGCCCCGCCGTGATCGAGAACCCGATCCTGTCCAATTTCGTGGACGGACTTTCGGTGTTGGAATACTTTATCTCCACACACGGTGCGCGGAAGGGTCTGGCCGATACGGCCCTGAAGACCGCCGATGCCGGTTACCTGACCCGCCGACTGGTGGACGTAGCTCAGGATGTGGTGGTAATGGACGAAGATTGCCATACACTACGGGGTATGGATACGACCGCGTTGCGCGAGAACGACAAAGTGATCGAGGACCTGGTATCCCGGATCGCCGGCCGCTACACGTTGCACGATATTCTAAATCCGATTACCGACGAGGTGATCCTGGAGGCCGGTGGCTATATTTCACCGGTAATGGCGAAGCACATCGAAGAGATCGGCATCGAGGAAGTAACGATTCGTTCGGTACTGACCTGCGAGGTGGAGCGCGGCGTATGCGCCAAGTGCTACGGTAAGAACCTGGCCACGGGCCGGATTGCCGAGCAGGGTGACGCCGTGGGCATCATTGCCGCTCAGTCGATCGGTGAGCCGGGAACACAGCTGACCCTGCGTACCTTCCACGTAGGTGGTATCGCTACGCTATCACGCCAGGAATCGGAAATTGTTTCCAAGTTCGATGGTAGGTTAGAGTTCGACGGTATTCGTCTGACGGTGACCAAGAACGACTTCGGTGACGAGCAAACCATTGTGCTTTCCCGTTCGGGCGAGGTGCGCGTGGTGGACCCCGAAACCGGTAAGCAATTTGTAAGCCACCACATTCCTTACGGTGCGACGATCAACGTGAAGGAGGGCGAGCTGGTGAAAAAAGGCGAATCCATTTGCGAATGGGATCCTTACAATGCCGTCGTGGTATCGGAATTTGCCGGTATCGCTCAGTTCTCCGACATTGAGGAAGGGGTTACCTTCCGCGTGGAATCGGACGAGCAGACCGGCTTTGCCGAGAAGGTCATCATTGAATCGAAGAACCGCAAAAAGATTCCGGTTATCCTGATCATGGATAAGGACGGAAACGAATTGCGTCAGTACAATATGCCGGTAGGTGCTTACATCAGCATCGAGGACGGCGACGAGATCAAGAGCGGTCAGAAGATCGTCAAGATTCCCCGGAAGTTGGGTAAGATCGCGGATATCACCGGTGGTCTGCCGCGGGTAACGGAGCTTTTCGAGGCCCGTAACCCCAGCAACCCGGCCGTGGTGTCGGAGATCGACGGCGTGGTCAGCTTCTCCAAGAAGATCAAGCGCGGTAATCGCGAACTGATCGTGGAGGCGAAGGATGGCCAGAAGCGCAAGTACCTGATCAACCTGTCGAAGCATATCCTGGTCCAGGATCAGGACTTCGTACGGGCAGGTATGCCGCTGTCGGACGGAGCCACCGCGCCCCGCGACATCCTGAATATTAAGGGTCCGTTCGCCGTACAGGGTTACTTGGTCAACGGTGTACAGGAGGTCTATCGTTCGCAGGGTATTACGATCAACAATAAGCACATCGAGGTGATCGTACGCCAGATGATGCGCCGTTTGCAGATCGAAGATCCGGGCGATACGAGCTTCCTGGAAGGCGAGGCCGTGGAGCGTTACGACTTCATCAAGCAGAACGACTGGATCTTTGATAAAAAGGTCATTACCGAAAGTGGTGAGTCGGAGAACATGAAGCCCGGTAAGCTGGTGACGCTGCGTGAAATCCGCGAGGAGAATTCGCTGCTGAAGCGCGATGACAAGAAGCCCGTGGAGTACCGCGACGCGATGGCCGCCACTTCGACGCCCCTGTTGCAGGGTATTACCAAATCGTCGCTCGGTACGGTTAGCTGGATTTCGGCCGCCTCGTTCCAGGAGACGACCAAAGTGCTTTCGACTGCCGCCATTGCCGCCAAGCGCGACAACTTACTGGGCCTGAAGGAGAATGTGATTGTCGGCAAGCGGATCCCCGCCGGTACCGGCCTGCGCAAGTACGACAAGCTATTCGTGACGACCAAGGAAGCCCAGGAAGCCTGGGAGACCCGTCAGGCGCAGTTTGCCGAAGCCGATCTGGAGGATTAAGCCCTTCCCGGACGGAACGATTAGAAAGACAGCAGCCCCGCTCTCCGATTGGAGGGTGGGGCTTTTTTATTTGATATGAGCACATAAGTCGCACCCGGCAGGCCCCCAACAAAAAAGAAGGCATCCCGCAAGCGAGACACCTTCCATCATAGGCACTAGAAACCGTTGCCGGCATGCACCGGACACAACGCTTCCCTCCGAAGAGGGAGCGCCGTATCGCATCCTTTTTGTGGAATGGGATAAAGTAGCACGCCGTCGCAGATTCCTCTTGACAGCATCTTGGGAGATGGGGGGTAGTGATATGGTTTGCGCCGATTTCCCGGCTACGGCACAAAGATGAATTATTATAATGCGTAAGTGGCGTACAATGCGGTTATTTCTGGAGTAGGTTATAGTGAAAAAATTACAGTGTCAGAGCTGATTATCAGTAGGGTAGGAGTAAGTTAAAATTGCCTAACTTGTAGCCTCAATTGGTAAAAGATGATCGATAGCCGCTTGGTTAAACATATAAACGAGATGGATTCCTGGGAAAAAGACCGTTTCCGGCTCTTTGTCAGTAGTCCTTATTTCAATCGCCATAAGCCGACCATTCAGTTGCTCGATTTGATTTTGAAGGGAGTTAAGAAGGAAGGCGGCCGTGATCTGGAGCGCGAACGCATTTACCGGCGTATTTTCGGTAAGCAGGAGGAGTACCGTGAGCAACCATTGTTCGACCTCATGTCCTCACTGATGAAACTGTTGCACCAGTTTCTCGCGCAGGAAAAACTGGAACGCCTGCCGTTTACCTCCGAGACCCTGACCCTGCGGATGGCCGAGGAGCATAAGCGCTTCGATTTGATGCGCAACCGCGCCAAACGGTTGGGCCGGCAATTGGAAGAGTACACCTTTCGGGACGCGGATTATCAGTTCGCCGACTATGTTCGTCAGCAGGGACTGGGCTATTACGAGGGCCAATATGGCGACCGATCCAAGTCGAAGAACCTGCAACTGATGTTGGAGCGACTAGATAATTTTTACCTGGTGGAGAAATTGAAGCACTGCGCACACCTGACGGCCAATATGTTGCTGGCGAATACGAAATATGATTTTTCTTTCCTGGATGACGTTCTGGCCTACGTGAGTGGAGAACTCGAGGGGAAACTAGCCGGGGAACACTCCATACTGGCCTATTATTATATTTTACAGAGTATGCGTACGCCCGACGAGCCGCTCTACTACGAGCACATGACTTACTACCTCAGCGAGGGTTTTCACCTGATTTCGCCAAGGGAGCGGAAAGACGTTTACCTCTTCGCCGGCAACTACTGTATTCAGAATATTCACGCCCAAAAAACGGAATACCTTCGCGAGTTATGGGAACTTTACCGCCGGGGAGAAACTACTGAACTGATCTACGACCAGGGACAAATCAGCGAATGGGACTACAAAAATGCCGTTACCATGGGATGCACCAGTAAGGAATACGACTGGGTGCTACGTTTTCTGGAAGAAAACCGCGAGCGGCTACCCGAAAAAAAGCAACTCAACGCTTATTCCCTCAGCCGTGCGATCTACCATTATAGCCGGAAGGAATATGACGAGGCGGGCGACCACCTGCGCAACGTCGAAGACTCCGACGTGGCCTACCACCTCAACCGCGTCATGCTGGAAGTACGGATCGCCTACGATCGTAGGGAAATCAATTACCTGACCAACACCCTGGAAACGTTCCGTCTTTTCGTGATGCGGAACCGCAAAATTTCCGCCTCCGATCGGCGGTCCTATACCAATTACGCCCGCTTTGCCAAGCAACTCGGCATCCTGCGCTTTAATCAGGAATTTACGGACCGCGACCAGTACCGTAAGAAAATGACCGACCTGCACGCTAAGATTGCC
Organism: Lewinellaceae bacterium; assembly: GCA_963757435.1. Taxonomy (GTDB): domain Bacteria; phylum Bacteroidota; class Bacteroidia; order Chitinophagales; family Saprospiraceae; genus Neolewinella. The sequence goes on along the minus strand of CAVWSC010000015.1, from coordinate 49,976 downwards.
GCGGCAACCGAAGTGAAAGCCTACCAGTGGCTACTGGAGGAAAGCAAGGTGGAGAAGGAGCCTATCAGTAGGTAACCGGTAAATGATCTCCCACTTCAGGCGGCGGCGGAACTTCCTGGACAGACAGGCTTTTAGGATGATAGTGTCATAAAAACGGGGCCGCCATCCACTTGGATGACGGCCCCGTTCGAGTAATCAAATATAGCTCGTATTACTCTACGGTAATCTTAGCCGTATGTACCGCTTCGGCACCGCTCACCTGGAGCAGGTACATACCGGCAGGTAAGCGGTTGGTAGCAAAACGGATGGGAGCATTCGTGCCGCCCAGCAGATCCACCTCGCGCTGCTCAATCAGACGACCGTCCACTGAAGTCAACCGGAGCGTGGCCGTACCACGCGTTTCGTTCGTGATCCGTACGTTGAAGTGATCGGAAGCGGGGTTGGGGAAAACCGCAACTTCGGTATTGCCCAGGCGGGGATCGTTGGCCGAACTAACCAGATCGGATTCAATCACTACGCCGGCGGCGGGTGCGTTGGCGCAGGCCATGTCGCCCTCGGCGGATGTTGCGCAGGCTTCGGTGTCGTAGTTCACCAGGTCCATCAGTTCGATGTTGTCCACCCACCAGGCGCGCTTGCCTACGCCTTCGTCGGAAGCGAAGTGCCAGCGGATGAATACGTCTTCTCCCACCAGATCGGACATATCGATCAGGGTTTCGAAGTAATCCAGGCGGGTACCCCACCATGATTGAATGTTGGCATCGTTTAAGGTACGACTCTCCAGCAGGCCACGGTAGTTACCCCGGATAACGCGGCTATCCACCTTCTGCCAAGTAGTTTCATCTAGCGAAATTTCCACAAAGCCACCGTCAAACCCCGGCTCGATATCGTACTTCTGAAAGAAGCGTAGGACCGGTTGCTCCCCCATAATCGTAAGCGGCTCGATGAACTGGAGAATTTGGTCGTTCTCCGTCGGCACATTATTAATAAAGAACACCTGGCCGCCTGCGTAGGGAGTCGTGTCAACCACTTCCCAGGGAAATAAACCGACGTTAGCGATGATCTCCACGGCATTGTCGCCATTTTCCGCACCGTCGAAAAACAGTTCGGTCGAGGGCAGGGCGATATCCGTCAGGACACTGTACGAAACGCTTATCTCGTCACCCGATTCCATGTCTCCGAGATCGAATACGAGAGAATTACCACTCGTGGTAAAGGTGGCACCGTTCACTGACCCGGCAACCAGGGTCATACCGGCGGGGATAATGTCCTTTACGGACACTTTAGTTGCGGTTTCGTCCTTATGGTTAACGATGGTCAACTGGTAATCCGCCTCATCACCGGCAGCAACCAGGGGGGTAGTGGTAGACTTGGATATTTTGAGCGTCTTGATGCACTCCGGCAGCACCTCGAAGTTCTCCGTATTGTCCGTCCGGTCGTTTGCCGAACCCTGTTCGGCCAGATAACCCATGCCACGACGGGCGAATACGCTCCAGATCAGGCACTGATTGGCACCGTCGTTAATCAGTAGATCGGCTGCCAGGATACCGTTCCGACCGTCGACCAATCCGGGGCCGCAATCGGTAAACTTCATGCCCTCGATCACCAGGCGTACCGCTTGGTTGTTACCGCCGTTGCCGGACATCACATTCTCATCAAATCCATACTCGTCCACCATGGCCCAGTACAGGTCCCAGAGCGTGGATGCCCAGATTTCACCCAGTGGGTGGGGTGCCGTGCCACTGGTGATGATACGGTCGTAGGTATTATCGTTCACCGAAAAATCAGTGGAATAGGGTAAGCGGCGGATGCCACCGCTAGTGGTGTTTGCTCCGGAAGCGAAGTTTCCGATTCCCCGGTTCTCGGTACCGTCCTGGTCAGGACGGGCGGCCATGGCCAGCGTGAAAAAGTCCGACCAGCCCTCGCCCATCTGCTCGTCGTTTTGTAGGCAACTGCTGTTACCGGGGCCGCCGATGGTCCGGTTGCTAATACCGTGGCCGTACTCGTGAGCAATAATGCCGTTGTCGAAGTCGCCATCTACCAGGGGAATATCGAGTGCCTGGAAGGTAGCCGTCACGGGCGTACCGCCATTGATCAGGGCACGTAGGCTTATGCAAGCACTTTCAGCAATGAGTACCGACGGAATAGTAACTGGAAAATCACCGGGTCCGGTCATGCCGCCAATGGCCGCACCGGCATTGCAAATGATCACGCCGACCGCGCCGGCCTGCTCGGCAAAGAATACTTTATCCTCGAAGTTACACTCACCGCGACGAATCAGAGCGATCTTACCCGTCACTTCGGCTACATTACTAACCGCGCTGCACACCTGTTCGCCAGTAATGCCGGCCTGACCGGAAGTAGCAATGGCTAGCTGTGCCGTTACGGGGTTAGCACCGATTTCGTCGCCGAAATCAGCAGTGACCGTGCTGTAGTTACCTGCAACCGAAGCAGGGGAGCCGACCGACATCACGCTATTGCTGCTATTATCCCAGAGGAACATCTGCATCCGGGGACGCGAGCCGTCGACGGGAGTCGAAAAATTGGCATTGTTAAGGCCGGCCCCGTCCTGTGCTTCGGCGCGAACGTAGTCGTTTTGTGCGCCCTCGCCCGAGTAGTTCCGTTGCTGGAAATTTCCGGCCGCCTCGTCAAAGCCGTGGTGCCAGGTAAAATCGTGAATACTATTGCTCATGTAGAACAACTGCGTTACGGCAGCGGGCAGCAGCGTATCGGGGTTTGCGCCTTCGGCATAGTAGAAATCAAACAACAGCGAATCACCGCCGTCAGTTACGAAGTCATCTGCTTCGTTGTTATCGTCAGCATCGGGATAGGCGTGCACGTTGTTACCTCGCGTGAAGGTGAATTCCGCGCCGTCCTGACCGTTTGTATCGTGCCAGCCGAAGGGAGAAGCCATCGGGTCGGCGGGTTCTACCAGCAGTTCCCGCTCGCCGTAGAGCGGAGCTTCGATGGTATAAGGAAACACGTTATAGGTCGCGCCGTCTACCAGCGTAGCCTTGGTCAGGCTACTTTCCAGCATGGCCCGGTGCAGTGGCAGTGCCGGGGCGGCAGTCTGGCGGGCGGCACCCTTATCACCGGCGTGGGTGTGGTTGGTGCCGTGGAACGAGCAATAGCGCGTCAGGTTCATGCGGTGCAGTAAGTGCCCGTCCTGGCCATCCACGAAAATCTGGTACACATCGGGCGTGTGGCGCTGGTCGATTCCTACGTTCCAGGCGGCATAAACCTGCCGGTCGGTCGCGGGAAACAGAACGGAGCTAACAGTGATCGGCTCGGAACTGATCTCGGTCCACTGGTAAGTGAATGAGCCATCGGTATTACGCGACTTGAGGGTGGGCGAACCGGTTGCAGCGATATCGAGTTGCCGGGCGGCGGCAATTACGGCCGTGCGGCTGTCGAGTACCAGGGACGTGGTAGCGACGCGATCGGCCACATTAGCCAAGAATTCACTGGTGGCGTAACCGACTTTACCGTTTTTCACGTGCACTCCGGCCACGGCACCCTGTACGCCCATGGCGCGGTAGGTTTGCTGAAAGTAAAGGTGGCGCGTACCATCGGGCGAGGCGTAGCTGTCGGTGAGCTTGAATTCAGATACGTCCTTTTCGGTCAACCCGAAATCGGCGGCGTGAGCCTGTAAATAGGTCGCGGCAATCTGCCGTGCTTCAGCTGCGGACTGAGCTGAAAGCAGGCCGAAGCCGGCAAGTAAAAATAAGCTAACAAGCGTAATAGTTCGATTCATTATGAGCGAATAAGATGGGGGGTGAACGTATTGAATGAGAACCCACTTGGCTAAATGCCGGCGGGTGGAGAATGTAAATCGTAGGGTTCCAAGTGGATGCTTTTACCGATTTGCCGGCTAATTTGCGGGCTGGGAAAGCGATCTTTCGTCAAAGCCCGCCAAATATCGACAAAACACTTATGTTTCCCTCATGCCGGGCCGCTTAAATAGCGCGAACTACCTTTACCGTCAGCCAACAGACGTTTACCCATGCGATTTATCCTCCTTTTGTTTAGCCTCAGCCTACTCACCACCGCCGCCTGCCAGCCGGCCGACCCCCCGCCGCCCATCCGCGAAATGCGGGGGGCCTGGATGGCAACCGTCCTTAATATCGACTACCCGAAGATCGCCACCCCCGACCCCGATACCCTGCGGATGCAATACATCGGCCGGCTCGACTCCCTGCGGGCACTGGGCATCAACGCCGTTTTCGTGCAGGTCCGCTCCACGGCCGATGCGTTCTACCCCTCCCGGCTAGCACCCTGGTCGCGCTGGCTAACGGGCAAACAGGGCCTGGCCCCCCGTGACAACTTCGATCCCCTCCCTTTCCTGATCGAGGCGGCGCACCAGCGGGGCATGGAATTCCACGCCTGGCTCAACCCTTACCGGGTGACCATCAACCTGGATACGGCATCCCTGAGTCCGGATAACATCTTTTACCGCCACCGCGACTGGGTGGTGCAGTACGGCAACCGCTATTACCTCGACCCCGGTATCCCCGCCGCCGCCGATCACGTGATCGCCGTCATGGACGAGTTGCTCACCAATTATCCCGTCGACGGCCTGCACTTCGACGACTACTTCTACCCCTACCGTATCGCCGGCCAGTCGTTTCCCGATAGCCTGAGCTACGTCGTCGATGCCCGGGGTTTTGGTTCGGCAGACGACTGGCGGCGTGACAACGTCAACCGCTTCATCCAGCGGGTAGGGCGGTTGGTGGCCGAACGGCGGCCGGCCGTGCATTTCGGGGTCAGCCCCTTCGGCGTGTGGCGCAACCAGGCCCTCGACCCCGCCGGTTCGGCCACGGCCACGGGTGCCACGTCCTACGATGATCTTTTCGCCGACATCCGCCTCTGGGCCGACCGCCACTGGGTCGACTACGTAGCCCCGCAGATCTACTTCAGCACCGAACTGAGCGTGGCCCGCTACACCACCATCCTCGACTGGTGGAGCGAAAACCACTACGATCTCCCTATTTATAGTGGCATGGGCTTCTACAAGATCGGTAATAACGCCGACAGCACCTGGTTCCAGCCTGACCATATCATCCACCAACTGGCCCTCAACCGGATGCGTCCGGCCATTCAGGGTCAGATTTATTACAACACCAGTTCACTGCTAAGAAATCCTCTCGGGGCCTCCGGGTTGCTCAAAAACGCACAGCTCCCGCCCGCCATCTGGCCGGCCCGAACCCTGCGCCCGTCCACGCCGGCACCCACGCCCCGCATGCGCTCGGCCAAGTACAGATCCGGTCGCGGCGTTCGGCTACGCTGGCAGTATAAGCGGCGGGTACCGCAAGAAGACCTACCCTGGTACTTCGCCGTCTACCGCTTCGAGGGCAACGATCCCGCCTACCGCGACCGGCCGGGCAGCCTGCTACACATCACGCCGCTCGGAGTAGAGGGGCGCAACCACGAGTACTGCGACCGCACGGCCGAGGAGGGAAAAACCTACCGCTACCAAGTGGTGCCAATGAATCGCTATCATTTGGAAGGAGTACTGGGCGAGGTCTGGTACAACCCCCGCTGATTGTGGTGCATAAGGGGCATTTTTTTTTGGGCGTGTCCCCGGCTAGGGCCGGTGCCGGTCCCTTGCAGGCGCGCCTAACGGCTTGGCCCTGCGGGCTGTCGGGTTACTCCCTCCACCTTCCAGGCACCTCACGCATGCGAAAGGAGACTCTTTTCTGATGAGCCGGAAAATCATCCTTCAGGCATTTTTCCTACCTTCCCTCTCCCCAACCTATCCATCCATGATTGCCTATCTCGGAGAATTTATCGGTACCGCCCTACTTATCCTGCTCGGCAATGGCGTGGTGGCCAACGTGCTACTCAAGAAAACCAAGGGCCACGACAGCGGCCTGATCGTAATCGCTTTCGGCTGGGCCATCGCCGTTTTTACGGCCGTTTTCATCACGGCACCCATCTGCGGGGCGCACCTCAACCCCGCCGTTAGCGTGGGACTGGCCCTGGCCGGAAAATTTAGTTGGGTGCTGGTGCCGGGCTATGTCTTGGCGCAGCTGCTGGGGGCTTTCGCCGGCCAGTGCCTGGTGGTAATTACTTACCGCGACCACTACGACGCTACCGACGATGCCGGACTCACGCTGGCCACCTTCAGCACGGGGCCGGCCATCTCCAACCCGGTTTCCAATATCATTACGGAGTCCATCGGCACTTTCGTACTCGTCTTTGCGGTGCTTTACATCACGGGACCGAAATTCGGTGAATCGGCCGGCAGCCTGGGCGCGCTGGATGCGCTGCCGGTGGCCCTGGTGGTACTCGGCATCGGCCTATCGCTGGGTGGGCCGACCGGCTACGCCATCAACCCGGCCCGCGACTTGGGACCGCGCATCGCCCACGCCCTGTTGCCCCTGCGGCACAAGGGGGAAAGTGACTGGGGCTACGCCTGGATACCCGTGGTGGGACCACTCATCGGTGCCGCGCTGGCGGCCGGGCTGTGGCATTTGGTGCCGGTGGTATTATAGCTTTGTGCCGACAATTCTTCCCATCCATTGAAAATCAGCCCCCCATTTCTTGTCTTCGTTGCCGCTTGCCTACTGTTGTTGGTGCATCACCTGTTTTACTACTACGGGCACTTCGGCTTTGATGACCTCTACTACGCCCGCCTGGCCACTCGACTATTCGAGGGGCAAATTGACTGGTCGGATCACTATTCCTACCGGATCGTACCCCTGTTTGTTACGGGCCTGGCATACCAGCTATTCGGTGTCAACGATACGGCCTCGGCCCTGCCGGGCCTGCTCTGTTCAGTGGGGATCTTTTATCTGCTTTACCGCCATTTTCGGGACCGGCCCTGGTGGCAACTGCTCCTGACCCATGGCCTCTACTTTTCGTTGAGTTGGAACCTCTTTTACTCCGACAAACTGATGCCGGACCTGTACGTGAGTTGCTTCACCTTCGCGGCCTGGAGCCTATGTATGGGTTACGGGCAGGGTAAGACAAAGGAATGGTTGGATTCCGCCAAACCCTACCTGGCGGCCCTGTTGGTGTTTCTGGCGTTCAATAGTAAGGGCACCGTGCTTTTGGCCGTGCCGATCTTCGGCTATTATGCCGCCAGGGAATTGTGGGCAGGCAAGTACCGCTTCTGGCTACGGTTTGCGGGCACGCTGGCGGTGCTGCTCGTATTGTACGGCGGGTTTTTCGCGCTGGTGACCGGCTCGCCACTGGCGCGGTTTTCGGCAATCGGGACCAACCACTACCTGAATGACTGCTCCTACGACCAACTGCCGGTGGCCCATTTGGTGAGCCGGCTGACCGGTGGCTTCTGGAAATTGATCGTGGATAATTTACTAGTGCTACACCTCATCGTAGCGGCGGTGGGAGTGGTGGTGGCCGGATGGATGAGGCCGGACACGCGGCGGTGGATGCTGGATCACGTGGCGGCCACTATCATTATTTTCCTGTCGATCGACTTCATGAGCATCTCCTTCACCTCCTACAACCCGATCTGTCTGGACCCGCGCCATATTCTGTTGTTTTCGCCCATTCTGTGCGTCTTATCGGTACGGATGGTGAGTCTGCTGGTGCCGGCCCGGCCGCGCTACGAGTGGTTGCCTTACGTGGCGGCGGGGGTGGTAACGATCGGCTTACTGGTGCCCGCTTATCGGCAAGCCGAATACGGGAGGAGCCTCAATTATACGGAGGTGCGCCGGTCATACCGCCGGGTACTGGCCGAACTGCCCCGGCCGGCGCGAGTCTACGGCTCGGGGGCGTTGGTTAACTATGGGGAATACTATACGGGCTACTCCGCCGAGCGAAGCGGACTCACACTTAGCCGGTACGGGGAATTACCCGCTGACTGCGCGGGCGATAGCGTGCCCGCCTTCATCATCCAAAACTGGTACCTGGACTGGCACGACGGCCTGGACCTGGCACGAGCCGATTCACTGGTGCGGGTGCGTGGGTACGGACGTCTGCCCACCGCGTACACGGACGAATGGTTCAGGGTGGAAGAGCTGGGCTGTGAGTAATGCCCGCCCGCGTGAGGTGCCTGGAGGGCACGACCGTAGGGAGGGGTGCGCAGCACGGAGCGCTAGCGAACCCCGGAAGGGACCGACCCCGGCCCCGCAAGGGCAGGGGGCACGCCCCTAGAAGTTATAATTGATGCCCGCCCGCAAATCGTAGGGTGACTGGAAATTGGAGTCATCGTTGTTGAGGTTGAACAGCAAGCTGAGTTCAAAACCCATCTGACCGGGGCCGCCGCCCGACTGGTAACCGCCGCCGATGTAGGGCACGCCGCGATTGCTACGAATGGCCTGGTCGCCACGAAAACCGATCACCTGGCTCTCGAAGGCATACTCGACGTGCGCGAAGATGACTGGAATGACCTTCGCCCGTGCGAACATACCGACCGAGTAGGTGCTGAAGTTGAACTTCTCCGTGGTGCCTGAAAAACGCTCGCGGTAGGCATTATATACGTACTCTACGCGGGGTCCGACGCTGAGAAAATCGACAATCTTGTACCCCACCATCGGCGATACCCCGATCTGGAACAAACTGGTAACCTGACTACTCTGGTAGCCCAGCACCGCGCCGCCGCCAAACCACAGATCATCCAACAGACGCCCGCTATCGGAGCGGGCATTGCCAGATCGCCGTTCTTCGCGCCGCTCCCCACTGCGGTCATTATCCGGGGAGCCGGAGGGAGTGAATTGCGCCGCCAGATCGGTGGCGACGAATAGGAAAGCGAGTAGAAAAAATAGTGGAGCGAGGATATGGTAGCGCATGGGCAATTTTAGGAGGTTGTTGGTACAAAGGTAAGACGGCAAAACCGACCGGAGGGGTTGGCCACTCTGCCTTAACTCTAATTTAAGGGGGAAGTTTGCCGCCCAGGACGCCGAACATGCCGTATCTTGCTCCTTTCGTACCGCAAAACCAACGCATTTTGGAATTTGAACTCGTGGAATCGACCATTTATCACGGCGTCTCCTGGGTCCGGCTGCTGATCGAAGTGGCCGGCGTAGCCGTGGTGGCCTGGGGTGCCCTATCGGCCATCTTCATCTACGTGCCGCACCTGGTCTCGCGCAAAAAATACGATTTCAACCCCCTGCGCCTGCACCTGGCCCGCTACCTGGTGGTGGCCCTCGAATTTCAGCTCGCCTCCGATATCCTCTCCACCGCCATTTCCCCCAACTGGGATGAGCTGGGCAAGCTGGCCGTTATCGCCATTATCCGCACGGTGCTCAACTATTTCCTCAATAAAGAGATTGAGCAGGAGGAAAAACGCATTGCCGAAGGTACGGATAGCGGGATCGACCAAATGGCCGACGAGGCGGCTAAGTGATTGGCGTAGCCAATCACTTAGGTACTTTAGTAGGACGCTGCGCGTCGGTATTTTGGTAATTTGGATTAAGCCTACGCATACACTGTTGAGTTTCGCGGGGTAGTAAATTTTCCAGTACTCGTGTAGGCTTAGAGCGTGTCTAAATTTTTACTTCCTGAGAACCAAGCATTTAAGAACCTGGCGTCGCATAAACTGACTTACGTAACCCGCTATGCGCGCAAGTTTTTATCTAGCCGGAACCTTAACCACGAAGTAGCCGCGAAGCGAATCATTGATCCTCAGTTCTTAAAAATTTTAGACACGCTCTAAATTTTTTAGTACTCGTGTAGGCTTATCAAAAATACTAAAATACCGCGGCCCCAGGCCGCCTACAAAAGTACGCGGCGCAGCCGCCCCCCATGAAGTACCTCTCCCTCATCAAATTCAGCCACACCATCTTCGCCCTGCCCTTCGCGTTGGTGGGCACCTGCCTGGCCGTGGTCGACGGTGCCGCCGCGCGCCCGCTCGCGCTGCTGCTGGTGCTGGCCTGCATGGTGTTTGCCCGCTCGGCGGCCATGGCCTTCAACCGCTACCTCGACCGCGACATCGACCGGCTCAACCCCCGCACTGCCGTGCGGGAGATCCCGGCGGGGCAGATCTCGGCCCGCGCCGCCCTGGGGTTCACTATCGCCAACTGCCTGCTCTTCATCGCCGCCGCCGCGCTGCTCAACCCGCTCTGCGGGTGGCTCGCGCCGGTGGCCCTGCTCGTCATCCTGGGTTACAGCTACACCAAGCGGTTCACCTTTTTGTGCCACTTCGTGCTCGGCCTCGGCCTCGGCCTCGCGCCCGTGGGGGCCTACCTGGCACTGGCCGGTCACTTCGCGCCGCTGCCCATCCTCTACGGGGCCGCCGTGCTGTTCTGGGTGGCCGGTTTCGACATCATCTACGCCCTTCAGGACGAGGAATTCGACCGCGGCCTGTCGCTCCAATCCATCCCCGTGCGCCTCGGCCGGGTGCGTGCCCTGCGCCTCGCGGCGGCCGTCCACCTGCTCTGCGCCGGCCTGCTCGCCACCGCGCTCTACTGCCAGTTTCAGTGGTACCCCGCCCGCTCCGGCCGGCTGCTGATCGTGGCCGGGCTGGTCTTCACCGGCCTCCTTCTATACCAGCATCGCCTGGTCAGCCCCACCGATCTGAGCCGCGTCAATCTGGCGTTTTTCACCACCAACGGCGTGGCCAGCGTCATATTCGGCACCCTGGTTTTCATCGATCTGCTGTGGTAGGTAGTGGTGTGGGCGTGCCCCCGGCCATGGGCCGGGGTCGGTCCCTTCCAGGCTTCGCTGCCGCTCGGCACTGCGTGCGCTAACGCCCTTCCAGGCACCTCACGCGAATCAGTTTAAGGTCGAGGACCTCCAGGTCCGAGCCGGGCGGCGCAGCCGGCTGCCCGTGGTACGAGCAGGTGGAACAGTTTACGTCTCGGACGTGGACGTCCTCGACCTGAGCGGCGTGTGTGGTCGGCGTGTACATCGCTCAGGTCGAGGACCTCCAGGTCCGAGCCGGGCGGCGCAGCCGGTAATGCGAGGATTAATCTCACAATTTCGTGTGCAAGGAATAAACCCTTAAAGAAAATCTGGTCAATCCTTTTCCCTCCGCTGCTTAATCTCATCCTCATCTTCCCACTCCAAACCCCACCCCATGCCACCCCACACCATCATCTTCGACATCGGCAACGTCCTCGTCGGCTGGGACCCACGGCTACTGTACCGCAAGGTATTCGCCACCGAGGCGGAGGTGGAGCACTTCATGACCAACATCGCCACCCTGGACTGGAACGAGGCCCAGGATGCCGGTCGCTCCGTGGCCGAGGGAACCGCCGAACTCATCGCCCGCCACCCCGAGTTCGAGCGGGAGATCCGCCTCTATTACGACCGCTGGACCGAAAGCTTTTCCGGCCCCATCCCCGGCACGGTGGATATCCTGCGCGGCCTGCACGCTACGGGAAATTACCGCCTGCTGGCACTCACCAACTGGTCGGCCGAGTTATTCCCCTGGGCGCGGGAGAGTCCTTCGATTTCCTCCAACTCTTCGAGGACATCATGGTTTCGGGCGAGGTTAAACTCAAAAAGCCCTGGCCGGAAATCTACCAGCTCCTCCACGACACCTATAACCTTCAGTCATTCAACCGCTGCGTCTTCATCGACGACAGCGAGCGCAACGTAGCCGCCGCCCGCGCCGCCGGGTTGGATAGCATTCAATTTTTGGACCCGGGGCAGTTGGCGGAGGAACTGCGGCGGCGCGGGGTGGAGTGGGGGGCTTCGCCCGAAGTGGTATAGCCACGTATTTTAGTAGGACGCTGCGCGTCGGTATTTTTGATTTTTTGATAAGCCTACTCGTGGGGGCTTCGCTCGTACTTTGGTAGGCGGCGTTGCCGCTAGTAATTACCTGCGGTGATCGTCGCAGGCTCCTCGGAGGTTTGTGCTTTGGTTTAGGCCTTTGCGTGGGGTCTTGCGTGCGTATTTGTGGTTCGCATACCGAAACCCGCATGGGTTCAAGCCCTGAAAGGGCGGCGTAATTCAGCCCAGGGTGAAACACTGGGCTAACGCACACCCCACGCAAACCCCCTCGCTCCCCGGCCGAGTTGCGAAGCAACTCGGCCGGGGAGCGAGGGGTGGATATATAGCGACCTCCCGGCCCCAGGGTTTCACCCTGGGTTAGTCTACCTCGCCCCTTCAGGGCTTTGCCGGCAACGCCGGCTAGCAAAGTACCGGCTGCCGCCTCGCTTACCCAATCAGCCCCTTCGCCAGCATGGCCTCGGCAATCTGCACCGCGTTGGTGGCGGCACCCTTGCGCAGGTTATCGGCCACGACCCAGATATTGAGGCCGTTTTCGATCGACTCATCGCGGCGGATGCGGCCGACGAATACCTCGTCTTTGTCCTTGGCCAGCAGGGGCATGGGGTACTTGTTGTTGGCGGGGTCGTCCAGTACGACCAGGCCGGGGGTGGCGGCCAGTAGCTCGCGGACCCGCTCGATGGTGAAGGGTTTTTTGAACTCGATATTGACGGCCTCGCTGTGGCCTCCGGAGACGGGCACGCGCACGGCCGTGGCGGTGATGGCAATGCTCTGGTCACCCAGGATCTTGCGGGTTTCGTGGACCAGTTTCATCTCCTCCTTGGTGTAATCGTTTTCCAGGAAAACATCGCAGGCGGGGATGCAATTGCCGAAGATGGGATAGTGGTAGGCGCGTTCTTCGGGCTTGGGTTCAAAACCCTTGGCCTCCAGTTTGTACTGCTTCACGGCCTGCACGCCGGTGCCGGTGAACGACTGGTAGGTGGAAATAACCAGCCGCTTGATGCCGAACTCGCGGTGCAGCGGGCTAAGGGCCAGCACCATCTGAATGGTACTGCAATTGGGGTTGGCGATGATCTTGTCGGTCGCCGTTACCTGGTCGATATTTACTTCGGGGACGACCAGCTTCTTATCGGGGTCCATCCGCCAGGCGGAGGAGTTGTCGATGACCACGGTACCTACTTCCGCAAATCGGGGTGCCCACTCCAGCGAGGTACTGCCGCCGGCACTGAAGATCGCCACGTCGGGCCGGGCGGCCACGGCGTCTTCCATGCTGATAACGGGATAATCCTTGCCGCGATAGGTGATGAGCTTGCCCACCGAGCGGGCACTGGCCACGGGTAGCAATTCGGTGATCGGGAAATCGTGCTCTTCCAGCACCTTGAACATCACGGAGCCTACCAGTCCGGTGGCGCCCACTACGGCAATTTTCATGGTTGGTCTTTTTTAGGGAGGCACAAAGGTAAGGAAATGAGTGAAGGAGTGAATTAGCGACCTCGAAAACGGCTCTGCCGAATTGATAAGCGGCGCAGCTAAGCGCGTGTCTAAATTTTTACTTCCTGATAATCAAGCATTTGAGAACCTGGCGTCGTAAAAACTGACTTACGTAACCCGCTATGCGCGCAAGTTTTTATCTAGCCGGAACCTTAACCACGAAGCCGCGAAGCGAATCATTGGTCCTCAGTTCTTAAAAATTTTAGACACGCTCTAATGCGTGAGTTGAACGGCTTGAAAGAAACAAAAACCGACACAGGTTTGGCAGAAATTTCTGCTTTCAGCGAGGACGCTGTAATCTTGCGTGAGGTGCCTGTACGGTGGCGGCGTTAGCCGACAGCCCGCAGGGCCAAGCCGCCAGGCGCGCCGGGAAGGGACCGACGCCGGCAGTAGCCGGGGGCACGCCCAAAAACGGCCGTAAAACTGCAATTCGTCCTTTATAAGGTGAACTACCCTGCCACTCACTTGTCATATTAGGCAGTTTCGTCGGATGAGGCGGGACGAATACTTTCCTTAGCCCACGCGCAATCGCCCATTGTGTTACCTTTGCAGTCCTTATGAAGCAGATCAGAAATTTTTGTGTCATTGCCCACATCGACCACGGTAAATCCACGCTGTCGGACCGGCTGCTGGATCATACCCAGTCCGTTACCGAGCGGGAGCGGAAGGACCAGTTGCTGGATGATATGGACCTGGAACGCGAACGCGGCATCACGATCAAGAGCCACGCCATTCAGATGCATTACCCGCATACGGACGGTAAGACTGTACACTTTCAACATGATCGACACGCCGGGCCACGTGGACTTTAGCTACGAGGTGTCGCGGTCGATTGCCGCCTGCGAGGGCGCGCTGCTGCTGGTGGATGCCACGCAGGGGATTCAGGCGCAGACGATCTCGAACCTGTTTCTGGCCCTGGAGCACGACCTGGAGATCATTCCGGTGCTGAACAAGGTGGACATGGAGACCGCGATGGTGGACGAGATGGCCGACCAGATGATCGACCTGCTGGGCTGCGAGCGGAGCGACATTATCCTGGCCAGCGGCAAAACCGGTATCGGCGTGCCCGAGATTCTGGCCGCCGTGGTGGACCGGGTGCCCGCGCCGAGCGGCGACCCCGAGGCACCGCTGCAGGCCCTGATCTTCGATAGCATTTTTAATCCATTCCGCGGCGTGATCGCCTACGTGCGGGTGATGAACGGTACGCTGCGTAAAAACGATATGGTTAAATTCGTAGCCACCGAGGGCGAATACGGTGCCGACGAGGTGGGCGCGATGGAGCTGGAGATGAAGCCCAACCCGATGATCGGTTGCGGCGACGTGGGCTACATCGTGACGGGTATCAAGGTGTCTTCCGAGATCAAGGTGGGCGATACGGTGACGCTGGCCAAGAACCCCGGCAAGCAGCTGTCCGGTTTCGAGGAAGTGAAGCCGATGGTATTTGCCGGTATTTTCCCGCTGGACAACGACGATTTCGAGCCGCTGCGCGACAGCCTGGAAAAACTGCAACTGAACGACGCCTCGCTGGTGTTCGAGACCGAAACCTCGGCCGCGCTGGGCTTCGGCTTCCGCTGCGGTTTCCTGGGGATGCTGCACCTGGAGATCGTGCAGGAACGCCTGTTCCGCGAGTTTAATATGGACGTGATTACGACCATCCCCAACGTGAGCTACCATGTGTACCCCAACAAGGGCGACATGATGGTGGTGCGCAACCCCGCCGACCTGCCCGAGACCAACTACGTGAAGAGCGTGGAGGAACCCTACATCTCGGCCCAGATCATTACCGGCACCGAGTACATCGGGGCCATCATGAACCTGTGCATCGACAAGCGCGGGATTCTGAAAAAGCAACATTACCTCAGCCCCGACCGCGTGGAACTCCAGTTCGACCTGCCGCTGGCCGAGATTGTTTTCGATTTCTACGACCGCCTCAAGTCGATCAGCCGCGGCTACGCCAGTTTCGACTACCAGCCCCTGGACTACCGCGAGAGCGACCTGGTAAAACTGGACATCAAACTGAACGGCGAGAACGTGGATGCCCTGAGCGCACTGGTGCACCGCACCAAGGCGCAGGCCTTCGGCCGGCAGGTGTGCAGCAAGCTGAAGGAGCTACTGCCGCGCCAGCAGTTCGTGATCGCCATCCAGGCCGCCATCGGTGCCAAGATCGTGGCCCGCGAGACCATCTCGGCCATGCGTAAGGACGTGACGGCCAAGTGCTACGGCGGTGACATCAGCCGCAAGCGCAAACTGCTGGAAAAGCAGAAGGCGGGTAAGCGCAAGATGCGCCAGTTCGGCAAGGTGGAAGTGCCGCAGAGTGCGTTCCTGAATGTCCTTAAGTTAGATTAAAAGCAGCTTCGCTGATTGGTTTTCGACCTCCGGTCGCGGGATTTTGGCTTCGGCCTCCGGTCGATATTTGCAGCCGACCGGAGGTCGGAAGCCAAATCCGCGCGACCGGAGGTCACGCACCAATAACTAATGTACGCGGCTCCACCGTCAAAAAACCATCCGTGACCAGAATTCTACTCTTCCTCCTTCTCTCCGCCGCTACCCTCAGCGCCCAGCAATCCATCTTCCCCGACCTTTCCGGCGAAGAACTCAATACCGCCCTGCGCCAGCAATTCCGGCCCCAAACGGTGCTGCCCTATTCCACGGCGCGGGACACCCTGTACGACAAGATCGACCGGCGCAACGACTCGCTTTACTGCGTGTATACCGGCTACGGCATCAAACTGACCCCCGGCCTGGACGTGACCGAGGATGCATTTGACCAGGGTATCAATACCGAGCATTCCTACCCCCGCGGTAAGGGCGCGGCCGACGGCAATGCCGAATCGGATATGCATCACCTTTTCCCCACCCGCGAAAACGTGAACAGCGACCGGGGCAACCTGCCCTTTGCCGAAGTGCCCGACAACCAGACCACGCGCTGGTATTACCTGGCCGATAACACGAGCAATACGCCCCCTACCGCCGTGCGCAATCTATACAGCGAGCTGCGTAGCGGCGTCGCTTTCGAGCCGCGCGAGGAATTCAAGGGTAACATCGCGCGGGCCGTTTTTTACTTCTACACCATCTACCGCCCCGAGGCCGACGCGGCCGACCCGGCCTTCTTCCCCGCTATGGCCACCGACCTCTGCGCTTGGCACCAGGCCGACCCCGCCGACCAGCGGGAACTGGAGCGCACCTGGGCCATTGCCGCCCGCCAGAGCAACCAGCCCAACCCCTTCGTGCTGGATTGTGACTTGGCGCGCCGCGCTTACTGCTCCGGCCTGGCCCCCAGCCGTCTGCATCACCGCCCTGGACGATGAGCCGGCCGCCCCCGCCGCCCCGTCCGTGCTGCAACTGAACGACGATGCGCCCGGTTTGGCCCTGCCGCGCTCGGCCGCCGCACTGCCCGTCACCACTTTGGCCGCCGGCCGTTTGTCCGTCACTTGGTCCGATATGCTGGGCCGCCCGCTATCCGATACCAGCGAGCTGAACGTGCTGCCCGGCACCTGGCGGTTCAACCTGCCGCGCGGCATCATCACCGGCACCTACGTATGCACGGCCACGCTGCGCGGCGAGTCCGGCCTGGTGCGCAGAAGCTGGCGGGTGGTGGTGTATTAAGGGTTGTATCTAAATTTTACTTCCTGATAACCAGGCATTTAAGAACCTGGAGTCACAAAAACTGACTTACGTAACCCGCTATGCGCGCACCACGAAGTAGCCGCGAAGCCAATTTTTTATCTAGCCGGAACCTTAACCACGAAGTAGCCGCGAAGCGAATCATTGATCCTCAGTTCTTAAAAATTTTAGACACGCTCTAAAAGGTGAAAATCTTTATAGCTTGGATACCACTGCGCAGTCTGCGCAATTTTCAGGTGTTCGAGGCAACCGGCAAGTCCCTTGATTTCCAACGCCTTGAAATATTCAGCGTAGATGGTCGCCGTATCGGAAACCGGCCCGACGTTGCTGATTTACCGGATATTCATTTACCAGCCGGCATGTACGTATACCGTCTGCGGGTAACCGGTGAGAAACGCACCGTGGTTGAAAGAATGGTGATGTATTAATACGATTCCAGTTCACACCGCCGGGGTGGGATAAATCCTCATTCCTTCCCCCCATCACGAAAAATGCCGGATCATCCGAATTTCTTCCTCCGTCAGGTGGCGGTAGTAGCCGCGGGGGAGATCCTTTTTAGTGAGGCCGGCCAGGTAAGCGCGGTCCAATTTCTCGACGGTATAGCCCAGCGAGAGAAAAATACGGCGTACTACGCGGTTGCGGCCGATGGTGATTTCGAGCGTAACCGATTTCTTATTCACGTCATTGGAATAGTTGGCCCAATTGACGGGGGCGGGGCCGTCCTCCAGTTCCACGCCGGCACGGATCTTGTCCAGATCGGCGCGGGTCACGTTGCGGTCCAGGGTAGCCTTATAGACCTTGGCGACCTTGTGGCGCGGGTGCAGGAGTCGCTTGCCGGTATCTCCGTCGTTGGTCAGGAGTAGCAGCCCGGTAGTATCACGATCCAGGCGGCCGACGGGGAAAATGCGCTCCTTGATGTCCTCCTTTAGTAGGTCCATTACGGTTTTACGGCCCCGGTCGTCGCTGGTGGTAGTGATGACGCCTGCGGGTTTGTTCAGTAGCAGGTAGACGAACCGCTCGCTGGGCTGGATTTCCTTTCCCTGATAGGTCACTTTATCTCCGTCCACAATCTGGTAGCCGGGATTAACCTCCACCTGGCCGTTTACGCTCACCTTGCCGGTTTTAACCAGTTCGGCCGCCTCGCGCCGGGAGGCAATACCGCTGTGCGAAACGTATTTGTTAAGGCGCATCCCGATAATATCGGCTTCGGGTCGTTCGCGGCCGGGGGGCGGGGCGGAATTGCGGGCTTTTGAGCGGGTGAATTTACGGGCCATGGGGTGGGGGTGCGGTTGGTGGAAATAGATCGTGCGAAGGGATAACGCGTTGGTAGCTTAAATGGATTTTGCGATCCGTTGGAGGGAGCGACTGGTATTTATACGTTGTTCGGTAACCGACCGGGTGATGGATAAGGGGGACCTTTACTTTTTCCTCGTATCGTACCGTTCCGCCCCGCGTGAGGTGCCTGAAAGGGGCGCGCCCCGATTCACCGGCCGGCTTTGAACTTCGGTTCCGGCGACCAGCCCGCAGGGCCGACCGGCAGGGAGCCTGCAAGGGACCGGCCCCGGCCCTTGCCGGGGGCACGCGCAGAACATGAGTACGCAACTATCCTCGCTCCCTGCTTGTTGCTCAACCCACGCGAAACCGATTTGCGTCGGCTGTTGCACTTTTTCGGTGCCCGGCCAAAGAGTGGCCCGTTGTTGCGGGCTGCCGCTTTAACCCACTTTTGCATGCTTGTAGATCGTTCCCAGTCTCCTCCCATCCGCGTGCCGGGCGAGTTGCGGGTGCCCGCGCCTCAGCGGCGGTGGCAATTGCGTAACGGTATCCCCGTGGTTTCCGTGGGCGGGGCCAAGCAGCCGCTCATTCGCCTGGAGATGATCTTTCGGGCCGGCACGCCCTACGAACGCAAGCGGCTGGTGGCCCGTGCCACGAATAGCCTGATGACCGAGGGGGCTTCGGGCCGCAGTTCGGCCGAGATCAGCGAGGCCTTCGATTTTTACGGGGCGTCGCTCAGCCGATCCTACCAATTCGACTCGGGTAACCTCATCGTATATTGCCTGAAACGCCACCTGCGCGAACTGCTACCAATGCTGGCCGAAGTCGTGGCCGTGCCGGATTTTCCGGAATTCGAGATTCGCTCGCACGCCCGCCGTGCGCGGCAAAGTTTACGCGAAAAACTGAGCCAGAACGACATCCTTGCCTACCGCGAACTGACCGAATGCGTTTTCGGCCCGGATCATCCTTATGGTTACAACAGTTTTCCCAAGGATTACGCGGGCCTGCGCCGCGCCGACATCGTGGAACACCACCACCGCTGCTACCACGCCGGTAACGTGATGATCGTGATCGCCGGCCAGGTGGATGCCGAGGTGGAACGCGCCGTGGACGATTGCCTGGGCGACCTGCCCGCACAACCCGCCGTGCCGGAACCCACCCCTCTGCCACACGCCCTGCGACCCGATTTCAGGCAGACCGTGCGGCCGGGGGCCAGCCAGACCTCGCTGCGCATGGGGAGCCTGTTCGCCCGCCGCGATCACCCGGATTATCCCGGCCTCTACGTCCTCAATAATATCCTGGGCGGTTATTTCGGTAGCCGGTTGGTGCGCAATATCCGTGAGGAAAAAGGCTATACCTACGACATTTATTCCTCGCTGGATTGCATGCGCTTCGGCGGCTATTCCTACATCAGTGCCGATCTGAACAACGAATCCTTGCCCGACGCCCGCCGCCAGATCAACCTGGAAATGGAACGTCTGCAAAATGACCTGATCAGCCCCGGAGAGCGTGAATTAGCCACCAATTACCTGATGGGGCAATTGCTGAGTGAACTGGACGGCTCCTTTAATATCGCCGACCTGTTTCGTACCGAAGGCATGGAAAGCGTGGACCCCGATTATTTCCAGCGGTTGATCGACGCCGTCCGCTACACCAGCCCAACCGAATTGCGTGACCTGGCACAACGCTACCTCGGACCCGATCAGTTTTGGGAAATTGTCGTCGGCGGTGCCGACGTTGAATCGTAATCACATCCTGTCTCGCGGCTCCGAAAGGTACTGCCATGCTGCTACCCCATCTCCTCTTCCGCTTGCTTTAGCGCGGCGGGGGTGCCGACGTCGATCCACCGGTCAGCGGTGTGGTCGAAGGCCAGGAGGGTCTCTCCGGTGATAGCGGTCTGGATGAAGGTGTCGATGATGGAAAACTTGTGCGGGACACCCGGCAGGAAATCGAACAGGCGGGGCGAGCAGACGTAGACGCCGCTCAGGGCCAATTTTTTAAGACCTTCCGTACTTAGACCGGGTGGGCGGACCTGGCCGGTACGGGCGTTGGTCCAGCCGCGCAGGTGATCGCGTTCATTGAACAGCAGGTAGCGCGAGGTTTCGCGGCGGCGAACGGCAAGGGTCACCAGTGCCTCGGCGCGGTGATGGGCGGCGAGGAGGGCGGCCAGGTCCAGGGAAGTGAGGATGTCGACGTTGTGAACGATGAACGGCTCCTCCGGCCGCAGGAGAGGATGGGCTTTCATCAGGCCGCCGCCGGTTTCGAGTAGTTCGGTGCGTTCGTCGGAGACAAAAATATCTATTCCGAAGTCATTGGCGGTCAGGTAGTCTTCGATCTGATCGGCGAAGTAGTGCACATTTACCACTGCCCGGGTGCAACCCGCGGCGGCCAGCCGCCGTAGACAGTGACCGAGTAGGGGCGTGCCGCCTACGGGTACCAGGGCCTTGGGCCGGTTATCGGTGTAGGGACGCAGGCGCGTGCCGAGGCCGGCGGCGAAAACGAGGGCTTGCATAGCGGGTGATTTTAGCTAAATAACAAAGATAAGTCGGGATGCGCAGCGAAGCCGCACCGGCAGCCGTTCTCTTGGTGGTCAATTTGCCTTCCGGCGGGTTGACCGGGGGGGCAATAAAGCGATTATGGGGCGTCATATTCAGGACAAAAGTTCGGAAGGATGCGCTAAAGTCGTTGCCCGCGCTTATCTTTGGCTGCTATGGATATCGCCTTAAACATCGCCGGTAGCGAAGAAGAGTTCATCCGCGCCCTGGTGCGGGGGGACCGGGCCGCCCAGCGCGACCTGTACGAGCGTTACTACAGCCCACTACAAGTCGTTTGCCTGCGTTACACCAGTAACGAAGACGAAGCGACGGATGTCTTGCACGAGTGTTTTCTGAAAATCTACCGTAAGATCGGCAAATACCAGTCCGGCACCAGTTTGCTGGCCTGGATGCGCCGGATTGCGGTCAATACCGCCATCGACCATTACCGCCGCAATTCCCGGCGGCGGACGGAAGACCTGGAAACCGCCTACCAGGTGTGTAGCTCGGCCCCGGACGCCATCAGCCAGTATTCGGAAACGGAAATACTGAAGGCGGTCCAGGCCCTGTCGCCTACCTACCGTGCGGTATTCAATCTTTATGTGATCGAAGGATTCAGCCACCGCGAGATCGGTGAAAAACTCGGCATCACGGAAAGCACCTCCCGCTCTAACCTGGTGAAAGCGCGGGGAAAATTACAGCAACTACTGAAAGGATACGCACGCAACTAATGGACCAATCATCAACCGACCAGCAGTGGGATCAAGCGGTAGCCGAGCGGCTGGCCGCCCTGCGCCCGGCCTACCGGCCGGAGAGCTGGGATGCGCTGTCCGCTAGGCTGGATGATGTTGCCGCCGATCGTGTTTTTTCGGACAAGATCGCTGCCCTGTCCCCCGCCGCCGATCCGGCCGGCTGGGAACGGCTGGCCGCCCATCTGGATGCCCAACTCATAGATCAAACCGTTGCCGAAAAACTCGGCACCCTGGCCCCCGCCGCCGACCTGGCCGGCTGGGAAAAACTGGCCGCCCGCATGGATGCGGAGGCCGATGCGGCGATCGCCGAAAAACTATCCCGCGTTTCCGTACCGAACGCCCCGGCCTCGGGCTGGGCCGTGCTGGCCGAGCGGCTGGAATTGGTAGCGACCCGCATCGATTGCCTGACAGCCATCAAATTTGCCGAAATCTGCCTGGCTTTTGCCGCACTCCTATTGCTGTGGCAGTTCTATCCCGCCGCGCCGGTCACTCGCTCGGCTACCGCGCAATTTGCCGCGAAATTACCCGATCTTCCCGCCGGGAAGGTACCGGTCTTTCCCGGTCTGCGGACGACCGACCCCGGGGCGGAAGAGGTCAGTTCACTGCTGCCCGCTACCGGCACTGACGGCCTTTCAACTCCCTCCACCAAGTCCCGGCTGGACCGGCTGATAGACGGGACCGATTTCATGCCGCCCATCTACCGTGCGCCGGCACCGCTGCTATTACCCCCGCTCGATTTGCCGGTATTTAAGGAGACTTTACCTCCTCCAACCACCGCTATTCTGGCCTACGAGTTTCGCCTCGATATTCCGGAACTGAATTCTGGTGATTTGAAGATCACCGGTCCCTCCCGGCCGAAAATTTCGTTCACTCTCGCCGCATCGCCCTTCGATCTGGTGCAGGTCATTACCCCCGGCTTCGAATTCGATGACTCGGCCCCCATAGACGAGGCCATCTTTCCCCGACCGACCAGGCTAGAGGAGGATCCGTCCGGCCTCAGTGACGACCGTCGTTATTTTCCGCGCGACGTCCGTTACACCCGCGGTTGGTCCGTAGGGGCAAACGTTAACGTGACCCACAAGAAACACGCCCTGCAAACAGGATTGCATTACAGTAATCGTTCCTACGTGCCTACGCTCTTGTACGTGATGGAAGAAACGGAAACCCCTGACCAGCATTTTGTCAATATCAACCGAAAAGCCGGTTACAGCCGCTTGACCTACAATAACTTAGGACTGGCCCTGAACTACCAGTACACCCTGCGCGACAATGAAAAATGGCGCCTTTACGGCATGGCCGGCGCACTACTTAATATCAGTATAAAGAGTACGTTCTACCGTCACGAAGGAACTCAGCAGGCCTTTGACCGCTTACGCCAAACGGCCGGTGGACGCACTAACCGCTCCATCGACCTGCGCGAATTATTCAACCCCGATCCGGGATTGCTGCAGGGCGGTTCGATCTTCGATAATGCCTCCCTTTCCGCCCAACTCGGTATGGGCCTGGAGCGCGTTATCAGCAAAGACGGCGAGTTTTCCGTCTTTACACAGCCTACCCTCAACCGGGCCGTTTACTACCGTCAGGGTGCCGGCATGGGACCGTTCGCCGACCGTGTCCACAGCGTACAAATATGGGTGGGCGTGCGTAAGGGACTCTAGTCTAGACACGCTCTTAGGACGCAGTATTTAGTACGTGCGTGGTACGTAGTCGTTAGTAAATAGTACTGGTGGGTGGTACACTAAGTTGTCGGGCGTGTCCCTTCCTGACGGGCGGGCCGGTTCCTTACCAGCGCGGCTATCGCCTTGGCCCTACGGGCTGCCTCCTGCGTCGGCCCTGTCCAGGCACCTCACGCACTATCAGGATCGGTAATGCTTACAGATCCCGTAGTACCAGTTCCTGGGTAGCCAGTGAGATGAGGAGTAACTCCTCCCGATCATCCAGGTCGTCGGGCATGAATTCCAGGGCCTTGGAACTGATCCCTTTGATGGTACTGGTCTCGCGCTCTTTCAGGGAGCCTACCTCACGATTACCGACGCGAATGGGCAGCAGGTTCTGATCCGATTTGGTGGCCAGGCGGGCGATCTCCTTACCCGATTGGGCACCGTACAGTACTTTACCGTCAATGGTCCCCACGTCCTTTCCGTCAATGGAAAGGGTGGTCTTGTCATTGGCCGTCCAGTAGACGTACTCGTGTTCGGCGGTGCGGGCGTAGAGGAGGGAATTTTCTCCCTTGCCCATGTAACGCTTGAAGGCGTAGGCTACGATGGGTTCCTGGAAAATAGTAGTAAAAATACCCTTATTGGTTTTACCCACGCCGGTTTTCTGCACGCGTTTTTCCTGCCCCAGGCTGAACAATTCCAGTTCATTGCGGTCCAGACGGACCAGTGGGGTAGTAATGAGTTGATCGACTTCCGCGCGGAGGGCAACCAGCTCCGCACCACGCTTTGCCTTGGAGGGCATTTTGTTTTTCCCGATCATATTGATCAGCAGGAGCAATCCGATCACGAAGGCGGTGGCCAGGGCCAGAAGTACGTACATGGAGGAAGGGTAGGAAAAGTAAAAGGGATTAGCCGATTAAACAGTTAGTAGCTCTTAGCCCAGATAAGACCGCAGGTGATGTTTGCCCTGCGTACGGCGCAGCCGCCGGATGGCGCGCTCCTTGATCTGCCGTACCCGCTCACGAGTGAGGTCGAACAGGTCGCCGATCTCGTCCAAACTGAGTGCCGCCTTGCCGTCCAGGCCGAAAAAAGCAGCCAGCACCTGGCGTTCGCGCGGGGCCAGCAGTGCCAGCCCGGTCTGGACCTCGTCGCGCAGGCTCTGGTCCATCAGGTTCAGATCGGGATTCAACTCTCCGTCCCCGGCGGTCATGTCCAGCATGGTGGCATCGGAATCCTCGCTGTTCAGCGGGGCATCGAAGGAGACGTGCCGCTTGCGTCCCTGAAGCGTGGCGGTAATGTCCTTAACGGAAACCCCCAGTAATTCGGCCAGTTCCTCGGGCTTCGGCTCGCGCTCGAACTCCTGCACGAAAGACAGGCGGGCCCGGTTGACCTTGGAGTGCGACATGGCTTTGTTATTCGGCATCCGCACGATCCGGCTGTATTCCAGAATAGCCTGGAGGATGGACTGCCGAATCCACCAAACGGCGTAGGAAATGAATTTGAAGCCCCGGGTCTCGTCAAAACGGTGGGCGGCCTTAATCAAACCGACATTCCCCTCGTTGATCAGATCCGATAGACTCAGCCCCTGGTTCTGGTACTGCTTAGCTACCGAGACGACGAAACGCAAATTGGCACTGGTCAATTTATTCAGTGCGGCATCGTCTCCTTCCCGGATCCGGCGGGCCAGATCGGTCTCTTCTTCGGGCGTCAGCAACTTGATGCTCCCGATGTCACTCAAATACTTATCCAGCGCGAGGCTTTCGCGGGAGGTAATCTTATTCGAGATCTTTAACTGGCGCATCGGAGGGGTAGTGATTTATGTCTAATTAGGACGTCCTAAATTAGTTAAAAGTTCCGACAAAAAGGGGCTACTCGTCGAAAAATATAGCGTTATAATCCAATTTCAATCTTTCCGCCGTTGATCTTGACCTGCAAACGATCGAAATCTTCCAGCCAGGAACTGAATTGCTCACCCAGTAACTCGCGGCGCCAGCCGTCGCCCAGCATCAACTGCCGGACCTCGGGGTCGTCCTTCATTTTGCGAATGGCGTTGCGGGGCATCACCAATTGGTGGCTGATGTTTTCCTCCTGTGAGCGGTACTTCATCAGCAGATACAGTAGTTCCATCAGCATATCCTCGCGCTCGGTTTCCGAGACGTGGCGGGGTATCTTTTTCAGCACGGCGCGTTCCTCCTCCGTGGCCGGTTCCTCGTAGAGGCGGACGAACAGGTCGGCATAGCGTTTAACCGTATTACCGGGGATGCGACGGTTTTCGGTAAGCGCGTCACGGCCGGAGCGGACGGATTTTACGATCTGCGAGATCACCTTGGTCGGCAGGATCATTTCCTTGCTGTAATTCTTCTCCTCGGCGCGGCTGCGGCGCCATTCCAGCAGGCGGATCAGGAAAATCTGCTCACGGCTCTTCAGATTCTGGATCAGCTTACTGTTGAGGGCCTCGTGGTAGGGGCTGCGGATGTAGTAATCCTCACTGGTCCAGATGGCGCATTCTTCCATGGCCCAATCCGCGCGGTTGACATCCTCCAGTTTCTTCATTAGCGACTGGTAGAGATCGTAGAGCGGCGTCACGTCTTCCAGGGCGTAGGTCAACTGTTTAGTGCGGAAGGGGCGCTGTTCCCAGTCGGTTACGGCATAGCCTTTCTTGAGGCGGATGCCCAATTCGGCTTCCACCAGTTTGCTGAAGGAAGTAGGGTAGCGGTAGCCCACGAACCCACCGGAAACCTGGGTGTCGAAAACGTTCTTGGGCACCGTGCCGTACAGGCTGTAGAGGAGACGGTAGTCGTTATCACCGGCGTGGGTGATCTTGCGCACCTTCGGGTCCTCGATGAGGGTCAGGAGCGGGTCGATATCCGGGAGGCGCAGCGGGTCCAGCAGGTAAATGCCCGCCTCGCAGGCGACCTGGATCAGGCAGAGCAGGGTTTGGTAGCGCTTCTCGCCGATAAATTCGGTATCGAAGGCCAGCCACGTAAGGCCGCGGGTAGCCCGCTCGAATTCCTCCAGGGATTTGGTGTCGTCAACCAGGGTGTAGTCAATATCCATTCAGTCGTGTAATGTTCCGTAAAGAGAGCCTATACAACGCGGCAAGGCGGATTATGGCTTAAAGTACGGTAATTTCATTCTGGTACCGGCCTTCCTACTTACCCGGGCCGATATTGGCGGCGTAATCGCGCAACGCCTGGTCATTGGCGGACTGCATGCCGGCGGGGGTGTCCAGCAGGCGGCCGTTGCGTAGATCGACGAGGTAGAGCGTGCCGTCGGCGAGCTGGACCCTGGCAAAATTTTTGTTGAGTTGCCTGGACGCACCGGCGCGCAGGTTGACGGCGGCGGGGAAGATCATGTCGGGGCGGAAACTGCCCTCCTCCATATCGTAAGTAGGAACGCAGAGGTAGGAGGTGCCGTCCTGCCGGTGATCCAGCACGAAAAGGCGGCGCGGTGCTTCCTCCCCGCGCACGGGGCCGGTAGCCAGCGGCTGGAGCTGGTCCAGTTTACCCTCCTCGATGCGGTAAATAAACGACCCGGCCTCCTGGGCGTAGCCGATCAGGAATTGCTCCAGGGCCTCCAGATGTACGATCCGGCCGAAATCCGGGCCGATCACGCGATCCAATTTACCGAAGTCGGGCGTCACGGGGGGCAGTGCCTCGCGCCGGTCGATATCGAAACCGACCACGGTGCGGTCGCCCCGGATACCGGCCACCCGCGTAAAGCGGATGTACTGTAAATTAGCGAGGTAGTAGGGGTAATCGTCGCTTCCGTCCTGGGGCAGCAGGTGGTGGGCGATCCGCTCGCAGGTTTGGCGGTCGTAAAGATCGACGTAGCGGTGGGCGGGGGTGGTCTCGTCGGCGTGGGCGGCGATGGTGAGCAGGTAGGGCGGGAATTTGTCGAAGCTGTTGCCGGGCAGTATCTCGCCCTCGGGTTCGCAGGTCTGTAGGGTGGCGCGGCTGGCGTAGGTCTGGGGCGCGGCCGTGATGGCCGTGGTGTCGGGGGCGGGCGGGGTTGCCTCCGTATCCGCATCCCCGTCTCCCGCTTCGCAGGAGAACAGGAAGACGAGCATAAGGGCGGCAAAAAAAGTGGCAGGACGGATGGGCATAGTGGATGACTTTAGGAAGGTAAAGATAGGGCCTTTGCGTGAGGTGCCTGGAGGGGCGTTAGCGCACGCAGTGCCGAGGCGAAGGCCGAAGCCCGGAAGGGACCGGCCGGGCCGTCAGGCCCGGACACGCCCACCCCTTAACACCGCTAAAACACGGCAGTTATGACTTCAGTGCCCCGTATGCGATGAAGTGGGGATTGCGTAAGACTTCCTTGTTGTAGCGCAGCGGCTCCCCGCTTTCCTGGTCGATGACGCTGCCGCCGGCTTCCCGGAGGATGACGTGGGCCGCGCCGGTGTCCCACTCCATGGTGGGGGCGAGGCGGGGGTAAAGGTGAGCCGCGCCGCGTGCCAGTTCGATGAATTTGAGGGAGCTGCCCCGGCTGACGGTTTCGGGGCGGTTGAGGCCGCCGAGGTAGGCTTCCGTTTCGGGGCTGAGGTGGCTGCGGCTGGCGAGTACCCGCAGGCCCGGATCGGTGAGCGCGAAGGCGGCCGCCCGCAGCGGTACCTCACGCCCGGCGGGGCCGACGAGGAAGGCACCGCCGCCCCGCGTGCCCACGAAAAGCTCGTCGGTGACCGGCACGTAGACGAGGCCCAGGATGGGTGTGCCGGCCTGGATGAGGGCGATGTTGACGGTAAAATCGCCGTTGCGCTTGATGAATTCCTTGGTGCCGTCCAGCGGATCGACGAGCCAGAAGCGGTGAAAATCTTTGCGCTCGGCGTAGGGGATCTGCTTGTTCTCCTCGGAGACGATGGGGTAAACGGTGGGCAGGTCCCGGAGGCCGGCGACGATGATGTCGTTGGCGGCGCGATCGGCGCGGGTGAGGGGCGATTCGTCGGCCTTGATTTCGATGCCGAAGTCTTCGCCGTGGTATATTTTCAGGATGGCACCGCCCGCCGCCCGGATGAGGGGGTAGAGGCGGCGCGCGAGGGGGAGCAAGTCGTTCATGGGGCCGAAGATAAGGGAACGGAATTATTCCGCCGGCTCCACCAGCTCGCCGATGAGGCTGCGGAAACTTTCGGGGGCCTGGAACATATGATCCTGGTAGACGGTGGCGCGCAGGCGGAGGTTGCGGACGCGGTCGTCGCGCAGTTCCAGTTCGATGGTGATGTTGCCGAATGCCTGGATGAAGCGGCCCGGCTGATCGGCCTTGTTGCGGGGCTTGAGGTAGTGCCGTTCCTGGGTCTCCACCCACTGCGGGCGGCCGAACACCCGGCGGTCGGAGATCTGGGTGCGGTAGTTGAGTTGCAGCACGCGCTCTTTGAGGTAGTCGAAGAAGTGCGTCACTTCTTCCTTCGTGTACTCGGTGCGAAAAAAGTGCATCACGAATCCTTTGCTGGAGGGCGTGTTGAGAAAGTCGATCGACTTGTCGATATCGTCCGGTGCCACGCTGTAAACGGCGTACTGGTCGGCCAGCCAGTCGAGCAGGCGGCGGCGGCCGTGGGTGCGGTACCACCGCTGGTAATCGGCCCGGTCGGCCTCCGACCGTTCGATCATTTCGTGGACGGCCGGTTGGGAGGGCGAGCTTGCCTCGGCTTCGTTAAACAGCTTGCGGATGGAGTTCCAGAGGGACATGGGCGGCGGGGTTGAACGGGCGGCCCACACGAAAGCCGGCCCGGTCTTATGGGAAGGACCGGGCCGGCGAATGGTTCGTTTTTTTAGTGTTAAGCGCTCTACTAAGAGCGTGTCTAAATTTTTACTTCCTGAGAACCAAGCATTTAAGAACCTGGCGTCGTAAAAACTGACTTACGTAACCCGCTATGCGCGCAAGTTTTTATCTAGCCAGAACCTTAACCACGAAGTAGCCGCGAAGCGAATCATTGATCCTCAGTTCTTAAAAATTTTAGACACGCTCTAAAACCGGTAACTAACCGCCGCGCGGGCAAAGAACGGCAGGCCCGGGGTGAAGTGGATTTCCTCCACCGGCTCCGGCTCGTTGAACAGGCGCGATTCGGTGGCGAACTGGGTCTCGTTCCACTCGGTATCCAGCACGTTTTCCACGATCACCTGAAAGCTCAGTTGGTTGAACCGGTAGCCCAGGTTGGCATCCAGCACGAAGTAACCTTCGGCCACGATGGAGTTATCCTCGTTAGCGGGGCGGTCGCCGACCAGGCGGTAACGCAGGCCGCCGTAGATGCCTTTGGTCTGGGGTTCGGCATAGCTGATGCCGCCGGTGGTGGTAAACTCGGGAGCGAGCGGAATACGGTCGGCACCCTCTTCCTCGTCCAGGGCGCGGCCGTGGGAGTAGTTGGCGTCGGCGTAGAGAAACAGCCGGTCGGCGGCCTGAAAGCGCAGGCTGAGGTCAACACCCTGGCGCTGGCTGCGTCCGCTGGCCTCCACCACGCCGGCATCGCCCACGTAGACAAACTCCTGCTCGGAATAAAGGGTCCACAGCGCGGTGTTGACCAGCAGGCGGGGCACCGGTTTCCAGATGAAACCGAGGTCGGCACCGGAGGCACTGGGCAGGCTCTGGGCCGCTTCGCCGGCCAGGATCACGCGGGTGTCGTTGGAGTGGTAACCGATGCCGGTGCGCAGGTAAAACTGCAGGGCCGCCGACTGGCGGAAAGTGAAGTTCAGCTTAGGGCTGAAGGCCGTGGCGGAGGTCGACTCGTTGGAGTAGTTGGCGGCCAGGTTATCGCGGTAGATGAAGTTGATGTGGTCGAAACGCAGGGCGGGGTTGATGCGCAGTTTGCCCAGCGTGATCTCGCCCTCCACGAACCCGAAGGTGTTCGTCTCGTTCACGTCGCCGTCCTGGATTTCCTCCAGCAGATCGCGGCGGTTGGCGGTGCGTTGCAGCTGGTTATCGCTCACGCGGTCGTTGCGCAGGCCCGCGCCCACGCGCAGCACGGCCTCGGCGTCGCCCAGGCGGGTGTAGTAGTTCCAGTCGGTGGTGTTGCCAAAGGTCAGCCGTTCTTCGTGCTGCCGGATCTGGTCGCCGTTGACGGGGTCTTCCAGGAAAAACGTGAAGTTGGAAAACAACTCGAAACCGTACTTGCTCAGGTAGGTGGTACTGCGCAAGAAACTACGCTGGTCGGTAGGCTTGCGGTAGGTGGCCACCACACTGGTGCGGTCGGTAGTACCGCCCTCCGTGGCGTCGATGGCCCCGAAGCGGGTAATGATGCCCTGGTCCAGGGCGCGTTGCGGAATCTGCCCGCTGGCGTCCCATTCGCTGGTGAAATGTGACAATGAGGCCGACAGGCTGCCGCCGCCGGGCAGCACGGTGGTGTACTTGCCGAACAGGTTGAGGCGGTCGAAATTCTGCGGCGTCACGTAGGGTCCGTCCGTCTGGCGAAAGTCGGTGGCCAGGTAGGCCGACTGCTTCTGGTTGTCCACCAGGTTAAACATGCCCAGTGCGCGCAGGGTATTGAACTGGCCGCCTTCCAGCCGCACCGTGCTGTTGTCCAGCCGGTCGCGGGTGGAAAAATCCACGTAGCCGGCCGTCCCGAAGTTGCCCACGTGGGCGGTGTAGGGGCCTTTGCCGAAGTCGATGTCCTGCACCGTTTCGGGGATAAGGAAGTGCAAATCGGCATAGCCCTGCCCGTGGGCGTGCGACACCTGGTTGACGGGCATCCCGTCCACGCTCACGGCCACGTCGGTGCCGTGGTCGATGTCGAAGCCGCGCAGGAACAGCTGTTCCGCCTTGCCGCCGCCGGCGTGCTGGCCGATGATGAGGCCGGGCACGCGCATCAGCAGTTCCTGCGAGGAGGTAACGGGAATGGTGGCCAGGTCAAGTTTGGTGATGGCCGTGAGCGCGCCAATGTCGGCCCGCACGATCACGTCTTCCAGGCGCAGGTCGCCGTCGGCCAGCTCGATGTCGAGCGGCGCGGTGGAGCTGCCCACCACAATCACCTTACCGGCATAACCGAGGTGACTGACCTGGAGCGAATCGCCGGTTTGCAGCCCCGGCAGGCGAAACATGCCGCGCGCATCGGTGTGGGTATGAAAATCCGTGCCGGGCCGGTACACGTAGGCATCCACCAGCGGGCGGTGCTCGGTATCGGTCACGGTGCCGGTCACGGTCATCTGGCCGCATAGCAGGCAGGGGAGGAAAAAAAGGAGGAGGGTAAGAAGTCTGGTCATCTGTGGGGTTAGTTGGAGAAAATTCGGTTGCCCTAACCGATATGGGCGGGCCGGGGTTCGGGGGGACTTACGAAAAAAGGAAGAGGATGGATGTGACGGGGGGGGCCGGGTGCTCGCCGGATTTATTTCTGGGCGTGCCGCCGCCCCGCTTCAGGGCGGGGCGGCGTCGGTCCCTTACCGGCGCGGCTAACGCCTTGGTGCTGCGCACCCGCTCCTTGCGTCGCGTCCGTCCAGGCACCTCACGCTGGGGATGCGGGAGCTTCTAACTGTCCGGTCCTATGAGGGCCGCGCCACCTCCGGACGCGGGTGCACACTACATATGCAGACCAGGTGATGTTATGCTCGCGCCCCCCCCCACACCCCATCACCTTATTTCGACCGCCCGAACAACTAACCACCAAAAATCCATAATTTTTATCCTCACCACCACCATCAACAATATATGACAACGATCAAAGGCATATTCGTAACACACTCCCGGTTTCATTGAGCAAAATCTAAATGTATACCGGCTTCGCTGACTAGTGCCGATCTTCTCGGCCGGTTGATCTTGCTAAAACTCAGAAATATGTTGCTTCAAAAGTGTTAAAACTTTGGCCGGGTCAGTTTAATACCTTACCTTTATCGTGACACACACATCCACCAACCCTTTGGGTCGCCTTAAACCCGTAGACCGTCAAATCCCAATTACTTCCGCATTTAACATCCTGACCCTTTGGCACTTGACAAATCCGTCGGGCCGAACCCGGACTGTCCGTCCCACATCTTAACCGCGTTAGCGTAACCGAGATTTATTGGCTGGGAAAATGTGATTTTTCACTTTTCAATTTCCTTATCATGACTTACTCTTTCTCTTTTCTCACCCCCCCCCCCGCTGCCTTGGCGTGGTCGGCGCGGATTGCGTTTTCGCTCGTGCTGCTATTTGGCGGTCTGGGTGGCGCGGTTCACGCGCAGCAAGTTGATTGCGGTAATCTCGTTCTGACCGCACCCACTCCCGTACCGGGAGAGGAGAACTTGTTTGAGTTTCGCGTTTTTCGCACGGGTATGACTAATACCTGCTTTCTTGACTATGACCTCGACATTGACTTGGGTAGTTTTGCCCAGATCGGTGACGTCACCATTACTCCCGGCACCGATCTGATGGCGACCATTTCACCCTCCGGAACAGGTGTCAACCTAGACAACTCATCCAGCACCACTGGTAACAGTTCCAATTCCTTCATCGCCGATGGAGAAATCGCTCGTATTATTTTCAAACTCGCACCGGGTACCTGCGCCACGCCAATGATCGCATTTGCGAATGGAGCGGATTGTTCCAACACCACTTGTCTTCCCATTATGCCAGCCTTCAGTCCCCCCTACTGTAATGGACGGCTGGTCGTTGCCGGAACCGTAGAAGATGGTATTGGACTGAATCAGCAGTTACCGCCGGTAAGTGTAAGAGTTGTTATTGGGAACAGCATTAATTTTCCGTATCAAACTAGCTTCAACGGCACTACGGTTGAAAACTCTTATTCTACACCTCCGCTTAATCCAATCTCCATTAATCTACCAGCTACGGCTTATGTAGACTTGAATGAAACTAATGTCAATGGCGTTGAAATTACACCCGCAGATTGCGGAATAAGTGCGTTGGATATCGTGATAATCAGCCAGTTTATTTTAGGAATTGAGGAACCCGAAACGGGAGCGCAAAAGATAGCAGCTGATTACAACAACAGTGGATCTTATTCAACATTGGATCTACTACAAATGCGTCGAGTGATATTAGGTTTGGCAGATCCATCTCATTTTCAATCCGTAGTTTATCCTACTGTTGAGTCGGCGGAAGATCAAGAACTTGTCACCACCAATATAAGTTACGAAACGGAATACAATTATTTCCCTTTAGACTTTTCTCGCCCGGAAACGGACTTTTATGCCATAAAGTTAGGTGATGTAAATGGAACCTGCGATTTTATTACCGGTATGTTACAGTCACCTATTCAGGCGGAGGAAAAGAATAAGGTTGATCCTGTGATGGTCAACATTAATTTGCCTGAAAGGGAAATAGTGATTGGGGAGGAGGTATTGGTGCCAGTCACCGTAAATGGTTATACATCTCAATCCATACTATCTCTCGGACTGAATATCGCTCCTGAATACTCTATTGTCGCACTAGAAGGCAGTAAAATGAAGATGCAAGAGTTTGAAGATTATGTTATTTCAGCAGATCGTTCTAGAGTATTATTGTTGACTTTATTTGATGATTCTGATCAGATTATGCCACCAAAAAAACACGATTCTGAAACGACCTTCTACATTCGTCTGCGTGCTAATCAGACAGGCTTACTCCATGTGGGTGCGATCGAGCAAAATAAAGATTTTGAGAACAGCTTTACTGCACTGACTGGAAACGATACTGAAATCCATCCTTTGGAAATTTCGTTTAGATCCGCCATAAGCGGGCAAGGCAATATCATTAGCAGCGTCGCTCCCAACCCTTTTGTCAATGCGTTTACCGCTAATTGGAAAATGAACGAATTCGGCACAGCTTCTCTGCAACTTAATAATTCGCTAGGACAGACTGTTTTTTCCAAATCATTTCCAGTATCCGGAAACAGTGTCGTTATTGATGATCAGTTTTTATCTCGTCTGACGCCTGGTGCCTACGTCTTGCGCATTGTGTTGCCTAGCAATAGTGCAATCACACAGACAGTCATCAAAAAATAATTAACAAGTTCATAATTTCATCTCGTGTCAGGAAACACCCTGGCACGAGATATTTTTTTGTCATAAGTTTGAACTCAATGAAGAATCTAATCACTCTCTTTTTACTATTGTGTGGCATTGCTCAAATATTTTCGCAAACTGTATATTTTCCTCAAGTACGAGATAGTCGAGTGTATTTTGACAGATTTGATATTAGTAATTGCAACCGGTTGCTGGGTATCGTTTCAACCGCATCAACAGATGGTGCAATAGCTCAAACTTTTTCTTTAGATGAGAATGGTTTGTTTTTTACAACTCGATTGACATCTCAGTTGGATAGCTTATATGTGCAGGCAGGAGAATTAGCTATTGACGGTCCAGTAATAGAAAGTCCCACTACTTTTGCAATTGGTGAAGTTCTTTTCGGCCCGATGATTGGCGCAGTCTCGATAGGAGAAAATAAGCATTATGTTTCTACTAATAGTTCGATATACTACATTGATATCAATTCTGGCCAGTTTTCCAAACTTGATAACTTTACAGCAACAATAGGAGGGGATTTGGAATACTACGATGGCTTTTTATATGCAATATCGGGGTTGCCACCATTGATAGCGTTACCAGACATCTATAAAATAGACCCATCCGATGGAACAATACTCGATACGTTTGACATAAGCAACTCAGAAAATCTTTTCAATTTGCAAGGGTTGCCTGGGTTAGCACTACAGTGGAAGACTAATT
The DNA here is from genome assembly GCA_963757435.1 of Lewinellaceae bacterium. Lineage (GTDB taxonomy): Bacteria > Bacteroidota > Bacteroidia > Chitinophagales > Saprospiraceae > Neolewinella. The sequence continues at coordinate 15,390 of CAVWSC010000015.1, read as the reverse complement.
GTAGCGAAAAAGAATTAATTATACCTACAACGTATGGCGTACCCCCCGTTAACGAACCGCTTCCTTTATTATTTAGCTTGATGAACATTGGTTCAGATGAAGGAGAATTAACTCTTGCCTGTCAAGATTCTATGATAATAATCGAAATTCCCGGCGGCTACGACGCCGCCTCCTGGGAAACCCACCGTCAGGTTTGCGAAGTACGCCTGGACCTGGACGAAAACGACGACAGCGGCCGCGTGGGGCCGCACTACCGCACGGCACCCACCTGCACCACCTTTTTCTCGCTGGCCGACGCGGACGTGAGCATCTGGACCATCGACGAGCGGCCGGTGGACTCGGTGGTGGTCTACATCAAGGACTTCGGGCCGGGACCGGAAGAGCAGTACCTGCACTACCAGGAAGACCCCAACTTCACCATCGTGAACGTAAACGACACGCTGCTACGCGTCTACCCCACCGATGCCGGCGTGGGCTATGCCGACTGGGGGGCGTGGCTGGCCACCCTGCAACTGGAGGTACCCGAACCCCAGCTGGGGGGCGTGCGTACCGTGGAAACACTGCTCTACGCCGGCGGCCTGCAAGCCGACGGCGCGCGCAGCTACGTGAACGTGCGGCCCAACCTGCCCACCGCCGGGCCGGACCGCACCTTTTACGCCTGCCGCTCGGCCGTGATCCGCCGCGAGCGGCTGATCGGCACGGCCTCGCCCGGCGGCCGCTTCGAGCCGGAACTGGCGGTGCGCAACCTGCCCTTCCCCGCCGGGGCGACGGATACCATCTTCCACTCCGATTCCATCGCCTACGGCGAATACACCTATATCGTGGAGCGGGAGGGCTGCCGCTCCGATACGGCCGTGATCGACATTCGCCCGCCCGCCGAACAACTGGCGGCCGTGCCCCACCCTAACGATACGGCCTTTATTTGTGCCGGTTCCACTTACTTATGGGACCCGGCCTCCTTTCCCACCGTATTCAACGGTTTCCACGAAACGACGGGTAATTTCGACCCGCTCCCGCTCACGCAGCCCGGCACCTACCGGGCGGGGGTGGATTACTTCTGGCCGGAGAATACCATCATTTCCGGCTGTAACGAATGGCTTTCCATCACCCTCATTGCCTCGCCCGATTCGGCGCTCAGCCGGTCGGTGGACACGATGTTGTGTGCGGGGGAAGCGGTAAGCGTGGGCGGCATGACCTTCGACGCGACGGGCAGCTATACTTTCAGTGTGCCGGGCCAGGGTTGCGACACCACTTATACCCTCGACCTGACCGTCACCGAACCCCCGACCGTTAGCATCGACACCACCGTTTGCACGGGCGGCTCCTTCGAGTTTTTGGGTAATGTGTTCAGCGCGAGCGGGAGCTACACCTTTAGCGACCCCGCCGCCGGTGCCTGCGGCACCACCTACGAGTTGGACCTGCTACTGCTGGACGCCCCCACCGCCGTCAGCCTGGACACCACCATCTGCGAGGGGGAGACGATCACCTTATTCGGTACTACTTACAGCCAGTTCGGCACCTACAACGTGACCGTGGACCAGCAGGGCTGCCCCACCGAATACGAGCTAAGTCTGACCGAGCGCCCACCCGTCCAGGTAAGCCTCGACACCACCCTCTGCGCGGGCGAAACCCTGCTCTACGCGGGCACCTTCTTTAGCAGTGCCGGGGTCTACAACGTGAACAACACCATCGGGCAGGGCTGTGATTCCATCTTTGCCATCACGCTCTCCTACCTGCCCGCCGTAATTACGGTGCTGGATACTGCCATCCTGGAAGGGGAATCACTGGCGGTGGCCGATACGGTACTCACGTCCGCCGGCACCTATGAGTTCACCTACCCCCTGCCCGACGGCTGTGACAGCCTCTTTCGGGTGGTGCTCGACATCATTTCCTCCACCGCCGGCCCGGCCGGCCGCGCAGCGGCGGCCTACCGGGTGACCAACCCGATCCGCAGCCTGCGCGATTTCCGCGTCTTTGACGCGGCGGGTACCGAGGTGGCGGTGCGGGAGTTGGAAATCTTTGGCATCGGCGGCCGGCGCGTGGGTGCGTGGCCCGGCCTGACCGATTTGCCCGATCTTCCGCTCGCGGCGGGGGTTTACGTATACCGTTTTGCTGATTCGCGGGGGCAGCGGGTTATCGGCCGGGTGGTGGTGCTGGCGAGGTGACCAGGAATGAAGGATTACGCGAAGGGTGCGTGACCTCCGGTCGCGCGAGGGGTTGGCCCCGCGCCACCTCCGGTCGCGGGTGGGTGCTACGCACGCCAGGGGCGCACTTGCGCCCCGGCGTGCGGGATGGTCTAACCTTACTCTCAAAATCCACCATAAAAATTACTATTTTACGCTCCAGCTATTTTAAAGAGACATGATTTTTAACTGTTATATGCTACCCCATGAAAACTCTTATCAACTTTTTTTGCTTGCTGTATTTGATAATGCTAAATAGTCCGCTATCGTCAAGCGCGTTTGATGCTGAATACTCAACAAACGCTCCATGTAGTTGGTATGAAAGTAACTCAAGTAGCATCAACAAGATATCACCGTCAAAACTCGACACCTGCCCCCAGCCCATCACTGCCGGACCGGATCGCACTTACTATGTATGTCGATCTGTTGTAATACACCAATATAGGTTAATTGAAAATGCTACTGCCGGCGGCCGCTGGGAACCTGAACTATACAATAGAAACGTAGGGGGAAACATCGATGTCATTTTTCTTGCGGATTCCATACCGTTTGGAACCTACCAATACATCGTAGAAGCCCCCGGATGTGTATCCGACACTGCCATGGTGAATATCGAACTTTACGAACCGGTCGCTTTAGCCAATCCCCAACAACATGATACCGTCTATCTTTGCGCCGGTGGAAGTTATGTATGGAATCCAGGTTTTGATACCGGGGCATCAGGATCATACTACGATACTGGACTTCCTGTTGTTTTTTATGGTACAGAAGAGGTCTTTTATTTTCCTCGAACAGTATCGGAACCTGGCACTCATCGTGCATACCTGGAATATGCCGTTCCACTAAACACTGTTGTAAGGGATGTTTGCTTTGAGAACATCTCCCTCACCGCCCTCCCCTCCCCCGACCCCGCCCCCGAAATCACCCTCGACACCCTTATCTGCGCCGGGCAAACGGTCAGCTTCGGAGATTCCCTCTTCAGTCAGGCGGGGGAGTACGCGTTTTCGCGCCCCGGTCAGGGCTGCGATACATTCTACACGCTCAACCTGGGCATAGGCCAGGGGACGGCCGTTACGCTCGACACTGCGGTCTGTGCCGCCTCCTTCACCCTGGGGGATAGCACCTACACCAGCGGGGGCACCTACCAATTCACCGCGCCCGGCGCGTTCTGTGACACCGCCTACACCCTCAACCTCACGCTCGAAGATCCGCCCGCCCGAACGATCGACACCACCATCTGCGGCGGTAGTCTGAACGTGGGGGACAATACGTTTACCGCCGCGGGCAACTATCAGTTCAGCACGCCCGGTCCGCTCTGCGATACCGCCTACACGCTACAACTCACCATCCTGCCCCCGCCCGCCACCGTGGTACTCGACACGGCCGTCTGCGCGGGCGAGGGCATCGTTTTCGGCGGCACCACCTACAACCAGTTCGGCAACTACGAGCTTCAGATCGGGCCGGAGGGCTGTGCCTCTACCTACCAGCTCACCGTCTCCGAGCGCCCACCCGTGCAAGTAAGCCTCGACACCACCCTCTGCGCGGGCGAGATCCTGCTCTACGCGGGCACCTTCTTCACCAGTGCCGGGGTCTACAACGTGAACAACACCATCGGGCAGGGCTGTGATTCCATCTTTGCCATCACGCTCTCCTACCTGCCCGCCGTAATTACGGTGCTGGATACCGCCATCCTGGAGGGCGAATCACTGGCGGTGGCCGATACGGTGCTCACGTCCGCCGGCACCTATGAGTTCACCTACCCCCTGCCCGACGGCTGCGACAGCCTCTTCCGGGTGGTGCTCGACATCATTTCCTCCACCGCCGGCCCGGCCGGCCGCGCAGCGGCGGCCTACCGGGTCACCAACCCGATCCGCAGCCTGCGCGATTTCCGCGTTTTTGACGTGGCGGGAACCGAGGTGGCGGTGCGGGAGTTGGAGATCTTTGGCATCGGCGGCCGGCGCGTGGGTGCGTGGCCCGGCCTGACCGATTTGCCCGATCTTCCGCTCGCGGCGGGGGTGTATGTGTACCGTTTTGCTGATTCGCGGGGGCAGCGCGTTATCGGCCGGGTGGTGGTGCTGGGGAGGTGAGAAGGATTAGCTGCGCTGCTTCTCTCGATCATAAATGATCTACAGTTGAGGCCCTTGGCCGGAATCCGTGCACAGGTGGTTTTTCCGACGCCCCGGGGACCGGAGAACAGGAAGGCGTGAGCCCGGTGATCGGTCCGACCGGGCAGGAGGAATATTTAAACGCGGTTAAATAACGGCGGTAGTAACGGTACGGTTGTTGTGTAGGCTGTCCAATCTATTTATATCTACCCACTACAGTTTTTACTGTATGTTACCTCCCCGTCACCCCTCTCCCCCTTTTGTGCGTAGCCTTGGTGCCCGCCCATGCGCGCCATAATTTGCAACAGCCGTTTGACGGTTCGCGGTTTTGAAAAATCTCGATCTCGTGGCGTAAGGTACTTAGCGTCCAGCTTATCCATCACTCTTTCAATACGTTTCTCCCGCCCCCAAGCCGTCTGAGTAATAGGTGTATCAGGTTGCTGTTCGGCCAGATAGCGCAAGCCCAAAATGCGCACCGCCGTCACGCTAAGCAAGGCACAAGTATTGGCCAGTCCTTCCCGGCTCTCGAACTGTCGATGTTCAATGCGCGCACCCGTTTTGAGAACCTTGTGAAAATCTTCGGTGACGGGCCATCTTTGGGTATATAGATCAAGCTGTTGGACGGCTTGGTCCAGTTGCTCACTCGGCAGTGAGGTAAGTAAAAACCACTCGGCGGGCGGGCCTTGAACTTTGTCGTCATCCCGGCTTTCCAGCAGCTCGCGCAGGTACACTACGTTAACCCGTTGTCCTGCCGTTGTCAGTTGAACCGAGCCATGTCGCACGATGCAGTCTGCCTGGTAGTACCGTTTAGCGGACCGGCAATGTAGCCGACGCTTTACCACCCCTTGTTTAAGAGACGAGGAATGACGCATGGCTTCGTGCAGTTTAGCGTAGTCCCGCGTCTGACTTACGTTGCGGTCCGCCTTGGAACGGATGATGAAGTCAAGACCACGTTGCTGATGGGCGGTGATGACATCGATCGAATCGGCCTCGCGGTCGGCAATAATGACGGGGCGAACGGGCCGGTCCAGTTGGCCGGCCCATCGTTGTACGTCGTCCAGCCCACGCACCCATTTATAGCTCTCCCGTTCGGCGAAAGGGCGGCGGTAGTGAGGTGCGGCCCGGGGATCAATTTGGGTTGAACGCACAAAGAAGTTCTGGTGTAAAATGCCTACGGGGGTGCCCTTTTCGTTGCAGCAGATGAGTGTGTGCAGCAGGGCTGAGTTTTCTCGCTTACTTTTATCCTGGGTTCGTCCTAGCTGAACGTGAAAGCGGTCCGTATAGTCGATAAAGGAAGTGTCTTGATAGCAGGGCAGTAAGACGGGGTGCTCTCCAACGGATGGCACATCCCGTAATCGCTGATTGAAGTAACGAGTAAGAGCACAACGGCTACCGGCGATAATGGAATCAACTTGAATACGCGAGTTATTGACGAAACGATAGAAAGCCTTGAGTTGAGCGGGCTGCGCAAAGATGCGTGGAAATCCTTTCTGCAAATCAGTGGTGCTGAGTTGATCCAATATCTTGCAAGCTCGGGCATTCAATCGTTGGTCGCCCAAGTCGAAGCAATCAGTGCTGTAAAAATGGCAAAGTCGGCCAATCATGGTGAAGTGGTTTACCTACTACAACACAAAAAAGCACTTGTGGGTAAACTACACCTCCTTTGGAGAGGGGCCGGGGGAGAGGTCTCCAAGAAGCGAGTGCAAAACCTGTAATTGTTCAAGCCTGATAAACTGGACAGCCTAGGTTGTTGTGGTATTGGCAGATAAAAAAAGCCCCTCGATCCAGTGACCGGGGGGCTTGTATCAAATCAGCCGAATGATCGGCTTCGTAATCAAATGCTAGACGATAAACAGTCCGGCAATAGCATTGACCTCTGCCATGGTGAGCGGTTCGTCATAGGCTTCCGTAACACGGTCGCGGCTGACGGTGGTCAGGGCGGCGGCGTCCACGCCCAATTGGATGATGTTGTCCTCACCCGCATACACTGCGTCGGCTGCCGGAGCACTGGTGTTGGTGGCATTCGTGATCCAGCCCTTCGACCCGCGAATACGGCGGATCTCGGAAGCGTGGCGCGCTTCCACCGAGTGGATTTGCAGCGCGGTCGTCAAAGCACTATCCGACGACATCAGGTTAGCGGCCTGACCTTTGTAGGCGCGTACACCCGTATCCTCGAAAGCCTGGGCTACGGCGAGGAAGGTCTGCATATTGCTGAATACGTCATTGAACGTGCCGCCGGCCGTAAAGTCGAAGGTCGGCGAAGTGATGGGTGTGCCACCCGAAGAACTGATGGCCGATTTGAGCAACTCGACATGGCTGGTCTCGTGCTGCGAGATCAGGATAATCTTTTGGCGGATGTCACCCGAAAGCAAGTTGTTACTACTCAAACCGGTCACGTAGTACTCGGCTTCCAGGTATTCCAGCAGCAGGGCAAAGTTGAGTACGTCAACTACGCTGGTGCCGCCGCCCTGGGCGCGTACGGGGGTAGGGGCCAAAAGGGCGGCACCCAGGGGCAGGCCGATAGCAGCCGTTTTACCCATAATTTTGCCGATGGAGGAGAAGGCCTCCCGGCGGGAAGAGGTGCGCGTCAGGTTTTCCTGATCGGCCAGCCCCTCGAATTGATTGAAAAGAGCAAGAAGATTCATTGGTCTTGAAGTTTTCTTCTCCGGTGATCGTGCGGTAATTCAAACCGGGACGGATCGGCGGAGAAATGAAGAAAAGGGGTTGGTTCTAGCCGGGCAGGTTGCTGGCGTCGATTTCGGTTACGATGAAGGCGGATGCCATGGAGAGTACTTCGGCGGGCATCCGGGCTTTGTCCAGTCCGTTGGTGTCAACGATGGACGCATCGGCGAAGGCGCGGGGATTGCCCGGTGCGGCGATGCTACGGATGGCGGCGGCGTGGCGTGCTTCTACCGAGACGATCTTACCGGCGATGAGCAGGTAGTCAGCGTTCTGGAGGAACTGTCCGGCACCGTTGTAGGCGGAAACGCCGAGGTCTTCAAAGGTCTGGGCCGTTGAAAGGACGCTGGTGCGGTCGTTGAAGTTGATCATGGAGAAGTCGACCTCCAGATCGCGGATGGGAGTGCCGACAGTGGAGATGGCGGCCTTGAAGAAGTCGCGGTGGGCGCGTTCGTGAGCCTCCAGGTCGGCCAGGATCTGGCGTTCGTCGGCATTGGCACTGGCATAGTAGCTGCCGGTGAGGACCTGGGCATAGAAAGCGGCTTCGAGCTGCTCCAATGCGTAGGCAAAGTTAAGGATGCCGAGATCACCGGAGCCGAGATCGACACGGCCGCCGGCACTGGGGCCGTCGTCATCGTCGCATCCGGCCATGAGGAGTCCGGCGGCTCCGAGGCCGAGGCCGGAGTAGCGGAGGAAATTCCGCCGGCTGTTAGGATTGCGATCGGCCTTTACGTAGGCCGTCGCCGTTGCGGGCTTTTGCATAATTGGTTTGGTTTAAAGGGAAAAAGAAGTCGATGGTAGGTCCGCTGCCGAAGCATGGGCCTACTCAACTACTTACGGAGACCCCCGGGCAGACCGTTTTGCAAAAGGCGAATTTTTTTCACAAAATATGTTTGTTTTGCCACTTAAATGCTCCTATGTTCTGTTTTTGCTCAATCATGGCATAGAATATGGTGTGTAAATCAATTATAACATATAATTAAAAAATTTTCCCTTTGAGCGTGTCTAAAATTTTTAAGAACTGAGGATCAATGATTCGCTTCGCGGCTACTTCGTGGTTAAGGTTATGGCTAGATAAAAAATTCGCTTCGCGGCTACTTCGTGGTTAAGGTTATGGCTAGATAAAAACTTCGCTTCGCGGCTACTTCGTGGTGCGCGCATAGCGGGTTACGTAAGTCAGTTTTTACGACACCAGGTTCTTAAATGCTTGGTTTTCAGGAAGTAAAAATTTAGACACGCTCTTACTAGCTGTTCGTCTGGAAAGCAAAAGTCTATTTTTATGCGGTACCGTAAAAAGCGGCAAGAATGGCCTGGGCGGCACTGAATACCAGCGTACAGTTGGTACGGATACCATTCTGGTTACACCGGTTGATGGCCTTCACTCCCTCGCGGATCATCGGGATCTTCACCACAATATTATTCGACACGGCCGTCTGCGCGGGCGAGAGCATTGTTTTCGGCGGCAACACCTACAACAAGTTCGGCACCTACGAGCTTCACCTACCCCCGGCCCGACGGCTGCACTGCTGCCGGCCAAAATACGTGCAAATCCTTACGTTAGTCCCCCGACATGGCCCATTCGTCGAATGAGCGGAAGCAAGTAGAGACTAAAGCCTACTTTTGCGCCGTTTCGCACCAACCATTTCGTTCCCCCCTAACCAGGGAACACCACTACTAACCGCAAAACCAACTTATGCGTTACCTACTCTCGGGCCTTTTCATGGTCCTGCTGGCTACCGTTATTTCCGCTCAGGAAGCGGATTCGGAATACGCCAAAAACTGGTACAACCTCGATCTCGCCGCCGACAACTACCCCGGCATGAGCGTGGAAAAAGCCTACGATTTCCTGAAGGGCAAAACCAGCAAGAAAGTCGTCGTAGCCGTCATCGACTCCGGTATCGACGGCGAGCACGAAGACCTCGCCCCCATCATGTGGACCAACCCCGGCGAAACGGCCGGTAACGGTATCGACGACGACCGCAACGGCTACGTCGACGACGTACACGGCTGGAACTACATCGGCGGTAGCGACGGCGAAAACATCAATTACGAAAACCTCGAAATCGTTCGCCTTTACAACAAGCTGAACGCCAAGTACAACAACCGCAACCGCGACGGTCTTTCCAAAAAGGAACGGGCCGAGTACGACAAGTACATCGAGTACAAGGAAGAAATCGAAAAGAAGCGCGAGGAACTTTCCACGCAGGCCAATTTCTTTTCCTCCACCATGGAGGCCGTAAACATGCTGGTACAGGCCATCGGTAAGGAACCCGCAGACATCACCAACGAGGACATCACCAACTATAAAGGTGACGAAAAGATAACCACCATCGCCGCGCAAATCCAGAGTTTTCTGGCGCGTTTCGATTCCTTCGGTGCGCTCTACGAAGAACTAGAAGGCGGCAACGAGTACTTCACCGGCTCCTACGGTAAAAACTGGAACCCCGAGTTCGACGCCCGCTCCATCGTCGGCGACGACCCCTCCGACCTCAGCGACCGCAACTACGGCAACAACGACATCCAGGGACCCGACGCCGGTCACGGCACCCACGTAGCCGGCATCATCGCCGGTGTGCGCGGCAACAACATCGGCAACGACGGTGTGGCTAACAACGTGAGCATCATGTCCGTACGCGCCGTGCCCAACGGCGATGAGCGCGACAAGGACGTGGCCAACGCCATCCGCTACGCGGTAGACAACGGCGCCCAGGTGATCAACATGAGCTTCGGCAAGGGCCAAAGCCCCTACAAAGATGCCGTGGACGATGCCGTTCGCTACGCCCGCAAGCGTGGTGTTGTGCTGGTACACGCCGCCGGTAACGACGGCAAACTGCTCACGCTGGAGAACAACTTCCCCAACGACACCTACGAGAAACGAGGCTTCTTCGGTCCCAAAGGTGCCGACAACTGGATCGAGGTCGGTGCCAGCACTCGCTACAATGACGAGAAACTACCCGCCTCTTTCTCCAACTACGACAATCAGCTGGTAGACGTTTTCGCCCCCGGTCAGGAAATCTACTCCTCCACCCCCGACAACAACTACGCCGTGTACCAGGGCACGTCCATGGCATCGCCCATGGTGGCCGGTGTTGCCGCCATGCTGTTCTCTTACTTCCCCGACCTCTCGGCCGAGCAGGTAAAGGAGATCATCATGGCCTCCACGGTTCCGTTCCAGTCGGTAGTTACCGTCCCCGGTGAGGAATCAACGGGTAACTTCAAGGACCTGTCGGTTACCGGTGGGGTGGTCAATGCCTACAACGCGGTGAAGATCGCCGCCGGCACGAAAGGCAAGAACAAGAAGGGCGGTACGCGTGATGCGTCGCTGATGATGGCAAACTAGTTTTGCATTTCCCCCGATCTAAAACCCCCATTCGCCGAGAGGTGGATGGGGGTTTTGCTTTTCACTACCAATGGTTCGGCAGGGATGTTGCCCGAATTTTATCTTGGCTTTTTTGGGCGTGCCCGGGGCTCGACGCCCCGGTCGGTCCCTTCCAGGCTCGCTGTTCGCTCGGCCGCTACGCGTCTCCTCCCTCCGGTCGGCCCTTTCAGGCACCTCACGCAATTAACAAGTTACCATTTTCCCTACAGACACGCTCTTAGATAAGGATTCGCGCTTACCCGTTATTATCAAAACCGGATCGCGGCTCGAAGCGCGGCAAATCCAAAGCGCGTGATAGCCGTGCTATCCCGGTTACCCGTTAATACCCCAATCACTTCGTCAGTAGCATCATCGTAAGAAAGCCAGTGCTCACCGCATCCGTTGATCCAAAAATCACCTGCTTTTTCTTCCGCAAAGGGGCTGTCGGACGTTGACGGCTCAATACGAATCACATAACACTCACCCGGGCTAAAGTAGTGTTCCAAATCAGGACGACAAAGCGTGCCGTCACTGCCATAAATAGTTATTTTAGCGTCATCTGTATTACCGCGTAGGTCCATCAGCACATCCGCTTCCATGCGATGAATTCTGGTACGGCCGTTAGCATAGGTTTTTCCACTCAGTTCCTGCACTTGCACCACCACAATCCTGGCTCCTTCTCCATGATAAATGTCCAGAAATCCGCCATTCCAACTACACATACAGGGGAAGAGGTTCCCACTAATCAAAATACAGCTGATCAGTAATAGATAGCGGGGCGATCGTTTCATGACTAATATTGTACTAATCCAGATGCCTGATAATCCACGGATGGTGGTTGGTAACATTCAACCCGCCGCCACCGGCGGGTTAGCCGCCAAAAACTCCCGCACCGCTTCCGGCTCATCGGTCAGGTAGAGGCGGTCGTAGTAGGGGCGGCCGTGGGCCAACTGACGCAGCAACGGATAGATGAGCGTATCGACTTCGTAGCGGCGGCGGCCCAGAAATACCATGGGGCTGATGAAATGGTAGGTGGCATAATGATTCTGCGCCGCATCCATGAAAATTTCCTGGGTGGTGCCGGCACTACCCGCCGCGAAAACGATGCCGTGCAGCGAAATGGCCAGCAGCGTATCCTCGCGGATGCTGTTGGAGAAATACTTGGCAATGTAGGTAGCAAACAGGTTACTCGGCTCGTGGCCGTAAAACCAGGTCGGGATCGCGAGGCTTTCCGCGCCTTCGGGATAGGCGGCCAGAACTTCCTGGGCGGCTTCCTGAAAACCGGGATCGGTGTAGTGCGGGGCTTTAGCTAGTATATCCAGGGCGCGTTCAAGGTCTGCCAGGGGGAGATTGGCGAAGTAGGCCCCCAGGTTGGCCGCCTCCATGATGCCGGGTCCGCCGCCGGAACACACAAAGTAACCGGCTTCCCCCAGCAGGCGAGCGGTATGGGCGGCGCGGCGGAAGTCGGGCGCATCGCGGCGGGTGCCGTGGCCGCCCATGAATCCCACCGAACGGCGGCGGCTCAGGCCCTCCTCGTCGAAATCGAGCAGGTTGCGCAGGGCCTCGTCGATACTAAAATCGTGCAGCCGCTGCCACAAACTCTCCCGAATATCGGGACGAATGCGGCGCTCACTGAAGTGCTCGTAGATGCGCAGGTCGGTAGTTTCCGGTCGGTTGGCCTCGTGGGGAGTAGCCAGCTCTTGCCAGGTGTAAAGCCGGCGGCGCAGGGGGGTGTACGGCAGGTCGTAGGGCGCACTGAGCAGTTGCGCACCCAGCCGGCGCAGTTCGATCTCGTCTTCCAGTTCCAGTCGGCAACCGAGCAGGAGGGTGGTCGCATCCGCGCCGAGTTGGCTCCAGTTCAGGTCTACTTTACGTAGGTCCAGATTTACGAGGGTCACGTGTGCCAACGAGCAATCCGCATTGCGGCGGAGTTCCTCGAAGGAATCGAAGGTGCGGAGGATGGGTGCGGGGGACTGGGCGAATTTGGTGGACAAGGGTGGGGTTTTAGTACTTTAGTAGGCGGCTGGGCCGCTGGTAGTTTTGTGCTTTAGTAGAAGCCTACGCGTACACGGGGGGAATTATGAGGAAGCATTGACTTCTTGCAACGCCCGGTGAATCCGCATCACCTGCGGCACGAGTAACTGTTTACCGTCATTGACGATGAGGTAATCGGCGCGGGAGGTCTTTTTTTCTTCGGGCCACTGGTGGGCCATGCGGGCCAGAACGGCTTCTTCGCTGCTGCCATCGCGGGCGACGGTGCGGGAGAGGCGGAGGGGCTGGGGGGCGGTGACGACGATCAGGCGATCCAGTTCGGTATCGCCGCCGGTTTCGAGAGTGAGGGCGGCCTCGTGGAGGGTATAGGGTAGTTCGGACGGCTGGGCGGCGTGGCAGCGGGCCGAATCCCGGCGGACGGCGGGGTGCACCAGGGCGTTGAGGCCGGACAGGAGATCGGGATCCGCGAAAACGCGGCTGCCGACCCAGGCGCGGTCCAGGCTGCCGTCGGGGAGGTAGGCGTCCCGGCCCAGCAGGGCGGTGATATCGGCTACCAGTTCCTGGTCGTCTACCATCAGGCGTTTGGCGTCACTGTCGGCATCGTAAACCGGGATGCCGAGGGTGCGGAAGATGCGGCAAACGGTTGATTTTCCGCTGCCGATGTTGCCGGTGATTCCGACGCGGACTGGGGCCATGGTGGAGAGTTGTTAGCTGGGTGGGTCAGGAAGCAAAAAGACAACCTACCGCAAGCTGAACGAATAATAATAATCGCCCTCGAAGCGCTCGTAGCGGCCCCGCAGGAGGATCTTATCCGCTGGATTCGCCTCCTGCAAATAACGCAGCGCATCCTGGAGGTTGCGGACGGTTTTGTCGTTGACGGCAGTGATGACGAAGCCGGCATCCATGTTAGTGGCCTCAACGGGGGAGTTGCGGAAGATGCTGATGACCCGTGCGCCGGTAGTGCCCAACCGGGTTTCCTCGCTGGGGGTCAGGTTACGCAACTCGAAACCAAGGCGGTGCAGCAGGTCGTCACCCCGATCGCTGACCAGGGCCTGGGTGCCGTTATTCTTATTGAGTAGCGTAAGGCGGATGCGCAACGGCTTGCCGTTGCGGATGAGGCTGATGTCGATCCGGTCGCCGGGGCGGTAGCGGCTGATGCGTTCCTGTACTTCAGCGGGCGAATCGATCTGCTTGCCGGCGATGGAGGTGAGCACATCCCCGGCTTCCAGGCCGGCGGACTCCGCGCTGCCGCCGCGCCGCAAACGCTTGATGAGCACGCCCCGGGCCTCCGGGAGGCCGAGACGGGAGGCGCGGCGGGCGTCGATCGGTTCTATGTAAACGCCCAGCATTCCGCGCCGGACCTCGCCGTAATCCCGCAGATCGCGGAGGATGCGCTGGGCCAGATTGCCGGGGATGGCGAAGGCAAAACCCTCGTGGCGGCCGCTGTTGGTAATAATGGCCGTATTGATACCCACCAGCTGGCCGCTGGTATTGACCAGTGCCCCGCCGGAATTACCGGGGTTGACGGCAGCGTCGGTCTGCACGAAGGACTCGATGCGGTCCTCGCCCTCCAGGATGTCGATACTCCGCCCCTTGGCCGAGACGATGCCCGCCGTGACGGTACTTTCCAGGTTAAAGGGATTTCCCACGGCCAGCACCCATTCCCCCACCCGCAGTGAATCGGAATCGCCGAAGGTGAGCGCGTGCAGGCCGCTCGCGTCAATCCGCAGCAGGGCCAGGTCGGTGCTCTCGTCCACGCCCAGCACGCGGGCGGTGTACTCCCGCTTATCACTCAAGGTAACCTGAATCCGCTCGGCCCCCTCGATCACGTGATTGTTGGTGGCAATGAGGCCTTCGGAACTGATGACCACCCCCGAACCCGACGAGGCGCTGATGTCGATGTTAGTCGCATTATCCGAACTGCGGGAGGTAGAGGGATAGGAGCGGATAAATACTACCCCCGGCGTAACGGCCGCCGCCGCTTCGCTGAACTCGGTAGGCGCGATGGAGGGCAGCACGACGCGCTCCACCGGCACTTCGCTCGGCTCGAAGGGCGGCGCATATTCCGTAGAGGCCAGTTCCCGGATCACGATGCGGTCGCGGGGGTTGATCAGGCGGTCGAGACCCAGGGCCAGCCCGGCGGAAACCAGGCAGCAGACAAAGAGTGCGACGTAATATTTTCGGGTGGGTGTCATGTAAACTTGCTTGGGAAAAACGGTACGACGGCAGGCGGAGCGCGCAGCTATAACGAAGTAGCGCGCTTTTTCGCATTGGACGGCTATTCCTGCCGGTAGACCTGAACGGGGGCCAGTCCTTCCTCGTAATCGCGCATATCCAGGAAGCGGCCGGGGTAAAGAATGCGGCCGCTGGTATCGATGTAAACCATCATCCGATCGACGATCACCCGGGCGCGGCCGTTGACGAACGGCCAGACCAATGGGTAGATGGGGCTCGGTGAGCAAAGAGCCGTCCTCGCGCAGGTAACCCCAACCGTCATCCACGCGGTAGGCGGCGCGGCCGTCGGTAAAGGGATGTAATTCATCGAGGCGAAAGGGAACCAGTACTTGCTCGTCTCCCCCGATCAGACCGTACTTGCCGTCCAGTTCCGCCACGAAACGGCCGGGGATGCCGGCGGGCACCAGTTGATCGTAGGCGAGGCGACTGACGATCTTACCGCGCCGGTCGATCAGTTTCCACTGTTCGCCTACCTGTACGGGGGCGCGGCCGTCACTGAAATCGACGGCTTGCTCGAAACGGGCGGGGATAACGATCTTCGCCCAGGCAGTCGACAAATCCCCACTTGCCGCCCTGGCCCGGTAACGGACCAATCCCTCGGCACCGGGAGGACGCAGGCCCTCGAATTTAGGCGGTCAGCAGTACCCGGCCCGTGCCGTCGATGGTGCCGTACGGCCGTTGGCCTGCACGGTGAAGAGACCGGGCCGGTCGGTAAAACTCAATTTCTCGTACACGGGCGGCACCACCAGTTTTCCGGTCGTGTCCATCAGACCGTACAGGCCGTCGCGGCCGACTTTAGCCAGACCGCCGAGGAAATCACCCGCTTCCTCCCAGTTGG
>CAVWSC010000014.1:0-378426 GCA_963757435.1 Lewinellaceae bacterium | reverse complement strand
GGGTCTAACTCTTCGCTGCCGTAGCCGAAGAACCATCCTTGATCCGTTGCTGCCAATCCTGGTTTTCTGCCTGCAGTATCTTCTCCGTGCGGTCTACCAGCAGGGCAAAGGCGTCGGCATTTTCGGCGTAGGGACCTGAACCGGTCTGAAAATAAAGTTTCTCCCGCTCGAGCGATTCGGCGGTCACGCGGTATTCCTTCCAGTTTTCGTAGTATTTACCCAGGCTCATCAAGCCTTCCAGGATGGCGATCAGTGCGCCGGCCACTCCCACGGCGACGGCCAGATAGGGCACGCGGTCGGTGTAGCCCGCCAGCAGGGGGATGAGTACGGAAATCACGATCACGGCCGCCCGGATGCGGCGGTAGGTACGCTGGTTGCTGACGGCCTTTTGGTCCATGAAGGTGAGCTGGTCGTCGAGGCGCTCGGTGAGGTATTGGTCCTGGGTCATGTTTGGCGAGGTGGTTGGTGCGGGGACAAAATAGTGCTTTGGTGGGAAACGGAGGCGGGATGACGAATTATCTTGCGCTTATAGCCGGGTGTTAACAGTGCAATACGCGGTGAGCAGGGTGAGTTTGTAGTTAAATCTCACCACGAAACCGTCTAAGCCATGAAGTCACTGATAACCTGCATTCTCTTGCTATTCCTTGCCGCCCCCACCCTATGGCCCAATGTTGGGAAGTTAAAACCTTAACCAACCCCGCAGCCTTAGAGCGTGGGGGGCCTGGGCCTGGAGGGGCGGCGCATTAGCACCGGTTTGAACGCTAAACCATCCTCATTCCCTATCTTCGCGGCCACATGGTATTCCAAATCCGCCCCGACGAACGAAAGGTCTTCGAGATCATCAGTAATGCCGCCCATCAGCTGGGCGTGCCGGCCTATGTGGTGGGCGGCTACGTGCGCGACCGGCTGCTGGCCCGGCCCAGCAAGGACCTCGACATCGTGTGCGTGGGCAGCGGCATCGAACTGGCCGAACGGGTGGGGGCCACCATGCGGCCCCGCTCGCGCGTGACGGTCTACCGGCGGTTCGGAACGGCCATGCTGAAACACCACGACCTGGAGATAGAGTTCGTGGGCGCGCGCAAGGAAAGTTACCGCTCCGACAGCCGCAAACCGAGCGTGGAGGCCGGCAGCCTGGAGGACGACCAGAATCGGCGCGATTTTACCATCAACGCGCTGGCCATCAGCCTGAACGAGACGGATTACGGCACCATCATCGACCCCTTCAACGGGCTGGAACACCTGGAACAAAAGCTGATCAAAACCCCGCTGGAACCCGGCAAAACCTTTAGCGACGACCCACTGCGGATGTTGCGCTGCATACGGTTTGCCACCCAACTCGGTTTTCGCATCGACCCGCCCACTTACGTGGCCCTGCGCGAGCACCGCGAGCGGCTGCGCATCATCAGCTGGGAACGCATTGCCACCGAACTGAACAAGATTCTCCTCGCGCCCCAGCCGTCGGTCGGTTTCGGGCTGCTGTTCGATACCGGGCTGCTGCAGATCATCCTGCCCGAGCTTACCGCCCTGCAGGGCGTGGACACCGAGCAGGGCATCCGGCACAAGGACAATTTTTACCACACCCTCCAGGTAGTCGATAACCTGGCGGAGCGCAGCGACGACCTGTGGCTGCGGTGGTCCGCCCTGCTTCACGATATCGGCAAGGCCCCCACCAAACGCTTCGAACCCGGCAACGGCTGGACCTTCCACGGCCACGATGCCGTGGGTGCCAAAATGGTCAGCCGCATCTTCCGCCGCCTACGCCTGTCGCAGGAGCGAATGCGCTACGTGGAAAAACTGGTGCGCCTGCACCAGCGGCCCATTTCACTCACCAGGGAGGAAATTTCCGACAGTGCCGTGCGCCGCATCCTCTTCGACGCCGGCGAGGACATCGATGACCTGATGGCCCTCTGCCGCTCCGATATCACGAGCAAAAATCCCCAGCGCGTCCGCCGCTACCTTGACAATTATGAACTCTTGATGGAGCGCATGGCGGAGATCGAGCAAAGCGATCACCTGCGCACCTGGCAGCCGCCCATCTCGGGCGAGGAGATCATGGCCACCTTCGGCATCGAACCCTCGCGGGAGATCGGCATCATTAAAAACGCGATCAAGGAAGCCATCCTGGAGGGTGAAATCCCGAATAATTACGAGCAGGCGCGGCTGCGAATGCTGGCGGAGGGGGGGAAGCTGGGGCTGGTACCGATTAAATAAGAGGTCAAGGACTTCCACCTCCGAGCCGGAATCAGCTATCGTTTTAAACCATTAGCCATTGCGTTTCCCTTCGACCAAAGGTCGGGAGCCGATTCTTTCGCGAGACCGCAGGTCTCGCACCGGTAACCGAAGGCCGCGCACCGGCCGTTCGTCGAAAAAATAAACCTCCTCCGTAGCCTGTCACTATTTTGGCCGTCCATTCATCGCTACATTTAATCCTCCATGTCCACGCCGCCCATTCCCTCTACACCCTACCAGCTGTTCGTCACGGCACTGTCGCTGCCCCGTGCTTACCAGTTCACTGTTCGCCACCGCCTCTGGCAGGGGCTGACGGGATACGGTTGGCTCAGTCGTATTCTGGCCGTATTCGGATTACTGGCCGGACTGTATTTTCTGAGCGAAGTACTCGATTGGTGGGACCGGGCCGACCTGCACGCCCCCACCCAGGCATTTCTCAGCGTGGGCAATCTCACCGGCCGGCTGGCCCTCGACGGCTACGAATCCTTCACCTCCGGCGGGCTAAAATACCTCGTGCTCATCCTGTTCGAGGTGGTCGTTTTCCACTTCATGCGCACCACCATGGCCATCAAAACGGGCATTACGGGTGGCACGGAATTCAAGGATTTCTGGGCCGCGCAGAAACGCATGATCGCCATCACCATCCGCTGTTACGTCCTGGAGATCATCGCCTCGGTCCTGATCGGCACTGTCATCGGTTTTATCGGCGTCGTCGATTTTATCGAGACCCCGCTCAAAGTAGCCGTCCAGTGCGGCCTGGTCGGCTACGCCATCGTCGACAATTACGCCGAACAGTACGGATTCTCCGTCGACCAGAGTGCCAAGTGGTGCCGGCAGTATGCGGGCGTTATCGCCGTACTGGGGGTCGTGCTTTATCTACTTCTGCTTATCCCGGTTATCGGCACCGTCGGCGGTCCGCTCCTGGTGGCGGTGGCCGCCGCAATGGTGCTGACCGACATCAGTTCGTTACACCGGCTCGATCCGGTTGCGCTGGTGGCCTACCGCGCGAAATTCGGCGAGGAGATACCGGAAGATGAAACGAAGGAGGAGAGACGCGCACGCAAGGCACGGCGGAAGGAAGCAAAACGGTTGGGAAAAATCAGGTAGCCCATGGGTCGTTCCGCAACTCCGCAATTTTTCAATCACCCGCGCCGTACGTAGTCCGAGGGAGGCATCCCGAAGCACTTCGCGAAGGCTTTCCCGAAGTATTTCGGATCGTCAAAACCGACGCGCATCGCTACTTCCGAAATACGCAGTTCACTATCCCGCAACAATTGAGCGGCGCGTTTTAGGCGCACGTCGCGGATAAAGCGGACCAGGGAATTACCGGTGATCTCCTTCATTTTACGGTAAAAAACGGAATGGCTCATGTTCATTTCGGCCACCAACACCTCTACCGAGAACGATGGATCGTCGATGTGTTCTTCTACTATCGACATGGCGCGTTCCAACAGTACCCGCTCCTCGCTGGGCAAGTTTAGTTCCGTGGGGGTAAGCAGCGTTTGCCGGTGGTGATAGTGTTCGATCTGGTGGCGGTTTTTCAGCAGCGCGGCTACTTTCGATTGCAGCAAGCGCGGCACGAACGGCTTGGACACGTAGTCGTTCGCGCCCAGGTCATAACCTTCCATTTCCTGCACGGTGGCGGTGCGGGCCGTCAGTAGGATCAGTGGGATGTGGGCGGTCTTGGGGTTGGTCTTTACGCGGCGGCATAGTTCCAGGCCGTCCACCGGCTCCATCATTACGTCGCTGATGATAAGATCAGGGGCACACCGCTCAATCGACTCCCAGGCCGCGCCTCCGTCAGCGGCGGTATTAATGCGCAGGCTATCGGCAAAAATGGAGGAGAGGTAATCGAGTAATTCGGTGTTATCTTCTACGATCAGGATCAATGGTACCATACCATCCTTGCTCATTGCGGCAAGTTCCGTTTTACCGTTCCACGCAAGCATTTCGTCATCCGCGATTATTTCCTCCATTTCAGTCGATTCACGACCGATTGCGGATGAGCGTGTCCGGGAAAACTTAGGAGAGGTAGGCCGAAAGGTTAAAATCGCGTGGCCGCTCGTACTGATCGCCGGCGAACTCGTAGTAGTGCGCGCCGCGGCGTGAGCTCGACATATCTTTTTCCGGAAGTTTTTTGAGGACGCCCGTAGCGATTATTTTTTTACGAAAATTGCTGGCGTCCAGCTCCAGATCGAAGAGTACTTCGTAAAAAGTCTGAAGGTCTTTTATCGTAAAGCGGTGGGGCAGTAATTCACGTCCGGTAGGTCTTACCCTGGCCACATCCCGCAGGCGGAGGCGAGCGGTTTCGATCATGTGGCGGTGGTCGAAGATCAATTCCGGTAATTCATTGATGTCTACCCAAACGGCCTGGTGGCGACCGGTACTCGCCTTGCGTTCCTCATCAACTTTAATGAAAGCACTGTAGACGATGGAGATCACCCGCTCGCCGGGATCGCGGTCAACACCACCGAAAACACCGACCTGATCGAGGTAGACGTCGTCCAAACCGGTCAGTTCCTTGAGGACCCTGCCGGCCGCCGCATCCACGCTTTCCTGCGGTTCGATGAAGCCGCCCATCAGGGACCAGAGTCCTTTCACCGGTTCGAAGCCGCGGGGCACGAGAAGTACTTGGAGCCGATCTCCGGCGAAGCCGAAGATGACGCAATCGACGGCGACGGCGATTTTGGTGGTGGGGTAGGTGAACATGGGGTGCAAGGTAGGGAGGTTGGACGATTTTGTCCAGCATTGGAGTGGACGCTATGCAATAGTAGGCCATGAAGTTACAGCCATCGGCGTGGGTCCACGCCGCCGCTTGTCCAACGTGTGCAAATTGATAGCGCAATTAGAGCGTGTCTAAATTTTCACTTCCTGAGAACCAAGCATTTGAGAACCAGCCGTCATAAAAACTGACTTGCGTAACCCACTATGCGCGCACCACGAAGTAGCCGCGAAGCGAATCATTGATTTTCAGTTCTTAAAAATTTTAGACACGCTCTTATCTTATTAATTCCAAATTTACGCTACCGTCGCACTATTTCAATGTGATCCTGAAAATTTTCCGCCAGCAATTTTTTTAGCTTCGGTACCAGCGTTCCAGGCCCAAAGTTGTGCCGCTTGAGGGTTATGCGGAAGAGGCTTTTACCATTTTGCCCGAAAAAAGCAAAATCGTGATAGAAGTTATTTTCAAAACTCCTCCTCTCCATCACTATCTGATAAATCTCCGGCCAGTTTATCCTAGCCTTATATTTCGGTTTTATGCCATTTTCATCAATGGTCAGCAGTGGTCTGGGGTCGGCAAAATAGAGGGCGACCAGGGTCAGTAAGCCCACCACGCCCAGAAGGGGATAACCGGCATCCGGGCGATCGTCAATAAATATTCTATACAATGCTATCAGGGCAAAAACTACCGCGAGGAAAAAGTAGGCGCCGGCTAGCGAGCCGTCTCGTTTAATTTCTATTCTTTTCATGGATCAGCTTTTGTCATTGCCTAACGTTATTGTTATCACCGTATTAAACCTTGTTATCCAGATTGATCGAATGCTTGGTTGTAGGAAATAAAAAACCAGACATAAATTTAGCCCACAAATGACTATATATTCATAATATTCACTCTGTCCGGGTCATATCAAAATACTCGTTGGCCGATTTATCAAAACGCCGGGAGATGGGTAGTGGATCATTTCGTTCACAAACAATAAAAAACAGCGCAGTTCCCCGCGCATCGACGGCCACGGCGATCTTGCTGGTGGAGTAGGTAAATATGGGGTGAAGATAAGAAAAGCAGCTTTCGAGGTAGTCAGGTAAGTTTGTTCAGCTTGATTGTAGCAAGCATAGACACATAAAATAAACGAAAGAAAACTTTGTCTGAGTAAAATATATAGTTATTTTTTCTTATTCATCTAACAACTCTATCTCGCTACCCCTGCCCCTAAGCCGAAGCAACTATCTTTGCCCACCACTACCTCTCTTATGCTTTATTACCTCGTCCGCCCCATTGCCCGCTGGTCCCTGCGCACCTATCTTGGGCGCATCCGGGTCACGGGGCTGGAACACATTCCGGCCGGAAAGCCCGTCATTCTGGCGGCCAACCACCCCACCACCTTTATCGAACCCTGCCTGCTGGCCTGTTACCAGCCGCGACCGCTATGGTTCCTGGCGCGGGGCGGCCTGTTCGGCAACCCGGTGATGGACCGCGTACTGGCCGGACTTAATATCCTGCCCATCTACCGGATGCGTGATGGTGGTTTCGGTAAATTAAAAAACAACTTTGACACCTTTAGTGCCTGTTATCGCGCCCTCTACCGACGCCGCGCACTGATGATTTTGGCCGAAGGACGGTGCGTCCACGAAAAAAGGCTGCGGCCGCTGGTAAAGGGTAGCGGGCGCATCGCGCTCGGAACCCTGGCCGCTCATCCCGACCTGGAGGAAGTCTACATCGTCCCCGTGGCCGTCAATTTCACTTATGCCGAACGATTCGGCTCCGACGTGGGTATCGCATGCCTGCCGCCCGTCCTCGCTTCCACCTACCGTGCGGAATTCACTAGCAACCCCAATGGAGCCATTGCTGAACTGACCGACGACCTGGCCGCCGCGCTGCGGCGCGGCGTCATTCACGTGGCTGATCCGGCCGACGATCGGCTGGTTGAACACGGTCTGCAGTGCCTACGCGCCGATTGGGGTGAGGAGCTACCACTGGAACAACAACTAGCCGCTGAATACCGCTACGTGGAGTGGATCAACGGCCTCCCCGCCGCAGGCAAGGAGCGGATGAACCACGCCGCCGATGCTTACTTCGCACGCCTTGCCCAACTACGGATCGGCCCCGCCGACCTCGCGGCCGCCAAGCTGCGGGAACCCCAAGCAAAATCTTATGCGCTCGGAGCGCTGGCCGTATTACTCCTATTACCGCAGCTGCCCATTATAGCCGTCTCCCAACTGATCGCGGGCACTCTTTACGAACTTGAATACTACAACCCCGTCCGCTGGGCGGCCTATACGGTCGGGCTGGCGGTAATACTGCTATTGCTACCGGTTATTTTGTGCTTAGGCTGGTTTGGTATAGGCGCCGCCCTGGTAGTTTCCATCGCTACCGCACCCTGGTCGGCCCGACGTCTGCGGGAGACTGGCCGGCTGTGGCAACGGCACCGCGCCCAACTGCGGATCGCCCCTGAATTAGCGGAACTGGAACGCTTGCGCAGTGCCTGGCAGGTTGAGTTGGGGGAGACCGGCCGGCTGCAACCAAACAGTAGTACGCCAGGATGAGAGATGCGGCCCCCACATTTTATCGGCAACTAAGTGCCTACGGTCGTGAGCGGACACCCTGCCTGTTCGTGATTGATTTCGAGCAACAAGCCCCGCTGCTTTACCCGCTAGGTCGGGTAAATCCCACGCAGCTCAAGTACGCTTTCAGCAGCCGGACCAATGCCGAAAACATCGTGTCCCCCACCCTGCTTCCCGAGCTCCGGGCGGGGGAAGTTCCGCTCGCTGAATACACCCGTGCCTTCCATATCGTGCAGGCCGGACTGCGGCGGGGCGACAGCTTTCTCACTAACCTCACCTTCCCCGTGCCGGTTGAACTGAACTGCGGGCTGGACCGGGTTTTTGCCGCCGCCGGTGCCCGTTACCGGCTATGGCTGCGGGATCGTTTTGTCTGTTTCTCGCCCGAAACCTTCGTGCGCATCGCCGACGACCGCATCTACTCCTTCCCCATGAAAGGTACCGCTGGCTATGATGGTCGCGACGCCCTACTGGCAGACCCCAAGGAACGCGCCGAGCACGCCACCATTGTCGACCTTATAAGGAACGACCTCAGCCGGGTAGCCCGCCGCGTAATGGTCGAGGATTATCGTTACCCGGAACACCTGCCGGCTTCCCACCCCGGCGGCGGTGGCCTCTGGCAAACCAGTAGTCGTATTGCGGGTGACCTACCCACTGGCTGGCAAGATAATCTAGGCGACCTCATTGCCGGTCTGCTCCCCGCCGGCTCCGTCAGCGGTGCGCCAAAACCAAGTACCATCGACATGATCCGCCGGGCCGAGGGCCGTGATCGGGGCTACTACTGCGGCATCGCGGGACTATTCGACGGCAATAGCCTGGATAGTTGCGTTCTTATCCGTTTTATCGAGCAAACCACTGCCGGCACCTTTTTTTTTCGGGCCGGCGGCGGCATCACCACCCGCAGCGAATTGACCGCTGAGTACCGGGAGATGCACGCCAAGGTGCTAATCCCTACCATTTCCTAAGTGCGTGTCTGAAACTTTGCTTACTTTGGCGGGGCCTCACCCATCTGCCTTGGCTACAAGAAAACCGACTACTCCGCCGCCCATCCTGCTGGAATCCATCCGTATTGAGGATGGTCGGGTCGAGCTATTGGAATATCACCAGGATCGGGTGGACCGCGCCCTGCGCCGCTACTTTCCGCGCGCAGGCCGATTGTGGCTGGATCGGGCCATCGAAACGCTGGAACTCCCTCCGTCAGGCATCCACAAATTACGGCTCCAGTACCGGGACGAGATCCTGCACGCCGAAATTCAGCCCTACATACAACGGCGCATCGAGAGCCTTCGGATCGTTGCGGCGAACGACCTCGATTACGGCCACAAATACCTGGAACGTCAGGCCATCGACCGGCTTTTTCAGCAGCGCGGTGCCTGCGACGACGTTCTTTTCAGCCGCATGGGCTACCTGACCGACACGTCTTACGCCAACGTCGCTTTTTTTAACGGCTCCGAATGGATCACGCCCGCCTGGCCCCTCCTGCGCGGTTGCCGTCGGGAGTTTCTACTGGCTAATAAAATCATCGTACCCTCTATCCTGCGCGAACGTGATCTGCCGCATTTTAGCGAACTAAAGGTTTTCAATAGTATGATTCCCTGGACTATGGCACCGCGCATTCCGTTGGAGCGAGTGGTTGGGTAGTGGATTAATTGTACCTACAAAATCGGCAAATTTCATAACTTTGGTAAAAATTAATGATCGCCGCAGTAGTCCTATAACTGTCGGTTCGATCAAGTTTAACATTTGACTTCTCAATCTCTCCTCGTGAAAAAAAGCCTGATAATTCTGCTGGCACTCGTCATGTTCAGCAGCCATGATATGTACTTAAAACTGGACGGCTTCTTTCTTGAGCCGGACACGGATGCGACGATCGAACTGTATAACGGTACGTTTGCGGCAAGCGAAAATACGATTGACCGTAACCGGATGGCGGATGTCAGTCTGCTGGGTCACGGCGAGCGAATAACCGTTGACACGACGCAGTGGAGCGAACGGGAAAATAAAACGATCCTGCAATTCAAGACCGGCGCGGCGGGCACCTGGGTGGCCGGGGTATCCACGCGGGCGCGGAGCATCGAACTGGCGGCCGCCGATTTCAACACTTACCTGGAGCACGACGGTGTAGTAGATATGCTGGCCGAGCGTGAATCGAAGGGTATACTGGATCAGGACGCCGTAGAACGCTATTCCAAACACGTAAAGACGATTTTCCAGGTCGGCGACGAAAAAACGGATGATTGGCAGACCGTGTTGGGTTACCCCATCGAATTCGTGCCGATCAGTAATCCGTACGACCTGCACGCCGGAGATCGGTTGCAGGTTAAGCTGCTGTGGCGTGGCGAGCCGCTGGCGGATCAACTGGTTACCATCGACTCGGATAAGAGCGAACACGCGCACGGAGCGGAAGGTGAACATATGCACGCCCACCGGCACGCCGACGGGACCACGCATGAACACGCCCACGCCCAGGATCACGAACACGCGGAGGAAGCCGAGCACGCACACCAGCACCGGCACGCCGACGGAACCACGCACGAACATGCCCACGCCGAGGACCACGAACACGCGGAGGAAGCCGAGCACGCACACCAGCACCGGCACGCCGACGGAACCACGCACGAACACGCCCACGCCCAGGATCACGAACACGCGGAGGAAGCCGAGCACGCACACCAGCACCGGCACGCCGACGGAACCACGCACGAACATGCCCACGCCGAGGACCACGAACACATAGAAGAGGACACGCATACGCACGCTGCGGGCCGACAAGTTCGTACCGATGCTGACGGCATGCTGAGTTTCTCTATAACTCATGATGGTACCTGGTTCTTACGGACGATCCATCTGGCAGAATCGGCTGAAGCAGGTCTCACTCACGAGTCGAACTGGGCTACGCTGACTTTTGCCGTCGATCATGACTTCGCGCATACGGAAGAAGAACACGCGCACGAACACGAGCACCAGGGAGGAATACCATCATACGTCTACTGGATCGGTAGTTTATTACTACTTGGCGGCTTATTCTTTTGGTTTAACCGCAAAAAATAAATGGAACGATTCACCCGGCGTATTCTTACGAGTTTTGTTTTTCTTATTGTTCCGCTGCTTTTATCGGCCCACGGTGTTAGTTCTTCCGACCAGCAAGTGCTGGCTGAGGGTGGCTTATGGGCCTACATATGGGTGGGCGCCAAACACATGGTCACGGGTTACGACCACCTGCTATTTCTGGCGGGAGTGATTTTTTTCCTCAGCGGGTGGCGGGATGTAATTCGGTTTATCACGGTATTTACCATCGGTCATAGCATTACCCTGATCGGTGCCACTTACCTCGGCATTAAAGCTGACGAGCACCTGGTGGATGCGGTGATTGCGCTGAGCGTGCTTTACAAAGGGTTTGAAAACCTGGGTGGTTTTGGAAAACTACTGAAAACTTCCTCGCCGAATTTATTACTAATGGTCTTCTTATTCGGTTTGATCCATGGTTTCGGCCTGGCCACGCGGCTGCAGTCGTTTGAGATCGGTTCGGTCAATTTTTTGCCGAAGATCATTAGCTTCAACGTAGGCGTGGAATTGGGGCAGGTACTGGCGTTGCTACCCATCGTATTCATCATTAGCCGTTGGAAAAAATTGGCGAGTTATGACGCATTCTACCGGGCGGCCAATTGGTACTTAGTGGTGGCGGGGGTGGTGCTGTTCGTCTATCAATTGTCGGGCTACTGGAGTAGTTAATTGCGGGGGTGGCGTATACTAACTCAGCCATTTATTTTTTGATTAGAGCGTACCCCTACCCTACTCCAGCACAGCCTCTAAATGAATGGGTACTGCTTCCTTCGGTCCGTTCGCTCACGCCTCGCACGTAGTAGTAAAAGTAAGGTAAACACCACCCCCCGCAAAAAGCCGAGGAGGAGGAGGAGGCTGGAATACTGATTAAAGTTGAACATGGAAACGGATACTTGCAGCTTTTTACGAATGAAAGCACCAAGGTAACGGTTTACCATATAGCCCATCTTCGACGGACGCCGGGTGTTTGCTCTAGATTCCGACCTCGCAGATTGATTAGTCAAATTATGACCCAATCGTTAAGCGAATATTCGCTAAACGCCCTATATTGCGTCCAAAATAAACCCGATCATGTCAACGGAAACCGTCGTTAGCCGCCCCCTCACCGATACCACCGGTCACTACATTAGCCTACGCAACCTGCGCTTCTTGCTGACCGAGGTAGTGGGGCTGGACTACCTGGAAAAACTCGATTACTTCGCCGGTTACGACGCCGAGGCGGCCGATATGACCCTCGACGCGGCCAAGCAGCTTTCCGATAAGTACCTCTACCCATATTACCGGGAGATGGACAAAAACAAGGCCTATTATGAGGATGGCCGCGTGTACGTGAACCCCGCCGTAGGCGAGGGCGTACGCGCCCTGGGCGAAGGCGGTTGGCTGAATGCCACCTTCGACGCCGAATCCGGCGGGCAGCAGATGCCCCAGGTTTTGATGAGTGCCGCCCTGCTGGTCATGTACGCGGCCAACGCCAACATAGCGGCCTACGGTTTTCTCACCTCGGGTGCTGCCAACCTCATCCGCACCTTCGGCACCGATGAACTGAAGGAGACCTACCTGCCCAAAATGATGACCGGCGAGTGGCAGGGCACCATGGCACTGACCGAGCCGCAGGCCGGTAGTTCGCTTTCCGACGTTGCCACCACGGCCGAGGAGCAGCCCGACGGCACCTATCACGTCAAAGGGCAAAAGATCTACATCTCCGGCGGCGATCACGATAGCGCGGAAAACGTGGTGCACCTGTTGCTGGCCCGTCGTAAGGACGGCCCCGCCGGCACCAAGGGCGTGAGCCTGTTCGTGGTGCCGAAATTCCGCCCCGAAAACGGCAAATTGGTGGATAATCACGTCACCACCGCCGGCATTTACGGCAAGATGGGTCAGAAGGGCTACGTGGCCGCACACCTGATGTACGGCGAGCAGGGACCCACCGTCGCTTACCTGGCCGGTGAGGAATACCGGGGCCTGAAGCAAATGTTCCAGATGATGAACGAGGCTCGCATCGGCACCGGTCTGATGGCAGCCGGCACGGCTTCGGCGGCTTACTACGCCTCCCTCCAGTACGCCAAGGAACGCCCCCAGGGCCGTCACCCCTCTAATAAGGATGTCAACCAGGAGCAAGTGCTCATCATCGAGCACGCTGATGTGCGCCGGATGCTGCTCTTCCAAAAATGCGTGGTCGAAGCCAGCGAAGCACTCCTCCTTTATTGTAGCCGCCTGTCCGACATCCACCAGGCCGCCGAGGGGCAAGAACGCGATGATGCCCACCTGCTACTCGAACTCCTCACGCCCCTGGCCAAAAGTTACCCCGCCGAGTACGGCAATGAGTCCACCAGCGTGGGCATGCAGGTGCTGGGCGGTGCCGGCTATACCGACGATTTCCCGCTCGAACAGCACTTCCGCGACATCCGCGTCAACTCCATTTACGAGGGTACCACTACCATTCACGGCCTCGATCTGCTGGGCCGCAAGGTCAACCTCGGAAAGGGCCGCGCCCTGCAACTCCTGATGAAGGAAATGACCGCCACCATCGCCGAAGCCAAGGAAAACGATCGCCTGTCCACCCACGCCGAAGACCTGGAACGCAGCCTCGGCGGCGTCCAGCAGGTACTCGGCAAACTGATGGGACTCGCCCAGAGCGAGCGTCCCGAGGTTTTTTTGGCCGACGCCACCCTCTTCCTCGATTACGTCGGCCTCCACGTCAACGCCTGGCTCTGGCTCAAACAGGGCCTCGCCGCCGATCGCCTCTCCCCCACCGCCGAAGGCGACGACGAGCAGGCTTTCTACGCTTCTAAGATAGCCACGATGCGCTATTTCTTCGTCTACGAATTCACTAAAACCAGTGCCCTCAAGCGCACCCTGATGAGCGACGAACGCGTAACATTGGACCTCGATCCGGCGGATCTGGTGTAGGTTATCCTAATTATTTGAATAGACTTTAATCGCTATCGCCAGTTTACGCAAGTGAACTGGCGATCGTTTTTTCAGGGTCATGGGTTGCGTATGTTTTGGGCGTGTCCCCGGCTATGCCGGGGCCGGTCCCTTGCGGGGTTCGCTGTCGCTCCGTGCTGCGCACCCCTCCCGGCGGTCGTGCCCTTCAGGCACCTCACGCGCATTTATCTATTATCGCTTCCTGCTTTTTTGATAGTTGCCGAATAAGCGGTAATTGATGTGTACAGCAAATGGGCCGATCGGAATATGCTTCTGATTGATATATTCCATCTAAGAGCGTGTCTAAATGAAGGGATTGTTACCGAAGGTGGTGGCTAAATTAAATTGACTATATGATAATTGTAGTGGATAGTGGGTTGCGCTGCTGGCACAACTACAACTCCAGCAACCCGTCCGGTAAATCCGTCTTTATCACCTTGCCCTTATCATCCGTCTCCGTAATAAAATCCGGGTGCAACGGGAGCAGCACCTCGCGGCCGTCGTAAGTGATGCGGGCGAGGAAATGCTGCGGTAATTCCAGTACCTCCTCGATCTCGGCTAACTCGCCGGCGGTATGATCGATGATACGGTAGCCGACAAAGTGATCGTAAGGAGAAGCGGTTGGCGGCCCCAGCAATTCGACCACTTTTGCCGGCAAGAGGAGTTCGCAATTGCTGATGATGCGGGCCTGCTCGGGATTTTCAATGCCTTGAAATTTGGCGATCAGGGCACCGCCGGCCCGGATTTCTTCGAGGAAGTAAGGCACCGGGGCGGCACTACCCACGCGGACGAAGAATACTTCGTTGTCGAACAGGAGTTCTTCCATTTCTTCGGCAACGCGGAGTTTAATCTCGCCCTTGAGGCCGTGGGGGCGGCCGGTACGGCCGATTTCGGTCAGATTCATGGTGTAAAGCTCACTAAATACTCGCGGATAATAAAACCCTTTTCGGCCTTGGACCGCCAGGGCAGGTCCAGGCAGGTGCCGGTATCGTTGTTGCAGCAGATGCGGCACTGGGTGTGGAGTAGCTCCCACTCACGGCGGATGCGGCCTACTCCATAGGCATAGGTCTCGGAGGCGCGGCGCAGGTCGATCAGACCATCGGTGTCGGCTTGCCGGACGAAAAGGGTACGGTCGAAGGTCAGACCGGTGGGTAAGGTGGCGGACTGGCCTATGGAATCCATGCGATAATCCCAGTTGGCGTAGATGTCGAGTAATTCGGGGCCGACGGGAAACTGGCGAAATTCATCGAAGGCAGCGTGACCATCCCAGCGTTTACCACTACGAGCGGGTAAGGAAAGTTTGATGAAGCGGACATTGTCCTCCTGTCGCAGGGCATGGCCGGTCACCGGATCGATGCCCGCGAGGAAGGTTTGCCGAAATACCCAGGGGGCACCGGTGGCAGATCGTTCCTGACGTTCTCCCCGGTACCAGAGTTGGCCATCGGCGGCGGTAAAGGTATCGGTCAGTATCTCTCGCGCCTCGAAGCGTACGGAATCGAAGATTGTAAGGCCGGGGGCGGGGACGAGAGTAATGCTATCCACGCGGTAGACCCATTCGCTACCAATGGACAGGGGGTAGAAGGCGGTATCCAATCCATCTACCGGTGCCGGAATGGATTCTTTTTCGCAGGCGGGAAGCAGTAAAATTGCGGCCAGCAGAATTAGCAGTAATCTGGGCATGGGGGAAGTTTAGATTACAGAATACCGATTACCGATTACAGAATAGCGTACTGAATCTGGTCGTACGGCCGGCGAGTGGTCATTGGTGTCCTGGAGCAGGATGTACGAAGTCTGATGTGTCCGTGCCTAAAATAGCTTTAAGTTACTCGTTTCGCGCCACTCCTAAGAGCGTGTCTAAATTCGGCAACGTAGTTTTCGAGGTCAGTCATTTGAGGCTAATTCATATTAGGATCCACTACCAATGCCCGTTCCTTGAGTGCTTCCAGTTTAACGTATTTAAGGGCGGCTTCGGCACAAGACTCCAGGATTACGTGGGGGGCCTTACCGGCCTCGTAGGCTTCCTGCCAGCGCAGGGCGCAGAGGCACCAGCGATCGCCCTCGTGCAGGCCGGGGAAATCCCATTCGGGTCGAGCGGTAGTAAGGTCGTTTCCGGCGGCTTTGGAAAATTGGAGGAACTCGTCGGTCATCACGGCGCATACCACGTGGCGGCCGCTATCCTGCGGGCCGGTGCGGCAAAATCCGTCGCGGTAGAAGCCGGTACGCGGTACGTAGCAGCAGGCACCGAGTGGGCCGCCTAACACATTTTTCTGATCGTCCATGGGTTAGCTTGAAATATGGTGTGGAGTGGCGGGGCTTAACAAAAGGCTCGGAAATAATCGTTTGACCAGTTGCGTGAGGTGCCTGGACAGGCCGCCGTTGAGGCGGAGCCCGCAGGGCCGAGGCGATAGCCGCGCTGGGAAGGGACCGACCGGCTGCGTTAGCAGCCGGCACGCCCGAAGGAATAGTCAGGTAGTGTTCCATGTATTCCCCCTACTTTCGAAAGGGTTTCTTAGAGCGTGTCTAAAATCTTATTCCGGTTCGAAACCGAGGATGATGTTAAACGTGCCCAAACCGCCGAATCCCTTCTTGGTGGGGTCGCCTTCCTTGTCGAAACCGATACCATAGTCGAAACCGAGGGTACCGAACATGGGTAGGAAAACGCGGGCACCGAAACCGACCGACCGCTTGAGGTCGAAAGGATTAAAATCCTTCAGATTAGACCAGGCGTTGCCGCCCTGGGCAAAGATGAGGCCGTAAATGGTGGAACTGGGGTTGAGCGAAAGCGGGTAGCGGAGTTCGACGGTGAATTTGTCGAAAACCGGAGTGGCTACTTCCGCACCGAACTCGTTGACATTGGCGGGCAGATCGCGGGTATCGTAGCCGCGCAGGCTGATGATGTCTACCCCGGCGAACTGGAACTGCTGATTATTGATACCGTCGCCGCCGAGCTGGAACCGTTCGAAGGGTGAGGTACCGATTCGGCTGTTGAAGCGGCCCAGCACGCCGATCTTGGCTTGTGCCTTGAAAACCAGTTTGCCAACGATGGTGGTGTACCAGTCGGCGTTGAAGCGCCATTTGTGATACTCGAGGTAGCGAAAGCGCTCGCCGGGGGTTTCGGAGCTGTAATCGCGGTCATCATCGTTGCGGAAAGCCGAATATGGAGGCGTGACCTGGAGGGTGAGTTCGATATTGGCACCTTCACGGGGAAAGAGCGGATCGTTGATGGTGTTACGGGCCAGCGTGGCCGATAGGCTGAAGTTGTTGTAGTTGCCGTTCTGTACGGGCTGGTTATCGTCCGTAGCGAAATTACGGCCCCAATTGCTCAGGCCCAGCGTCTGGATGTTGATGCCGGTACGGAAGATGAAGTTGTCGTCCGGCCAGCGTAGGCGGG
This sequence comes from Lewinellaceae bacterium, assembly GCA_963757435.1. Taxonomy (GTDB): domain Bacteria; phylum Bacteroidota; class Bacteroidia; order Chitinophagales; family Saprospiraceae; genus Neolewinella. The sequence goes on along the minus strand of CAVWSC010000014.1, from coordinate 361,535 downwards.
TACCCAGTGAGGCACTGACCTGCTGAATGATCAACCGCTGCGGTTGTTCGGAGAAGGAACTGAAGTTGTACTTGTTGTAGAAACCGGCCACCGTAAGCGAGGTCGGCTTGCGGCCGCCCAACCAGGGTTCGGTGAAACTGATGTTGTAGGATTGGAAAAAGCGGCCGTTCGTCTGGCCCCGGATGCTGAGACGCTGTCCGTCGCCCTGGGGCAAGGGGTGCCAGGTCTCGCGGTTGAAGAGGTTGCGGAGGCTGAAGTTATTAAACGTTACACCCAGGGTACCGATGACCCCGCGACCGCGACCACCCCAGCCGGCGGAGAGTTCGAGCTGGTCGGATGGTTTTTCCTCCAACACGTAGTTGATGTCTACCGTTCCACGCTCGGGGTTAACGGGCGTCTGGATATCGAGTGATTCGGGGTTGAAGTAACCGAGGTTGATGATCTCCCGCTGCGAGCGAATGATGTCGGACCGGCTAAACTTATCACCCGGCCGGGTACGTACCTCGCGGCGAACGACGTGCTCGTGCGTGCGGTCGTTACCGGCGATGGTCACCTTGTCGATGGTGGCCTGGGGACCCTCGAAAATACGAATCTCCAGGTCGATGCTGTCCCCCTCGATCGCAACCTCGGCGGGTTCGACATTGAAGAAGAGGTAGCCGTTGTCCATATATAAGGAGCGGACATCGCGGTTATCCTGGCTAAAATCAAGGCGGGTGGCGAGCAGTTCCTCGTTGTAGATGTCACCCTTTACGATGCCGAGTATCTGCGAGAGGGTTTCGGTATCGTAGATAGAGTTGCCCTTCCACTCAATGTTACGAAAGTAATACTGGCCGCCCTCTTCGAGAAAAATGTCGATGATGAGATCCCCTTTCTTATTGCGCGACAGGCTGTCGCGTATTACACGTGCATCGCGGTAACCGAGGGTATGATAGTAGGCGATAACGAGATCCTTATCGGTTTCGTATTCCTCGCGCAGGAACTTGGAGCTGGCCAGGAAACGGCCTTTCTTTTTGGTTTCCTTGAATTGCTTTCGCAGTTTTTTATCCTTCACGGCTTCATTACCGATGAAGTTAATTTCTTTGACCTTAACCCGTGGTCCACGCTCCACGTCGAAGAGCAGGCGTACCGAGTTAGCCCGGACCGTATCGTTAATTTCTTCTACGGCAACGGCCGCGTCGAGGTAGCCCTTATCGACGAAGAAACCGCGCACGGCTTCGGCGGCATTGATCTTACCGTTATCGGTAACGATTCCGCCCTTGGTGAGGTAGCCGTTAACGAGGTCGGTCAGGTCGTCGTGGGTGGTTTTTTTGGCTCCTTTGTAAGAGAAGCGGGTCAGGCGGGGCCGTTCTTCCACCGCGATTTCGAGGAAGATGACGTCGCCGATGGATTTCTCCTTGCGCACCTGTACGTTGGTAAACAGCCGCAACCGCCACAGGTTACGGATGGCGCGGGGGATGTCGGGACCGGGCACCCGGATCTTAGAACCCACCGTAAGGCCGGTTACGCCGATAATGGCGTTTTCCTCGGCAAAAAATGCGCCGACGACCTTAATGCCGCCCACCTCGAATTCCTGCTGATCGGAATAGTCCATTACTTCCAGGCTATCGACCCCGCCACCCTGGGCGTGAAGGTTAGCGGAAGCGATTAAAAAACCGAAGCAACAAAAAAGGAAAAAAGTAAATTGTTTCATCTGCGTAGTTAGCGTTTCCGTCGGGGATTGGCGGATGGTTCAAAGAGTGCCGCCTGTTTAGTGGGGTTGGTCGGTGGGTTGTATTTGCTCGCTGGTCTTACCGAAACGTCGCTCCCGATGCTGAAAATCGTAGACGGCGGCGTGGAGATCGGCCTTGCGAAAGTCGGGCCAGAAAATATCGGAGAAGTAAAACTCGGTATAAGCGGCCTGCCAGAGGTAAAAATTACTCAGGCGCCGTTCTCCGCTGGTGCGGATAATGAGTTCGGGTTCGGGCATCCCGAAGGTACTCAGGCCGCGATCAAGTTCCTCCTCCGTCACGGCTCCCGGTTCCAGTTGACCGGCCCGCACGCGGGCGGCCAACTGGCGGGCGGCCTGGGTGAGGTCCCACTTACCGCTGTAATTAAGGGCCAGTACGAGAGTAGTACCGGTATTACCGGCCGTATCGTCGATACCCTGCTGAAGGGCGCGGCCGGTGGCTTTTGGTAGCTGGTCCAGTTGGCCGATGGCATGCAGCCGGATGTTATTCTTTTGCAGGGTGTCCATTTCGGCCTTAATGGTATGCACCAGTAACTGCATCAGCGCACCGACTTCCAGCTTGGGTCGGTTCCAGTTTTCGGTCGAAAAGGCGTAAAGCGTCAGGTAGTCGACGCCCAGTTCGGCGCAGGCCTCGGTAGTTTCGCGTACGGCTTCCACGGCACTGTGGTGACCGAAAATACGGGGTTTTCCCCGGTGCTTGGCCCACCTGCCGTTGCCATCCATAATCACGGCCACGTGCCGCGGAATGCGGGCGGGGTCGAGGTTTTCCGGTATGATCGTGGATGTAGCCATAGACAAAATGATGCCCCTTTGTGCCGGTAGTCGACCGGCGGTCTGGATTGACGGGGCATAAGAGAGCGCAAAAATAACAAAATTAAAACGGCCGTGCCAACGATCTATCCGAGAGCACAGGGTTAGGCTTTTCGGCCACGAATCGGACACGGGGGATATGGAATAGTACTACAATCGAATATTATACCGTAAGATCGAACATCCAGCCCGGTCAGCCGGTCCGTGCTAGCGTAATTAAAACAGGCTGACGGCTACCAAAGTAGTCAGCGATACCGCATCTTTACCGCTATGACCGCGCAACCGACCATCCCCGCTTTTTCCGAACTCCCCTACCACCGCCCCGACATCGACGAATTGCAGCAGCAGTTCTTTGCCGTCCTCGAACGCTTTAGTACCGCTACCACGCCCGCCGCCGCCCGCAAGGCCGTAAGCGATCTGAACGGTGTCCGTAATAAGCTCAATTCCGCCTACGCCATTTGCTACGTGCGGCACTCCATCGACACCAAAAATGAGTTTTACGACAAAGAAAACAACTGGTACGATGAGAACCTGCCCCGAACCGGCACCTGGGCCAGTTCGTTTTACCGCGCCCTATTGAATTCGCCCCACCGCGCAGCACTGACCGAATCGTACGGCCCGCAACTGTTCCGTATTGCAGCGGCCAGCCTGAAAACTTTCGACGAGTCCATTATCCCCCTGCTTCAGGAGGAAAACAAACTCGTCTCCAATTACAACCGCCTCAAAGCCGGAGCCGAATTAAAACTGGACGGAGTAACCTATAACTTATCCACTATCCTGACTAAGGAACTGGACCCCGACCGCGACCTGCGCCGTCGCGCAAGCCAGGCCAAGTGGGATTTTTACGCCGGCCACGAAGCTGAGGTCGACGGAATTTATGACGAACTGGTCCGCGTTCGTACCGCTATGGCCCGTCAACTGGGGTTTGAAAATTATACCGGCCTGGGTTACGCCCGCATGAAGCGAACCGACTACGGCCCCGCCGAAGCGGCGGGTTACCGGGAAGCCATCAAAATGCATTTCGTCCCCCTGGCCCAACGTGCCTACGAAAAACAACGCGAACGCCTGGACCTGGACCGGCTGACCATCTACGATGAGGATTTTCGTTTTCCCCAGGGTAACCCCAAACCCCAGGGGGATCCCGAGTGGATCATCGCCCGCGCCCGTGAGATGTATGATGAATTATCGGATGAAACCGGTAACTTCTTCCACTTCCTCCAGGACAAGGAGCTAATGGACGTACTGGCAAAGGATGGAAAATCCACCGGCGGTTACTGTACGTTTATCCCCGAACCGGGCCTTCCCTTCATCTTTGCCAATTTCAACGGAACCAGCGGTGACATCGACGTACTGACCCACGAATTCGGTCATGCCTTTCAGGTGTACAGCAGCCGTACGATAGAACCCGAAGAGTACCTCTGGCCCACCTACGAGGCGGCCGAGATCCATTCCATGAGCATGGAGTTTTTCGCCTATCCCTGGATGAAGAACTTCTTCGGCGAGCATACCGCTCGTTATAAGGAGTACCACTTGGGAGGTACCGTCCGTTTCCTGCCCTACGGCGTAGCCGTAGACGAGTTTCAGCACCGCATCTACGCCGAACCGGATCTGACGCCCGCCCAGCGGCGTGCCGTCTGGTCGGAGATCGAAGCCGCGTACCTGCCCCAACGCGATAACGACGGCAACGCTTTTCTCGGCGGCGGCGGTTTTTGGCACAAGCAGAGCCACATCTTTGCCAGCCCATTTTATTACATTGACTATACCCTGGCCCAGATCTGCGCCTTCCAGTTCTGGCAACGTGACCAGACCGACCACGCCGTCGCCTGGGCGGACTACCTGCGGCTTTGCCGGGCGGGTGGTAGTAAATCTTTCCTCGGTCTGGTCGAACTGGCGGGTTTGAAAAATCCATTTACCGAAGAAACCGTGCGCGAAGTAGCCGCTGTAGTCGGGCAGGCGATGCAGGTGAGTGAATAGAAGAATAGTACCTTTACCTTATCGGCAGCCCAAACCAGTTCTCCACCCGACCAACCAACACACCCCTTGAGTATCCTGATCAACCGCGACGCTTCCTGGCTATATTTTAACGGCCGCGTGCTGCAGGAAGCCGCCGATGAGCGCGTACCGCTTTACGAACGCATCAAATTTTTGGCAATTTACAGTTCCAACCTGGATGAGTTTTACCGCGTACGAGTAAGTCGCCTACGGGCCTACCGAACTTTGCGTAAACGGGATCGACGGGAACTGCTGGATTTCAAACCCAAGCAGGAACTCCGCGAAATCCGCGCCTTGGTGGCGGAGCAACAAGCGGAATTCGGCCGCATCTTCCGCTACGAGGTATTACCGGGGCTGGCCCAGGAAGGCATCCACCTCATCCATGCCCACGAGATGGATCGCACGCAGCGTGCAGCGGCAAAGGCTTTTTTCGATGAGAAGATCATACCGCTACTCAAGATCGAGACCCTGCGCGAGGACCTTCCCATGCCCTGGCTGGAGAACCGCCAACTCTACCTGGCCGTTTGCACCGAGGAGCGCACCAAACGCGGCGAACACCTGATCATCAACATACCCAGTAGTGAACTGGACCGCTTCTTTGTGCTGCCCGAGGCAGCCGCCGAACCGGGTTACTACGTCTGCTTTATCGACAGCATCATCCGTGCTAACTTAGAGGAATACCTGGACGAGAACGTGACCGGTGCCTACGCACTAAAGCTCAGCCGTGACGCGGAACTTTATATCGACAATGAGTTCGACGGCGACCTCCTGCGCAAGATCGAGGCCGGACTGGAAGAACGCGATAAGGGTCTGCCCACCCGCTTTCTCTACGACGGCGCAGTACCCAAACCACTACGAAAACTACTAAAGAGCAAACTCGAACTATCCAAATACGACATGATTCCGGGCGCCCGCTACCATAACTTCATGGACTTCTTCGGGTTTCCGCTACCCACCGGCCGCGAAGACCTGGTCTACCCCGATTTCCCACCCCTGCCCCACTCCCAACTGGAAGACGCGGATTCTATCATGCACCTCATGCGTCGCTCGGACGTACTGCTGCATTTTCCCTATCAGAAATACGATTACGTTTCCCAACTCGTACGCGAAGCCGCCCACGATCCCGCCGTGCGCCGCATCTCCATCACGCTTTACCGCGTAGCCAAAAAATCGGCCGTGGTGCGGGAGTTACTCTATGCCCGCAAGCACGGTAAGGAAGTCAACGTATTCGTGGAAGCTAAGGCTCGTTTTGACGAGGAATCGAACCTTTTCTGGGGCAAGGAGCTACAAAAGGCCGGCGCTTCGGTGCGTTATTCTTACCCCGGCGTCAAGGTGCACACTAAACTGTTACTCATCACCCGGCACGACGAGGAACTGGACGACGATTTCCACTACGCCTACATCGGCACGGGTAATTTCAATGAAAAAACCGCCCTTCTCTACGGCGATCATACCCTGCTAACCACCCACCAGGGCATCGGCACCGACATCGAGAGCGTCTTCGAGCTACTGGCCGGCAACCTCATCATTCCCCGCACCAAGCACCTACTGGTCGCCCCCTTCACACTGGCCACCGGTCTAACCGACCTGATCGACGCCGAGATAAAACTCGCGAAGACCGGTAAAAAAGACGCCTACCTGTTCTTCAAAATGAACAGCCTGGAAGACGACGGCATGATCACAAAGATCCAGCAAGCCGCCCAGGCCGGCGTGCGCGTGCGGTTGATCGTACGCGGTATCTGCCGCCTGCTCCCCGAACCCGGAGACAACATCGAGATCATCAGTCTCGTAGATCGTTTCCTCGAACACGCCCGCATCTATATTTTCGGCAACGGTGGCGAAGAAAAAGTATTCATGGGTTCTGCCGATCTCATGGAACGCAACCTCCACCGCCGCGTGGAAGTAGTGACGCCCATCCTCGACGCCGGCCACAAACTGGAACTGCGCCGCATTATGGATATCCAGTGGCGCGACAACACCCACGCGCGCACCATCGACCACCGCATGAAGAACAGCTACCGCATCACCGACGGTGGCGACTGGCGAGCCCAGTATGAAGTCTACGATTATTTACAAAAAAAACAAACCGGTCAGACACCGGCGGACGCCTGACTCTGCCCGGGCCGCGAAAACACCCTTAAAACGTTTTACCCCTAACATAACCTATTTACTATGCGCTATTTCCTACCCCTCTTAACCCTCTGCACCCTCCTTCTCATCGCCCCCGCTTGCAAAGACGATGACGACAACGGCCAGGAACTCCTCCTTATTCTTAGCTGGGATAATCCTGACATAAATCTCGATCTCAGCGTTCGCGCACCCGACAATACTATTTACGGCAGCCTCGGCTCCAGTATCGGCGGCTCCGGCGTCCAGTACGGCAGCAACAACACCACCAACCGCGTCGGCACCGAAGGCATCGGCTGGCAGGTCCCCGCCATGGACGGTGCCTACACCATTATCGTAAGTAACGGCAGCTTCTTCGCCTCCGATTACCGCCTCCAACTCATCTCCCGCGACGCCGATCTGATGGCTACCGGCAACGTCACTACCTTTGGTAGTGATGACACCGGTTTCATTAAAACGGGGACCAACCTGTCATTCTAAGATTGCGGTTTTGGGGGCGTGCTCCCGTCCCTGCCGGGCCGGGGCCGGTCCCTTACCGGCGCGCCTATCGGCTTGGCCCTATGGGCTGCGGGCTTAAGGCCCGCCCCGTCCAGGCACCTCACGCAGGGAAGACTAAATTTTTTATCTTAGACCAGTTTCTTCCCTGTCAACTATGCGGCAGTGTAACCATTCGTTACCGTAAAGCACTAAATAATCGTTCGATCGCCATAACCCAGGCCGAACGAGCATGCCGCGCCTATTGCGCGGCGTTAACCCATTACACTTTTATTATGAAACAGTTATTTCCCCTCCTGGCATTCTGCCTCCTGCTCATCACCGCCGCCGGTTGCGGTAAAGATGACGATGGCGACGGCGACTTCGGTGAACTCAAGATCACCCTCTCCTGGCAAGCAGCCAGTACCGATCTCGACCTGTCAGTCCTCGATCCCGGTTTAAATTTCTACTTTCCTACTGGTACCACGGAAAGAACCGAAAACGATATCCGAATCTCAGCGGATGACCTCTCCGGTCCAGGCGAGGAATCAGTCACCTGGCTCGTTGCCCCACCCGATGGAGTCTATGTGGTAAACATTGATAATCTAGCCACCCAGGACGTTGACTACACCATCCGTGTACAGGCCGACGGCGTTAACCGAACCATTACCGGTACGGTTGATGATGACGATAATATCTCCTTTACCAAAACAGGTACTACTTTCACGTTCTAACCCCAAAGTACAAGGATGATAAAGGCCCGGCCCGCTTCCTGCGGAGTCGGGCCTTTATCGTAAAATAACCCCTTATTACAATCAGCGCGTTATTCAACTATAGCTCACGATCCAATCATTCACTCATCCAGCCCTTCACCCATTCACTCCTTATCATCGGCGGCCCTACCGCCTCCGGCAAGACCCGCCTCGCCATCGAGCTGGCCCGCCACTACGGCACCGAGATCATCTCCGCCGATAGTCGCCAGTTTTATCGCGAGCTGCGCATCGGCAACGCCCGCCCGAGCGAGAAAGAGTTAGCCGCCGCGCCCCACCACTTCATCGCCGACCGGTCCATCCACGACCACCTCAGCGCTGGTGGTTTTGAACGGGAAGCCCTTGCCCGCGTAGCGGAGATCCACCGGCGCAACCCCGTGGCCATCGTGGTCGGCGGCAGCGGCCTCTACCTCAAGGCCCTCGCCGAAGGGCTGGATCATTTCCCCCCCGTGCCGGAAGGAGTCAAACAGCGCGTAGCCGACCTGGAACAGCAGGAAGGTCTTGCCGGTCTGCAACACGCCCTTGAGAAAGCTGATCCGATTTACTTTGCGCAGGTCGACCGACAAAACTCCCGCCGCCTCGCACGAGCCCTAGCCGTTAGCTGGACCGCCGGACGGCCCTATTCTACCTTCCTCGGTGCCGATCGTGCGCCGCGCCCCTTCCGGATCACCTACCTCCACCCTACCTTTGAGCGCGCCGATCTCTATGCCCGCATCGAAACCCGGTGCCACGCCATGCTCGCCGCCGGCCTGCTGGAGGAAGTCGCTTCCCTCCTACCCCAGCGCGGCCTTCCCGTACTCGAAACTGTCGGCTACCAGGAGTTCTTCCCCCACCTCGCCGGTGATACCTCTCTCGGCCGCTCCACGGAGCTATTTCTCCGCAACAGCCGCCGCTACGCTAAGCGACAAATCACCTGGCTGCGCCGCGATGGTTTTTGGAATGGGGTAAATAATTTGGAAGAGGCGGTTGTAATGTGCGAGACCTCAGGCCTCACAACACTCATGCCCCGCCCTTTCCCTCCACCGCATAACTCCAGGTGATCTCCACCGTCGGCTTGAGCATCAACGACACGCTGCACATTTTTTCCATGCTGAGGCGACAGGCGCGCTCGGCCTTTTTGTCCTCCACTTCGCCAATGAGGCGGTAGTGGACATTGATCTTGGTAAACACCCGTGGTTCTTCCTCCCGCCGTTCAGCGGTAATCTCTACTTTCAGGTCATCGAGTTCGCGGCGCTGCTTGCGAAGGAGGTAGATAATATCGATACTGCTGCACCCACCCAGTGCGGCGAGCACCATTTGCATGGGCCGCATGGCGGCATCGTGACCGCCGGTATCCGGGCCGGCATCGGTATCGACGGTTTTGCCCAGTTCGTTGGTGGCGCGCATCCGGAAATCGTCGTCGGTACGGTAGAGGGTAATTTTCATGAACGTTTGCTTAGAGCGTGTCTAAAATTTTTAAGAACTGAGGATCAATGATTCGCTTCGCGGCTACTTCGTGGTTAAGGTTCCGGCTAAACAAAAAATTCGCTTCGAGGCTGCATCGTGGTGCGCGCATAGCGGGTTACGTGAGTCAGTTTTTGTGACGCCAGGTTCTTAAATACTTGGTTCTCAGGAGGTAAAATTTTAGACTCGCTCTTAATGGGTATTTGTGATTCAGAGCCGCCGCCTTCAACACTCTTGTAAGGAAAGCTAATGCTGACCTACACCGCCTGCAACACATCATACTGCGAAACCACGTAGCGGATTCCGGAAAGATCCTTGACCAACACGGCAGGCTGCTGCTTACTGATAAACTCCCGCAGGCGGCTGATGGGCGTATCGAGTTTAACCTCGGGAAAGGGTTCGGACATAATGGCATCCACTTTACGCTCGGCGTGGTCGATGGGGTTGGCGAGGAGAAAATCCAGAACGGCGGTCTCAGTAACCGACCCGACGATGGCACCGTCGGGGCCGTCCAGGACGGGCATCTGGCTGATGTTCTTTTCCTTCATCAGCTTCAGTACCTCGCGCACGGTGTGAGTGTGCTGCACGGCCACGAACGACTCGTTCTTCTTGGCTGCCAGCAGGTCCTTAACCCGGAGTTCGGTATCCAAAAAGCCACGCTGACGCATCCATTCATCATTGTAGATCTTGCCCACGTAGCGGCTGCCGTGATCGTGAATGACCACTACGACCAGATCGTCGGCGGTCAGTTTATCCTTCAATTGCAACAGACCGGCCACGGCCGAGCCGGCGGAGTAACCCAGCAAAATGCCTTCCTCGCGGGCCAGGCGGCGAGCCATCACGGCGCCATCCTTATCGGTCACTTTCTCGAAGTGGTCGATGATCTTGAAGTCCACATTCTTCGGCAGGATGTCCTCACCGATGCCTTCGGTGATGTAGGGGTAGATCTCTTTCTCGTCGAACTCCCCGGTTTCATGGTATTTTTTGAAGACGGAACCGTAGGTATCCACGCCCCATATCTGTATGTCGGGGTTTTGTTCCTTGAGGTAGCGGCCGGTACCGGAAATGGTGCCGCCGGTGCCCACGCCCACGATCATATGCGTGAGTTTACCATCGGTCTGCCGCCAGATCTCGGGACCGGTGCTTTCGTAGTGGGCCAGGCGGTTGCTCAGGTTATCGTACTGATTGAACCAGTAGGAATTGGGGATTTCCTCACTCAGCCGCTTCGCTACTGAATAGTAGGAACGCTCATCTTCCGGCGTGACATTGGTGGGGCAGACAATTACCTCGGCACCCACGGCGCGGAGCAGGTCGATCTTCTCCTTACTCTGCTTATCGGAAGTCGTAAAAATGGCCCGGTAGCCCCGCACGGCGGCGGCCAGGGCCAGCCCCATGCCCGTGTTCCCGGAAGTACATTCGATGATTGTTCCACCGGGGCGCAGGCGGCCGTCGGCCTCAGCATCGTTAACCATTTTAAGGGCCATGCGGTCCTTAATGGAATGACCGGGATTGAAGGTTTCCACCTTCATTACCACCCGGCAGGGCATTCCGGCAACTACTTTGTGCAACTCGACCATGGGAGTGTTACCGATGGTTTCGAGGATGTTATTTTTGATGTCCATGAGTGGGAATAAATGATCAATGGCGTAAACGAAGGTGGATAATTTATCGCGTGAGGTGCCTGGAAGGGGCGACCGTAGGAAGCAGCCCGCAGGGCCGAGCAGCATTGCGAGCCTGGAAGGGACCGACCCCGGCCATAGCCGGGGACACGCCCAAACTTCAGCAATATACCATAGGACCGAAGAATCGGTTTCGCCGCTTCATTACCCGGAATTAGTACTGTTCGATCGTTGGATCAATAAGTCCTGCGACTATTATCCCCCAAACCGCCCTCGCCCTAAAAAGATCAATCAGGCGCCGCGAACATAGACGTAAAATGCTTTGTCATGGATATTGAAAGCGCGGACCACGAGGGGCGATACGACAATAATCGTCTGACGATCATACACTTGATCGGGTAATCGGCCGATAACTTTGAGGTAGAGTTCTTGTCGAGTACCGGGGTGGACGATTTGAATATAGCTGCCGATGGGGGCCGTACGATGAAGCGCGTAAAAACCATTATCCCGGTCGCCGGCACTGGTCCAGGCGGCCTTACCACGGGTTTCGGGCTGGGGTTTTCCGCCGGTTGCGCGGAGATAAGCCATACGATAATTGCGGTTGAGGCGCACGTAAGGGCCACCGCTTTCGAGTTGCCATTCGGCGGGAATGCCGTCGGTGCGCATCCACCCGACGAAGAGCAATTGGCCGGGTCGGAGGCCGCTGCGCTCAATGGGATTATTGACCATGATGAGGCTGTCGCTGGCCATGCCCAGGGCACGGCGGCTGATGCCGAATAGCGTATCGCCTTTTTTGACGCGGTAGAACACCTGGGCATGACGGCCCGACCAGAGATCAGCCGGCATCTGGTAAAGCAGAGCTTTGGAAGGAATCGGTACGCTAACCTGATCGCCGGAGCGGTAGCCGCGTCGCTGGTAAGGGTTGTAAGCATAGATTTCTTCGAGCGACAGGCCGTAAAATTTGGCCAGACTAAAGAGTGTCTGGCCCGGCTCCAATTGGTGAGCGAAGCGCAGGGTGCCGCTCAAGTCGGTTTCCAGCATAACGGTGTCGGTGGGCAGCAGGTAGCGGGTGCTGTCGCCGGTGGCGCCGAGGGGTAGGAATGAGCAGGCAAAAAATCAAGAAGTAAAGGTGTTGCAAAATAATATTAGTGGTTTGAAAGGAGCGATAATCGGGTTTAAAGGTAGGTCTAAAGCAGGGAACGGTGCAGGCGAGTGTCAGTTTCCGCAAAAATCGTGAGGCTTGTGTCAGGGGCGGCATCCAATCGTTTAGACGCTACATTTGCGCCGGAAGGTTCGTTTCTTTGCGCTCTTGCCGCGCTTTGCTAACGCTTAGGTACCGGTTTTTTGTCGAATAACCCGCTAATTTTTCCCGCCCGTGCGTGTATTATTCCTCACCGATAACTTCCCTCCCGAGGTGAATGCCCCCGCCGCCCGCACTTACGAGCACTGCCGCGAATGGGTGAAGGCCGGGGTGGCGGTAACCGTAATCACCTGCGCGCCAAACTTCCCGCAGGGCAGGGTGTACGCAGGCTACCGCAACCGCCTCTGGCAGCAGGAGATGGTGGACGGTATCCGGGTGATCCGGGTGTGGAGCTATATCTCGGCCAACGAAGGTTTTGCCAAGCGCATTCTGGATTACGTGAGTTATGCGGTGACTGCTTTTCTAGCCGCGCTCTTCGTGCGTTCCGACCTGATCGTAGCCACCTCGCCCCAGTTTTTTACGGCCGTGGCGGGCTATGCCGCTGGGTTGGTGAAACGCCGCCCCTGGGTGATGGAAGTGCGCGACCTGTGGCCCGAGAGTATCCGCGCCGTGGGCGCGGCCCCCGGCCGCGAGCGATGGCTGGACCGGCTGGAACGGTTGGAACTTTTCCTGTACCGCAAAGCCGCCCGCGTGGTGGTGGTGACCGATGCGTTTAAGGAGAACCTGATCCGCCGGGGGGTAGATTCCGACAGGATAGATGTGGTCAAAAACGGCGTGTTGCTGGATGCCTACCGGCCCCGGCCCCGCCCCGCCGCGTTGGCGAACGAACTGAGCCTGACCGGTAAGTTCGTGGTCGCTTACATCGGCACCCACGGGATGGCCCACGGACTGGATTTTATCCTCGATTGCACCAGGGATGCCCCGCCGGGGGTTCATTTTCTCTTTGTGGGGGGCGGGGCACGCAAGGAGGAATTGGCTGCTCGCGTAAAGCGGGAACGACTGAGCAACGTGACCATGCTGCCGCCCGTGCCCAAGGATGCCGTGGCGGATTACATTGCGCTGTCGGACGTATGCCTGGTTAATCTGAAAAAATCGGATACCTTCAAAACCGTCATTCCCTCCAAGATCTTCGAGAATGCGGCCATGCGCCGACCTATTCTACTGGGTGTGGCGGGAGAATCGCGGGAAATTATTGATCTTTACGGGGCGGGGATCGGCTACGTCCCGGAAAACAGGGCGGAATTTCTTTCCGCCCTAGACCGTCTCCGTTCTGACACTGCATTTTACAAGCAGTGTCAGAACGGCTGCGCGAAACTGGCCGCCGCTTTTGATCGCCGCGAACTAGCCGCACGGATGTTATTAATCTTACAGCGTATCTGAGTGACTCAGTTCTGCCGAAAAGTCATGCTCCACGAATATTAGTTACCCGGCACCTTCACCAGCTCGCTACCCTTCTCCTCGACAATGAACGCGCCGGTATAGCCCGCCTGACGGGCATTGGACTGCACGATCCGGGCTTCGTTCACGCTGCGCAGGCCGCCGATCAGGAAAAGCGTCAGATTGCCCCGTGAACGTTGTTCTACCTGACCCAACCGGGCTGCTTTGTTGCGGTCGAAACTGGCGGCACTGGAATAGGCACCCAACTGCACCATAAAGGGCGCATAATTTACACCGCCGGCATTTGGGTCAGCAGGAAAAGGATTAGCAGGTGCCGGATTCGGATTGGCGGGGTATGGATTTCCGGTCGTGCCTCCAGTTATTCGGGACGGGTAGGCTGGCACCTTCCTCGGCCACTACGAAAGCACCGGAATAACCCTTGGCCTTGGCGGTAGCGCGGGCGGCTTCGGCCTGGGCGCGGGTTGAAAACACACCGAGACGAACTTTGTAAGTGCCGCCCACCTGTTGGGTGTAGATTTGGCCGGCACCGGCCAGACTATTGTATTGGCCCGACGCGGGCTGCTTGCTCAGACTGGCCAGTTGCACCGCAAAGCCGCTGGTAACGGCCGTAGCCGTAGAACCGCCGCCGCCGTTACCGGCCGGCGGATTGTAAGGCTGGCCGGCGGTGCCGCCCGCAGCGGGTAGCATACTGATGGTACCCAGCAGATCGCGGTTGTTGCCGTCATTGGTGCCGAGGGTGAAACTTAGACTCTCGTAGCCGGGGGCCGTAACCTGGAAGGCGTAAGTGGTGTAAGGCTGTAACGCGGTCAGGTAACGGCCGCTTAGGTCGGACTGAACGGTCATGCTGGTGCCCGTGGCCTGGTTCATGATCTGTACGTTTACGCCGTTGATGGGGCGCCGGCTGGTGTAGTCGATGATGTTGCCCTGGTAGGATTCACTGATCTTGACCAGTGAAACGGGAATTTCGCCACCCACCTGGCCGCCGCCGGTCACGACCGGGATGCTAACGCTATTGTAGCCGTCTTTGCCGACCACTACGGTGCAATTCAATCCCTTCACGGCCGAAAACACGTAGCGGCCGCCGGCATCGGTCTGGTAAACGCGGTCGCCGCAGGCCGTAAAATCGACCAGGGCGGCGGGCAGGGGGGCGTTGGTGCTACCGTCGCGCACCACGATGGTCATGTTTTCGGCGGCACGGTTGACGCGGTAGAGGTCCTCGTTGCCGGTGCCGCCCACGCGGTTGGAGGTAACGTAGCCGAGATTGCGGCCGTTGTCGAAAATAAAGCCGTGGTCGTCGCGGGCGGAGTTGATGCCCGCCCCCAGGTGATAGATCTGGGTAAAGCGGCCGCCCCGCTCCTCGGCGCGAAACACGTCCAAGCCGCCCAGGCCGTTGTGCCAGTCGCTGCTGAAGTAGAGATTGGTGCCGTCGTGACTGGGGGTGGTCTCATCGCCGGGCGAGTTAACCACCGCGCCCAGGTTTTCGGGCTGCGTCCAGGAGCCGCTCACGCGGGTAGACTTGTAGATATCGTAGCCGCCCAGGCCGCCGGGGCGATTGCTGGCAAAATAGATGGTGCTTCCGGTGGTAGAAAACATTCCGAAGCCCGAGCTGAAATCAGTGCCGTTGTAGGGGAAGGGGCGTACGTTGACCCACTGGCCGGATGGATTCACATCGGCCAGCATCAGGATAAGGTTGAAGCCGCTGGTGGAAATCTTGCGGGTGCCGTCCACGAAGTTATTGCGGGTGAAGACCACCTGCGAGCCGTCGGGCGCGTAGGAAACGGGACCCACGTTGCCGGCATCCTGGTAGCCGTTATTGAGCAGGTAAGGCACGGCCAGCGTACCGTCGGCGTTGATGGCGGAGATAAAGGGATGGTTGCGCGCCTGCCCGTCGAAACCGGTGCTCAGGTCGGTGCGGGAGGAGTTGAAGATCACCCGGGTCTGGCCGACGTAGGTGGGGCCGAATTCATCGGTGGGCGTATTGATGGTGGTCGGGTTGACGGTGTAACCGGCGTTGTTGCTCACCTGGGCCTTGGCAAAGTCACAACTCTCGGCGTAGTGGTTACCGGCCACGGCATCGTAATCACGGGCGTAGAGGAGGTACCATTGTTTGGCCTCGTCGTAGCGGCTCAGGCCCTTCAGCACATTTGCGTGATTGAGCACCGTCGGTCCCTGCACGTCACTCTGGCGCACGGCCTGCTGGTAGTAGCGGTGCGCATCCTGCAGGCGGTTGAGGTGGCGGTAGCTATCGGCGATCTTGGAGAGGGCCTCGGTATCGTTGGGTCGCTTGAGCAGGGCTTGCTCGTAGGACGCAATGGCGAGGTTGAAGGCGTGAATTTCGTACTCCTTATCCGCCGAGCGCATAGCCGACCGGAAGGTCTGAGCGGATAAGCGAGGAAGTAACGAGAAAAAATAGGGCAACTGCCAGGAAACGCTGGATGGACATAGATGGGCGTGGTTATGGTCTTGATGTGGGTGGAGTTCGGTCGGGACCTTCAGTGATAGATTTCCCGGACTGCTCGGTTGGGTAATGGTAGACTAGCGGTAAATGTAGGGATTTTGGTTATATGGCGGGCTACAGACTAGAATTAGTGACAATTTGCACATAAATTTACTACTCAATCGCGTGAGGTGCCTGGACGGTGGAGGTGCTAACCGACAGCCCGCAGGGCCGAGCAGACCTGTGAGCCGGTAAGGGACCGACCCGACCGCAGGAAGGGGCACGCCCAAAATTAACGCTTTATACCCCACCGATGGATATTGCGGCGGCTTGTCGTATGTTTGTGCATTTTACGCTCTATTTCAGTGGATAAATCAGTTTGCGCCGGCCCCTGATCGGACGCAGTTTTATTCGCCGGCTACTAATCCAACATTTGTGCAAACTACTATTCCCGCTTACTTCCTGCTGCTCTGCTGCGCCCTGCTCCTCTTCCCATCCTGCGACCCTAGCCGCCGCGCTTCCGAAGCCGAACTGGCCCAGATGGAGGTATCTACCTTTATCTTAGTGCGCCACGCCGAGAAGGACTATGGCGACAACCCCGTGTTGACCACCGAGGGCGAGAGCCCGCGCCCAGCGCCTGGCCGAAATGCTATCCAACACCCGCCTGGACGCTATCTATTCCACCGAAACCATCCGCACCCAGAGTACCGCCAAACCCGCGGCCGACGCCGCCGGCATGGCCGTGCAATCGTACAGCGCGCAGGAACTGGATATTTTTGCATCCAGCCTCAAGCGCAAGCACCGGGGCGAAACCGTGCTGGTGGTGGGTCACAGTAATACCACGCCCGCCCTGGCCTCGCTGCTGGACCCGAACGAGGATTATCCCCGTTTTTCGGAGCTGAATTACACCAATCTGTGGATCGTCACCATCCCGCCCAAGGGTAAGGTGCGGGTGCTCAAATTACAGTTTTAGGCCCTACTCCATCGCCGCCTCAAACCGCGCCAGCGGTGCCATGCGCGCCTTGTTCAGCGTCAGTGTAGTGCCGCTCAGCGAGTAATTATCGGCCGTATTCAATACTTCCGACAGACGCGATTCGGTGTCCATACCGCCTTGGCAGGCCATTTTGGTCATGCCCAGTTGGCTGAATTTAATGCGCATCCCGTCCATCGTTTCGTAGCTGCCGAACATATTATTGCAGCCGGCGTAGCCCCCGACGCGGCCGTCCGCCTTCCTGAAATTCGAGGTACGGCCGCTCGCGGGCGTAGTCGGCTTCGGTGATTTTTTTGCCATTCAGTTCGGTCAGTTGCCACTTGGTGCCGGTCAGGGTCATTTCGGTCATTTTCTCCAGGTTGTAGCGGTCCGCCAGCGAACCGGTGATCAGCTTGCCGTCCATGTCCAGCTGCGTCAGCCGGTTCTCGCCCACGCGGTATTGCAGCGGTTTTTCAATGTTGTTGCGCCGGTCCATCAGCATGATGCGGCCTCCCGCCTCGTTCCATGTAAAGGTCCCTTCCTCCGTAAAAACCGAGTCGGATTTGCCCAGGTAAGTCGTCTGATAAGTAAAGGTTTTATCCTCGCGCAGCTTTAATTTCGGTCTTAATGCCCTCGCAGTCGGCGCAGGGCAGGGTGCCGGTATAGGTGCCGGGCCAGTCCAGCGAGTTTTGGCTGTTGTCACCCGTGCTCATGGGTGGGTCGGTCATCCCGTCATCCTGGGGGGCGGGCGTGGCACAACTGAGCGCACAGAGCAGCAGGAAGATGGAAAATGCGGGAAAAAATAAGTGCTTCATGATTGGCTGTTTTTTGGTTGCGCTAATAAAGGTCGTTTCCCCTGGCAAATGTTGAAAATTTTAGTGGTTGGCGGATGTTTTTTGGGCGTGTCCCCGGCTTCGGGCCGGGGTCGGTGCTCTGCGGGGTTCGCTGTTTGCTCCGTGCTACCGCACCCGCCTGCGGTCCGGGGGCCAAGGCCCCCACCCCTTCCGGCGGCCCTCCGGTCACCTCACGCGGGTTCCGACGGAAATTTTTTGAACAAGCCCCACCCCGCTTCGCTTTAAGCAATCTAACCCAAACTCAAGCGCTCTACCCATGTCATCCACTCACTTCGACTTATTTGTCATCGGCACCGGTGCCGCCGGATCGGGCGTGGCGGCGGCCGCCGCCCACAAGGGCCGCCGGGTCGGTATCGCCGATTTCAAGCCCTTCGGCGGCACCTGCTCCCAGCGGGGCTGCGACCCCAGCAAGGTGCTGCACCACGGCACCCTGCCGCGCATCTTCGCCACCCGCTACCAGGGCAAGGGCGTCACCGAAAAGCCCGGCTATGACTGGACCGACCTGATGGCCTTTAAACGGACGTTCACCGATCCGATCCCCGAGAAAACCCGCGAGAAATACGCCGAGGCCGGTATCGAGACCTACCACGGCAGGGCTGCCTTCACCGGTAAGAACTCCCTCAAAATCACTTACGACGACGGTAAGACCGCCGACGAAATCACGGCCGACCAAATTCTGATCGCCACCGGGGCGCGGCCCGTTAAACTGGATATTCCGGGTGAGGAACTATTGCTGGAGGATGCAGATTTTCTGGAACTCGACGAGCTGCCCGAGCGCGTCCTTTTCGTCGGCGGCGGCTACATCGGCTGCAACCTGGCCACCATCGCCTCCCACCAGGATTGTACCACCTACCTGATTGCCGACGATGAGCGGCCGCTGATCCAGTTCGATGCGGACATGGTGGGTCATTTCGTACGCGTATGCGGGGAAATCGGTATTAAACTGCACTGCAATACCCGCGCAACGGCCGTGAAAAAAGTGAAGGACGGCCTGGAAGTAACCCTCACCCACAAGGATGATAGCGAGGAAATGGTAGTGGTTGACGCGGCCGTCCACTGCGCCGGGCGTACTCCTGCGCTTACGGAACTTAACCTGGAGGCCGCCGGCATTGATTACGATGAAAAGAAGGGGATCAAAACGGATGACTACCTGCGCAGCTCCTCTAACTCGAAAGTCTGGGCCGGCGGCGACGTGGCGGACTCCGGCCTGCCGCTGACACCCATTGCTTCCTACCACCGCAAGATACTGGTGGCCAATCTGGTGGAAGGCAAAAAACAGGCGGTCAATTACGGCATGGTGCCCACCGTCACCTTCATCGACCCGCCCATTGCCGCCGTCGGGCTGCTGGAGGAAGACGCCCGCGCCACCGGCCGTAAATTACGGATCAACTGCTCGGATAGCAGCGATTTTTTTACGGCCCGCAGCGTATGCTCGCCCGCTTATGCCTATAAGGTCATCATCGATGCCGAGACCGACGAGATCCTGGGCGCTCACCTCATCGGCCCTAATGCCGAGGAAACAATCAACATCTTCGCGCTGGCCATCCAGACCAACATCAAAGCGAAGACCCTGGCGGACTTTCACTTCACCTACCCTACCGCATCGGCTGATATCAAATACATGGTGGCCGAGGAATGAGGCCGGCGACGGTTCATCCATCAACCAACAAATACGCACGGGCCGGCCTGGGACACGGACCAATTACCAACAAATTAGTTCAAGTCTACGATCCACTACATTTTGTTGGCTGAACGGAAAAGATTGGCTATATTTGCCAGCTAATACAGCAGGACTACATGGCGCAGCAGACAACTTATACCGAAGATAACATTCGTTCACTCGACTGGAAGGAGCACATCCGTCTCCGGCCCGGTATGTACATCGGTAAACTGGGCGACGGTGCCAGCCCCGATGACGGCATCTACATCCTACTCAAGGAAGTGCTGGATAACTGTATCGACGAGTACGTGATGGGTTACGGTAAGCAGGTCGAAATTTCCATTGACGAGGGCAGCGTTGCCATCCGTGATTACGGCCGGGGTATTCCGCTGGGCAAGGTCATCGATTGCGTATCCAAGATCAATACCGGCGGTAAGTACGACAGTAAAGCATTTAAGAAATCAGTCGGGCTTAACGGCGTGGGAACCAAGGCGGTAAATGCCCTGTCCTCAAGCTTTGTGGTAAAGGCCGTGCGGGATGGTAAAGAGAAGCAGGCCGATTTTGAACAAGGTGAATTAGTTAAGGACCACCGCATCAGCAAGAGCAGCGAGGAGAACGGCACCCTGGTCACCTTCGAACCCGATCACGAAATTTTTAAGAAGTACCGTTTTCGTAACGACTACGTTGAGAACCAGCTCTGGAACTACGCTTTCCTGAATGCCGGACTGAAACTGAAATTTAACGGTAGCACCCTGGTATCCAAAAACGGGCTGCTAGATCTACTCAGCCGGCGCACCAACCCCGAGAACCTCCGCTACGACATCATCCACCTCAAGGGCGACGACATCGAAGTGGCCCTCTCGCACGGTAGCCAGTACGGCGAAACCTACTACAGTTTCGTCAACGGCCAGCACACTACCCAGGGCGGTACCCATCTCAGTGCCTTCCGCGAGGCCCTGGTGGATACGGTGCAAACACACTTCAACAAAAAATACGACCGCAAGGACATCCTGGCCAGCGTGATCGCCGCCGTGGCGATCAAGGTGGAGGAACCCGTATTCGAGTCGCAGACCAAGACCAAACTCGGCTCGGCCGACATCGGCCCCAAGGGTCCTACGGTGCGCACCTTCATCAAGAATTTCTTGAACGAGAAGCTGGATAATTTCCTGCACAAAAATACGGCAATCGCCGAGGCACTGGAAAAGCGCATTCGCCAATCAGAGCGCGAACGCAAGGAGATCGCCGGCATTAAGAAGTTGGCCAACGCCCGCGCTAAGAAGGCCAACTTGCACAATAAGAAGCTGCGTGATTGCCGCGCCCACTTCAGTGATAGCGACAAGAAGGTGGAAGACGAGGTACGCCTGGCGACTACGATCTTCATTACCGAGGGTGATTCGGCCAGCGGCTCCATCACCAAGGCCCGCGACGTACAGACCCAAGCGGTCTTTTCGCTGCGCGGCAAGCCGCTCAACTGCTTCGGCCTGACCAAAAAAGTGGTCTACGAAAACGAGGAATTCAACCTCCTCCAGCACGCCCTCAACATCGAGGACGACGTGGAAGACGTGCGCTACAACCGCGTGGTCGTCGCCACCGATGCCGACGTGGACGGGATGCACATTCGCCTGCTGTTACTCACTTTTTTCCTCCAGTTCTTTCCCGACCTGGTGCGACAGGGTCATCTTTATATCCTGGATACGCCCCTATTCCGGGTGCGCGACAAGCAGCAGACCTTCTACTGCTACAGCGAACAGGAGAAGCAGGCTGCCATTCAGTCCCTGCGCGGCAAGCCGGAGATCACCCGCTTCAAGGGTCTCGGTGAGATCAGCCCCGACGAGTTCAAGGATTTCATCAACGAAAACATCCGCCTCGATCCCGTCGTGATGGAGGAAGGAACCAATATTGAAGAGATCCTCTCCTACTACATGGGCAAGAACACCCCCGCCCGCCAGAATTTCATCATCGACAACCTCCGTACCGAGCGCGATGAGGTAGAGGGCGTTGCGGCGGAGAAGGAAGCGGTGGAAGCGTAAGGCCGGGAACCGGAAATTCCCCGACCTGAGCGACGAACACGCCGCTCAGGTCGAGGACGTCCACGTCCGAGACGTAGACTCTCTCACGTGTTCGTAGCGTAGACGGACGGCTGCGCCGCCCTGCTCGGACCGGGAGGTCCTCTACCTTAGCTGTTATCTCCCTTACCCGCCAGATCCAAAATAAAGGCGTACATCAGGGCCGTATCCTTGAGGCGCTTGAAGCGGCCCGAGGCACCACCGTGCCCCACCTCCATATCGGTGTGCAGCAGGATGGGGGCTTTGCCCGTATTCAATTCGCGTAGCTTGGCAACCCATTTGGCCGGTTCCCAGTACTGTACCTGGCTATCGAAATAACCGGTGGTGACCAGGGTGGCGGGGTACTCCCTGGCGGTTACGTTATCGTAGGGGGAGTAGGTCTTGATGTAATCGTAGTAAGCCTTATCATTGGGGTTACCCCACTCGTCGTACTCACCGGTGGTGAGGGGAATGGTTTCGTCGAGCATGGTACTTACCACGTCAACGAACGGGACGGCGGCAATAATACCTTTCCACATCTCCGGACGCATATTCATCACCGCACCCATCAGCAAGCCGCCGGCGCTGCCGCCCATGGCGAAAAGGCGATCGTTTTTGGTGTAGTTATTCTTCACCAGGTAGTCTCCGGCATCGATGAAGTCGGTGAAAGTGTTCTTCTTCTTCAGCAACTTACCATCTTCGTACCACTGCCGGCCCATTTCCTGACCGCCGCGGATGTGCGCGATCACGTAGATAAAGCCGCGATCCAGCAGGCTCAGGCGGCCGGAACTAAAGGAAGGATCCATGCTGGCGCCGTAGCTGCCGTAGCCGTAGAGCAGGAGCGGGGCCGTGCCGTCTTTGGGAGTGCCTTTTTTGTAAACAATACTCAGGGGCACTTCCACGCCGTCGCGGGCGGGCATCATGACGCGCTCGGACGTGTAATCATCGGCCTCAAAATCACCCAGCACGGGTTGCTGCTTGAGCAAGTCCAGTTTGCGGCCGACCATGTCGTAGTCGTAAGTGCTGGGGGGCGTGGTCAGGCTCTGGTAGCCCAGACGCAGCACCTTGCTGTCAAATTCGGCATTAGAGGTCGTATAGGCTACATAAGCATCTTCGGGAAAAGCGATGTAGTGTTCCTCCCCGCTTGTGGGGCGCACCCGCAACTGCGTGATGCCGGCCTTACGCTCCGAAAGTACCAGGAAATCCTGGAAAACCTCCATGCCTTCCAGTAGTACATCATCGCGGTTACCGATCAGTTCAGACCAATTTTCCTTGCTCGTTTTACCTTCCGGTGCGGTCATCAGGCGGAAGTTGCGGGCATCCAGGTTGGTCAGCACCAGGAACTGCTTGCCGTCGTGGTCGATGTTGTATTCCAAATCGCGTTCGCGGGGCTGGAAAACCCGAAATTCGCCCGTGGGGTCGTCGGCTTCGAGGATACGGTATTCGGTACTCAGGGTCTGTACCGAGGCCATCAGGAGATAGGCATCGTTTTTGGTCTTACCGACGTAGACGCTGAAGGTGGGATCGGCCTCTTCAAAAATCACTTTGTCTTTAGCGGCGGAGGTACCGATCTCATGGCGGCGGACCTGGTAGCTGCGTAGGGTGGCGTCCTTGACCGTGTAAAAGATGTACTTGCCGTCATTGCTCCAGGTGGCACCGCCGGTGGTGTTGGGAATCACGTCGGTCAGCATCTCACCCGTTTCCAGGTCTTTGATGTAGATGGCGTAGATCCGGCGGCTCAGGGTATCGGCACCGTAGGCTAGGTAGCGATTGTCGTTACTGACTTCCATGCCGCCGATAGCGTAGTAATCGAAGGATCCGGCCAGTTCGTTTACTTCCAGCATGATTTCCTCGGCGGCATCGGCACTTCCCTTACGGCGGGCGTAGATGGGATACTCCTTACCTTCCTCGTAGCGGGTCTGGTAGTAGTAGCCGCGCTGGCGGTAGGGTACGCTGTTGTCGTCTTCCTTGATCCGGGCACGCATCTCGGCCAGCAGATCGGCCTGGAACTTATCGGTGTGCGCCATCACCTTATCGGTGTAGGCATTTTCGGTCTCCAGGTAGTTGACTACGGCCGTGGTCTGGCTGTCCGATACTTCCGCGTTCTTCTGCTCGTCGGACAGTTTCATCCAGTAGTAGTTATCGGTGCGCACGTCGCCGTGCATCGACATTTCGAAGGGGGTGCGGGTAGCCTGCGGCTGAGGGGTTTCCTGGGCGATCTTATACATCTGAGAGGTTGCTTGGGGTGGCTGGGTGGTTTCCGAACTCACGCAGCCGGCAAAGAGCAGGGCGAGCAGGGAACACCGGATCAATAATCGGATAGGGGTACGCATGGTAGGCGGGTTTGGTTGTGGTTTAAGGAAGAATGTAAAAGCGGGGAGAACGGCGCGGCACGGAGCGGCTTACCGGTCCCCGGGCGGAACGCAGGCAAAGACGAATGCCCGCCCGCCGGGTTGCAAAACGATAAAGGTAGACGAAAAATGTAGTCGCCCGCGACAAAAAAATGCCGGTAAAACGGGTGAGACCCCGCCTACCGGCAAATGTATAAACTTGTTATGACATTACTGCTAACCCATGTTCGGTAGCCGAACAGTACCTGCTTGCAA
The DNA here is from genome assembly GCA_963757435.1 of Lewinellaceae bacterium. Lineage (GTDB taxonomy): Bacteria > Bacteroidota > Bacteroidia > Chitinophagales > Saprospiraceae > Neolewinella. The sequence continues at coordinate 337,403 of CAVWSC010000014.1, read as the reverse complement.
CGGTCCGCTGGAACATCCGCTCATACCACCTTATCGGCGCAGGCCGAACTGGCAAAGGCATCGGGTTTGGCCTTGAAAACGAAGCCCATGCCGAGGATGTACCCCATGGCCTCTTTGAGGGCCACGTTGGACTTAAAGTGCGGGTCGGTATTGATGTCGGCGTGGACTTCCAGTTCGACATTGTGTTTATCCAACTCATCGCAAAGGTGGTAGGCGACGTCCACCGAGCGGGCGACTTCCAGGATCATGCGTTCGCGGAGGCTCATTTTTTTCTCCTCCTTATAATTGGCAATGAACATGAAGCCCCCTTTTTTCTCCCGCAAGAAAACGATAACGGTGGCGAATTCCACGATTTTTCCCCGCACCTGCGAATCGGTACCGATGCACACCTTCATGCGGTGACCGGCAGCCCGCTCGCGCACCAGAGCAGCCGCGACGGCTTGTTTGATGGGTAAATCGATGGACCGGCCGTCGAACCGACGCCATTTGAATACGGGATTGATCATGCTCGGTAGTTTATAATCGGGTGAGAGCGAAGCAGTAACACGGGTAAATTTAGGCAATCGCCACCATTCTACGTGATAAAATCCCGACTTCGCCCTAAATTTAATACCGGCTTAACCCGGTTGTGACCGACGAAAGTTCCCTAACACCGTGTGACCGGTAAAATATACATTTTCGGGCTGAACATGAGTAAATTATACACCGTTAGGCCAATGAATCATCTCGGACCAGGGAAGGGCGGGCTAACCTTAACTTTCCCTAGTTTAGATAGGTGGTTTTGGGGCACGCCGGTACATCCGTCGTGCCTTTTTTGCGTGAGGTGCCTGCAAGGGGCACGCGGTAGCGGGCAGCCCGCAGGGCCAAGGCGATAGCCGCGCCTGAAAGGGACCGACCGCAAGGCGTTAGCCGAGCGGACACGCCCAAGGTCAATTCATATTCTATCAGCGCATCCGGGCCGGAGGGGGATGGCGGATTGATTTTTCCGTTACTTTACGCGCCTCATTCACGAACTAAAATAGCCGATTTGAAAACCCCCGACAGTTTAAACGACGTGGCCGCTTTTCACCGTACCTTTCACCTGCCCGTGCTGGATACCCCCCAGTTACCGCCGACCGAACGTGCGGCCCTGCGGGTAAACTTGCTACGGGAAGAACTACTCGAATTCGAGGAAGCCATTGCCACCGGAGACCTGGTGGAAGCAGCCGACGCGCTCTGTGACCTGCAGTATGTACTGGCGGGGGCGGTACTGGAATTCGGCCTGGGCGATAAATTCGCCGCCCTCTTCGCCGAAGTACAACGCTCGAATATGAGTAAAACATGTATCGACCGGGCCGAGGCCGAGGCAACCGTGGCCCACTATAACGAGCGGGCGCAGCCTGGGCGGATCGAGCCGAGCGGTGAGCATTTTCTGGTCTACCGTAATGACGACGGTAAAGTGCTCAAATCGGTAAGTTATAGTCCCGCCGATCTGCGCGCTATCCTTAAATAACATTATTCCGTGGCTCCTTCCCTTCTCCAATTAGAACATATTCGGCTTACTTACCCCGGCGGCCGGGGTAGACCGGACGTGTCTGCCATTCGGGGTGTTTCCTTCCACCTGGAAGCCGGCGAAATGCTGGGGCTAGTGGGCGAAAGCGGCAGCGGTAAAAGCAGCCTGGCCCGCTGCGTGGCCGGTCTGGAAGCCGGGCTGCGGGGGCGTATCACTTACGCCGATCACGGCGAGCAACCTACCTACGGACGGACGAACGAACTGCGTCGCTGGCGGCGGGGCATGGAAATGATCTTCCAGAATCCCGCTGATTCACTCAACCCCGTTTATCGGGTCGGACAGGTACTCCGGGAAGCGGCGTTGCAGGCCGATCCGGCGAATAAATCTGTGACGGAGACCGTACGAAGTACCCTGGAGCGGGTCGGTTTGAGTACCGAGTACCTGGACCGGCTACCGCGCCAACTCAGTGGTGGGCAGCAGCAGCGGGTGGCCATTGCGCGGGCACTGGTGAGCCGGCCGCGTTTACTGATTTGCGATGAGATCGTTTCGGCCCTCGATGTATCAGTGCAGGCGCGGTTGCTCAATCTACTGCGCGATTTGCGCGAGGGCGGGGCATTTTCCGGACTATTCATCAGCCACGACTTAGCGGTGGTGGCCTACCTCTGCGACCGGATCGCGGTCATGAAAGACGGACTTATCGTGGAGATCGCCCCTACCGAAAAACTACTCGCACATCCCTCCCACGATTATACCCGGAAACTTTTGGCCGCCGCGCAACCTTCTTTCTGAGCCGGTCGTCTATGTAACGACTCAATTCGTCGAAAGACCTGGAATGTTCGGTGATTAACCTTATCTTCGGCTTCCTTATTCGTGCCAATTTACTTCTCCCCCGCTATGAAAAAACGTTTCCCCACCCTACTTTTATCTGCCCTCATCCTATGCTCGATACTGAGCTACGGTTACCTTTTGGTTGAAAAATCCCGGCTGCAGGAAACCGCTGAAACTGAAATGGTAGAAGATTCGGCTAGTCCCGGTATAGATTTTCAGTTACAATTACGGCGGATCGGCACCCTGGAACGCAGAATATTACAACTGCGTAATTTACTACCGCGCTAAGAGCGTGTCTAAATTTTTACTTCCTGAGAACCAAGCATTTAATAACCTGGCGTCGTAAAAACTGACTTACGTAACCCGCTATGCGCGCACCACGAAGTAGCCGCGAAGCGAATTTTTTATCTAGCCAGAACCTTAACCCCGAAGTAGCCGCGAAGCGAATCATTGATCCTCAGTTCTTAAAAATTTTAGACACGCGCTAATTGATAACTTCCGCTAACCGTAATAATAGGATAGAAACAGAACCAACTGACTGATCATTAGCGGCAGTGCTACTTGTTCCCGCCAACTGCGTGACGTATACTGCCAGTAATAGCATAAAAATAGCGGCAGTAAAATAATACTATATAACGTCAATTCCGTGCGGTCCAACCGACCGAACAGGTCATAGTTTTCATCGGCATTCAGCCGGGCATAGGCCCGCACCGATAGTAGGTAAACCACTACCGACTGACTGAAATAGATCAGTGCATAAGCTCCAAGTTCAAACCACCACCACATAGGCAGGTATTAGTGACATTCGTAAACAAAAGCGGGGGGCAGATTAAGCAGCGTAAAGCTTAATTCTACTTCCGAAAAATACTCGCGGATCAACTGATAATCCTGGAGCGCATACTGGTATTGAACGAAAAGTCCACCGGGTTTAAGTGTCTTTTTGGCTTCCGTGAGAATTGATTTCTTGACCGCGTTCGGAATATTAGACAACGGCAGGCTGGAAATGATGTAATCCACGCTCAGGGGCGCAACGTGCTTGCCCGTCAACTGAGCACCACCGTTGATGATTCGCAACCCGGGGTGTTTCAGTTCAGCGATGCGCTCGGCAAATACCGTATTCAGTTCAAAGGCCGTAAGCTGCCCGTCCGATCCCAGCCGGTTCAGGATCTCGCGGGTAATGCAACCCTCGCCGGTACCGTATTCCAGGATATGGATGTTTTCGGCCGAGAAATCGATTTGGCGCAACATCCGGTCCACCAAAAAACGCGAGGAACGAACTACGGCACCGGTATCACGGAAACTGCGGGCGGCCTCTCGCAGGAAAGCTAGGTTATTCATTCGGGGGTGTTGTGGCGGCAAGTCGGGAAATAACGACGGCCGTCGGCAAATATCCGGGTCGAAAGTAGGTAAATTATTTAAGAGCGTGTCTAAATACGCACCAATCGTTAGTCGGCCGGGCTGTAAGCGGTTTTGGGGGCGTGCCCCGGCTAAGGCCGGGGGCGGGCTGTCCGGCACTCTCTTCATGGTACTCGGCTCCGTCCCGCAAGTTTGCGGGACGGAGCCGAGTACCATTCGTTCAAACATCGCCTCCCATCCCTCACGCGTAGCCATAGGTTCTAGGTTATCAAAACGCTAAGAAGTGAAATCGTCTTTCTTATGCCCCCGATTTTTCGTAATTTTGCGCCTCCAAATTTTTCGCTCCCATGCTGACTGCCTCCGACATCTCTATTCATTTTGGCGACCGCGCCCTCTTCAACAGCATCAGCGTGGTGATTGGTGAACGGGATAAAGTCGGTCTGGTCGGTCGCAATGGTGCCGGAAAGTCGACGCTGCTGAAGGTAATCGCCGGTGACGTGAAGGCCGATACTGGTAATATCGTACGCCCCACCAATAGCACCCTCGGCTTCCTGCACCAGGAAATGAAGATGCCCCTGGGCCGCACCGTAATGGCGGAAACCCTGACGGCTTTCGAGCACATCCGTAAAATGGAACGGCGCATCGAACAGATCAACCAGGAACTGGCCGTGCGAACCGATTACGAGAGCGACGATTACAGTAAGATGCTCGAGGAGTTTGCCGACCTGAACGACCGTTTTGCGTTGCTGGGAGGGATCACGATGGAGGCCGATGCCGAGCGCGTGCTGAAGGGCCTGGGCTTTGAGCAAAAAGACTTCGGCCGCCTGACCGATGAGTTTTCCGGCGGCTGGCAAATGCGGATCGAACTGGCCAAGATGCTGTTGCAGCGTCCCGATTTTCTGCTGCTGGATGAGCCGACTAACCACCTGGACATTGAATCCATCATCTGGTTGGAAAATTGGCTCAAAGATTACCCCGGTGCCGTGATCACCATCTCGCACGATAAGCAATTCCTGGATACTGTCACTAATCGTACGGTGGAGGTAGAATTAGGTAATCTTTATGACTATAAAGCCCCCTACACCAAGTACCTGGACCTACGCGCTGACCGGCGGGAGAAAACCGTGGCCGCCTACGAGAATCAGCAGAAAGTAATTGCGCAGCGCGAGAAAACCATCAACCGCTTCATGGCCAAAGCCACGAAGACCAAGATGGCGCAGTCGATGCAGAAGCAATTGGATAAAATGGAGCGGGTGGAAATAGCGGTGGAAAATACCCAGGTGATGAACCTGCGTTTTCCGCCCGCACCACGCTCGGGGCAGGTGGTGATGGAGGCTGAAAAGATCACTAAGAATTACGACGAGCTGAAGGTACTGCAGGGCGTGGATGTGAAGATCGACCGCGGCGACCGCGTGTCTTTCGTGGGCCAAAACGGCCAGGGAAAAACCACGCTGGCCAAGATCATGATCGGTAACATCCCCGCCACAAACGGCGAGGTAACCGTAGGCCACAATGTGAGCGTCGGCTACTATGCCCAGAACCAATCCGATAGTCTGGACCCCACCCTGACGCTGCTGGAAACCATGGAAAACCACTCCCCGCCCGAGATGCGTACCAAACTCCGGGGCATCCTGGGTGCCTTCCTTTTCAGTGGGGAAGACATTGACAAAAAAGTAGTAGTACTCTCCGGTGGAGAACGCGCCCGCCTGGCCCTGGCTGCCATGCTGCTGCGCCCCTTTAACCTATTAGTACTCGATGAGCCGACCAACCACCTGGACATCCAGAGTAAGGATATGCTCAAGCAAGCCCTGATGGACTACGACGGCACCCTATTGGTAGTGAGCCACGACCGTGATTTTCTCGGGCGGCTTGACCGATCGCACTATCGAGTTCCGCGACCATCAGTTGTACGAGCACCTGGGCGATGTGAACGAGTTCCTGGAGAAGCGGGCGATGGACAGTATGCGCCAAGTGGAATTGGAAAAATCGGCTCAGGATAAAGCCGCCGCCGCAAAGGCCGCCGCTGTTGACCCGGAAGATAACATGAGCTTCGAAGAACGTCGTACCTACCAGAAAGCCGTGCAGAATGCCGAGCGCCGGGTGGAGAGCCTGGAAAGCGAGATTGCGCGTTTGGTGAAAAAAATGGGTCAGCCCGGTTTTTACGAGAGTGCCCAGGCCGATAAGGTATTGGATGAGCACCGCGCCAAGCAGGAAGAACTGGAGGCAGCCATGGAAGAATGGGAAAAGGTGGCCGGCTGAGAGCCGACCACCTTTAATGGAATGGGGTAATGATGTATCTCGGGCGGTGGCTTAACGCCGATTAACTGCGTGAAGGAAATATGCCAACCAGAGCAATGATATACTGGACAGTATTGTAAGGAGGCATATTGGCGTGCGGCTGGTTACCACCGGAGTTACCTACTTGTACGTTAAGTTCGATGGCACCGGCAGCAAGCGAAGCATCAGCTGCACCATTGCTGTAAATGTTGCCTGACGTGCTGTTGGCAAGGATTTTACCACCCACCTCGGCTGAGTTAGCGTCTTCCTCATGCACTTTAATGCTTCCCTGCGCCGTAACCTGATGAGTATGGTTAGGGAGTTCGACCTGGCTTAAGGTGACAGTTTCTTGTCCTCCTTTCTGTCCCTGGCGATAGTCGCTGAGGCCTGGTCCATGGCCGGGATGAATCGCTACGCGACCCCTTAGGTCAGGTAGGGCGAAGGTGGTGCGACCGTCGCCGCCGTACATGGTGCCGATCAGGGAAAACAAGGCTGTGTTCTGGCTAATTGCCAGCAACTGGCCGTCGCAGAAGGCCCAGCCGCGGGGGGCGAAATTGCCGCCGAACATGACTATCTGGGCAATAAATGGTTCCATAAAAAAGGTGGTTGAGATGAAGAATTCGGGTGAACGAACGAGAGCGATGTGACGCGTTTTGACGGTGCCAAAAGTGAGCCTTTGTGACAAGCATTTCAAATAATAGTACCAAACTGCGTACTAATACGCACCACAACACGTAGAACTACGCGCTCTTCCCCAATCAGCAGGTCGGTCTACGGGATGAGTGGATCGCCTATCGACGGTCCTAGCAGCCGTTACCCGCATTCCGCGCCCAGTCCGTACCTTCGCGTAAATTTTGCCGACCGCCGCTTATGACCACCCCACCCGCCGACCCGCGCCACGTATCAGGATTTTCTAAATTTACGAAAGAGCAAAAGCGCGATTGGGTCCGGCAAACCTATCTGGACCGGCCGGTGGCCGATTTCGATGCCTTCGACTATCCGAACGAACAGCTACAAGCTACGCTAGACGGCTTCAGCGAAAACACCATCGCCAATTTTCCCCTCCCTTTGGGTGTTGCGCCCAATTTTGTCATTAACGGCCGCACCTACGCCGTGCCGATGGTAACCGAAGAAAGCTCGGTGGTGGCCGCTGCCGGCAGCGCGGCCAAGTACTGGGCCGAGCGGGGCGGCTTTCATGCCGAAGTCATTTCTACGACTAAGATCGGCCAGCTTCACTTCCGCTGGGGCGGTACGCCCGAGCGGCGAGCAGCTCTCCTACCCTCCCTCACGGAACGGCTTACGGTCGAAGCCGAACACCTGACCGAGCGCATGACCGCGCGCGGAGGCGGCATCCGGTCTATCGAGTGGCTACACCTACCCGCCGTGGCGGAAGACTTTTACCAACTGCACGTCTCCTTCGATAGCCGGGATAGCATGGGGGCCAATTTTATTAACTCGGTACTGGAGCAGTACGGGGCCACGCTCGCTGATTGGGCACGGACCTACCCCGATCTCCAGCCCACCGAACGGGAGGTGGAGGTCATCATGGCCATCCTGAGTAATTATACGCCCGACTGCCGGGTGCGGGCCTGGGTGAAAAGCGATATTGAATCAATGAACGTGGCCGGGTCCGGCGTGGCGGCCCGCGATTTCTGCCGCCGATTCGAGCTGGCGGTCCGCATCGCTACCGAAGACCCCTACCGGGCCGTAACTCACAATAAGGGTATCATGAACGGCATCGACGCCGTGGTACTGGCCACGGCCAACGATTTTCGGGCCATCGAGGCGGGTGTCAATGCCTATGCCGCCCGCGACGGTCAGTACCGGTCACTGAGTTCCTGCATCCTGACAGATACCCATTTTCGCTTCGAGCTGGAAGTGCCCCTTGCCCTCGGTACCGTGGGCGGCCTCACCCGTCTACACCCGCTGGCCGCCCACAGCCTGGAAATACTCGGAAACCCCACCGCCGAGGAATTGATGGGTATCGTGGCCGCAACCGGCTTGGCGCAGAACTTCGCCGCCCTGCGCAGCCTGGTGACCACGGGAATCCAGAAAGGTCACATGAAAATGCACTTGCAAAACATCCTTCGCCAGCAACAAGCCAGTGCGCGGGAAACCCAGGCAGCTACCGCCCATTTCTCCGACCGCGTCATCAGCTACCAGGGCGTACGGGAATTCCTGGCGGGCCTGCGCTGAAAAACTTATGCCAAGAGCGTGTTTAAAACAACTCGCCCTGCCCCTTGCCGGGGTTCAGGTCCAGCGAATCGCCCGGTTTCAGTTTGCCATTGGCCGATACCTTGACCTTCTCGCGCGGGGGCGGCTCATGTACGCCCTTGGCACTGGTCAGTTTGGTGTCGATTAGTTTGTTCCCAATCGAGCGCCAGCCTTTGACGTCGATGAAATCGGCCAGGTAGATCTCCTCCTCCACCTTGTCGCGCTTCACGCGGTAAGCGTATTTCAAGATCGGATCGGGGTCGGCCGTGGCGTAGTAGAGTTTCGACTGCTTGTTTTCGCCAATGAACGAAAACCGCTGCCCGGGCGAAGTGGTCTCCACCTCGAAACGTTTTACGTAGGTCGTATTTCGTTCTCCTTCGTAGTAAACGGCACTCACAACCATATCCAGCGCATACTTACCAATGTAGAACAGTTCTTTCGGATCGAAACGGCGGGTCAGGTCCATTTCCAGTTGCTCGTACTCGCCGTTGGTGTAGACCACCAGCAGTTGGTCGCCGGTATCGAAACCGCCCAGTAGCAGACCGCGCTCTTCCAGGTTCAGGCGGCCGCTCACCTCGTCCATCCAGACTTTCAGTGCCCCCAGCGTGGATTTACCCACTTCCTTCAGGGTGATCTTCCGCACCGGGTAGCGGGTTACGATATTGCCCCCGGCCGAACGACCCTTGATGTCGATGTCGGCAAAATCAAAATCGAACGACTTTATCTTGGCCCGGCTGGCGGGACTCAATTGCACGGTCACCGTCTCGGCTTCGCCATTGGGGTTGGCGGTCAGATAGAGCAGTTTGCTGCCCTTCTTCCCCTTCGTCAGCGGATAGAATTTATCGCGGGTGATGGCCTTGATGTGGAAGCGCTTGGCCATTGTCCGGCCGTTATCGCCGTTCAGATAAAGCATATTATAGGTAGTGCGCTCGTCGCCCTTGCGCCATACGTCCACGTGCTCGATTCCCTTGCCGATAAACACCTTATCGGCCAGACGCACCACTTTCATGGTGCCGTCGCTGAGAAACACGATGATATCGTCGATATCCGAGCAGTCGGCTACAAACTCGTCCTTTTTCAGGCCCGAGCCGATAAATCCCTCCTTGCGGTCTACGTAAAGTTTGGCGTTGTTGGCGGCCACTATCGTAACCTCCACCTTCTCAAAACCGGTGATCTTCGTCCGTCGCTCGCGGCCCTTGCCGTATTTGTCCAGAATTCGTTGATAGTAGTCGATCGCGTACTCCGTCAGGTTAGCCAGGTGATGTTTCACCTGCTTGAGGTCTTCCTCTAATTTGGCAATCAGCTCATCGGCCTTGAAACTGTTGTACTTGGAAATACGCTTGATCCGGATTTCCGTCAGGCGGGTAATATCGTCTTCGGTGATTGCCCGCAGCAGTTCGATCCGCTTATCTTTCGGCTTTTTGCGCTCACCGGGTTCGCGCACGTACTTATTCAGACCAGAACGGATAATTTCCAGTACCTGCTCCCACGACTCCGCTTCTTCGATGTCGCGGTAGATGCGTTCACGAATGAATATCTTCTCCAGACTGGCAAAGTGCAGTTTCTCCTCCAGCGATTTCTGCTCGATATCCAGCTCCCACTTCAGCAGGTTACGGGTATTCTCGGTATTGACGCGCAGGAGGTCTTTTACCGTCACGAAGTGCGGCTTCTCGTCAATGATCACGCAGGCGTTGGGCGCAACCGAAACCTCACAATTCGTAAAAGCATATAGGGCATCCATCGTCAGATCGGGCGAGGTGCCGGGGGCCAGTTCGATCAATATCTCTACGTCGGCGGCCGTATTATCCACCACGTGCTTGATCTTGATCTTGCCCTTGTCATTGGCCTTAATGATGCTGTCGATCATCGAAGGCACCGTCACGCCGTAAGGCAGTTCCCGGATGGCCAGCGTTTTATTGTCCACTTTTTCCACCAGGGCACGCACCTTCACGCGGCCGCCCCGCTTGCCGTCCTGGTAGTCATCCACGTCGATCAGGCCGCCGCCGATAAAATCGGGGTAGATCTTGAAGGGCTTGTCCTCCAGTATCTTGATCGAGGCCTTGATCAACTCGATAAAATTATGGGGCAGTATCTTGGTACTCAGTCCCACCGCGATTCCTTCGGTCCCTTGCGCCAGTAGCAGCGGAAATTTCATCGGCAGGGCCACCGGTTCGCGCTTGCGGCCGTCATAGCTCAGCTGCCACTCGGTCGTCTGGGCGTTAAAGGCCACGTCCAGCGCAAATTTCGTCAGGCGCGCCTCGATGTAGCGGCTCGCGGCCGCCGAATCCCCGGTACGTACGTCGCCCCAGTTTCCCTGCGGGTCGATCAGCAGGTCCTTCTGCCCCAGGCCCACCAGCGCATCCCCGATCGCGGCATCGCCGTGGGGGTGAAACTGCATCGTCTGCCCGATCACGTTTGCCACCTTGTGGTAGCGGCCGTCGTCCATTTCCTTAATCGCGTGCAGAATCCGGCGCTGCACCGGCTTTAGCCCGTCCACTATGCCCGGCACGGCACGTTCCAGGATCACGTAAGAAGCGTAATCCAAAAAATAATCCTCGTACATCCCCGTCAGGGTAACGATCTTATCCTCGTCCGGTGCCGCCTGTCCGGCCACTTCCTTATCCTCCATCAATGGGTTGCTGTTTTACTCGGCAAACATACAAAAAGGAACCGATAAAACAAAATGTTTTTTATTTATGATTTTACAAGTTTTTGGGCATGCCCCCGTCCCTGGCGGGTCGGGGTCGGTGCCTTCCGGGCTTCGCTGTCGCTCGGTGCTGCGCACGCCTCCCTGGACCCCTATCTCCTTACCCGCCCCGGTTTGGCGACGGTCGTCCCCTCCAGGCACCTCATGCAATACCGGTAGGACTAGTGGTCTGTCAAGCCTGAATCTTCGGGTAATCTGCGACATCTTTTCCCGCTACCGTCGTTACTAAAATCCCCATTTAGCTACGGCTAAACTCCGGTTTGAGCGCCTAGCCGGCTGAAAAAATCTGCCGGCACCTAACCCGAATTTTAAACGTTGACAGACCGCTGGTAGCTTTTCTACGCCAAATTTTCTTCGTACGAAGTCCACAGATTACCCCAGAGTCCCCAGCCGATGGAACGGGTACTCTCCAAGATGTCGTAACAATAGATCTTGTACCTCTCCTGCAACTGCTCGCGCTGAATGAGTTCGCAGGCTATGCGGTAGCTGCTGCCGAGGGAATTATAGAACGGTTCGTCGATATCCCCGTAAGCGTTGGTGAATTTCAGCATCGTTTCGGTGCGGAAGAGGAGTAACTCGATGATGTCTTTGGGGTGGTTGGCTATTTTACGGTAGTCTGTTATCGGCTTATTGGAGATATTGCTACGGGCCTTACCGTAGCCCCGTTTGGGAAAATACTCCTCATATATCTTGTCCTTGTAGCGTTTTAGGATGGCGGAGGTGTCTTCGCTCAGTTCCACCTCGTAGCGGGCGCGTACTTCGGGGAAGGCCGCGTAGAGTTTTTGGATTTCCCCGATCAGTTGCTGCTTGGTGAGGGAAGCGAGGTATTTAGTGAGTTCCTTTTTCATCTTTCTCGTTAAACATTGCGTGAGGCGCCTGGAGGGTGATCCCGCGCTAGCGGGGCAGTGCGCAGCACCGAGGCGAAGGCCGAAGCCCGGAAGGTGCCGCCCCCGGCCGTTAGGCCGGGGGCACGCCCGAAAAAACAGCCCGCCCCTACCCTATTCTTGCCGCCCGATCACGATGCGCTGGATGATGACCTGGCCGTCCATGCGGTCGAGTTGGAGGAGGTAAACGCCGGTGGTGAGGGCGGTGACGTCGATTTGGCGATCGGCGACGGTGAGGGGGGTGCGGCGGCCGAGGAGGTCGTAGGCGGCGGCGCTGCGCGGTGACTCGCTGCCGGTGAGATGGAGGACACCGCTGGTAGGATTGGGGTAAACCTGGATGGGTGCGGTCGTGACATCGAAAACGGCGGTGCCGAGGGCGCAACCGGCGTTGGAAAACTGGTTGATGGCGGCGAAAACGGCTTCTTCGGGCGCGTAGAAGGCGGAGTTGGTGCCGAAAGCGTAGTAATCCGGGCCGTAATAACCGTTGATGATGAGGGTGATGCTACGGCCCAGATCGGGGAAATAATAGGCGTCGCTGATGAGTCCGTAGGCTTCGCCGGCGTGGCCGTAGCCGGTGCTGCCGGGAATGATGACGTCGCCGCCGGGAGTGTTGGTGGTGCGCTGGATGCCAAGGCCCCAGGAGTTAAACAGGTCGAAATAGTTGTTGCCGTTGGAGCCGTTAAAGGTCCAGGCGTCGGCGGTAAAGGTAGCGACGGTGGTGGGCTGGAGGACGGTGACACCGTTCCAACTGCCCTGGTGGGCGAGCATTTGAAGGATGTCGGACAGCTCGCGGGCGGAGGCGCGCAGGCCGCCCTGAGGCGAGAAGATGAGGGCGTTGGTGCCGGGGACGTAGCCGCTGAGGTCGCGGGGCGTGGGAAAAACGCCGCCGTAATTGTCCCAACTAGGGCCGCCGTTGCGGTAGAGGACGGAGAGGTGGTTGAGGTTGGGCAGGTTATCGATCAGGAAGGTGGCGGGGATGCCGAGCGGGGCCAGAATATTGGTCTCGACGTAGGTATCGAACCGCTGGCCGCTGATGCCTTCGATGAGGGTGGCGGCGAGGCCGAAGTTTAGGTTAGAGTAGTTGAAATAGGTGCCGGGGGCGACGTTGGTGAACAGGTCGCTGGTGTAATAATCGCCGCCGGTAGTGAGCAGTTCGGACAGGTTGGGCGGCAAATCCGCGGCGTAGGAGGCGGTGAGGAAGGGGGAATAACCGCTGCCGTCGACGATGCCGGTGCGGTGGGTGAGCACGTCGCGGATGGTGGTGGTAGCAAAGGGAAAATTGGGATTGAGGAGGTTGAAGCTCAGGTAGTCGTTCACATCATCATCCAGTCCGACCAGACCATCCTCGTACAGTTTCATAATGCCCAGCGCGGTGATCATTTTGCTGATGCTGGCGATGCGAAAGCGGGTGCTATCCGTGACGGGCAGGTTGCCGGCGATGTCGCGTTTGCCGTAGTGGAAGGCGGTTTCCACGTCTTCGCCGCAGGTCACGATGACGGACATGCCGGTGAGGTTGTACTGGTCGCCGATCTGCTGGAGGGCGGTGGTGAGGTTGGCCTGGGCGGCGGCGGTGAGGGCGGTGGCGAATAGGAGGAAGAACAGGAGGAGTTTAAACATATGGCCGGGTGGTTGGAAGGGGAAAGGTAGGTAATTTAGCTATTTTTTCTAACTAAAATTACCGGCAAACTCAATGATATTCCGCACATTCAGTGCTAACAGCACCAGTAAAAGCAGAGCAGTTAACCCCCTGAAGGCCGTGGTACGTTTTTGGTGCGGGGTTTCCCGGTAGTAATAAGAGCGTGTCTAAATTTTTACTTCCTGAGAACCAAGTATTTAAGAACCTGGCGTCGTAAAAACTGACTTACGTAACCCGCTATGCGCGCAAGTTTCTATCTAGCCAGAACCTTAACCACGAAGTAGCCGCGAAGCGAATCATTGATCCTCAGTTCTTAAAAATTTTAGACACGCTCTAACTTAATATGACGTGGATTAATCCCCAGATACTGCAACCAAACGCAGTCATAATAGCGATCATAGCGATTACAATGATATATAGTGCTATGTCTGTGATCCAGTCCTTGAAGTATTAATAGCAGTGTTCCTGAAATGATTAACACCCAGGACGCCGTCATCAGTTTATACCCTTGCTGTTGGTGGTGAGTTGCCGGTGGATCAGTTGGTTGGTCTAGCAGTTTATCGATCATTGGAAAGTTTTCTTTGCAATTGGCAGGCGTGGCGTAAAACATTGGTTTTATGCTTCAATTTATCTCCTACCGCTCCAACTGCGGCACCGCAAACGTAATCCCGAATCTCTCCAAATACTCCTGCAACGGCCCCATGCCGGCGGCGGCGCGGCGCTGGTTGACATAGGCGGGTTCGAGAAGCGGCGCTAATTTGGAGATGCCGGTAGCGGGATCGGTAGTGACCTGGGTACCATACACCTGCGGCCGGCCGTCTTCGACCAGAGTACGGTCCTTCATCAGGGCAATTGTCCCCTGGGAAATATCGCCGCGTGCGGCGGCGGCTTCCAGTAGGGGCAGGTACTGTTTACGGTAACGATTGCTTGCGTGTTGTAGCACCGCCCAGATACCCGCCATCTGTTCCTCGTCTACTTCGTCCTTGGTAGGCACACCGCACTGTTCAAGGAAACTGGCGATGATTTCCAGGTTAGCGTGATCGGTCTGGCGGTCGACGCGGTTTTCGCGCCGGGCGAGTTGGTCGCGGTCGAATACTTCCTGGAGGATACCTGCCTTATTCGCGCAGTCGATCGGGACTGGTTTTAACTCCGGTCCGTTTTCCATCGCCGTGCGTAAGCGCTCGCTGAAGGCACGGTCATCCGCGTTAGCGGGGCGGATGACGATCTCCTGGATGTTGCCGTCCCCGTCCTGATAATAATCCAGTCCGAATACCTCGGGGTCTTTGATGCGGGCCAGTGAGTCCTTGGGAATAACTTCGCCCTGCCGGTTCTTAAAATCACACCGGATAAATTATCTAGCTGAAAGCTGGCGGCCTTGCTGATTACTTCTTCCTGGGGAACAAAAGTTAGGTTTTCAGGGGTATAAATAGTTTGGTCCTGGCAGGAGATGCAGCATAGCAAGAGGAAAAAGCAGAGGTATTTCATGGGCTAAAAATAGGGAGAATCCAGGAATAGCTACCGGAGTTCCACCGCCCGCGGCATCACCTCCCAACCGATCGCCTCGATCTCACTCATCAGAAGCAAGCCGAACGGTTCTGCGCCGAGGGTCTCACTCCTCATTTGCCAACACAACATTCGGTTGTCAGGGATTTGCCTACATTTGGGACTCTGAGCGTGCAGAGGCGCCTGCCCTTTATGGATGCCGGATGTACCTCACTTTAGCATTCGGTCACTACCGGAAAAATCCAGGCACCTTTGCCTAAGCTCTTACGAATGTAGCTCACTCACTTACTGACTTAATTCAATCACTTTACTATGAAGCTATCTTACCCCAGGCTGCTACTGCTATTTTTTGCGCTAGCCGCCTCTCTCACCCTGTCCTTAAATGCCCAGGCGCTTAATTTCACCGTCAACGGTAACGTGACCGACGACAACGGCGAGGCACTCATCGGCGTAACCGTTCAACTGCTGAAGACCGGTGCGGGTACCGTTACCGACATCGACGGTAACTATACGCTCACCGGCGCCGCTACAGCGGGCACTTATCAATTGGCGTACGGCTACATCGGCTTCGAGACGCGGCGTCGCACCATCGAATTAACGCGGGACGGCCAGACCATCACCCTGGACCAAATTCTGGAAACCGACCCATTATCGCTCGACGAAGTGGTCGTTACCGGAGCCTCCATCGCCACCAGCCGCCGTCAACTCGGTAACGCTATTTCTACGTTGGATAACACGGACCTGGAGCAAACCGGCGCCATCGCCGTCGATCAGGCCCTGAGCGGTAAGATCGCCGGTGCCCTGGTGCAGCAAAACAGCGGCGACCCCGCCGGTGGTATTAGTATCCGCCTACGCGGTGCATCGACCATTTCCGGTAGCTCTGACCCCCTGTACATTGTCGACGGTATCATCGTTAATAATAGTTCTAACAGTCTCATTGACCTGGGCGGCAACTCCCAGAACCGACTAGTGGACATTAACCCCGCCGACATCGACCGCATCGAGGTCATCAAAGGTGCCGCCGCAGCCGCCATTTACGGTTCACGGGCCAGTAACGGCGTCGTGCAGATCTTCACCAAACGGGGAAAGATCGGTGAGACCAAGGTCAGCGTATCCTCCAGCTTGCGCGTCAACCAACTCCGCAAGCAGATCGAATACAACGAGGCACCCCTGTCTTTTGTCAATCTCGGTGACCTGAATAATCCCGCTACCGTACCCGCCGAACGCTTTAATTTGCAGGATGAGATCTTCGAGACCGGCCTCGGTACCGATAACAATATTTCTATTTCGGGAGGAAATAACAAGACCCGCTACTTCTTCTCCGGCGGTTACCTGAACAATGAGGGCATCATCAAAAATACCAGTTTCGAGCGCATCGGCGGCCGCCTGAACCTGGATCAGGAATTAGCCCCCTGGCTCAAACTCGGTTTCGGTATCAATTACAGCATCTCGAACAGTAAGGATATTCCTAACGGTGGTATCAACTCCGCCTATGGAGCCATTACCGGCTTCCTGTTCTCGGATAACTCCATCGACCCCACGCCGAACGCGGACGGGGTTTATCCCGTCACTTCCCCGCTGGTGCCACGTTCTAATCCCCGCGAGGCGGTAGATCGCTTTGACTTCGGCCAGCGCACTAATCGTACCATCACCAACCTGAGCCTGACCGCCGTACCGACCGAGCGGATCACGCTGCGCTACGTACTCGGTGTAGACTATGCAAATAGCTCCGCTAAGGCATTTATCCCCATCGGCAATACCTCCACCGAAGGACAGGGTTTCGCCCGCCGGGCCGAGGCTAACTCCCTGCGCTACAACAATGACTTGACGGCCAGCTATGCCGCCGACCTGTCCGATGCCATCGTTTCCACCACGGTAGTAGGCGGAACCTGGCAGTACGAAAATAACGAAAGCGTTGCCGTACAGGCCAGCCGGATTGCCCCCTTCGTTCAAACCGCTACCGTCGGTGAACTAGTCGCTCAGGGCGATAGCCGCTCGGAAGTATCCTACTGGGGTGCCTTCGTGCAGCAAACCTTCGGTATTGGCAACAGGCTTTTCCTGACCGGTGCCCTGCGCACCGACGGTGCCTCCTCTTTCGGACCCGATCAGCGTAATCAGTTATACGCCAAGGCCAGTGGTAGCTACGTGCTCAGCGATGAGGATTTTTGGCGTAACGGTGGTCTGGCCACTGCTGTCAACACCTTTAAACTGCGCGCCAGCTGGGGCCAGGCAGGTAACCTTACTGGAATCGGACCGTTTGACCGCTTCTCCAACTACGGCGTATTCCCCTTCAACGGTGGCAACGGTGCACTGCCTTCTACCCTGCTGGGTAACGAAAACCTCGCCCCCGAACGCCAGAATGAGATCGAACTCGGTTTCGATGCCGCCCTGGTCGGGAATCGCATCGGCGTGGAATTCACCTACTACCGCCAGCGGGTGACCGACCTGCTGCTCAACCGTGAGGTAGCCCCCAGCACCGGTTTCAACAGCCGTTTCGAGAACGTAGGTGAACTGGAAAATAAGGGTATCGAGATCGGGCTGCGCGCTACCCCCGTGCGGACTCAAAATTTCGAGTGGAACATCACCACCACTTACGCAAATAACGAAAATACCATCACTGACGTCGCCGGCGGCGGTCAACTCGTGCTGGCCAACAGTTTCGCAACCAACTATGTGATCGAGGGCCAACCCCTCGGCGTATTCTACCGCCAGTTCTATGCACGTGACGAGCAAGGCAACATCCAGGTGGATGCGGCCGGTCTGCCGTTACGGGGAACTAACGAAGACGGTAGCTCCTCTAAAGTGATCGGCGATCCCAACCCCGATTGGTTCGGCTCGGTGATCAACGAATTTACCTACCGCGATTTCAGCCTGCGCGTACAGTTCGACGCCGTACAGGGCTTCGACATCTTCAACTGGAACCGGCGCCTGCTCGACAACCCCCTATTCGGTGGCGGTGCCAATGTCGGCGAGGAGTTACAGGGCAACCGCATCAAGGGAACGGGCGGCCGTCAGGCCGGCATCTTCGAGGAGTTCGTGGAAGACGGCTCGTTCGTCAAACTGCGCGAACTGGCCCTGAGTTACACCCTGCGCCCCGCCGGTGGGATCGACCGGGTTCGCTTCAGCCTCGTAGGACGTAACCTCATTAGCTGGGACAACTACTCCGGTTGGGATCCCGAGATCAACACCGCCGGCCAGAGCAACGGCGTGCGCGGTTTCGATTTTGCCGGGGTACCAATCCCCCGTACCATCGAATTCGGGGTCAACCTGAGTTTCTAAGTCCCTGATCTTCCCTCCACTCCGGGCCCACCCCGTCTTATCCCTTTTATGTTAAATGGATGACCGACCGGTGGACCCGGAGTGATTTTCTTATTTTTCCAAAGAATTTCATTATGCGTATTTTCAACGTTTTGAAGCGGCAACGACCGCTGCTATCGCTCGCTTTCCTCCTGCTATTGCTGGCAGGAACGAGTTGCGAGACCGATTTCACCAATCCGAACAGCCCTACCGACGCCCAGGTACTAAACAGCCGCGAGGGCCTCATTGCCCTCAGCATCGGCATCAAGCAGCAGTACAGCGTAACCGGACTGCGTTTTCTGATCGAAACCCCCGCCATTACTGCCCGCGAAGGAGCCATTACGACGACGTTCCAAAACATGATCGAATTGGAGGACGGTGGCACCGAGCTACCTAACTTCAACTCGAACGTAGACGGCCTCTGGACGACCATGCTGCGCGTGGTCGTGAACGCCAATAGCCTTATCGACGGAGTCGATCGCGTGGAGCTATCTCCCGCTACCCAGGGTGCTATCGTGGCTCACGCCAATACCTTTAAGGGGATGGCTTTAGGTGCATTATCACAGCACTACGAGCAGGTAGTAGTAGAACCCAGCATCAATAACGACGCGGCTTTCGTATCCCGCCGGGAAGGTTTTGTCGCCGCCATCGCCGCCCTGCAGGCCGCTAAGACAGCCCTGCCGTCGGGAGGCATCCCGGCTGATTTTCAGGCCACCGTTCTCCAGGGAATGAACCTGGCGGAAACCATCGACGCCATGCTGGCCCGCTTCAACCTCTACGCCGGAAACTACACCGAGGCCATCGCTCGCGCCAATGACGTGGACCTGTCCGTAGCCTCCGTGTTTGAGTACGACGTACAGAACGCAAACCCCGTTTGGACGCGCGTTATTCTCAACAACACGCCTAACTTCAAGCCGCGCGATAATTTCGGCCTGCCGGCTGAGTTCATGGTGGCTGAAAACGACGGCCGCAAAGAATTTTACCTCGTACGGTTAGATACTACGAATATCAACGGTCTGCCCATTGAAGACCTGGCCGGATTCTTTACCACACCTAGCTCTTCCATTCCCGTTTACCTCCCGGACGAAATGCGTCTCATCATCGCCGAAGCGACGGTCCGTTCCAGTGGCAACGCCCAAACGGCAATCGACCAGATCAACGCGGTCCGTACCGGTACCGATGATCCCTTCGGACTCAATGCCGGCCTGGGCAATTACACCGGAGATAGTGGTATGGAAGCCCTGCTGCGCGAAATCTATTTTCAGCGTCGCCTCGAACTATTCCTCACCGGTCAAAGCCTGGAAGACAGCCGCCGTTTCGGTCGGCCCCAGCCGAGCGGTATGGAGCGCGTCTTCACCGAAGAGCGCAACCGCAATTTCTATCCTTACCCCGAGCAGGAGCGGAACAATAACCCCAACACGCCATCGGATCCGACCATCTAATAGCGTGTCTTGGTTGATTATCAACTGATCTTTTGTCGGGGCGTGTCCCCTACCGAAACCGCCCCGTCCCGCAATACTGCGGGGCGGGGCGGTTTCGGTAGGGGCCGGTCCCTTCCTGGCTCGCTGTCGCTCGGTGCTACGCACTGCCCGCTGCGCGGATCACCTTCCAGGCACCTCACGCAGAGACGTAATCGTCTGAAAACAAGGTGTCACCACTTAATTGGGTCTTTTTCTTATCCAAATGCCTTTTGACTGTAAATTTTGTACCTGCGTTTCCAATTACATCACCCCTCCCCCACGCGCGGCATCACCTCCCGCCCGATCAACTCGATCGCGCTCACCAAATCCCCGTGCGCGATCCCCGCATCCATCTGGAACGTGAAGCGGTCGATCCCGCCCAGCGCGGTGGAGTGACGGACGATCTTCTCGGCAACCTCCTCGGGGCCGCCGACGACCAGGGCGCCGGTGCGGCCCACCTGGGCCATATAGCTATGCTTGGTAACGGGGCCAAAGCCGCGTTCTTGCCCGATCTTCGTGAACATCTCCGCATAGCCGGGATAGTAGATCTCGTGGGCGGCCTCGGTGGTCCGGGCCACGTAGCCGAGGGAATGGAGGCCGACCTTCAGGGTTTCCGGGGCGTGGCCGGCGCGGACACCGGCCTCGCGGTAGGCATCCACCAGGGGGCGGAAGCGGGCCGTTTCGCCGCCGATGACGGCTACCATCAGGGGCAGGCCCAGGGTGCCGGCGCGGATGAAGGAGGCCGGGGTGCCGCCCACGCCCAGCCAGATGGGAAGCTTTTCCTGTACGGGGCGGGGGTAAATGGATTGATCCTGCAGGGCGGGGCGAAAGCGGCCCGACCAAGTGACCGTCTCCTGATCGCGGATGCGGAGGAGGAGGCCGAGTTTTTCCTGGAAAAGCTCGTTGTAATCCTGCAGGTTGTAGCCGAACAGGGGAAAAGCCTCGGTGAAGGAACCGCGCCCGGCAACGATCTCCGCGCGGCCATTGCTGATAAGGTCGAGGGTAGCGTAATTCTGGAATACGCGCACGGGGTCGGCCGCACTGATTACCGTGACGGCGGAACCGAGGGTGATGCGGCTGGTCCGGGTGGCGGCGGCCGCGAGGATCATGTGCGCGGCGGAGTCGAGGAATTCGGCGCGGTGGTGCTCCCCAAGGCTGAAGCTATCAAGTCCCTCGCGGTCGGCCAGTTCGATGCGGTCGAGCAGTTCGCCGATGGCGGCGACGTGGGTGGGGGCCGAGGAGGTGGCGGCGAAGGAATCGATTCCGATTTGCATGGGATAGTTGGTCAGGGTGAGGATTACGGAGCCGCAAAGGTAGTCATCACGCCTCCCGTTGCAATTCGTCGATCAATGCACGCGCGGCCGGACCGGCAGAAAGCGGGTTCTGCCCCGTAATCAGCAAGCCGTCTTGCTCAATATGTGATAGCATCGGAACGAGACCCTTGTGGTAATCGGCTCCCAGTTCCTTCAGGCGGTCTTCGAGGTGATACGGGACGGTATCGTAACGAAACGCCAGCCGTTCCTCCGCGTTAGAATAGCCGGTAACTTTTTTGCCCCGAAGGATGGCGGTGTCCAGTTCGGCGGCCTTGATGAGGGCGGCGGGGCCGTGGCAAACGGCGGCAACGGGCTTGCCGGCGGAAAGGAAATCTACGATCATCCGGCCGCTTTCCTCGCTGGTAGCCAGGTCGAACATCGGTCCGTGACCGCCGGGATAGAACAGGGCATCGAAATCGCTAGCTACGACATCCGCTAATTTCTGAGTGGTTTGGAAGACTTGCTGGCCGGTATCGTCGTCATTAAATCGGCGGTTGGAACCCGTGATGTGTTCCGTCAGCCGGCTCATGGGGTCCACGGGTGGTTCGCCGCCCAGGGGGCTGGCCAGAGTAACGGAATATCCCTCGTCGATGAACTCATAATAGGGGTCGGTAAATTCACCGATCCAGACGCCGGTGGTGGAATCGGTGTTTAGTAGCTCCGCGTGGGAGGTGAGGATCATCAGGATGCGCTTCATGGGTAGGTAATTTTAATTAGTATTCATAGCGATAATTTATAGCATTTGTTCAGACACCGCTCTAAGAGCGTGTCTAAATTTTTACTTCCTGAGAACCAATCATTTAAGAACCTGACGTCACATAAACTGACTTACGTAACCTGCTATGCGTGCACCACGAAGTAGCCGCGAAGCGAATTTTTAGTTTAGCCAGAACCTTTACCATGAAGTAGCCGCGAAGCGAATCATTGATCCTCCGTTCTTAAAAATTTTAGAAACGCTCTAAAGGTAGGCATTCCCTTAAAAAGCATACTCCAGCAAAATGAACCGCGCCGCCGATATATCCGTAATGGTGCCCGTATTCCGGTCGTCAGCGGGGGTGCCGCTAAACCGATTGCTAATGTACGACTGCTCTGTATTGAACCATCCGAAACCCAGCGCACTCTCAATACCCACGGAAATCGCGCCGGTGAGCCGGTATTTGACCCCCACAAACCCTATGAGGGAGAAAAGCGAAAGAGTGGTTTCATCGATCTGGTCCGATTGTTGGGAGAAGATTGCTTCACTGGAGAAAATAGCGTTGCCGGTAGGTGATAAGGTCGCACCGGTGACCGTTGCTTTCGAGTAGCTCACTTCCGGACCCACGTACACCACCGTTTTACCGATCCTCTTCCCAAGTTCAATCCCCGCTTTGATGTTCCAGATGGATGCCTTTATTTCCTCGTCGTTCGCAAGTTCGACGTTGATGGTATTGAACAACTCCGTCCCGAAGCGCAGACCGATGTAGTTGGTGAAGCTATCCTGCACGATACGCATATAGTAAATACTGGATTTGCTGTCGTTGATCGTATTTCCGAGTGGGGTAATCATGAAGGAATTCTGCGGAAAGGCGGGTGCCGGGGAGGTCTGGGCGAAGCCGGTGAGCGGCAGAAACAGGATCGGGAGAAGGAGGAGTAGTAGTGTTTTCATGCAGGGTAAGGTGCGGAAAATTTGGCGGGGGTGCGGGGCGTGGGGTGGTATTTAAGGGTTTTTTAAGGTTTTGGGGGGGATTATACTGTAGTAATATTACGTTATAAATTGCATACTTAGAGCGTGTCTAAGTTTTTACTTCCTGAGAACCAATAATTTAAGAACCTGGCGTCACATAAACTGATTTATGTAATCCGCTATGCGTGCACCACGAAGTAGCCGCGAAGCGAATTTTTTATCTAGCCAGAACCTTTACCATGAAGTAGCCGCGAAGCGAATCATTGATCCTCCGTTCTTAAAAATTTTAGACACGCTCTAACCCCGCGTGAGGTGCCTGGAAGGGCCGGCCCCAAGGCCGGAGCCCCGCAGGGCCAAGGCGCTAGCCGCGCCTGGAAGGGACCGACGCTGCCGCGTCTTAGCGGCAGGGGCACGCCCGCTGGATTAGTACATTAGTAGGTAGTCGGGTAGTAGATAGTACTCGTAATAGGAACTTGACGTCTTTAGAGCGTGTCTAATTACAAACGCCGGCCCTGTCCATTTATAGCAGCTTTTTTGAATAAAGACTATGAGTGAATGCTGTTTGTCAGGGACACGAACAGGTCGCGCATCAGACCTTGTACGTCTCATATCCCCACCATTAACACCTCATTACCGCCCGTGGGTAAAACACCTTTACCAGCCCGGCGTTAGGGCTAACTGAATCTCAACCAACCGACACGCGACGCATGACCAGAGCAGTACTCCCCCTCCTTTTTCTTCTCCTGATTTCTTTTACCAGCCTGGCCGCGCAGGGCGGACCGCGCCCCAAACTGGCCCCGAATACGGGCGGTATGACGGGCCAATTGATTGACGCGACCAACGACGAGCCGATCGGCTTTGCCAGCGTGGCGGTCTATACGGTGGTGCGCGATAGCCTGGTGGCGGGAACGACCACCGATCTGGACGGCAAATTTACCGTAAAGGACCTGCCCTACGGCGACTACCGCCTGGAAATGAGTTTTATCGGTTACGCTACCGAGGACCGGGAGCTGGAATTGTCGGAAGCCAAGCGGTTTTTCACGCTGGACCCCGTGGCACTGGGGCTGGGCGGCGAAAACCTGACCGAAGTGGTGGTGGAAGCCGAGCGGGCGATCATGGAACTGGGGCTGGACCGCAAGGTATTTAACGTGGAAAAGAGTATTGCCGCCGCCGGTGGATCTGCCGAAGATTTGCTGCGGCAAATACCGAGTATTACGGTGGACCTGGAAGGCAACGTGAGCTTGCGGGGAAGCGGAAATATCCGTTTTTTGATCAATGGCAAGCCCAGTGGATTGACCGGGGCCAGCCAGCAGACGTTTCTGCAGTCGCTTTCGGCGACCAATATCGAGCGGGTGGAGGTAATTACCAACCCCGGCGCACGTTTCGATCCCGACGGTACGGGCGGCCTGATCAACATCGTGCTGAAAAATAAGAATCAGGACGGATTTAACGCCGGTGTCAACCTGAATGCTGGAACGAATAATAAATTTGACGGCAGTATCGACCTGAACTGGCGCAAAGGTCAGTTTAATACCACGGCGGCCATCAGTGGTCGCTATGACGAACGTTTTTTCCGGGGTTTCCGCGACCAGACGGCCATGTTTGCCGATACGTCCTTTAATCGCTATTTCACCTTTGACGGTGAGCGGCAGCGGCAGTCGCAGCAAATTCGGTTGGGTACGGAATGGTACTACAACAAACGCGGCAGTATTCAGCTGCAGGGTAATTATCAACTGGGGCAGGGCGAGAGTAGTAACCTGCGAACCACCCAATTTTTTGACGGCGAAAATACGCTGGACCGCACCAGCGTACGGACCGAGGATGAACCGGAAGACGAGTGGGACTACGAAGTGCGCTTGAATTACCAAACTACCTTCAAAAAGGAGGGACGCCAACTAAGCGGAACGCTACAGATGAGCGACAGCTACGAGAAAGAAGTTGAAAATTACTTTGAGACGATTACTGCCGCAAACGGCACATTCATCGACGAATTGCGGCAAAACGCTCCCGCCATCGAGGGCCGCACGCAGTACCTGGGGCAATTGGATTACGAGCAGAAATTTGGCGACTACAAGTTCGAGACCGGCTGGCGATCCACCATTCAACGACTGGACAATGAGGGTGTTTTCAATGTGTTTAACGAGGCGACTTCGGCATTCGAAAAAATAGATAGCAATAGTAATCGCTTTTTCTACGACGAGGACGTGCACGCCCTCTACGCTACCTTTGGCGGAGAGGTGGGCAAACTGGTCTTCAGTGCCGGTCTGCGAGCCGAGCAGGCCTACACCACCAGCCGCCTGACGGAACCCGACCAGCAGACATTCGAGAACGACTACTTCAAGGTTTACCCCAGTGTTTTTCTGGGTTACAAACTGGCGGAAAGCAGCACCCTGCAGGCTAGTTTCAGTCGTCGGATCAACCGCCCCCGGGCGTGGGCACTGAATCCGTTCGTTGACCGGGGCGACCCGCTGAACCTGCGCACGGGTAATCCTTTCCTGCTGCCCGAACTGATCAACAGCTACGAACTGAACGTACAGCAACGCTTCGGCAACCGGAGTACGTTTACCGGCGGGTTCTACTTTCGCCAGCTTAATGACCTTATTACCCGTATTACCGAAACCCGCGACGACGGCGTCCAAATCGCCACCCGCGCCAACCTGGACCGGGGCCGAAACTATGGCGTGGAGATCATTACTACCTACCGCCCGAGTAAAAAGCTCGACCTGACGCTATCCGGTAACGCCTACCGGACCGAGATCGACGGCCGCATTTCCGAGGGCCAGGTAGATGCCAGCGGCTACCTTTTCGACAGCCGCCTGCAGGGTACTTACGAACTGCCGTGGGACGTGCAGAGCCAGTTTACCTACTTCTACCGCAGTGCCGGCGTGACCGCGCAGGGCAATATCGAGGCCATCCAGTCATTGGATATCGGCTTTCGTAAATCGATCTTAAAGGACAAGGGAGCCATCACCCTGCGCGTAACCGATATTTTTAACCAGCGCCGGTTCAGCTATACTACCGAGATCAGCGGTCTCAACACGACCAGCCAGTTTCAGCGCGAGAGCCGTATCGCCTACATCGGTTTCCAGTACAGCCTGCGTCAGCAAAAGGGCAAGCGCGAGCGCGGTGAGCGGGGAGATGACGGTGGCGGGGATGATTTTTAGTACGGGATTTTTGGTACGTAGTACCTAGTCCTGGTTATAGGATAAGGTACTTCAATTCATTGCAGTGATGGACGGTGAAACCGAGTGATCGTGCAAATCGTTAAAGTATCAACCAACTTACCGGACTATGCAAGCCCTAAGTATCGAAAGAACCTCCGAGGCGATCGTGATTAAACTACCGGTCAATGCAGCTTCAGAGGAAATTCAAAATATGTTAAATTATTTTAAATAAGTTTCTATCGAAACGAAACGTTTCCATTAGCATGTCTCGGGCCTCGTACCAGAACCCGGTTGCGGAGCGAATAAACGGCATTCTGAAGACCGAATTACTGCGCGACGCCTACCCTACCCACGACGAATCTTTAGCGGCTATAGAGCACGCTATCCACGGTGACACCCTACATATTATAAACGCCTCCGTTAATATCCAGCGTAGCCCCGGTAACAAAACCATCGTACTCCGAGGCCAGGTAAATGACCGCCCGCGCTACGTCCGCTGTATTGCCTGCCCTTTGAATGGGGATTCCCGCAGTCGTCGCGGCTGCGGATTCCTTCGTCGTGTGCGTATCATGAAAGGAGGTGCCAAGAATAAGCCCCGGAGCGACCGCGTTCACCCGGACGCCTTCAGGGCCTAACTCTGCGGATAGTGCGCGTGTAAACGTGAGAATGGCACCTTTACTGGTGGAATAGGCCAGCGATCCTCCGTGTCCTCCCTTTCTACCGGCGAGGGATGCCAAATTGACGATGCTGCTATTATTGTTTTCAGTCAGGTGGGGGGCAGCAGCCCGGGTTACTAACATCATTGACGTAAGATTGATGTCCATCACTTTATGCCAGAAGTCCGTTTCTATTTCATTCAAGAATTTACGGGCGACGAGCGACCCGGCGTTGTTGATCAGAATGTCCAGTCCGCCCAGGGCGGCAACGGCATTATCCACCAGCATATTCGCGTCAGTTTCTTTGGTCAGGTCGCCACCGATGGCCACCGCTTTGAGACCTTTGCCGCTTGCGTACTTTACCAGCTGATTAGCGGCATCGGAACTAGAAAAGTAATGGATGGCGACGTTTGCTCCGCCGTTGATAAAATGGCGGGTAATGGCTTCGCCAATGCCCTGGGCACCGGCGGTTATTAGGACGCTCTTGCCGACTAGTTTATGGTTGATCATGATTATGCTTTTGCTCAACGACTTCAGTCGTTCTTGGTAAAATACCCCTGGTTGGAAATCGCATCTTCGGGTAAGTTTATACTAGCCGTTTTAAACCATACTTCCGCGTAGTTGCCGTCTGCGTACTGTGCCCGGACATCTCCGCCGTGCGTTTCCGCGCCGGAGCACCAGATCTGGTTCACTTCGGGCGATTTACCGTTGGTTTGGTTGTAGCATCCTAGTTTGAAAAACAAGCCTTCTTCGGCATAAGCATTTTTGCGCTCGACCCCATCCTGACCAATGGGAGCAAACAGGCCGGCGACTTGTTGCGGCATATCTTCCTTTTCAGGGTAGTCTGACACGATCAGATTTTTAGTAAAGGTTTTAGTCTCATGGCCCGGGCTACTGAAGGTGAGGCTCATGATGCCATCTTCGACGGTGATCACATAGCTGAATTCTTCGCCGAGCGCAATACCGTCTTGTGGCTCTTCGGGGTAGGTATTTCCCGTGGGGCCGATCACGGAGAAGTTATTCCCCATACCGGCGTCGAGTAATCCCAGCGACCGCTGTTATCGTCGCCGGCAGTGTTGATTTCATAGTGCCAAAAGACGGAGCCTTTTTCGTGGCCGGGAAATTTTTTATAGAAAATCTTGAGTGGCTCGTTCTCATGGCCGTCCGCACTGTGAATCTGGCCAACGACAACGGAATAAGATGCCGCTACCCGAGCATCGCCGGTTTTAGAAACGTTCATCACTTTGAGGGTGGCTTCCAGTTTGGCTTTCTCGGTGGTGGTTGGGTACCATTTCTTCAGCTGGGCCAGTTCCGTTCGGGTGTTGTTTGAGGTGCCGTGGGTGTCTCCGGCGTTGGGGGCTTTGAAGACCACCCACTCATTGCTATCATCCTTAGCGGTAAAAAAGAAATCTTCCTGCGCGTAGTCGAGTGCGGGACCGGCATTGGAACCGTCCCCGAGAATGAGATTCCAATGTTCGAAAAAGGGGATTACGCTACTTGCGAAGACGATTTCGTTGGTATCGGTCTTGGAGGTGCTTGTGGCATCGTTTCCAGCCTTATCCGTGCAGGAAACAAGTACCAGTATAAGGACAACAGGAAGCAAAAAGTGAAGACTTTTCATTTGGTGGTTATTTTATGGTTACTCAGGTGACACCCCGGGACCGACTGAAGAAGCGCGAAACCATACCTCCGCATAGTCTCCGTTAGCGTACTGCTTCGCCAGGTCACCGTCGTAAGTATCCGCTCCGGTGCTCCAAACACCGTTGGTGGATGGCTTACGGCCGTTGGCTTGGTTATAAGCTCCCTGTTTAAAAAACTGGGTTTCGCCCGCATATGCTTCGGGTCGTTCCGTACCGTCTTGCCCCATGGGAACGAACTGGGTAATGATCTGCTGTGGCATATCCGCTTTCGTTGTGTAATTGGATTCGATCAGGCTCTTAGTGAAATTTCTGGTTGGGTGGCCGGGGCTGGAAAAAGTCAGATACATGACTCCCTCGTAGACGTTGACTTCGTAGCTGAATTCTTCGCCCAACACGATGCCATCCGCGGGTTCTGCTGGGTAAGCAGTCAGAGCAGTACCGACTTTCGCCATGTCGTAGCCCCAGACGGAGGTAGAAAAATCCCAGCGTCCGCCATTGTCATCTCCGGCAGTATTGATCTCATAATTCCAAAAGACCGAACCCTTATCGTGGCCGGGGAATTTCTTGTAAAAAATTTTGAGGGGTTCGTTCTTGTGCCCGGTGTCGCTGTGGATTTGTCCGACGACCACGGAATATGATGCCGCGATTTGCGCATCTCCGGAGGTGGAGACGTGAGCTACTTTAACCGTTCCGGTCATCCGACCGCCGACGGTTGGCGTCCAGCGGGTGGATTTGTTTTGCCCCAGTTCCGTACGAGTATTGTGAGAGTTCGGAGAGGTTACGCCGCCGTTGGGTGTTTTGTAAACCACCCAGTCAGTGCCGTCGTTGACGTGGTAAAAATATTCCTCGCTGGAATACCCGACGAGGTCGCTGACGGTTTCGCCGTTACCCAGCAGAATATGCCACTGATCGAGGGAGGGCATAACGTCGCTGGGGTGAATAACGGCGGACTTCCCTACTCCGTCATCAGCGGGTGCCGGCTCGCCGCCGCAACTGGCCAGCGTAAGGCCGAGGGTAGTCAGCAGCATAAATCTGATTAATCCATTCATCGTTATTAATTTTAAGGCTTATACTGATGATTACGGGAGCATCGCCCCGTGAGGTGATTGGCCATTCCCCGCTCTAAGAGCGTGTCTAAATTCTCTAAACCGTACCTGCGGCCGCGCCCTATTCCCGCACTTTCTGAACCATTTGCAGAGTGTCCGCTGCCACTTGCCGAATGCCGCTATAATTCTTTACCGCTAATAAATCTTTACGCAACAGTGCGGAGCCCATCCCAACGGCCACCGCACCTTCGCCAAACCATCGCTTAAGATTCTCCGTCTCCGGCTTCACCCCGCCCGTCACCATGATCTTTGTCCGTGGAGAGGGCGCCAGGACGGATTTAATAAATCCTGGAACCACGGCGTTACCGGGAAAAAGCTTTACGATCTCCGCACCGAGTTCTTCCGCCCGGCCAATTTCCGCCAGCGTGAAACAGCCCGGCAGCCAACCAACTTTACGGCGGTTGCAGAGCGGTGCCAGCACTTCCACCAGCATCGGGCTGACGACGAAATCGGCCCCGAGACTGATGTACAAAGCCGCTGTTCCGGTATCCACCACCGAACCGACGCCCAGCGTCAGATCGGGGTAATTGTTTCGGCAGTGCTCCGCCAGCACGTCGAAAGGTTTATGTGCTCCAATGCCCCGGTTGGTGAATTCAAAACTTCGCAATCCGCCCGCGTATATGGCATCGACTACGTGCTTAGCTACATCCGCGTCCGCCATATAGGCCAGTGGCACAACGCCCTGGTCAATGATGGTTTGGTATACTTTTAATCTGTCCATTGTATTATTATTTTACCGACTCACGCGACCGCTTCCGTCACCATCCATTAAGCTCATTACTTCTTCCGGGGTAGCCAGATTCGCATCACCGAAAATAGAATGTTTGAGGGCTGACGCCGCTACCGCAAAGCGTAATGCTTTGGCATCGTCGTTCGGCCAGGTTTGCAGGCTGTATATGAGACCGCCCATGAAGCTGTCGCCACCGCCGACCCGGTCCACGATGTGGCTGAGTTGGTAGGTTGGTGCGGTGTACATTTTTTCGCCGTCCCACATCACGCCGCTCCAGGTATTGTGGCTGGCACTGATGGACCCGCGTAGGGTCGTGATCACTTTTTTTGCCTTGGGAAACCGCTTCATTAAGGCCTTGCAGACCGGGAGGTAGGCTTCGGGGTCCATCGTATCGCCTTTGGTGACATCGACGGATTCCGGGTGGATGTCGAAGTGTTTTTCGGCGTCTTCTTCATTGCCGAGGATTACGTCACAGAGCTCTACGAGGGCGGGCATTACTTCCTGCGGGGACTTGCCGTAGTTCCAGAGTTTCTTGCGGTAATTCAGGTCCGTTGAGATGGTGATACCCTTGGCGGAGGCCACTTTACAGGCTTCCAGACAGGCATCGGCGGCCGACTGGCTGAGGGCGGGCGTGATGCCCGTCCAGTGAAACCAGTCGACGTCGGTAAATACGGCATCCCAATCGATTTCGCCGGGTACAACCGTCGCCATACCGGAGTGATCGCGGTCGTAAACCACTTTGGAGCCGCGCTGCATCGCACCGGTTTCGAGGAAGTAGATCCCGAGCCGCTCCCCACCGCGTTTAACGTGGCTGACGTCGACGCCATGGCCGCGCAGCGAGTTTAGGGCGCAGTCGCCGAGGTCGTTTTTAGGTAGGCGGGTCACGAAGACACTTTCCATGCCGTAATTCGCGAGCGTTACGGCAACATTGCTTTCACCACCTCCATAAATGACCTCGAAGGAACTGGCCTGGGAAAAACGTTTGTGGCCGGGCGGGCTGAGGCGGAGCATGATTTCGCCGAAGGTTACGATGCGTGGCATATTAGATGAATTTTGGGTGCCGCAGTGGCATTGGTGTGACCGGTGTTCGTGCCCCGAAGTTCCTGTAAGGGCGCGCGAACGCAGGTACGATGAATAGTTGTGAAAGCGGGGAAAGAAGGCCTTAAGCCGGGTTAAATTCCTAATGCCTGACCGCCGCCTACCTGGATGGTTTCCGCCGTCATGAAGCCGGCATCTTTACTGGCGAGGAAGGATACAACTCCGGCGACATCTTCCGGTTGGCCGAGACGGCCGAGCATGATGTTATTGGCCCAGGAAGCGAACACTTCCGGCTTAGTATCTTTGATCTGCTGGTGGAAAGGCGTGTCGATCGTTCCCGGAGAAACGGCGTTGACACGAATTCCGTACTCCGCCAGGTCTTTTGCCAGTGCCCGGGTGATGGCGTGGACGCCGGCTTTGGACGTGCCGTAGATTCCCGCACCCGGTCCACCCGCGTTCCAGGCGGCGTTCGAGGTGTAGTTGATGATGGTGGGGTGATCGCCTTTTTTCAGGTAAGGGATGGCCGCACGGGAGGCGAAAAACGTAGAGTCGAGGTTGAGGGCCATCACCTTGCGGTAGAACTCCGTAGTCATTTCCTCGAAGCGGGAGCGACCACCGAGACCGCCGGCGTTGTTCACCAGCACGTCGATTTTACCGTATTGCTCCCCGATTTCTTTGATGTTTTTACTTACGGCGTGCTCGTCCGTCACGTCGAAGCCCCGGTAAAAGGCGTCGAGGCCGGTGTCGGTCAGTTCTTTCGCGCGAGTTGCGCCTGCTTCATCGTTGATGCCATTGAGGATGACGGTAAAGCCATCGTGGCCGAGTCGTTTGGCGACTTCAAAGCCGATTCCTCCCGTTGCGCCCGTAACAATGGCTACTTTTCCGTTAGAATTACTCATAATCTTATTATTTGATAGATAATACCCATCGGGGAATTGAAGGAGCAATAACTACTTCGCCTTTTCCCGCAGGGTCATTTTGTTTTGATGATTCGGTTAGTTAAAGGTTGCTTTTGGCCGGAGCGGTTCAATCTTCGGACAGAGTACCCAAATACTCACGATCGCAATGGAGGCTAGTGCCGCACCGATCAGGAAGGCAGGGGTGTAATTGCCGCCGGCCGTCAGCCACGGAACCAGGTAAGTAAGCCCGGCTACTGCCAGTTTAGCGGACATTCCGGCAATTCCCGCCAAAGTCCCGACCGTTTTGCCACCAAAAAGATCGCTGGGCAGCGTCTGTACGTTGCCGATGGCCGTTTGGAAACCGAACAGGATTACGGCCATGATGAGTACGGCCGTCACCGGAGCACCGGGGTTGGACATCGCCAGCAGGGCGGGTAGCATGATGACGCAACCTAAGGTGATTACCAGTTTACGGGTACGGTCGATGTTCCAGCCGGCTCTTAGTCGGTTCTGGGCCAGCAGACCGCCGAACCAAGCTCCGAACATCGCGCCGACGTAGGGGACCCAGCCATAGATGCCGATTTCCTTGACATCCATTCCGTATACCTCCGAAAGGTAAATTGGGATCCAGAATACGAACAGCCACCAGATCGGATCAATCACCGCCGAGGCGATGATGACGCCCCAGCTTTCTTTATGGGACAGCATCGTTCCGAGGTCGGGATTGTAGCCTTCATCGAAGTCGCCGTCTTCATCCAGGTCCTGATTTTTCTGGCCGGACAAAATATACTGGCGCTCTTCTTCCGATATCCAGGGATGGGACTTCGGCGGAGATTTAACGAGCACCAGCCACGGAATAAGCCAGAGCAGACCCGCCAGGCCAACGAGAACGAAAATCATCTTCCAGCCGAAATAGACCGACAGAAAGGCGATTAGCGGAATGGAGATGATCCCCCCGATTGCCGCACCGGAATTGAAAATGCCCTGTGCTAAAGCCCGTTCCTTGGTCGGGAACCATTCGGCGTTACCCTTCGTTGCCCCCGGCCAGTTACCCGCCTCGGCAATACCGAGGATGGAACGAAATATGGAGAAGCTGGCTACGCTACAGGCTACCGCATGCAGCACCGTAGCAATGGACCATACCCCAATGGACAACACGAAACCGAGCCGCGTTCCAATCCAGTCAAAGATCTTACCAAAGATCGCCTGCCCGAATGCGTAAGAGAAGACGAAGACTACCGAGATAAAAGCATAGATTTCTTTGCGCTGATCCTCCGTTTTATCGGGAAAAAGATCGACGGAAATTTCCGGCCACAGCACGTTAAGCGATTGTCGGTCGATGTAGTTGATGACGGTGGCCAGGGCGATCAATGCCACCACCCACCATCTTAATCCTTTCAGTTTCATGAGTGCTTTATTGCATCCACGAAGTCCTCCCGGTGGGGGCTGAATACGTCGATTAGTACACCAGTCTTTACGCAAACACAGCCGTGCATGACGTGGGGCGGGATGTAGTAAGAATCTCCCCCCTTGATGGTTTTGACTTCATCGCCGATCGTCATCTCGAACTCGCCGCTCTCGACGTAAGTAACCTGGCTGTGGTAGTGCTCATGGAGATTACCGACGGCACCGGGTTCGAAGTGTACCTTCACGAGCATGATCTTATCGTCGCAGCCGTGAATCTGGCGTTTGAGGCCCGGCCCTACTTGTTCCCAGGGAATCTCGTCGCCGTAGAGGAATTCTTTACTTGCTTGCATATTACTTATTTTATATAGCTTTTGGTGGGGATAAGCCCAGTCAAATAGTTGTTAGTTTTATTATTTCAGGGTCGTTCCGATGGCGCGACCGCTGGCGGATTTGAGCAATGGTTCGGGGAGGTTGAGCTGCAGGTCGTCCGTGACGTAAGGCTGTCCGTTGTCCTCGATAATACTGCCACCCGAGAAGTTGCTGCTGGTAATGGTTACGACCGGGTCGCCAACCACCAGGTGTAGTTGCAGCGGCTTAGAGTCATCGAGAATATTATCCCGGTAATTCACGACCTGCGTACCGTATAGTCGGATTGCCGCGCCGGTTTTGTTCCATTTCGTTGTATTTCCCACTTCATCGAAGGTGTTGCGCGTAATGTGCACGATCGGACCGGAAGTACTTTCGTCGCGGCCGTCCCGCAGAATGTGGATGGCTTCCTGACCGATGTCATCAAACAAGCAGTTGTCGATGATCACTACCTGGGCGTTGTAAATACCGTTACCGTCCGTCTCCTGGTCAAGCGGCAACACGCTGCCTGAGACGTTTAAAAAGCGGGAGTTGCGCAGGGAAATAGTGTCCGCGAAAGTGTTCTTAAAAACCTGGACCACGTTGAAGCTGTGGTTGATGTCGAGGTCCGTAAAGTCACAGTCATCAACGAATAACTTGTAGTTGTTGATCATGCTGTAACGGCTGGTGCGGAAAACGGCGTTGAAGGCGCGGTCCCGGCAAGCAGTTCCGTCTACCCGTATACCTTTTACGGTTAAGGCGCTGCCGCTTTCCAGGCTGAACAGGGTTGTTTTCATGAACCGGAGAACTGGCTTATCGTCAAGGTTCCCGGCCGCCATTATGGTCAGGGGGTGCTTTATTTCGATGGATTTTGTAGACAGGTACTCGGCCGTCTCCGTAAGCCGCAATACGTCACCCGGCGCGGAATTACGGACCGCTTCCCAGAGGGTGTTGCTGCCGGCCGCAACGTCCGTGGTATTGCCCGTTCCGAAGAGGAGTTCGTTTTCCTTAGGGGTGTACCAGTCAGCCCCGGTATTCTCCAGCGTAGCCATGAACGGGATGCCGGATTGTATGCTGTCAGCCGCGGCGGTACCGGAGGGTAATAGTACCCCGTTGGAAGCATCTTCGAGCGTCATGCGCTGTTCCGAGAATCCTTCAGACTGGAAGGGGGACAGCCCGGGATTAACGAGGTTGCCCGCGAAGGTGACGCCACTCATGTCGTCAAAAGCTTTAAACAACTCTCCCCCACCCTGGCGGTAGAATACGTTGTTGGAAAAGGTTGTCCGCTCGGGTTTGGCACTGCGTTCTTCGTCGCTACCGACACCCAGCTGTACGTGGTCGCAGTCGATCAGCACATTACCGTCAATTTTAGAATCCGTGACCTGGACGTAGCGGTTGAGGGGCGAGTTGGGAACCCCGTTCATTACCGTCAGCGCGCTGCGAAAACGGTAACCGGCCAGGCCATTCATGTAGTTGTTGGTGACGGTTTGCTCGGCGTTGATCACCCGTATACCACCGGTATGCGCCAAACCGGAGCCGAAGAAGAAGTTCTTGTCGATAAGCGTTTCGTTGCCGTGGCGGATGGTGAGCGTTCCCTGGCTGTCCTTGAAGGTATTGTATCGATAGACGTTCTGACCGGATTTATTGGAGATGACCTCTACCTCACCGTTGCAGCGGTCGAAGTAATTGGACTCTACCGTCGTATTGGAGTTGTACATGCAATAATGGCTCGTGCCGATGCGCAGGGTCTCGCCTCCGTTGGAACCCAATGTAGCGCGGTAACCGAAGTAGTTGTGATCGATGCGGTGAAAATTTTCGCGGCTGGCTTCGGTATCGAGCCGGACGGCGATGAGTGCGCCCTGATTGCGCTTCCCGACCATTTCGTTATGGTCGAAACGATTGTGCTTTCCGTACAGGGTAACCCAGTAGTCGCTTTCGAAGCGCTCGGAGGGGTTGTAGTTATCGATTATACATTCGGTGACGCGGCAATGGTTGCACAGTTCCTCCGTATTGGTTCTAAAGGTGATTACTTCGCTGGTGGGGGTAAAGCCATTACGGAAGATCAGCCCTTCAACTTCCAGATACTCACCGGAAAGGCTCAGGTTGGACTGCCCCTCCAAAAAAACCTGCCCCTTGGTTTCGGCAACCAGCCTGATGGGTTGTTGCGCCAATCCCCGTCCGGTAAAGACGATCTCCCAGTCGGTATAGGTGCCGTTGGCAAGTACGATGGTTTCCCCAGGTCGGGCGTTTGCGATGGCGGCGTTCAGGTCTTCCGCCGACTTGATGCCGGTTACGGAATCGTTTCCTTGCCCGCAACCGAGGAAGATTGTTAATAATAGCAGCGGAAAGTATAATGAGCAGTTTTTGATAATATACAGTGTTAGCGTTTTTAGATTGCGGCATAGGATCGGCTGATCCTGACCGGTGAAGCTGAGGAGGTCGTTGTTCTAAAGGCTAAGGAAAAAGTGGCTTTGCCCTGGATGGCTACGCTAACTGGAATTGCTGGTTCATACCAACCAATCAAGCCCGATCAGGGAAGCACCGAAAATAGTTAATACTTACTTTTACCTGGGAGCGTCTTACTAAATTCTACTACGTCCCGCAAGTGTTGTTTCATAGCTTCGCCGGCAGCGGTGACATCCTGCTTTTGAATCTGGTGTAATATTTCCTGATGATCGTGGAGTGTTTTCAAGTCAATTCTATCATCAACACAAACCTCGTACTTGCGGTAGCTCGAAACGATGTCTGGAGTAATAATGAGCATCAAAGATTTTAGTACGCCATTACCACCCGCCTCGGCAATCTTGAGGTGAAAGAGAAGATCTTCTTCCACTGCGGTCTCCCCGGCCTTGAGTTTTACTTCGTAAGCACTCAACGCTTTACTGATAGCGATCAGGTCTTCCGGCGTTCGGTGCTCGGCCCCCAGCTGGGCCGCGCGAACCTCCAGGATTACACGGGTATCTACGAGTGCGGCAAAGTCGTGCTCTTCGATCTGCATCACGTCGGTGATCAGACCTTCCAGCGCGGTGATTCCCATTCCCGCAACCACGGTACCACTTTGTGGCAAGGTTTTAAGAATACCGTAGAACTCCAGCTTTTGGAGGGCGTCCCGAACCGGCCCGCGGCTTACACCTAACCGTTCGGCCAGTTTTCGTTCGGCGGGCAAACGGTCGCCTGGCATAAGCTGTCCGGTGGTGATAAGATTACGAATCTGACGAATGATTTTGTCGACCGGCGTGTCTACCTTGATTTCGCTAAAATTGTCGAGCATAGTTACTTGGTGTACTTGATGGTTAGCCAAAGATAGCGCAAGTAAATTGGTTGTCCAAATTTTGGTTAACCAATTTTTGAATCTATATTTGTTCTCGCCACTCAAACCTCTATGCGATGCTGACAGACTCACTCCGTATTGGCTGCTCTCGCTATTCAACCGCCTTTGCACCCGCGTCCGCGCCCACCCCCGAATAAAGTAGGGCAGCAATACGACGCGTAAGAACAACATGAATCGCTGGTATATATATAAGGTCTCTACCCATGCAAAAACTCGTCAAATTCCTTCTATCCTTTGGCCCTGGCATCTTTGCCATTGGCTACACGATCGGCACGGGGAGCGTCACTTCCATGATCCTGGCCGGCAACGAATTCGGCATGGACCTACTCTGGGTGCTGCTTTTTAGCTGCCTCTTTTCCGGTGTACTAATCTATGTTTCCGGCACCTATTACCTGACTACGGGCGAGACGGCCCTTTATGCGGTTCGCAGACATTTGCCGCGGGGTAAATGGATTGCACTGGCCATCATCGCGGCCGTAGGAATCGGACAATGGAACTCACTAGTCGGAATTTTAGGCATCACTTCGAACGTGATCTTTGAAATTCTCACGCTCAACTTCCCCGTGCTGGAAGGACATAAATACGGTGTGGTGCTCGGACTGGCCGTGCTAATCATCGGTATTTTCTACGCTCTGCTGCTCAGGGGTAACTATAACCTGTTCGAGAAAATGCTGGCCCTTTTCGTTTCTCTGATGGGGCTATCATTTATCTTCACCTTATTCTTTGTCTATCCACTTCCTGGCGACGTAATCCGGGGGCTGATCCCAACCATTCCGGAGGTGGAAGGCGCGGGAATTTTACTGGCCGCTTTTGTTGGTACCACTATGGCGGCCGCGACTTTTCTTTCTCGGCCGCTGTTCATTCAAGGCAAAGGTTGGACGAAAGCCGATCTAAAAACCCAGCGCAACGATTCCATCATTGCCGCCGTACTGATTTTCTGCATCAGTGGTGCGATTATGGCCGTAGCCAGCGGAAGTCTGTACGGAACCGGAACCCAGATCACTCACGTGCTGGATATGTCGAAAGCACTGGAACCATCGGTCGGTAAGTTTGCCGTCAGCATATTCTTTCTCGGCACGCTGAGCGCGGGGCTGTCCTCCATATTTCCGTGCCTGATGATCGTTCCCCTGATGTTAGGTGACTACAATTCGGGCAAACTGGACGTAAGTTCCGGCAGGTTCAAGCTGATCACCGGCGTAGCGAGCCTATTGGCGCTGAGCGTGCCGCTGTTTGGTTTCAATCCAATCAAGGGCCAGATACTTACCCAGTTATTCAATGTATTTGCTCTTCCGCTGGTAGTGGCGGTTTTCCTGGTACTATGGAACCGCAAAAACGCCGGTCTTCCTTCACGACGCTGGGCAACCAATTTGATCCTGGTCGGCGCAATGGTTTTTTCACTCATCATTATGGTAAACGGTCTCCTGGACCTGTTCGGTTAGATTCACCACCTTCTATCGACCACCTTGCTTTAATGCGTTTCTTATTGGGCGCGGACGCGGGACGCAAAGAGGGTTGAAGGAGCAAGGATTACGCATCGTTTGTTACAACTTACACATTATTTTGAATGTAGTTGATGCATTTCCCCGCGTGATAAATCAATCCTTTTTAGGATAAAACTTATGAACAATTAGGTGGAACGAAATTTTTTGCCTAAATTTGGTTGACCAATTATTGGTTGACCAATTTATGGTTGACCAATTTTGTTTATAAGTCGCTGTTATCTTAGACGGTAGCGGGACGTCGATCATTACTCACTATTGGTGAAATCAACAAGCAAATGAAATTTTATACCAAACTACTTACGGCTGGGCTTTTCCTGTTCAGCTTCACTTTATACGCTCAGGGCGAGTACGTACTTAACGGTACGGTAGAGGACGCGGATGGCATAACCCTTATCGGGGTGAGCGTAATGAAGACGGGTACTACTTCCGGAACGGTTACTGACGTTGACGGAAACTTTGCGCTTAAAGTCACTTCTGGCGATGTGCTCCGATTTTCTTACACGGGTTATGCCGGTCAGTCCGTTACTATTACGGATCAGGAAATACTGGATATTACCATGCAGGCGGATGCGGAGTTGCTGGATGAAGTGGTAGTGGTAGGATACGGCTACCGGAAAAAATCACACAATACCGGGGCAATCTCCCAGGTGGGCGGTGCCGAAGTAGCTGCTGTTCAGGCAGTGCGGGTAGACGATGCCCTGGCGGGAAAACTTGCCGGCGTGCTCATTCAGAACCAGGACGGAGCACCGGGCGCGGATCCTAAGATACAGATCCGGGCGGCGTCCTCTATTTCGGGCGACTCCGACCCGCTGATCGTAGTGGACGGGTTTCCTATTTCAGGTAGCCTGGCAACGGTTAACCCGAACGACGTACAGAGCATGGAAGTCCTCAAGGATGCTGCTTCGGCGGCCATCTACGGTTCCCGGGGTGCCAACGGCGTAATCCTGGTAACCACCAAGAAAGGTTCTTCCGGCAAGCCCAGTTTCAGCTACAATGGTTACGTAAGCACTTCCAACCGTTATGTAAGCGACGTGGAGCAACTTAAGACAGCCGGAGAATGGGCTGACCAGCTGGAATCCGGCATCGCGGACGGTACTTACGACGTCTCTGAACTCGACCCTGCTTTTGTTGACTACAAAATCAACGCCTACCGTAACGCGCCCGATGTACTCGCCGTAGAGGACTGGCTCTTTCAGAGTGGCAACGCAATGAGCCATAACTTCAGCATGGCCGGCGGCTCCGACGACGTAAAGTACTTCGCTTCCTTGGGCTACCTAGACGCTAAGGGAATCGTCCGGACGCAGGATTTCGAGCGGTACAACGTCCGTCTGAACGTCGACACTAAGCTGGGTGATCGGTTTTCGGCCGGCATCAGTGCCAACGGCTTTGTTTCGGACCGCGACATTGTAGGCCACGATATGCGCGACCTGCTGCGGGCTTACAGTATTTCTCCAATTTACCATACGGCGGAATCCATCGCCTTTGTTCAGGACCTGGACCGGCAGGCCCAGGCAATCGGTTTGCCCGGCTTCGATGCAGGTTACCGGGGAGGTGACGCACCGTTCAACAACAGCATTGCTACGCTTCAGCCCGGTGATTTTGCGAACGACTGGCACTACGGTCGTTCCGGAAACGGTATTGGCGGCTCCGGTGACTCCGGCCCGGCAACCAAGTTAGACAATACCAACCGGTTTCAAAAAACCTACTTTGGCAACATTAACTCTTACCTACAGTACGAGATCGTCGAAGGTCTCAACCTCAGGACGATGCTGGGTGCTGACATCCGTAACACCGAAGACTTTTTCTCGCGCGGCCTCGAGTTCGACTCCCAGGCGCGTACAAACCAGACTGCCCTCGACCAGACGGACATTAAACGGTCTTCCGTACTGAGCGAAACCACGCTGGGGTATAATACCAACATCGGCAGACACGATATCGCGGCGGTAGCCGGAGTGGAGTTTCAGAACTTTTACATCAACGGCCTGTCTCTGAATGGTTCCAACGTCCCCTTTGGCCAGCCGTTCAACTTTGCCCTACTTGACCCCGCTGACATCGCGGTTTCCGAGCGCGACGAAACCATTGCCCGCCGGAGTCTCTTCGGTCGTATCAACTACGCTTTCGATAATCGCTACCTGGCTTCCGTTTCCGTGCGCCGCGACGGAGATTCCCGCTTCGGGACGAACAACCGCTACGAAGTTTTCCCGGCGGTTTCCGTAGGCTGGAACGTACACAACGAAAACTTCTACAACTCTAAGTTTCTGACGCAGTTGAAGGTCCGCGCTAGCTACGGTACGCTGGGCACCACCTCTTTCCTGGGCGCTTACAACTCGCTGAGTTTGCTTAACCCACGGGCATCCGTGTTGGGCAACGCCTTCCAGATCCCTTCCGACATCGCTAACCCCGACCTGACTTGGCAGACGAACACCGAGTTCAACGTCGGTACCAACCTCGGCTTCTTCGGTAGCCGCTTTACGATAGGTGTCGACTATTACGTCTCCGACATCAACGATATCCTAATCAACCAGAGCGTATCCGAGGTGCTCGGAACGACTTCGATTGCGCTGAACTCCGGCGACGTGCAGAGTTCCGGCCTGGAACTGGAACTCGGTGCCACGATCGTCAATAACGGTCAGCTTCGTTGGAACGTTAGTGCCAACCTATCTACGGTTAATACGGAAATTACCGATCTGGGTGGTCTCGACGAGCTTCCACAGACCATTTATGGCCAGTCCGGCCGTGGTCCTGTGTTCCGCAACTACGTAGGCGGTGAAATCGGTGAGATGTGGGGGCTGGAGACCGACGGTATGGTGGAAACCGAATTCATTCTCGATCCGACCCGCGCCATTGGCCTCAGTAGTTCTGAGTACTATGTTGTTGACCAAAACGGTGACGGTGTGATTGACCGTACCCGGACGGTAGCGGAAGGTGGCGATCTCGTGAAGATCGGTCAGAACACGCCTGACTTTTACTACGGCCTGAACACCCAGGTGAGTTACAACGATTTCGATCTTTCGCTTCAGTTCCAGGGTGCCCAGGGCGGAGATGTATTCAATATTGACGAAATCTATTGGCGCTCTGAATTTGGGGGCCGTCTGCGCTCCAGCTTTGATGCGGAAGACGACGGCATTGCTGACCACAACGGTAAGTTTTATACCCAGTCCCGGAATCAGCTAGATGCGCAAATACAGGATGCTTCCTACCTGGCCCTCAGAAACGTCACCCTTGGTTATACGCTTAACCCTGACCTTTCCGCCAAGGCCGGTCTCGGTTCCATCCGGGTATACGCTGCTTCCACTAACCTGCTATACCTGATGGGTGATAACTACACGTCGCTGAATCCGGAAGGTGTCGAGACCACCAACGGTGATTACCTCGGCCCTACGACTTACGGTGTACAGGTGGGTGCCAGCCCGGTAGTCAGAAGCTTTACTTTCGGCTTAGACGTCAACTTCTAAACAGCATAACGAAGTCGTCAGCGGGAGTACAACTACTTGCTGGGAAATACTCGGACAAGTACCGATGACCAGCACTGGTCAATCCTACTCCCGCTGACCTCTCCAACGTTAACTCTTAAATAAAAAACAATGAGATTAGTATATTTAGTTCTGGGATCGTTGCTGTTTCTGACGGCTTGTGAGGACCTGGACCAATTTCCGACCAATATCGCTAGTTCAGCCTCGCTGACCGATTACGAGGCCGTCCTGAACGCCGCTTATTTCTACCAACACGGAACGGCTACACCGATGGCCGTTATGGGAGATTTCCGGGCAGACAATGCCCTGATGGAAGAAGCTCCGTTTACCGAGTTCGATATGTTTACGCCCAACCTGACGGCGATGGAAGACCAGTTCTTCGGTCCCTTCTACACCGCAGCGTATAAATCGATCCTGGTAGCGAATAATGTAATCGAGAATTCTGATGAAGCTACGGAAGTAGGAGAGGCCAAATTCCTGCGGGCGCTGGCTTATTTTAAGCTCGTCCGGGTATTCGGTGCCGTTCCCGTTAACCTTAGTGCCGAACCCAGTACGACCGATCCGTCTATTCTGATGCGACAGTCAGCAGATGAGGTGTATGACAACGTGATCATTCCCGATCTCAAGGACGCTATCGATGCCCTGGACGTAGAAATTGTGAACGGACGTGCTTCCCGGTACGCCGCACAGGGGATGCTGGGCAAGGTGTACGTTCAACGGGGTGACTTTAGCCGTGCCGCGACAGAACTGGCCGCTGTAGTAAACGGTGCGGCCGCGGCTGGTATCAGGTTGCAGGAAAATTACGGAGACATCTTTGGCGTCG
Organism: Lewinellaceae bacterium; assembly: GCA_963757435.1. Classification (GTDB taxonomy): domain Bacteria; phylum Bacteroidota; class Bacteroidia; order Chitinophagales; family Saprospiraceae; genus Neolewinella. Next base: position 294,659 of record CAVWSC010000014.1, on the reverse strand, counting down.
ATAACGACCTCAACTCAGAAATCATCTTTGCTACCCAGATATCCAGTTCGATTGTGGACGAATACGGCGACTCCGAATTTTGGTCATGGTACGGTGGCCTGGATACCAAGTCGCTCCGCCCGTTGGATCCGGACCTGGTTGCTGCTTACGATGCCAGCCCCGGCGACTTGCGCCGCGCGATCAACATCGACACCGCCCTGATGGCTTCGCCAAAGTACCCCCAGACGGGTGGACCCGATCACGATTGGATAGAGCTACGCTTTGGCGATATTCTTCTCCTTTACGCAGAGGCGCTGAACGAAACCGGATCCGATGGTGGCACCGTACTCGACGTACTGGATCCTATTCGTACCCGCGCCGGACTTGACCCGCTCGATGAAGGTGACCTGAACTCTCAGGCAGCTATCCGGGAAGCCATTCAGGACGAGCGCCGTCTTGAACTTGCCTTTGAAGGTCAGCGTTGGTTTGACCTTGTTCGCACCGGTACGGTTAGCGAAGAAATCGGCCAGAACGTAAATGATAACTTCTTCATCTTTCCGATTCCGGTATCGGAAGTCCTGTCCAGCTTTGGTGTAATCACGCAGAATGCGGGATACTAACTACCATTCCCTAGCCTAGCAGGCTGTCGGGGAATTACCGTAAGAGTCATACTACTCTACTTCATTCAGCGCTTGGCGCCCAGGTTGTCTTCTGAAGATCGTCTGGGGGTTGAGCACTGAGTGTTTAGAGCGTGTCTAAAATTTTTAAGAACTGAGGGTCAATGATTTAAGGTTCTGTCTAGATAAAAACTTGCGCGCATAGCGGGTTACGTAAGTCAGTTTTTACGACGCCAGGTTCTTAAATGCTTGGTTCTCAGGAAGTAAAAATTTAGACACCTCTTATTTGTACTTCGTTACGATATTTTGCAAAACATTCACCCGGAGAATAGGGCAACCGCATCAAATTATAAGTTGAGAAGTTGATCGAGGTAGTCCGTGTTCATGGACGCCCTGAATCGTCTCTTTTTCTGACTTAATTTGGCGTTGTCCTTCTTTATGCGGTGGAGTGCCATCTTGCGCATTGTGCTGAGGTTGAGAGCAGCATTTCCCATTCTGGCTCTGCTGGAATCCTCGTCAAAAGTTACATCCAGATGCCAATGAAGCTGATTCTCAATACTCCAGTGGCTTCGAATCATTTTATTAAGTTGGGCGGCGGTTTTGTTAGCGTGACTGGTTATATAATACCTTGTGTTTGTTGTAGTTACTTCACCAATTTCTCTACTGGCGGTAATTTTTACCAGCTGCTCAATACTGGACCACTTTTCCTTTAAGTCGGGACTTAACCATGCCTTGCCATTTATGACTTCACATTTTCTCGTCTCGAAGCGACCATGGTCGTATTCCCATTGCGAATCTTCAGATTCGCAAGCGCAATGATCGAATCCTTCTTGTACCTCTTCAAGCAGGTCTTTTTGGTTCCCTTTGACCGCCAAGATGTAGTCGGCCTCAGCCGAAATTATTTGCTCGGCCACCTCTTTTTGGCACCCGATTGCATCAATGCTGACCGTCGTGCCCTGCAATTCGAGTTCATCGAGAAGGATGGGAATGGCCGTGATTTCGTTGCTTTTATCCATCACTTTGGTCTGCCCGATGCACAATCCCTGATCGCAAACCCAAGCATTCAAAATATACAAGCCACTATTTCCTTTTGATTTGGGAGAAACGCCTTTTAGTTTTTTACCATCGATGGCAATCAGACGCTCTTTGAGATGATTTAATAGTTTTTTCCCATCTTCGTTTAAACCTTCTTGAAGACATTGAGGGTCAATGAGTTGAAATACCCTGTTAAACGTATCATGAGATGGTGTCGAATCGCCTAAATCAATGTATTTCTTCAACCAAAATTTTCGTTCTCTCGCAAACTCCGCCATATCTTCAAAATCCTCTCCATTAGATAATAAAGTGCATAAGGCGATAAACAAGATATTAGATAGATTGTACTTACATCTACCCCCTACTCTTGGGTCAGGAACGGAAGAAAACAGAGGGGCGGTTTTGTGAGAATCATGCTGCCAAAGGTACTAATTTGATGCGTTTGCCCTAGCAATTTAGTACATTGCTTCCGCAATGAAAAAATTCGGCACCTTCGGAGGCGTCTTCACGCCCACCCTGCTCACCATCCTGGGCGTCATCATGTACCTGCGGCTCGGCTGGGTCGTGGGTAACGCGGGCCTACTGGGGGCGTGGCTCATCATCATCCTGGCCTTTGTCATTACGCTGGCCACGGCACTGTCCATGTCGTCCATCACCACCAATACACGGATCGGGGCGGGCGGGGCTTACGCCATTATCAGTCAGGCACTGGGCCTGGAAGTTGGCGGCAGCCTGGGCATCCCGCGCTACATTTCTCAGGGGCTGGCGGTCACCATGTACATCTTCGGATTTCGGGAGGGGTGGCTGTCCATCTTCCCCGGCCACCCGGCCTTCGTGGTGGACCTGCTGGTATTCGCCCTGCTCTACGCCATCGCTTACAAGAGCGCGGAACTAGCCATCAAAACGCAGTACATCATCATGGGCGTCATCTGCCTGTCGCTGCTGGCCATCGTGCTGGCGGCCACCATGGGTTCCATGATCTACCCCACCGAGGAGGTGGCGCGATTCGGCACCTACCGGGGTATCGCGGCCGAGGGCAGTGAAAAGTTCTGGCTGGTCTTCGCCGTCTTCTTCCCCGCCGCCACGGGCATCATGGCGGGGGCTAATATGTCGGGCGAACTGGAAGACCCCCGCCGCAGTATCCCGGCCGGTACGCTGTGGGCCATCGGGGTCAGTTTCATCATATACATGGTCCTGGCCTACTGGATCTCCCGCTCCGCCTCGGAGGCCGAACTGGTGAGCAACTATAACATCATGATCGACCGGGCCTTTTTCCCGCCCCTGGTCGTGGCCGGGGTTTTGGGGGCCACCTTTTCTTCGGCCCTGGCGTCCATTATCGGTTCCTCGCGCATCCTGTTCGCCATGGGCCAGCACCGCGTACTGCCGCAGGGCGAGTGGCTGGAGTTCCAGGACCAGGCCGGCCAGCCCCGCAACGCCATGATCGTTACCGGCGGACTGATCTTCCTCACCATGTTGCTGCGCGACCTCAACGCCGTGGCCCCGCTGGTGACCATGTTTTTCCTCATCACCTACGCCATGCTCAACATCGTGGTCATCATCGAGCAGCGGCTCGGCCTCATCAGTTTCCGGCCGCAGTTCAAAGTGCACCCCGTCATTCCCTGGGTGGGATTGGTGGGGTCTTTGCTCACCATGTTCGTCATCAACCCCACCATTTCACTGGTCTCCTGGGCACTGATGATCTTCGTGTACGGCATCCTGAGCCGCAGCAAGCTGGAATCAAAATTCGAGGACGTGCGCAGCGGCCTGTTTACCTCCTTCGCCGAGTGGGCGGCCAAGCGCACCTCGGAAAACGTGCACCAGCAGGAGCGGGCCTGGAAGCCCAATTTGCTCATTCCCGCCACCGACGGCGCGGCCGTGCAGGGGGCTTTTTCCCTCATTAAAGATATCGCCTACCCCAAGGGCGGGGCCGTCCTGATGGGCATCGGTTCCGGTGACAAGGGTGACCTCAGCGGCCGCCTCGATTTCCTCGCCCGCGCCTTCCGCAAGGACGACGTGCACTCGTCTGTCGCCATGATGCGCACCGACGAGTTCGGGTCGGGCGTCAACTTCGGCAACCAGGCCCTCACGGCCTCCTTTTTCCGGCCCAATATCGTCTTCCTCAATATGCTGGAACAGGATTCCGCCATCACCGATTTTCCGGCCATCATCGCCGAGGCGCAGCGGCTCGAACTCGGTGCCCTCGTCTACCTGCCCCACCCACGCGCCATGCTGGGCCGCCGCCAGCAGGTCAATGTCTGGATCCGCTCGCAGGCCCCGCACTGGAAGGTCATGCCCACGCACCAGACCCAGGACCTGGCCCTCCTGATCGCCTACAAACTGAAACTGAACTGGAAGGCGAGCGTCCGCATCATCACCGTCATCGCCGATGCGGAGGACGAGTTCCCCGCCCGCCGTTTCCTCAACGAGGTCATCGAACTCGCCCGCCTACCCATCGACGAGACCCACGTGGTCCACGGCCGCTTCCACGAGCAACTCGAACACGCGCCGGTGGCCGACATCAACCTGTTCGGCATCTTCCCCGGCAAGGACATGGACGAGTACCGCCGCATGGCCGAACGCGTCTCCACCACCTGCCTGTTCGTGCTTGATTCGGGCCACGAAAACATCTTCGCCTAAACCGGGAGGCTCGCTACGCTTCCGCCAATCCTTCCGTTATGGATGCCCATAAAAAGACTTCACCCCGCCACCTGCGCACTTACCTATTCTTGTTCCTGCTGCTCATCGTGGTGGGCGCGGCGGTCTACTTCTTCTACGGCGACCGCCTGCGCGACGGCACGTTCTTCACCCGCTACGACCGCCGCCCCGCCCAGGTAGCCGAGCCGGACACGCTCGTGGATATCCTTCCGCTCGGCTTTTCCGATACCCTGGTCACCGCCGATTCCCTCGATGCCGGCGGCCTGGATAGTCTCGTCTTTACGCCATCCGAGCCGGTCGATAGCCTGCCCACCCTCCCGCTGGAAGCCTTTCCCGTTACCGCTTCTTCCGAAATCGAACCGGATACCCTCGTAACAGAAACTAGCAGCGCGGCCCGGCCCGACGAGTTCGATCTGCTCCTGCCCGCAACTTTTCGTTCGCCCACGGCCGAAGCCACTTTTCTGCGGGCATACCGGCGGCAGGTTATCAGTTCGCGCGGCCTCTACAAACTGGCGGCCATCGCGGCGCGCGGCCTGTTGGCGGAAGAACAAGCTGATTTTCCGGCCATTCTGCACGCCCTCGAAGCGGAAACGGGCGTCAGCGGCATCATCGTCTGCGACCGCGCGGGCCGGGTCGTATACGGCACCGACACCAAGCTGCGCGGGCAGGATATCCGCGCCATTTACCCCGCCCTCCCGGTCACCTCCGAATCCCTCAACTGGATGCGGCGCGACGGCCGGCTCATCGTCGCCATCCCCGTATTCTCCCTCGGCGGCCGCAGCGGCGCGGTCTACGTCATCACGGAAGAGGAATGATTATGGTTTGTTTGGGCGTGCCCCCGGCTACGGCCGGGGTCGGTCCCCTCCGGGCTTCGGCATCCGCCTCGGTGCTACCGCACTCCACCGCTGCGCGGATGGCCCCTGCGGGCACCTCACGCTGTTGTGAAGGATTAGCTCCGCTGCTTCTCATGGTCATAAAAATGACCATTCGAGGTGAGGGATGGAAGGATTAGCTAGCGCTGCTTCTCTTGATCGCATAGCGATCCTTCGAGGTGAAGGTTCATATACGCAGAACCCCCTTCGGGGGCAGGGGGAAACTTAGGATTAGCTAGATTCCCGGCGGATAACGACAAAAAGTGTTTAGCCACCTAGCTGTGTCTAACTCAAAATCGCCATCGTAAGTACGCCAAGCAGTTAGCGGACCGTACTACCTGGCTTTCTTCAGGCGCTTTTCCGCTTTTTTTTCCTTTGGCGTTTTGGTGGCTTCTTTTTTGACGCTCTTCTTTGCGTCTTTACCCTTTCCCATGATGGTATAATTTAAGCGTTTGCTTTAGAAGATGTCTAAAATTTTTAAGAACGAAGGATCAATGATTCGCTTCGCGGCTACTTCGTGGTTAAGGTTCCGGCTAAACAAAAAATTCGCTTCGCGGCTACTTCGTGGTACGCGCATAGCGGGTTACGTAAGTCAGTTTTTGTGACGTCAGGTTCTCAAACGCTTGGTTTCTCAGGAAATAAAAATTTAGACACGCTCTTAGATCTTCGCCCACAAAGATATGTTCTTTCGTGTGATTGTGCAATATATGGCAGAAGCCCGGACCGCCATTTTATTCTTAAATCACACCCCGACAATGTTATTATTTCATCCATGAAAAAAGGCCATCTCTGTAGAGATGGCCTTAGAGCGTGTTTAATTCGCGGGTTCTATGACTTTTACGTCGACCGCATTTAGTCCTTTTCGGCCCTCTTCCACCTCGTACGAGACTTTGTCACCTTCCCGGATATCATCTAATAGATCGTTCGCGTGGACAAAAACGTCTTTGCTTCCATCATCCGGAGCTATGAAACCGAATCCTTTAGCTTCATTGAAAAATTTGACTGTACCTTCTACCATTACAACGTATTTATGCGGATTAATTGAACCGGAAATCCCGGTCCATTTTGCCCACAGGGGGAAACGTATCGCTTCGGGAAAAGTTTTACGTGCACTATCGGACCCCGCACATTCCCAATCTCCCTATATTTACCACCCACCAGCCACCACCACCGTGAAAAAATTCTTCTTCGCTTTCCTAATTCTCATTCTTGCCCTTCTTGTCGGCATCACCTGGTTTTTTTCCACCCAGGTCATCTACCCCGAGCACCGCAACTATGAGGACGCGGCTGCCATGTCGTTCAAGCGGCTGGGCGTGCGGAATGACTCGTTACTAAATCTCTTTCCCGCACCCACTGAATTCGAGGTGACGAGCCGCGTGGGTGACGACGTGACGCTGCGGGGCTGGCATTTTGCGGGGGTGGATAGTGCCCGCTGCGCCTTTATCCTGGTGCACGGCTATAATGGCAACCGGATCGGGATGATGAAGTACGCGCAGGTATTGCGCGACTGCGGCTGCGACCTTTACGCCTTCGACAACCGGGCCATGGGTCTCAGCGACGGCGAGTTCGGCAGCGGCGGTATTCGGGAAAAGGAAGACCTCATTAGTGTCGATTCCTTCGTACGGGCCACCCAGGGCCTTTCCGCCGATCGGATCGCGTGGCTGGGCGAAAGCTGGGGCGGGGCCGCCGTCCTGGAAGCAGGTGCGATGCCGGGGGCAAAGCCTGCCATGATCATCGCCGATAGTCCGTTCCAGGACTGGGAAACCGCTATTTCCGAACGTGCTCTGGTCTGGTATGGCGGCTGGACGGCCTACTTGCTCCCCGCCGTTTTCTCCCTCGCCGACTGGCGGGCCGATATGGATCACACGCAGGCCAGCCCCCTTCTCGCCGCCCCCGACATTACCGCCCCCACCCTGGTCATCCACTCCGAGGCCGACATCGAAACCGCCTCCGGCCAGGCCGTGGCCGTGGGTAACGCCTTACCGCCCGCTACATCGGAGACTCACATCCTAGACTGGGGTTCCTACCACGCCGGCAATGTCGTGGACCGGCCGGAGGAATATCGGCAACTGATCCTCAATTTCCGGGATCGTTTTGCGCCGGGTTTCGGGGGCTGTGAGTGAGGCGGTTGCCGAGAAATCCTTCTACTTCGGCCACCAGATCGGGGTAAAATACCCCGAAAGCAGCATCCAGTGCGGCAAATTCGCGGGAGAGGGTCTCCCCTACCCCGGCCAGTAATTCCGGGCGGCTCAGGCGCGGTAGTAAGCGGCGGAACACATCGGCCATGCCCGCTGCGGAGGTGTAGGTTTCCAGCCAATCGGCACCGGTCATGCCGCGCACGCGTTCGGCCAGGCGAGGCGAAAAGAGGGCAAGGTTGCGGCGCAATTTGGTGTAGACGTCAATCTTAAAGGAGTCGAAATTTTCCGGCATGTACCGCTCCCAATTGCAGTACAGAATATAATCGAATAAAATATCGGAGACCACCGGCGCGTAGTGGCCGTGGTAGGGGCGTAGGCGGGCGTTCATCTCGCGCACGGCGGGGTGGGCGTCGGTAAAAGAGTCGATGAGGCGGTGGAGTTCCAGCCCCCGCTGAACGCCCGGCGGTAAATTTTCCGCTTGTTTGCCCTTGGTGTAATCGGCCATGAAATTGCCGATGAGCAAGAGTTCATCGTGACCGGAAAGAGCGAGGTGAGCGAGGAAATTCATGGGGGGCGGGCGGCTGCGCCGCGTACTTTGGCAGGCGGGCTGCGCCTGCCGGTAATTTTGTACTTTTGTACATCAGCCTTACGCGTACACTTACTTGGGTGGGGCCGGCACCAAAATTAACAAAATAAATGGGCAACGCCCACCGACCGACACATCCGGCCAGACCGCTGCTCTTATTACGAATTGCCGCCTGCGCCGTACTTGGCGGCCGGGCGTGGCAATTTTTCTTCGCCGACCCACCGCTGCGGTCACTCTTCTGGTCGGAAAAACTGATGACGCCGCTCGTCACCGGCCCGCTGGGCTACGACGACTGGAATACCTACGCCACCGACGCGGGCATGGACGCCACAATCGATCACTTCGGACTGGTGCTGGGAGTAATCCTGTCTAGTCGCGGCCATTTGCGCCGCGCTACACCAACCCGGCCGCACACTTACGCGCCTGGGAATTTGGGCGGGCGGAGTCGTACTCGCCTTCATCTCCTTCCTCTATTACCTGGAATCGAACCTGCAACTGGCGCAATTACTCGAATACAGCCTCCAGGTCGGCACGCCCTTCTTCTTCCTGGTGGCCGTCAGCCGGCAAGCCATCTCCTGCCGCCTTATCTGGGTAATGAGCATCGCCACCGCCGTCACCTTCATCTGCCACGGCCTCTATGCGGGCGGCTACGGTTATCCACGACCGGTCAGTTTCACCACCATGGTCATGCTCGGTTTCGGCATCGAATCGGAAACCGCCGCCTTCCGCTTCCTCACCATCGCCGCCTGGGGAGATTTTCTCGCGGCCGCTTTTCTGCTTCTGCTCCCCTACCCCCGCGTCCGCAACATCGGTCTCCTTTATACCATTATCTGGGGCTTCCTCACCGCCCTGGCTCGGGTCTGGAGTTTCTGGATGATCAGCGATCTGGCAACGATCCTGTTGCAGTACACGCACGAGTGGGTGCTGCGCTGGCCGCATTTTCTGGTACCGCTCGTCCTTTATTTAGTAGGTAGTCGGGTAAGGAATAGTCGAGTAGTACAATAGTGTATCCCATAACTAGCTACTTACTATCCGCTACTTCACTAAGCCTTACGCCCTGGCGTAAGTCACCTCCTTCACCGCGCGGATAATCTTCTCCGCATTAGGCAAAAACTCTTCCACGAAAGTAGGCAGCGTAACCCAGTGAGGTATCGGCGGAGTTAACACGGATCACGGGGGCATCCAGGTAATCGAAGGCGAATTTCTGAATCTCGTAGGTCACCTCGGCCGAGACGCCGGCGAAGGGCCAGGCTTCGTCGATCACCACGGCGCGGTTGGTTTTTTTGACCGATTTGATGATCGTCTCGTGATCCATCGGGCGGATGGTACGCAGGTCGATCACCTCGGCGGAGATGCCCTCGGCGGCCAGTTTTTCGGCGGCTTCCAGGGTGGGGTGCATCATCTTGTTGTACGAGATCAGCGTCACGTCCGTACCCTCGCGGCGCACGGCGGCCTTGCCGATCGGCACCAGGTACTCGCCCTCGGGCACCTCGTCCTCGAAACCGTAGAGCAGTTCCGATTCCATGAAACAGATCGGGTTCGGGTCGCGGATGGCGGATTTTAGCAGGCCTTTCGCATCGGCGGGGTCCACGCAGGAGATCACCTTCAGGCCGGGGGTATTCGCCATCCAGCTCTCAAAGGTTTGGCTGTGCTGCTGCGCCAGTTGTCCGGCCGAGCCGCTGGGACCGCGAAACACGATGGGGCAACCGAACTGACCGCCCGATTGCGACAGCGTCTTGGCGGCGTTGTTCACGATCTGGTCGAAAGCCAGCACGGCAAAGTTCCACGTCATGAACTCGATAATCGGCTTAAGGCCGTTCATCGCCGCGCCCACGCCGATACCGGCAAAGCCGAGTTCGGCGATCGGCGTATCGATCACGCGCTTGGGGCCGAACTCGTCCAGCATCCCTTTCGACACCTTATAAGCACCATTATACTGGGCAACTTCCTCGCCCATGAGGAAGACATTTTCGTCGCGGCGCATTTCTTCCGACATCGCTTCGCGCAGGGCATCTCTAAGGGCAATCTTTCTGGCCATGGGTTCGTTGGTTGAGGGCCGCAAAAATAGGAAAGTCAGCCGATAATTCATTATCCGACCGGCATTGATGTTTCAGCAGTGAGACAATTTGCCTAATTTTGCATTTGTCAGTCGTTTATTACTTTTTCTCTCCAGTTAACTACCCCACCCCATGAAAGTTTTCCGCACCATCCGTCGTTCCCTTCCCGTCCTGGCCGCCATTGGCACCGCAATCGTCCTTAGCGGCTGCAATCGCGGCATCGGCTGCCCCGGCCAGATGGACCTCGGCCAGACCGTCATCGACGGCATCGTCCAGGTCGCCGGCTACTTCATCGGCCTGTAAGTTCCCTGTCGCCGGCTGACAAACGGCTGCTTCCAATCCTTCCGTTTTACGTTCTCCTCGGGCGGCAAAAACTTTACGGTCTACCCGTTAGTTCTTGCCCTTGAAAAAACGTAAACCATCATGACCTGGCAACCCATCACGTCCCCCAACGACGTCGACACCCTCATCGAGCGTTCGCACCAGCGGCCCGTGCTCATCTTCAAGCACAGCACCACCTGCCCCATCAGCTCCATCGCTCGCACGCGCCTGGAGCAGGACTGGGATTTCAAGGAAGAGGAACTCGAACCTTACTTCCTCGACCTGCTGCGCCACCGCCCCACCAGCAAATATATCGCCGATTCACTGGCCGTCCACCACGAGTCACCGCAGGTGCTCCTCGTCCGCGACGGCATCTGTCATTATGACTCTTCCCACCTCGACATTTCGGTCAAGGAATTACACGAGTGCTATGAGCCGAGTTGAGTGGGGGGTAGTTTGGTAGTAAGTAGTTGGGTAGTGAGCAGTTAGATAATGGATAGTAATGATCTCATAATGAGCGTACTACCTCCTACAATTTACCAACTAACCCAACGGTGGGCGTGCCGCCTCGGCTAACGCCTCGCCGTCGGTCTGGCTCGCGTGTGGGTCCCCTTCACCCCACCCGGTCGCGTGCTCGCTGTTCGCTCGGTGCTGCGCACTTCCGGCTACGCCGTCACCTTCCAGGCACCTCACGCATTTCACGCAGACGGTGGCATAGCCACCCGTTTGGATGGAATCGTCCTCGGCTCTAAATTTCAACCATGCACACCCTACTCCCTACCCAGGACGGTTCCCATACCCTCATCTCCGACCGCTACGGTATCCCCTACCACAGTCGTTACGGGGCGGTACAGGAGAGTAAGCACGTATTCATTAAAATGGGCCTGTACGATCTGCTGCTCCGCCAACCGCCGGAGGTACGGATCCTGGAACTCGGTTTCGGCACCGGCCTCAATGCCTTCCTCACCCTCCTGGAAGCCGACCGGCGGCCGGAATTACCGGTCTTCTTCACCAGCCTGGAGGATCACCCCGTCAGTGAGGAAACGGCCCGGCAACTCAACTACTGCAAACAGCTGGCCGTACCCGACCGCCAAACAGATTTCCTGGACCTCCACCGCGCCCCCTGGGACGAGCAAACAGCTACTTCCCCCAATTTCACGCTGCATAAAATAGCCGGCAGCTACCTGGAATTGGACCTTCCCGCCGACCGCTTCGATCTTGTCTATTACGACGCCTTCGCCCCCGTCACCCAGCCCGAGTTGTGGACCCCGCCCGCCCTGGCCCGCGCCTACCGCGCCCTCGCCCCCGGTGGTGCGCTGGTAACCTACTGCGCCAAGGGCCAAGTGAAGCGTAACCTGAAATCCATCGGTTTTAAAGTGGAGGGCGTCGAAGGCCCTCCCGGAAAACGGGAGATGATTCGGGCGGTGCGGGAAAAGTAAATTGGAGTACCCTACCGCATGGGTGTAATAGTGTAAAATCAATCATTCATTAAACCGAACGGAAAAACTCCCCCCGGAAAAACGTACCCGATCGGGATTACGGGGATTGATTTTGGGTCGATCCGGGCTGATCGCAAACGTAGCATCGAACGTACCCTCTACCCTGTTTTCAACCGTATCTACATAAGTGATGGTAAACTTGTTGGTAGCCAGTGGGGACACTAATCTATATGCATCCTCCAGTACATCTCCATCATCCGAAAGAGTAGCATAAGTAGAGCTGACAGTACCATCATAATCTACTGTATTACCAGGAACTATGGCAGATAAGTCATATTCCCCAATTTGATAGGGAATTTTGCCAAAGCTTATACTTTCTCGCCTAGCTCCCCAATCCGTCTGGGTTCCCATCGATACCACAAAATACTCGTTGGGAAAATCGAGAATTGTCGTTTTGCTATTGCGGATGCCAACCAATCACGATCCACCTTTTTTGCCGTGGCAGAGCCGTAGTTCATGCTCCCTGGGAAATATACTGGCACGGGAATATCTTTCTCGCAAGCAGCGGAGAAAAGAAGTAGGCACAACAGTAAAAAGAAAAAAGAATTTTTCATCGGTTTCATCTTAAAAAATAGGTTATAAGACTCACTATTTGTGAATGAAAAGAAGCGAAAGCTCGAAAGGGGCGGAAGCTTTGTAAAAAAACGGCTACAATCATTAGGACCAGCGGTGCGGCACCCTGAAAGAAATTTACTTACCTGTCTCGAATAAAATCACCTACGAGCAGTATGAATTGCAAAGCAAAATTGAGGCACTATAGTAAACAACCTGGACTTGTGATTTTCATCTTAGTCGATTTTGTGTAGTTTAAACTTGATTATCAATGAGTTATGCACAGGCCTGAATCCGGGCGTTTTCACAAATCTTCAGTTGTTGTACTATATAACCAGTTGGTCATTAGCACAATGTTCTTCAGATCGTAAGATAAGGTTTTTACAATCATTCTCCCCTACCCCCGCCGGGGCAAATGCATCAACTTGTACACCAATTCCTTCAGCAATGCCCCATCCGGGGTGCCGGTGAGGTTAAAGTCCACGCCCTTGCTTTTGAGATCGTATTCGCGCAAGAGGGCCATGACTTGCTCGCACTGGAGGCGACCGTAGCGCTGGGCGGCGGCGCGGTACTCGCGCAGGAAAAAGTTGGAGCGCAGGTTCATGGCCGCGAGGATATCGCTTTCGGGAGCGCGGCGGGCTTGTAACTCCGTGAGCTGGTAGACTTTGGCGAAGTAGTTGTAGAGGCTGCCGACGGCCATGACCATCGGTCCGGCCTTGGGATTGGCGGAGAAGTAGTTGACGATGCGGTTGGCCTTTACTATATCCCCCGTGCCGATGGCGCGCTGGAGTTCGAATACGTTGTAGTCGCGACTGATGCCGACCAGGTCTTCCACCATTTTAGTGTTGATCGCGGTACCCGGCGGGACACTGAGGAGCATCTTATCCAGTTCGTTGCTGATCTTGGAGAGATTGGTACCCAGGTATTCGGCCAGCAGGTCGGAAGCGTCAGTATTGATGGGGTATTTCTTGCCCTTGAGGTAGCTACTGATCCAGCCCGGCACCTGGTTGTCGTAGAGTGGTTTGGCCTCGAAGACGACGGCACTCTTTTTGAGTGATTTCCCCAACTTGGTATTGCCGGGCAGCTTCTTGTGCTTATAGCTGATGACCAGGATGGTGGTGGGCGCGGGCTTTTCCACGTAGCTGAGCAAATCATTAAGCGACCGCATTTCCTGCGCCTCGCGGATAACGACCAGCTGCCGCTGCGCCATCATCGGGAAGCGGCGGGCGGCATCCACGACGGCCAGGTGATCCACCTCCTTGCCGTAGACGATGGTCTGGTTGAAGGCCCGCTCGGCCTCGGTCAGGGCGTGCTCGATCACGGCCGCCTCCAGCCGGTCGATGTAGTAGGCTTCGGGACCGTGGAACAGGTAAACGGGCGCGAAATCGCCCTTTTTAACGGATTGGAGAATCTGGTCGTAGGTCAAGGCGGGAGGATCTGAGTTAGGGCCGGGCCGCTGTCATGAGCGGGGGATTGGCCATTCTAAACCGCCAAGATACTCAGATCGAACCGAAAGCCGGGGAGGACATCCTCGCCGTCGAGGATTTGATCGAACCCGCTAATTTCCGTTTCGCTACCGTCGCGTCGGTAAATGGTGGTGGTCAGGGTCTGCGGATCAACGAGCCAGGCGAGGTGGACACCGTTGGCGATCCAGGTGTCGCGCATCTTCTTTTTTAGGGTACTTAAACGGTCCGAATCAGAGCGAACTTCTACCACAAATATCGGGACGATAGCGGCAAAACTACTACGATCTTCTGCTGATAGTGATTCATCTTGTTCGGCGGTAAGAAATGCAGCATCTGGCATTCTGACCGAGCCATCAGGCAAAGTAAACCCAGCAGCGGAACTGCAAACTCGTCCAGGCATTACTGTACGAGCATAGATCATTAAGTCGGCGATGAACTCAGCTTCATGGTTACTAGAAGCGTAGTGAACTGGAGACATAATAGTAATTTGACCATCCGGCTCACGCTCCACACGAAGATCTGGATGAAGCGCACAAAAATTATCAAAATCACTAGGACTTAGTTCTTCCTCGAAGCGGAGAGCAACAGATTGGTGGTCAGGAATTTCTAGTATGATTCGAGTCATATTTGTACAACGCTATTTTCAGTGGGTAGTTGTTTAAGATCATCCGGCTAAAAATGCATGGCATTTCCATTTATTCAACCACCGCTACTAAAATTCAAACTTGGATTGTGGCTACAAGCAACATCAAGATATATTTAACACAAGCAAGAAAATTTTAACTGAGTAAAATAAAATGACCGCTCAAGAATCGGATCATTGATCCAACAGATCTCACACTATTTTTTAAAGGCCGCCTCGTATATCTCCACCCACTCCCCCACCGTCATCTTTCCGGCCAACTCCGCGACCAAGTCATAGGGGATATCATCCACCCGCTTAAAACGGATGCAGCTCTTTCCCATGTCTAGTTTGTACTTGGAATACTTGGGGTATTCAGCCACGAACCACGCCAGCAGACCGGGATCGGCGTAAATGCCCATATGGTAAAGCGCGATAAAATTTTTCTGTGAGGCCAAACTGATGAAGGGAAGCGGTTCCTCCGGCTTGCAGTGATAGCCTGCGGGGTAGACGGACTTCGGGACCACGTAGCCGATCATGCCGCAGCTCATGGTTTCCTCGAAGCCGGGGGGCAGGGAAGTTCGTAGTAACTCGCGCAAACGCTGGATGGCTTCCTGACGTTCGGGAGGAAGTTGGTCGACGTATGATTCAGGCGTAATAACTGCGGACTTCATAAAAGCGTGTCTAAATTATTTGTCGAGGGATGATGTGGGTAAACGGGCAAGAACGGTCTCGTTGCCCCGCACCTTATCTCCGATACTGATTTGAATATCGGCATCCAGGGGGAGGAAAATATCCACGCGGGAGCCGAATTTGATGAACCCCATCTCACTACCTTGTTCTACATGAGAGCCGGTAGTGAGGTAATTTTTGATCCGTTTGGCTACCGCCCCCGCGATCTGGCGCAGGAGAATTTCGGTGCCGCCGGCGTCGATGACCACGGTGGTGCGCTCGTTTTCGGTGCTGCTCTTGGGGTGCCAGGCCACCAGGTATTTGCCGGGGTGATAGGCATTATACGTCACCTCGCCCGCTACGGGATTACGGTTGACGTGCACGTTGATCGGCGACATGAAAACACTGACCTGGATGCGACGATCCTTGAGATACTCGGGTTCGAATGCCTCTTCAATTACCACCACCTTACCGTCGGCCGGTGCGTAGACGAGGGAATTGTCCACACTGGGAACGACGCGGACCGGGTTGCGGAAAAACTGCAGGACGACAAGGAAGAAAGCCACCGCGGCGATCAGTACCGGCGGCAACCAGAAACCAGGTAGCAATAAGGCCACAATAAAAATAACGGCACCGAGAATGAGGCCCAGCAGGAGCAACATTTGACGGCCTTCGGGGTGAATACGCATATCGATTATTAATTATATTTCATTTTCACTGTAGAGACGCGACACCTCGCGTCTAAGGCGGCCGGCAGGCCGCCGCACAAAAACCAAATTACCGCGTCTAAGGCGGCCGGCAGGCCGCCGCACAAAAACCAAGTTACCGCGTCTAACGCGGCCGGCAGGCCGCCGCCAAACCAAGTTACCGCGTCTGCGGCGCAGGCCGGCAGGCCGGCTGCGCCGCAGACCGCCGCGTCTAGCGCCCCCGCCCACGTCACGCAGGACAAGCGATGGGAGGGGTGACGACCGTAGGGAAGCCAGTGCGTAGCACCGAGCGACAGCGAAGCCCCGGACGCAGCGACCCTTTTTGCGCTAGCAAAAGGGATGGCCCCCACCCTGGAAACAAACACGAAGGTAGGCGAATCGTTGGCTTCAACGGATGTAAAGAAGATAAGCCGAAGCAAAAGGAACAACGAAGATAAAGGCGTCGAAACGATCGAGCAGGCCGCCGTGGCCGGGAAGAATAGTACCACTGTCCTTGATGCCGACACTGCGCTTGAGCATGCTTTCCACCAAATCGCCGATGGTGCCGAATACGGCGACGATGAAGGCTAAAATGAGCCACGAGTGGAAGGGCATTTCGTCGAAAGCCAGGCTGAGGAAAAAGCCGAATAGTAAAGTAGTTACGATACCCCCGATGGTTCCTTCCCAGGTTTTATTGGGAGATACCCTTGGAAAAAGCTGCCGCCGACCGAAATTACTTCCCGTAAGGTAGGCCCCCGTATCGTTGACCCAAGTGAGCAGCAAGATGCCGAATATGGTACGGTAATAGAAATAGTCGCCCTCGAAGGCGATGTAGTTGAGCAGGGCGAATGGCAAACCGATATAGAATAAGCCCAGTACAATGGAACCGATGTTGGCGAACGGCCGGCGCGAGTGGGTGTATAATTCGTAGATGAAAACCGAGAATACCAGGGGCGAGAACAGAAAGGCCACCAGCGCGATGAACTCGTCTGAATTGTCGACCAGTTTTAGCTGAATGATGGTCATTACCGCAAAGGGAAACAGGCCCACCGCGAGGCCGAGTCCTCGCCGAATCTTATCGCGTCGGCTGACGCGGTCCAGGGTCAGGGTGAGAAATTCCCAGAGACAACCGCCCGCAATGAGGGCGAACAGAATGGTGAACGTGTAGGGTCCGGTGAATAGACCGGTGAGCATGATTATGACGAAAATTACGGCAGTAGTCAGGCGGCGCCAGAGGCCCTTCATCGGCAATTGAGTTTAATTGGCGTGAAGATAATCATTTACTTCTCGCTTTCAGTGCCCAGGTTACCAACACCCGGCTCACCTCTACCCCATTGGGCATAGTGCCCACGGTTTCCGCTACCACGGTCTGGGGAACGTTAAGATTGACGGCCCGGTCCACGGCGGCAAATATTTCCGGCCCGGCAGAACAGGTAAACGTAACCGTATCGTTTGCCTTTTTGGTGTAGGTAGCCTCGAAGTGCGTGACCAGCATGGAGACCGTACGCTTTTGCCCCCGGATGGCGGCGATAACCAGTACGCCGGTCGATAATTCGGCCGCGCCGGCCTGGGCGGCGAAGTAGACGGATTTAAAGGGGTTCTGCGTCCGCCAGGTGTAAGGGATCGTAATTTCTGCACGTTCTTCCGTCGCTGACTTGACCCGCACACCCCACCAGAAAAGGGTGGGCAGTTTGCGCAGGAAAAAAGCAACCCGCATTTTCCAGGGCGTATTTACGTCGCTGAGGTATTGGATCTGAGCTGGATTGAGCGTTGGCATGGCGGTCGGTTATGCGCCCAAGATAGGTATTTTAGCGAATATTCGCTAAAATTCATCCAGTCGCTCTGCCAGCAGCGCCT
This sequence comes from Lewinellaceae bacterium, assembly GCA_963757435.1. Taxonomy (GTDB): domain Bacteria; phylum Bacteroidota; class Bacteroidia; order Chitinophagales; family Saprospiraceae; genus Neolewinella. The sequence goes on along the minus strand of CAVWSC010000014.1, from coordinate 277,045 downwards.
GCGTCGCTTTCGGCTCGGCTTTACCTTTAGATCGCTTCATCACTTCACCCATGAAAAAGCCGAGCAGCCCCTTCTTTCCCTTGCGGTAGGCCGTTACTTTAGCGGGAAAAGCGGCCAGCACCTCGTCCACCAGGCCGATCAGAAAATCGGTATCGTCCGACTGGATCAGTCCCAGTGCCGCAGCCAATTCAGCGGGCGCGGCAGCGGGCTGTTCCAGTAATGCCGCAAAGAGTTGCCCCGTGGCGGTAGAAGCCGCTACCCTACCCGTTTCAATCAGTGCCAGCAATTCTACCAGCGCGGCGGCGGGCACGGGGAAATCCGCTATACTCATTTCATCCGTCCGGCAGGCGGGTAGTAACTGGTTGATCAGCAGATTAGCCGCTGCCTTGGGTTCGGCGCCGGCCGCCGTCAACACCTTATAATAGGTAGCCGTATCGGCATCCTCGTAGATCAGCTCGGCGTCGTAGTCACTCAGTCCATATTCCTCACGTAACCGGTCGTAAATTTCCCACGGCAATTCCGGCAGCGCGGCACGCTCGGCGGCCACGTATTCCTCCGTCAGCAGCACGGGTGGCAGGTCGGGTTCCGGAAAATAGCGGTAATCATGAGCGTCTTCCTTATCGCGCAGGGCCGAGGTGGTACCGGTTACGGGGTCGAACTGGCGGGTTTGTTGGCGGACTTTACCACCGGCGTCCAGCAGTTTCGCCTGCCGCTTCACTTCGTAGTCGATGGCCCGCCGCGCGAAGCGCATTGAGTTCAGGTTTTTCACCTCGCAGCGCTGTCCGTACACCTCGCTGCCCACGGGCATAATACTGATGTTCACGTCGCAGCGCAGGCTACCCTCCTGCATATTTCCGTCCGATACACCAAGATAACGTACCAGGCGGCGCATGGCCGTCATGAAGGCATCCACCTCTTCGGGCGAGCGCAGATCGGGTTCGGTCACTACCTCCAGCAGCGGCGTTCCGGCGCGGTTCAGGTCCACTAGCGTAGCGATCGGGTCCTGGTCGTGGATGGATTTTCCGGCGTCTTCCTCCATATGAATGTGGTGCAGGCGTATGTCCTTGCGCGTACCATCGGCCAGCCGGATCGGCAGGGCACCGCCCACGCAAATCGGCCGCCGGTCCTGCGTGATCTGGTAGCCCTTGGGTAGGTCGGCGTAGAAATAATTTTTCCGGTCGAAGGTCGATTCCCGTTCGATTCTGCAACCCAGTGCCAGGCCCAGACGTACCGCCAGTTGGATCTGGCGTTCGTTCAGTCGCGGCAGCGTTCCCGGCAGGCCCAGCGAGACGGCCCCCACGCGCGTGTTGGGTTCACCGGCAAAGGCCACGGCATCGCCGCAGAATGCCTTCGATTCGGTCGCCAGCTGGATGTGGGCCTCCAGGCCGATCACGGTTTGGTACGTCATATCGTCACAATTTTATGGCGGCAAAAGAACGGATTTTTTAGTCAGTGGGCGTGCCCCCGGCCCTGACGGGACCGGGGTCGGGCTATCCGGCACTCTCTTTCTTCAGGGCGCATGACAATGCGCCCCTTCGGTCGTTCAAACATCACCTCCTATCCCTCACGTAGTGGTCGGGGCGTTTGTTCCCGGCCCCTACGGAGCGCGACCATTCACCAAAATCAGTCGATTTAATTTTCACGTCATAATCTCGTTTCCAGTTCTTTTCCATCCCCGTTACGCTAAACCACTACCTTGCTTTCACTGTTCCGTGGTCCAGTGCGAAAGTACTGCTGCACGATACGGTCAACGCCTCGGCCGCTAATAAGAGCGTGTCTAAATAAGAAATAAGCTATTATGGAACATAACCCAAATGCCAACGGATCGGCACCCCACGGGAAAGTGTGGGACGTCAACCAATCCAGTCGCTGCCCGTTTTCGGGCGGAGCAATCAAAAAAAGTGCCGGTAGCGGCCTGTCTAACCGCGACTGGTGGCCCAACCAGCTGAAGCTGAGTATTCTGCGCCAGCACTCGGAATTGTCTAACCCGCTGGGCGAGTCGTTCGATTATGCGGAGGAATTCAAGTCGCTGGACCTGAAGGAAGTGAAGCAGGACTTGTTTGACCTGATGACTGATTCGCAGGACTGGTGGCCGGCCGATTACGGGCACTACGGTCCCTTCTTTATCCGCATGGCCTGGCACAGTGCCGGTACCTACCGGATTGCGGACGGACGCGGCGGTGCCTCGGCGGGCGGACAACGGTTTGCGCCCTTGAACAGCTGGCCCGATAACGCTAACCTGGATAAAGCGCGGCTTTTGCTGTGGCCGGTGAAGCAAAAATACGGACAGCAGATATCGTGGGCCGACCTGATGGTGCTGGCCGGTAACTGTGCGCTGGAGTCGATGGGCCTGCCCACGTTCGGCTTCGGCGGCGGCCGCGCCGATGTGTGGGAACCCGAAGAGGATATCTACTGGGGGTCCGAGGGCGAGTGGTTGGGCGACAAACGCTATACCGAAGACCGCAAGCTGGAAAACCCGCTGGCGGCCGTACAGATGGGCCTGATTTACGTGAACCCCGAGGGACCGAACGGTAACCCCGATCCGCTGGCCTCGGCCCGCGACATCCGCGAGACCTTCGGCCGGATGGCCATGAACGACGAGGAAACGGTGGCCCTGATTGCGGGCGGCCACACTTTTGGTAAAACCCACGGTGCCGCCGACCCGAACAATTACGTGAGCGCGGAACCGGCCGGTGCGACGATTGAGGAGCAGAGCACGGGCTGGAAGAACAGCTACGGCACCGGTAATGCGGAATACACCATTACCAGTGGACTGGAAGGTGCCTGGACGAGCACGCCCACCCGGTGGAGCAATAGCTACTTTGACAACCTGTTCGGTTTTGAGTGGGAACTGACCAAAAGCCCCGCCGGTGCCCACCAGTGGCAGCCCAAGGGCGGCGGCGGTGCCGGTACGGTACCGGATGCGCACGACCCGAACAAGAAGCACGCTCCGTTTATGCTGACCTCCGATATTGCCCTGCGTACGGACCCGGCCTACGAAAAAATATCGCGCCGCTTTCACGAAAACCCCGATGAATTTGCGGATGCATTCGCCCGCGCCTGGTTTAAACTGACGCACCGGGACATGGGCCCGCGCGAGCGTTACCTGGGACCCGAGGTACCCGCCGAAGTACTGCTGTGGCAGGACCCCGTGCCGGCCGTGAGCGGAGAACTGGTGAACGACCACGACGTGGCCGACCTGAAGCGGATGATCCTGGCCTCCGGCCTGTCGGTTTCCGAACTGGTGACGACGGCCTGGGCCTCGGCTGCTACTTTCCGCAACTCCGATAAGCGCGGCGGTGCCAATGGTGCCCGCATTCGCCTGGCCCCGCAGAAGTACTGGGAGGTGAACAACCCGGCCCAACTATCGCGCGTGCTGGACACGTTGGAAGGGGTGCAACGGGAGTATCAACGGCAAGCAAACGGGCGGCAAGCAGGTTTCGCTGGCCGACCTGATCGTGCTGGGCGGCTGCGCCGCCGTGGAGCAGGCGGCCGAGGCCGCCGGCCACCAGGTGACCGTCCCGTTCACGCCCGGCCGCACGGACGCGACCGCCGAGCAAACGGACGTGACGGCCTTTGCGCCGCTGGAACCGCTGGCCGACGGGTTCCGCAACTACAGTAAGGACAAGCATACGGCTTCGGCCGAGGCCATGCTGGTGGATAAGGCACAGTTACTGAGTCTGACCGCACCGGAAATGACCGTGCTGGTGGGCGGTATGCGGGTGCTGGCAGCCAACTACGACGGCTCGGATAAGGGAGTCTTCACGGACCGCCCCGGACAGTTGACCAACGACTTTTTCGTTAACCTGCTGGACATGAACACCACCTGGCGGGCCGCTTCGGAAGCGAGACACCGTTTTTGAGGGCCGCGACCGCAAGACGGGCGAGGTGAAGTGGACCGGAAGCCGGGTGGACCTGATCTTCGGCTCTAACTCAGAGTTGCGGGGACTGGCGGAAGTATACGGCTGCCAGGACGGTGAAAAACGCTTTGTGCATGATTTTGTAGCTGCCTGGAATAAGGTGATGATGCTGGATCGTTACGATCTGGTGTAGACCATTAGATGAAAATGGCCGTACCCCGCGATGGGGTACAAACAACACGCCCCCACAATCGGAAGATTGCGGGGGCGTTTGTGTGTGAGTCAGCTTGACTCCGGCTGGAACAAACGATTTAGACGCGGTTGGTCATGTAGAAATCGTTGTTGTAAAAACCGTCGTCGAGCCGGTTGGCATTGCGGTAGGTATCCGTACTGTAGGTATTGCGGTCATAGCTCTTGCCATAGTCGTGGACACCGGACAGGTAGTCCATGGTATCTACCTCGTAACGGGTGGTATAACCCTGCTTGCGGTTGTAGCGGGGATAGTCAAAAAAGTGACTGAAGCCGATTCCCTCTAAGTAGACCGTTTTATCGGACTGGTCAATGGTAATAATACCGGCAGGCACCAGGGCATGACGGTCTTGTTCGGTATAGCGGCCGGCGGTGTGACGCTTGATCACATCATCGTCGAGTTCCAACTCCACGTAGCGGACCAGCATGGCATCGGTATCGGCCAGTAAGCCTTCTACCTCGCCGACGGTTTCGCCGGAGCGCATTTTGACGTGGTAACCCCGGGGGTCAATGTCGTTGTGGTGGACTTTATAGTCGTCCAATTTGTCTAAAAAACGCAAGCGTTCGTTGCGGGTGTGGTTCATGATATCGCTCATAATTAGTTGATTTAATGGTTAAAAATGGGTTGCTCGGCCTGAGTGGATCAACTCATTTTAGCCAGTATGTTGCGAGCGGTGGCAAAGAAACCGCGTACATCTTCCTTCTGATTGAGGGTAAGTGTCTGGGCATTGATATCCTGAGCTTGCTTACGCAGTTGGGTTAACTGAGCGCGTTCGTTGCCAGCGTAGGAATCACGGTCGACGTTTTCCAGGATGTCGGTAATCATCAGGGCTGCCGCACGGATTTTATCCGCGTGGTCGGTAGCTGTAGGGTCACGCGTGATCTCATCGGCCAGCTGTCTTACCTGGGCTGCTTTGGTCCGGGCGTCGCTGTTACCATCCTGTTCTTTGTATTCAGCGAGTGAGGCGGAAGCATTTGCCAGGAGAGTAAGTGCCCGGTGGCTGAACTCGTGGTCTAGCCCCATTTCGCCCTGCATATCCGCAGTGTAGTCCATGTAAGCGGCAACGCTATTCCGGTAGGCGGTATCGTCGGCATCCGTATTTGTGTAGACGGCGGTATTGTCATCGACATCGTTGTCCACGATACCCACTTCTTCGATACCGGGTTCATCGGCTTCGTCGAATAATTCGGTTATTCCCCAGATAACGAGGCCCAGGACCAGTAGCCCGACAATCCAGGGCCAGATTGCGGTTCCGCCATTCTTTTCTTCAATTCTAATATTTGCCATAATGGTGTGTGTGTTTTAGTTAATGAAAAATGGGAGCCAACGACTCGTAGGCTCCCATCCTTTGATAGTTCAGTTAAAATTTCGGTATTCGATCAAATGGATACCAAAGCACTTACTTCTTGATGTTTCCGTGAGTCTTCACGTCCTTGTGTGCCTTCTTGTCGATATCGACTTCGGTTTCGCGGACGGTTTCGTTGATTTGCTCGGTACGAATATTTACCTTTTTACCGACTTCGATCTCCTCCACGACCCGGGCTGATTTCTCCACTACTGCTTCCTCTGCGGTTTCCCGCAGGGAGATGGTTTCGTTCTCAAAGTCACCGGCCTTGGCGGCACGGTCTACCGGAGTACGTTTTACGAATACCTCTTCCTGACGCAAACGCAGGGTCTCGGTTACGGGCTTTTCTACGATTCGGCTGCGAACGGTTACACCGCCGGTTTCCACTTCGCGCTTGCCTACGGCGATATCTTCTTTTACCACTTCGATCTTACCGTTCACGTCGCCCAGGCGGTCGTTCAGGTAACTACGGTTCTTGTCCGCATCGAACTTATTGGTGGAGTACTGGCTGTAGCGATCGTCCATGTCGATGGCCTCATAGCGGTCCATGATCGCGGCGGCACGCTTGGCGTCGGCCATATTTTTGGTGTGTACCGTAATAACGGTACCACGGCCGGCTACGTCGGAATATGTTTTGGTGCGGTCGTCATCGGTACCGAAAAGGTTGCCGAAAAAGCTGGAAACGGAATCGGAGTCGTCGCGGTAGCGGTCTCCGGTTGTGCCATGCTCGCCGTAAGAGGATACATCAATGCTACTCTGGTCGAAGTCAGCGTTCTTGAGTGCTTCACGGGCGGATTGGGCTTGATTTTTGGTGTCAAATACACCGATTACTGTCTGGTTCATTACTAATGCGATTTATGGTTAAGAAAAAAGTAGGGAGTACCATTCCAGTACGGAATAGCGTAGGTGTTAAAAATGCATTTACTAATTTATGGAATACTATGTGCTACTACTCATTCTCGCTTAATGGTAATGGACTCTTGATGAAGCCGAACTGTTTCGGAACGGTCTTCCCGGCTCACTACTTTTGTCAGGTGTATTTCTTCCAGTAGCACAATCCGTTTGGTCATCACTATTTCCTCGCGGACGACGGGAATAATTAGCGTATCGCCCTCCGTCCGGGTCTTTGGTAACTCATCTACCTGATGATTGAACGTCACCCGTTTTTCTTCGTAGTGTGTTTCGGTAAGCGGCAATTCTATGACCCGATCCGTAAAACCCACGCGCTTTTCAACTGTTATCCGGCCCGTTTCAACGGTTTTCTTACCAACAATCACCTCTTCCTTGATTATAGGAATAGCGGCGGCTGATGATGTCATCTCCGTGGAATCGGTACCACCTTCATGCTTGGGATTTGTGTCTCGTCTCATCATCTATTCTAGCGTAAGCCAGTCACGTATTGTTCGATTTTAGCTCATTTTATCTAAAAAAACGCTCTTCTCTCTTACTTCAAGGGTGAAATTTCCAAATAGTGTGATTTAAAAACTACGTTTTACCGACTTGTAACCTTATCATTCCCGCGTGAGGTGCCTGGACAGTGCTCTCCCGACTTAACGGGAGAGCAGCCCGCAGGGCCGACCGTCAGGGAGCTGGAAAGGGACCGGCCCGTTCCGGCAGGACGGGACACGCCCAACATAGCTTGTGAAAAGTTAATTTTCCTTCTTCTTTCGTTCCACCACCATATCATCCCACCAAACCTCCTGCCCATCGCGGTTCCAGATGAATATACTCATCCGGTCGGTGCCGGTATAGGGAGGGATAGCCAGCGATAACGTAACTTTTTCCCACCCGTTCTCATCAATTGCTACTCCTTGTGCATCATCGAGGTAGTAGGCACGTTGATAATCAGAATTGATGACGATGCCGGCAGTCGTTCCCGCAGGATAACGCCACGCCGATATTATAATCGAGTCTCCCGGCGCAATTCCCCAAAACTTAGTCGTAAGACCGTATATGTGTTCGGTACCTAATTTCATGGAATAATTTCCTGACCGGGCTTGCTCATCCGATCGCAGGTTCGCGCCGTTAAATTCGACCCGTGAATCGGTGGAAGTAAAGTTTAACGGATCGCTCCCCACTTCCTCTAGATTGGTACTTACTGGAAAATCCGCATAACTCAATTCCGTAACGGCATCCTTGTGCAGCAAGAAAAGACTATCCTTACCTGGTGGCAGGAGGGTAGTATATTCATATGTTTCCCATTTTTTAAATCCGTCCAGTTCGTCGAAGGCAATAGCGTAATCATCTTCGCTAACGAACCACCAACTTACCGTCGCGGGACTATTGAACCGATCAGGACCGGCTTCCAGCCATCCATTGATCTCGAAACCGGCATCGACGAATGTTGGAGGGATTTCCGCTGCGCGCAAATCATTATTCGCTTCGTTTCTCGCCCGATTCCAGGATAGGTAATCATGTGTGGCCGTTAGACTAAACAGAGCGTTGAATATCAGGAATCCGATGGCTAAACCACTAAAAATCTTGCTGAATTTCGGGCGCCGGTGAAGGGCCATGATGGCTAAACCGGGCACGAGGATTAGGGTGTAACGATCAAAGAAACTGCCGACCAGTAGTATCAAAGCCATATACCCGGCGCAAAATAGCCCCAGGCCCCACTTGATCAGTTGGGCGGAAGCAACCACTCCATCACGCCTGAATAACTTACGGGGGAATGGTAAGTTAGCGATCAATAGTACACTGATGCCCAAGGTACTGAGGAGAGCGAGGTAGGCGCGCGCGTTCCATAAGCCGCTGCCGATTATCGGATCGATATTGTTGGGATAGAGGGATGCACCTTTCAGTAACCGGGGTCCCAGTCCTAGATTATAGATGACGTTCTCGGTGGGAAAAAACTGCCGGTAATAGCAAACAAAGACCAAGATCAGTGCGCTGAATAGTAGTGCCGCGTAACTCTTTTTCACGCTATTCCAGTCGACGGAAGGAAGAAGTAAAATAATAAGCGGAAGCAGAAATAGCGGGGGCAACAGCAACAGACTGACGCTAATGTCCAAAAAATGATCGGCGGTCCGGGAAGTTAAATTAGTGAGTAAATCGCCGAAGTCGCCTACCTTAAATAGCTCAGGAAAATTGACGCGCTGCCACGAATAGTACAGCTGTAAGCAAACAATGCTGACTACGAAAGGCAGTAGGGAGACCAACTTGCGGGTAGTCGTTTTTCCGTGCAGAAACAGGATGATCCCGAAAGCCAGGGGAACGAGCAGGCCGGGTTGCCGGACTAGCGTTGCATATACCGAAAAAATCGTCGCTACCAATAGCGCACCGTAATGTTGCTTTTCGATGTATTGACTAAAAAAGAGGCAAGCCCCCAGCAACGGCAGCAGAAAATGAACCTCCGTCATGAAGGTGAAGGAAAGCGAAAAGAATAGTGAATTGAACAGTAACAGTAGTGCAACGAAGGTGGCAAGGGGCCTGACCGTTACTTTTCTAGCCAGAAAATAGCAGATGATGATACACAGTAAGCTGTTGATGAGGGTAGACCAGCGAAGGACTTCGAACGAAAATCCAAAAATTTCGCAGTAGATCCACCCCACGCCAATCTGCGCAATGAGCGTCATCGCGGGCCAGGTGTCTAGCCGAAGTTTTCCTTCTTCCACCAGGCTGTACACACCGCGAGCGTAAGCCCAATCATCATTGAGGGGAAAATCCCCGCTCGGGCCGACGATCAGAATACCGGTTATCCAGCAGCTTAAGAGCAACAAAATTGCCCCCAGGTCGGAGTTCAAGAACGAAAGCCTACGAACCGATTTTAGTAACATGACGGCAAGGTAAAACTTTAGGTTACACGCTCCAATAGGTAATTGCCGGAATCACCACCATGAGTAGGCTATCACTCCTTAACTACTCGAACTAACTCGCGTTCGCCATCCGTAAATTCTAGTAGTAGCAGGTAGATACCGGGGCTGAAATTACCCAGGCTATATCCTGCACTGACGGCAGGTAGCAATCCGAGAGTACGTCCGGCCATGTCCAGTAACTTTACTCGAAGGGGCATGCGTCCGGCCGGACCCGCTAGTTGAATCAGATCATTGGTCGGGTTAGGAAGAACGGTCCAGGATCGGCCGGATTCCTCTCGCAGGGACGCGGAAACCGTTGGCGAATAATCCACCGTGCCATCCAGATCGGTTTGACGGATGCGGTAAAAATAGGTGCGTCCCGCAGTGACCCGCCGGTCAACATATTCATAGGCTTTTCCATCCGCCTGGTTGGCGGTAGCGGCCTCCAAGCTTTCCAGAATTTGCCAATCGGTTTCCCCCTCGGCTAGTCGTTCTACGTGAAAACCGGCATTGTTTTCTTCGCGCTCGGTAGCCCAATCGATCCGGATCAGGCGACGTTCATCATCGGCGCGGGCCGTTACGCTGCGCCAACTGACGGGTAATACCACCGCGCAGAAGCCCAGGCTAACATTATCCACGTACCAGCCGCGCCAGCCGTTGCAGCCATCGCTCCCGAGGTCGAAAGCGAATTGAATAGCATCGCCGGCTGTCAGATTCAGGGCGGATAGCTCGACGACTGAAGTTCCCCAACTACTGGAGGTGGAACCCTGATTGGCACCCGTCCAGGCGGCTTTTCCGGCAAAGGGGTTATCATTGCCGGGGGCGGGTTTCAATACATTGTTATAGGGATTAAAACTAATTGCCGCCCCCGGTACGAATTGCCAGGCGCCATTGTTTATCGCGTAGCGCACCAGTCCACCATCGTATTCAAATTCCGTATTGGCAAAGTGATCGAACCGAAGTTGCCCGTCCTCGCCGCCGGGTGGTAGGCTGACCAGCGGACTACGCAGGCTGACGTAGCCATTCTGTTTATCGGTCGTGCAGTTGCCGTTAGGCGGATTGCTGGCAAACATGGCTTGCCCCCCACGCCCACCCGGCAAACCGGAAGTTATCACCCAGGGACGGCTCTCCCAGTTGGCGGGATTAGTCGGAAACTCGGGCAACGCCCAGCCGGGGGCACCATTCTCAAAATCTGCGCTTAACAGGGGAACATAGGTTTGGCCGGCCGTGCAGCCCGGCGGCATGGCGGGGTCCAGCATGGGTGGGAAATTGCAGCCCGCATCGGACCGCAGACCGGTCAGGACGATCACCTGAGCCAGCGTGGCGAGGTCGGCCGCCGTAATGACCTCACCGGAAGCGGCGGCGGGTAAATCTAATACGGTCAGGGCCGGCAGGTTCTGCCCCGCCAATCCGGCGGCAGCCCCTTCCAGGGCGTCGGCCAGATCGTAAAAGCCGCTAGTGCGGCCCAGGAAACCGACGTGGGCGGCATAGAAGATGTGCGACGCTTTGGTCAGGCCGATTCCAGCAAAACTACCATCGCCGTCAGTCAGTAGGGCGAAGGTGCGGTTGGCCACGCCCGAGTTGCTATGTACGCCGCCGTTATCCGTACCTTCTCCGGCAGTGGCCGAGCAGAAATAAGCTGCCCCCTGGGTACTGCCCGGATCGTTGCGGCATTCAGGGTACATCATGTCACGGATGGCCCCGCCGAAGGCCGACCCCTCTCCTACCCGCCAGCGCGTACCGGTATCCGAACAGCCATTGCGCAGGTCGTTGGCACCCGCGTCGTCACCCTGTCCATTTAACAGGTCCACGGTCTCACCCCAAATATCGGAATAGGCTTCGCTGAGGGCACCGCTCTCGAAAGCGTAGATCAGTCCGCTCAGGGTTTGGGTGTAAGCATGCCCCCATTCATGAGCTACGATGTCATCGGTTTCCGTACCGAGACAAAAGTGCGCCGCCCCACCCGACCAGCGGGCGTTGGGGCAACTGGAGCCGCCGTTCGCCTCGTCGAATGCTGCCGAGTTGTACATGATCTGCATGGTACCGCCCGCGCCATCCCAGCCGTCTATCCCAAAGGTCTGGGCCATTAAGTAGTAGGTCTGGCCGGTAAAGTTGAGTAGATCCTGTCGCACCGCACTCAGCGAACCGGGAAAAGTATTTCCTTCCGTCCAGGTGAGGTTACCGAAATTCCGATTATACAATTTACGGTCCAGTGCATCGCAACTCAGCGAGAAAAGGTCTACGACCCGACCATTATCACCGTCAATAAAAGCAAGAACCTCTGCGGCGAGAACCGATTCTTTTACTATTACCGCATAGGCCCTAACCGGTTCAGCGGCCAAATGACGGATCAATCCGGCGTGGTAGATCACCCATTCGGTCGATTGCACTTGCCAGGTACCGCCCCATTGTTTAGCCGTGGTGGTACGGGCTATTTCCAACAGGCGCGTCGGGCTTATCTGAGTTGGCTCGGCCGCGGCGAGGTTCCGCAAATCAACCAGGCTCCCGTTACCCGCCGCCAAGCGGCCGGCGGCGTTGAAATGCAGGCGGTATTCGCCACCGAACACGGGCACATTTTGGTAATACTGATCCAGCACCACATGCCGGTTTCCGGCTGCGTCGTTATGTACCGTGCGTAAGCGTAATTCCTCGCCTTCCAAAAGACTGAAATCACCGACAAAAGTCTGGAAAAACTGGTCGGCACGCGCCCGAACGTCCGCCCCGGCGATGGTCAGTTCACTACCGTTAGCCAGGCGGAAAAATGCGGGGGCCGTGGGGTGCGCAACCGAAGTGCGGTAGTAGCCGTCGGTACCGGAAATTAAGCGTTGCAGCGCGCCGGGGTCGGCAGCCTGAGCCACGACTAAGTTAGTAATAAGAATTAAAATAAAACAGCCGATCAAGTGCAGGCGCGGGTATGAATTGGTCATGGAATTCGTACATTTATTTTTCATGTGTTCAGACAATAAAGCCCACAAAAGTACGACAAAAATCACCCCGCCGGTTTCAACGGCATCGTCAGTTAGCAGACAAAATCAGGGCAAGTGCCGGCTATTCTTCTCCATCGCCCGCTGCCGCCCGCATTTCCTCGGTCGTCCGCCGCGACCCATCGTGGCTATATCCCGGTGGGCCGAATAGGTACATCAATCGCTCTTTCGGGGTCAGGGGTTGCCACTGGTCGCGCAGCAGGTCACGCCACTCGTGGGTGGCGATCACCAGCGGGTTGTGGCTGTCAATATCATGCACCAGCCCGTAGCGCGGCTGTTCGCTCTTCTTCGATCTGGAAAGTACCGAACAACCGGTCCCAGACGATCAGAATATTACCGTGGTTTTTATCCAGGTACTTCAGATCGCTACTGTGGTGCACCCGGTGGTGGCTGGGCGTATTGAAGACGTACTCGATCGGCCACCACAATTTACCGATCGCTTCGGTATGAATCCAGAACTGGTAGATCAGGTTGATCGAACCCAGGATAACGATCATTAGTGGGTGAAAGCCAAGTAGCGGCAGCCACAGCCAAAAAATCCAGTTGCTGGTAATTATGGTGGTCCAGGTTTGCCGTAGGGCGGTGCCCAGATTGTATCTTTTAGAGCTGTGATGCACCACGTGCGAGGCCCAGAAAAACCGGCTCTCGTGCGAGATCCGGTGGTTCCAGTAGGCAGTCAGGTCATCGAGGAAAAACAGCAGCAGCCAGATATACCACGCGCTTCCAATCTCAAATAATCGGTACTGGTAGACAAAAAACAACGCGGCCACCTGAACGGCCTTAACCAAAAATCCCGCGAATACGTTACCGATCCCCATCGTCAGACTGCCGGCGGTGTCGCGGCCGTCGTACCATTCTTTACGTTCATAGGCCCCCACGCCCACCTCGATGAGCAGCAACACGACGAAAAACGGAATGGCGTAATGAACGAGTTGAATATTGGGAATGTCCGGCATGATCGGGAGGGTTAGGGGTTAAAGATAGGTTATCTATTGGACTGGATGGTTAGTTGCGTCCTTTAGAGCGTGTCTAAATACGTTGGGCGTGCCCCCGTCCCTGCCGGGAACGGGGTCGGTGCCCTGCGGGGTTCGCTGTCGCTCCGTGCTGCGCACCCCCTGCCGCGGGGCGGCGGGGCCCTCCGGTCACCTCACGCGAATCATATCAGTCAACACTATTTTCCGCGTGAGGTGCCTGGAGGGGGCGTGCGTAGCACCGAGCGACAGCGAAGCCCGTAAGGGACCGACGGCCCCCGCATTTTTGCGGGGCCGGCACGCCCAAAACAAGCCTTATTTTATCTCCTTATCTTCACGCCGGTTTACGAATAGTATTCCAGCATATGCCACGTAGAACACGGATATTCACTCCTTCACTAATTCACTCCTTGATAAACCTCATCAGCGACACCGTCACCCGCCCCACCCCGCCCATGCTGGCCGCTATGTGGGCCGCCGAGGTAGGCGACGATGTCTTCGGCCAGGATCCCACCGTGAACCGCCTGGAAGCCCATGCCGCCAAGCTGTTCGGGATGGAATCCGCCTTGTTCTGTCCCTCCGGCACCATGACCAACCAACTGGCCATCAAGTGCCACACGCAGCCGCTGGACGAGGTGATCTGCGAGGAATTGTCGCATGTCTACCAGTACGAAAGCGGCACCTGGGCCTTGCTTTCGGGCGTGAGCATGAACCTGCTGCGCGGCGAGAATGGCAAGCTCCGCCCCGGCCAGGTGGCCGCCGCCGTAAAACCGGCCGCCGATTGGTTGCCGATCTCTAAATTGCTGGTGCTGGAAAATACCTGCAACAAGGGCGGCGGTAGCATCTATACCCTGGATGAAGTGATTCCGCTAGTACAGGAGGCACGCGACCACCACCTGGCCTGTCACCTGGACGGCGCGCGCCTGTTCAATGCCCTGGTGGCCACCGGTGAGGGCCCCGCCGACTGGGGCCGCCTGTTTGATACCATCAGTATCTGCCTGAGCAAGGGCCTGGGCGCGCCCGTGGGTAGCCTGCTGTTGGGCGAGCGCAGCCTGATTGCCCGTGCGCGCCGCTACCGCAAGGCCCTGGGCGGGGGTATGCGTCAGTCAGGTTACCTGGCCGCAGCCGGCCTGTATGCCCTGGAAAATCAGGTGGCCCGCCTGGCCGACGACAATGCCCGCGCCGCCCGCCTGGGCGAGTGGCTGCGGGAGCTGAGTTACGTGACCGCCGTGCGCCCCGTACAATCCAACATCTGTATTTTTGACCTGGACCCCACCCGCTTTACCGCCCAGTCGTTTTTGGATATACTGCTAAAGCACGAGATCCAGGCCGTTCCCTTCGGGCCGCAAACGGTGCGCTTTACCACGCACCTAGACGTGGACGATGCGATGATCGAACGGGTAGGAAAAACATTAAAAAATATATGACCCGTAGAGACGCAGTACCTTGCGTCTCCGAATGATGACAATCATTTGGACCGTGTCTACATACACCAGCCCAATACCTTGCGTCTCTGAATGGTGACAATCATGCGGACAATATCCAATTATGCGGTTTACCCCGATTTTAACCGCTACTGGATGGGGGGTTCCCTACCTTTACGCCCCCAACCGACCGCGCTACCTATATGACCGATAACGACCCCACCGCCGCCGCCCGCAAGCAGGACCACATCGAGCTGGCCTTCCGCTCCCAGATTACGAGCGGGGAGTTGGACGAGCGATTCCACTACGAGCCGCTGCTGGCCGGGCACCCCCCCGAGGGAAGCCTGCCGGAGACGGACTTTGGCGGCAAAACCATGCGCGCGCCGCTGTGGGTGAGCAGCATGACCGGCGGTACCGAACGGGCGCGGGGCATCAACCACCGACTGGCGCAGGCGTGCGCGGAGTTCGGCCTGGGCATGGGACTGGGTTCCTGCCGTTCGCTGCTATATTCAACCGACCGGCTGGCGGATTTCGACGTGCGGCCCATTATCGGCGATACGGTGCCGCTGTTTGCCAACCTGGGCGTGGCGCAGGTGGAAGAACTGATCGACCGCAGCGACCTGGATCGCATACCCGCCCTGATCGACTTGCTGCGAGCCGACGGCCTGATTATTCACGTAAATCCGTTGCAGGAGTGGTTGCAACCGGAAGGCGACCGCTTTCAGCGGCCGCCCCTGGAAATCATTAAAACTATAATCGCCGTTTACCCCGAACTGCCGCTGATCGTGAAAGAAGTCGGCCAGGGGTTCGGCCCCGCCAGCCTACACGCCCTGCTGCAACTACCGCTACTGGCCGTGGAGTTTGCCGCTAACGGCGGCACTAATTTCAGTAAGCTGGAACTCTTCCGCGCCGATGATCAACTGCGTGATGCCTACGGTCCAGTCACCTACCTGGGTCATTCGGCCGATCAGATGACGAGCATGGTGAATAGTATCTTCACCCAGCTCGGCGATAAAGTAAAGGTGAAACGACTGATCGTTTCGGGCGGCGTACAAAATTTTCTCGATGGCTACTTCTTCACCGAGACATTGCGGATACCCGCCATTTACGGTCAGGCTTCCGCATTTCTTCGCTACGCGCAGGAAGAGGATTATTCGGCCTTGCAGCGCTACGTCGACCTGCAGGTGCGCGGGCTGGAGATGGCCCACGCCTTCCTGCGGGTCAGGCGCTGATCGAGCGGCTACTTACGACGGCGCGACTGGAAAAAGCGACGGCCGAAGTAAAATAGCACGGCAAGGAGGATCCACACCGGCCAAGCGGCGATGATGCCGATCAGGAGTTCCTGCAAAAACTCCCAGCCGCCGCCGAGGGCGCGGCCGGCGCGGCTGAAGAAGCCATCCTTTAATGCATCGGGCGCGGGCTGATATTCCAGTTCCTGGTAAAGTTCCAGCGTGATGGTGCTCAGGCCGGTCTGGTCGCGTAAGTAACGCAGGCGGCCTTCGCGGGATTCGATCTCTTCGGTCACGACGCGAATTGCTTCCTCGGCGGCGAGGATGTCCTCGACCTTGGTGGCGCGCGTGCGCAGCACCTCGATGTAGCGGTCGCGCACGGCGCGTTTGGTCTGCAGGCGGGTTTCAATGTCCACCCATTCGGCGGTCACGTCACGAGAGTTTAGTCGGCGGTAATCGGTGAAGAGCGACCAGTCGTTGAGCGTATCCAGTGCCCGATCGAAAGCTGAGACCGGGATGCGCAGGGTTAGTGTACTGGAGAGCTGGTAGCGGTTGTTGGTCTGATCCAAATCGCTGATGTAGCCGCCGAGTTGCGCGATGGTGTTGCGTATTTCCTCGGAGGCGCGGCCCACGTCGGCCACCTGCATTCGTACCGCGGCGGTGTAGATGACGCGGCGGGGCGTGGGCGTGGGAGGTTCCGTAGGCTGCCGCTTACCCGTCAGCGGTTGTTGCTCGGAACCCTGATAATTTTCCTGTTGACTTTCAGGGATGGGCGGTGGTGGCGGCGGTGGCGGTTCTGCCGTGCGGGGCGGTTCCATTTCGATACTGCCTTCTTCAAAGTCCCAGTTTCCCGACATATCGCTATTCTCCATCGCTTCGGCAGAAGAATCATAATTAGCACTGCTTTGCTGATCGCAATTGTAAAGCATCAGTTGTAGCGAAAATATTAGAAATAGAGGCAGAATTCGCATGGATGATTGGTTATGGTGTGGTGAAATTAGCTAAAAGCAGGAAAGTCGGGCCTGAATTCTCCCGCTGTTCCTAACTGGATGCACGCTGCCCAATCGTTGCATATGCCGGCAGGTTACTTAACAAGTCGTTGGCAAATTATGTGAACAACCACGTTGCACCATTAGACGCTGCGGATAGTAGGAATACATTTCTCAAATAAAATGCCTGAGACCGCCAACGCTTTCCTACCGCTGTCCGTCTAGCCCGGTAAGTGAAGGAAATCGCAGCTACCGGTCCGCCGGTGAGTGCCGTGAAATGCTTACTTTTAGCACTTCCCTTCACGAAATTAACCGAAGATGCGCCCCACGCTTACCCTACTATGCCTCTCCCTGGGATTGCTCTTGACGACCACCGCGCCGGTGGCCGCTCAGACCTATATGGAGTACGTGGACCAAATTTGGACCACGGAAGGAAAGCAGTACGAAGGCCAGATAACCGAATACGTACCGGGGGAATACGCGGTACTGGAATTGCGCAGCGGCGAGTCGGTTACCTTCAAGGCAGCCGAAATCAAGAAGATCGACTTTCGTACCCGCAAGGCAAAACGGGCCATGAAGCCTAAGTCCGACCCCCTTGCTTCTTCCAGTTACTGGGATAAGGAATCAAAGGCCGAACTCCCCAAGCGTGACTGGTACCACCAACTGAGTGCCGCCCTCACTGCCGGCCGTGAGGAACGGGCCCTCTTTGTCGGTCTACCCGGCGACGAGAGCGAACTGCGCACCATTACCGGCTACTCCATTCAGTATACCCTAGGGCGGCGGTTCGGACGGAAACTGCGGGTGGGCGGCGGTGCGGGTTACGACCTCTACAACTACGACCGCGATGAAAAACTGGTGACCGGCTTGGTTCAAGTCCGCTACATTTTTCTGAAAAAAGCCCTTAGTCCTTTCGTACAGTTGGAAAGCGGCTACGGTTTTCCCGTAGGCAAAACCGACCAGGTGCTTGAAAGTAAAGGCGGACCGATGATCCACCCTTCCATCGGCCTGAAACTCTACAGCGGTCAGGGACCGGATATGCTCTTCGGTATCGGCTACCGGTTCCAGCAAGCCACCTACACCACGCAGACCCAGATCGGTCTGGAAGAACGCAGTAACAATTACCGTCGGCTCTACTTCCGTTTAGCCGTAGTGCTCTAATCAAAAGACCTCTTTTGTCCGAAACCGTCATCAATGAACGAGAGCTGGTCGCCGGCTGCCTGCGCAACGATCGCCGGGCGCAGGAACGGTTCTATCGCCGCTACGGTCCGCCCGCGCTGCGGATGGTGACGCGCTACGTGACGGAGCGAGACCAGGCCCTCGATATCCTCAACCAGGGCATGATGAAGGTCTATCAGAAGCTGGACACCTTCCGGTGGGAGGGATCGCTGGAAGGTTGGGTAAAGCGCTTCGTCTTCCGGGCCATGAGCGATTACTTTCGATCGAAAAAACGGCCGCTCCGATTCATCGAATTAGCCGATTATGATGCACCCCGCGAGGCAACCGCGCTGGAAAAACTCTACGCCGATGATATCTACGGACTGGTAGACCGCCTGCCCCAAACTACCAAAGACGTCTTTTGGCTCCACGCCGTGGAGGGTTACAACCACCGGGAGATCGGCGAACAACTGGCCATGAGCGAAGGCAACAGCAAATGGCACCTCAACAAAGCACGCAAGTTGCTGAAACAATTTTTAAACCACGGACCCACTGAACAACGCTATGTCGGATAATCAACTACAAGACTGGATCGACACCGGCTGGAACGACATGAGCGACCGGTTGGACCGCGAGCTACCCCAGCGGCGGCGCGGTGCCGCCGCTTGGTGGTGGCTGGGGGCGGGCGCAATGGTGCTGCTCTTGCTGGGCGGCACTGCGCTCGGCTACATCTCTCGGTCTCCCGATCAACGGCAACCCGCCGGTGTGCGGCAGTCGCCGCCGCAAATAGCGGCTACGGATGACCGGCCGATTGCGTGTCTGGAAGTGCCGCCCACGGCCGATCGCACACCGGAAATTAATGCAGACCCGCAACTGTACCCCGTTTCTTCCCGCCGGCCGGCCCCGGCAACTACCGAACGTTCCGCGCGCCGGTTTGCCAACCCCGTCACCCCGCTCGCCGCCCTCCCCTTTTCCGCCGTTTCACCTGCCGCGGCAATTATTAATTTTCCTCCACTAATTACCGAGTTACGCGCTAATCCGGTAGCATCGCCCCTGACGACCACCTTACCATTGTCAATCGCGCCGAAAAACGAACGGCCCGACTTGCCCGAATTAACGCGCACCAAACGGGGCCTCCACCTGCTGGCCCGCACCGAAATCAACAGCAATAGTTTTGGCAATACCGGCTGGGCGGCGGGGCTGCAACTACGACAAAAAGATCGGCCGGGGAAAAAATTTCGCTTTCATGCCAACCTCCGCTACCGCCACGAGCAGCTGGACTGGAGCCGGATACTGCCGCAACTGATCGACGGCACGGCTGCCTTCGCCGACCTGGAAGCCAATGCGCTAGGTAACAATTCTTTTTTATTGACCGATCGCTCCGCCGTATTCAACGGCTTGGTGGTCGCGGATGAGACCCACTACCGCACCCAAAAAGTGGAATTCACCCTCGGTCTCGACCGCCGGATCGGTCGCCGTTTGTCCATCGGTATCGAGGGCGGAGTCGACTACCTGCTGCGTTCGCGCTTCGCCGATGCGCCCATGCGGGGGCAGTACAGTTTCACGAATACGGCACTCACCATTACCTCCTTTACCGTTTACAATACACTGGAAATCATTGGCATAACCAACGGAACCGGCCGTAGCAATGACGATATCTTGCCGGAAGCAATAGCTGAATCGCAGTACCTTCAATCATCCATCACCCGCTGGCAACCCGTGGCTCGCGGTCAGTTGACCTACCGCATCGGGCAGCGCCTGGAAGTGGAAACTTCCTTCCGTTACCGGTTCAATCGTAACGGTGACCTGCCCGGCGTTTTCCCCGCCGATTGGCGCGTGGGACTTGGCCTGGGGTGGCGTTTTTGAGGCCGGTGGGCGTGCCGCTTCGGCTAACGCCTCTCCGTCGGTCCCTTCCAGGCGCGCCTGCCGGCTTGGCCCTACGGGCCGGCTCCCTGCGGTTGCCGCCTTCCAGGCACCTCACGCAACAAATTTATTTTTCTCACAAATCAGCTATTTTCAATCACATATATAAGTTTTTGAGATAATTAATTCCTACGTTGTCCACCAGTTAGCTATTTTTTCCCTAGCTTGCAGCATCCAATCGACCTGAGCAGCACCGATCGCCCGGTGACTACTTTTCTGCCCGGGTTATCTACATCGTCTTTTTCGCCTTAGATTTTTCGCCTTACACACCAGAGCTTTTCTCCCTGCCCGCTTTTCGGGTACTTCGCCGCAATTACCTTTGCGGCCGGGAAGTAGAAAGGTAGCCGACCGGCCGAAACGGCGTTGCGCTACATCCCTTTTTCATGACCCGTATTCTACTAGCACTGCTCGTGGCCTGCCCATTATTGGCGGCCGCCCAATTCTCCTTTACCAACGCCTCCCCAACCTTACTGCCGGATGACGTCCGCAGCCCCCTCGCCATTGGCATGGCCGACATGAATGGCGACGCTCTGACCGACATCGTGCGAATCAACCAGGGACAGTTCCTCCGCATCGACTACCAGGATCCCGCCGGAGGGACCTTTACCTCCCAAATTCTCGGTTTCGTCGGTTCAGAATGGAGCCTCTGCATCGGTGATCTCGATAATAACGGCCTCAACGACATAGCTTCCGGTGGTTTCTACAATACCGTAAAACTCCACTACAACGTTCCCGCTGATAACAACAGCCACAGTTTCGTTCCGGCCACGCTCACCAACCCGAGTATTTTCCTCCAGGGGTCCAATTTTGCCGATATTGATAACGATGGCTTCCTCGATTACTTTGCCTGCCACGATCACGGTCTGTCTCCCGCCTTCCGCAACCTGGGAAACGGGTCGCTGGTCCATGACCCGAACCTGATCAATCCCGTTTCAACCATTCCGTCCGATAATTCCGGCAACTACGGTTCTACCTGGACCGATTACGATAATGACGGCGACCTGGATCTCTACATTTCCAAGTGTCGCGGTGGGATTAATAACCCCCTGGACGGTCGACGGGTCAACCTCTTGTTTCGCAACGACGGTGACGGCCAGTACACGGAGGTAGCCGAAGCCGCGAGTATTCGCCCGCTAGGCCAATCCTGGGCCGCTGATTTTGCGGACTTCGATAATGATGGTGATCTCGATGCCGTGGTCGTTAATCACGATATTTCCAGCCTCTACTACCGTAATAATGGAGACGGCACCTTTTCCGAGCAGACCGCTCTAGCGGGATTAACCGGCCATCTTAGCGGGTTGAACCAAGCCGTCGAGGTGATGTCAGCCGATTTTGATAACGACGGCTATCTGGACCTACTCATTACTTCGCTCTATTCTCCCGTTCTCCTGGCCCATAACCTGGGCAACGGTACATTCGAGCTACCAGGCCAGATCGCTGAATTTGAAATGGGGGGAGAAAACATGACCTCCGCCGCCCTGGGCGATTTGAATAACGACGGCGCGGTAGACCTCATCGGTGTTTATTCGTCTGGGTACGTGTCTCCCGGCAGCCAATCCGACCGCCTATTCCTCAACGATGAAACTGCTAACCATTGGCTGGGTGTAAGGCTGCGCGGCCACGCCAGTAACCGTAATGGTATCGGTGCGCGACTGGAATTATACGGTTCCTGGGGAAAACAAATCCGCGAGATCAGGGCCGGCGAGAGCTACGGAATTTCCCACGCCCACCACGGCAACTTTGGCATCGGGACCGCCCAGACCGTCGATAGCCTGGTAGTTCGCTGGCCTTCGGGAAAAGTAACCAAGCTCGTCGGACCATCAATCGACCAGTACCTCTCGGTGGAAGAACCCCAAGAGGTCGCCCCCGTCATACAACAACTCACCACCACCATCTGTGCCGGTAGCAGCCTGGCTTTTAACGGACAGCAACTTTCTCAGAGCGGCACTTACTATGATACCCTAACCGGCCCCCAGGGCAACCTGACTATTATCGAACTCACGCTCACGGTCGATCCGGTAAAATCATCTGCCGAAAACGTTGCGATCTGCAGCGGCTCTGATTACCAATTCCCCGATGGAAGCAGTGTGATCGAAGTAAGTAATCCCCTTACGCACCTCAGCATCCTGACCGCAGCTTCCGGCTGCGATAGCTTGGTAACGACGGCACTGACGCCACTACCCATCACCGAAACGAATGAATCGATCAGTACCTGTAGCGGTAACAACTACACCTTCCCTGACGGAACCTTTACGGATAATGTGCAGCACCCGATCACTCACCTGAGTCGACTATCCGCCGTTAACGGTTGCGATAGTTTGGTAACCACCACCATTACACCGATGGCAGTTTCGGAAATTGCGGAGCAATATTTCGTTTGTGCCGGTAGCCCGTTCATCTTCCCTGACGGGACGGTCGCGCAAAACATCACCTCGCCACTGACTCACTTAAGTACCCTGATCGCAGCTAGTGGATGCGATAGTCTGGTAACCACTACTCTGCTACTGATCGAAGTCGTCGAAATAACGAAAGAATTCAGTGTGTGTAACGGAAGCGATTACATTTTCCCCGACGGAACGAGTACCCAAAACATCGTTGTTCCCCTTACTCACCTAAGTATCCTGATTGCCGCTAGCGGGTGCGATAGTTTGGTCACCACCAACCTCCTAGTGCTCCCGGAAATTACTAGCGTTGAGACCGTACAATTGTGCCTGGGTGATTCCTACACCTTCGCCGACGGAACGACCGTCAACGACGCAACCGTTAATCAATACCACTTGAGTATCCTCAGTGCCCAAAACGGCTGCGACAGTTTGTTAAATACCTTTTTGGAAATCGTGGACCCGGTTGCGGACTTTAGTCAGAATGGTAACCTCCTTACCGCTTACCCTAGCGGAAACGCCGCAACTTACCAGTGGTCATTATGCGACAACGCCGAAACAATTCCAATCGAAGGAGCTACCGGACCGACGTTCCTCGTGCAACAAAACGGGAACTATTTCGTCGCCGTTACCCAATCAGGTTGCACCACCGTTTCCGACTGCCGCAGTGTAACCATTGTTGCCATTGCCGAGGAGATTGACGATTCCGTCATCCGCTTCGACCCGACAACGGATAATGGCTGGCTTAAGCTGACCGCTCCCCCAACCGTTAGTGCACGGATAAGCGTATTTACCGCTGACGGAAGATTATTATTTCAACAAAAAGTCCGTGGCGGCGAACGCATTCTCGTAAACGGCCCGGCGGGGGTATATTTTTATCACCTGATCGACAAACGAGGCGTAGTAAAAACAGGTAAGCTACTCGTGAAATAGTGAGCTGCTAATTTCCCGCTTATTAGAGCGTATCTAAATAAAAACTGATGAGGAATGCTCGTGCGTCTCAGCACGGGCATCCCCTTTTACTGCCGTTACGGAGCAACGATCCGGGTAAACGTTAGTGCCCGCAAACCCGCCATCGTGTCCTGGCGCATGAACTGCGCAACGGAAATCTTGTAAATCCCCGGGCGGTCGAAAAACGCACTTTGCTGGAGTGGAATTTCCCTGACACACCAACCACCGGAACAATCGCCCAACCAGCCACCGTAGGTATCGGCCAAGGGGATGGAGAGGGGCTGGGAAGTGTAGCCGCCACCGGGGAAAAAGGTTCCGATGTTCACGTACAGGTTCTCGAAAGGAAACTCGGCCGAGTGTTCCACTCGCAGGCCCAAGTCGTATACCACGGAAGTATCCTCGATCGGTATCTCCCACACAACCGAATCCGCGTGTGCCCAACCGGTTGCCATGCCACCGGGTAGTGCGCGGCGCTCTTCCTGGAGATAATCAGGGCCGCAGTCAGTAACTGATACCACAATTAATAGGAAGAAAAACAGCGGGAAACGGTACATAAGGAATGATTATTGGACGGCGATCAATGGGCAGTAGTAGAGCGTCCCTCCCAAAGTAACGCATACGAAAAAAGAAAGCTCCTTTCACTCCTTGCTCCTTTCGTGAAACTCCGTGAGCCAACTTAGAGCGTGTCTAAAATTTTTAAGAACTAAGGATCAATGATTCGCTTCGCGGCTACTTCGTGGTTAAGGTTCCGGCTAGATAAAAACTTGCGCGCATAGCGGGTTACGTAAGTCAGTTTTTACGACGCCAGGTTCTTAAATGATTGGTTATCAGGAAGTAAAAATTTAGGCACGCTCTTAATTGAAATAATCCTTCATCCGGTCAAAAAAGCTCTTGTCGCTCTTACCGGGTTGAGGCGTGAAGTTAGGCATCTCCCGCAATTGCTCTAGCAGGGTACGTTCTTCATCGGACGTTTTCTTGGGCGTCCAGACGTTAACGTGGATCAACTGGTCGCCCCGGCCGTAGCTCTGTACGCTGGGCATTCCCTTACCCTTGAGACGGAATATCTTACCCGACTGCGTACCATTCGGGATCTTGATCTTCACCCGGCCCTCGATGGTCGGCACCTCTACCGAGGTACCCAGGGCGGCATCGGCAAAATTGAGGTACAATTCATGCACGATATTCATACCGTCGCGCTGCAACTCGTCGTGCGGGATTTCCTCGATATTGATCAACAGATCGCCCGCCGGGCCGCCGCGGCGGCCGGCATTACCCTTACCGCGCAAGGATAGCTGCATCCCTTCTTCCACCCCGCCCGGAATCTCCACCTCGATGGTATCCTCCTGGTAATTGCGTCCCTCGCCCTTACACTTGGTGCAGGTGGCTGTGATCTGATTACCCGTACCGTTACAGGTAGGGCAAGTCACGGTGGTTTGCATCTGCCCGATGAAAGTGGATCGCACCTGACGCACCATACCCTGCCCGCCGCAGGTCTTACAGGTCTCTACCGAGTCGCTGTCCTTCGCACCGTTTCCATCACACTGCTCGCAGGTAACCTGGCGCTTCACCTTGATCTTCTTAGTCACTCCGGTGGATACCTCCTCCAGGGTCAGCGGCACTTTGATACGCAGATTCGTACCACGCTCCCCGCGGGGACGAGTACGCGCACCACCCCCGCCACTAAAAAACTGACCGCCCGCGCCGCCACCGCCGCCACCGAAAATATCGCCGAACTGATTCAGAATATCCTCCATCGTCATGCCGCCGGCACCGCCGCCGCCAAACCCACCGGCGTTACCACCCACGCCCGCGTGGCCGAAACGGTCGTAACGCGCCCGTTTATCGCCGTCGCTTAAAATTTCATAAGCCTCGGCCGCGTCCTTGAATTTAGACTCGGCTTTCTGATCGTCCGGGTTGCGGTCCGGGTGGTACTTCATCGCTTTTTTGCGGTACGCCTTTTTAATGGTGTCCGCATCCGCGTTTTTTTCCACGCCCAAAATCTCGTAATAATCTTGCTTTGCCATGCGCTATCGTTCCCCCGGAGGGCTTTGCACGCAACGGGCCGGCCCCCGCTGCGGGAGACCGGCCGTTACGCCGTTCGTTCGTCAATAAATGTTACTTGCCCACTATCACCTTGGCGTGGCGCAATATCTTGCCCTTCAGGGTATAGCCCTTATCAATAGTATCCACCACTTTTCCCACCGCATCCGGCGTCGGGGCCGGTATTTCGGTCAGGGCCTCGTGCAGGTCGGGGTCAAAGGCAGCACCGGTACTATCCATCTCTTCCAAACCTAGCATGGACAGGTTGTCATACAGTTTCTTATAAACCAACATCACGCCGTCGGTCAGTCCCTCACCGTTACGGGCGCGGTCAAAATCATCCAGCACCGGCAACAGGGCCTTCATCGTACTTCCACCGGCCGAGTCCATCAGTTCCAACCGCTCGCGCAGGTGGCGTTTCTTACTGTTCTCAAAATCAGCCAGCAGGCGCAGGTTACGGTCTTTCAATTCAGCTACCTGGTTTTCCAGTCCGGCCACCAGTACCTGGACATCCTGCTCGGTTGCCGTTTCGTCAGTGGTCTGCTCAGTAGTGGCGGCGTCCTCCATCCGGTCATCGGCCAGGGTGCCGGCATCGTTCGGTTGATCGTTGTGTGCCATAGTTTTCATCCAATTTTTTAGTCGTTTCACCCCCTGCAAACGCCTTGCCACGGCAGTAGTTGCGCCACATTGACAGGACGGGGTGGCAAAAGATGACAAGAAGAGGGGCGTGCCCCCGGCTACGCCGGGGTCGGTCCCCTACGGGCTTCGCTGATCGCTCGGCACTGCGTGCGCTAACGCCCCTCCGGTCACCTCACGCGGTGGGCTGACGATGATTACACTGTTCAGTATGCTACCTTTGGCCGGAAATCAATTGGAGCAATGGGTTAGCCGGGTTATTTGCGTGAGGTACCTGGAAGGGCCACCCGTCAGGGTGGAGACGCGTAGCGGCCGAGCGAACAGCGAGCCTGGAAGGAACCGGCCCCGGCCCTAGCCGGGGACACGCCCGAAATGGTCCTCTTGTAGGTTGTCAGGTAATCGGTTGTATACCCTGCGGTGCGAAATTATCTGTTTAGAAACTGTCTCGTCATGCGTTTACGCTCCAAAAATTCATTACTTCATTCCCTCACTCATGGACGCCTACCAAACCCTCGCCGGCACCGGCACCGGAGATTTCCGTGACCGGGGCAGTAAATTTTTCGGCTTTGCCTACCCCGCCTCCGAAGAAGAAGCCGTGCAAATGCTGATGGATGAAGTGCGTGCCGCCCACCCCAAAGCCGGGCACCACTGTTACGGCTACCGGCTGGGTCACACCGGCGACCGGCATCGCGCCAATGACGACGGCGAACCCAGCGGCACGGCCGGTAGACCGATCCTTGGGCGCATCGACAGCTTGGAATTGACCAATACGCTGGTGGTGGTAGTGCGCTACTGGGGCGGCACCAAACTGGGCGCGGCGGGCCTGATCAATGCGTACCGTACCGCCGCCCACCTGGCCCTGGAAGACGCGCCGGTGGTGACACGCTACCGCACGCTACGCTATACGCTGGCCTTTACCTACCCGCTGATGGGCGACGTACTGAGTGCGCTGGAACGCCTGGATATACCGCAGGCCGATCAGCGGTTTACCGCCACGGCGGAGATCGACATCGAACTGCGACGAAGTGTGGCCACCGCACAATTGAAGGAATTACGGGCGGCCATCGCCAACGTTTACCTGGGGGAAGTAGACGAGGATTTCGCGGTGGAGGGGCTGGAGATCATCGCGGTTGAAAATAAATAAATTCCTCCTCCACCCGTCGCCACGGCCGGAAGGGCGGCGGGGGTGGATACCCCGTAGGGTGAAGGTGAGAACAGACCCGTACATGGCCGTAAGTTAGGCCGAAACTAGTTCAAGGAGCACTATTCCTCGCTCCCATGCTTCCAGTTTCCGATTTCTTATCGAAAGTACAACTAACCAAATTAATTCGCTCGAAAGCTTCAGTGAACGGGAATAAGTCAGGCTTAAACACCCTTCCCTGCCGCTCATCCCCACATAACTCAGCGATGCGGCCGCCGTTGAGGAATAGCTCGCCGCCGGACTCGACGGTAATCGTTTTTCCTGGGGCCATCAGGATGTCGTGGCGGGCGTCGATCGTGGTACCGGCTTTGATCAGCACGTTTTTATTAAACATCTTTTTGCCCGTCCAGGTCAGGGTATCCTGGGTATCATAGACGATGGGATCGGGGCCGGGGGTTTCCCGGCAGGGGTCGAGATACTGATAGGGGCGGGGATTATTGAGGAGGTAATTCCACAGCTGCTCGGTTTCGCAGGGGGTAAAATGAAGTTGGATGCCGTAGGCCATGATGAGGCGACGTTTGGAAAAGCCCCCGAAACAGCCCTTGGAGCGGCTGTCCGTGGGGTAACAATTGCCGTTACATTCCGCCTTTACATCGATATCGACCCCTCCACAGGGGTTTTTGCAGTTAAAGGAATGCTTGAGCGAATTCGTGTGGCCGAACTCGTGAAGGATGACGCGGGCCACATCCCAGAAATTATTATCGCTTTCCTCTTCTCCCTTCAGTAAATTATTGATCACGTTGCGCACGTAAACGGTATTACTACCGTAGTTGGTAGCCGCCAATAATCCGTCGGTGGGCGAATCCCAGGAGCATACAACGTTGAAAGCATTTTTCAGGAGTGTCGGCCGCTCCCCATTGGCATAAAAGTAGCTACTGGCGCACCAATCCTCATTGACCAGTCCGAACCGAATGTTAGCATCCGTTTCATTCCCATCGATCAACAGTGCCTTTTCAAGCGTCTCGTTCATCTTCCAAACTACGTAATAGACATAATTCGAGGCATATAGCAACGAATTGACCTGAACCAGGGAATCTTCCGGGTTACAGGTAAAGTTCTCACCGGCAGGGTTGGCTTCAAAATGGAAAGCCAACTTATAGTGGACGGTGGGCAGGGAACGGATCTCGTCAAAGGTCAGGTCGAATTTAGCGGTGGGTGGTCGGGGAGTCGCTTTGGTTGATAATGGCGGCGTGGAGGATGATCCCGGCGCATCGAATGCTCCGGAGAATAGACTAAGGTATAAGACGGGCAGCAAGAGCAGGAGTGAGTACTTCATACGCGAAGATAACGAGTTATCCGGCTGAAAATTTGCCCATCTGGATAACAAAGGGATGTTGCGGTTGCTACCGGTTTTATTCCCGTTCGGAAAAACTGATGCCCGAGTTATTCTACCGCTTCACGAAACGACGCCACCCTACCCCGTCCGGGAAGCGAAGTTGCAGTAGGTAGGCAGCGGTCGAGCCGGACCAGGGATGGGAGCCGGCGGAGCGATAGCGACGAACCCGCAGGGCCAAGCCGTCAGGCGCGCGGCGGAACAGCCCGGCCGAACGCCCGGTCAGGGCGGGCGGGGGCCAAAGTATATACACCCGATCCGCTTCTTGAAGGGCAAGCGTGGAAAAGTAGGGGATCGCTTTTACGCTACAGCCTACATCCCACGCGTTTCCGTACCTTTACCTTTGCTACATAATCCCTAAACACACGAGCACTTGCCTCGAACTACCACCAATTTTTACCGGGGGCTACTGAGTTTGCCCGCCCTGCTGCTACTTATATGGTTCAGCGGTCCGCTGCACGGGCAGTCGTGCGGGCGTACGGACACGATTGTAATTGCCGCGACCGGTAGTTCCACCTTTAATATCGAGGTGGCGGATTATTTCAACGATAATCTGGCCGACCCGCTACAGGGGTTGTGCGGCGTGGAAGTGGATTTTGCGCACCAGTACGTCTACGATTTTACGTTGAGCCTGACCAGTCCCGGCGGGCAGACGGTGCAATTGATCGGTCCGATCAACGGACAGGTGCGGCCGTTCAGCTTTTTTACCCGCTGGTTCATCGACTTTCAACGCTGCGGCGATGCGCCCGTGGCCGACCCCGGCGCGCCGGTGACCTGGAACAATAATTCCCCCTTCAATTGGGTAGCCGGCAGCAATTATACCGGCAGCTATTACCCCGGCAACGGCTGCCTGGAGAATTTCAATACCGGCCCGGTAAACGGCACCTGGGCCTTTAGTGCCCTGAGCACCAAGCCCTTCGCCCAGGGAGCCGTGACCGGCCTGCGGCTGATTTTCTGCGATACGCGCGGCGTGGATTGCTGCTTTGCCGATGCGGGTGATTTTCAGCCCTTCGACCTGTTGGCCTGCGCGGGCGACGCGGTGCTGGACCTGAACCCGCAACCGTTTTACAATCAGCCGCGCCCCGATAGCACGGAGTACGGTTATACCTTTTTAATTGCCCGCAACGGCGATTATCTCCGCCTGGATTCGCTGGCCGACCTGCGGGCTGAATTCGGCGGTAGCTACCAGGTGTGCGGCTTTTCGTACCGCCGTAACGAGATCGACAGCCTGCCCGACCCCGCCGATACTACCATCAGTTTAGTGGACCTGCGCACCGACCTGGAGAGTTTCTTCCCCACCCTCTGCGCCGATCTGGCGGAGGTGTGCTGGACGGTGACTATTGCCCCACAGCCGGAAACCACCTTTTTGGCCATTACCCGCTGCACGGGGGATAGCTACCAGTTAGGCGATACGAGCCTGCTGACTTCGGGGGTTTACACCCGAACCTTCAACGGCTTCGGCGGCTGTGACAGCACCGTAACTGTTTTCCTGGACGTAGTAGACCAGTTGGAAACCACCGTGAATACCACTATTTGCTTCGGGGATGCTTTTGAGCAGGGAGCAAATACCTATTTAACCAGCGGCAGCTACCTGGATACTTTCCCCTCGCAGGCCGGCTGCGATTCCATCGTTACCCTCAACCTGACGGTGCGGGACGAGATCGTAACCGATCTGGAGGTGGCCGTTTGTGCGGGTGACACCTTTTTTGTCGGCAGCCAGCCCTACTTCTCGACGGGCCTCTACAGCCGAATGCTAACCGGCACGACCGGCTGCGACAGCACCGTGAACCTGGACCTGGCCGTGCTGCAACCCCTGGCGATCATTAATCCAGTGGGGGATCTGAGTTGCCTCTCCCCCACCCTGCTCCTGGACGGCAGTGGATCGGTAACGCAATTCATTACCGGCTACCAATGGGAAAACCTGGCCGGGCAAGTGCTGGGTACGGCACCGCAATTTAGCGTAGACACGGCGGGTAGCTACGTACTGGTACTAACCGAAGCGTTTCGCGGCGCGGACTGCACGGACCGCGATACCGTCACGATCACCGACCTGCGTCTGCCGCTTACGGCCGATGCCGGCTTGCCCGCAATGCTTACCTGCGACAGCGCGAGTGTGCAGCTCGGCGGCCCGTTGACTACGAACCGTACGGGTGTAACTTATTTATGGATAGGTCCGCCGGCCGAACCATTCACCCAAGGAAATTCGGCACCCGAAACGCGCGTCATCACGCCCGGCAGCTATCAATTATTGGTCGTAGACGGAGTAAGCGGCTGCCGCGACAGCAGTACGGTTATTGTTACCATCGACACCCTGGCACCGGCAGCGAGTATTAGCGGACCGGACCGTCTGAACTGCGCAATTACGAGTCTGGAACTAGTGGCGGATACCAGTTTTGCGGACCGCACCTATAGCTGGGATCGCCCCGCGCCCCTGGCGGATACCCTCGCCGGACGGATCAGCGTAGCGCGTGCGGGCACTTATCTACTAAATGTGCGCAATAGCACCACTGGCTGCACCGCCACCGACCAAGTGACCGTAACGATAGATACTTTACTACCGAGTATTACCATTAATGGTATCCAGGATCTGACTTGTACCCGTAACGGCGTCAACTTAACGGCCGTGACTTCCGGTACCGGCCCGGTTAATGTACAGTGGCAGAGCTTGCCGGGGATGACGATTGGCAACCTGGCGAACCTCCAACTCAGTAACCCGGCCGATTACCGCCTGATCGCCACCGATACCGGTAACGGTTGCGTGGATACCCTGGCCTTTACCATTCAGGAAAATCGGGCATTCCCCATCGCCCAGGCCGGTCCGGATACGACCTACCTGACTTGCCGGGACAGTAGCCTGGTGCTGGGCGACCCAAACACTACTGCTACCGGTGTAACCTATGCATGGACCCGCTTTACGCAACCCAATACCGTGCTCAGTACGGCTGACACTCTACTTGTAGGGGGTACGGGCGGCTACTTCTTCTTCGCAGTGACAGATACCGTAAACGGCTGTACCAGCCGCGATAGTGTGCGCGTGTTACTGGACCAGACGCCGCCCTTCGTGCGCATCGAACAGCCCGATCCCTTCGATTGCTTCATAAACCAAGTGAGTCTGAACGGCCTTCAAACCAGCGCGCTCGGACCTAATCCGCTGATTAGCTGGTCGGGTCCCTGCCTGAGCGGTCCGCCGGATAGCCTGGTGACGACCATCGACTGCCCCGGCGCATATATCCTGGCGGTAACAAATCAGGTTAACGGCTGCCGGGGCGAGGCGAGCGTGACGGCCCTGGCTAACCCAAATGCCGTGATCGCGCAGACGCCCGATTCGCTGGAACTCGATTGCCTGGGCAATAGCGTTACCATCGACGGTAGTGCTTCTTCCGACGGGCTTTTCCGGTGGACCCTGGATGGCGTTGATTACAGCTTCGGCACCAGTGCCATTACGGTCAACGCACCGGGTATATACGGTCTGATCCTGCGCAACCTGGACGGCAGTTGCCGCGACACCGCCTATACGGTGGTCTTTGCCAACTGTCCGGTGCTGGCCGTCGTGCTGCCACCCGATACCCTGACTTGCGCCGTTACGACCGTTACCCTAAACGCCGGCAATAGCCTGCCCGCCGCCGGAGGACCGGTCAGCACCGAGTGGCTTACCGCCAATCCCGCCTGCCTGATCGTAGCCGCCGACGGTCGCACGGCCCAGGCTGCCTGCCCGGGAGAATATGGTTTTGTGATCGTGAATACGGCCTTGGGAATGAGTGATACCACTTTCGTTACAGTACCGGAAAACACGGTTGCTCCTACATTTAACCTGCCCCTACCCGACACGCTTACCTGTCTGCGCGATAGCGTATCGTTAAACGTTGCCGGCCTGACGGCATCCGGCGACGTGAGCTACACCTGGGAAAACGCCGCTAACGACACCCTGGCCCAGACGCCGGGTTTTTTGACCGGTCAATCGGGTACTTACTTGCTTACGGTGCGGGACTTAAACAACGGCTGCTCCGCTACCTCGGCCGCTACGGTACGGGTGGATACGGTGCCGCCGGCGGTGCAGGTGGGTAGCAATATCCTGGCCTGCGAGGACGATTCATTTTTACTGACCACCATGCCCCTGCCCGCCGGCGCGAGCTACCAGTATAACTGGACCGGTCCCGCTATCTTGGGACCTACCGACGGACCAAATCTGATGATCGGAGATACGGGTACCTACCAGCTCAGCCTCACGAACCCACGCAATGGCTGCACCGATATCCGCCAGATCATGACCGAGCGGCTCCCCTGCCCTCCCGCTGCTACGCTACCGCCGGATACCCTCACTTGCCTGGTGGAAGAGGTGCGCCTCAGCCCGGTATTTAGCGAGCCATGCGGCACCTGTACGTTTGTTTGGAGTAATGCCGCAGGCGTACCCATAGCCGGTGCAACGTCCGATACGCTAGTGGTGACGATGGCCGGAACCTACGGTCTGACGATCACGAACGAATTCAATCTCAGCACCACGCTCACGACCACCGTGATCGACCTGCGCGAACTGCCCGACGCCCCCGGTGGACCGGACGGTTTGCTGACCTGCGCCCGACCGCTCTTCAACCTGGGCGACACCACCGGCCTGGTACCCGGCCCCGATCGCACCTACGAATGGATCGACCCCAGCGGAAATATAGTCTACAGCGGCACTACCCCTCTTTATCAGACCGGCCTGGGCGGCCTGTGGCAACTGCGGGTGATCGACCTGCCGAGTTCCTGCATCGCGCTGGATACCGTGGTGTTAACCTACGATACCCTGGCTCCGACGATAGTAGTCGGCCCCACCCAGAGCCTGACTTGCGAGGAGAATTTGCGCGTACTCAGTGGATCGGGCAGCAGCACCGGTTCGGCCTTCGAGTACCGCTGGACGGGTGGCCCCGCGCTTACCTGCTTGGAGGGCGACACCACCCTTAACCCCATCGTGGCCTGCCCGGGGGTGTACATCTTCTCCGTCCGCGACCGGCGCAACGGCTGCACGGCCGTGGATTCGACTGTCATTGCGGCCGAGGACAATTTACCGCTCCTGATCCCGCTAGCCGATACCCTGCTCGACTGCCGCACCGATAGCATCCTGCTCACCCCCACGCTGCCCCGACCCAATCTGCGGGTGGAATGGTGCCCCCTGCCCACCGCGGCCGAACCGGTACCGGTCTGCTCGGATCAACTCAATTACTGGGCAACCGAGCCGGGTGACTACCGATTTTCGGTGCTGGATACGCTGACGGGCTGCGGCAATTCATTCGTGACCACGGTGGGGCTGGACCGCAATCCGCCGCCCGTTGACGCCGGCCTGCCGGATACGCTGCTCTGCACCCTCGACTCCCTCGCCATCGGCGGCGGCGGTCCGCCTAACCTTCAGTACGCCTGGACCTCCACCCTCGGTATCCCGCCCGGTTCGGCCGATCAAGCCATTGCCTATGCCTTCGTACCCGACCGTTATTTCCTGGAAGTAACCGATCCCCGCACCGGCTGCACGGCCCTGGATAGCGTGGACGTACTACGCGACATTGCCGCCCCCCTCGCCGATGCCGGCCTGGACAGTACCCTGACTTGCGTGCGGCGGGAAATCCGACTCAACGGCATCGGTTCCACCCTGAGCGGGCAGGTAAGTTACCAGTGGCTGGTGCCCGGAGCGGGCAATATCGTACTGGGCGGCACCACCACCATGCCCCTCGTCAATGCGGCCGGCACCTACGTTTTCGCCGTCACCGATCCGGATAATAATTGCACCGGTTTCGATCCGGTCGTGATTACCGAAGACCGCCGGCGGCCCACAGCCACTATTGCGGGGCTGGATACGCTGCTACTCACTTGCA
Organism: Lewinellaceae bacterium; assembly: GCA_963757435.1. Taxonomy (GTDB): domain Bacteria; phylum Bacteroidota; class Bacteroidia; order Chitinophagales; family Saprospiraceae; genus Neolewinella. The sequence goes on along the minus strand of CAVWSC010000014.1, from coordinate 242,736 downwards.
ACCGCCAATCGGTCGTACTTGACGGCAGTAGTTCCGTTGATAGCAGCGGCCAGGGGCTGGTCTTTGCCTGGGGCACCCTGGGTCCGGGCACGCCGCTAATGGGAGAAACCGGGACGGCCGTGACCATCTTTGAACCCGGCACCTACCGCCTGCGCGTCCGCGACCTGGGCAACGGCTGTCGTGATACATTGACGGTGGCCATCAGTGCCAACCGTACGCCACCCGGTCTAACCCTGGCCCCGCCCCTGATACTTACTTGCGACCGCGACAGCACGACGCTTACCGTGCTGGTTCCCTCCGATACGGCCGACAATTTCACTTATCAGTGGATCGCGCCCTCCGGTGAGTTACTACCGAGTAACGGACCGAGTATTCGCATCGGCGAGGGCGGCAGTTACTCGGTAGAGGTTACCAATCCGGCCAACGGCTGCAGCAGCATCCGTAGCATCATGCCTACGGTCAGGCGCACGGCCCCGCCCATCGTCCTGGCGGAACCCGGCGTGCTGGGTTGCTCGGTCGGCAGCACCCTCATCGACGCCGGAGCGACGGACCTGGGGCCGAATTTCCAATTCAGCTGGTCGAGTAGCGGGCCGGCCTTCAATTTTACGGCCGATTCACTGGTCATCCAGACGGGTGCGGCGGGTACTTATTTTTTCAGCCTCACCGACCCCGCCACCGGCTGTAGCGGGCTAGACAGCGTGGAGGTCGTCCGCGAGGAACTCACCATCGGCGACCTGGAACTGCGTATCCTGCCACCTTCCTGCACCGGCGGCCGGGGTGGCAGCGTGGAAGTGATCGGCATCAGCGGCGGCGTGGGACCCTACCGGTTCCGCCTCAACGACAACCGCGCGGACGAGCGCACCTTTTTTGGAGATCTTCCCACCGGCAACTACCGTTTGAGTGTCCTCGATGCTGCCGGCTGCACTGCCACGCGGGAGTTCCTCATCGAAGTACCCCGGCAGCCCAGCGTGGAACTCGGACCCGACCGGCAGATCATTCTGGGCGACAGCACCACCCTCGATTTTATCACCGACGCACCCGGCTATGATACCCTCATCTGGCAGTCGTCCGGTCCCCTCGGCGTCCCCGGCGCACCCACCCAGACCGTCGCGCCGCTAACGGACCGTAATTACGTCCTCACCCTCATCGACATCAACGGTTGCCGGGCGATGGACACGGTGCTGGTACGCGTCCTCAACGAGGTCCGTACCTTCGTCCCCAATGCCTTCACGCCCAATGGCGACGGCGTCAATGACTTGTTCTTCCCCTACGCCGGTCCCGAAATCCAGCGCATCGACCTTTTCCGGGTCTACGACCGCTGGGGCACACTGGTCCACCAGGCGGAGAATTTCCCGCCCAACGAACCCGCTTTCGGCTGGGATGGCCTGCTTAACGGCAAGCCCCTCAATTCCGCCGTCTTCGTCTGGACGATCGAGTTCGTTACGGCCGAGGGCCGGGAAGTATTGCGTAAGGGAGACGTGGTGCTGAGGCGGTAGGTATTTTGGGCGTGCCCCCGGCCAAGCGCCGGGGTCGGCACCTTATGGGCTTCGGCATTTGCCTCGGCACTGCGTGCGCTAACGCCCCTCCAGGCACCTCACGCGGGGCAAGCAACTAATAAATTACTTATGGAGAGACCGTATTGCATTGTCCCTGTTATTTACGTCCCAGGCGGCGTTGCCGCGAAAGCCCTGGTGGGTTAAGGACGACAAAGGATATGGAGGGCTAAAATTCAACTCCTAGAGCGTTAGGAGAAGAGGCGAAATACTGTGCCTGTAAATCTCAACACAGTCAGTGCCCTGCCTTTATGAGTTTAACGGTTTTGCTAGCGTCGCCCCTATGGATCGTTAGATAATAAATGCCCGCTTCTAAATGATTAAAATTCTGTTCCTCGATTCTAATTCCCGCCCATTGAATCTGCCCTAATCCGGATGATAAGGTATAGGTTTCATTTTCGGTGATGCTCGTTAACTTCAGACGGTCCGTAAATGGATTGGGGTAGGCCATGATCTTTGTTTCCTGCACTGGTTGGATATCGTTTATTCGCGTTATAACTCGACAGAGGTCTTTCAGAAAACTCAGCGTTTCTTGGTTATAATCACTATAAAACTTATGCTCGGCATTAGCGACTCCCAATTGATTCACTAGGCCAAATTTTTGCCCGAGCGTCAGGGAGTTAATGAGTGGATAATTTAATGGATTCGACTGAAAGTCGGTTGCCACCGCCAATGACGGGAGCGCGTATCCATCGGTGCCGATACGGCCGTTCGCCACCAACTCTCCGAAAATGGTTTCCGAGGTAGCTACCGAAATCCCGGCTACCCGCGCAAATCGTTGCGGGTAGATCGGTTGACGGTCGTGCAGTAGGTAATCATGGCAGATTTCCCGGTCGGCAAGGATGGAGTCGTGTTGGAATGCCTCGTAATTTCCCTCCTGCCCCACTTCGGCGTTGTCGTCATAGCTGGCCATTCTGAACGCGAACGGGTTTTGCCTGAGCTGAAATAGAACTGCCTGGGAAGGCGCGCAGTAAGACACGCCTGCCCGAAAATCGTATGCCGCCGAAATGGCCGAGGAAAATGCCCCGCCATTACTCATGCCGACAGTCGTTATCGGTGTGCCGCTACTGATCGAACCTCTCGCGATGAAGGTGTCCGTCAAAGCTTTAATATTCAGGTAATCCACTCCACTGATGGTATCCAAAGGGAAAATATCCCACCGCAATTTTCCGTCGCCGTTCGTATCGTCGTCCAGGGTTATTTCTTCCGCTTCCGTTATCACCACGCCGAAACTATCGGCAATTGCGGCATTGACCAGACTGCGGTTCTCTACGTTATCGATCCAGCCCGCCGCACTGCCACCGGTTCCGTGAAAAAAGTAGACCACGCCCACAAGATCGGTCGGGAAGAACGAATAGACTGTTTTTAAATTAGCGGCACCCATTATCAACTCCTGGTTGATAGCGTAGGGAGGCATATCTGCAATATCAGCAGTCACCGTAATCGCCAATGCGGGCATGACCAGTGTCGTATGCCATTCTTTCGGCCGTTGTAAAAACTCAGTACTGCCGGTCCATTTAGCAAAGGTTTTGGTGTTATCAAACGCAGTGCTCCAAATATGAACCGTATCCCCAACCTGGTACGTCCCGGAACCATAGCCGTTGTTAACCGTTAGGTCAGCCGTTTGGGAAAAAACACTGCTTGCCAGACAGAGGGCTATTGTTAACAAACTTAACTTTACAAAAGGGAGAAAACTGTTAGCCCTTTTATTTTGGGGGATAATTTTTCCGATTAAAGCACGGGTTCCCGAATTGAGCGAATTTACCGATGGATTTCCTATTAAGCAATGGGAGCAAAACACCCGGTAAAATGGTCGGTTGGCGTGACAGATCGGCTTAAGCATTTTTGCGCAATTTAGGACATGAACGCGGGTTAGACGGCGTTCGTGCCGGAAGGTTTAAGCGCGGCCTACCCGAAAAACCCCATGCGCCACGGCTTCCAACAGAACGGCACCAGACTCAGATGAACCGGCTCCCGGAATTCCGGTCGGAGGAAAAGGAGGCCGTGCTGCCAGAGTTCCAGGGAGGCGGTGATACCGGGCAGGCGGCGTACCTCGGCCCAGGCGGCTTCCATCTGGGCCGTCCAGTGAATGTCGGAGAGGACGATGACGGTCTCCGGACCGGAGCGGGTGAGGCAGCGGCGGACGTAATCAACGGTGGGCGCGTGGCGGTGATCGCCGTCGATGAAGACGAGGTCCAAGCGGTCGAGGGTGGGCAGGAGGTAGTCGAGGACGTCGGTAAAGGTGCCGACATACTGGTGCAAGCGGTCCCCGGCCCGGAGACGGTCAAAGTTATCCTTGGCTACGGCGGCCAGGTAGGGATTTCCTTCGATGGTATGCAGATCGGTCCGTCGATCGGCAAGGTGTAGGTAGAGGGTACTGAGGCCGGTATTGGTGCCCAGTTCCAGGGTGGTATAGGATTCTAACCAGCCGGCGAGGCGGAAAAGCTGCTTCCCCGTTCGCTCGCTCACGGCACTGCCGCACACCAGTTGACCCAGCCGCCGCTCGTCCCGGCCGGGGGCGATGAGGCTGCCCGCCCCGTGGTCCTGCGTGGGGATCCGCACGGTTTGCCGCCGCAGGTGACGCCGTAGCCGGTCGATAGTACCGAAAGCGTAGTAGGGCCGCCGATCTCGCAGCACGCGCCGCTCCAGCTCCGCCAGGTAGGGGGAATGAAGATCGTAGCGGGTGCCCGCCCGCAGGTAGAAGCGCAGGGCGGCGCCGAAACGGAAATAATAAAGGGAAAGTAAGGTCACGGGTGGTAAGGTAGCCAATGATTTTTTGATCGTTATCGGTCATCAAGCTACGAACAAAATGGTTTTTCCCGCGGGAAGTTAACCGTAGCGGTTTGATCGTAGTTGCCGCGAGGATTGCGTGAGGTGCCTGGAGGGGCGTTAGCGCACGCAGTGCCGAGGCGAATGCCGAAGCCCGGAAGGGACCGACCGCGAGGCGCTAGCCGAGCGGGCACGCCCTACTTGTTAGTACATTAATAGGTAGTATGTAGTTCCCCCCCGACCAACCAAAGGGGGGAGATTAATACCTGACAACAAATTATTCTCTCAACAGATCCGGTCTCCTCACCCTGGTCCGCTCCAGTGCCTGTTCCTCGCGCCATTCGTCGATCTTGCCGAGGTGGCCGGATAGGAGGATGTCGGGCACGGGCCAGCCGCGAAATTCGGCGGGGCGGGTGTAGACCGGGGGTGCCAGGAGGCCGTCCTGGAAGCTGTCGGTGAGGGCGGAGGATTCGTCGTTGAGCACGCCGGGCAGCAGGCGGCCGATGCTGTCTACTAACACGGCGGCGGCCAGTTCCCCGCCGCTGAGGACGTAGTCGCCGATGCTGATCTCGAGGGTGACGAAATGCTCGCGGAAACGCTCGTCGATCCCCTTGTAGTGGCCGCAGATGAGGAGCAGGTTTTCGCCCAGTGACAGGCGGTTAGCGGTGCCCTGATCGTAGCGGCGGCCGTCGGGCGTGAGGTAGATAACCTCGTCGTAGGTGCGCGTTTGCCGGAGGCTTTCGAGGCAGGCCACGAGGGGTTCGATGCGCATGACCATGCCCGCGCCGCCGCCGAACTGGTAATCGTCGACCTGGCGGTGTTTGCCGAGGCCGAACTCGCGCAGGTCGTGGACGGCCACGCTGAGCAGGTCCTTGTCCTGTGCGCGCTGCATGATGCTGTGCGAGAGCGGGGAGTCGAGCAGGGCCGGGACGACGCTGATGATGTCGATGTGCATGAGGTGGGCTTAAATGACGGCGGCCGCCCCGATCGCCCGGGACGGCCGCTGCCGCAAAAGTAACCGTTTTGGGAACGGTTTGCGAGTTACTCGAACGGAATCACGACCGGTAGCAGCATCTGCGGGCCTTCCAGGCGGCTCATCGCCTCGGCATTGCGGTAGTGCTCGTAGGCTTTGCCCATCGTTTTCTTCATCACCGTGCGGGAGATCAGGTCGTCCTTCTCGAAGAGGTCTTCCATCAGTTGCTCGAAGAAATTTTTGGCCTTGGGGTAGGTCACGGCGTGGTAGTCGTTGTCCAGGCCGGCCATTTTGGCGGCGGCATTCAGGGCGTCCTTGGTGTCGCCCAGACGGTCGACGAGGCCCAGTTCCAGGGCGCGGGTACCGGCGTAAACGCGGCCCTGGGCGATGGTATCGACGATCGAGCGGTCCAGCTTGCGGCCGGTGGCAACGCGGTCCTTGAACTGGTCGTAGATCGCTTCGGTACGGCGCTGCAGGACCGCCTCGGCGGCGGGGGAAAGCGGGCGGACCAGTGAAAACTCGTTGGCCGAGCTGGTGGTGCCGACCGTGTCGAAGGTGATGCCCAGTTTGTCGTTCATGAATTCCTGCACCATCGGGAAGGTCAGGAATACGCCGATGGAACCGGTAATGGTGGTCGGTTCGGCGAAGATGCTGTCCGCGTTGGCGGCCATGTAGTAACCGCCGGAGGCGGCTACGTTGCCCATCGAGACCACGACCGGCTTGCCGGTATCGGTCTTGAATTTCTCGATCGCGTACCACATATTTTCGGAGGCCGAGGCGCTACCGCCGCCGCTATTGATGCGCAGCACGATGGCCTTCACCTCATCGTCGCGGCGTAGCTTGTCGATCAGGCGGGCATACTTGTCGCCGCCGATGTTACCGGCCGCGCCCTTACCGTCCACGATGGTGCCTTCGGCCACCACCAGGGCGATTTCCTCGCCATCCTTATCTTCGCTGCCCTTCACGCGGGCCGAGAAATACTCGCTCAGGCGAACGGAGTTGACGTCCTCATCGTCGTCTTCGAGCGAAAGTTTTTGGCGGATGAGCTGGTTGACCTCGGTGCGGGTCAGCTCGCCGTCGATTAGCTTGGCGGCGATCATTTTTTTCGGCTCGAAACCCGTCATGTCGGCGGCGGCCCGTTGCACGTCGGCGGGCGTCACGCCGCGCCCGGCGGCTACGTCGGCCACGATCACGCTCCACAGCGCGCCGAGATATTCCTTGGTCTGCTCGCGGTTATAATCCGACATTTCCGTGCGGCGGAAGGGTTCGGTGGCACTCTTGTAGTTACCGGCGTAAAACACTTCCATCTTGATGCCCAGGCGATCCAGGGCATTCTTGAAGAAGGGGATTTCCGCGCCCAGCCCCCGAAAATCGGTGACACCGAGCGGGCCGACGTAAATATCGTCGCCGGCCGAGGCCAGGTAGTAGGCCCCCTGCGAATAGTTGGGAGCGAAGGAGGTAACGAATTTGCCGCTCTCCTTAAACTCCATCAGGGCCTGGCGAATCTTCCGCACCCCAGTAATGGAGGTGCCGATGGAGCCGTTTTCGAGGTAAATACCCTTGATATCGTCGTCATCCTCGGCAGCGCGGATGGCGCGGATCACGTCGTGCAAACCCAGCACGTCGGACTGGTTAAAATCGAAGCTATTCAGCTCCATGTTATTGGTCAGTTCCGGGATGGGTTGGCTCAGATCCAGGGCCAGCACGGAATTGGCTTTGATGCTAACCGGCTCCTCGGAGGAAGCCGCGATGCCCGCGATGGTAGAGATGCCGATGAGCGTCATGACGAACAGCGCGATGCAAGTGCCGAGGCAGGAGGCGAAGAGAAACTTAAAAAATTGGGCCATTTGCTTAGGAGGCTAAAGTCCGCGTTCGCTGAGAACGGGACCGTGGTTGGGTTGAGAATTAGGCCGCAAGATAAGGCGGCGGAGATTAGGGTCCGGGCCTTTTAGACGAATGACGGGGTTTTTGGGATGAAGGCGGGCGTGCCCCTCCCTACGGTCGGGTCGGCGCCTTGCGGGCTCGCTGTCCGCTCGGTGCTGCGCACTGCCGCTACGCGGACCCCCTCCAGGTGCCTCACGCGGGTGGTGCGTGACCTCCGGCCGCACGGGCGACGCAGGCAACCGACCTTAGGACGAAAGCACGCAGATCAATTGAAGCAGTAACGTTATTTGGTCAGTTCCGGAGAGTAAGCTATGTTTGTTACATGCGGTTATCCCTTATCACCATAGTTGCACAAAAAGCCACCCCAATCATGGCCTACATCGAAACCGGCGTCAACCAACCCGGACTCGTCGAACTACTTTTTTACAAAGGCTCCACCGGTAAGCCCCTGGCCAATCTGGTTCACGCGCTACTGCACGGGCCGTCCGGACTGAGCCGGGTCGAGCGGGAATTGATTGCCGCCTACGTATCGGACCTGAACGATTGCGATTTTTGCCGGCAGGTGCATACCGAAGCCGCCGGAAACCAGGTACCGGATGGTAGTACCGCCGTAGCCTGCGCCATTACCGGAAACAATCACCGGCTCCTTACACCCAGGATGCAGGCCCTCCTCCCGCTCGCCGCGCTGGTGACCAAGAGTGGAAAAGCCGTTACGCCCACCGCTATCGAGGCCGCTAAACGAAGTGGAGCCGCGGAGGAGGACATCCACGATACGGTATTGATCGCCGCTGCTTTCTGTATGTATAACCGTTACATCGACGGCCTGGGGGCAAAACCCGCCACCGCCGAGGAAGTCCCGCTCCTGGGACAACGGTTTGCTAAAAAAGGCTACAAATATCCCCCACGTTTCCTGCGTCGGTTCATCGTCTGGACAATGAACCGAAAAGGAAGGTAAAAAGAGTAGGTATCAAGAACTATTACTCCCCTTAATCCCTCGGAATTAACTCTTTGTAGCCCTGGTGGACCTACCGGAATTTTCCGACGAAAGTACGGTGCATTTTCTCTTCCTCACTGTAACGTATTGCGGTCCTGCATCGATCAAAAAACGCTGCTTATCCCTCACCGATTCCCGCCGGTATTAAAACTAAAAAAAAACGGCACTACCCTCCCGCAGGAGAATAGTGCCGTTACTAAAGCTTACGATAAAGCTAAAGCATACCGTTCCTTAACGGAGCGATACCAGTCGTTCCATGAACAGCGGTTCACCGTCTACGGAAATACGGAGCAGGTAAGTGCCGGCCGTCAGGCGCGGGGCGTTCACCAACTCGTTGTGGATACCGGCGGGCAGTTGCTCGTCGGTCAGGATACGCTGTACCACGCGGCCGTCCATGCCGATCAATTCGGCACTCACCCGGCCCGGGGCCTGGAGCGACAACTTGAAGGTAAAGCGGTCCTGGAAGGGGTTCGGTCCTACTTCCAGTTCGTAGCGCAGGTCAGTCCGGCCGAAACCGCTTTCCAATGCTCCTTCGGTAGCTATCGCAGTAGTTTCATCCATGGCGGGTGCCACATCCATTTCAGTCTGTAGTAAGGTCACGTCGTCTTGTGATCCATCCATTCTGCTATAGACACTGCAATCTTGGCGTGTAAGCGAATAGGGCTTATTGACCGGTCCGTTACAACCCGTAACTGAATTGCGGTAGAAGGCTACAAATTCGTAGGTACCAAACTCAGCACCCGGCTTGATGCGTAGTACGCCGTCAGTAAATGTCCGAACTTCGTTGCCGCTGTTATCACCCACCAAAAATTCCTGGCCGACCGTTAGGTTCGAAGTCCCGGGTACACTAACAACCCTCCACACCAATATCTCATTGGCAGCAGTAGGCAATCCTGCTCTTACCTGCCGCTGTAAGTCAGGATCGGTAGAGCAGAAGGTAACGTCGTTAGAACCGATTGCCGGGGCAAAATCAGCCGGCAGGGCGTTTTTGGTCAGCGTAAAGGTCGTGCGAGGACCTTCGCAGCCCGTCGTCGTATTGCGACCGAAGGCTTCAACCGTGTAGGTACCGGCGGCGGCACCGGTCTTGGCCCGCAGCGCACCGCCGGCAAAACTGCGCAGTTGCGTACCCAAGTTATCATTACCCGTAAACTGCGTTCCGGCACTCAGTCCGGAAGTGGCGGGGGCACTTACAACTTCCCATACCAGCACAACCGGCGAAGCTGGCACGGTGGCGCGTACTTCCCGTTGCAGGTCAGGCGCGTCGGCGCAGAACGTTACGTCGGAAATGATCGGAGTGATGGCGGCCGGCGAAGGATTCTTCGTCAGCGTATAGGTTCCGCTTACCGGACCCTCGCAACCCGTTACCGAGTTACGCGCAAAGGCCACGAACGTGTAGGTTCCCACGGCGGCACCGGGCTTGGCCCGTAGTGCACCGTTGGCAAAACTGCGGATTTGCGTACCCAAGTCATTATTACCCGTGAACTCCATGCCTACCGTCAAACCGGAGGCGGCGGGGGCACCGGTCAGGCGCCATACCAGCACGTTGGGAGCGGTGGCGGGATCAGCTTTCACCTGCCGTTGCAGGTCAGGTGATTCGGGGCAGAACTCGACCGTCATCGGGCCGTCGGCCGTGATGGTCTCGGTCGGCAGGGCGTTCTTGGTCAGCGTAAAGGTCGTGCGAGGACCCTCGCAACCCGTGGTCGTATTGCGACCGAAGGCTTCAACCGTGTAGGTTCCCACGGCGGCACCGGGCTTGGCCCGCAGCGCACCGCCGGCAAAACTGCGCAGTTGCGTACCCAAGTTATCATTACCCGTAAACTGCGTTCCGGCACTCAGTCCGGAGGCGGCGGGGGCACTTACTACTTCCCATACCAGCACAACCGGCGAAGCTGGCACGGTGGCGCGTACTTCCCGTTGCAGGTCAGGCGCGTCGGCGCAGAACGTTACGTCGGAAATGATCGGTGTGATGGCGGCCGGAGAAGGATTCTTCGTCAGCGTATAGGTTCCGCTTACCGGACCCTCGCAACCCGTTACCGAGTTACGCGCAAAGGCCACGAACGTGTAGGTTCCCACGGCGGCACCGGGCTTGGCCCGTAGTGCACCGTTGGCAAAACTGCGGATTTGCGTACCCGAGTCATTATTACCCGTGAACTCCATGCCTACCGTCAAACCGGACGCGGCGGGGGCACCGGTCAGGCGCCATACCAGCACGTTGGGAGCGGTGGCGAGATTAGCTTTCACCTGCCGTTGCAGGTCAGGTGATTCGGGGCAGAACTCAACCGTCATCGGGCCGTCGGCCGTGATGGTCTCGGTCGGAAGGGCGTTCTTGGTCAGCGTAAAGGTCGTGCGAGGACCCTCGCAACCCGTGGTCGTATTGCGACCGAAGGCTTCAACCGTGTAGGTTCCCACGGCGGCACCGGGCTTGGCCCGCAGCGCACCGCCGGCAAAACTGCGCAGTTGCGTACCCAAATTATCATTACCCGTAAACTGCGTTCCGGCACTCAGTCCGGAGGCGGCGGGGGCACTTACTACTTCCCATACCAGCACAACCGGCGAAGTGGGCACGGTGGCGCGTACTTCCCGTTGCAGGTCAGGCGCGTCGGCGCAGAACGTTACGTCGGAAATGATCGGTGTGATGGCGGCAGGAGCGGCATTCTTGGTCACCATATAACCCGTCAGCTTCGCGCTCTCGCAACCCGTGACCGTATTGCGGCGGATAACCGAAAGCGTATAGGTGCCAACTGCGGCACCGGATTTGGCGCGAAGTTGCGTTGTTGCATTATTGATGGTAGCAAAGTTGGGGTCTCCAGCAACGACCTCGGTGCTCCCCGAGTAACCGGGACCGCTTTCCACGATCCAGGCAAATTCCTCATCGCTGACCGTTATCGTTCTGCGCCGAAATCTGACGCTCGCCCACCGAAGCGCCGGGGCAGAATGCGATCACCTGAGGGCCGTTCGCGGCAGGAGTAGCCGGAGTAGCGTTCTTGGTCACCATCGTAACCCGTCAGCTTCTCACTCACGCAACCCGTTACCGTGTTGCGGCGGATAACCGAAAGCATATAGGTACCAACGGCGGCACCGGACTTGGCGCGAAGCTGCGTTGTTGCATTATTGATGGTAGCAAAGTTGGGATCCCCAACAACTACCTCGGTGCTTCCCGAGTAACCGGGACCGCTTTCCACGATCCAGGCAAATTCCTCGTCGGAACCGTTGTTGTTCTGCACCGAAATCTGGCGTTCGCCAACCGAAGCGCCGGGGCAAAATGCGATCACCTGAGGGCCGTTTGCGGCAGGAGTAGCCGGAGTAGCGTTCTTGGTCACCTCGTAACCCGTCAGCTTCGCGCTCTCGCAACCCGTTAACGTATTGCGGCGGATAACCGAAAGCGTATAGGTGCCAACTGCGGCATCGGATTTGGCGCGAAGCTGCGTTGTTGCATTATTGATGGTAGCGAAGTTGGGATCCCCAACAACTACCTCGGTGCTTCCCGAGTAACCGGGACCGCTTTCCACGATCCAGGCAAATTCTTCATCGCTGCCGTTATCGTTTTGCGCCGAAATCTGACGTTCGCCCACCGAAGCGCCGGGGCAAAATGCGATCACCTGAGGGCCGTTCGCGGCAGGAGCGGCCGGAGTAGCGTTCTTGGTCACCTTGTAACCCGTCAGCTTCGCGCTCTCGCAACCCGTTACCGTATTGCGGCGGATAACCGAAAGCATATAGGTACCAACTGCGGCACCGGACTTGGCGCGAAGTTGCGTTGTTGCATTATTGATGGTGGCGAAGTTGGGATCCCCAACAACTACCTCGGTGCTTCCCGAGTAACCGGGACCGCTTTCCACGATCCAGGCAAACTCTTCATCGCTACCGTTATCGTTTTGCGCCGAAATCTGACGTTCGCCCACCGAAGCGCCGGGGCAGAATGCGATCACCTGAGGGCCATTCGCTGTAGGAGCAGCCGGAGTAGCGTTCTTGGTCACCTCGTAACCCGTCAGCTTCGCGCTCACGCAACCCGTTACCGTATTACGGCGAATAACCGAAAGCGTATAGGTACCAACTGCGGCACCGGACTTGGCGCGAAGTTGCGTTGTTGCATTATTGATGGTAGCGAAGTTGGGATCTCCAACAACTACCTCGGTGCTTCCCGAGTAACCGGGACCGCTTTCCACGATCCAGGCAAACTCTTCGTCGCTGCCGTTATCGTTTTGCACCGAAATCTGACGCTCGCCCACCGAAGCGCCGGGGCAGAATGCAATCACCTGAGGGCCGTTCGCTGTAGGAGCGGCCGGAGAAGCGTTCTTGGTCACCATGTAACCCGTCAGCTTCTCACTCACGCAACCCGTTACCGTGTTGCGGCGGATGACCGAAAGCGTATAGGTACCAACGGCGGCACCGGACTTGGCGCGAAGCTGCGATGTTGCATTATTGATGGTAGCAAAGTTGGGGTCTCCAACAACTACCTCGGTGCTTCCCGAGTAACCGGGACCACTTTCCACGATCCAGGCAAATTCCTCGTCGGAACCGTTGTTGTTCTGCACTGAAATCTGGCGCTCGCCAACCGAAGCGCCGGGGCAAAATGAGATCACCTGGGGGCCGTTCGTGGCAGGCGTAGCCGGAGTAGCGTTCTTAGTCAGGGTAAACGTCGTTACCGGTCCTTCGCAACTGTTTGCCGTGTTACGACCGAAAGCCTCAAAGGTATACGTGCCGATCGCAGCAGCGTTCTTGGCGCGCAGGCGGCCGTCAGCGAAGCTTCGGATGTCCGGGGCATTCTGAACGTCACCGGTAAATATCGTGCCTACTGGCAGGTTAGCGGCGGCGGGTACGCTCGTCACGCGCCAAACCAGTACAATAGGCGAGGCAGGCACTACGGCGGCTACTTCCTGCAGATTAGGATTAACGTCTTCGCAGAATTCGTTATCCGTCGGGCCGACGGGCTGAATCGCGGCGACGGGTTGTCCGCCTACCGTCAGGTTGAAATCGCATGTCGTACGATTACCACTCGCGTCAGCATAACTGATTGTGCGCACAAAAGTCATGCCCGCATCGTCGCAATCGTAATCGCGTACGGCGTTAGCATTAACGATAAATGGACCGTTCAGCTTAGTACAATTGTCAGTTGCCGTGGAAATAAGGTCTGACTGCGTAAAGGTAGCCGTTCCGTTCGAACCCAATTGGATCGTTACGTCCGAGCAGGATACGACCGGGAAGAGGTTATCCTCAACCGTCAGATTAAAATCACAGGTAGCTCGGTTGCCGCTTTCGTCAGCATAGCTGATCGTGCGTACGAACGTCTGGCCGGCATCGTCGCAATCCAGATCACGGACGGCGTTGGCCATCACGATAAAGGGACCATCCAAATCAGCCTCGGCCGTGCAGTTGTCCGTGGCCGAAGAGATCAGATTTGCGCGGGTAAAGGTGGCCGTGCCATCCGTACCCAGTTCAATGGTAATGTCCGAACAGGAGATAACCGGTTTTTCCGTGTCATTGACCGTAACGGAGAATGAGCAGCTTGCCATATTACCACCCGCGTCAGTTACCGTAAAGGAATTCACTGTGGTGCCGACGGGGAAGAAGGTCGCGTTTGGGTTACCCGCAGTCTGCGCAACCGTGAAGCCACAGTTGTCAGCCGGCTGGTTGCCATACATGACAGTTGCTCCGCACTGACCCGCATCGTTCGAGACCGTAATGTCGCCGTTGCCGGAGTTGCAGATGATGGTGGGGTCTTCCGTGTCATTTACCGTAACGGAGAATGAGCAGCTGGACTGATTACCCGCAGCATCGGTGACTGTAAAGGAATTCACCGTGGTGCCGACGGGGAAGAAGGTCGCGTTTGGGTTACCCGCAGTCTGCGCGACCGTAAAGCCGGGGCAGTTATCCGAAGGCTGGTTGCCGTACATGACGTTCGCGCCGCACTGACCCGCATCGTTCGAGACCGTAATGTCGCCGTTGCCGGAGTTGCAGATGATGGTGGGGTCTTCCGTGTCATTTACCGTAACGGAGAACGAGCAGCTGGACTGATTACCCGCAGCATCGGTGACCGTAAAGGAATTCACCGTGGTGCCGACGGGGAAGAAGGTCGCGTTTGGGTTACCCGCAGTCTGCGCGACCGTGAAACCGGGGCAGTTATCCGCCGGCTGGTTGCCGTACATGACGTTCGCGCCGCACTGGCCTTCGTCGTTCGATACCGTGATGTCGCCGTTGCCGGAGTTGCAGATGATAGTGGGGTCTTCCGTGTCATTTACCGTAACGGAGAATGAGCAGCTGGACTGATTACCCGCAGCATCGGTGACCGTAAAGGAATTCACCGTGGTGCCGACGGGGAAGAAGGTCGCGTTTGGGTTACCCGCAGTCTGCGCGACCGTGAAGCCGGGGCAGTTATCCGCCGGCTGGTTGCCGTACATGACGTTCGCGCCGCACTGGCCTTCGTCGTTCGACACCGTGATATCGCCGTTGCCGGAGTTACAGACGATGGTGGGGTCTTCCGTATCGTTTACCGTGACGGTGAACGAGCAGCTAGCCTGATTGCCCGACGCATCGGTAACCGTAAAGGAGTTCGTTGTCGTACCGATAGGGAAAAAGGTTGCGTTTGGGTTACCCGCAGTCTGCGCGACCGTAAAGCCGGGGCAGTTATCCGAAGGCTGGTTGCCGTACATGACGATGGCTCCGCACTGACCCGGATCGTTCGAGACCGTGATGTCGCCCTTACCGGTGTTGCAGATGATAGTGGGGACGATGTTGTCTTCTATCGTCACGTTATAGGTACAAGTACCCGTGTTGTTGCTCGCATCACGAACCACTACGGTGCGCGATACGGTGGTACCGGCATCCGAGCAATCGAATACTTTTTGGCTGGGGCCGCCCATCGTAAAGGGACCCTGGATGGTGCCGCAGTTGTCGGATGTGCCCGTTACCGCGTCGCCGTTTTCGAAGGACGCATTGCCCGTTGCATCCAATTCAATGGTGATGTCCTGACAAGTGACTACCGGGTCGATGTTGTCCTCGATGGTCACGTTATAGGTACAAGTACCCGTGTTGTTGCTCGCATCACGAACCACTACGGTGCGCGATACGGTGGTACTGGCAGCCGAGCAATCGAATACTTTTTGGCTGGGGCCGCCCATCGTAAAGGGACCCTGGATGGTGCCGCAGTTGTCGGATGTGCCCGTTACCGCGTCGCCGTTTTCGAAGGACGCATTGCCCGTTGCATCCAACTCAATGGTGATGTCCTGACAAGTGACCACCGGATCGATGTTGTCCTCGATCGTCACGTTATACGTACAAAAGCCCTTCTGGTTCATGGCGTTGGTATAGGTGACCATTCGCTGGACGGTGGTACCGGCAGCGGTACAGTCGAATGTTCTCTTGGAAGGACCGCCGACCGTGAAGGGACCGCCAGTGATGGGTACGGGATCATTCACCATGAGAACGGGATCACCATTCTGGTAACCGCCGGTACCCGATGCCCCCAGCAAGACGGTGATGTCTTTGCAGGTGATAACGGGAGCGAAAAAGGTTGCTTCCTCGCACGCTTGTTGTTCTTCTTCGCACGGATCGGCGACAGCGCAGTCATCGTTACCGCCGGCGGCGAATAACGGGGAAAAGCCGGCCGAGGCCAGCAGGGCAAACAGGGCAAACGTACAACAACGGGTGAATCGCCGCAGACGAGCTACCCGGTCTTCTATTCCCCCTTGCGGAAATAATGGGTTAAAAATGGTCATAATGGGTTGGTTGAGTAAGGGATGTGTTGAAAAATTGGATTGACCCAGTGGGGCCGACCCGGATAAACGATCTAGAGATTTCATCATATCAGCAATATGTGACGTGAAAAAATAGGGTGATAGGGCCGATAAAGGTCACGAAGACCCTTTCGACTGATGAACCTGTAAACGGGACGCTGTCTCGTGAGCAGGAAATGACCACAACGACTGAAGGTCAGCCGGGGGACTGACGGAACGCGATGGACGGGGGGATTAAAAAACTAACGTAAGTAGCCCCAAGCACGAAACGAATTATTTGATCCGCGCTAAGTTGCTGTGTGTAGGTGTTTGAGAGCTGTATTAAAGTCGTCTCTAAGACATGAATAGGGTCACAACAGATCGAAAGGCTGGGGAGAGCCGTCGGTATAAAAACCGACCGATTTATATATATGACTATGCACCGATAACTGATCGGGTGCGGCTATGTTCGCAAAGATGGTAATTTTTTTTGAAATACGTAATTGCTAGTCTTGTTACAACGTACTTTTTATGGTTATACGTGAATTTTCTCTGAATAGACCTGATATTTCCCTGCGTGAGGTGCCTGGAAGGCCGACCGGAGGGAGGGTGCGAAGCACGGAGCGAACAGCGAACCCTGGAAGGGACCGGCCGGCCCGTCAGGGACGGACACGCCCGGATTTTAGTAGGCAAAGGGAGGGGGTAGAGGGTAGTAGTGGTAGAGTGCGCCCCCATAAGATAGCTGGACAGACTTCGACTCCGATTCCTACGAACGGCGGATCGAAGGCAGCACCGGGAATAAAAAAGCCGCTCACCCCCGGAAGGAGATGAGCGGCTGTTACTTTTAAATCTTGCCGAATTTACAGCAGCGGCGCGATCACGAGGGCGACCACGGCCATGAGCTTGAGCAGGATGTTGAGCGAGGGGCCGGACGTGTCCTTGAAGGGGTCGCCGACGGTGTCGCCGACAACGGCGGCCTTGTGCGGCTCGGAACCCTTGTGGAAGACGGTACCCTGTACGTTGGCTCCTTCCTCGAACATCTTCTTGGCGTTGTCCCACGCGCCGCCGGCGTTACTCTGGAAGAGGGCCATCATGACGCCCGCGCTGGTGACGCCGCCCAGGAGGCCGCCCAGCATTTCGGCACCGAAATCGGCACCGAACAGGCGGGGACCGAAGCCGATCACCACGGGGGAAAGCACGGCGATGAGGCCGGGCATGATCATCTCACGGATGGAGGCTTTGGTGGAAATTTCCACGCACTTCTGGTAGTCGGCCTTGCCGTCGGCGGCATCGAAGGTGGCCTTGTCGGCGGCACTCCAGCTGCTTTCGGGCTTGCCGTCGTTGCGCTTCATTACGTCGAGGGCGGCGCGTAGTTCGGGGATGTCGCGGAACTGGCGGCGCACCTCGGTGATCATGTCGTTGGCGGCGCGGCCCACGGCCTCCATGGAGAAGGCGCTGAACAGGAAGGGCAGCATGGCACCCAGGAAGAGGCCGGCCATGACGTAGGGGTTGGCGATGTCGATGGTGGTGATACCGGCCGTTTGCATGAAAGCGGCGAAGAGCGCGAGGGCGGTCAGCGCGGCCGAACCGATGGCAAAACCCTTGCCGATGGCGGCGGTGGTATTACCCACGGCGTCCAGTTTGTCGGTACGCTCACGGACTTCCTTGGGCAGGCCCGCCATTTCGGCGATACCACCGGCGTTGTCGGAGATCGGTCCGTACGCATCGACGGCCAACTGGATGCCCGTGTTGGAGAGCATGCCCACGGCGGCGATGGCGATACCGTAAAGACCGGCGAAGTAGTAGGCACCGATGATGGCGGCGGCCAGCACGATGATGGGCAGGGCCGTGGAGCGCATGCCCACCGCCAGGCCGGCAATGATGTTGGTAGCCGCGCCGGTGGCCGACTGGTCCACGATGCCCTGGACGGGCTTGGTGCCGGTGCCGGTGTAGTACTCGGTAATGTAGCCGATGGCCAGACCGGCGAGGAGGCCGAACAGGATGGCGAAGAAGACACCGTTGGAGGTGTAAGCGAATCCGACCAGTTCGCCGGCGGCGTCGGTCAGGGGCTTACCCGCGTTGTCGAGGGTACCGATGAACCAACCGGCGGGAAGCACGGTGGTGACGGCGAAATAGGTGGCGACGAGCATGATGGCGGCCGCAATGAGTTCACCCGTATTGAGGGCGGTCTGCGGGTTGCCGCCTTCCTTCACTTTGACGAAGAACGTGCCGATAATGGAGGAAACGATACCGATACCGGCCACCACCAGGGGCAGCAGGATGGCGTTGACGCCGCCGATCTCCGTGTCGCGGAATTCGGGCAGGATGATGAAGGCCGCGCCGATAACCATGGTACCGATGATGGAGCCGACGTACGACTCGAACAGGTCGGCACCCATGCCGGCTACGTCACCTACGTTGTCGCCTACGTTATCGGCAATGGTGGCGGGGTTGAGGGGGTGGTCTTCGGGGATACCGGCTTCTACCTTACCTACCAGATCGGCGCCTACGTCGGCGGCCTTGGTGTAAATACCGCCGCCCACGCGGGCGAACAAGGCGATGGACGAGGCACCGAAGCTAAAGCCGGTGAGCACGGTGATGACGCGCACAACGGCGTCCATGCTGGCCTGCGTACCGTTGACCGTATCGGCTGGGACGAAGAAACCCTGAAACACCAGGAAGAGCGTACCGAGACCCAGCAGGCCGAGGCCCACCACGCCGAGACCCATGACGGAGCCGCCGGCAAAGGCGACTTCCAGGGCGCGGCCCAGACTGGTGCGGGCCGCCTGGGTGGTACGGATGTTGGCCTTGGTGGCCACGCGCATGCCGATGAAGCCGGCCAGGGCCGAACAGATGGCACCGAGCACGAAGCTGACGGCGATCATCCAGCTGGAAGTGACGCCATTGGCGGAAACGGCCAGCAGCACGGCCACGACGGCCACGAAGATGGCCAGGACGCGGTACTCGGCCTTGAGGAAAGCCATGGCACCGTCGGAAATATTTTTCCCGATGCGCACCATGCGCTCGTTTCCGGGGTCTTGCTTGGTGACCCACGCGGAACGCCAGGCCATGAACAGAAGAGCGACGATACCTAGTACCGGTGCGCCGTAGAGAATAGTTTGGACCATGAAAATTGAAACTTTACTTGCTGAAAGGTTGGGAGAACGTCCGCAAAAGGGCGCGGACTAGTCCGCCGGCAAGTGTACTGAATGGCCGTGGTGTATATAAGGTGTGCCGTCGAGCAAATAAAACGGCTCTTCCACGCTTCAGCAGTGCCCTTGCTCCGGGCAGGCCGCAAAGGTACGTTTTTGGGGGAAAAATCCTAAAATAGGGGCTGGTTTGTTGTGTTGGGCGTGCCCCCGGCCGAAGGCCGGGGCCGGTCCCTTCCCGGCTCCCTGGCGGTCGGTGCTGCGCACTGCTCGCTGCCGCTCACCCCGTCCAGGCACCTCACGCGGAGGTTACAGCTGTAATACCGAGTCGGTTACTTTATTTGCGGGGGATGGTTGAATGGCTAACCGTCAATAGACTGACGGGTCCAGGATACAACTATTTTTAGAGCGTGTCTAAAATTTTTAAGAACTGAGGATCAATGATTCGCTTCGCAGCTACTTCGTGGTTGAGGTTCTGGCTAGACAAAAACTTGCGCGCATAGCGGGTTACGTAAGTCAGTTTATGTGACGCCAGGTTCTCAAATGCTTGGTTCTCAGGAAGTAAAAATTTAGACACGCTCTTAATTCCCCACTCCCCTACCCTGCTTCAGCAGTTGAATAAACACGACCAAAAAGAACAGGCCGAATGCCATATCGCCAATGCCGTAAATGGAATAAAAAATTCCGGCCAACAGATCCTTATCGTAAACGGCCGAGACATCGTGGGTGGTGATCCACTTCGTCCAGGTGTAGCCGTAAACGAATTTTTCCACCGCGAAAACACCCACCAGCCACTTTACGTGCGCGTAATTCCTCGCCACCGCCATGTAAGCCAGCCCCCAGAGCACGATCATCAGCACCCCGAAGTCGGAGAGCACGACGGGGTCGTATTCGGTCAGCACCTCATTGGTGAAGAACTTGGAGAAGACCAGGACGGAGAGGTTGGTCAGGCCGGCAGCGAGGAAAAGGCGGGTGATGAGTTTGGGGGACATGGGGTAGATGTTTTTGTTTGAACGTGCGAAATTAACGGTTGTTTTTTGCGGGGGCCGGGGGGGGGAACCTTCACCTCGAAGGATCGCTATGCGATCAAGAGAAGCAGCGCTAGCTAATCCCTCCATCCTTCACCCCGAAAGATCATTTATGATCGAGAGAAGCAGCGCCAGCTAATCCTTGCGTTTCCCCCTGCCCCCGAAGGGGGTTCTGCACGTACTACATTCACTCATTCAATCTTTCACTCCTTCACTCCCCCACCACCTCAAACTGCAACTTCGCCAACGAATTATACGCCCCGTCGGGATCGACCGTCAGCTCATCGTGCGTGCCTGACTCGACGATGCGGCCGTTTTCCAGCACGTAAATGCGATCGGCGTCGCGGATGGTGGCCAGGCGGTGGGCGATGATGATGCTGGTGCGCCGCAGCATCAGGCGGTTGAGGGCTTCCTGGACCACGCGCTCGCTTTCGGCGTCGAGGCTGGAAGTGGCCTCGTCGAGCAAGCAGGATGGCGGGGTCTTTCAGGATGGCGCGGGCGATGGCGATGCGCTGCCGCTGACCGCCGCTGAGCTTGATGCCGCGCTCGCCTACCAGCGTGTCCAGTCCCTCCGGAAAACTGTCGATGAACTCCCAGGCGTTGGCCTGGACGGCGGCCTCCTTGAGTTCCTCATCCGAGGCACCGGGACGGCCGTAGGCGATGTTTTCGCCGATGGTACCGCCGAAGAGCATGACCTCCTGGGGGACCAGGCCGATGCGGGACCGGAAACCGCGCAACGGATAGTCGTCGATGGGGCGGCCGTCTACGGTGATCTCGCCCGACTGGGGGTGGTAAAAGCGGAGCAGCAGGCTGACCAGCGTGGATTTACCGCTGCCGCTGGCCCCCACCAGCGCTACGCGCTGACCGGGTTCCACGGTGAGATCGATGCCCTTCAGGACTTCGATATCGGTGCGGGTGGGATAGGAAAAACGGACGTCGCGGTACACGATGTTGCCGCGTAGGGTGGGCATTTCGGCCGTGTGATTAGTGGTCTCGGCCACGATGGTGGTTTCCTCCTCGCCCGCCTCGCCGTCGAGGATGTCGATGATGCGGTCGGACGAACCGATGGCGGCCACGATCTCGGTGTAAAAATTACCCAGGCTGGCGATGGCCGCGCCGATGATACCGACGAAAATGGCGTAGTTGAACAGATCGCCCACCGGCAGATCGCCCGACTGCACCAGCAGGGCCGCGCGCCAGATGATGAAGAAGAGCGAACCGAACAGGGCCACGATGATGAAGGCCGCGAACAGGCCGCGCACGTTGGCCGTGAGCAGCGAAATACGGACGGTTTCAGCGATACTTTTGTCGTAGCGGTCCACCTCCAGCGGCTCGTTGGTGTACGCCTTTACGGTGTGGATATTTTGCAGCGTTTCTTCTACGATCACGTTGGACTGCGCCAATTGGTCCTGCCGCTGCTTGGTGAGTTTGCGCACGTAGCGGCCGAAAAACATGGCGGCTACGACTACGAATGGAAAAGTAACCAGCGTGATGAGTGCCAGGCGGTTCATGGTGAACAGGATGTACACGATGCCGCCCGTGAGGACGATCAGCTGGCGCAGGAATTCGGCCAGGGTGAGGGAGAAAACGCCCTGGATTTTGGTCACGTCGTTGGTAATCCGGCTGGTGAGTTCGCCCACGCGCCGCTGCTCGAAAAACGGGATGCCGAGGCTGACGATGCGTGCGAACAGGTCGCGGCGCAATAGTGCCATGCTGCGCTCGCTGACTACCGCCTGCAGGCGCACACGGATGTAGCCGAAGATGGCCTGGAGCACCAGCAGACCCGCGATGAGGAGGAAAACCTGGTCGATGCTCAGGCCGTACTTACCCTCGCCGTTGATGATATTAATGATCTCGCCCGGCAGGGCCATGATGACCAGGAAGATCAGCGAGCCGACGGCCAGCACGACCATGCTCAGGATGAAGGGCACCCGGAAGGGTTTAAGGTAGGCGAAAATGCGGGTGGCCCGGCGAAACTGGTCCTTGGTCGGGGCCTTTTTGGCAGTTTTTTCGGTAGGAGCGGCGGTTGCTTGCATAGAGAAAGGCGGTCTGGAGGGGTTTACCCTCGGTCCCCCGAAAGGGAAAAATGTAAGGCAGAAAGGTAAGAAGGGCCGGCACGGATGAGTGTCCCGCACACTGGATAGAATAAACAATTCTCGACCTAAAATGGGTCATTCGTACTACGAACTGGATTAAGGTCGGCATTTAGTAGCCGGTCTTTGGCAAAAAGTGCTAATTTTGAGCACCAAAGGTAGGGCCGCTTGCGTATAGGTAGGCGTTTCGGGCCGTCCCATTTGGGTCAAAAGCCTGACTGCTACCCGATAAGGTCCCGGTGACCGCACTACTCCCCACCTCATCCGTATCCGTTTACTCCCGCGATTAATCCCATTTTATGCGCATTACGTACCTGTTTTTCCTCTCGCTCCTCGCCGGCGTCGCCTTTACCGGCCTCCAAGCCCAGAACCTGGAAGGCGGCCTGTTCGGCGGCATCGCCGCCTACAGCGGCGATCTTTCGCCCAAGGAATTCGGTCTATTTTTCGAAGACATGGAACCCGCCGGCGGCCTGTTCCTCCGCTACAATTTCAACCGGCGGCTCTCCGCTCGTTTCGGCGGCAACTTCGCCAAACTGAGTGCCAGCCGCGAGGTGCCCGCCAATGCCGACGGCGAACTGCCCGTTAACGTGCCTAATTTTCGCACCGACATCATCGAGGCCAACCTCAACCTCGAACTCAACCTGTTTTTCATCGGTCAGGAAGGCGGCTTCCGCATGGCCCCCTTCATCAGCGGCGGCGTCGGCGTATTCAATTTCAACCCCGAAGCCGAACTCGACGGCGTTTTCTACGAGGTCCAGCCGTTGCGCACCGAGGGCCAGGGCATCAACGACCCGCGCTACCCCGCCGCCCCCTACAACCTCACGCAGCTCAACCTCCAGCTCGGCGGCGGCCTCAAATTGATGCTCAACGACCGCCTCACCATCGGCCTCGAACTCTCCGGTCGCCGCCTCGGCACCGATTACCTCGACGACATCAGCGACACCAACGTCAATTACCAGGACATCCTCTCCAACACCGGCGCCATCGCCGCGCGCATCAGCAACCCTGCCGTTATCGACCCGTCCACCGCCCCCGATCTGAATTACCAGCGCGGCGGCCGGTACAACGACTGGTACTTCATCAGCGGCATATCCGTGGCCTTCTCCTTCGGTCAGGGCGGCGGTGGCGGCGGCGGCGGCAAAACGGGCTGTTACGAGTTTTAGGGCGTGTCCCCGTCCCTGTCGGGCCGGGGTCGGTCCCTTCCAGGCTCCCTGTCGGTCGGTGCTCCGCACTGGTCGCCGGGACGGTAGTTCCGGGTCCGGCGCGCTATGCCGGGGCGCCCCCCTTTCAGGCACCTCACGCGAGGCGTACCCGCTTCCGCCCACGGAAGCGATCCCGCTAACGACCATTATTTCCTCATGATCGGCTGCGTACTTTGCCCCTCACCCGTAATCAAACGGGTATAGTAGATCCCGATCGGCAAGTGGGCCAATCCCACGTTAACCGAAACCGGCCCACTGGGGTGATCTCCACTCTGCCGGGATAACCGGCGGCCCAATTGATCCAGGATCTCTACTTGGTAGTGACCGGCAGCAGTGCTGTTCCAGTTCAGGCTGATCCGGTCGGTGGTGGGGTTGGGGAAAAGGCGGAGGTTGGCCGTGATGGCGAACTCGTCCGCTACGCTGACGACTTGGGTGAGGTTGGAGAAATCGACGCCGATGAGGGTGGTGACGGAGGTGTTTAGTTCTGGAATGAACCGGCTGCCGATGGCGTATAGGTTTCGGTCTTCGCTGACGAAAACGTCGGCTATCTCCGTTGCAGCTAATTGGGTAGCGGAAAGTTCTTGTTCATAGAATACTTCCAAGTCGTTATCCAGGAATAGGATGCGTTCGCGCCGCTCTTCAACTACATCAGCCGTTACGCCGGCGAAATACGAATGATAAAGGACCAGGGTATCGGCACCCGGAATGTAATTTCCGTCGAGCGAATAGCTGTAAAGATTTGGTGATAATAGTGTCTCCGTAATGGCCTGCCCGCTAGTGGTATCCACGTCGATAATCACTGCTTGGTACACATTTTCGGCATCCCTGCCCACGCCGATCACTTTCATGTTACCAGCGGGATCAGTGATGATCTGGTGCTGATCGGTAAACGATAGGCTGGAAGCTACCGTGCTGACAAAGCGGGTTGTACCTGACGCATCCAAACTGATCAGCGTTAAACCAGTTGTAGATTCAGTAGAACGAAAAAGTAAATAGCTATTTCCGGATAAATCCATACCGAGTGGAGCGAAGCTTAGTTTAAATTGCGAGGTACTGGAAAAAGCTACGCTGAATATTTCCGTTCCATCTTGTGCATATCTGCTTACCCAGTACTGACGAAAGAAAGATGCGTTATAGTAGGTGTAAGCTACCACCAGATCGCCATTTGGTGCCGCGGAAAGCTGTTGCCAAAAACTACCCGTAAATCCAATACCTACTTCCCGACTAGCAATTTCACCAATGATACCATCCGATTGGCTGAACTCGATTAGCTTTAAAAAACTACCGTTAACCGCAGGGTTATTAACTCGAATAGATACCGCGTAATTCCCGTTATCTAATAGTATGGCTTCGGAAATGCCCTGATTATCCATCTCTAATGTTTCCTGTACTGATCCGTTTTCCGAAAAAAATTGAATGTTTGCACGGTCGAAAGGTAAATTATTGACCTCGTTGGTACCAATAATATGTCCACCCACTTTGGCAATTTTCCAACCCCTTGACTCGGAAATCAACGCCTGAGGTAAGTTGAGCGGATTTGCTGCTACTTCAGACCAGGACTCGGGTGCCGCCTCCGTAATTATATTAAATTTACCCGCATCTTCGTCGTCGATTAATAAATGCTTACCATTAACCGTGCGTGTTACGTTGTTACGGCGGCCTAGCGAAATCCCATTCCCATACGCTCCTGACTCCAATATGATAGGTAGGTCGGTTGTTAGGTCGATCAATTGATACCCAGAACCGACCAGGACAAAAGCATGCAATGAGTTGGGGGTCTCCTCGTCCACGATTAAAACAGCGTCGATCAGTTGAAAAGATATTTCGTCAATAGCATTTTCGGGAGTGATCACAGAGACACCTTCTTCAGAAATCACCACAAAGTTTAAACAGCTTGTCAATAGATAGAAGCGATCTGAGTAAACCGAAGACAGCACTGCTCGTGTATTAAGTTCTTCGCCGCCCGTACTACAAATTACCGTCGAAGGGAGAAAGGTAATTTCCTCACTCACGCCGCTGTCCAGATCTACACGGACAATAGTACTTTCAAATTCCACGCGGTAAATAACTAGCGCGGCATTCCCGACGGCATTGAATTGAAAGTTTTCCAGTACGGCACCGAGGGGCAGGAAGAATTTAGCGGTAGCTCCTGAACTTAAATCGTTATTGATCCAGGCAACCGTTAGAGAATCCGAATAACTGGCACCGTCGCGGGCATCGATTAAAGCACAAGCCCCATCGTTAGCCGCAGTAAATCCTCTTAGGACATCATTACGTCCTATACTCATTTTACCGTAGCTAAATCCGGCGTCATCTCCGCGCACTAGCGCAATATCCCTGCTATTACCGCTTTCGTTCATCACCGCCACCTCTCCGGCAAACCAGGCCCTGGTTCCGTCCGGGGAACTAGCTCCGCGCGAGAGATTGGCCCCCGAACCCTCCTCCATAACGGTGGTGGATGCAATCGTTCCATCGTCATTGTACAGATAAATGACGGGGCGATCGGTCGTCGTCTGTGGGTTGGTTATGTCGTAAGCCACGGCGAATTGGCTTCCATAGGCCGCCGTTGCGGTAAAATCAACCGCAATCCGGGGCGACACTCCCGCCTGATTCGTATTAATAAAAAAAGGTAATCCCTGAGTAACTGCTGACGTAGATAAGCCTAGCCATAAGGCAAGGAGTAGTAAATATTTCATGTAGAGGGGGCGTTTTAGCGTGTACTAAATGAAGGAATAGTGAACAATATACCGCTAAAAAATAACTCCGTTCCCTTACAACCAATTACCCCTGCAACACTACGCCCCGAACCGCCGGTGCAGCAACCGGACCGTGCGCACGCTCTTACCTTCCTGATCGAAAATGGTGATCAGGTAGACGCCCTCGGGCAGATCGGCGATGGGGTAGCCATCCTCGCCGGGGGGGCGGTCGAAGGAGCGGACGCGGCGGCCGAAGGTATTGAGCACCTCCACGCGACCGACGGTGCGGCCCTCGCCGGGGTCAACGGAGAAAGACTCGATGGCGGGGTTGGGGAACACGCGCGGGACCGTGGAGGTCGGGCGCGGGCGCGGGATGACGGCCGGGCTGGGGGTGCCGGTGGCCGTGGTGGGGCGGTTCTTCTCCCGTACCTCGATGGTGAAGCTGACCGTCTCCAGCGGCTGGCCGGGGTTGGTGATCTCGCTGAGGGGGATATTGATGCGGGCCGAGCCGGGTTTGCCCCGGGGGCGGATGATGAGGTACAGCTCGGCCGACTCGCCGGGGGCGAGGTCGAAGGGGCGGTTGACCATGCTGCGCTCATCGAGGTTACTGCTGATGAAGGGCGGGTAGGTCTCGTTCTTGTCGCACACCCAGGTTTGCCAACCGGATGGGGCTTTCGACCACCTGCCGGTCCCAGCGCAGACGCAGGGGGCGGCCGGAGGTGTTGGTGATGTTGACCGTGCTGATCTCTTCATACTCGCGGTCAAGCAGGTTGACCTCCACCTCCTTTTTTACGCGGGCCGGCTCCACGCGCAGCACCGACCCCTGGGCGGACAAGGATAGCCCGAAACAGCAGAGGAGCAGGGCGAAAAGCAGACGGTAGTAAGGTGGGGTCATCAAGCGGGATTTACGATCAAGAGGGAAAGGTACGGGGATTAGACGTGTGAAAGCGACTTGCCGCCTTCTTTAATCAAGTTTTAACGTCAGAGGTTTACCCGCCGGTAGCGGGCGGCAGGGGAATGGTACCTGCCGACGCTTGCGGGCCTATTTTATCAACGGTTCAAAAACTAAAGCTATCTTGCCCGCCGAAGGAAAAGATTGGTCCAACCCTTACTGGTAATGCGTTGACCTTGTTGATTAGCGGGGGTTATGGGTTTTATCCCTCACCCCCGGCCCGGCTATTCGTCTGGGTCCCCTAACCCCAGCCGCCGCAGAGGAAAGGGGTGACGTTATGTGACAACCATAACTGAGAAGCTTATCAGAATCAATGGTCTAACCTTTACGGGTAAAGCGTGAGGTGCCTGGAAGGGCATTAGCGCACGCAGTGCCGAGCGATCAGCGAAGCCTGGAAGGGACCGACCCCGGCCCTGGCCGGGGGCACGCCCACAGGGAGTACTGCAAACAACCGACCGAACCGTTAATTTACCGCTTTTTTTCCAGCTAACCACCCACTAAACACACCCCATGCACGTAGCCATTATTGGAAACGGGATTGCCGGCGTAACGGCCGCCCGCTGGCTGAGGAAACTGGACGCCGCCGCCCGGATCACGCTGATCTCGGCCGAGACCGACTATTTTTTCTCGCGCACCGCCCTGATGTACGTCTACATGGGCCACCAGCGGTTTGAGGATATTCAGCCCTATGAGCCGTGGTTTTGGGAGAAGAACCGGATCGACCTGCGCCGGCAGTACGTGGAGCGGGTGGAGGCCGGAGAAAAGACGCTGCACTTTGGCGACGGGAACACCTTATTATATGATAAACTGATCCTGGCGACCGGCAGCAAGTACAATAAATTCGGCTGGCCGGGGCAAGACCTGCAACGCGTGCGCGGCATGGTTTCCTACCAGGACCTGGAGTACCTGGAGGAGCACTCCGACGAGATCTCCTCGGCCGTGATCATCGGCGGCGGCCTGATCGGGATCGAGCTGGCGGAGATGCTGCACAGCCGGCACATTCCGGTGCAGTTGCTGATCCGCGAAAAATCGTACTGGAACAGTGCCCTGCCCGCCGAGGAGGCCGAGATGGTGGCCCGCCACATCGAGGGCACCGACATCGTGCTGCGCCGCGAAACCGAACTGGACACCATTATCGACGACGGCCACGGGGCCGTGGGCGGCATCAAAACCAAGGCGGGCGAGGAAATCGCCTGCCAATACGTGGGCCTCACCGCCGGCGTAAGCCCGAATATCGACTTCCTGCGTGACGTGGAGGGCCTGGACCTGGACAAGGGAATTCTGGTCGACAAATACCTGCAAACCAGCCTGCCGGACGTGTACGCCATCGGCGATTGCGCCCAGATACGCGAGCCGCTGCCGGGCCGTAAACCCATTGAGGCCGTGTGGTATACCGGCCGCATGATGGGCGAGACGGCGGCCTATAACATCACCGGTCGGCCGGTGAGCTATAACCCCGGCATCTGGTTCAATTCGGCCAAATTCATCGACATCGAGTACCAGGTTTACGGTGAGGTACCGGCCGAGCCGCGCGACGGTCTGGCCACCCTCTACTGGGAGCACCCCGACGGCGATAAGGCGATTCGGATCAACTACGAGGAGGACGGCGGCGCGGTGCGCGGCTTTAACCTGATGGGCATCCGCTACCGCCATGAGATCTGCGATGCCTGGATCCGGGAGGAGACACCCATCGAGGAGGTACTGCCGCAACTGGGCCTGGCCAATTTCGACCCCGAATTCTATACCGAATACGAAGCCGAAGTCGTAAAACTCTATAACCGGCAAAAAGGCACCGATCTACAACTGCGGCAGAAGCGGGCGTTGAATCCGGTGCTGCGTTTTCTGGGCGTAAGCAAGTATTTCGGCGGGAAGCGGAACGAGAAAGTGAAGTAGGGTTTCCCCCCCGGCCCCCCGAAGGGGGGGGAGTTTCAAATTAATCGAGATATTCAATCCTTCAGTCATTCAATCCTTCAATCCTTGCGTTTCCCCCCCGGTGGCTAATCGTTTGGGTCCCCTTAACCCCAGCCGCCGCAGAGGGGGGAGATTAAAAACTAGATCGGCAGTTAAATACTGCTACCAACTATACGCGGCTTCGCCGCTTCATTATGTCAGCAACCACCACCCACAAATCGCCCATCCAGCTCATCGGCCTTGCGCTGTTCGGTATCGCCATCGTGCTGTTCACCTATATGCTGAACATCGACGATTTCCAGCTCGCCCCGCAGATGATCACCGATAACCTGGACCAGCCCTGGCACCAGGAAGCCCTGCGGGCCGAGGCCGAGGAGATCGGATTTTTCAAGCGCAAGTACGCCACCTCCTTCGGTTTTCAGGAAGGACTGAACGAACTGTTCGCCGGGGCCAAAACCCGCATCGACAACCGCATTCAGAGCGAAGGCGTACCGGAAGGAAAAGAAAAGTGGGACGTAGAACTCGCCGACTGGGTGCTACCCAGCAAGCGCTTCGCGCTCACCTCGGCCGCCCAACTGGGGCCGGTCACTAATAACCCGCTGCTGTGGCTGGGCCTCACCATCGGGCTGGCCGTTCTCGGGGGCTTGTTTTACATCCTGCCGCACCTGCGCGAGCAGCCCGGCATCAAGCACAACCACATCTACCACTCCTCCCAGACCCGTGGGCTCAAGATCGGGTGGCGGACCTTTTTCCTCGGTCTCACGATCATCGGCATCGTGCTATACGGCGTATTTTACATGGGCCAAAAATGGTTCTGGCCCGCCGTCACGGTGGGCATCGCGGCCGTCATCATCGCCCTGGTTTTCTTCGTGGAGGGTTCCGCCAAGCGGCCTAATCCGCGCGATGCCGGTCCGGCCCACTTTTCGGCCTACCTCGGCATTTTCACCGGCATCTACCTCATCGGGTTTTACCTCCTCCTTTACTGGGCACCGCAGCACATCACGGCCTGGGTCAAGATGGTAGACCCGGTCAGCCGCGCCCTCAGCGGCAACGGGGCCAGCCAGTGGTTTCTTGTACGGGTTCATGTACACCCTCATCATACTGGTCATGGGCGTGCGCATGATGATCAAGTACCGTCACAACCGTTACCAGCTATTCCGCACGGGTTCGGTCATGTTCTTCCAGACATCCTTCGCCTTCCTCATCCCCGAGATCCTGGTGGCCCTCAACCAGCCCTGGTACGACTTCAAAAATATCTGGCCGCTCGACTACGACTTCTTCTTCGGCTGGCAACTCGACCAATTCCAGAGTGCCGGGGCCGTCGGCCTGTTCATGCTCGTGTGGGGCACCGCGCTGGTCATCATCGGCGTGCCGCTCATGGTCCACTTCCTCGGCAAACGGTGGTACTGTAGTTGGGTCTGCGGTTGCGGCGGCCTGGCCGAAACCCTCGGCGACCCATTCCGCCAGCTTTCCGATAAAAGCCTGCGTGCCTGGAAATTCGAGCGCTACATCATCCACGGCGTCCTGGTGGCGGCCATCGTCATGACCGGCCTCACGCTCTACAGCTACTTTTCCGGCGCGGAACAGCTGCTCGGCGTCCAGACCTCCGGCATCCAAAAATGGTACGGTTTCATGATCGGCGCCGGTTTCGCCGGGGTCGTCGGCACCGGTTTTTACCCCCTCATGGGCAACCGCGTCTGGTGCCGCTTCGGCTGCCCACTGGCGGCCTACCTGGGCCTCGTGCAGCGGTTCCAGAGCCGTTTCCGCATCACCACCAACGGCGGTCAGTGCATCAGTTGCGGCAACTGCTCCACCTACTGCGAGATGGGCATCGACGTGCGCCACTACGCCCAGCGCGGTCAGGACATCGTCCGCTCCTCCTGCGTCGGGTGCGGCGTCTGCGCGGCCGTTTGCCCCCGCGGCGTCCTGCGCCTCGAAAACGGCAGCGAAGACATCCACGACCGCACCGTCCAGGAGCGCGTTATCCACATCACCGAAGACCGCATCACGATCATGGGCGAGACGGTGCGGTAAATTTAATCAGCGCCTATCCAGTCCATTCTCCCTTATCTCACCGAAAACCCGAGGCCCCTTTTCGCCATCGACGGCGCGGGCGCGCTCCTCTCCGCCTTCCTCCTGGCCGGAGTGTTGGCGCGTTACCCGGTCGTATTCGGCATCCCGGCAGACACCCTTTATTTACTGGCGGTCCCGCCCGTCATCTTTGTGGTTTACGACCTGTGCTGCTTTCTGCTGGTCGGGCAGCGTTTGGCGCTTTGCCTGAAAATCCTTGCCGCGCTCAATTTATCCTACTGCTTCCTTTCGCTCGGTTTGGCGGTTTACCACCGTTCCAGCATCACCGCCTGGGGCTGGGGGTATCTAGGGTCGGAAGTGGTGGTGGTATTATTGCTGGTGATGGTGGAATGGCGGGTAGCAAGGCGGGTAGCAAGGCGGGTAGCATGATTTAAGCAATTATTTTTCGGGCGTGCCGCCGGCCTGGCGGCCGCCGTCGGTCCCTTCCAGGCTCGCAGGTCTGCTCGGCCCTGCGGGCCGCGGGCTTACGCCCGCGCCTTCCAGGCACCTCACGCAACTACCTCGGTCTTTTTGCCACCAATACCAGGTGTCAGGGTGAAAAAAAGACGGATGGAAAGGAGCGATCTACCCTTTGATCAATAAAAGTTCGACCGTTTTTCCTTCCCCCGACGTCAGTAAGTAAAAGCCATGCTTATGATGTCGTTAGCCAACAAAACCGCCGCCGTTTTCTGCTCCACCGGCGAATTATCCCAAGCCGCAGCAACGGGTCTACAGCGAGCCGGTGCCACCGTCTGCCTTGCCGCTCGCCGGGCGGAACCGAATACAGGTATCCATTCCGTAGACGTATTGGAGGAAGCGCAGATCGAATCCTTTCTCCGCGCTATCCGGTCAGAACACGGCAGTCTGGATGTCGTCTTCAACGGTGTCGGCCCTCGGCCAATGCCGCGGGTAGCGGTCTTCCTTCCACCCAACTGAGCACGGAACAGTTTTACCAGACCCTCCAAACAATTGTCGGCGGCCAGTGGCTAACCGCCCGAGTAGCTGCTCGGCTATGGCAAGAATCGGGAGACAGCGGTACTATCGTGCTACTTACCTCCAGCCTATCCCGCCTCAAATCACCGAATATGACCTCCATCTCAGTTGCCTCGGCAGCCATCGAAGGCTTGTGTCGTACCCTCGCCGCTGAGTACGGTCGCTACGGTATTCGGGTAGTGTGCGTAAATGGTACCGCCTTTACCGAAACGGAAACAATACGCGAGACGGCCCGCCTGCAATCCGAAGCGGCCGGCATTCCGCTTGAGGCAATGCTGGAGGCCATGGGGCAGGGCTACACCCTCGGGCGGGGGCCGGAGCTAAACGAGTTCGGTGACTTGGTGGCTTTTCTCGCTTCAAGCAAAGGAGCTATCCTCAACAGTCACATCATTGATGCCGATCGAGGTTCGCTTCACGTAATTTAGACACGCTCTTAACGTCACGTCTCGGCCGCAATTCTACCGGCCAATCCGGTAAGTTGCCATTTCCTAATCCTTTCGATTAATTTACAATGAAAAAACTGGCTATCTTTTTATTTACCGTCCCCATGGCGGCTTTCGGCTTTCTCCATTTCGGTCCTCTTGAGTTTTCCCTCTCCTACGTACCGGTCTGGTTGCCTTTCCCTGCATTCTGGGTATGGTTAGCCGGGGCGGGATTGTTGCTCTTCAGCCTTAGTGTATTATTAGGTCGCAAAGATCGGATTGCCGCTTACGCGCTAACCATCGAATTACTACTTTTTGTAATGCTTATCCATGTGCCGAAAGCTGTTAGCGGCGACTTTAGCGGTCTAATCGCTATCTTCAGGGATGTTGCCATGGCGGGCGGCGCACTGTTTTTTGCGGAAGAATTTTCGAGAGACAGAAGTTTGAGTCTATTCGGCCCTGCCCGAAAAGTTAACCCGAATATGAAACATGAATAAGGAACTACTGACCAATTCCGCAAAAGAAGGCGATATCGAGGCATTTCAGCAGCTATTTGCGGAGTTCCAACCGCAACTGCGATCGTATCTCTATCGACTCACTGCCGACCGTCTCGATGCGGAGGATCTTACCCACGATACATTTGTTCGGGCTTTCGCTAAATTAGCAGATTTCAGGGGCGAGGCACAACTAAAAACCTGGATATTCCGAATTGCTACTAATCTCGCTCATGATTTATTGCGTCATCGTAACCGCTGGCCTGACGATGCCCAGGATCAGGCCAAAGCGTTGGCAATAGATAGCCCGGCAATCCAACAAGCTTTCCGGCAGTCTCATGGTAGTGATCCTCGAGGAGCTTACGACGTCCGTGAACACATTGATTTTTGTTTTACGTGCGTCGGTAAGACCCTTCCTGTCGAACAGCAGGTTGCTCTGATCCTCAAAGATATTTATGCCTTCCGCCGCCGGGAGATCGCTACCGTTCTCGAATTAAGCGAGGGGGTAGTCAAACACCTGCTCCACGAGTCACGTAAAACCATGAGTCAGGTGTTCTACCAGCGGTGTGCCCTGATTAACAAAAACGGGACTTGCCACCAGTGTAGCGAACTTGCCGGTATTTATAATCCGCGTCAAGCCAAACAGGTCTACCTCAACTCATTATCGCTGGTAGCTGAAAGTGAACGTACTTCAGATGTTAAAATCAGCAGAATACACCGGTAAGGCATTGACCTTCGCCATGTGTTAGGAGAAGGTAGGGGTGAGGGTAGCAAACACTAAAATAGAACTAGACTTGTAAATAAATTTTGTTTAATAAAATTGTTATTTTTATGATCTTCTAGTTATGCCCTGGGTTATTTAAACATTTTGTGGTGTTGGTAGGCGAGTAGCTATGGAGAAAGTAATATTTTATATTGCGACAACTCTTTACTCCGGTAATGAGTCAACGATTTATGAGATCCTTTTTGTCTACTCCGCCTTCCCCAGCGCAATCCACTCACTCCAGCTCCCCGGATACAGCCGCGCCGGTTCCTCGCCGCCGGCCACCAGTTGGGCGAGGATGTTGTGGCAAGCCGTAACGCCGGAGCCGCAGTAAAAGGTATATTGCTTGCTGGCTACCGGCCGGCCGAGGCTTTCCAGGCGGTTCCTGAGATCGGCGGGGGCGAGGAAGCGACCGTCGGGGCCGAGGTTATCGATCCAGGGGAGGTTGAGGGCACTTTCGATGTGACCGGCTACCGGGTCGATCGGTTCCACCTCGCCGCGGTAGCGGTCGGCGGTGCGGCTATCGATCAGGAAATGGAAATCATCCCGGCGAATACGGTCTACTTCGGCCGCATCGGCGATGGTGAACTTACTGACGCCGGGAGTAAAAGTAACCGGCTCTATTTCCGGCAACGCGGTGGTCAGTTGCCCACCGGCGTTTGCCCAGGCCTGGATGCCGCCGTCCAGTACGGCCGCGCCGCCCCGGTGTCCCAGCCAGTGGAGCAGCCACCAGGCGCGGGCGGCCAGTCCGCCGCCCTTATCGTCATAGGCAATCACCTGCCGGTCGGCGCCGATGCCCAGCCAGCCGAACAGGCTCTTCAGCCGGGCCTTGTCCGGTAGCGGGTGCCGCCCCGTTTTCCCCGCCACAATCTCACCGGACAGATCGGCATCCAGGTGCACGAAACGAGCTTCCGGCAGGTGTCCCGCTTGATAAGCAAGTTTACCGGCCTCGGGATCGAAAAGATCGTGACGAACGTCCAGGTAGATTGGCGGCTCGGTGAGAGCGAGGGCAGCCGCAGGGCTGATGATGGTGTTATAGGGCATGGGAGAAAGGATATTTGATGGCTGATACGTGACAGCTGATCGTTGATTTTGTAGGGGATAAAACGTGATGGGGGGATACGATGTGCAATAAGCATCCGGAATCACGCCTCCCAGTAGCTTCCTCACGCCGATACGGGTGAAAGATACCTTGTAGGAGAATTCCTAACCGATCTCCCATTGGATTACCTCCTCCTCCCCCACCCTTACTTTAAAGCGGTCATCCAAGCGGTGGCCGATCAGCCAAATAGGGGTTTGGTTAGCATCACCGTTCCGGAGGAGCAGGGCACGATCCCGTTCGGCGTGGGAGACTTTGTGGTTGGTGAAAAAATCGCCGATCTTTTTGCTGCCGCCGCCCTGGCCGAAGGGCTGGAAGCGATTGCCGGACATCGGCTGGTCCAGGGTGAGGGGGAAGGTGAGCCTCGTGGTGGTCAGGGCCTCGTGGGGGGCGGTAGCGAGGGATGCCGGTCGGGTGGTTCGCCGGGCGCGCAGGGTTCGTCCGTCCGCGAGGGGAACGACGATTTCCAGGGAGGGAATAATAAGCGGACCTTTCCAGGACGGGGGAATAAGCGTGATCTCGATGTACTGCGCACTAACGTAGGCCCGGTGCCGGGGGCTGTCGATCCGCCCCTTTTTGGTCATCATTAGCAATTGCCGTTGCTGCTCCGGCTTAAAACCGAAATCGGCCAGCCCTTCAAAGAGGATGCTCCCGGCCTGCGGATGTTGTTGCAGTCGCCGCCGGTCGATCAGTAAGCCGTCGGATTGCGGAAGGAGTAGTGCCCGCCAATCAGCCAGTGCCTGTTTGCGGTAAAGTTGTTCCGCCTCCCGCAGGCGTGCGAAGGTGCGACCCGCCGTTCGCGCCAAACGGGGTGATTCCTCGTGTAGCAACGGTAAAATGTGGTGCCGCAACCGGTTGCGCGCGTAAGTATCACCCGCATTGGAAGCATCTTCCCGCCAGGAAATACCCTGTTCGGCCGCAAATTTCTCCAGTTCCGTGCGGCTAACATCCAGCAACGGCCGTCGCAGTACCTCCCGCGCCGGCAGGATGCCCCGCAACCCGCTCGGGCCGGTCCCCCGCAACAGGTTAAGCAACATGGTTTCCAGGTTATCATCCAAGTGGTGCGCCGTAAGCAAGTAATCATAGCCCTCCCGCTGCCGCACGGTTTCCAGCCACTCATAGCGCAGATCCCGCGCCAGTTCCTGGATTCCCAGCCCGCGCTCGATCGCCAGTTGCCTGGTTGCAAACCGCTCCGCATAGCAGGGCACTTCCAGATAATCGGCCAGTTGCCGCACGAATTTCTCGTCGCCATCCGCTTCCGCCCGTAATCCGTAATTGACGTGCGCCAGCCCGAAATCCGCCCCGCTCAATTGCAATAGTCTGGCCAGCACGCAACTATCCAGCCCCCCGCTAACGGCCAGCAGAAGGCGGTCGGTGGGCCGGTAAAGACCTGTTTCCGTGAGGTGCGCCTGATAGCGGAGAAGAAGAGCGGGCTGTTGTTTCATTCAGGTAGTTTGATCCCTCAACCCCGATGCTTTTCCATAGGGGACTCGATGCGATAAGGATGAAGTCAAGCATTTAGAACGTGTCTAAGAGCGTGTCTAAATTTTTACTTACTGAGAACCAGGTATTTAAGAACCTGGCGTTACAAAAACTGACTTACGTAACCCGCTATGCGCGTACCACGAAGTAGCCGCGAAGCGAATTTTTTGTTTAGCCAGAACCTTAACCACGAAGTAGCCGCGAAGC
Organism: Lewinellaceae bacterium; assembly: GCA_963757435.1. Lineage (GTDB taxonomy): Bacteria > Bacteroidota > Bacteroidia > Chitinophagales > Saprospiraceae > Neolewinella. Next base: position 206,293 of record CAVWSC010000014.1, on the reverse strand, counting down.
GAATCATTGATCCTCAGTTCTTAGAAATTTTAGACACGCTCTAAAAGGATGTAATTTTACTAACGGTGAATATAGTCAAATTGGAAATACCCGTATTGACTGATCTGCGTGAGGTGCCTGGAAGGTGTCCGCACAGCGGCAGCCCGCAGGGCCAAGCCGGTAGGCGCGCCTGGAAGGGACCGACCACGACCCACGGGAGTGGACACGCCCCCCCCCAACAATGAGTAAAGGAGAGAAGCAGTGAGTGAATAAGCGGCTTCCCTTTCTTCCTCCCATATATTACTTTGAAACTCAACCGCCCCTCCGATAAATCATTAACAATTCTTGCTGCTCCTCCGATGCATCATTCGCATGAAACGTATATCCGGTTAGCACACCCTTTAAAACGAATTTTCATCATAGGGGTCGTTACTCCCCTACCCTCCCATGTACTCCAGCAGCTCCGCATACACGCTTCCCTCCTTTAGCACCTCCGCATTACCCAGAATAATCAACTGCTCCCGCGCCCGCGTCATCGCCACGTTGAGCTTGCGGTCTACGCCCTCGGCCGTGGGGCGGCAGAGCGATTCCATCTGGCTGGCGTGATTGGTGCAGAGGCTGAGCAGGATGATGCGCCGCGCGCCGCCCTGGTAGCGTTCGACGGTGTCGACGGTGATCTCGTCGGTGGGGAGGCCGGCGGCGGTAAACCGGTCGAGGATATGGGCGATCTGGGCGCGGTAGGGTGTGATGATGCCGATGTCTGACGGCAGGAGCGGGGCGTCGGTGGCGGCGTAGAGGAGGCGGAGCTTTTGGACGAGCCGCACCAGTTCACCGGCCTCGTGGCGGTTGACTTTGTAGTCGGTGCTGCCGCCGTCGATGGGGGTGGGCAAGTAGACGAGGCGGCCGGAGCAGAGGAGGCGTTTCGTAGCGGCAGGCGGCGTCTTGCGGGCGCAGGGCGAGGGGCTGAAGTTGGCCCAGCCGGGCGGGAATGCCCTCGGGCAGGAGGTCAAGTTCGCCCTCGTAGAAGCGGCTGCTGGGGAAGGCCATGATGTCGGTGTGCATCCGGCCCTGGTAGGCGAGCATGGCGTAGGCCCAGTGCCAGCCCCGGTCGCGGCAGCGGCGGTAGAGGCGCTCGAAGAGGCTGCCGGCCAGGTCGGTGACGCCGATCTCGCGCAGGGGGCCGTAGGTGACCTGGGTGTTCTCCTCGTCCTGCGCCACCACGGCGGGCAGTTGGCGGTGATCGCCGATGAGCAGCACGCGGGGGGCGCGGTTGAGTAGGCCGCTGAGGAGGGGTTCGAGGATCTGCGAGGCTTCGTCGACGATGATGCGGTCGAACTGGATCAACTCGAACAGCTCGGGGTTGCCCGCGATGCCGGAAACGGTGCCGACGTAGATGCGGTGGCCGTGCAGCAACTGCTTGAGTTCGCGGCGGGTTTCGATGTTTTCGGTGCGGCGGCGCAGCAGACGTTCCTGGAAGGCGGGCGCGGTGCCGTATCGCGAGCCGATGCGCAGGTAATCGGTAAATTCCCCGCCGCCGATGCGTTCGATGCTTTCGCAGATCTCGTCCACGGCGCGGTTGGTGTAGGCCAGCAGCATGATGCGCTCCTCGGTGCGGTGGTAGAGGTGGTCGGCCAGGTGGTGGAGCATCACGCTGGTCTTGCCGGTGCCCGGCGGACCCCAGAGGAGGAAGTAATCGGGTGCGGCGAGGATGGACCGCAGGATGTCGGCCTGTTGCCGGGTCATGCCCGGGGGTGCGGGCAGGACGACGGGTTCGTACTGCCGGGGGGCGTGGAGGCCCAGCCAGAGGGCGCGGCGGGCGGGCGGTGCCTCGGCGAAGGTCCACAGGCCCCGGTAATAGGTATTGAAACTGCTGTCGAGCACGTCTTTTTCGAGTGCCCAGCCGGTGAAGGAACGGAAAAAATCGTCGTTCGACTGCCGTTGCCGCAGCCGAATGGTGCAGCTCTCGGGGCCGATCTCCACCAGCGTACACTTGAACACCTGGTTGCGCAGGGCGGCCTGGGGTTCGGAGTAGCCGTTTTCCTCCATCACCTCGCAGGGGTAGAGGGCCATGATATCGCCGCGCCGGAACTTGACCAGGTCGTGGGTGCGCGGTCCGCGGCGCAGGTGGACCAGTCCGTCGGCGGGTTCGTAGGTGTCGTAGCGCAGGTCGCCCAGCCGCTCGAAACGGCCGTCTTTTTCGGCGGGGTCGTCCAGCCAGAGGCCGGCCAGGCCGTTGATGGTTTCGCTGCCCTGGCGGCCGGTCTTGGCCAGGGCGTGCTCGCGGGCGGTGAAGCCGAGGTAGGCTCCGAGGTAAGCGCGTTCCAGGGCGTTCAGGTTGCGGTAGGTGCCGTAGATGCGCTGCAAATCCTTGATGAGGAAGCCCTTGAGCGTGGGGTAACGCTCGGGGTTGATGCGGTCGATCAGCCGGTCGGTCTGGCGTATCAGCCGGGTCTCGTCGGTGGGATCGTCGCCCGGTGCAAGGGTACCGATGCTCGCCAGCAGCCGCTCGATGGCGTAGAGTTGGTTGCGGACGGCCAGGGCCTCGTGCTGCAAAAAGCGGTCGCGGGGGGCGAAGCGCAGTTGCCGTTCGTCGGCACCGCTGTAGAGGATGTAGTTGGCCACGGGCGAGCGCGCGCCGTAGGCGCCGCGCACGATGAGGTCGTAGCAGAGGGTCTGCACGAAGTGGTTCGCACTCAGGCCATGCTTGTTGGGGCGGAAGACCTTGCCACTCTTGAGTTCGATGATGCTGGCGCGGGGCGTCTCGCCGTCCTCGGCGGCCGGGGCGCGGTGCAGCAGGTCGAGGCGACCCTGCAAACCATAGGTGGGGCTGTAAAAAGAGGGTTCTAACTGACTGGTGGCGCGGTCGATGTCCTGCTCGCCCAGTTGCTGTTCAGTCACCAGGCGCAGGTTAAGGTAGTGGCGTTGCAGGGTGCCCAGCATGTCGCGGATCTCGCGGTCGTCCAGGCGGCAGAAGGTGAGCGGTGCCAGGGCGAATAGTTCCTTTTTCAGGTCGCGATAGGTCAGTTCGGGGTCCTGGATGAGGGCATCCAGGAAGTAATTGGCCACGTTTCCGCGCAATTGCGGCACGTTGGTGGTAAAGGGCAGCAGTTTTTTGGTGAGGTACTGCCAGGGCAGCGTCCCGTCGGGCTGGAAGCTTTCGGAAACGGCCGACACGTCGATCAGGTGATCGGGTTCGATGATGAGGTCGCGGGGGTGCAGTAGGCCGTCTTCGTGGATTTCCACTTCCAGCAAATTCACCTGCACCGGCAGTCCGGTGACGCTGCGGATGATCTGCACGGCGGCGTTCAGTAGTTCGCCGCCGCGGCCGGCCTCGCCGTACTGCACCCGCCGTGCGGGTGCGCCGGGTTCCTCGGTCCGCACGATCAATTGGTCGCGGGCGGCATCGTCTTCTACGGCCACGGCGCGCAGAGTATCGCGGAAGGCGACCACCGCCCCCTCGTCGAAACGGAAGGGAAATCCGGCCCGGGCGGCCCCCTGTAACTCGGCGGGGATGTCCTGCCCGTAAATCAGTTCGGTCGCCTGCAACAGCACCGTTTCCGACAGTTGTTCCCATTTTTCCAGTTCTTCCGGCGGCAGCGATTCCCAGCGACTGCGGTTGCGGAAGCGGTTGACGTGGTAGATCAGCTTACCGGGGAAGGCGTACTTGTGACCCGTGTAGGCAATGCGGGCGTAGATGGTGGTAAAGTGCAGCCGCTCGGGCTTGGTGGCTTCCTCGAACAGCCGCAGCAGCAAAAACCGCCGTGCCTCCAGCCGGCCCGCCGCGTCCAGCTCCTCGCTGGCGCGAATGCGGAGCAATTCGCGGTGGAAGTAGGCGGTGAAGGCGGCGTTTCTCATGGTGGTTTGGCGACAATTTGCGTTGGAAGTGCGCAAATGTAACGGTTTTGTTTGGGAGTGGATGGTCTTAATCACCGACGCCTTCGACACCACCGACGCCTTCGATGAACATTCGCGGCAAGATTTATACTTGCCGGAATAGTTGTAGCAGCGAATGATGCATCGGAGGAGCGGTTGATCTCCGACGCCACCGACGCCTTCGATGAACATTCGCAGCACGATTTATACTTGCCGGAATAGTTGTAACAGCGAATGATGCATCGGAGGAGCGGTGTCATTTTTAAAAAATCTAACGTAGATGACTCCTTCTCCGAGGCATCTTGTTTCGGCACCAGCCGAAAAAAGTTCCTCGTAGACGTGAGCCGGTGAAAAATAGTAGGTTATTTTTCAGCGAACCCTTAGTTACGCTCTTCGCTCCTCTACAAATCAAACCCCAAATCCTCCCGCATCCCCTTACCCTCAAACTCGATCCGTCTCGCATTCTCCAGACTCTGCGCCAGCGCCTCTTCCCACGTTTCCCCGTAGCTGGTGACGGCCAGCACGCGGCCGCCGGATGTCACGATTCGCCCCTGTTCGTCGCGGCGGGTACCGGCATGGAAGACCAGTGAGCCTTCCACCTCGTCCAGGCCGCCGATCACTTTCCCCTTTTCGTAATCGCCCGGATAGCCGCCGGAAACCAGCACGACCGTCGCCGCCTGCCGCTCGTCCGTGCGGATCACGGTGGTCGACAGTTCACCCTCGGCCACGGCCACGCACAGCTGCACCAGATCGGTCTCCAGGCGGGCTAGTACGGACTGCGTTTCGGGGTCGCCCATCCGGCAGTTGTACTCGATTACGTAGGGTTCGCCGTCCACCGCGATCAGGCCCAGAAAAAGGAAGCCGTGGTAGTGCAGTTTACGTGCCCGCAGGCCCTCCAGGGTCGGCTTCACGATGCGCTGCTCCACCTTCGCCAACAGATCCGGGTCCACGAAGGGCGGGTGGCTGATACTGCCCATGCCGCCGGTATTCGGGCCGGTATCGCCCGCGCCGCGCCGCTTATAATCCTTGGCCACGGGCAGCAAGCGGTAGCTCTCGCCATCCGTCAGTACGAAGACCGAAAACTCGATCCCGTCCAGAAAGTCCTCGATTACCACCATCTCCCCGGCCGCGCCGAACTTGCCGCCCAGCATGGCCCGCAGCTCCTCCTTCGCGGCCTGCCGCTCGTCCAGGATCACCACGCCCTTACCCGCCGCCAGACCGTCCGCTTTCAGCACGTAGGGCGGCTCGGTCTGGTCCAAATAGTCCATTCCCTCGCCCAGAATATCGGCCGTGAACCGCTGGTAACCGGCCGTCGGAATGCCGTATTCCTCCATGAACGCCTTGGCGTACGCCTTACTCCCCTCCAGCTGCGCCGCCTCCTTCGACGGGCCGATGAAGTAAACGTGCGCTAAATCCTCGTCCTCCTGAAAGTAATTCTGTACGCCTCGCACTAGCGGCTCTTCGGGTCCGCAGATCACCAGTTTCACGTCGTGTTCCAGCACGGCCCCGCGTAACGCACCGAAATCATTGATGTCTACCTCCAGATTCGTTCCGAATTCAGCCGTTCCAGGATTTCCCGGCGCAATAAAAAGTTGTTTACAGAGCACGCTCTGGCTGATCTTCCAGGCGAATGCGTGTTCGCGGCCGCCGCCACCGAGTAAAAGGATGTTCATGAATAAAATTATTAAAGGTCGAGGACGTCCATGTCCGAGACGTAACAAGAAATAAAGGTCTATCGTGTTTCAATAAAAAGTAATAACCCCATTTTAGGTGATTATGTGGGCGTGCCCCCGCCAAAAGGCGGCGTCGGTCCCTTCCAGGCTTCGCTAACGCTCGGCACTGCGTGCGCTAACGCCCTTCCAGGCACCTCACGCAAACACGCCGCTTGCGTACGCCGCTCAGGTCGAGGACGTCCACGTCCGAGACGTAAGCTGTCCCACCCGCTTGCACGCCAGTCGGCCGGCTACGCCGCCCTGCTCGGACCGGGAGGTCCTCAATCTGAGCGATGTAAACGCCGCCCGTACACGCCGCTCAGGTCGAGGACGTCCACGTCCGAGACGTAAGCTGTCCCACCCGCTTGCACGCCAGTCGGCCGGCTACGCCGCCCTGCTCGGACCGGGAGGTCCTCAACCTGAGCGATGTAAACGCCGCCCGTACACGCCGCTGGTGGCGGCTAGGCGCAAGGTATTTCGTCTCTACGATTTTTCATTCATTCGCTTATTCACTCATTCACTCCTTCAATCCCTGCCCCCGCATTGACCCCGCCACGTTCCGATCCAGTGCCTCGTGCGCCAGTGGCGTGGTGTACGTATTCAATGCTTGCATGGCCGCATTGATCGCATCCTTATCGTCTCTCCCGGAGGCGGTTTTCAACTCGTCGGCCAGGGCAGTGATCTGTTGCTTCTGTTCGTCGGTCAGCCAATCGTCGTTCTGGCGGAGGAAGCGGTGGGAACTCAACACGATATTGTCGGCCTCGTTGCGGGCTTCCAGCAGGGCGCGGGTAGCCATGTCGCCTTCAGCATTCTGGATGCTGTCGATCAACATGCGGGCCATCTCCTCTTCCGAAATGCCGTACTGCGAGCGGATGGTGACGGTTTGCTCAGTCTCCGACCGCAGTTCCGAGGCCCGCACCTGGAGGATGCCGTCGGCGTCCAGCATGAAACGGATTTCGATCTGGGGGATGCCGGCGGGCATGGGCGGAATGCCTTTGAGGACGAACTCACCCAGTTTGCGGTTGTCCTTCACCAGGTCTCGTTCGCCCTGGTAAACACCAACTTTGAGGTTGGCCTGCCCGTCGACGGAGGTGGTGTAATTCCGCGCCACGCGGGTAGGCACCTTGCTGTTGCGGGGGATAATGGCGTCCATCAACCCACCCACCGTCTCGATGCCGAGGGAGAGGGGCGTAACGTCCAGCAGCAGCACGTTTTTCCGGTTGCCCGCCAGGATGTCGGCCTGGATGGCGGCACCCAGGGCCACCACCTCGTCGGGGTCGATGCCGGTTTCGGGGGTGCGGCCGAAGAACTCGCTCACCTGATCCTTTACCAGCGGGATTCGGGTGCTACCGCCCACCAGCACCACTTTGTCAATGGCCTCCTTTTCCAGTTCCGCGTCTGCCAGGGCGCGGGCGCAGGCGCGGAGGGTACGATCCAGGGTGGGGCGAATGAGTTCCTCGAAGGTAGCGCGGCTGAGGTGGATTTCCCCGCCCCGCCACTCGGCCGCGTAGTCTTCCTCGCTGCTGAGGTGCTTCTTGGCCCGCTCGGCCGCCAGGCGGATGGCCTGGGTTAGTCCCGCGTCGGCGGCCAGCGCATCGGCGTCCACCTGTCCCGTCGCCGTCCAGTGATCCACGATGGCGCGGTCGAAATCATCGCCGCCCAGGAAGGTGTCGCCGTTGGTGGCCAGTACCTCGAAGATGCCGCCCTCGATCCGCAGCAGGGAAACGTCGAAAGTGCCGCCGCCCAGGTCGTAGACGGCAATGGTGCGCCCCTCGTCGTCCTCCGGGTTGATCCCGATTCCGTAGGCAAGACTGGCGGCGGTGGGTTCGTTCACAATCCGCAGGATGTCCAGTCCGGCCAGTTTACCGGCGTCGCGGGTGGCCTGGCGCTGGGCGTCGTTAAAGTAGGCCGGCACCGTGATGACGGCGCGGTTGACCGTCCGTCCGGTAGCGGTTTGCACCCGTTCGCGTAGCTCGCGCAGGATGGCGGCGCTTAGTTCGATAGGGGTATAAAAGCGGTCGTCCACCCGGATTTTCACCAGGCTCTCGGTATCCTCGTCGATGAGTTCGTAGCCGAAGTTCCGGGCAAACTCGGCCACGTCGCCGTAGCTCTTGCCCATCAGCCGCTTGACCGACCACACCGTCCGCCCGGGATTGCTCACCAGTTGCTCACGGGCGGCATCGCCCACCAGTACTTCGCCGGCGGCGTTGAAGTGCACGATGGAAGGCAGCAAGGTAGATGAACCATCGGCCCCCCGCACCGCTACGGCTGTTTCATCGGCTACGTAAGCCACGAGGCTATTGGTCGTACCCAGGTCGATACCGACGATCAGTTCCGCTTCCGGCTGTTTTTCCTGCGCAGGGTCGGCGAGGGTGCCTTCCTGTAGGTTAATCTTGAATTTGGCCATGATGGGGGTGGTCTTTTGCTGTTGTTGCGGAGGGGCGCATGAATAGCTGAAATAGACCTAACGGCTGAGGGCGGGGGTAGTTCTTTGAAACTGGTCCGCGTGAGGTGCCTGGACGGGCCGACGTAGGGGTAGGGCTTGCCCCTACCCGGAGGATGGAGACCCGCAGCGTAGCGGAGGGGCCGAGCGAACAGCGAGCCGGGAAGGGACCGACCGCGGCCTTAGCCGCGGGCACGCCCGAAGTAGTAATCGTAAAAGGTAATATTGGTAGATTATTAGTCTACGCGGCGTTCATTTAATGGCTGTTATAATGGCAAAACCGCCTCGCCGGAACATCCCCCTCCGTCCTTCCAACCTTACATTAGTCTAATCCGTGTCGTCGCCCGGCGCATCGGCACGGGTGGCTTCCTGTGAATCCCGGTCGGCAAAACCCTCGCGAATCACGCGGTCGATCTTGGAGGCCAGTACCTGGTGGGCGTAGGCGGAATTGCGACCCAGCACGTTGGACATCAACGCCACGGCGTAGCGGGCACCACCGTCGGGGTGCTCTACGATGGCGATGGAATTCATGTAGTTGAATCCCAGACCGGCGTACTTGCCGCCGCCGCCGCCGTAGAAACTACCTGATTTGAAGTAGACGGCCGATTCATCCAGCGTGGGCGAGTGGGCGTAGCGGATGCGGCGGTCGGTCATGTACATCAGCCGCTTCATTTCCAGCGAGCTGGGCGCGTCGATGACGCGACCGCTTTCGAGGGCCAGCAGCCATTTCATCAGTCCCTTGGTGGTGCCGATGCTGCCGCCCTTAGGGGGAATAATGTTGCTGCCGCCGCGGGTGAAGAGTTGGCCCAGCCGCCACTCGTCGCGGGTAATGCCCAGGTGACGGAGGGGTTCGTTGACCACGCTCTCGGCGATGTCGGCAAGCTCGCGGCGGGGCGTTTTACGGAAGTACTCATCGGCTTCTTCCTGCGTGAGGGTGGGATATTTTTGGCCGAAAACGCGCATCAAAAAGGCCTCGCGCCACACGATGCTGGCCGCGCCGTTGTTGCTCACCGATACCATGTGATCGATCCACTGGTAGAGGCTGAAATCGTCAACCGTGCCCACCTGGCGGCGGTTGTAGCTCTCGGTGTCGGGGTCGTAGAAAGGAATAGTGTGGTGGTCGCGCACGCCAAAGGGGCCGGAGCGGACGACCCGCTTTTTGAGCAGCTCCCAGCGGGCCTCCACTGAGTCGACGTAGACGTTCTCCAACTCGCAGAAAATGGCGGTCAGCACCGCCAGTTTGCCCACGCTACCGGGTTGGTAGCCTTCCTCGGGACGGTGCTCGGCGTAGCGGATCTCGCGGCCGGGTGACATATCCAGCACGCTGATGGAATAGGCCGCCGAGCGGCTGGGGAAAACGTCCTTTAGGGCCTCCTGCAATTTTTCATCGGCACTCGGCAGGCTATCCGGCCGGTCACGGCGGTAGAGGTTGAGGTGAATGCTGTCCAGCGGCAGGCGGCCGCCGTAGGGCAGCTTGCGGACGAGACCCGAGGAATCCATATCCACCAGATAAAGCAGCCGCTCGATGCCGGTGCGCTCGTAGCCGTCGATGGGATACGAGTTGGTGGTCTTGAGCGGAACGATGAGCCAGAGCACGAGGAGTGCCAGGGGCAGAAGTATTTTGGTGCGCATATTAGTATTCTTCACGGGGGAGTTCGGGGGTTAGATCGACGAGGCGATCGGTGGCGAGGGCGGGGCTGATCCGTTCCAGGTAATCGGAAGATTGGGCGCGTTTGTTCTCTACGAAGGGGCGGATCTGGAAGAGCCAGATCTTGTCGTTCTGAAAACCGAGTTCCACGTCCCACGGCCCGGTGCCTTCCACGCCCTCCGCTTCCGGCATTTTGGATTCCACGGTGCGGGCCAGTTTTTCCAGGTCGTCGAGGTTGCGGCGGTTGAGGATGGGCCGGTCGAAATCGGCCCGCTCGAAGACCGAGCCGCCCGCCGCCGGCAGGCGGCGGTGCATGCGCTCGCGCGCGGGCGAGAGCAGGTGCCGGCGACCGGTGTGGTCCAGCAGGTAACTCTCGGCAGCTTGCCCGTCCACCGCACCGCCAGCGCCGCGACTGAAAGCGACGGTCACGTCGTCCTCGTTGCCGGTAGTGACGCCCTTGGTAATGACCACGCCGGAGTAATCCACGTCCACGCTGGGAATGATGAGGATGCTGGGAAAAACGTTCTCGGGATTGAGCAAGTAGCGCTGCCGCCAGCGGTAGCTCCGCTCGGTGTAGGGCGACGCCCACACTTCCTTGATGCCGTCGATGATCTTCTGCCGGTCCACCACATTAAATAGCGTCAGGTTCAGGCCCGCGCCGGTAAATTCTTTCAGGTCCTCCATATTGGTATCGCTGCGCAGGAAAACCGGCACCGCGCCCAGTTCGCCGCCCAGCACGGTGCGGAAACCCTGCTCCAGTTCCTGCTTCAGGTAGGGTTTTAGCGGCATCCGCTTGATCTCGTTACTCAAAGTAGCCAGTTGGCGCAGCAGCCATTCGTCAATCTGATCTTCGGTCATCTTACGCTCGCGCATCCGTTCTGCCTCGGCAAAACGGCTGTTCAGGAACTGCCAGTAGGTCAGGCCCTGCGGACCGGGCATGAGCTGGTCCATGTGATCGCGGAAAATACCGAACCCGATCACCAGTCCTTCCACCACGTTTTCGGGAAACAGGGCCTTTAACTGGCCCAGGTTGGCGGCCTTCGGCCCCACCCGGATGCCGGAATCCGAACTGCGCACGTTGCGCATGTTCAGCACCTCGCGCTCGTTCAGTTTGATCCGGTCGGCCTCCACGCGGATGCGGTTCTCGTTGCGTTCCTGCTTGGCGAAAAGCTGCTTTTCCTCCTTGTCCATATCGCCGGCCGATTTCATGATCACGTTGCCGCGCACGCCCACGGCGTAGAAAACTTCCTCGCCGTCGTACTTGCTGATCTGCTCCAACTGGTCAGCGGTCAGAATGGCATTGGGGATACCCAGGTTACGGGCCAGCAGCTGCACGTGCGAGACCATGTTACCTTCGGAAACGGTCAGGATACCCGCCACCGGCTTGATGTCGGAGGGCGGGCGGAGGAAGGCATAAATTTTGTCGTTCTCTACCTGCAGGTTCTCGGGGTTGGTGGTCACTACTACCAGTTTACCCCGGGCATAGCCGGGGTTGAGGCCGCGAATCTGACCCTGGTTGTCCAGTTCCAATACGGCGTTACGTTGTTCGCCCTGCTCGGCCACGAAATCGCCCAATTCGCCGATGGCGGTACCCAGCGGCAGAAGTACCGAAGAACGAATGCGGTCGTCGAGAAAACCGACGGCCAGCGGTTCGAACTCGGCATAGGTGTCTACCACCTCACCGTACACGGCGCGGTTGGTGGCCGTGCCCCATTCCACCAGACGGCGGGCGTCGTCCAGGTAGGCGGTCAGGGTGGGTTGGTAGATGTAGCGGTAGTTGGGGTCGGCCACGGCCTGTCCCACCTGGTCGAACTCCCAGTTTTCCAGGAAACCGGCTCCGGCGGCTGCGCGGCCCAGGTAGCAGATCTTCTCCATCTGCTCGCGGGGGCCGGCGGTTTTCCAGTCGTTAGCTTCACGAAACAGCAGGGTCTCCAGTTCCAGCGACACGTCCAGCAAGTTCAGGCGGGTGGTAGCGTTGGAGCTCGTTGAGCAGTTCCCGGCGGATGTCGTACAGCAGGTCGGCGGCCGCCGTCAGTCGGTCGGGGCGGTCGGCATCGCCGCCGCCGCCGTGGCTGCGTAGAAAGGTAGTCAGCCGGTCGTGCAGCAGGGCATCGGCGCGGATATCGCCGATCACTTCCTGCAGGTTCTTCAGGCTGGCCCCGCCGTAGGCCTGATCGATGTCGGCGGCCAGGCGCACCATGTCGTCATCCAGGCCGCGCTTTTTCAGGTCGCTGTTATATTCCTGCAAAAACTCGCGCACGGCGGCCGCGTCTCCGGCCTCGGGCCTGCCGTGGATCTTGATGCGGAGGTCCTGAAACTTGGGGTACTCGTCGGCAATCGTGCGGCTCACGGCGCGGATGTTCCGGCTCAGATCGGTATCGCCCCGGTGCGGAATGTCGCGGGCGGCCTGGCGGATCAGGTAGAAATTGGTCCGCACATCATCCTCGCGGCGCAGCAGCCAGCGGAAAAAATCGCGGCCCCACTCCTCTTCGTCCTCCACCTGCATGGCCCCGCGGTAGTAGCGGGCCTTTTCCAGCACCCAGCCGTCGTCCACGGCCCGCAAGTACTGCTCCAGTTGGTACTGCTTCAGCCGCGAGTGCTCTTTTTCTGCGTCCCAGAAATCGTCCTTATCGGTACTGGCCAGGATCTGGCCCCAGAACAGGTGCTTGGTTTCGCCCAATTTCACTACCTCGTCCTTATAACGAGCGTGCTGCACGCCTTCGGTGTCGGGGCAGGGGTCGCGGGCCTCGCGGGTGGTGCCGTTGGGGCAAAACCAGCGGATGTCGCGGTAGGGGCCGCGCACGTCCTCCTTATATTTTTGGATCAGGCCCGGCAGGTCAACGGTCTGGGCCGAGAGACCGCTGAGAACCAGCAGGAAAGTAAACAGCAAAAGTTGGCGCATGGAGTGTAGTTAGATGGTAGCGTACTCAAAAGTACGGAACATAGTACGCAAAATTGCGTCGAAGGTTTGGCAACTCGAACAATCCAGGGCCGGCGCTTTTTATCTCTTTTGTCCGTTCACCCCCATGTATTTTGATCGTCGTTCCTTTTTATTGGTTGATTTAAGCGTACTTTTCGGGCGTGCCCCGTCGCCTTGCGGCTCCGGGTCGGTCCCTTCCGGGCTCCCTGTTCGGTCGGTGCTGCGCACTCGGGGCTAACGCCCCGCCCCTCCAGGCACCTCACGCGGGCGGTAGCCATACTTCCGTTATCCATTTCGTCCAGAAGCTCCACCATCCTCCCATCAATTTTTCTTATGCACGTATTTACTGAAATTTTCATCTGGCTCCTCGGCGGCTTCGGTGCCATCGGCAGTTTTGCGTCCCTGCTGCGGGTGGAAGACTGGTGGATCCGGGGCTTCGATTTCCCACGCGTGCAATTGACGGTCTTCATGATTATCGCGCTACTACTCACGCCGCTGGTGGCCGACTGGAACGACTGGATGTACTACGCCTTCGTAGCGGCACTGCTGGGTGGCATGAGCATCCAGCTTTTTCGGATCTATCCCTATACGCTGATCGCTAAGAAGCAGGCCCTCGATGCCGGACAGGGATCATCCGATTCTTCCCTTAAGCTGATGATCTCCAATGTGCTGATGACCAACCGGGAACCCGGCCGCGTACTGGCCCTGGTTCGCACCCACCAACCCGACCTGCTGCTCACGCTGGAAACCGACAAGTGGTGGGAGGAACGGCTGGACGATAACCTGAACGAGGACTTTCCTTACGCCGTCCGCGTGCCGCTGGACAACCTCTATGGGATGCACCTCTATTCCCGGCTGGAGTTAATGGATGTGGAGGTCCGCTATCTCATCAAGGAAGATATTCCCAGCATCCACTGCCACGTTAAGCTGCGCGACGGTGACACCATCAAACTCCACTGCCTCCACCCCATGCCGCCTAGTCCTACCGAGGCATATTCCAGTACCGGCCGCGATGCGGAATTGCTGATGATCGGGAAGAAAGTAGCCGAAAACAACAAGGCCACCATCGTCGCCGGAGACCTGAACGATGTGGCCTGGTCGCATTCCACCAACCTGTTCCTGCGTACCAGTGGCTTGCTGGACCCGCGCCGGGGACGGGGGTTTTTCAATACTTTCCACGCCGAATACCGCCTGGCCCGCTGGCCGCTCGACCACATCTTCCACTCCGATGACTTCGGCGTCATCGATATCCGCCGCCTGCCCAAGGTCGGCTCCGACCACTTCCCCGTCCTGCTGGAACTCCACCACCAACCCGACCGATCCTCCCGTGGCTACCGCCTCGATCACGATGAAGAAGACAAGCGGGAAATGCATGAGAAGGTCCGCGAGGGCGTGGAAAACGATCCCAACCTGGCCTTCAAGCCTGCCGATCTGAACTTAGGCCTTGGCGGAGGTAGTGGTACGCTGTAATTGACCGTATATCCGTACACGCCGCTCAGATCGAGGACGTCTACGTCCGAGACGTAGACTGGCCTATACGGCCCGCACCCCATCCAGCCGGCTACGCCGCCCGGCTCGAACCCGGAGGTCACTCGACCTGAGCGGCACGCGCCATACGCGGAAACATCCCACATCAGACATCGTACATCCGACATCGTACATCCGAATGGCTGTCGCCATTCGGAAACGCGAAGTATCGCGTCTTTACCGGGTGCGCCATTTGCGCACCTCGGCCCAGGCATACCGGTCGTCTTCCCAGCGGACCAATTGCGTTATTCCCGGCCCTTTATAGTTCAGGAACCAGCTTTCGATGATGGCGCGGGCGGGGTCGTACTCCAGCATGAAAGTCATGAAATCGCGGGCGGGCATCACCTGCAACGTAGTATCGTAAGGTATGGCCACGATCTTGGTATCGATCTCGCCCCGGTCCATTAATAGCATGGCCGCGATGGGGCGAACCCGCTGTAACGTTCCCGTCGGCACGCTTTCCCCGATCACGATAATGTCCAGCGCATCGCCGTCGCCGCCGCGCTCCTTATCCATTAGGGTACCGGGTACGAAACCGTAGTTGCCGGGGTAAGGCAAAAAATTGATGATGCGCGTGACGCCGCCGGTCAGAGTATCGTTCCGAAATTCCTTTTCCGCATAGTTATACTCGATCTTGTGGTTGGTACCGGCCGGTATTTCGATCACGGCATTCAGGGCATCTTCCTCCAGTGCGGGTAATGATTCCACGTCCGTAATAATGCGGCCGGCGGGGCTGTCGGTGGAGGTGGGTGCGTTGCAGCTAACCAGCAGCAATAGTATAGGAAAGGATAAAAGAAGATAGCGCATACGCGAGAGTTGAAAAAATGAAGGGGTTTAAGACTAGGCTGTCCAGTTTATCAGGCTAGAGCCAGTGTAGGTTTTGCACTCGCTTCTTGGAGACCTCTCCCCCGGCCCGGCTATTCGTCTGGGTCCCCTTAACCCCAGCCGCCGCGAAAAAGAGGGGTGACGGGAAGTTGACATACCGTTAAAACTGTAGTGGGTAAACCTAAATAGATTGGACAGCCTAGGTTTAAGACCGATCGGCGGTCATCTACCGGTCCACTCAGCCACTACCCTATTATGGGTACTAAAGTTCAACCTACCGGTTATAAGTCCGCCCCGTCCCACCGCTCAGTTCACCAATTCATTAACTGAAAGAGGAATATCTGTGTCGGAATTCAAATTCTCACCGATAGTCCGATGACCGATAATTATTATTTTAGACAAAAAAGGCCAACTTTTAGCTTATCCCAGCAAAAAAACAGCACTTTTGTTCCGAAACAGCCAGATACATAGCATGAATATGGCTTAATGCGGTTAGTAGTCCGCCACTGACCCGACCACCCACCACAGCTAAACACACTCCCTTCATGGAAAATCAAATTGCGAATATCGACCTGATCGTGATCGCCGTCTACTTTATTACCGTTCTCGGGATCGGACTATACATTGCATCAAAAACCAGTTCGGGGGAAGATCTTTTCCTGGGTGGACGGACCTTTGGGTGGGGATTGATCGCGCTCTCGCTCTTTGCTTCCAATATCTCGACGACTACCCTAATTGGATTATCGGGATCGGCCTATAGTACGGGTATCGTGCAATCCGTGTACGAGTGGCTGGCGGGAGTACCGCTGATCATTGCGGCGGCCATCTTCGTGCCGCTCTACCTGAAATCGCGTATCACCACGATACCGGAATTCCTGGAACTGCGCTACGACCGCCGTTCCCGACTCATTTTCTCGGCCATCACTATTTTTACCAGCATCATGGTGGATACGGCGGGCGGACTTTATGCCGGTACACTGGTACTGCAAATTTTCTTTCCCGACCTTGTTCTGTGGCAAACCTGTCTGGGACTGGCCCTGGTAGCCGGAGCCTATACCGCTTTCGGCGGCTTGAAAGCGGTGGTTTATACCGACGCCATCCAGGCCGTGATCCTGATCGTGGGTTGCAGCGTCCTGACCTATATGCTGTTCGAGCGGGTCGATTTTGACTGGGACCGCGTGGTGAATTCTGCGCCGGAGGGCCATTTTTCCATGGTGAAGCCTATTGACGATCCCGGTCTGCCGTGGACCGGGCTGATCCTGGGTGTCCCCGTACTGGGCTTCTGGTACTGGACCACCAACCAGTACATCGTGCAGCGCGTGCTGGGTGCGCGTGACATCAGCAATGCCCGCTGGGGCGTAATCGCGGCGGGATTCCTGAAGGTTATTCCCCTCTTCATCATGGTAATTCCGGGGGCGATGGCCATTTCCATTTTTCCCAATCTGGACAATCCGGACCAAGTGCTACCTACCGCTATTACGCAGGTGCTGCCGGTGGGGCTAGTGGGCCTGGTGCTGGCGGGCCTGATCTCGGCCATTATGTCCAGCGTGGATTCGACGTTAAACTCGGCTTCTACACTGGTGGTGAAAGACTTTATCGACAGCCGCCCCATTGCGGGCGCGGCTCTGCCAACAGCCGGACAAGAAAAGGAACCGACCAGCCGCCTGACCGAAAAGCAAATGCTGAAATACGGCCGGATCACTACCCTGATCCTGATGCTGATAGCCGCAGGCTGGGCACCGATGATCCAGTACTTCGATGGCATCTGGTTGTACCTGCAGCAAATGTTCTCGATCATCGTGCCGCCAGTGGTGGTGCTGTTCCTGATCGGAACATTCTACAAGCGAGGAAACGCCGACGGGGCATTCTGGACGCTGCTGGTGGGCACCGGTCTGGGGGTGGTGTTATTCGTGATGGGGCAACTAGGCGTGTGGCCCTTCCACTTTACCACTAATGTCGGACTGATGGTCGGTGTCTCGGCACTTATCTTCGTGGTGGTTAGTAACCTGACCGCGCCACCCGACCCCGCCGTGATCGCCCGCCTGACCTACCGGCCCGGCCTGATGGACCCCGACCGACCGAACACTAAGTGGTATGCCGATTACCGACTGCACATCGTGCTGCTGATCGCTTTGATGGCATATATCCTGATCGTATTCTGGTAGTAGCTGCGAGACTAACCCGCGTGAGGTGCCTGGAAGGGCCGGCGATTTAGCCGGAGACGCGGTAGCGGCCGAGCAGACCTGCGAGCCTGGAAGGGACCGCCCCCGGCACCGCCTTGGCGGTGACTAGGGCACGCCCAAAAAAATCAGCAGGCAGAACAAATCTGGTACAAATTTCCGTATTTTAATAACCTACCTAGGTTAGAAGAATGGCGGAGACGTAATTTTTGGATTCATTTCTTGCTAAGAGCTTGTCTAAAGTTTTTAAGAACTGAGGATCAATGATTCGCTTCGCGGCTACTTCGTGGTTAAGGTTCCGGCTAGATAAAAACTTGCGCGCATAGCGGGTTACGTAAGTCAGTTTTTACGACGCCAGGTTCTTAAACGCTTGGTTATCAGGAAGTAAAAATTTAGACACGCTCTAAGAGCGTGTCTAAAAACATGTATCACTTTTGACGTAGCACTCAAACTTAACCGCAAAAATGCGAACTTTGCGCCCGCAAATATTCCCTCCTCGTAATGTCACGGATGCACGATCAACAGATTGATGAATTCGACAAGCCAAGCCTGCATCGTTTATACCTCCCTCCCAATACACATGAAACTAGAAGAAGCAATCCGCCAACCCGTTTTTAAGAATGAGTGCCAAAAAGCGACCATTAACGCCATTTATACGGCAGCTTGGCTAAACCAGCAGACATCGCAGGCGATTAAGCCATTCGATATTAGTATTCAGCAATTCAACATCCTACGCATCTTGCGGGGTAGAAGAGGCAAGCCCGCCACGATCAAACTACTGACCGAAAGGATGCTGGACAAAATGTCGAATGCCAGCCGATTAGTGGACCGGTTGGAAGCAAAGGGATATGTAGAGCGAATG
Organism: Lewinellaceae bacterium; assembly: GCA_963757435.1. Lineage (GTDB taxonomy): Bacteria > Bacteroidota > Bacteroidia > Chitinophagales > Saprospiraceae > Neolewinella. Next base: position 188,324 of record CAVWSC010000014.1, on the reverse strand, counting down.
GAGTGCGCAACGGATCGGAGGCGAGTGGATATCTTACTTACTCAGAGTGGATTGGACCTGATCAACGAAGCCAGTGAGGTGCATGATCGACATATGGAGAAGCTATGTGGTCACTTGAATGATGTGGATGCAATCCAGCTAAATAAATTACTGGACAAACTGCGTCATCAGGAATAGGGCTGGATCAGAGAGCATATCTAAATTTTACTTTCTGATAACCAATCATTTAGATATGCCCTTAAAACCCGGTGACACAGAAAATGATGTGCGTAACCCGCTATGCGCTTATAACTAAATAGCAGAGAAGCGAATCATTAGTCCTCAATTCTTAAAAATTTCAGCTACACGCTAAAAGTGCAACACCAGTGTCCCACCCTTGGCCTCGTCTTCATAATATCCACCGAGGGACAGACTGGACCGGCGATTTTCGCGGCTGTTTTTCCACCACTTATGTACCTGCGGAACCAGGATGCCGATGCCCGCGCCGATGGCCAAGCCGGCCACGGAATCGGAGGGGAAATGCTTGAGTGCGCGCACGCGCTGTACGCCCACGTAGGCGGGCGGCAGTGTGGCCAGGCCGTAGATGAGTGCCTTACGGCCGGCACTCCACTCGGGGTGGTAGTCCGTCATGACCTTGGCGAAAAAGAAGGACCCGATGGCCGTGGTGGAGACGTGGCCGCTAAAAAAGCTGTTCTTCTGGTTGCCGTCGCTGCGGTCTTCGTAGGCCAGGTCTCCGTAGTAAACCCGGGGGCGGTAACGGTCGATGGAGGTGGGGCCGAGGGGGCTGAACGCATAAAAAGAGGAGGCGAGACCCTGAGTTTCGAGGTAGAGCAGCGTGATGTCGAGCCAATCTTTGCGGATACGCTTGTCGAGCATGAGGGAAGCGGGCAGCAAGATAGCCGAAAACTGAAAAACCCGGTCGGAGGCACCTTCGCTTTTCTCCACTTTATCCAGATTGCGGCGCAGGGCGGCGCGGTCGAAGCCGGGCACGGCGGAGTAATCGAGATTGGCGATGGCCTCGCGGGAAATATCGTCTTTGTCCTGAAGCACTTTGATGCGTTCCGAGCCGGCCACGGTGAACACGGCGGCCGCGCCGGCACCGATCCATTTGTTGACGTAGTAGGGCTGAACGCGGCGGGCCGTGGAATCCGGTGGATTGTTTTTCTTATTGCTCTGAGCGTTCAAAACGGCGGGAAGGACCATCATCAGGGCGATAAAAGTACCCACCCAGCGCGCGGGGCGGTGGTCTAAATAGTTTCTCATTATAGTAGCCTAAAACGGGGTTATTGCAAGTATTGTGAGCATAAACTACCTTCCTCCGCTAATGGTTCGCCAGGCTGCTGACACAATGACAGCAAAAAAGTGAAATAATCCTGAATTGTCGCGGGATAGTTTCACTTCGGCCACCTATCTTTGCCCGACAGGACTACAAATACCCGCAAAACCGGCCCATGAATAGCGTCATTACCCAGCGATTCATCAAGTGTCACAACACACTGAAGGAAGAAAAACGCATCCGGTCGAGCCGCCAGTTTGCTATATCGCTCGACTATTTGCCCCAGTCGCTGAGTGAAATCCTGAAGGGCCGCCGCGATGTAACCGTCGAATTGCTGCGCCGCTCCATCGAGACCTACAAGATCAACCCCGTCTACGTGATGACGGGCGAGGGACCGCTCTTCATGACCGAAGACGACCGCCAGTCGTTCCGGGTACTGACCATCGTGACCGGTCCCGGATGAGGACGAGGAACGCATCGTGCACGTGCCCCTGCCGGCGCAGGCCGGCTATGCCGCAGAGTTGGGCGATCCCTCGTTCGTGCAAGACCTGCCTACCTTCACCCTACCCGATTATAAGTATAAAGTGGGTACCCACCGCGCCTTCGACGTGCCCGGAGACAGCATGGAACCTACCCTGTTCGAGGGCGATAAAGTCGTGTGCAGTTTCCTGGAACCTACCCTCTGGACCAGCGGCCTGAAGGACGGATTCGCTTATGTTGTCGTAACCCGTTCGGATGTGGTAGTTAAGCGCGTGGTCAATCACCTGGCCACCGAAAAAGAGTTGGAGCTGTACAGCGACAACGGTTTTTACGAACCCTACCGCGTCAGCCTCAAAGATTTGCGCGAACTCTGGTACGTCCGTGCGCGCATCACGCCTTTCCTCCCCTCGCCGCGCAACATCAAGCGATATATCCACGATGAGGTCAGCGACTTGAAGGCCACGGTCAACGAGCAGACTAAGATGATCGAGGAAATGGGGCGAAACCTGAAAACGGTTATGGACCGGTAAGGGGGGAGCTTCGCGCGTCAACGCTCATCCGGCAATAAACGTCTCCACCCGTCAGTTAGCCGCCACAAAACGTAGCGGATTCAACCAGCACTGGGCCGGGTTGTTAAAGAAGCATTCCTCACCGCGTTTCGGCGCGGCGGGGAATTTTCTATTTTTGCGCTCCCTTAAAATCAACCCCCATCATGGCTACCGACCCCAGTGTTCACAAAACGGTTATCATTGGCTCCGGCCCCGCCGGCTATACGGCTGCGATCTATGCGGCCCGCGCTAACCTGAAACCCGTGCTCTATACCGGTAAGGAACCCGGCGGCCAGTTGATGATCACGACCGACGTGGAAAACTTCCCCGGCTACCCCGATGGCATCATGGGGCCGCAAATGATGGAGGACCTGCGCAAGCAGGCCGAGCGCTTCGGCACCGAGATCAATTACGAACTGATCACCAAGGTCGATTTTAGCGGTCCCGTTCATAAATTGTATACGGAGGAAGGCAAGGAGATCCAGACCTACAGCACTATCATTAGCACCGGTGCCAGTGCCAAGTGGCTGGGTCTGGAGAGCGAGCAGCGGCTGACCAACAAGGGCGTGAGTGCCTGCGCGGTCTGTGACGGATTCTTCTACCGGGGTAAGCCCGTTGCCATTGTCGGCGGCGGTGATTCGGCGGCCGAGGAAGCACTTTACCTTTCTAATCTTTGCCCGGAGGTCCATATGTTGGTACGCCGCGATGAGCTGCGGGCCTCGCAGATCATGCGCGACCGCGTGAAGAAAGCCGAAAATATCACGATCCACTGGAACACGGAGACCGTCGAAATTCTGGGTACGGAAGAAGTAACCGGCGTGCGGGTGCGCGATCGGAATACGGAAGAGGAGCGTGACATCGAGATCGCCGGTTTCTTTGTGGCCATCGGCCATAAGCCCAATACCGATCTGTTTGCCGACTGGATTGATATGGAAGAGACCGGCTACCTGGTCACCGTTCCCGGTACATCGAAAACCAATATCAAAGGCGTTTTCGCCTCCGGCGATGCGCAGGACCACGTTTATCGCCAGGCCATCACGGCCGCCGGTACGGGTTGCATGGCTGCCCTGGATGCCGAGCGCTATTTGGGTGCGGAGGGAATTATTTAAGTTAAAGCGTGTCTTAATTTTCACTTCCTGAGAACCAAGTTTTTGGGAACCTGGCGTCATAAAAACTGACTTACGTAACCCGCTATGCGCGCACCACGAAGTAGCCGCGAAGCGAATTTTCTATCTAGCCAGAACCTTAACCACGAAGTAGCCGCGAAGCGAATTATTGATCCTCAGTTCTTAAAAATTTTAGACACGCTCTAAAAATTTTAGACCCGCTCTAAGAAGCAGTGCGAAATAAAAAACGGTCGATCCGAGTGGATCGACCGTTTAGCTAGGAATTGAGGTGCGGGGGAAAGGTGTAAAGGCGTTAGGATTCAGGTGGTGTTTATCTCAGGACCATAGGAGGCAATCTTAGGAATGCTTTAGCAAAATGCTGGATAGCTTTTCTAAAGAAACCCGGGATTGGCCCAACTCATTAAGAGCGTGTCTAAATTTTTACTTCCTGATAACCAAGCACTTGAGAACCTGGCGTCATAAAAACTGACTTACGTAACCCGCTATGTGCGCAAGTTTCCATCTAGCCGGAACCTTAACCACGAAGTAGCCGCGAAGCGAATCGTTGATTCTCAGTTCTTAAAAATTTTAGACACGCTCTATAGAGAATCAGTGATTAGCTTTTCCCCTCGAATGATCCAAATTTACTCCTTACCGTAAAGTACCCAGATGAAAAATTGGCGTTGCTAAAGGTTACCAACTGACGATACTCGCACACATATTTCTGTTAATCAGCTATTTATCATCAAATTTCTTAGCAGTTCCACTTTTCTTGATTTTCGTAAAATTTCTATAAATCGCTCATTTTACCGATCATTGTATCAGCTGTTACTAAGAGCGTGTCTAAATTTTTACTTCCTGATAACCAAGCGTTTAAGAACCTGGCGTCGTAAAAACTGACTTACGTAACCCTCTTTCCATTGAAAGATTAGATGCGCTCCCTCCTACGGCCGCTTTTGATTAAACGATCAGCTCCCCATTCGCATCCGTGGTCAGCACCTCACTCATGTAATCGAAAAAGGGACGAATAGCTAAAAGGGAGGCCAGTGCTTCCTTACCGAAATTTTTGGCCGTCACCTCGCGGTCGGTGAAGGTGCGGACGGCATAGAAATTTTTGTAGCGCAACAGGTCAATAGCCGGGTGCTCGCGATCGAATCCCTTGGGAGCGGTCTTAAGGGTTTCGCCGGCCAGGGTACCGAAGTGGCGCACGAAATCCGGCGCGCCGATGATGGCCCGCAGGGGTGCGGCATCCCGCTCGATCTCCCGGCGGACGCGCAGCAGGTCATCCCGCTCGGGACCGAAAAACCCGCCGCCGATCACCGTCTCCCCGCCCGGCTGGATGCTGAAGTAGTAGCCGCCGCGCAGCAGTTTTCCCGTGCGGGCGTAGGAGCCGCCGAGGTTAATTTTGTAGGGCGTCTTGTTCTTGCTAAAGCGCGTATCGCGATAGATGCGAAACAGGCTCTTCTTGCCGTCGAGTGTATCCAGCATATCGGTTTTGCGCAGGCCGTCGATGACATCCTGGCTGAAGGAGGCCAGGTTTTCGCGGGCGGCCTCGTAGCGGGGTTTGTTGGCGGCAAACCAGTCACGGTCGTTGTTGGCGGCCAGGTCGCGGAGAAAATCGAGGGTGGCGGGGGCGATGGCGGTCATGCGGATGGATGGTTTGCGGGATCAACCGCTGGCCCGTCCGATTGGTTCGACCTACCGCCCCGCCCGCACGAAGCGCCGTAGTTCCCGGCGGTTGCCGCTGATGAACTCGCAGTAGTAAGCACCCGGTTCCAGCCCGGCTAACGGAATTTCCAGTCGGCCCCGTCCGGCCGCTAGTCGGTAATTCTTTTGGGATACCGGACGCCCCAGCGCGTCTATTATCCGGCACTCGACCGTTTCACTCGCTTCCAGCCGGTAGTCTGCGAACAGGCTGTTGCCGGTAGGAGGATTGGGATAAAGTATCCCGAAAATAGCCGTCTCACCCGCCGGTCCATTTGTGAAAGACTCCACTCCCACTACGGTATTGTCAATCATCCACACCTGGCTGAATCGATAGCCCGCAGCGGGCAGGTAGGTGCGTGATAGCTCCGTGGAATCCGTAACGACTGCTCTCAGCGTATTCATTCCGCTGACCAGGAGGGAATCCGTGAGCAGTAGCGAATCATTACCGGCGGCAATCTCCACGCCGTTCAGCTCCCAACTCACGGTGAGGGTATTGGGTTGGGGGTAGACCAGTTCCAGATCGAATTCCAGGGTGTCTCCACTGTATACCTGATCCTGCGACAACGGAAAGAAGGAGTCGATGGGCGAAACCAGCGAATAGATAACGTCGATGATCTGCTGCTTGCATACCGCGCAGAACGGGCTACCCAGCGAGCGCATCTTGCAATCCTGGTGCGGCCGGTGCCAGTCAGCGGACTGATTTCCACAGCAGTGCTGGTAAATCCCGACTCCCTGTTCGCCGTACCACTCGTCCCAGAGCACCAATTCCGGGTCGGTTTCCTCCGTCATGTTAGCGGCCTCGCGGGCGTAGAAATCACCGGCATAGTATTCATCAGCCAGATTGGCAAAGGAGTGGCCGATCTCGTGGATGGCGATCTCGTTGGCGGAATTATGGGTGGAGGTAGTCGCAAACTGCCCGCCCGAACCGCCGTAGCGGTTGGAGTTAACGATCATGAACGGCTGGTCGAACTGAGGAACATTGTTGGCCAGTATGCTGAAAGCATCAAAATAACTGTTCGGCACCAGTAGCCGGTGAATCTCAAAGTAATCGAACTGGCTATCGAAGTACGTATTCTTGTCCGCTACCGGGAACGCGGGTTCGTTTACATCCGTAGCGGTGCCCGGATGGTCGGTGCCCGAGTCTTCCGACGGTACCTCGATGGTGAAAGCATTGAAGAAAGCCGCGTAATTGGAAAAGGGCGACTGGGAAAACAGGTCGGAATTAATTTCACTGACATCCTGCAGGAACTGGGGCAGTTCATCCGCCTGGTAGCCTTCAGCCAGGTAGACCATGTTGATGCGCCGGTCGTTGTCTCCCTGATCCTGAATCTTGGTAGTGGGAAAAACCTGCGCCGGCAAGAGGACGGGGGCAAACAGGAAACAGCAACAGCAAAGAAAGAATAGCGGGTATCTCATCGAAGGAACAGGGTTAATCTGCCGATAAAGATAGCGAACTGTTCGCAATATCAGTCGATCCGCAATCTGGCCACTATTACCGGTGCCATTCCTCCCCCGGCAGACAGCCGTTCGAACCTGATTTCCGCGTTACCGGGATCGTAGGGCAGGCGGATCAAAAACTCCCGCTCCTGGTGTATGACTTCCCGACGGCTCAGCTCATCCGTTGTCTCATCCGAATATTCCACCGATTGCCGCAACGGGTGCTCCATAATTTGACTCACCACCACCCTACCCTCCCGGTCCAGCACGGAACAGCGGTAGCTTTCCCGGCCGGCCGTCTCACGCAGCGAAATGTCAATTTCTCGTTTCAGCTTCCCCGCCAGGATTTCTGACTTGACCAGTTCCACGGTGTCGCGCCCGTCCAGTGTCCGCGCCCGCAGGTACAGGAACTGGATGGCCGGTCCGCTGGGCAGAGCGGTGGTTGGCGCCTGTTCTATCACTTGCGGCTCCTGTACGGGGGTGGCACACTGGGAGAAGAAGAGGAATAGGAGAAGGATGGGGAGGAATCGGAGGGGCATGGAGATGATGGTATGAACTAAACCGAGTTACGTTAAGCTAAGAGCGTGTCTAAGAGCGTGTCTAAATTTTTACTTCCTTGAGAACCAAGTCATTTAAGTAACGGCTGACGTCCCGCTAAAACACTTGACTTACTGTAACCCGCTATGCGCGCAAGTTTTTATCTAGCCGGAACCTTAACCACGAAGTAGCCGCGAAGCGAATCATTGATCCTCAGTTCTTAAAAATTTTAGACACGCTCTAATTGATCACCATTGAAGCAACCGACAATGATTTTGGATCACCTCCGGCCGGAAGCAATTCGAAACTTATACGGTAATGAGTGGCATCGTACGGTAACCGGATCAAAAACTCCCGCTCCTGGTGTTCGATCAGTTTACGGGCTAATTTTCCCGTCGATTCATCCCGAAACTCGACGGATTCCCGTAGTGGATGAGCCATCAACTCACTGACTATTAGTTCGCCCCGGCTTGTCGAAACAATGCACCGGTAGCTCGCATCGGTGGCCCGGTCGTGCAGTGATATATCGATGGCCTTCTTTAACCGACCGGGCCTGATTTCATTCCTGACCAGCTCGACGGTATCCCGCCCTTCCAGCCGAACGGCTCGCAGCCACAAGTACTGGATGGAATTTTTGGCGACGGGGGTAGGCCCGGGAGGCTCCGAATTACGCGCCGCCGTCCCCTGCGCGCACGCGGTCAACGATATGGACAACAGAAGTAGGCACATAATGAGTAATCGGGATAGCATAGCGGGACATAATTTGTAACAAGGTACGTAAATCACTAAATTCGCACCAAAAACTCCTTATGGACGGCTCCCAAAACCTGCACGATCGGATCAGAACGGATTACGCTTCCATCGTGGCGCGTAACACCGAAACCGGCGGTAAAACTCAGCGTAGTACGGTTTGCGGCCCCATTCACAACCCGATCGCGGGGCACTACGCCACCTTAGCCGGCTACCGGGAGGCTTCCGATCTGGGCCTTGGGTGTGCCTTTCCTTTTCTGCACGCGGGCATCAAAAAAGGCGACGTGGTGGCCGACCTGGGCTGCGCGGCGGGCGTGGATTCTTTCATCGTTCGGGAAATGGTCGGAGCTGCGGGAATGGTGCACGGATTCGACCTTACGCCCGCACTGATTGAGCGGGGGCAACGGATCGCAACCGCAAACGGGATGAAAAACATTCAATTTGAGGTAGCCGATATCACAGACTTGCCCGTAGCGAACGAATCGGTCGACGCCGCGATCAGTAACGGCGTATTCAGCCTGCTGCCCGATCCAGGGGCGGGGTTCCGCGAAGTCTACCGTATCTTGCGTTCGGGTGGAACCTTTGCGCTCGCGGACATTAACCGCCGCGTGGATTACTCCCCTGCGGATTACGCCCATATCCTGGAACTGACCGGTTGCCTCAATGGTATCCGCCGGCACCGGGCTTACCTGAATTTGGCCGCCGAAGCCGGTTTTACCGCGATTGAGGTAGTGGAAGAACGACCCGTGGTTTTTACGCCCGACCAGGTGAGCAAACACCATGCCGACGGGGTATTTGTCTCGGTTTTCCGATTAGTGAAGGAATAGGGAAAACCATTTTTATCCGCATCCCTACCAGGCTAATACGATTGCGTGAGGTGCCTGGACGGTGGAGGTGTCAGCCGACAGCCCGCAGGGCCAAGCCGCCAGGCGCGCCGGGAAGGGACCGACCCCGACGCCGGAAGGGGACACGCCCATCCAATTACTTATCATAACTCCCGCCTGAAAACGGCATAACATATTTACTTTGAAGATATATACGAAGACCGGCGACACCGGCCAGACCGCCCTTTTCGGGGGCCGCCGCGTGGACAAAGACGAATTGCGGATCGAAGCCTACGGTACCGTCGACGAACTGAACGCCTGCCTGGGCCTGCTGGCCGATCACTGCCCGGCTGATCGGGAATACCAAGTAGCCATCCGTCGTATTCAGGCCCAATTGTTCAGCCTGGGCGGCAGTCTGGCTTCCGATCCGGCCAATCGGAAAACCGCCGGCGTGGTAACCGTGCCCGCAGTCTGGATCGAGGAATTGGAAACCGCCATCGACACCATGAACGAAGCACTGCCGCCGCTGCGCCATTTTATCCTGCCCGGAGGCCACCCGGCCTTATCCTACGCGCACCTGGCCCGCACCGTCTGCCGCCGCGCCGAACGCCGTTGCGTCACCCTGGATCGCGCCGAAGCCGTGGAAGCTACCATCATCATTTACCTCAACCGGCTCTCGGATTACCTCTTCGTCCTGGCCCGCGCACTGGGGCAAGAACTGGGTGTGGAGGAAGTAAGATGGGTTAATCCGACCTGATTACTTTCTGCATGGGCGTGCCCCCGGCCTAAGGGCCGGCGTCGGTCCCTTCCAGGCGCGCCTATCGGCTTGGCCCTACGGGCTGCGGGCTAGCGCCCGCCCCTTTCAGGCACCTCACGCAACACACCGATGATGCTCCCTTACACGCTTTTTGCCTTCCGGTGCACCTCCTGCTTCAACAACGGCTCCAGCCAGTCCATCACAAACTGCTTAACCTGAGCCTTTTCCGGGTCATTAACTAAATCATGATAAAAGCCCGGCCATTCTTTGAACATGACCGGTCCGCCGCTGACGCGGCCGGCAAAATCGCGGCTGCCGCCGAAGTCGGTCAGTGCATCGGCGTCGCCGTGCATAATCAGGGTGGGCACGGGCAAGGCACCATTGTATTCATTTAATTCATCCGCTTTCTCTAAGATGGACAGAGCCGTCTGGCTGGTGATCCGGTCATGCGTAAGTGGATCGGCATCGAAGTGATCGTTGAAGGCCGGATCGCGCGAGAGCTTGCTCTGATCCAACTGGTTATGCTGGCTAAAAGACGGGTAGATACTCCGGATCAGCTTACCGAAACCGATCAGCAGGGGTGACGGCTCGAAGGGCAGCCGGATATGCGGAGCCGAAACTACGGCACCGGAAATGCGCGGCTTGCGGTGAATGAGGTAATTAAGCAGGATGTTGCCGCCCATGCTGTGGCCGAAAAGAAATACCGGTAGATCGGAGTAACGGCGTTCGCACTCAATCAGGAGTTTGGCCACCTCGTCCAGAAAAAAGGAGTAGGCCGGCGTGTGGCCCCGCTTGCCGCTGGAGCGGCCGTGGCCGCGCCGGTCGTAAGTGAGTACGGCGATGCCGTGCTCGCGGAAATAGTCGGCCAGTTCGTCGTAACGGCCGCCGTGTTCGCCCAGTCCGTGGATGATGCCCATGACGGCGCGGGGAGTATTGACGGGCAGTTCGCGGGCGAAAATAGTGACCCCATCATTCGCTTTCCAGGAAAATTCTTTAGTAATCGGTAAACTCATGCCGGAAAAATAGCCAATTTCGCGCAATGAAGCCACGAATACTTTTTATGGGTACGCCGGATTTCGCGGTACCCGCGCTGCGCACCCTGCTGGATCACGACTACGAAGTGGTGGGGGTGGTCACGGCCACCGATAAAATGGGCGGCCGGGGCGGCAAGCAACTCCTGGAATCAGCCGTCAAGAAATTCGCCCGCGAGCGCGGGCTGACGATCCTGCAGCCGCCTAACCTGAAGGCGGAATCCTTCCAGCAACAACTGCGCGAACTGCGGCCCGATCTGGGTATCATCGTTGCTTTCCGGATGCTGCCGGAGTCGGTCTGGAGTCTGCCCAAACTGGGCACATTCAACCTGCACGGCTCACTCCTACCCCGCTATCGGGGCGCGGCCCCTATTAATTGGGCAGTCATGAACGGTGATCGAAAAACCGGCGTCACGACCTTTTTCCTCCGCCACGAGATCGACACGGGCGACTTGTTGCTCCAGGCCGAAACCCCCATCGGCCCAAACGAAACCGCCGGTGAGGTCTACAATCGCCTGATGGATATCGGTGCCGAAGTGGTACTGGATACCGTGCGCCTGATCGAAAACGGGGAAGCCCGACCCAGGGTCCAGGACGCCACCCTGGCTACGCCCGCCCCCAAATTGTTCCGCGAAAATTGCCGTATCGACTGGTCGCGCTCCCCCGCTGACCTCCACAATTTCGTGCGCGGCCTTCACCCCTACCCCACCGCCTGGAGCACCCTTGCCGGAGATACCTTTAAGGTGATCTCCGCCGCCCCGGAAGCGGCGGCCCACCAACTCGCCCCCGGCACCCTGGTCACCGATGGCAAACGGGAACTTAAAGTGGCCTGCCCCGGCGGCTATTTAAACCTACTGGAAGTGCAAACGGCGGGTAAGCGGCGCATGAAAATAGTGGATTTCCTGAACGGTGCGGGGGACTTACCGGACAAGTTCGTGTAATGCTATCCACCACGCGCTTGAACGTAGGGCGTTCCTAAGTTGTTAGTCCCTCTACTTTGTTGCACTTTTGTGCGCCCTTAGACCATCTTCGGCCCGCTCGCCGTTTTTCATCCCCATACCTACTGCCATGCAACTCCAGGTCCTCTTTGAAGATAATCACCTTATTGCCGTTAACAAGCCGGCGGGCGCGCTCAGCCAGAGCGACGAAACCGGTGACAGTACCATCGCCGACTGGGTCAAGAATTACATCAAGCAACGCTACAATAAGCCGGGGGAAGTATTTCTCGGTACCGTGCATCGCCTGGACCGGCCGGTTAGCGGAGTCCTGCTTTTCGCCCGCACCAGCAAGGCCCTGGAACGCATGAATAAGGTGTTCCGCGACCGTGAGATCGACAAGGTCTACTGGGCCATCGTATCCGAGCAGCCCCAGGAGTTCTCCGCTACCCTGGTGGATTACATTTGGAAGGACGGCAAGAAAAACCGCGCCAAAGCCCTGGATAAGGAGAATAGCAATCGCCACGCTAACGCCAAACGGGCCGAGTTAACCTACCAGGTCGTCGGCCGCGTGGCGAGTAACGTACTACTGGAAGTAAAGCCCGCCACCGGCCGCCCGCACCAGATCCGGGTACAACTGGCCAAGGCCGGTATGCCCATCCGCGGCGACCTGAAGTACGGCTACGCCAACCCGACGCCCGATGGCAATATCATGCTGCATTCCCGCTCGCTATCGTTCGTTCACCCCGTTAAACAGGAACCCGTCCTGATTACCGCCGACCCCTACAGCGACAATGACATCTGGCGCATGTTCGATAGTTTTTGGCGGTAGTACGTTCGTACTAATGTAAATTCGACCGCGCATAATTAACTCGCCAACCAACTGCCGCCGATGCTGATGTACTTCCTTATTTTGGCTTCCGCCCTGGCGGTCCTGCGCATCAGTTTCAAGATCGCGCAGAGCATCCGCGCCGGCCTGATCCACCCCCCCGAAGAAGACATCGAGGGCTTCTGGACGGGAGATATTATCGCCAACACTCCCCGCCACCGCGAACTAGCGCAACACCTGGGCACCTGCGAGGCTTGCGCGAAGAAGTTGGAGCAGATCAGCCAGAATAAGCGGCCGATCGACCGTCATTTGATTGATCGACGGTACTAAAATATTACTTTTTAGCCAGTGCCAGGTCCGTTACCTCGCGCATCGTGCTAACGTAGTGAAAATCGAGGTCCTTGCGGTAGGTTTCCTCGATCTCGTTGACGTGCTTCTCATTCTCCTTACTCAGGATGATCTGCTTAATGCCGGAGCGGCGGGCGGCCAGCATCTTCTCTTTGATACCGCCTACGGGTAATACCTTACCACGGAGCGTAATCTCGCCCGTCATGGCCAGGAATGGCTTGAGGGGGCGTTGGAGAAAAGCACTGGTCAGGGCACTCAGCATCGTGATGCCGGCACTAGGACCATCTTTCGGAATGGCACCCTCGGGTACATGTAAATGAACGTCTTGCTTTTTAAACTCTTCCGGCTCGATGCCGAGTTCGCTACCGTGGGCACGCAGGTAACTCAGGGCAGTGGTAGCACTTTCCTTCATCACGTCGCCGAGATTACCGGTCAGGGTCAACTTACCGCTACCGGGACTGAGGCTGGCCTCTACGAAGAGAATATCTCCGCCAACAGAAGTCCACGCCAGTCCCACGGCTACACCCGGTACGTCGATTCGCTGATAACGCTCGCCGCCGAAAGGCGCGGGTCCGAGGGCGGAATTGAGATCCTCGGGAGAAAATTTCACCGATTTTTCCCCGTCCATTGCTACGCGTTTGGCAGCACGGCGCATCAGGCCCGCCAAGCGGCGATCCAGTGAGCGGACGCCGCTCTCGCGGGTATAGCCGTCGATAAGGGACTTCAACACGGACTTGCTTACTTTTACCTGGTCATTTTTGAGGCCGTGTTCCTTGCGTTGCTTGGGTACCAGGTGTTTGGTAGCGATGCCCAGTTTTTCCTCTTGGGAATATCCACTGAGTTGAATGACTTCCATGCGGTCCAGCAGGGCCGGTTGGATGCTGTTCAGGCTGTTAGCCGTGGCGATGAACAATACCCGTGACAAGTCGAAATCCAGGTCGAGGTAGTTATCGTGGAACGTAGAGTTTTGCTCCGGGTCCAATACTTCCAGCAGGGCCGAGGCGGGGTCGCCCCGGAAACTGTTGCCAATCTTGTCGATCTCGTCCAGGATAAAGACGGGGTTGGCGGAACCGACCTTCTTCAAAGACTGAATGATCCGGCCCGGCATGGCGCCGATGTAGGTTTTGCGATGACCACGAATCTCGCTCTCGTCGTGCAGCCCGCCCAGCGACATACGGACGAACTTACGCCCCAGGGCCTGGGCCACGGACTTACCCAAAGAGGTTTTACCCACGCCCGGAGGGCCGACCAGCAGGATGATCGGAGCCTTGAGATCGCCCTTTAGTTTCAGCACGGCCAAGTGTTCCAGAATACGCTCCTTGACCTTATCCAGGCCGAAATGATCGTCGTCCAGCACCTTTTTGACCTTGCTCAGGTCGAAGTTATCCGGGGTAGTTTCTTCCCACGGCAGGTCCAGCAACATTTCCAGGTAGCTGAGTTGCACGCTGTATTCGGCTACCTGAGGATTCATGCGTCGCAGGCGTTCCACCTCGCGCTCGAAAGTTTTGGCGACTTCTTCCGGCCACTCTTTTTCGGCGGCTCGGGCGGTCAACTTACCCACTTCCTCCTCCTGCGGATTTTGCCCCAGCTCTTTCTGAATGGTCTTGAGTTGCTGGTTCAAAAAATAGTTCCGCTGCTGCTCCTCGATGTCTCCCCGTACCTTGTTCTCGATCTGGTCGCGCACTTCCAGAACCTGTAGTTCTTTGTGCAGTGCCTGCAGGATCGCATCGGCTTTCTCCTGCAAGCGGTCTTCGGCCAGCAACAGTTGCTTGTCAGCGGTTTTGCTATTCAGGTTGGAGGCGATAAAATTGAGCAGGAAACTGTCGCTGGTGATATTGGTTAGCATCATCGCCGCCTCGGAGGGAAGATTGGGCGATAACTCCACAATGTTACGTGCCAGGTCACGGACCGAGTCGATCGTCGCACGAAATTCGATATCGTCCTTAGGTAATTCGTAATCCAGGGGCAGTACGCTACCGCTCAAAATTGGTTGTTCGGTCAGCCATTCCGTCAGGCGAAATCTACGACGGCCCTGTAGGATAGCGGTCATCGTGCCATCGGGCATTCGCAGGATCTTGATGATCCGTGCAATCGTACCAATCTCATAGAGGTCGGGTTGATTCGGGTCTTCTACCGCTGAATCACGCTGCGAAAGCACAGCTACCAGCCGACCTTCCTCGTGCGCCTTGTTAATAGTACGTATCGAACGATCACGCCCTACTGTGATGGGAATCACGATGTTAGGGAACAGCACGGTATTTTTCAGGGCCAGTACGGGTAGTGCTTCCGGAAACTCTTCCTGCGAGGTCAGGTCGTCGTTATTGTCATCAATGGTGATGAGCGGAATACCTTCCCCGTCTTCGGGAAAGCCGTGAGCAGCTGAAAAAGGAGAGAACTTATATGGGATCACGCGGAGTCGGTTCAGTAGGTCGGTTAGCAAGTTATTAGTGCAGCGCAAAAGTCGTACCGCTACGCGAAGGTCGCTATTTAACGGCAAATTGAATGTCCGGCCTGTAATTCTGGCAGGTCCTAACCAAAACAGCGCGAGCCGATCCACCAAGGTGGACCGGCTCGCGCTGTCTAAAAGCAGCAAAACTGCTTAGAAGTCATTGATCGAACGCCCCGTAAAGGACATAACACTGCGGAAGCCAACGTAGGACTTGGTCGTATCCTGGTATTCGCTGTGACGAGTACCGGTTTGCAGGAAGTAGCTGATGTCCTTCCACGATCCACCGCGAATCACCTTGCGCTTCCATGCCTCGGGATCGTCGTCCTGGGCATCGTAACGGATATCGGGATTCATGTCGTGAATGAACGAGTTGGCATTCTCGTAGAAGGCCGAAGAGGTCCACTCGGCTACGTTGCCCGACATATTGTACAGGCCGTAATCGTTGGGGTAATAAGCATCGGCGGGAACGGTATACTGGCCTCCGTCCTCGGGGTAGTTACCCCGGCCGGGCTTGAAGTTTGCCAGCAAGCAACCCTTGGCGTTGCGGATGTAGGGTCCACCCCAGGGGTAAGGAGCCTGATCGCGGCCGCCGCGGGCGGCGTACTCGAACTCGTACTCGTTCGGCAGACGGAAATCCTCCGTAATGATACCGTCGTCGTTGTAGGTATTCCAGAGGTTAGTCCGCCAGTAGTTAAACGCGTTGGCCATGTGCCAATCGACGCCCACCACGGGATAATCATCATAGGCCGGGTGGCGGAAGTAGGCACGCGCCATCGGCTCATTATAGGAGTAAGCGAAATCACGTACCCACACCAGGGTGTCGGGGTAGATGCTGATCTCTTTCTCCTGAATAAAGGAGTTGCGTGGGCTATTGCCTCGGTCGGCAGCGGCGGCCTTCCAGTCATACCATTGATAGGTATAGCGAAACTGGCTGACGTCGAATTCCTTACGGCCGGCAAAGCGGTCGTCTCCCTGGTAGTACATGTCTTCCAGGGCGGGGTCGGAATAGTCCAGGTCATAGTCCCAGTCGATCGACTCCTCGCCGTCGTCGGAAACTACGAAGTGGCCCAGCAAATCGTGAGCAATGCTATCGCGCACCCAGTCAATGAACTGGCGGTACTCATTGTTAGTGATCTCCGTGTCGTCCATATAGAAACCGGAGATGGAGATGGCCTTTTGGCGCTGGATGAACGTATTGGCTACGTCCTGGTCGCTCGGACCGACGTGCACCGTACCCGAGGGTACGTATACCATGCCATAAGGATTGATGCCCTTCCATGTGGGGCGGTCCAAAGCTCCGGTCAGTTCGCCGGATTCGCGGCGTCCACACGATAGTAGAGCCGTCGCCAGTACGAGTAGTACAAGCGCGTTTTTGGATAGGTTCTTCATAAAAATACCCGAATTTACCTTCATATTAATTTCAAAGCGGTGTAAATATAGCGGCATCGTGCGCTAAAACCAAGAATAAGGCGAGACTACCCAATAGTTTAACACAATTCGGGGCTGCCATTGATTGCGGGCCGAAACCGCGCAGTGAGAGAAGTCAGAATTTCAGAGCTAAAAACAAAGCGGAGAACAAACAAGGTTTGGACTTACCGCACCCGTGGGTGATAAATGATCGGCGGCGGAAGTCCGGCACCGATTTTCTTCCCCAAATTATAGTACAGGCTTATCTCATGCGATCCGGTGTGAGTAGTCCGCAAATCGGACAATCCAAGGTCGTAAGCATAGGCAAGTCGAAGCTTGGAACTAAGGTTGACTCCCGCCATAATTACAACCGCATCGATGGTCTCTGCACTGTATCCTCTGAACGAGGCCCCACCAAAAATATTGTCATCGTACTGTACCCGTGCGGAAATTTCACCCTGCGTCTGCACACCGTCGTTCCGCACCCAGAGGGCAGGGTGCAGCGTCAGTTTTCCGGGTAGATCCAGGTGGCCCAACAAGAATAGGTGGGCTGTCCGGCTCGTTCGGTAGCTCAGATCGCTCGATAGGTCGATGATCGGTTCAGAGGCGTTCAACACGGATATGCCGCCCTCCAGGCGTTCACTCTGGTAATAAATACCGCCGCCCAGACCCACGGCACCGCCCTGGATGGTGGCGTCCGGTAGAAGATCGTCATTATGCACGATCACGCCCTGATCGTAATCACCGCTGGGGGTGCGTAGATCACCGCCCATGAGATTCATCTGCTGAAAACGCGCCGTAAAGCCCAACGACCAGACTGACCGCGGGCCCACCAGTTGATAATTATAAGCCAAGCCCAGATTAGTCAATCGGCGTGACCCCAATTCGTCGTTCTCTACCGTAATTCCCAGTCCGCTATTCAAAAAGTAAAGCGGTAAGTGCGCACTCAGTCTCTGACTGGTCGGCGAGCCGTCCAGACCCGCCCACTGTGCCCGGTAGGTAGCCGTCACGGCCAGTGAGTTATCCAGCCCCGCATAGGCCGGATTGATCTGCACGGGGTCCAGCATATGCAAGCTGTACTGCGCTTCCTGCTGGGAAAATACCCTGCCGAAACAACTGCAAAGCAGAACGGAAGACAACAACAAATGGTAGCGTGACGGCATGGGACGGGTTTATGCTAGAACAAACGTCGGATGAGGGGACAGGGTTTGCAGGTACGATTCAAAGGATTTATTTGAGGCCTCCCCCACCCCGCTAAGGCGGGGATGCGGTCGCGCCATTGCGTGGCTCGCTGCCGCTCGGCCCTCCGGGCTGCCCGGCGTGAAGGGTAATTTCGGCAGCGGAATGGTTATCCCACCGCCGGCCACCACTCCATGCCGCTAGTCCGGTCGGGAGCAGAAAAATTTTCGCTCCCACCGAAGTTTTTCCCTAACGTACCAACCCGCCTAACTCGTCTACCAATTGACCGAAGGTGTCGATAAACGGACCTTGAACACCTTATATGAGCGGTTTTGTCCAATACCGGACCACCCCGACCATTTGCGCATACCCCCGTCACCCCCTATCTTTGGGGGAATCGAACATTAATATGAAGTCTCAACCTACGGCAGCAGTCCTCGCTTTTTTTCTCGGTATGTTCGGCGTACATCGCTTTTACCTGGGCCAGCGCTTTATCGGAATCCTCTATTTAGTTGCCTTTTTTATCGCTTTCATCGCAACCGTGGAGGGAGACGTTCCCCTGATCGTTGCCCCCGCTATCGTAGCTTTCATCGACGCCGTGTTACTGGCCGTGCAGCCCAGGGAAGATTTCGACCGCAAGTACAATCGCCGGCAATCCGTTCACGCACCTTATAATATAGATGAACTAAAGAAAGAAGGCGTCCACTATTTTCGCGCCCGTGAGTACGATCTGGCCCTCGAAGCTTTCGAGGATGCACTCGACCTGCGACCCGACGATCCCGCCATCTTTTTCAACATCGCTTGTTGTTTCGCCCAGCTCCACCAGACCGGCAATGCGATCGAGAACCTGGAACTGGCGTTCTGTGCCGGCTTCGATCGCCCCGCACGTCTAGACACTCACCCGGCCCTGGCTTGGCTCCGCCGTCAGCCCGAATACGCCGCCTGGCGGGTAAATTCCGCCTACATCGACGATCGGGTTCGTATCGGCCCGGAGCCGCAGACCGACTTCACCCCCCTACAACTTCCCCGCGAGGAAGAATTTGCCGCTACCCCCGATTCCACTACCGATCTGCTCTCCCAAATTGCCAAACTCGGCCGCCTACGGGAAGATGGTATTCTTACCGAAGCGGAGTTCCGCGCCCAAAAGGAAAAGCTCCTGGAGTTGGGATAATTATTTCCCGCACTACCTTTGTGCGCTAATGACGACCACCACCACTACTTTCTCGCTGGGCCGGGAATTCCTCAGCGTTCCCATTGCCCTTGAAATCGCCGCCGGTAGGCGATCTCCCATCCTATCCGAAGAAAGCCGCCGCCGCGTAACCGATTGCCGCCGCGTGGTGGAACGAATCGCGGCCGGGGATGCGCCGGTTTACGGCATCAATACCGGTTTCGGGCCACTCTGTACCACCCAGGTATCGGCCGCTGAAACCGAAGTACTACAACTCAACTTACTCCGTAGCCATGCCGTCGGTCTGGGTGCGCCCGTTGAACGCCGGATCGCCAAGCTGATGCTGGTACTCAAGGCGCATGCCCTCGCAAAGGGATTCTCCGGCATCCGCCCGGAAACCCTCGATCGCATCATCCACCTGATCGAATCCGATGCCGTACCCGTCGTTCCTACTCAGGGGTCGGTGGGTGCTTCCGGAGACCTGGCTCCGCTTTCCCACCTCTTCCTGCCCCTCATCGGCGAGGGAGAGATCGAATGGCGGGGGGAGACCATGTCCGCCGCCGATTACCTACGCGAGGTCGATCTTCCACCGCTCAGATTGGGTGCCAAGGAAGGACTGGCCCTCATCAACGGCACGCAGTTTATCGCCGCCCACGCGGTCATGGTATGCGCCACCCTGCAGCGGGTCCTGCTCCACGCCGATCTGGCGGCGGCAATGATGGTAGACGGTTTGCAAGGATCGCTTAGCCCCTTTGAGCAACGGCTACATGAATTGCGGCCCTTTTCCGGCGCACTTGACGCGGCGGCTAACGTGCGGGCGCTACTCGCCGGGTCAGAGATCGCGGTATCGCACGCGGATTGCGGGCGGGTGCAGGATCCTTACTCCCTGCGCTGCGTACCCCAGGTACACGGTGCCTCCCGAGAGGCCTTTGCGCACCTGCTGACGGCTACCGAGACAGAACTCAACTCCGTTACCGATAACCCCATTGTTTTCCCGGACGGCTCTACCGTCAGCGGGGGGAACTTCCACGGTCAACTGCTGGCCCTGCCCCTGGATTACGCCTGCCTCGCCGCCGCCGAGATCGGTAATATCTCCGACCGGCGGACCTATCTCTCGCTGCTGGGCCAGACCCCCGGCGTCCCGAAACTACTGGTGGAAGGCACCGGCCTGAATTCCGGTCTGATGATACCGCAGTATACCGGCGCGGCCCTGGTGAGCGAGAATAAAACCCTCTGCTTCCCGGCCTCGGCCGATAGTATTCCTACTTCACTGGGGCAAGAGGACCATGTAAGTATGGGGGCCTTCGGTGGTCGTAAGGCGTTGCGGGTGGTTCGCAATGTGGAACAAGTCCTCGCCATCGAGTTATTCTGCGCGGCCCAGGCCCTCGATTTCCACGCCCCCCTCCGTTCGGGATCGCTGGTGGAAGCAGTTCGGCAACGAATCCGTACGGAGATTCCCCGGGTAACCGAAGACCGTTTGTTTCAACCCGACCTGCATGCCGCCGTCCGATTAGTAAGATCAGGAACGCTCTTGAAAATTATTCGTGTCGCCACCGATTCCAAGAACCTGCCCGCAGAGTGGCACAACGCCCCCCTACCATGAGCACCGACGCCCGCCATCTGATCGGTCCTTTCCGACAATTGGTCACCATGCACGGCCTGCCCCTCGCCGGCCCGCTCCGGGACGAGGATAGCGAGGTGATTCCCGAAGCCGGCATGGTCCTCCAGGGGGAACGGATCGTGGCGGTCGGCGATTTTGCCGAATTGCAACGCCGACATCCCGGTGCCGCCCTCCATCACCTGACGGGCGATTTTGTCGGCCTGCCCGGCTGGATTGACAGCCATACGCACCTCTGCTACGGCGGCAGCCGGGCGCGGGATTACGCCATGCGCAACGCCGGCAGTTCCTACCTGGAGATCGCCCGCGCCGGCGGAGGCATTTGGGATACCGTTCGCCAAACCCGCGCTACCCCCGATGCTGAACTGCTTGACCGCACCACTGCCAACCTAGATCTTCACCTTCATTCCGGGGTAACGACAGTAGAAGTCAAAAGCGGCTACGGCCTTTCGGTAGCGGAAGAATTACGCCAATTGCGCTTGATCAAATCCGCCGCCGGCCAGTCGCTCGCCGACGTGATCACCACCTGCCTGGCCGCTCACCTCCCCCCGCCCGACCATTCCGGCGGTCCGGCGGCCTACCTGGAGGAGATCGCTACCGAACTGTTTCCACTTTTACTGGAGGAAAAACTTACCCACCGGATCGACGCCTTTGTGGAAGAGGGTGCCTTCTCCCCTACCCTGTTGCGGCCCTACCTGCAACGTGCCCGGGAACTCGGCTTCGACCTCACCCTGCACGCCGATCAATTCAGCACCGGCGGCGGCTTACTGGCGGCCGAATTGGGAGTGCTTTCCGCCGATCACCTGGAAGCGAGCGGTGAGGTCGATATCCGCGCCCTCACTCGGGCCGGCGTGGTACAGACCGCGCTGCCGGGTGCCAGCCTCGGCCTCGGTTGCGCCTTCGCCCCCGCCCGGATGATCCTTGACCAGGGCGGCATCCTCGCCATCGCCAGTGACTGGAACCCCGGTTCCGGACCCATCGGTGATCTACTTACCGGTGCTGCCCTTCTGGGCACTTTCCAAAAGCTAAGTAATACCGAAGTACTCGCAGGTATCACTTTCCGGGCCTCCGCCGCGCTGGCACTATTCGATCGGGGCAGGCTGGTACCGAATATGTTGGCCGATTTTCAACTTTACCCCGGCACGGATTACCGGGAGATCACCTATCACCAGGGGCAGTTGCGGCCGGTGCAGGTGTGGAAACGGGGGCAATTGGTTTTCAAGGCGTGAGATGTCTGACGACTCGACCTCACCGAAGGGGGAGATCTGGAAATTGCTTACTCAATTTCTCACCCGGCCCCGCTCCAAAAAAAGGGGAGGAGGGCCGATTGGGGGAAATGTAAGCGCAGACAGCATCTGAAGTGCGAGCGTGCGCAGTAAATTACCAATACTTTCGCGGCGCAGCGCATGCCCCTCCCGCGTGAGGGCTGGGAGGTGTTGTCTGAACGAAATGTAGCCACGCAAAATCTTGCGTGGCAAAATGGAGAGAGTGCCGGACTGCCCGACCCCGACCCGACAGGGCGGGGGCACGCCCACATTGACAGGTCCTTTAGGTGAAACCCTAGCGATTTCGATGTACGGTCAAGTACGACTTGCGGATTTGAAATTGGTTCTAGGGTGATCGGCCAAAACCGCTGCCAGTGAAGTAATTGATCGATCCTGGTTCTCGGCTCGGCTTAAAGAATACGAGGTGAGTTCTTCTCAAATTCAGAAATTAGCTGAACATCCCCTTGTCGGGAGGGACCCAGCCCAGGCCGCCACCGCCGGCCGTGCCGTCCCCGCTTCGTGCGCAGCCGGGCAAACCGGCGGCCTTTCTTGCGGGGCCGAAGGGCCGCAAAAAGCCTGTCCAAATGAAAATCGAAGTTGCCCGCGCCGGCTATAGCGTTCGCACTCGCTGCATATAGCAACAAGCGGTTCCGGTGCGCGAGAAGGGCATCGATTTAAAAACTATGTGTTGGAGTTCATGAAGAAGAAACCGTCATCGCGGTCGCCCTCCTTCTTTAGCTGGAAACCCGTCCGCGATGAGCAGATGGACGGCCCTAACTGCAAGGTAGATTATGATTAGTAGTAGCGGATTTAACCGATGACTAGCTGATCAAGTAAAACTACCGAGGATTCAAGTGAAGCGGCCCTGATCCGACCGGTATCACCCACATTTATTGTGCCGCTAATCATCAGTGCGGCAAGAAAAGCCTATTGGCTGATTTGAGCGGTAAATATACGAAAAGTTTGTTAATGGATAAATTTTAAACAAAAATTATTAGCTAGAGCCGCTAATATAGAGTTGTTGGAGAGAGAAGGCAACGATCGACGGTTCTAGGTTGCTTTATCCCAATAGGTTATTTAACCACTCGTAAGGGCGTTGCTCCGACCAATAGTGACCGTTTTCATCGGAGCCGTGGAAGCCGACGTGGCCGCCGTAGTTGGGGATTTCGAGGTGCAGCATTTTTTGCGCACGGGCGATGGCGACGGGATAGCATTCATCGCTGAGGAAGGTGTCGTCGGCGGCATTGACCAGGAGGGTCGGACGGCGGATACCCGCGAGGTAGTTGATGCTGCTGCACTGCGTCCAGTAGTCGATGGCGTCGCGAAAACCGTGGAGGGGGCCGGTGAAGCGATCGTCAAAACCGGCGAAAGTGGACGGCATCCGGGGCGGTAATTTGAGTTTATCCGGGAAGAGAATTGACTTCGCAATCATCTTGGCGTTCAAGCTTTTAAGAAATCGACTGCGATAGAGGCGGTTGCGGCGGCGATCGATCTGGATATTGGCCGACTGGATGTGGCAGGGGACGGAAAAAGCGACCCCCCCGATGACCTGGGCCGGTGTTGATTTGCCCTGCTCGCCCAGGTATTTTAGGAGGACATTGCCGCCGAGGCTGAAGCCGACGATGCCGATCTGGCGGTAGCCGAGCTGGATAGCGTGATCGACGACGGCTTTGAGGTCCTCGGTTGCGCCCATGTGGTAGGAGCGCGGCAGGCGGTTGATGCGGCCGCTGCAACCGCGCCAATTGACGCCCAAACCGTCCCACCCATGTTTGCTAAAGTAGCTGATCTGACCGCGAATGTAGGGGCGGTCGGCACCGCCTTCCAGACCGTGGAGAGCAATAAGCAAGCGTTCCGACCGGCCTTGGGATGGGTTGATCAGGTGCCAATCCAGGTCGAGGAAATCACCGTCGGGAAGGGCGAGTTCGGTGCGCTGGAGATCGGCCCAGCGATCCGGACGGTAGACGGCGGGGTAGATGGTGTTGAGGTGCGGATTGCGGAACGGCCAGGCGGGGCGAGGATAGGAGGAGGTGGACAGGAGCGGGATGGCGGGGAAATTTGGCGCAAATATCGGACTTGCCAGGGGAAGGGAAAGAGTTGTTCAGTAAAACGTCAGCTTTGGGGCGTTTTAGAACCATTGGGGGCGGGAGTAGTTGTGTAGGTCGCGTGGCAAGACATGGCTGCGATCTGGAGACGCAAGGTATTGCGTTATTACGATTTCTTTGTCCGAATTGGCTGTCGCCATTTCGGAGACGCAAGGTATTGCGTCTCTACCCTGAAAATTTATCCCCTTGGCCGTTACACCTTATAATGATGCTGAAACCAAAAAGACGCAGGTCGGCCGCATGTTCGACGGCATTGCGCCTACCTACGACCTGCTGAACCGCGTTTTTTCGCTGGGCATCGACCAGCGGTGGCGGCGCCAGGCTATCCGGGAGTTGGACCCCGCGCGGCACAAGCGCATCATGGACATGGCTACCGGCACGGCCGACGTGGCGATCCAGACCGTCAAAATACTGCCCGGCGTGGAACACATTACCGGTATCGACCTCAGCCAGGGGATGCTGGACTATGGGCGGGTGAAACTTGAGAAACTGGGCTTGACGGAACGCATCTCCCTAACCCAGGGGGACAGCGAGAATATCCCGTTACCAGACAATAGCTTCGACGCGGCTACCGTTGCATTTGGCGTACGTAATTTCGGCGACCTTGAACGCGGATTGTCGGAAATACGACGCACCATTCGTCCGGGGGGCAAGCTGGTCGTGCTGGAATTCAGCCGGCCGCGCGTGTTTCCCCTCAAGCAACTGTTCAACCTTTATTTCGGCCACGTGATGCCCCTCATCGGCCGGCTTCAATCCCGTGACCCGCGTGCCTACCGCTACCTATACGAGTCCGTTCAGGCGTTTCCTGACGGTCAGGATTTCCTGAAAGTCCTGGAGCGCAGCGGCTTTAAATCCCCCACATGGACCCCACTTACTTTCGGCATTGCTTCGATTTATACGGCCGAAAAGCCCTGATTTTTACCGGCGGCCTGCTCCTGGCGGCCTGCCTGCTGTTCCCTGCCGGTGCCCAGGCACAGTTTACGGGCGGCGGTAACTACAATTTTTTCGATTTCCAGCAAAAGCCCTACTACTTCGGAATTACGCTGGGGGTAAACTCCAGCCGCTATACACCCTTTCGGAGCGAGGATTTTATCTTTTCGGATAGCATTCAGATCGTCGAGAGCCTGGCCGGACCCGGTTTTAACCTGGGGATCGTGACCAATCTGAAGATCGGAAAGTACTTCGATTTTCGTTTCCTGCCCACGCTCTCGTTTGCCGAGCGACGGTTGAATTACCAGACCGGTACGCGCTTTACGAGCGAGACGCAGCGGTCGGTGGAAAGCGTATTCGTGGAATTGCCCTTTCATTTCCGCTACAAATCCGCCCCCTACCGTGATAAGCGCTTGTTCATCATTGCCGGGGTAAAGTATAGTCTGGACGTAGCCAGCGAGAGCCGCACGCGACAGGCCGATCAGTTAGTAAAAATCAGCCCCCACGATTTCGCGATCGAGTATGGTGCGGGGATCCAGTTTTTCTTTCCCTATTTCATTTTCAGTCCCGAGTTCAAGGTCTCGCAGGGTATCGGTAATACGCTTATTTTCAACCCGAACCTGAAGGAGAGTACGGTACTGGAGAAAGTGCTGAGCCGGGCCTTTACGGTATCGTTACATTTTGAAGGTTAAGAGTATCCGGTAGGCTAACAATAAAAGCGGACCGCTTCCCGAAGGAAGCGGTCCGCTTTTGTTTTGCCGCACTGTGGCGGCTATTCCGCCAACCGGGTTTACTTTACGTCGAACAGTTCCACGTCAAAAATCAGGGCGCTGAATGGTTTGATCTTTGGGCCGGAACCACGCGTGCCATAGGCCAGATCGTAAGGGATAAAGAAGCGGTACTTGGCTCCTTCTTTCATTAGTTGAACACCTTCCGTCCAACCGGAAATAACTTGGTTAAGACCGAAGGTAATGGTTTCTCCCCGGTCGACCGAGCTATCGAAGACGGTGCCGTCGATAAGGGTACCGTGGTAGTGAACTTCCACCTTACTGGTAGCACTGGGGCTGGCGCCGGTACCGGGCTTGAGGACTTCGTACTGCAGGCCGCTGGCGGTAGTTTTTACGCCCTCGCGCTTGGCGTTTTCGGCGAGGAATTTCTCGCCGGCTGTTTTTACGTCACCGTTTGCGCGTTCTGCCTGGCCCTGCATGAACTCCTGGAAGGCAGCGTTGGCCTTGTTAACGTCGATCTTTTCGTTACCGTCGAGGGCGTCGTTGAGTCCCTGCGCCACATCGGCGGCAGTAAGATCCTTCGAGGTCAGACCACTTTGTTTGAGGTTTTGGGCGAACAATACGCCGAGAGAATAACTGGTAGAATCCATGGGTGAATTTTGGGCAAGAAGTGCGGTGGCTGTGCCGAAAAGGCAACAGAAGAGCATCGTTTTTACCATCGAATAATTGGTTTGTTGAGGTGAACGCGTAAGGCGGCGGACCGTTCGCCGTTCCGCCTGTTTTCGGCACATGAACGGTATCCTGCCATTGTATGGTACTTGAGCCGGTGACAATCTGAAATGGGTAGCGATAGACGAAATTATTACGTAAAGAAGCGAAATTATGTCGGCTTGTGGGGAACTATTAGTCCAAACATACACTATAAAGTCTTATACAACTGGTTTTTACATATAAAAAAATCACCCCACAAAAGACGGCACGCTATTAGAACAACATTTTAATCAGCTCCCAGAGTTGTCTGGTGTTCCCCCCGAATAAGTCCGGACAAACGCGGGCTTTTGCAATCTACCACCAACTTAATTCCATGAACGAAATTTTTTACCCCCTACATCCGGTCATCAGTTTATAATCGTTAACGCCCCTTTTCCGTAACCACTACAATTACGGCGTCTCCACTGAACTTGAAAACGTTAATGACCATCCTGATGGCTGACTATCGCATGAGCGATATGCTCCGCCTCGGCCAAAACCTCCGAGCGGAGCCGGCTCACCTCCTTACCGACACCTTGCGCGGACTCGATCACGTGGCCGATCACCTACAAACTCGTTTGTCGGGTCGGCCCCTCCGTGCCTACTATACCCACTGCCTGGCCGGCTACCTCGCACCCCAAGTGCGGGGAGGGAGACGCGAATTGCTCCATCGCCAGCTTCCATTTTTGCTCGAAGGTATTATCACTATCCAATACCTCCACAACCGGCAGTTGGACGATAAGGTATCGGTAGATAAATGGAAGCAGCTATTGCTGGACGCTAACTTGCTCAAAGATTCGCTGTACCGTTACGTGGAAGAACGCCTCCCCAGGGCTTCCCGGAAGCTGGTTCGACGCTGGTTGAGCGACTGCTTTTCCGCCACCGATCGGGGTCAGCAACTGGAGCAACAGGCTAATACCTACACCGCTTACCGGCGGGGAATTAGCATCAACGACTTCCGCACCCTGATACCGGAGCGAGCCACGCACGATCTTGTGGAGTTTGGGACCGAACGATTCGCGGCTCACCTACGCGCTGAATTACCCAGTCACCTGCACCCCGCGCTTGATGTGTACCTACACCGCGCCTACCTGACCTGCGCTCACCTCTTCGTCCGCACAGCCGAACTAATTTGTGATTTACAGCGGATCGGTGGCAAAAAACGTACTGCGGTACTGCGATTCGCGGTTAATTATGGCCTGATGAGGCAAATCGTAAACGATAATGCAGATTTCGTACCCACTGCGTACGGCCTGTCTACGGTCGGACGGCCGGCGGCAAGCGCGCAATCCGACCTGAGGCGGGGTGTTCTCACCTTGCCCATCATCTGCGCACTGGCAAATCAGCCCCGCGGAGTGGTAGCCGAGCTATTGAAATCCCCTACGGACCATGTCGATCAATCGACCGTTTTTAATGAGATGATCGCCGGCGGAGCACTGGGGCAGTCCATTCAGGCCGGACAATTGCTAGCCGAATTGGCCGTATCGTTGTTGCCGACCGGTTCAACCTCTATTGCTCCCGTAGCATTACTGGCCGCCACAACCGATATTGCCTTTGACAGTCGTTTCCTGCGCCCCTGCCGCGCTCACGCCGCCTACGCAAATTACCGGAAAACGGCCGCGCACCGACGTAGGCTCCGCTTGGTTCGCCGCGTGCGGGAATCACGACTCCGTACGCCGGCTCCAAAAAGCCCGGCACTAGAGGAGCGGATCGCAACGGCACTTCGTTCCCCGAGCGTACCGGATTTCCCACTAAGTTGGAAGCTGTTGCTGACTTAGAGCGTGTCTAAAATTTCTAAGAACTGAGGATCAATGATTCGCTTCGCGGCTACTTCATGGTTAAAGGTTCCGGCTAAACAATAAATAGGGCAAATAACTCGGGGGAGTGGCCGTTTATTCAGACTGCGATGGTTTAGCCGCACGCTTACCGTCGGCTACTTGCTGCGCCACATTCGCACTATACTTCACGTTGACGTGAATCCAGAGCGAGCGCGCCAGACGAAATATATAGATGAAGTTGATCCCCAGAATCGCTAGCAACATCACAAAACTCCAATTAGTACTGATGCCGATCCACCAGTGCACGACGGCCATGAAAAAGATGCAGAACAAGGCCGTGAATATGTAAGAAATAAACATGGCCCCGTAATAAAAGCCCGGTTCTATCGTGTAATCCTGTCCGCAGAGCGGGCACTTTTCGTGCATATCAAACGGCCGATCCATGGCGTATGTACCGCTAGGAAACAGCCTCCCCTGCCGGCAGCGGGGGCACTTGAGGGCGAACATGGAATAGAGCAGGCCGCGGCGGGGTGGTGATGGAGTACTGATGACGCTGTTATTTTTTGGTGAGAGGAGGTGCCGTTGCGCCCCGGGGGGGCAAGCCCCGTGGGTGAGGCGCTATTGCGCCTCGGGTGGGGGCAAGCCCCACCCTTACGGATTGGGCGGGGGGGATTTGATCTTTAGATTTTTCATTCTATTCCTTCACCTCGAAAGATCGCTTTGCGATCAAGAGAAGCAGCGCAGCTAATCCCTCCATCCTTCACCTCGAAAGATCATTTATGATCGAGAGAAGCAGCGCAGCTAATCCTTATCTAGCGTGAGGTGCCTGGAGGGTTTAGTGCGCAGCACCGAGCGAATAGCGAAGCCCGGAAGGGACCGACAGCGGCCCGAAAGGGACGATGGCACGCCCCCGAAAATGATGGTAAGATTGGACAATAGCGGCAGGCGGTGGGTGCCCGGGGCGCTCTAAGAGCGGGTTAATTCCGACCGTAAAGCTCATTAAGCCGGGCCAAACGCCGCCAGGTCGAAGCATCCAGATCGTTGGGTCGCAGGCGCCATTTCCAATTACCCCTGGTGGTAGCGGGCGTATTCATGCGTTCTCCCTCACTGCGGTTAAGTAGATCCTGCGGGCTGGTAATCGCCAGATTTGCGGGTGACTGCCACACCAACCGAATAGCGGCATCGGAGATAGTATCCTCGCTCAGCACGCCGCCCACGTAGTCGTCCAGCAAATCCTTGCCGCTTTTTTCCAATTCCTTACGGAACCAGCCCCGCAGGGTATTATTATCGTGCGTACCGGTGTAGGCCACGCAATTGAGGGGATAGTTATGCGGCAGGTGCAAATTGTGGCCCGGCGACATCGGATCGCCGAAACCGAATTGCAGGACCCGCATTCCCGGTAGACCGAACTTATCCATCAAACGATTAGCCGCATCGGTCTCCGTCCCCAGATCCTCGGCCAGAAATGGCAAGCTGGGAAAATGACGACGCACCGTCCGAAAAAACGCTTCGGCCGGCGCATCCCGGTACTCTCCTTTTTTGGCGTTACGCGCACCGGCATCCAGTTCCCAGTAGCGGACCAGGCCGACAAAATGGTCCAGGCGGACGTAATCGAATAACTCCGAAGCACGGCGCAGGCGGGCGATCCACCACGCAAAGTCTTCGGCCTCGTGCTTGTCCCAGGCATAAACGGGATTACCCCACACCTGGCCCTTTTCGCTAAAGTAATCGGGCGGCACGCCGGCCACTTTTTCGGGCCGACCATTACGACGCAGTTTGAATAACTCCCGGCGGGTCCACACATCCGCACTTCCGTGCTCTACGTAGAGCGGCATATCACCGATCAGATGTACCGCCCGGTCAGTGGCATAGCGGCGCAGGGCTTGCCACTGCTGGAAGAAAATGAACTGTCCCAGACGTTCCAATTCCAGGCGAGCGGGTTGGGCACGTTCCAGGTGCCGGCGGGCCGCCTCGAAATCAGCGGTTTCGGCCGACCAACGAGTCCAGTCGGTGGTTTTATTCACGCGGGCGGCCACGCGGAAGACCACATAGGGTTCCAGCCAGGCGGCATTCCGGGCACAGAATCGATCGAAAGCCGACCGGTAACGGGCAAAGGTGGCCAGGTTTTCCTGCGCGGATTCCAGCAGGTCGTATTTGTAATTCTCGGCGGCGTCATAATCGACGTACTCGTTGTTGTGGCCCTTGAATTCAGGCAGGTACTTGACCCAACCGTCGGCCAGCATTCGGGCGGGGCTGATGAGAAAGATGTTGCCCGCGAAGGCCGATAAGGCATTATACGGACTATGCTGCGCCGTGAAATGCGTGGGATGCAGGGGCAACAATTGCCAGTAACGTTGACCGGCCGCCGCCAACGCATCAATCCAGTCTTCGGCCCCCGGACCGAGGTCACCGATTCCGTAACGGGAAGGCAGGGAAAAAACAGGGCACAGTAGTCCGGAGGCACGGGTGTTCAGCATGAGGGATAGTACAATTATTAGTTGGTAGGAACGCGGCCGGGCGGCCAATTGATGCCGGAAGCGGGGCAAAAATGCCAATTCAAAGCAAATTCGTTGTTCGTTCCCGCGTTTTTCGCTGCGGCGGCGTTCCTTTGTGCCGTCATCCGCCAAATCGCCCTCCATGTCCCCGCATTTCCGCTTCGCCCTGCTCGCCGTTCTCACCGCATCGCTCACCGCCTGCTATTCCTTCAAGGGCATCAGCATTGCGCCGGAGGTAAAAACTTACTACGTGTCCCAGTTCCAGGACAATGCCCTCAACGCTCCGCCCAACCTGTACCAGACCGTGACCGAGGTGTTGCGCGAGAAGGTGCGCAATGAGACCCGGCTGGTCCAAAACGAGGAAACCCCGGACATCGAGTTCGTCGGTACCCTGGTCGATTACCGCGTAACGGCCGAGGCGCCGCGGCCCGGTGAATTCGCGGCCGTTAACCGCCTGACTATCGTCGTGAAGGTCGATTATATCAATAATAAGGTGGAATCCGACCAGGGATTCAGCTCCAACTTTTCCTTCTTTTTCGACTTCCCCGGCACCGTTACGCTGCAGGCCGTGGAAAACGACGCGATCGAGGAAATCCTGGACCAGATCACGGAGGATATTTTCAATAAGGCTTTTTCTAGTTGGGACTAGGGGGGGCTGCGCCCCGTATTTTTGTAGGACGCTGCGCGTCTGGTATTTTTGTATTTTTGACTATGCCTACGCGTGTACGGGGGGGGCTGCGCCCCGTATTTTTGTAGGACGCTGCGCGTCTGGTAGTAGCAGACTAGTGGGATGGAGAGGGCGTGCCCCCGCCGAGGGCGGGGTCGGGCTGTCCGGCACTCTCTCCATTATGCCACGCAAGATTTTGCGTGGCTACATTTCGTTCAAACAACACCTCCCATCCCTCACGCAGGGTGGGTACGGCTGTTCCAGCCTAGATGCGGGGTTTCGCAGGGTACGATTATTCCAGCCTAGACGCGGGTTTTGCATGGTACGGCTGTTCTTGCCTAGACGCGGGGTTTCGCATGGTACGGTTGTTCCAGCCGGGACGCAAGATTTTGCGTCTCTACGACCATGCCTATTGATTACGTACCACCCACCCCGCCTGCTTCAGCAGGCGTAGCATTCCCTTCCCACCGGGTAAATGCGCGGCCCCCACGGCGGCAAATACCGTTTGGTCTTGCAATAAATCATCCAGGCGCAGGGTCATGCGCCGGTTGCGATCGTAGAGGAGGGCACGGCGCTGGTTGCCGAGGCCGTCCCTGGTCTGGCGGTACAGTAATCTTTCCTCACCGGCCAGATAACGGTCTACGCTGCGTTGCAACTGGCGGCGGGCGGCGGGCAGGCGGGCGGTCATTTTTTTTAGCTGTTGTACCTGCACGGCGCGGGGCACGTTGCGCAGCAAATCCAGTTGGAAACGAACGGATTCGAGGCCGGTAATCTCTTTGCCCGACTGCACGGCCAAGCCGTGCAACGCCTCGTCGAGAGTGGGTGTGGTCAGTTGCGGTCCCAGCAGCTGTTCGCTCAGTTGGCCGCTGATCATCAGGGGCGGCAGGCGGCGGTAGTGGTCCAGATCGAAACCGGCAGCACGAAGCAGGAGCCGGCGCATTTTGTGGTAGTCACGCTGCCCCAGGTCGTCGGCCAGGTCGGTACCGGCCAGGTTGAGACCGGCCGCAGCGGCGGGGTCCAGGTCGTTGAAGTCGATCTCGGCGGCAAAAGTGGTGCAACTCTCCAGGGCGGGCTGTACGGCCGCTACGGCTTCCAATATTGCGGCACTGCGCAGGTGCACGGTACCGAACAGGTAGCCGGAGACCTCCCCTACCCTGCCGGGTCGCTCGATGCGGTAAAGCCAGGGTGTTTTCAATTGGGTACGATGGTGTCGATACCTTCGTGGCCGGTGAGGGTATCGAGGCGAATGATTTCCTGGTCGGGGTCCTGCCAGCCCAGCGGGATGTTCATGGACAGGTGGCGGTAGGCCATCAATCCGCCGATGAGCAGCATGACCACGGCCCCGATGATGCTGATGCGCCACCCGAAGATATTGCCGATGTAGTCGCCGTCGAAGGGGTCGCGTTTGGAGGGTTGGTCGGACATGGTAGAAGAATTGGTGGGAGGGGCGGGAGGTTAGCGGGGCGAAATTACGGATAAATACGGTGGATATGGGTTGGTGGCGGCGTGTGAGGGGAGGTTGTAGGTGGGGTGGGATTGGTGCAAGGTGTGGTGGCGGGGATGTGTGGAGGGCGTAACGGTGCAGCCGGTACAAGCGTCAAAATCCTGTTGCGTCGCATCTTATGTACTGGGAATACTAAAACCCCACTCGGGCATGTACTATCGCTTCAGCACAATAATTATTTCGGTTACCGTCTTGGTTTCTTTATTTACGGTCATACTGCCGGCCCAGTCCGAAATGGCCATTATCGAGGAAGGTATTCTCCATAGGTATGTACCGCGCGCAAGAAATAAAGCCGCTTTCGTAGACAAATTCAGGATTACGTCTCCCGGAGAAATAGTCGGCTTACCCATTAAAACTTACATCAGCACGTTGCACAATCCAGCGCACCAGTTGGTTTGGCGCTACTCAGGTGGATCATATTATTTCTTATCAAATGCCTATTCTAACCGTTTCCAGGGGTATACTCAGCTGGAGAAAATCAGGGCTAACGAAGTCGACTCACTCAGCTACCGGGCTTCACGAAAAAACCTCATTGATAGTTTAACTGTAGTTTACGGATCAGAAAACAAAGCTTTAGCCTGGTTAGGATTGCAAAAAGCGCAAAAACAAGATCAAAATATTTACCCTCCGCTTAAAGCTTATAGGAAGAAATTAATTTTGGAGGGTTTTATACGTCGTGACGAGCTATTCAAGTGTGGTTACGATATCTCATTGCTCTTTTCCAATGATTCGTTACAACTTCTTTCAGTTCTTCGGTACGAAAACAGGCTACAGCTTTGGAGTATTAATGAAAAAGATAGAATGAATTCCGTTTTACTACACGAACTGTCCTTCCACGACGCCCGCGACACACTATCCGGCACCCATGACCCAACGCGCAACTACGTGGATTCTTCATTTTTCACGGGAAGCATCATTTACGTAGCACTGGATACGGATTCGGGCCTGGTCATTAACGTTAATTCCGGAAAGGTGTATAATTTCACGGATCGACTGGAGTTAGTTGGGGAAATAACGTACGATAACGAGCGACGGCTTTTCATTGATGATCGGGACAGTGGGAAACTGTGGGTAGCGGGGAGCGTACGTTCAACACCATTAAGTTAAGGCGGTTCTTCCGATAGCCTCCACCCCCGTAAACACCGTTTTTAGGTACTGATGGGTTGCCACATTTTTTCAGTTGCCAAGTGAACATACCTCCCCCGTGCCCTTATTTTCAAAGTGCTATTGTGGCGGTAGCCTTGCGGGTGTTTACATCGCTTTTCTATAGTTTTTTTCGTGGATATGCCGATTATTCATCCGCATGATTTTTCGCTCCCGCGCTCGGCTTCGGTCGGGGCGATACGGTTCGGTATAGCGGGACATCAATTTGAGAAGCACCAGGGTTTTGGCTCGCCAGTCATTGGGTCCACCCAGATATATGGTATATAAAAAGTGTTGGATCATCCCGCCCGTCACGTTACGGTTGATCCGGTATTCATATTTTCGGTGTTCGGTCGCTTTTTTAACGTCTTCCTCACTGGCGGTGACCAGCGCGCTTTGTTGGTTATAAAAGGCGAAGCTGGACCAGAGATCTTGTTCTACGCCGGGCTGCGTATAGGCCGATACCAAAGCTAGTTGTAGAAAAGATTTCAGGACGAAGATGGCGGTCTCTACACCCCAACGTTTCCCGTACAGCCATTTAAATTTAGTGACCGGGTATCGTCTTGTATCGGTCAGCGAACTCATCAGTATTTCTACGTCACCGTCATCAAGCTCGACGCGCACCAGGCGGACCTTGAACTCGGCGTCGCGCTCCGGTTGTAGCCCCAGTTCCCGGAGTTTGTAAAAGGCGCGACCGGTACGCAGCTTTATCCGCCTAATTGTCTGTGGTTCATTGCTTTGCAGGAAGTCTTTGACGATGGTGGACCCTCCCTGGGTTTTCATTCTGATCACGTAGTCCGACCCATGTCGGTCGTGTAGGTAGGCTAGCGCAAAGCTGGCGTAATGCCGGTCGTAGATGTAAATGGCATCTTTAGCGGCGTGGGGTACGTTCTGGTAGGCTTTAACTATTTCTGCGGTATTCTGGTTATGCAAATTGACATCGTTAATGATGTTGTTGAGAACGTCATGAGTGATGAGTAAACGAGCCGAGGGCCGCCCGGTGTGTTGGTTAAGGTGGAAGCCAAATTCCTCACCGATCCAGTCGTATTTAGGTAAGGCTTGTCCGGTTCCATCAACGGCTAATAGTCGTTTGCCCTTCCAGCGTTTGTAGTTGGGGAAGCAGCGGTAGAATAAAGTAGCGGTATGATAAAAAAGATCGCGGAAAAATTCAGGCTTGATCGCTTGTCGGCGCTGGCAGAAGGCCGATTTGGTGACGATACGTTTAGGGTTCCACTGGAAGAACCGCCCCAGGACGACGGCCAACGACTGGCGGGCTAAATCGACGACGAGGGTGACGGTGCGGGCGAAGGTTAGTGGACTTTTGCGGATAAAAGTCGTTGCAGGATGATATAGGTAGGCTTCGCGCCTCGGACCGTTGAGTTGGAGAAAGCGTCGTATATTTGAGAAATAACGGATAATGGGCTTCATACCGTATTAACGCATGCGGGGCGGATTATTCCGGTTTTGCTTAGCTTAATGGTCGTGAGCGTACGTTACGTGCTCGAATACGTCGGCGAGAAAGGAGTCGAGGGGGTACGGCAGGGGTCTCGTGAGGGGGTGGCGGAGTTTTTGATGCGATGAGGGAAAACTTGACTTACTATGAAATTCAAATTTATTTTAATTGCATTGTGCATTCTGTCCATACTTGCTATAATTGTTACAGTAAAGGTCCAGAGACGCGAAATTATTATAGAAAAAGACGAAAATTTCTTCGAACCTCCTTATAGGATTAGTACTTTGAGTAGTTATTGTTCATTATATAGTTTCGATGAGCAATATTTTTTATATAATTACTTTTTTAACAAACAAAATTTTGACAATCTAATTGCAGGAATGACTTGCAAAATTAAGGAATGGGAAGAAAATTCTATTGATGCTTTTTTTATGTTCCTACTATAAGCAATCTAGTCGGAGAAATAACAAGTTATATTTACGTTCGTAAAAACAGAAACAATGAAGATGATGTGGAAGTACAATAGCAGAATTCAATATATGATAATACTGGTTATTATTGCCAGTTACTCATTACCCGCCCAGTATGATATGGCTATTATTGAGGATAATACCCTCCATAGGCATATGCCACAAATAACTAATAAGGCTGATTACGTAGAAATTTTCAGAATTCTATCTTCTGGAGTAGTAACAAGTCTGCCCGTCAAAACTGTGATTTGTTCCTTTCACAACCCAGATTATCCATTAATTTGGCGTTATTCACTTGGATCGTACTATTTTTTATCCAATCGCTATTCGCACCGTTTTACAGGGCCGACTCAATTGGAAAAAATACCTGCTATAAAAGTCGATTCAGTAAGCTATCAGCTTTCACGAAAAGTATTAATTGATAGTTTAACTGAAATTTATGGATCGGAAGTATTGGCATTAGGCTGGCTAGGATTACAAGAGTCAAAAAGGCAGGGAGAGAAAATATACCCCCCATTTAGAATTTTCAAAAGATTCATATACAAACAGGGTATTCTTCGCCGCGACGAACTGATGGAATGCGGCTACGACATTTCAATCTTGCCTACCAGGGATTCTTTGGAAATGTATTCTGTTTTCCGATACGAAAACAAGTTGCAACGGTGGAAAATAAATGAAGAAATTCCAATTAATTCCGAGTTTTTATACGAACTGTCCTTCCACGACGCCCGCGACACACTATCCGGCACCCATGACCCAACGCGCAACTACGTGGATTCCTCATTTTTCACGGGAAGCATCATTTACGTAGCACTGGATACGGATTCGGGCCTGGTCATTAACGTTAATTCCGGAAAGGTGTATAATTTCACGGATCGACTGGAGTTAGTTGGAGAAATAACGTACGATAACGAGCGACGGCTTTTCATTGATGATCGGGACAGTGGGAAACTGTGGGTAGCAGGGAGCCAACACCATTAAGTTAAGGCGGTTCTTCCGATAGCCTCCACCCCCGTAAACACCGTTTTTAGGTACTGATGGGTTGCCACATTTTTTCAGTTGCCAAGTGAACATACCTCCCCCGTGCCCTTATTTTCAAAGTGCTATCGTGGCGGTAGCCTTGCGGGTGTTTACATCGCTTTTCTATAGTTTTTTTCGTGGATATGCCGATTATTCATCCGCATGATTTTTCGCTCCCGCGCTCGGCTTCGGTCGGGGCGATACGGTTCGATATAGCGGGACATCAATTTAAGAAGCACCAGGGTTTTGGCTCGCCAGTCATTGGGTCCACCCAGATATATGGTATATAAAAAGTGTTGGATCATCCCGCCCGTCACGTTACGGTTGATCCGGTATTCATATTTTCGGTGTTCGGTCGCTTTTTTAACGTCTTCCTCACTGGCGGTGACCAGCGCGCTTTGTTGGTTATAAAAGGCGAAGCTGGACCAGAGATCTTGTTCTACGCCGGGCTGCGTATAGGCCGATACCAAAGCTAGTTGTAGAAAAGATTTCAGGACGAAGATGGCGGTCTCTACACCCCAACGTTTCCCGTACAGCCATTTAAATTTAGTGACCGGGTATCGTCTTGTATCGGTCAGCGAACTCATCAGTATTTCTACGTCACCGTCATCAAGCTCGACGCGCACCAGGCGGACCTTGAACTCGGCGTCGCGCTCCGGTTGTAGCCCCAGTTTCCGGAGTTTGTAAAAGGCGCGACCGGTACGCAGCTTTATCCGCCTAATTGTCTGTGGTTCATTGCTTTGCAGGAAGTCTTTGACGATGGTGGACCCTCCCTGGGTTTTCATTCTGATCACGTAGTCCGACCCATGCCGGTCGTGTAGGTAGGCTAGCGCAAAGCTGGCGTAATGCCGGTCGTATATGTAAATGGCATCTTTAGCGGCGTGGGGTACGTTCTGGTAGGCTTTAACTATTTCTGCGGTATTCTGGTTATGCAAATTGACATCGTTAATGATGTTGTTGAGAACGTCATGAGTGATGAGTAAACGAGCCGAGGGCCGCCCGGTGTGTTGGTTAAGGTGGAAGCCAAATTCCTCACCGATCCAGTCGTATTTAGGTAAGGCTTGTCCGGTTCCATCAACGGCTAATAGTCGTTTACCCTTCCAGCGTTTGTAGTTGGGGAAGCACCGGTAGAATAAAGTAGCGGTATGATAAAAAAGATCGCGGAAAAATTCAGGCTTGATCGCTTGTCGGCGCTGGCAGAAGGCCGATTTAGTGACGATACGTTTAGGGTTCCACTGGAAGAACCGCCCCAGGACGACGGCCAACGACTGGCGGGCTAAATCAACGACGAGGGTGACGGTGCGGGCGAAGGTTAGTGGACTTTTGCGGATAAAAGTCGTTGCAGGATGATAGAGGTAGGTTTCGCGCCTCGGACCGTTGAGTTGAAGGAAGCGTCGTATATTTGAGAAGTAGCGGATGATGGGCTTCATACCGTATTAACGCATGCGGGGCGGATTATTCCGGTTTTGCTTAGCTTAATGGTCGTGAGCAGGGAGCGTACGTTACGTGCCCGAATACATCGGCGAGAAGGGTGTCGAGGGGGTACGGCAGGGGCCTCGTGAGGGGGTGGCGGAGTTTTTGATGCGATGAGGGAAAAGCCCAGCCGGTCAAAATATGACGCAGTAGGCGTAGACTAATTGTCGGTACGAAAGCCGGCTGGTATTTTACACTTGTTGCGTCGGTGACAATCAATGAGTTATAAAGTTGATTTGTACGCAAGAAGATGAGGCTCATATACTCAAATTAGTCATTCATCTCTCAATTTATTGACAGCCAAATTATTATAAATGGGCGTGATCGGTCTCCAACGCAGCAAGTATATCCGATTATCTCCGCCTTCCGCCCGCCTCTTCCGGCATTACCCGATGGCTCTCCTTGCCCGAGCATAAATGGCTTCTGTAGAGGACCAGTCAGGCTAATAAAACTTTCTCCAACCCCCATTCTGCACGATGCTGCTCTATTATGCTCTATTCTGCACGATGAGCGGGAGGATATTTGGCCTAACTTTGTCCTGACAGAAATCGAAACGATTCTTTAAAATTTTGCGAGGGTGGCAAGTTGACAAAATTGTCGGTTGCCTTATCGCGGAAATCTGGATGCCTCGGAGCTGTTGCCCTTCCAATTTTGCACCTTTTTACTTGATCTATACTTATTAAACACACCTCCATGCACGCCGTCAGACACCTTATACTTACCCTGTTATTCGGCTGCTTCATTGCACTGCCTGCCAACGCACAGTTTGCTATTGAAGTAATCAAGCCGGTCACTGACGGATCATGCGACGGGTCTCTGCAAGCGGTGGTGGACGAAAGCGGAGGACCTTATACATACGCTTGGTCGTGGACACCTGCGGGAACTTCTCACCCGGCTTCCAATTCAAATAGTCTATCTAATATATGTCAGGGAACTTACACCCTGGTCATCACCGATGCAGGCGGCTGTACGGTTATGCTCACCTACGCTTTCTATGATCCGAACTCCTGTGATCAATTGGAAAATCATGATTTCCAGGAATTTATAGTGCCGGATTGTAGAAGTACCAAAGAATTTGACGGTTGGATTCTACTCGATAGCACTACGAATTTCAGTTTTATCTGGGATGATGGGACGACGGGTCCGATACGTTCCGGATTAAGGTTTGGTAGCTACTGCGTTACCATTACTCAAAACACGGGCAAAGTATGCTCGATTACGAATTGTTATACGGTAGTTGGAACCACTAACTGCACGATAAAGTCGCCGGGAAAATCATTACCAAAGCACTTACCCCTCATCGTCAACGAACTATCCAACGGCCCGACGGGCACGGAAGAATACGTGGAACTGCTGGTGGTGGGTGACGAAAACTGCGGCCCGCTAGACCTGCGGGGTTATCGGCTGGATGATAACGACGGTATTTTTTCGCGGATGAAAGACGGAAGGGGGACCGGCATAGCGCAGGGTTATTTTCGATTTAGCGACGAACTGGCGTGGGCGGAGGTACCGAGCGGCTCGCTGGTGTTGATTTACAACAGCGGCGCAAAGAATCCGGCCATCCAGTTGGCGGACGACCCCTACGATGAGAATGGGGACGGCGTGTACGTTATTCCCTCCGGCAGTAAATATTTTGAGAGCGGATCGTCCGCTACACGATCGAATGGCTTACCCGACCGACAAGAAACCGTAGCTGCACAGTGGGAACTCATCAACTTTTATGACGGTGCCGATGCTGTGCAGGTACGTGACCCGGAAGGAAATTACCT
Organism: Lewinellaceae bacterium; assembly: GCA_963757435.1. Classification (GTDB taxonomy): domain Bacteria; phylum Bacteroidota; class Bacteroidia; order Chitinophagales; family Saprospiraceae; genus Neolewinella. The sequence continues at coordinate 148,391 of CAVWSC010000014.1, read as the reverse complement.
GCACGGATTCAGTTACGGCGGCACGGATAAAATGACGGGCGGGCCGGACGATTTACACCTCAGTTCATACGAGGGAATAGCATCATACCTTGCCTTTACGGGCAGTGATCCGTTGATCCAAACGGATTATTCGGTTGGTAAAGTTGCTACGGGCGGAGAGACTCTGGGCCTAGCTAACGGTGCCGGAAACGCGGCTTTCATCCGCAACTTGTGTGGCGATTCAGCGGACGGATCGGTAGAACCGGTCGAACTCGGTGCATCTATCGAGGCGGTGGAAGTATTCCCTAACCCGTTTCGTAAAACGGTCTCCCTCGAAATTACTGCCGAGGAGGCAACTGAGGGTAGGGTAAGCCTGCGCGACCTGACGGGGAAAACCGTCCACGAGTGGCGAATTATCATCAACGAGGGTAAAACCGCACTGACGTTGAAAACGAACGGTCGGGCCATACCGCCGGGGCTGTACCTACTGACAGCGGAAGCACCGAACGGGGAACTATTATTCAGTACCAAACTGGTAAAAACGAACTGATCCGCTAGCACCCTGATCATTGACCTCGCGTGAGGCACCTGGAGGGGCGCGACCGCAGGAAGCGGGTGCGAAGCACCGACCGAACAGGGGGCCCGCAAGACGCCGACCCCGGCTGAAAAGCCGGGGACACGCCCACCGCCTGACTCCTTATAATCTGACTTGAGATCGACCCCATCTTTTCATTTTTCTTATCCCTATAATCCACCCGGAATGCGCTATCTTTTACCCCTGCTTTTTCTCGGCTGCTTTTTTGGATCGCTGTCCGCTGCATCGCCGGAGCCGGATCCGATTGCCGACCGCTGTATGTTGCAAACCACTTTCGAGTCGATGGTAGCGGGGCTGATGATACCCGTGGACCAGTTGGCGGTCCATTTTGACGTGACGCAGGGTGAGTTTACGGAGTTGCTGGCGATAAATCAGGTAACCGCCATGAAACTGGAGGTGATCTGGACGAAGAACGACGGCTCGGCCGTAGATATAGCGGCGGAGGAAAATATTGCGAACATCAGCCAGTTGAATGTCGAAAGTTGGACGCTCATCTTTGCCAATGCCGATACGCTGGATGGTACTTATTCGGTACGTATTTCACTAAATGAGGAAAAAGAATGTGGCGAAGGTGTAGTGTTTCCAATAGTTAAAGATACTTACGTGGAAGTAGACCCCGAGCTTCCCATTAACCTACCGAACTTCGAGTGCGGTGAAACTTTCGATCCCGACCAGATCACGAACTCTTCGCCGCTGGCAAGTGCCATTTCCGGAGACCTTTTTTACATCCGGGGATTTCCGATTATGCTGCAAACAGTCTCTGGCAGTAACGGCACTTTTTCGGGAACGGGCATTGTGCCGCTACCATTTGGAAAAAAAATCGTGGCTGTAACGTTTATTAATGTGACGGTTAACGACGATTACCAGATCACGGCCGGAGAAGTAGTGGCGGCTTCGGACAACCACGATTTCTATAACGATTTCCAACTCAACAACCTTCCTCTGTCAATCGGAGGGGATATCTGCCTGGAGAACCCTCCGATTCCCGGTTATGACAGTGAGGGGGTGGATGCGGTGACCGGTCTGGATGACTGGGGCTTCAACCCGGCCACGGGCCTGAACAGTGAGACGGGTACGGCATACGATTCGCTGGGTTTTGACGTAAACGGCAATCACAATGAGACGATGAGTCCTTACAATAACTGTGGGTGTAGCCGGGAGGGCGTAGATGAAGAAGACAATCCCTGTGACCCGGGTTGCGGCCCTTTTGCCGCCTCCGAGGCTTTTGCGGATTCGATTGCCGGTACGCTTAATACTGATATCACCGCTATCGGTGGTACCCTGACCGCAGACTTACAGACGGAGATCAACCAGTTGGACTGCGGCTCAATCCGCTCCGAATTAAATACCCTGGTTACCAGTCTCGGTTTTGACCGCACCTATATCTTCGGTGAAAACGATGAGTACCTCAATGCGGGTCTGCATACCGTATTCGAGAAAGAGCCGAAGCCAACCATTCTGAATACCAACCGGAACCCGCAAGTAAAAGAATTGGAGACTAAGCACATTGCGCTGTTTAACTGTGATAAGGCGGAGTATAATTTGGCCCAGTTACTGGCAGGATTGAACGGAATGAGTACGGCCGATTATGAGGAACTGACCCAGCATATTCTGGGACTGATCAACAATTGGTCGGAGTACCAGTACGGCCTGTATGCGGATGACAGCCAGGCTTATAATGAGTGGCTGGTCAGAAAAATCGGGGACTGGCTGCGAGAGCAAAATAACATCGACAACTCAACGGGTGCGATCGACCGTAACTCGCTGCCCTGGTATGCACCGGACCGGGGAGAAGTGAATGATATTTTTGATTTTAACCGGCGGGGTAGTTCCGATGTGCAATGGGCAAGTTTGAATGCCCGCCAGACGGCCCTATTTAACGAGGAGCTGGCCGGAATGGACCTCGGAGCACTGTTTCGTAACGGTAACCGGACCATCAAGGGCGTGAGCCGGGCATTCTACCTGGAAGAACTGGCCCGACAGCAGAAGACGACTACCGGGGATATCGACTACCTGATGCCGATCGAGATTTCCAAGACGGCGGGCAACATTACCTATACGATCTACCTGGATGAGATTCGCTTTACGCCGAATGGTGCGCACCTGAGTGCCTACATCATCATCGAGGATCCGGAAACGGGGCAGCGCTTTGCGTTTAGCGGCCACAATATCGGCTTCGGACCGACGGGAACGGATTCGGAATCCATTCTATATCTAGAGAATGATATAGAAATTCGTTTGAATAACGCCGCCATGCTGGTGCTCCGAGGCGGTGAGAATACCAATACCTACGTGGCGTGGGACTGTAAAGGATTTAAGAGCCTGGGCATAGACGGGCAGGTCGAGTTTTGTCGTGATTTCATCACGCCCCTCGATGAGCAAACGCTGATGCCGTTACACGATAGTATTCGCTACCGGCTGGACGTGAGCGTGCAAGACATTACCTCGTGGCTGGAATTTAGCGTGACGATCAACGCCAAGCCTTTTGCCATGACCAAGCACGAAAATATCAAGTGGCAACTGACAAACATGGTGCTGGATTTTAGTAGTACCACTACGCCGGATTTCGTGCCGTTGGCGGGATATACGTCTCCTTACTGGGACGAGACGAGTGGCGTAATGAGTCCGCTGTGGAAGGGTTTCTATATGGAGACTTTATCGGCTACCCTGCCCAATGAATTCAACGAGGGCGGAGACACGATCACCATCGGCGTCAATGACCTGTTAATCGACGGCAGGGGAGTTTCGGGAGAAGTTTTCGTGGGTTATGAAATACTCTCCATCAACGAAGGAAATATGTCCGGCTGGCCTTTTTCCATTGATTCCTTCAGTTTTCGGGTACTCAATAACCAGTTGGTCGGTGGGGGAATGGCGGGGGAGTTGAACATCCCGATCTTTGATGATAACTGCCGCTACGAGGCTTACATTTATCCGGGTAATTATTACAGTTTTGCGATCTCCCCCCTATCAGCGGCCCGCTCTGACCTGTTTGTGGCGGACGTGACGCTATTGCCGAATAGTAAAATTCAGGTAGAATATTCTGAAACGGAAGGTTTCCATGCGGTGGCAACGCTGTATGGAGATATCAGTGTCGGGGATTTTGGTTCCGAAGGCATTGATGTTTCGCTACCCAAAGCTACCTTTCAGGGCATGAAGATCAGTAACAAATCTCCTTACTTTCAAGCAGGACTTTGGGGTATAGTAGACGATGCGGCACCCGGCAACGGCATGGGCGGTTTCCCGATCAGTTTATCGGGACTGGAACTTTATAAGCCCGATAATATTCCGAACAATGGGAGTGACGGCGCGAATGAAGTCGGCCTTAAATTTCAGATCGGGCTTAATCTTTCGGATGGAGTGGACGTGAGTGCCACAGGCGCATTCAGCATCGACGGGGTGCTGGAAGAAGTGAATGGGCGGCAGCGGTGGAAGTATGAAAAGTTCAGTGTGGATGCTATTTACGTCGATGCATCTTTTCCTAGTGCAACCATAGAAGGGATTCTGGAATGGTATGATGACTCGAATGATCCTGTTCATCCTAACGTGTGGGGCAAAGGATTCAGAGGAATGTTGAATGCCGAATTTACGGAAATCGGAATTGGCGGCATACAGGCAGCGGCTCAATTCGGTAGTATATCCGGTACAGCTGATGACTATTCCTACTTTTTTGTGGATGTGATGGTTGATTTAGGCCAGATCGGAAACGCTACGGGACCTTTAAAGATTAAGGGTTTCGGTGGTGGCGTATCTTACCATATGGATGTTAACGCAGGATTCATTGATTTTGGAACTACTTCAAGTGGAGGATCATTACTACCACCACTGGGAGTTTCTTTCTCAGGTGCTGTCTATACACCTGATTCGGGCACCAAATTAGCTTTAAAAGCTTCCGCTATAATTGCCACGGCCGGCCAGGAAGACCTTTTTAATGGAACCGTATCAATATTATTCCAATTTGGAGAAAATAATAGTATTCAAAAGATAGCACTGTTAGGTAGTGGACAGTTTTTAAAAGGCCTGGATCCAACTATCAAATCAGATCATGAAGAAAATTCTACTTCTGCTCCTAGTTCGGTAAGTGCCCCAATCGCTGCTTTTGCAAGCATTGAATTTGATTTCGAGCACCAATCATTCCATGGTAGCCTTGACGTGTTCGTAAATGTTGCGAACGGCCTTATCGAAGGTAAGCAGGACGGCGGAAAAATGGTAGCGGCTGTAATTCATTTCGATCCGACCGAGTGGTATATCCATGTAGGTACACCTCAGTTGGATCCTAATGGACCGGTAACCACTTCCGGATTATATGTTAACATACCATTGCTCGGTAGGATCGAAAGTTCCTCCTACTTCTGCATGGGAACCAACGTCCCCCCATCTCCACCCCTGCCGGCAAATGTAAGGGCAATCGCCTACAAATTCAGGGATAATTCCTCCCTGAGGCAATCAGGAGCAGGAATGATCTTTGGTGCCGCATTGGGAATTAGATTAGAGGCGAAAGTTCCGGGGATTGCATCGGCACAGCTAGACGGTCAGTTTGGCTTTGATGTCATGCTGAGAAAATACAGCGGTTTCGTGTGCCAAAATACGGGCGAACCGATCGGTATCGACGGGTGGTATGCCTCCGGTCAGGCCTATGCGTATGTATCTGGCGAACTTAAAGTATTCGGGGTCAACATTGCCAGTGCAGCCGTAGTTGCTGCCCTGCAGGCTCGCCTGCCCAATCCGTTTTTTGCCCAGGCAGTACTCGGCATTCGCGTAAAGATCGGCTTTGTAAAGGTCAATAAAAACTTGGAACTGAGACTCGGCAATGATGACTGCATCCTGGTCTCAACGGGTGAGGGAAGCGAGATCGGTATGGATATAATCCTTGCCCTTGACCCCCTACAGGGAGACGGCGGCGTAGAAACGCTGATCGAACCGAAAGCAACACTATCCCTGGAACTGGATAAGAACTACGAACTGCCGTCAATCAGCAACAATCAAACCTATGCCTACCGTGCCAAGTTTGTCTCCGCTACCCTCACGCAGCAGTCCACCGGTCAGGTATTACCGAGTGAGCGGATCTATATGGGAAAGATTCAGCGAGAATTGAATACGCCACAGAGTATTCTGTTAAGATAAGTGTAGAGAACGGAATTGAACATATTCCCTATACAGTAGAAAAAAAATATCCAACAGAAAATACTTACGACTGGTCGGTGGGACATAAAAAATCGATTACTACTGAAAATTTAATGCGCAGATTTTTCGATTTTTTTGGAATTTCCATTCTCGCCAACAAAGCGGAAAGGGATACTGTGTTTAATTCTTTTGTCTATGGGCAAGGTCTCGATTTAATTTGGTCTCCAACGAGTGAGATAGCACAGGATCTGACAACTAATATTATAATCAGCACAAATCTTGATAATATAGAGTTTGAAATAAGAAAGCATTTAGATGAATTTGGATGGCTCAATGGATTGGCGTCATCACTTAAACTCATAACTCAGACAAAAAACCCAAACTTTCCTAAAAAAAGCTTTACGGAGAAATGGGCTCTAGCGATGTTTGGCGGAACGCAAAAAAGAGAAATAAGAGTTACGAAATGTGAGAGAATAAATGCACATCCCACTTTGCCAATCATGACTAATGAATGTTATGAAATTGAGTTTATATATTCATTTACTGATTGTTTTGGACTAGGTATGTACGAAAACTTCATTTGGGGGGTTGAGGAGCAATGGGTTTTACAACACTACAGAAATAATTATTGTTGTAATGGTAAAGCGTTTATGCCTATCATAAATCATACTGTTGAATTTCGCAAAACATTTAACCATTGCATTGAATGAACAGTTTACTTAGAATATTCAGTTGTATTTTTGTCCTGTTGCCACTATTTTGCATCTACGGTTGCGGATTAGGGGAACCAATGCTTAGTGACCACTCAGATGCTTTAAATCGTCGTCATTATCGCCTTATAAGTTGGGCAAAAAACAATTATTTTGATGTTGAATATTGTCTATATATGTACGTGGATGATTTTACTACTAAGGACTCGCTTTTACTATTGGATATGTTAAACAACCCTAATTTAACAATACCAATAGCAGCTAATGGAGAAAAATTAGATAGTGCACTATCTGTCCTTGATTCTTTTTTGGTTCAAGTTGGAGATCAAAATGTGTTAAAGTATTACGATTTATCGATGTCTCACATATTACTTGTGAAATTTTCCGGAAATCCGAAATGCGAGAAAGGGGATTTCAGTCCGATATGTTACAATATATCTTATAAATTTTCCAAGAAATAGCCCCGCCCGCGTCACCGCCATCCGGCACCTCCTGCCCCAAAAGCGCCCCATCGACGAAAATCCAGCCGATGATTATGACTTTCAGCCCGTAAACGGTATCTTTACGCACACCGCAGGAAACGTCCTGCAACTGGTGTTTGACAACGCGGATACGTTAGGCGTTACGGCTGCCCATCCTTTTTACTCCGTTACCGCCGCCGGTTGGCGGTTGGCGGGAGAGCTGGAAATGGGGGAAGAGATTCTAACCAAATCCGGTAGTACGTTTTTGGTAGCGTCTTCGGCAAAACCCGGTATGCATCCGGTTTGGAACCTGGAAGTGAAGGATGACCATAACTTTTTGGTGGGGAATGGAGGATTGGTGGTGCATAATGCATGCACTGCACAGCAACTTCGGGATTATTTTGATAAGGGGATAAATTTCGCTACCGATATTTCCGGAATAGTGCGAGGTGCTTTGGATGAGCTTAGTTTCTTGACATCTTCAAAGAGAAACAAATTTATTACTGAATTTGGTGACAAGATCCCTTTAGATAAGTTAGGCCCCGGTGGAATTAAGGGTTGGAAATTGGCAGATGATAGGGGTATTACGTCTGCTTATAAAACTAACCCTGAAGCTCTAAACTATCTTAATGATTTAAATGGAAATACGAAGTTAGGTTATGCTATTCCCGAACCATCAATAGCAATTGATAATGCTAGAGGCAGGTTCTATTCTAGAATGAAAGGGGCATCTTTAGATATGTAAATTCATCATGCAGTACCACAAGCAGTCTATAATTCAAAGTATCCTGGCCTTATAAATGTAAACCAACTTCACTCACTTGAAAATTTAAGAGGTATACCCAATTCTCAATTTGAGGGACCTGTTAAGCTACATCATCACATAACAAATCGGTGGGCGAATTTTTATTTAGAAAATCCCCCAGGAACCGTTAATATTCAAGATCTCCTCGATTTTACCAAAGTGATAGATGACGAATTTGGCCACCGTTTTATTCCACCCATACGATGAAAAAGTTTTACATTTTTATTCATGCAGCAATCGACTTGGATCCGAAACACACGGTTTGGACCGATCGAGCTAGTCACCCTCCCCAAGCAAGTGCAGTTGGATTGATACTAGATATCGTGCCGATTGACCCCATCTTCCGAGTTCTACCCTTTCTATTTTTGCACCGATCAGCTAAAGCAGAAAATTATTGACAGTAATATGGACGCAAACATAGAATTTGTCAAGGTTACCGAACTCGATACCGGCCAAAACATCAGAGCAATACACCAAGACTTTATTCTGCCTGATTTTTACTGGTGGCTTAAGATCGGACCTTACGAAGAAGGAGTTACTGACTTTGGATTATGGGAACAGCATCATCTGATTGCAAGTGAAGCAGGTTTGCGGTGCTTACGTGAAAACGAAGTCGTTTACGCCGAATCAGAGGAAATCGAAATATCAATTGAGCAATACTTTCTCGATAAAAAAGCTGCGTTTTTTAAGAAGTACAACATTAAAAAATAAAAAACAGATTTACATTACGGCAACGGCAACTTAAACCACCTACTTCCCCCACGGCAAGTACCCCTCCCCCCCACGGCGACTACTCAAACCACACCCGACTGAGTCTGGCCGTCATCGAACTGATGCTGGACGATCTAGACTGGACATCGAGAAATATGGCTGACTCATTCGTCAAAGCCTTTCAGCAGTGACTTCTTTCCCACTCCCCAACCCTATGTTTCACTTTTTTTGACCGCCAAAAAAAGTAAACAAAAAAACCGGCCGGCTGTCGCAGCTTCTTAACGCGCGCTCACCACCCAAAACGGGTCGCCCACCAAACTCGCAAAGTCGTCGGATTCCTAAGCTCAGACAGGGTTGGCGACTGTTCCGTTTTGGCCGGCTCGTTTGCTAAACCTGCTCAAGGCCGGGGGAAGAGGTGAGTCGACTCATTATAGCCTTGACACATCTTGCGTGTGAGTAGGGAAGTTGTCATTTTCCTAAAGGAAACATTTTTCTCACTCCTTAATCCTATGTTTCACTTTTTTTGACCGCCAAAAAAAGTAAACAAAAAAACCGTCCAGCTGTCGCAGCTTCTTAACGCGTGCTCACCACCCAAAACGGGTCGCCCACCAAACTCGCAAAGTCGTCAGACTCCTAAGCTCAGACACGGGTTGGCAACTTTTCCGTTTTGGCCGGCTCGTTTGCTAAACCTGCTCAAGGCCGGGGGGGCGTATGATCAAATCAGTATCATTTCAACAAATCTAATTTCCAAGAAACAGAAGTAAAACGTCACCCCTGTCCCTGAGGAGAGGGGCCGGAGGTGAGGCCCCGAGGACAGCCGTAGGTCGAACGCAAAGTACTCGGCTCTTGATGCGCTCAAAGCAGGGTTTGCCATTTTTCATCTAAAAGCTCCTTCACTTTTTGCTTTCAGGCCGCGTCTGGAAAATGAAGATGAAAATCTAAAATCCATTTTTCAAATTGACCAGATTCCTTCCGATAATGGTCTGCGCGATATTCTCGATGGCCTACCCGCTGATGAACTCAATGAAGGATTTAGCCAAGTCCCTCCTTTCCTGGAGAGTCACGACAAACTAGGCCCCTATCGGTATTGGGAAGGTCACCTCATTTGCAGCATTGACGGCGTTCAACATGAGTGCTCTAAGAAAGTGAAATGTGAGTTCTGTCTGGTTCGCAAACATCGAAATGGGACTGAGAGCTACGCTCATTCCATGCTTACCGCAGCGGTAGTCTGCCCTGGCTTACGAGAAGTTTTCGTGGTCAATAATGAGCCAATTGTTAAGCAGGATGGTGAGGAAAAAAACGACTGTGAGCGCAATGCCGCTAAGCGTTTGTTTGATCGGCTATCTGATACATTTTCCGATCAACCAGTGGTTTACGTTCTTGACGCGCTTTATGCCTGCGCCCCCGTAATCAAGCAAATCGTAGATCAGGGGCCTCATGCGAAATACGTCATCAACGCTAAAGAGAAGGGTAACAAATATCTGTTTGCTCAATTCGATGCGACGAATGAAGCAGGCCAAATCAAGTGGATAAAGAAGCGGGTCAAAGACGGGGTGTATCACTTCGGATACGCTAATGGCTTATCGATCAATAAGGCGAACGAAGGGGTGAAATGTAATTTTTTGTACTGCCGTTACAAGCCCAAAAATGGTAAGGAAATTGTCTTTAAAACGTCACCCCTCTCCCTTGGAGAGGGGCCGGGGGAGAGGTCCCAAGAAACAGAACGCAAAACGTCACCCCTCTCCCGGAGGAGAGGGGCCGGGGGTGAGGGCGCGCGGCGTAACACGAGCCAAGCAACGTCACCCCTCCCCCCTGGGGAGGGGCCGGGGGTGGGGGAAAATGTGGTACGAGCCAGCCCCCCTAACACCTAACAAAAATAAAAATATATCCCCCACCCCCGAAAAACCCACCGAAAATTAGCTAAAACAGCAAATACGCCGTAAATTGTAGCCATAACCAACCGCCTGACCCTCGGCCCATTAGCTACACGCTGATAAGCCCCGGGCGGCCCGGTTATCCTTCTATTCGCTCACTGAACCGGCTGTTTTTTGTTACGGAAAAACAGCCCAACCTAACATCCCCCCCCAAATGCCTACACCTCCGGCAAAAACCCTCGTCTACAAGACCCGTACCCGCCAGGAATTGGCCGAAATACTCGGCATCAGCTACCACACGCTCCGGCGCAGGATACTGCAAATGGATCCGCCCATAAAAGCACGAAATCTCCTTTCCATCCAGGACCAAATCCGTATCCTGGAGTTCCTGGGCTACGCCCACCTCTGGGTAGATGAAGAACCCGTACCGGAGGATGACCTGGTTCCGCTACGGTAGTTACGGCTATTTCTCCTTACCAATTTTAACCGCTTTTACTCATCGGCAACCGCTTGCGTGGCTTGCCACTTCCCCTCATTATAAATCGCTTTCTCTTATGAAGTACGCTTACCTTGTTTTTTTGCTGACCTTACTGGCATCTTTCTCTTTTTCCAACACTGCAGCGAGCCAGGATTTTCAATCTTCCGGTGAGATAAATGTTGCGCACGGAGGCATCACTGTAGCTGACTTAAATCAGGATTCGTTACCTGACATCTTATTTTTACAGCTCAACACTTTTAACTTAGATCAAATTTTTCGAATCGTTTTAGAGATAAATAATGGTACTACTCCGCCATCATTTGATTCCGTTCTTATCCAAACAACTAACGGACTAACTGGTACCCCTGCGTCTGCAGATTTTGATGGAGACGGCATGATGGAAATTATTGCCGCAAGTGCTTCTGAATCTGATTTGATTCTATTTGATAATGTAGGAACCGATTCAATGACAGAGACGGCCCTAAATATTTTTGGGGCTGGCGAATTGACGGCCGTCGATATTAATTTGGACGGGCTACCGGATTTGGTCGCCCATGATCGATCTTTTGCAGAACTCGTAGTTTTCTTAAATATGGGGAATGCACAGTTTGAACGTTTTACGGTTTCTAATGAAAATTTACCCTTAACTTATCAAGTAGTGGATGTCGATAATGACGGTGATCAAGACATCTTGTACATTACGGAGGCATTTATCACCCCGTCGGTCATTATACTTGAAAACGATGGATTTGGAGTATTTACGGAAATAATAATTGATTCAACATCTAACGGTGCTTCTAACCTGGAAGACATTAGTAGCGGAGATTTCAACGACGATGGGTTGACGGACCTAATCGTTGTAAGTGTAAATAAGTGTTTTATTTATCTACAAGAGGGTCCACTTTCCTTTAATCGAATTCTGCAAATAGATGGATCGGCTTCCGACCCATATAGAAGTGTTACAGTCGGTAATTTCAATGGAGATGGCCTCGATGACTTTATGCTAGCCTACAACACTAGTGGCGTTCGCTTGTATACGGACAACGGTATGTCTAACTTGGATTTTACGGAAAGCGACGTAGCTCCGGTCGAGTCCGTAATCAAAATGGTTCCTATTGACATTGATAATGATGGAGACCTAGATGTCGTAGCTGCAAATGAAGAAGTTTACGTCTTCGAAAACATGATCGAGCAACTCCCTTCCGGCATCACCGGTGCGCGTGAGCTACCAACTATCGCGGTATACCCGAACCCCGCCGCAGGTGATCTTTACGTGGACCGGAATATCCTGATTGATTACAACAGCTTCGATATAGTTGATGTACAGGGGCGGACCGTCAGATCCTGGCAACTGCCCACTGCCGGTCGGTTTGATGTTCGCGGCGTTGCCGCCGGTTTTTACCTGCTGCGTTGTTATACGGATGGTGTGTTAACCGGCTATGCCAAGGTAGTGATTGAGTGAGGTCGTAGGATAGCATAAGTGCCATGAGTGAATTCATTAACCTCCGCGATCCGGAGATCGCGACCCTTTGAATTTTTAGTCATTAGCTGCACTGCTTCTCCAAATCGCAAAGCGATTTTTCGAGGTCAATCCCTCAATCCCTCCATCCTTCAATCCCTCAGCAACGTGAGGTGCCTGGACGGTGACCCGCGCAGCGGGCAGCCCGCAGGGCCAAGGCGACAGCCGCGCCGGGAAGGGACCGACGCCGCCGGCAGGCGGGGGCACGCCCAAAAAAGGCTACCTTTCCCGCCTAAAATTATGCCATGTCCCTACCCTCGCTGACCGCGCCCCCTACCCTTGCGGAAATACGTGATTGCCACGCGGCCATCCAGCCGTTCATTCACCGGACGCCGGTGCTGACGTGCCGTGCGCTGGACGAGCGGGCGGGGGCGCGGCTGTACTTCAAGTGTGAGAATTTTCAGCGTATCGGGGCCTTTAAAATGCGCGGCGGTGCTTCAGCGGCCCTCAGTCTGTCGCCCGCCGAACGGGCGCGGGGATTGGCTACGCACTCCAGTGGAAACCATGCGCAGGCAGTGGCGGCTGCGGCCCGCGAACTGGGGGTGCCCGCCTACATCGTGATGCCGGAAGATGCGCCCGCCGTGAAGATTGCGGCCGTGCGGGATTATGGCGCGGAGGTAACGTTTTGCGTGAATACGCCGGCCGACCGGGAGCGCACCCTGCGACAAGTGACGGACCGTAGCGGTGCGGCGTTTATTCATCCGTTCGACGATTATAATGTCATCCGGGGGCAGGCGACGGCGGCGCTGGAACTGGTGGAGGACTGCCCCGTGACCCTCGATGTGCTGATGGCACCCGTGGGCGGGGGCGGCCTGACGGCGGGCACGGCCCTGGTGCGGCACTACCTGTTGCCGGGGGGACAGACGATCGGGGCGGAACCGAAAAACGTGGATGACGCGGCCCGTTCCCTACAGTCCGGTCGGGTCGAGGTCAACGTGGATAACCGGACCGTGGCTGACGGCCTGCGCACCAACCTGAGCGAACGCACGCTGGGCATTATTCGCGAGCACGTGGCCGAAATCCTGACCGTGAGCGAGGAGGAGATTGTGGCCGCCATGCGGCTGATCTGGGAGCGCATGAAGATCGTGATCGAGCCGAGTTGCGCCGTGCCGCTGGCCGCCGTGCTAGCCTACCCCGACCGTTTCACCGGCAAACGGGTGGGGATTATCCTGACCGGCGGCAACGTGGATTTGGCTAAACTACCCTTCACGGCGTGACTCCCTGCGCTCGGCGCGGCGTTCACGGCGTTCCTCTTTTTTGGCGTTGGTTTCCAGTTCCTGCGGCAGGGCCAGATCGCCGAGGGCGGTAGACATCATGCCGGCCTTGATGGCGTTCCAGTAGAGGTTGAAAAACGATTTGGTGCGCCTGTGTTCGTGGTAGATCTTGCCGGGACGGAACTCACCCTTGTGCGGGTTTTCTTTTTTGAGCAGCAAACCGCGGGCAAAGTTTTTGGCCCACTTGAATTTGCCCTCGGTGATCTTGGCGTCGAGGTCGTTGTAGGTCAGTTCCATTTCTCCCGTTACCACGTTTTCGCGGCAGGCGACCTGGTAGCTCATGCGGTCGAAATAGCCGTCGAGAATAGTGGCATCGGCGGCCACTTCCACCAGTGGGTTCAGGTCCACCAGTTCGTAGTCTTCGAGCAGTCCGTCCATTTCGAAGTCGCCGGTAGCGGAAAGTTGGTTGAAAGCGAAATTGGCCGTCATGGGCGAGGCACCGCCGAGACGGGTAATAAATTTGACCCGCAGGTTCGGGTCCTCGCGCAGCCGTTCCGGTTCGTTGGTAAAGTTGGTGGTAGTAATGGAACCGCCCCGGAAGAACAGCTTGCCCTCGCGCCCGTCTTCGGTGCGGATGCCGTACTGGATGTCCGGGTTTTCGATGCGGGCGTAGCTCAGGTTGACCGGAAAGGGTATCCGGCCCGGCAGCTGGCCGATGAGCGGCTTGTGATCTTTGGCGGTGTCCTGGGGCAGGTGATCCACTTCCCAGACGGAAACGGCCAGCGAGCCGGCCACGAGGGAATCGACGTTGACGGCCCCTTCGCGAAAATCGCTGCCCGGATTCAGGCCGGTAACGCGGATGTCGGCCAGGTCTACGGCGAGCCATTCTTCCTTGTGGGTCAGTCGCGCGAAAAAAGCGACCCGGGCCTGACGGGGGGTGCGCTTGAAGTGGCCGATGCGCAGGTCCTCCCCCTCGGACCAGGCGACGTTCTCGAAGAAGAAGTCCGACGGGTCACCGTCGTTGGTGAGTTGGCAACGTGCAAGGGTAAAACCGGCGGGGTCGAACGTGAAAAGGGTATCGCCGATCTCGATGTCCGCGATGCTAAGTTCCAGGGTATCGAAAATGACCTGCGGTTCGTCCCTGGGGTTGAGCTTGGTGATGTGGGAAGCGGTCAGGTGGAACTCACCGAGGTAGACGGTCGGGCGGTCGTTTTCACCCGTGGTGTCCCGGCGCAGGCTATCCGCCGCAGTACCGCTCTCGGTTTCCCAGTCCAGTACCAGCCCGTCCAGGTCCAGCCGGTCGGCCGCATAATCCCGGTCTCCGAAGACCAGTCGCCAGACGGAAATACCTGTCAGCCGCAGCGTAGCCAGGCTGCCCCGCAAGTGGTGCCGCCGGTCTTTGAGGGTAATGGATTGGTAAAAATCAATGGAATCGAGGGAAACCGCGCCGCGCCAAACGGCCACGTCGAGGTTCCGGTACTGCAGGGTGTCGCCACCCAGGTTGCGGTCGGCCAGTAACTCGGTAACCTTGCGCTCGGCAAACCAGTTGAGTCCCGGCCCCACCAGCAGTATCAGGAGGACGAGTAAAATTCCGCCGCCGATCAGCCACTTCCGCATTTACTTTTGGATAAAACCTGCCAGAGTGATAGCGGTTCGTTTTGCGCCAACGGCACACTAAACGAGCAGCATCCCGCATCAAACATCACACATCCTACATCACACATCCTACATCCACAAAACCCCGTACACGCGTAGGCTGAGTCAAAAATACTAAAATACCAGACGCGCAGCGTCCTACTAAAGTACCGGCGCAGCCGCCCGCCTACAAAAGTACCGGCGCAGCCGCCCCCCCGTACACCTCCGCAATCTCATCCAGCGTAGCGTGGATGACCGCCGGATCATACTCGGTCACCAGCGTCTGGCGGTAAGCCTTGATCCCCGGATAGCCGCGAAAGTAATTGGTATAGTGGCGGCGCATTTCCACCACGCCCAGCTTCTCGCCCTTCCATTCCAGGCTACGGTTCAGGTGCGAGCGGGCGGCGGCCACGCGCTCGGCCACGGTGGGCGGGTCCAGTATTTCACCGGTTTCATAAAAGTGGCGCAACTCCCGGAAAATCCACGGGTAACCGATGGCGGCGCGGCCGATCATCAGGCCGTCCACACCGTAGCGCTTCAGGTAAGTGACGGCCTTTTCCGGATGGTCGATATCGCCGTTGCCGAAGATCGGGATGGTCACGCGGGGGTTTTCCTTGATCTTCCCGATCAGCGTCCAGTCGGCCTCGCCTTTGTACATCTGCTGGCGCGTACGGCCGTGGATACTCAGGCCCTTGATGCCCACGTCCTGCAGGCGTTCGGCCACCTCCTCGATGTACTTGCTATTGTCGTCCCACCCCAGGCGGGTTTTAACGGTCACGGGCAGGTCGGTGCGGTCCACGATGGCTTTGGTCAATTCCACCATCTTCGGGATGTCTTTCAGGATACCGGCCCCCGCGCCCTTGCAGGTCACCTTCTTCACCGGACAGCCGAAGTTGATGTCCAGCACTTCCGGCCGGGCCTCCTCCACGATCTCGGCGGCGCGCACCATCGAATCCAGGTTCGCCCCGAATATCTGGATCCCGATCGGCCGCTCGTAATCGAAAATATCCAGCTTCTGCACGCTCTTGTCCGCATCGCGAATCAGGCCCTCCACGCTGATGAACTCCGTATACATCATATCGCAGCCCTGCTCCTTACAGAGGGCGCGGAAGGGCGGGTCACTCACGTCTTCCATGGGTGCCAGCAGGAGGGGGAAATTCCCCAGGTCGATGTCCGCGATTTTAGCCATAGTGAGGGTAACGATTTTTCGGGGGGCAAAGTTACGCCGCCCGGCTTCCCCCCACAAGCTCGGGCCGGACCGGGCGGGCCGTGGAAAGACGTCTTAGCAATTTGCGTAGAGGGCTTTCCACCATTTTTTTTCTCCCCCGATTGAGCCGTCAAAAACGGAATTCTTCCCGAAAATGGGTACTTATTCAACAAGCGAATATTTTTATATAATTGTCTTTCAATATATTAACCAAAAAGATTACACTTCTTCCCGTGTTATCCCAAAGATAATTTGGGCCGCATTTTCTTGCCGGACCGCCCGCCACTACCTACCTTTACATTTGTTAAGCCGCCCGACCTCACGCCGCACCGCGCGGCAGGTCTGCTCTCCACCGGTTCCCAATCCCGGTACCATTTAGCCGCAAGCGGCTCCTGATAAAGGTTGCAAAAAATAATTGAGAACCCGCCCCATCAGGCGTCTCCCGTTCTCCCTCAAGATTTTTGGTATCAGTAAGTTGAATGAGCCCCGGTCACCTTTTGGTGATACGGGGTTCTTTGTTATCAAAGCCACAGTTTTTGTTTAATTTTGCCCCACAATCCAACTTCTTATGATCCGTTCCATTATAAAACTGGCCGTCGTGCTGGTCATCGGTATCCTGGTTTATAACCTGTTTTTCGGCGACGAGACGGAAAAGCAACAATCCAAAGACATTTTCCATAAAGTCGGCGACCTGGGCAAGGACGCCTGGGGGCTACTCAAAGCCGAGCGGGGCAAAATGAAAGAGGGCAAGTACGACGAGGCCATCGACAAACTGGACGGCCTGTACACCGAGATCCGCGAAACGGCGGTCACCCTGAAGGATAGCGAAGCCCTGGAGCGCCTGAGCGAACTGGAACAAAAACGCCAGACCCTGAAACGCGAACTTTCCCGCGAAAAACCCGAAACCTACGGCAACGGCATCCAGGAACGTAGCCCCACTACCGAACGGGTAGAAGACCTCTTCACCGAAACCGAGGACTTGATGCATGAGATGGAGCAGAGAGAAGAAAACCGGACGCGAACTCCCGCCCCCTACTGAGCCGGACGAGTACCGCAAGATTATCCACATCGACATGGATGCCTTTTTTGCCTCCGTGGAGCAGCGGGACAATCCCGAACTGCGCGGCAAACCCGTCGCCGTGGGCGGCGGCAGCATGCGCGGCGTGGTGGCGGCCGCCAGCTACGAGGCCCGCACCTACGGCGTGCGCTCGGCCATGCCGAGCGTGACGGCCAAGCGGCTGTGCCCGCCGCTGATCTTTGTCAAGGGCCGCTTTTCCGCCTACCGCGAGGTGAGCGACACCATCCGCGAAATCTTTCTTTCCTATACCGACCTGGTGGAGCCGCTCTCACTGGACGAGGCCTACCTGGACGTGACCGACCCCAAGCGCGGCCCCTTGTCCGCGACCCTGATCGCCGAGGCGATCCGGGCGGAGATTTTCGCGGCCACCCAACTGACCGCCTCGGCCGGCGTAAGTTTCAATAAGTTCCTGGCCAAGGTAGCCTCCGACATCAATAAGCCCGACGGCCTGAAGGTCATCCACCCCCACGAAGCGGCCGCCTTTCTGGCGGCCCTGCCGGTGGAGAAATTCCACGGTATCGGCAAAGTGACCGCCGCCAGGATGCATAAAATGGGTTACCGCACCGGCGGCGACCTGCTGCCGCTCTACCGAGATCGAGATGGTGCAGCGTTTCGGTAAGGTGGGCCGCTACTACTTCCGCATTGTGCGGGCCGACGACCGGCGGCGGGTCAACCCCAACCGTATCCGTAAGAGCATCGGCGCGGAACGGACCTTTAAGCAGGACCTGGAACAACGGTCGGACATGCGGGCCAAGTTGCGCTTCCTGGCCGGCATTATCCACGATTATATGACGGAGCGCAACAACTTCGGCCGCACCCTGACGCTAAAACTGAAAACGCCCGATTTCCAGATTCACTCCCGCTCGCGCTCCTTTTCCCAGCCCATCCGCAAACTCAAGGACCTGATCCAGACCGCCTACGAACTACTGGACGAAAACATTGACGAGGTGCCCCGCGTGCGGCTGCTCGGTCTCAGCGTATCCAACCTGGAGCGGGAGAACGAGGCGGGGGGCGTGCAACTGGAGTTGCCGTTTGACGAGGAGGAGTAATGAAAATTATTAAACTTCCCACCTTCACTAATGTGCTTGTCTTTTACATTAAATTATTCACTATAAGTCAACATAACGTCACCCCTCTCCCGAGGAGAGGGGCCGGGGGTGAGGGCTTTAGAATCATTACCTTTACCCCATGGCCTGGAAATCAACCCTTCTATCCCCCGTCGCCAAACTTGTTCACCAGCGCACGCAGGCCCTGGCCCGCCACGCCCTGCGCGAACAGGGGCACATTTTTCGCCGCCTGATCGCGATGGGCAAGGCCACGGCTTTTGGGAAGGATCACGATTTTGGCAGTATCCGTACCCCGGCTGATTTCGCCGCCCGCGTCCCCTTGCGCGATTACGAGGACCTGCGTCCCTACGTGGACCGCATCAAGACCGGCGAGCAAGACGTGCTCTGGCCCGGCCGACCCGCCTACTTCGCCAAGACCAGCGGTACCACTTCCGGCGTCAAATACATCCCGCTCACTAAAGACAGCCTGCCCAACCACTTCGGCTCGGCCCGCAATGCCCTGTTTAATTACTACGGGCGCACCGGCCGCGGCCGCTGGCTGGACGGCAAACTGATCTTCCTCAGCGGCAGCCCGGAAATGGACGACATCGGCGGCATCAAAACCGGCCGTCTTTCCGGCATCGTCAACCACCAGGTCCCGGCCTGGCTGCGCACCAACCAACTGCCCTCCTACGAGACCAACTGCATCGAAGATTGGGAAACCAAACTGGAGCGGATCGTCGACGAGACCGTCGGGGCTGATATGCGAATGATTAGCGGCATCCCGCCCTGGGTGCAAATGTACTACGAGCGGTTGCTGGCCCGCTCGGGCAAATCCACGATCAAGGAACTCTTCCCCAACCTCGAGCTTTTCGTCTACGGCGGCGTCAACTTCGAACCCTACCGCGCCGCCCTGGAAGAACTGGTCGGCACGCGCCTGCCCAGCGTAGAGATCTACCCCGCCAGCGAGGGCTTCATTGCCTTCCAGGACGGAGAACCGGAGGAAGGCCTGCTCCTTAATAGTGCCTCGGGCATCTTCTTTGAGTTCGTCCCCGCCGACGAGATTTTCGCCGACTCCCCTACCCGACTCACGCTGGCCGACGTGGAAATGGGCGTCAATTATGCCATCATCATCAACAACAACGCCGGCCTGTGGGGCTACAACATCGGCGACACCGTCGAATTCAGTCTCGCTCAACCCCTACCGCCTGCGGGTCACGGGCCGCATCAAGCACTTCATCTCCGCTTTCGGCGAGCACGTCATCGGCAAGGAGGTCGAATCGGCCCTTCGCGAGGTAGCCGCCCGCCACGGGGCGCACGTGCGTGAGTTCACCGTCGCCCCCCGCATCAAACCACCGGAGGGCGGCCTGCCCTACCACGAGTGGTTCATCGAGTACGACCGCGCCCCCGAGGACGCCACTACCTTCGCCCGCGACCTCGACGCCGCCATGACCGCCCGCAACATTTACTACCACGACCTCATCAGCGGCACCATCCTCCGCCCGCTCGTCATCCGCCCCCTCCCCGCCGGCGCTTTCCGCGATTACATGAAACGCCAGGGCAAATTGGGTGGCCAAAACAAGGTGCCCCGCCTCAGCAACGACCGTAAATTGGTGGATGATTTAGTAGCGTGGCTAAAATTTTTAAGAACTGAGGATCAATGATTCGCTTCGCGGCTACTTCGTGGTGCGCGCATAGCGGGTTACGTAAGTCATTTTTATGATGCCAGGTTCTCAAATACTTGGTTCTCAGGAAGTAAAAATTTAGACACGCTCTCAGTAGGGTGACGGGTTTTGGGCGTGCCGCCGTCCCTAACGGGCCGCCGTCGGTCCCTTCCGGGCTTCGCTAATCGCTCGGTGCTCCGCACTCGCTCCTATGTCGCGACCCTCCAGGCACCTCACGCAGTGAACGTTCTGGCCGGTAACATTACTAAGAGCGTGGCTAAAATTTTTAAGAACTGAGGATCAATGATTCGCTTCGCAGCTACTTCGTGGTTAAGGTTCCGGCTAGATAAAAACTTACGCGCATAGCGAGTTACGTAAGTCAGTTTTTACGACGCCAGGTTCTTAAATTACTGGTTATCAGGAAGTAAAAATTTAGACACGCTCTAAGTAACAAGTAGCTGCCGTACCGGCAAAAAAACTCCACGTAACTCCGTGGGCTTCCTCGCCGGCCGTGCCCTAGCCGTGCAAAAAAGTCTTCCTCGCCGACACGAAGCCGCCACGCCGTTATCTAACACAACCCTGCCTCCGTTAGTCGAAAAACCACACCTATCTCCCCCATCCCACCGTTACTTATACAAAACAGGCAACCATGCTGGGAAAAGTAAAAAAATGGCTGGGCATCGAAGGCGTAAAACTGGAACTCGACCTCCCTCCGACCTTCAACCTCACCGCCGGCCGCATCGAGGGCCGTGTCAGGTTATTCAGTAAAAATGCGCAGACCGTTACCGCCGTCCGTTTCGTTCTCATCGAACGCTACCGCCGCGGCCGCGGCGAGGAACAGCTCGTCGATGAATATGAACTCGGCCGCTTCACCATCACCGAACAACTGGAAGTTCCCGCCGAGGGGGAACTAGAACGGGCCTTCGTACTACCCTTCTCCCGCCCCGTCTCAGAGGTCGATGAGTTCGGCCGGCGCAATGCCCTTTTCGGCGGCCTCGCCTGGGCCGCCCGCAAACTCCGCAACGTCAGCAGCGAATACCGGCTGGAAGCCGAAGCCCAGGTTCGGGGAGTAGCCCTGAATCCATTTGACCGGCAGGAGCTAAAGGGAGAATGAGGTAAGAACGGGCATTAAGAGCGTGTCTGAGGTTTTCGATCGCACGGGCTTGTTTGGAAAAAAGTTCCCCCTACCCCACCTCAACCCTCACTACATCCACCTGCCCCCTTAGCAAATCTTCGATTGTCTCCCGCTCCCGGATCAGGTGTGCCTCGCCATCCACCACCAGCACTTCGGCGGGGCGGTAGCGGCTATTGTAGTTACTCGCCATTGCGAAGCAGTAGGCCCCCGCATTCAGGAAGCACAGGATATCGCCCTCGCGTACCTCGCTCAGCTGGCGATTGATGCCGAAAGTATCCGTCTCGCAAATGTAGCCGACCACCGTGTAAATGCGCTTCTTATCCCCGGTATTGGAGAGGTTGACGATGTGGTGGTAGGAGTTATAAAACATCGGCCGGATCAGGTGATTCAGGCCCGAATCCAAGCCGGCGAAAACCGTGGCGGGGGTAGTCTTAACCACGTTGCAACGCGCCAGGAAGTAGCCCGATTCCGAAACCAGGAACTTGCCCGGCTCGAAAAGCAGGGCCACGTCCCGACCGTATTCGGTGCAAAACTCCCGGAAACGGACGCTCAGGCGCGCACCCAGATCCTCGATGTCCGTCTCCACGTCACCGGGCTTGTAGGGTACCTTGAAACCGGAACCGAAATCCAGGTAGTCCAGATCGGGGAAATCCTTGGCGGCCTGGATCAGGATCTCGCTGGCCTGCAAGAAAACCTCCGCATCCAGTATATCGGAGCCGGTGTGCATGTGCAAGCCCTCGATGGTCAGTCCCAGGGCGGAGACGATCTTCACCACGTGCGGGATCTGGTGAATGGAAATACCGAACTTGGAATCGATGTGCCCCACGCTGATCTTCGAGTTCCCGCCCGCCATGATGTGCGGGTTGATCCGGATACAGAGCGGAATTTCCGGGTGCAGCGTCCCGAATTGCTCCAGGATGCTGATGTTGTCGATATTGATCCGCACCCCGTAGCCGATGGCCTGCACCAGTTCCTCAACGCTGATGCAATTGGGCGTAAAAATGATGTCCCTGGGCGCGAAACCGGCCCGCAGGCCCAGTTGCACTTCCTGTACCGAAACGGTGTCCAGCCCCGTACCCCATTCCCGAAAAAGGCGCAGTACATTAATGTTCGAGAGGGCCTTGCACGCATAATTGATCTGCAAGCGCGGCACATCGAAGGCCGCCCGCATCCGGTCCAGTTTGCCCTTGATGACCGCTGCATCGTAGACATAAAGCGGCGCGTCATAACGCTCGACAATATCGAGCAGGTCGACGTTGCCGGTAAGGTGGTAGCGGGAATCTTGCAGGGTCATACAAAGAGTTTAAGGACGAGGACGTCCTCGTCCGAGACGTAATCGGCAGCACAAAGATAACTGCTTTCCCATTGAAAGCTAAACGGGCCTACGAACCAGAAAGCGTTGACTACGATCATTACGGGTTATCCACCAATTTACCCCGCTTACCCGACGTGGTCGTCGGGATCCATCTAAAAAGCCCGCGCAATCACCGCCGCGCCGCCAGTAAATACAGTACCGCCATCCGCACCGCCACCCCGTTTTCCACCTGGTCCAAAATAATGGCGTGTTCCGAATCCGCTACCTCGCTGGTCAGTTCCACGCCGCGATTAATCGGTCCGGGATGCATGATAATAATGGGTTTCGGCAGCTCGTCCAGCATTTGCCGATTGATACCGAAATATTGGTGGTACTCGCGCAGCGAAGGGATAAACTTGCGGTCCTGCCGCTCCAGTTGAATGCGCAGTACGTTGGCCACCTCGCACCAGCGCAGCGTATCCCGGATATCGTGGCTAATCTCCACGCCCAACTCGTGCAAATGGCGCGGAATTAGCGTCGGCGGACCGCATACCCGCACCTGGGCACCCAGTTTCAACAAACAAAAAATATTACTCAGCGCCACCCGCGAGTGCAGAATATCCCCCACGATCGCAATGCGCCGCCCGGCCAGATCACCCAATTTTTCCTGCATCGAGTAGGCATCCAGCAGGGCCTGCGTCGGGTGCTCGTGCGTCCCGTCTCCGGCGTTGATAATATTGGCGTCGATGTGGCCGGCCAGAAACTGCGGCGCACCGGGCGCGGGGTGCCGCATCACCACCATATCCACTTTCATCGACAGGATATTATTAACCGTGTCGAGTAATGTCTCGCCCTTTTTGAGCGAGCTGGAAGCCGCCGAAAAATTAACCGTATCGGCACTCAGCCGCTTTTCGGCTAACTCGAAAGAAATACGGGTCCGGGTGGAATTCTCGAAAAATAGATTAGCTACCGTTATATCCCGCAAGCTCGGCACCTTCTTGATCGGGCGGTTGATGACCTCCTTAAATTCCCGTGCCGTAGCAAATATCAGCCGGATATCTTCGGCCGTAAGATACTTGATTCCCAGCACGTGCCGGCTACTAAGTTGCTGGATGTCGGGCATTTAGGCTTCGTCGTTTGCAAATAACAAAATTCGGTCCGTGCCCTCCCGCTCGGCCCACTCCACGCGCACGTAGGCTTCATCCAGGGCATCTACCGTAATACCGCTATAATCCGGCTGCACGGGTAGCAGGCGATTAAACCGCCGGTCTACCATCACCATTAATTCCACCTGCCGCGGCCGCCCGAAATAACCCAGTGCCGTCAGCGCCGACTGGATCGTCCGACCCGTATACAGCACGTCGTCCACCAGGATCACCCGCCGGTCCTCGATCAAAAAATCAATCTCGGTCTTACTCGCCTCCAGGGGCTTGGTCCGCGTCCGAAAATCGTCGCGGTAGAACGTAATGTCCAACTTCCCGTACGGAAACCCATCCACGCCCAGTTCCTTCAGCCGTCCGTGCACCCGCTCCGCCAGCGGAATGCCGCCCGTCTGAATCCCCACCAGGCACGTGTCCGAAAAATCATCGTAGGTTTCAATCAATTGCCGGCACAGCCGTTCCACCGTCAGGTGAAACCGCTGTGTATCGTGAATGATCCGGCCGGAAATTGTTGCCATGCGGCAAAGGTAAGGAATGAGCGATTGAGGGAGGGAGAGGTGGTGAAAATTACCGCGTAAATTGAGGTAAACAGCTTAGAGCGTGTCTAAAATTTTTAAGAACTGAGGATCAATGATTCGCTTCGCGGCTACTTCGTGGTTAAGGTTCTGGCTAAACAAAAAATTCGCTTCGCGGCTACTTCGTGGTGCGCGCATAGCGGGTTACGTAAGTCAGTTTTTGTAACGCCAGGTTCTTAAATGCTTGGTTCTCAGTAAGTAAAAATTTAGACACGCTCTTAACAAATTCAACGCCCTATCACTTGCAGTATAATCAGCCCGCGTGAGGGATGGGAGGTGTTGTTTGAACGAAATGCAGGGGCGCATGGCCATGCGCCCTGAAATGAAGAGAGTGCCGGACAGCCCGACCCCGAGCCGACAGGCGAGGGGGCACGCCCAAAACCCCTACCAACTAAAAGAAGCCGATGAAGCGACTGACCCTGCTACTATTTATTTGCGCATTGTTGCCCGTTACGGCGAGTGCCCAGCAACTAATTCCGTACCGCAAGGGGGAACTGTGGGGTTATGCGGATGCAACCCTGAAGATCAGGGTAAGGCCGGAATACGACGCAGTGGGCCGCTGGGGACGAGGGGGCCTTGCCTGGGTGCGCCGGGGTGACCGCTATGGCTACGTGAACAGCACCGGGCGGCTGGTTATTCCGCTGAAGTATGAAGGGGCGGGGGATTTTAACGGTTCGGGCACCGCCTGGGTGCGCCTGGACGGGAGTAGTTTTTGCCTGGATACGAGCGGAAATCGGGTGCCGTGCAGGGATGAGTGCGGCGGAACCAGGGGCGTGATGCACTATATGGCGAGTTACCGTAACGGAGATAAATATGGACTGATCACGCCATTAACGCAACGAAATGAAGACGGAAAACGGCGGTACCACCGGGACACACTGCCCGCCGTATGGGATACGCTAATTACGGTGGGCGGATCGTATTACGCGGTGGCGCGGAGAGGGGATTGCTATGGTATTATCGACACTATTGGAGTGGCAGTGACTCCCGACTGTTATGAATCGATCGAGGCCGGACCGGACTATGCGCACGGAGAATGGCTGGATTTTTTGGTGCTTGAGGAAGGCCGTTACGGCCTGCTGGACTATCAAGGCAAACCCCTGATAGAATCGAAATATTACCGCATGGAACACTTTGACGGGGCGCTGGCCCGTGCCTGGCTGGACGAGAACTTCTGGGGCTACGTGGACCGAGCGGGGCGGGAATATTTTGAGCGGTGAGGGGCGGTGACTGCTAAATTGCTAACGCCCGCCGCACCAGCTCCAGTGGAATGCGCTCCTGCTCCAACCTAATTCGGCTGTCGTTTAAATAATCGTATAATGCTAGTTCCTCCGGGCTGAGGTGGGGCAGATCGGCCACCGCCGCCGGGGTGGCTTCGGTGTGGTAGTGCGGTAGGGCGTCGAGGGTGGCGCGGTCCATGAGGAAGGAGCGGGCGTGGGGAAAGGCGCTACGGAACTGATTGAGAATTTGGAGGCCGTGAGCATCCAGGTCGCCCCAGTAGAAGAGTTCGACCTGATGGAGCCAGGCGGCGTTCCTGAGTAGGCCCGCGCTGAAACCGCTTCCGAAAATGCCCGCCGTGCCACTTAGATCCGGCAGGGTGAGGAAGTTCATCAGGTTGGCGAAATTGGTCTTGTTTTCCAGCACGATTACGCGGCGTAGGGGGAGCTGAAGTTGCTCGAAATGAGCGAGCGGGAGGCTGAAGTCGTCGATGCCGCTGAGGTACTTATCGGCCAGCGACTGGTCCAACAGGCGGAGGCGGATGAGGGGTTGGCGATATTTGAGCCGGTAACGGCGCTCGAAACCCCGCACGCCGGTGTGGGTGGGATCGACGGCGGCGGCGGGTAGCACGGCATCGAGCAGGGAAGCGAGGATGGCGCGGTGCGTCTCGATAAATTTGGTGGGCACGGCAACCGGTAGCTCGCGGATGTAATAGGAGTCGGGATGGTGCCGGTCGATGAAATAGCGGACCACGGCGAGGAGGTTCGGCCAGTTGCCGGCCTGCTGTGCTATTTCCAGTACATTGGCGGCCAGCCAATCTTCCAGTTCGGGGACGTGCTCGCGGATAAGGCGAACGTTAGTGAGGAAATCGGCGTAGGTTGTTTCCCGCCGCAATATTTTCAGGAAAACCGCCCGGCTATCTACGGTAATGCGCTGGATGAAACGGTTGCTGCCCATCTTGCGGGTGTTTACCTCGCGCCAGTGGAGGGTGTAACCGCGCCGGCGGGCGTCTTCCACGATGGCGAGTTGTTCACGCCGGATCTTGTCGAAATCGGTGAGGCGGGAGCCGCTGCCCACGCGGCCGATGCGCGGGATCTCGCGGGGAAATTCCGGCTCGCCGCGCAGGCTCTCGCGCAGCACCTCCGGCCACCAGCGTTCCGCGCGCTCGGTTACTTCATCCGGCCCGATCATTGGGCGCGGTTTTCCTCGGCCCGCCGGGCTTCCTTCTCCCGCCGGTATTCGGCGATGCCGATGTTGCGCACCATCGACCGCTTGCCACCCTCGTTGGAGACGTAGTGGACGGACTGAATATGGTCTTCGATGACGTTGATCTTTTGCAGCGGCGTGACGATGAGCAGTTGCAGGTTGAGTTCCTGGAACAGCCGCAGGCCGTAGCGCGTACTCTCGTCCGACCCGCGTCCGAAGGCCTCGTCGATGACTACGAAGCGGAAACTGCGGTCGGTACTGCGCCGAAATTGCAGCCCGAACTGGAAGGCGATGGCGGAGGCCAGGATGGTGTAGGCGAGTTTTTCCTTCTGCCCGCCGGATTTACCGCTGCTATCGCTGAAGTATTCCTGGATTGAATCATCCTCGCGGTGACGTTCCTCGGCCCCGAAACTGTACCACTGCCGCACGTCGGTAACGCGCTCGGTCCACCGCTGGTCCTCGTCGGTGGCTCCCCGGAAGCGGTCGAGCAGTTTTTTGACCTGCTGGAATTTTTCCTCCGTGTAGCCCTCTTCCTCGCTGATAGTATTACTCAGTGCCGAGCGCAAATCCTGCTGGAAGCCGCTGATGTCTTCCGTCCGCACCGGTTCGCTGCTGATGGTGATGTAAGTGTCCTTGTTATAATCGATCTCCCGCAGGTGCTTATTGATCTGCTCGATCTTGTCGCGGATTTCGCCCTCGAATTTGTTGAGCCGCGCCTGGAAACTGACGATACCCCGAATGGTGCCCTCGCGTAGCAGTTGGCGGAAACGTTGCTCGAACTCGGGCAGTTTATCGCGCACCAGTTGGTGGTGCAGCTTGCGGTAATCGGGCAGGGCGCGGAGGTCCACGTCGATCTCCCGCGCTTCCTCGTGGAATTCGTACTTGAAGGCCTGCATTCGCCGCTCGATGGCGCGTTCCAGGCGGGTGCGTTCGCCGGCGCGGCGGGCCAGTTTTTCGTTGACCAGTTTGAGCAGGGCGCGTTGGGCGCGGTCGGGGTCGTCGAGGGGGCCGGCTTTCGGGAGGAGCTTGGCCAGTTCGGGGGACGGCTCGGCGGCGGGGATTTCCAGGGCGCGATAGGCGGCGAGGAGGGTTTCTAGTGGCGGATTGGAAGGCAGCGAGGGCGCGGGGAGTTCCAGGTCTTCGAGCAGGCGGGCCATGAGGGCGGCCAGGCGAAATACCTCGTTTTCCAGGCCGCCGGTGCGCTTGTCCAACTGACTGATCTCGGCCTGGGTCTGATCTACGGCCCGTTCGGCCTCGGTCAGATGCCGTTCCAATTGACGCAGTTCGGAACTCTGGCTCTCCAGTTCCCGCTTTTCGGCTTCCTTGCGTTCCAGGCGACCGGCGCTCTCGGCGTAGTCCATCTCCGTGAAATCGGTGTAGGTGAGCAGCCGGTTGAGGCGGTCGCGGCGGGCGTTCCAGTTGCGTTCGGTTTTACGGTGGGCGGCCAGTTGGGTGACCACCTTTTCCAGTTCCCCGGCACTCCTGGCGCGTTGTTTCTCCAGGGCGGCGATCTTGCTCTCATTCGACCAGCCGAGTACGAAGCGGCTGCGGTCGTTGATGTCGGAGCGGTCGTCCTTGACGTGCAGCAGGCGGCTGGATTTACTCTGCCCCTGGCGGGTCACGCCCCGCCGCGAGCGGCGGAACTCGTCCATGTCCTCGCAGCAATCGTAGTCGTAGCGCGAGCGGAGTTCGGCTTCCAGCCACTCGTAGTGTTCGGTATCGCCCTTGATCTGGACCTTGCGCACCAGGCTATTGGCGGCCGGTTCCCGGTCGCCGGATTTGCGGTGGCCGAGGGTACGCAGGTAGACCAGTTTGCCCTTCAGGTGCATTCGGTTCACCACCTCGCTCACGGCGGCGTAGTGGCGGTCGGCCACCAGCAAACTGAGGCCCAGGCCGTGCAGGATTCGTTCGACGGCCCCCTCCCAGTCGGCGGCATTTTCCTTGACGCGCAGCAGTTCGCCGGCAAAGGGAAGTTCGGATTCTTCGAGTTGTAGTTCGCGGAGCAGGCGTTCGCGGATGACCAAATTGTTGCGGGGAATGGACGAGCGGCGTTCGCGCAGGCTGGCCAGTTCGCTGTCCAGTTCCTGGAGGCGGTCGTGGTGATCGGCTTTTTGCACGTGCAACCGCGGTTCGAGAGCACTGAGTTCACGCAGCTGCTCTTCGGCAACGAAGAGTGCCTCTTCGACGGCGCGGCGGCGGATGGAGAATTCCTCGGCCGTGCGGGGTGCGGGCCACTCGGCATCGCGGTCTACGGTGGCCAGTTCCTGGAGGTCGGTGGCGTAGCGGTCGGCCTGGCGGCGGCGGGTAGTCGCGTTCGCGGGTCAGTTCCTCGATCTTGTGTTTGAGGGGCAGCATCCGCTGCTGAAGGGAGTGGCCGTCCAGGGCGCGGCGCAGGTTGTCGCGGGTGGCTTGGCGGTCGGTCAGTTCGTGGGCCAGGCGGCCGCGTTCGGTCTGGTTGCTTTGCCAGTCGGCCTGGGCGCGGCTGAGTTGCTGCTGGTGGTGATGCAGGCGCAGGCGCAGGAAGTAGCGCGGTACTTCGGTCAGCAGTTGTTGGCGGGCGGTGATCTCGGCGGCTACTTTTTCCAGGCTCCTGTCGTCGGCCATCAGCGGGTCCAGTACTTCCAGCTGTTTGCGGGCTTTCTGGACGGCCAGATGGGCGGCGGTGGCATCGGCGTAGCTGGTGACCAGCCCTTCGATGCTGTCGCCGATGTCGGTACGGCCCAGCATTCGCTCCCGCACGAATTCGGTCAGGTTACCGACCGATTTCATGCTCACGGTCTGGTAGAACAGTTCCAGGGCCTCGGGTTGCCGGATGCCGAACCGCTGCCGGAAGCGGTTGGAATAGTCGGTAAAACTGTTGAATACCTCGGTGCCGCTGCGCTTGCGCAGGCGGCGTTTCAGGCCGTTCACGCCGTCGGCGGGGGGGCGAAATCGGGGTTCACGGCCAGCGCGTCCTGCGCGATCACGTAGAATTTGTTGACGGTATCGCCGTTCATCCACAGCACCTGGGCCAGGGCGACGCGCTCGTCCGTGCCGGCATTACCGAAAACGGCGATAAGAATGGTAAGGTGCTTCTGCCCGCTGCGCAGGTACACATCGCGGGCCTTGGCGCTGCCGGCTACTTTCTCGTTTTTGTAGGCACCGCGCACGTAACTGCGCAGGCTGCGCTCGCGTGATTCGGCCCCGGCAGCCTTGTTGTAGGTAATGGTGCGGCTAGGCACCAGCAGGGTTGTGATGGCATCCACCAGCGTGGATTTACCCGAGCCGATGTCTCCCGTCAGCAGGGAATTATGGCCGCCCGGCGCGATGTGCCAGACGTCGTGATTGAACGTGCCCCAGTTGAGTACTTCCAGCCGTTGGAGGCGGAAGCCCGCGATCTGGTTGTCGATATTGGTATTCAGGTCCAGGGTCATGCGTCGGCTTGCTCGTTCTCGGTCCCTTCGTTGTCGGTGATGAATACGCCGGCCTTTTCGCGGGCGTAGCGGCGCATCTTTTGCAGCACGGCGGCCAGCTCCTCGATGGGTAGGTAGGCTTTGATGATGCGGCCCACCTCGTAGCGGTCACGCTCACTCTTCAGGGGTTGCAGAAACTTGAATTTAACCAATTTCTGGATACTGCTCATCACCTGGTCCTCGCGCTTGCGTTCGTTGGTGTCCAGTTCATCCCAGTAGATGCGCATCATTTCGACCATGTCCTGGCTGGAAAGCACCAGGCGCGTTTCGTTGCCGGCCGACTCGAATTCCAGCAGCCGCTTGCGCAGCAGCACCAGTAGGATGGTCTGGGGGTAGGTGAGGTTGCGGCGGCTCATCAGGCGGGGGAAATCCTCGCCCTCGGCGTCCTCCCGCTGGCGCAGGTACGCGAAACCCTCGGCTTCATCCACGTACAGGTCCAGCCGCAGGGCATCGAAGTAGGTTTCCACCCGGCCCCGGTGGCGCAGTAGCAGGCTCCAGATATCCGCCCGGTCGCGGTAAAGGATGCCGCGTAGCAGGTGCACGGCGGCGGGGCCGAAATCCTGGGTTTCTTGGTCGCTCATGCGGGGAGGTGTGGGTTGGTAAATTTGGCGAAAGATAGGGAATGTGGCGGGGATGGAGATGCCTGGGCCGTCTCCGGCGGGGGCAAGCCCCGCCCGTGCGGATTATTTCGAGGGGGGGGAATCCAGAAAAATATTCCATCCTTCCGTCCTTCCATCCTTGTTCCCAGCGTGAGGTGCCTGGAAGGGCCGGCGTTTAGCCGGAGACCCGGAGCGAAGCGGAGGGGCCGAGCGAACAGCGAGCCTGGAAGGGACCGACAGCGGCCGGCAGGCCGGTGACACGCCCGCATGAGAAGTTTTTTAAAGCAGCGGTAGACGGCCCGAATCCGCTAGGCGAGGAAGATCGTTTCGGGGAAATCCACGGTGCGCCGCTCGCCGTTTTTCTCGTAGGGAATGGTCTGCCGTCGGTCGGGCGAGATGACGGCGCGGCGCTCTTCTTCCCAACTGGTGGCGATGCCGAAATAGGCGATGAGTTCGCTGAGGCCGCGGCGGGGCGGCATGCGCTGGACGACTTCGAGGAGGCTGATCTGGTCGCGGTCGCGGAGGAGGACGTTGAGTTGGCCTTTGAGTTCGGCGGGATCGACGTAAAGGAT
The DNA here is from genome assembly GCA_963757435.1 of Lewinellaceae bacterium. GTDB lineage: Bacteria > Bacteroidota > Bacteroidia > Chitinophagales > Saprospiraceae > Neolewinella. Next base: position 117,083 of record CAVWSC010000014.1, on the reverse strand, counting down.
GTCGTAAAGGGCGTCGGTTTCGACCTGCTCGAAGCTGCCGGGAGGTGGCGGACCCTCGGGCAGGCGCAGTTGTTCGGGCGGCTGGAAAACGCCGCGATCCATGATGAGGCTGACGTCGGCCGCGCCCTCGACGGTGGTGAAACGGCGGCCGGCGGGCGGCTCGTTTTTGACGGCGACGGCGAGTTGCTCGATCTCGGTGATGAGCTGCGTTATGCGGCGGTTTTCGAGATAGGCCCGTGATTGGAGGAAGCGGCGGAGCTGCTCGATAAGGCGGTCGGTGGTCTTGTTCACGCGGTTACCGGCCTCCACCAGGGCGTATTCCATGCGGTTGAGGAAGGAGTTGGAACGCAGGCCGGCCAGTTCGGGTTGCTCGAAGATCTGGTCGAGGAAACCGCGCAGGGCGGTGCGGCGGTCCTGGTCCATGAGGAAGAACCAGAAGGCGGTGAAGGTGCGGCCCTGGTCGGTATCAAGGATGGCGTCACGGCTGTCGAAGATCTTTTTCAGGGCCTCGCCCCGGCCGGTATCGTGGCCGATAAGGTCCTCGCGGGCGCGGGCATTGATCTGGCGAAAATTAGCTTCGATCTGCCGAAAATCGCTCTCCAGTTTGGTGGCCGTTTCCTCGATGAGGAAGTAGCGCTCACGGATGCGGGTGTCGTCCAGCCGGTCCAGTTCGTCCTCTTCCAGTGCCTGGAGCCGGCGGTCGATCTCGTCGCGGCGTTCCATTAGTTGGCGGCGGCGTTCCTCCTTGTCCACGGTGGTGGCCTCGGACAGTTCGCGCAATTGGTCGAAGACCTGGCGCAGGCGCGATTCCGCGCCCACGAACTCGCGCTGGTTCATGGAAGCAACCCAATTTAGGGCCTGCTCGCCGGCGGGCGTCAGCTCGAAGGTAGCCTCGTCGGAGCGGTCTTCGTAGTACTGCCGCAGGAAACCCTCGTCGGTCCACTGCTGCAAATAATCACGCGCGGGGCGGGGGTAAAGCGGTTGGCCGTCGTTGGCCGCGAAGAGAAAATCGGATAGGAAACTCGTCAGTTCACTCCCCGTATAGGCCGATTGACGGCGGTCGCGGAAGGCCGTGTACAAAAATGCCACGATCAGCCCCGCCTGGTCCTTGCGCAGCATGCGGACGGCGGGATTACGCTGCAGGGCGGCACTGACGTCGGTTGCCTGAGTCAGATTTAGTGACATATTTATTTAGGGGGTGTCATAATGGTTATATGATTAGAGCGTGTCTAAAATTTTTAAGAACTGAGGATCAATGATTCGCTTCGCGGCTACTTCGTGGTTAAGGTTCTGGCTAGACAAAAAATCACGCGCATAGCGGGTTACGTAAGTTAGTTTTTGTGACGCCAGGTTCTTAAATGCTTGGTTCTCAGGAAGTAAAAATTTAGACACGCTCTTAGGCGTGCCACCGGCCTGACGGCCGCTGTCGGTCCCTTCCCGGCTTCGGCAGTCGCCTCGGCACTTCGTGCGCTAACGCCCTTCCAGGCACCTCACGCAGGTTGCAAAGATGGAATTTATTTACCCGGTAATGCTTTTCTCGCTCCCCGACGTGGTCGTCGGGATCCAGACGTGGTCGTCTGGATCCCATTGGGAATCCTTTACTCCCTCACTCATTGTCCTCCTCCTCCCATCCCTTCGTGCGCTCCACCGCCCGCTCCCAGCCCCGGATGCGCTTGGCGCGTACCTTTTCCGCCATCTCCGGCTCGAAACGCTTATCGAGCTGCCAGCCGCTAGTAAGTTCTTCTTTTTTCCAGTAACCGACGGCGATTCCGGCCAGGTAAGCGGCACCCAGGGCGGTGGTTTCCGTAACCCGGGGCCGCTCGACGTTGGAATCGAGGATGTCAGCCTGGAACTGCATCAGGAGGTTGTTGGCACTCGCGCCGCCGTCGACGCGCAGGGTAGCAAGGTCTTTACCGGAATCGGCCTGCATGGCCTGGAGGACGTCGCGGACCTGGTAGGCGAGGCTTTCGAGGGTGGCGCGGACGAGGTGCGCCTTGCCGGTGCCGCGCGTGAGGCCGAAGATGGCACCGCGCGCGTACATGTCCCAGTGCGGGGCACCCAGGCCGGCAAAGGCGGGGACAACGTAGACGCCGTCGGTATCCGTCACCTTCATGGCGTAAAATTCGGAATCGGGCGATTCGTCGATCAGCTTCAATCCGTCACGGAGCCACTGGATGGCGGCCCCGGCAATAAAGACGCTGCCCTCCAAAGCGTACTCCATTTTTCCGTCTATTTCCCAGGCGATGGTGGTTAGCAGACCGTGGTTGCTGGTAACGGCCTCGGTGCCGGTATTCATGAGCATGAAGCAGCCGGTGCCGTAGGTGTTTTTGGCCATGCCGGGCTGGAAACAGGCCTGCCCGAAGAGTGCCGCGTGCTGGTCGCCGGCCATGCCGGCAATGGGGATTTTATGCCCGTCGAAGAGTTTCGGGTCGGTATGGCCGTAGACCTCGCTGCACGAACGCACCTCCGGCAGGATGGCGCGGGGCACGTTTAGTTCCTTCAGCAAACGCTCGTCCCAGTCGCGCTTATGGATGTCGAAGAGCATGGTGCGGGCGGCGTTGGTCACATCGGTCACGTGTAACTTGCCTCCGGTGAGGCGGTAGACCAGCCAACTGTCGATGGTGCCGAAGCAGAGTTCACCGGCCTCGGCGCGGCGGCGGGCACCGGGCACGTTTTCCAGCAGCCAGTGAATCTTGGTGCCGCAGAAGTAGGCGTCGATCAGCAGACCGGTGGTGGCCTTGACGTGCTCGCTCAGGCCGCGCTTTTTGAGTTCCTCGCAGTAAGCGGCCGTGCGGCGGTCTTGCCACACGATGGCATGGTGGATCGGCTCGCCGGTGGCGCGGTCCCAGATCAGGGTAGTCTCCCGCTGATTGGTGATGCCGATGGCAGCCACGCCGTCGCCGCCGATTTTCTGCTTGCGTAAGACCTGGCGGGCGACCTTATACTGGGTATTCCAAATCTCCTCGGCGTCGTGTTCGACCCAGCCCGACTGGGGAAAGAACTGCGTAAATTCTTCCTGCGCCGTGTTGACGATCCCGCCTTGACGATTAAACAGGATGGCGCGGGAGGAAGTGGTGCCCTGATCGAGCGCGAGAATTAATTGTGGCATGGGTTCAACTAAGTGAGCGGGTGGTCAGTTTGAGGACGTGTCCGGCCCGGGGCGCACCCGCGCCCCCGGCCGATCGACAATGTAAGCAGATTGCCGCTACTATCCAATTCACGTCCGCAATTCCGCGCCTGCCCGGCCGCCGGTCGCCCGCCCCAGCCCCACCGTCTATGACCATCGACCGCATCGAGTTTTCCGCCGTCCCCCAGTTTGCCCGCCGCGACGTGGCCTACGTTTCCCAGGACGAGCGGCTGCGGCCTTTTTACGCCTATCCGCCTACGCTGGAGGGTTTCGAGCAGGTTTTTACGGATAAAGCTAAAGACTCCACCGACCGCGCCCTGCTGGTCCGCGAGTTAAAGGAGCAGTACAAGTCCTTCCCCCAAACCAGCGACGTTACCCACACCAACATCGACGCCCTGGCCGATATGCGGACCTTTACCGTCATTACCGCCCACCAGCCCGGGCTATTTACCGGACCGCTCTACTTCATCTACAAGATCTGCGGCGTTATCCGTCTCGCCCAGCGGCTGAATGAGACCTATCCCGATTACCGGGTGGTGCCGGTCTTCATCTCCGGCGGCGAGGACCACGATTTCGAGGAGATCAACCACGCCCGCATTTTCGGCCAGACCATAAGCTGGGAACAGGGAACCGGAGGCTCCGTCGGCAAACTATCCACCGCCGGTTTGACGGACACCCTCAAGGAATTAGCCGATCTGCTGGGCGACGGCGATCGCGCCCGTGCCGCTTACGAACTGATTGCGGGTGCCTATGGCCGCCACGATACCTACGGCATCGCCACCGTCGATTTGGTCAACGAACTCTTCGGACGCTTCGGCCTCGTGGCCGCCGACATGAGCCGCCCCGCTTATAAGACCGCCTTTCGTCCGGTGATGGAGCAGGAACTTTTCGACCAAGTATCGCAGCCGCTGGTAGAAGACGCACAGGCCCGCCTGACGGCCGCCGGATTCAGCGGACAGGCGCACGCGCGGGAGATCAACTTGTTCTACCTCCAGGACGGCCGCCGCGATCGGATCGTTAAAAATGGTTCCGGTTACGGCGTGGTGGATACCGACCTGAGTTTCAGCGCCGATGAGTTGCGCACCGAATTGCACGACCACCCCGAGCGTTTCAGTCCGAACGTGATCATGCGGCCGCTCTTCCAGGAATGCATTTTCCCCAATCTCGCCTACGTCGGCGGCGGCGGCGAACTGGCTTATTGGCTGGAACGCAAGGAGCAGTTCGCCCACTTCGGCCTAAATTTTCCGCTCCTCTTGCGCCGCAACAGCGTTCTCTGGATCGACGGCGGCAGTGCCAAGCGGATGGACAAACTGGACCTATCCCCCACCGATCTGCTGCAGGATACCGACTCGCTCGTCCGCCGGTTCGTGGATCGAAACAGTGAGAACGAATTGAGCCTGGAAGAGGAACTGGCCCAGCTTAAAAGCTTGTTCGAGAGCATTGCCGCCAAGGCCGAGGACATCGATCCCACCCTGGCCAAGGCCGTACTGGCCGAACACGCCCGCCAGGAGAAAGCCGTTCAGAACCTGGAAGGTCGCCTGCACCGCACCGAGAAGCAGCGCTTCGATACGGCCGTCAATCAAATTCGCTCCCTGCGCGATAAGCTGTTTCCCAACGATGGATTGCAGGAGCGGACGGATAACTTTCTCAATATCTACGCCAAGCACGGGGATGAAATGATCGATACCTTGGTGGAGGCACTCGACCCCCTGGAGCAAGGATTAGTAGTAGTAAGTGAGTAAAACCTGGTCGAAAACTTTCCGGTCTTCCTTTTTGGATCCGGCAAACCGGTACTGATCCATTCCCGGCTTGTTAGAGTAGCCTCCTACCTGCTTTGAACCTTCCTCCTATATAAGGTGTCACCTTGCACGAACCACAGAATTACCCCATGATCAAACTAACCCAATATTCCCACGGTGCCGGCTGCGGCTGCAAGATTGCCCCCGCCGTGCTGGATAAAATGCTGGCCGGGCAGGTGGCCCGCCCCGATGCCAACTTACTGGTAGGCAACGACGAGCGCGACGACGCCGCCGTCTACGACCTGGGCGACGGCACCGCCATCATCAGCACCACCGATTTTTTCATGCCCATCGTCGACGATCCGCATACCTTCGGGCGCATCGCGGCCGTCAACGCCATATCGGACATCTACGCCATGGGCGGCACGCCGCTGCTGGCCATCGCCATCCTCGGCTGGCCCATCAAAGAGTTGGCCCCCGAAGTAGCGGGCGAGGTCATCAGCGGCGGCCGCGCGGCCTGCGCCGAGGCGGGGATCGCACTGGCCGGCGGGCACAGCATCGACAGCCCGGAACCGATCTTCGGGCTGGCCGTCACGGGGCGGGTGTCCATCGACCGGCTGAAAAAGAACGCGGGGGCCAAACCCGGTGATCTGCTCTACCTCACCAAACCACTGGGCGTCGGCATCCTCGCCACCTCCCAGAAAAAAGGCATCCTCCAGCCCGCGCACGCCGAACTGGCCGTACGCAGCATGACCACCCTTAACAAGATCGGCGAAGAACTGGCCGCCCTGCCCGCCGTAAACGCCATGACGGACGTAACCGGATTCGGCCTGCTGGGTCACCTCAGCGAAATGTGCGCGGCCTCCAAAACGAGTGCCGAGATCGACTTCGCCGCCGTCCCGTTGCTCGACGAGGCCGCCCTCGATCACTACCTCGGTCAGGGCGCATTCCCCGGCGGCACCACCCGCAACTGGGACAGCTACGGCCACCGCATCGGCACCATCACCGAGCGGCAGCGTCGCCTCCTGGCCGACCCCCAGACCAGCGGCGGCCTGCTCGTCAGCCTCGATCCGGCCGGGCGCACCGACTTCGAGCGCATCGCCCGCAAACACGGCCTGGACCTCCAACCGATCGGCAGCATGAGCGCAAGTACGGGGGATATTTTGGTGCGGGTAAAGGGCTAGCGAATGATTTTTTTCGGGGCGTGTCCCCCGGCCGAAAGGCCGGGGGCCGGTCCCCTGCGGGCTTCGCTGTTCGCTCGGTGCTACGCACTAAACCCTCCGGGCACCTCACGCGGCAAACCCGTCTATTTCCGTTTTACCCCTACCTTTTCACTAACCTGCCAATCAGCCACCGCCATGAACCTCGAAGATTTCCGCACCTACTGCCTCTCCCTGCCCGGCACGGACGAATCCCTGCCCTTCGGCCCCGATACCCTGGTGTTCAAAGTGAAAAATAAACTGTTCGCCCTCATGGGCCTCGACGAACCCGAGCCGCGTGCCAACCTCAAGTGTGACCCCGCCCGGGCACTGGAACTACGGGACACGCACGAAGCCGTCATCCCCGGTTGGCACATGAACAAGAAACACTGGAACACCGTGTACTTCGAGCGCGACGCCGCCGACGAGCTGATCTACCAACTGATCGACCACTCCTACGCCCTGGTGGTAGCCGGTCTCCCGAAAAAAGTACGGGAAGAATTAGCGGCGGAACAATAATACTACCGGCCCATTACGTTAGCCGCCAGTTGACGGCAAAGGCCCTCATGAGCGGTTGAAAGAGGAATTTTAGCATATGAAAAGTGCCTTGCCTCAATAAATTTTGCCCATTGAGAAAAAATATGCGGCCGACGTGTTACTTTCGCGGCGCGTTGCATTATACCAACGTCAATACGCCTGAGGGCCGGTAATCATTCCGGCCCGGCGGCAACACACAATCACCCGCTGCCGGTTTTCCGGTAGTTCTTGTTCAACCTGTTTTTGGGGCCCAGCATGGTGCGACGCCCCGTATTCATCAAACTATCCATATGAGCTTTCTGAAGTCCAAGGGTTTCAAGTATCTCAAGAATTTTATCATCGGTATCGGTGCCGCCGCCGTACTGGTAGGTGCACTGGCCAAGATTCAGAGTTGGGCCATCGCCGACCTCCTGCTGACCGTAGGTATGTTGACCGAAGCCTTCATTTTCGCTTTCCTGGGTATCATCGGCCCGGAGCCCGATTACTACTGGGACAAACTCTACCCCGGCCTGAATAACTACAACGCCGACATCCAGCCCCTTACGGCCGGTCCCGTGGGCGCGGTAAGCAACGTGCCCGCCCTGAACGGCGAAGTGGTAGAGCAGCAACTGGGCGGTATGCTCAACGAGCTGCAAACCATGTCCAAGAGCATGAGCAGCCTCAAAGCCCTCCAGGAAGCCGACTTTAGCGGCGCAAGCCAGCAGATCCAGCAAATGGGTAATTTCTACGCCAAGCTCAACGAGGCCATGGCCGACCTGGCTGACACCGTAGACGACACCAAGCGCTACAAGGATAACCTGTCTGCCCTGAACGAGAATGTAGCCCAGCTAAACAACAGCTACAGCCACCTGAACGGCGTGTACGGTAACATGATCTCCGCCATGCGCGGGGCATAACACCCACGGTGTTCCGGTCGTCTTCTGCGGCCGATTCCTTTCGTGAGCGCCGTCTTTTCGTTAGACGGGGCGGCGCTCACTCCTTCTTATTATTCCACTTCGCTTTCCACGGATCGGGCCGGTGCCAACCGCCCTACCCTTCCGCCGTGAAAGCTTCTAATAACAACCTATGTCAATTCCCAAGGAACCGCGGCAGTTGATGATCAACATCATGTACCTGGTACTGACCGCCATGTTGGCGCTCAACGTATCCGCCGAGGTAATGAATGCATTCTTTACCCTCGATAAGGGTAACCAGGACACGATGGCGATCGTAGATGAGCAATTGAACTCTTCGGAGTCCGCACTCAAAGAGCTACTATCGGACGAGTCCAAGCAAAAGTTTCGCCCCATCGAACCCGCTATTCAGCAGGTTCGTGCCAAATCGGCTGAGTTCATGTCTTACGTTAACGAACTGCGCGATCTGATGATCGATGCATCCGGTAACAACAATGGCTCGGTAGACGAAGGCGACTACAAAATGGACCACGGCAACAATGTCATTAAGGGTAAGAAGAACAAAGATGTGACAACCCGTTTGCTCGTACAAGACGGCCGTGGGGAAGAACTCAAAGAGAAAATCAAGACGACTCGCCAAGAGTTGATCGACATCTACTCCCGTCTGCTCGAAGAGAACAAGCAGGTTTTCGGTCTGAATGACGCTCAGGTAGCTACTAAAGAGCAGAGCATCGGTGCCAATATGGCCTTCAATGTCAACGAGGATATCTGGAAGGGTACCGACAAGACGAGCTGGGCGGACTTTAAGTTCCGTCAGATGCCCCTGGCCGCCGTATTGCCGCTGCTATCACAAATCCAGGCTGACCTGAAGACTTCGGAAGCTAACATGGTGAACGATATGATCGGCCTGGCCGGTGGTAAGACCATCACCTTTGACAAATTCTTCCCCGTGGTTCAAGCCGACCGCTCCTACGTGGTAGGCGGCGAACAGATCAAAGCCAAGATTTCGGTGGGTACTTACAGTTCTACGCTGGACCCCGCTAACGTACGGATTTCCGTAGGCGGTTCGCCCCTGCGGATCAACCCCGACGGTACGGCAGACTACAATATTACCGGCAGCGGTACGGGTTCCAAGACCGTTCCTCTCTCCGTAGCCGTAACCAATCCCCTGACGGGTGAGGTAACGGAAGGTTCGGGCGAGTTCACCTACGAAGTAGGCTCCCGCTCGGTAGCCGTTTCGGCCGACAAGATGAACGTATTCTACATCGGCGTGGATAACCCCATGACGGTTTCGGCCGCCGGGGTTAGCTCCAACGACGTGCGGGTGAACGTGGCCGGTGCCAACTCATCCAAGGTAAACAACAGTTCTTATGTGATCAAGCCTACTACCCCCGGTAACGCTACCGTAACGGTTACGGCCAATGGCACGACGCTTGGTTCGTTCCCCTTCCGCGTGAAGCGGATTCCCGATCCCCAGGCCCGTCTTTCGGGCAAGGTGGGCGGCACCATCGGTTCCGGTGAATTCAAGGCGCAGGGCGGCGTCGGTGCCTTCCTCGATGATTTCGACTTTGACGCCACCTGCCAGGTAGCCGGTTTCGAGATCGTCTACGTCGCCAAGCGTCAGGATGCCGTACCGAATAACAACGGCGGCCCCCGCTACGACGGTACTTCCCGCGAACTGGTCAATCGGGCCAAGCCGGGCGATACCTACTACTTCAACAATGTCCGGGCCAAGTGCCCCGGTGATAACTCTACGCGGCAGATCAACTCGATGGTCTTTACCATCCGCTAGATGTTAAGGTGCGCCGGTCATTTGGCCGGTTCAGAATAATACCGCACTTTTACGGGCCGGTCAGCCAACCTGCGTTGACCGGCCCGTTTTATGCCCCGACCGGAGGACTCGTTCCGCCGGCGGTTTTAGGACTACTTTCGATGCAAATTCTCGTTCTCGGACACTATTAACTTGGGTACACACGTTCGATTCGGGGTATATATTCAGCTTTTAAACCTCCTTTTCATGAAGTTCGCTTTAACAATTTTCAGCCTGGTCCTCTGCCTGGGCGTGCTATCCGCGCAAATCCCCGGTCAGATCATGGGCGTCGACTCCGATGACGATCCGATCACTACACCCGCCAACAACGGCCCCGTGGTTGATGGCGTGGTCGAAAAATCTACCATCGCCGAAAAGCGCGTATTACCTTACGAGCACATTCGCGAGAGCGATATTTTCTACGAGAAGCGCGTCTGGCGCGTGATCGATATCCGCGAGAAGATCAACCTGCCCTTCTCCTACCCGGAGCGTCCTTTTTTCACCATCCTCCAGGAGGCGGCTGAAAAAGGCGCGATCACGGTATACAGCACCATCGACGATAAATTCACTACTCCCCTCACCCCCGAAGAAGTGGGCCAGATGGGTGCCAGCGTGGACACGGTCGTCACCTTCGACCCCGTTACCTACGAGGAAAAAACGGAAGTGGTGGTCAATGAACTCAACCCCGCCGACATCAAGCGTTACCGCATCAAGGAAGATTGGGTATTTGACGAGGAAAGCTCCACCCTCAAGGTCCGCATCCTCGGCATCGCTCCCCTCAAGGACGAGTACGACGAGAACGGCAACTACCTCTACGAGCTACCCATGTTCTGGGTCTACTACCCGAACGCCCGCGAGGCCCTGGCCCGTGAGTCGGCTTTCGCCTTCGGCAACCAGGCCGCTAACCGCACCTGGGAAGACGTGATGGAGATGCGCTTCTTCTCCAGCTATATCATCAAGGAAAGCAACGTCTTCGACCGTCGCGTGCAGGATTACGTCACCGGCTACGATGCCCTGATGGAAGCCGATAAGATCAAGCAGGAGATCTTTAACTTCGAGCACGATCTGTGGGAGTACTAATCTGGTATTTTTTGTTAGCTAAAAAAGCCCCCCATCCGCGTGTAGTGTGGATGGGGGGCTTTTTACTGCGCGATTGGTCTGTGATTTGGTCAGACGTAGATTCTGGAGCATTTGCTCGATTTTGTTCATGCTGCCCAGGATAAAGGAAATTCTATTTGTTCGCACTCAAAATTGACGTAGGTGCCCGGCCAGTCTTCCCACTTCTCTCACTAATCCTGCTTTCACCGGGTTGTCTAAGATGTATTGGAATACTCGGCAAACCTTCCACGTCTAACATTTCGATCGAAGTAACCTACTTCCCAGAAGGAAGAGCCGGTTCTACCCAAAATTTTATTGGCATTCAAGGCAGTAAAACTCTTATGTGCTTTCATTAGTTGCCCCGTATCCATTCTGGCGGCAGTGGTGGTAGAAAGTAAGATATGGACGTGATTGCTCATGATACAAATGGCATAGATTCTTATTTTTTATGAGTTTCCAGCCACTTCCAAGAATCTAAAACTATTTTTCTAATCGGTTCTTGACTTAGATAAAAAGGGCCGCTTTTACGCTGATGAGTGCATTTCTCTATTCTGTGTTCATATCTCTCTTCAATCATCTCCACCCATTCTTTACGTGCATCATTTTTTCTCTCCGTCGATGTACTCCTGAGTTTTTTCTCCATCCGTTCCATGTCTCGCTCCCGATCCAGTGAAATTTTCTTAATTATTGAGGTCGGCAAGCTATCCTTTAGCCGATACACAATATGTACGGGTATTAAAGAAAGGTCTTGGTGTGGTACTTTTTCTGCTTTATCACTGCTCATTGTATCTTGTTATTGAGTTATTATTAAGTGTGTCAAGCCACTCAAAATAGACGGCAAACTATCCCGCATCTTTGTGTTTGACCATCGCATTGGTGTTCGACTATCGTATTGGTGTTCGACCTCCGGTCGGGCGGGTTTGGCTTCCGACCTCCGGTCGGGGGAATCATACGACCGGAGGTCGATAGCCAAACCCGCGAGACCGGAGGTCACGCACCAATCGCACGACTGGAGGTCACACCCCCTATGCCGAACCGAATACCTCGGTTTGCACAAAAACACGATATTTTCTTCAAAAAAGTTTATGATGGCAGTAGATCTACGTAATGATGTTCAACCATCGTATTGGTGTTCGACCTCCGGTCGGGCGGGTTTGGCTTCCGACCTCGGGTCGGAGAAATCATACGACCGGAGGTCGATAGCCAAACCCGCGAGACCGGAGGTCACGCACCATCGCGCGCGCGACCGGAGGTCACGACCCCGCGCGACCGAAGGTCACGCACCCCGCGAGACCTTCTCTCACCTCCCCCGCACCTCCCCATTCGCGAAGCGAAACCGTAGCGTTTCCATATCCTTGCGCACCACCTCGAAGACCGTGGGGCCGTTACTGAACTTTACTACGGCCGTCTGACCACTCTTCACGCGGCTGGTGAAACAGACCTCGTAGATCACCGTTTCGTTAGCTAGGGAAGTACCCGTAAGGGCGGCCTCCGTCCACAGGGAAGAGAGGTAGCCGGCAGAAGCAAAACGGGTGCCGAAACCATCCTCACGCAGGTCGGGGAGTTTAAAGTTGCTTACCTTATCGAACTCGAGTTGCGTGGAATCCCAGGTGATCGTGTACTGGAGACCGATGATGTCCTTGAAGTTTTCGACGGCGATGGGCAAGCATACGTGGTCTCCGGCGGCAGCGGTGGCGGAACCGAGGCGGAGCAGTAAGTAATCATCGGAGGTAGGAGTGCTGGTACCGGGGCGCGGCTGCGTGTCTTCAGCGATACGGGCCGAGGTGTCGATGGTTCCCTGAACCTCTGCGGATTCAGCGGCACAGGAAAACAGGAGAAACGGCAGAATCAGGAGCGAGAAAACGAGACGAGTATTCATGACTGCAAAAGTAAATATTATCCGGTTCAAATCGGATTTATCCGCGTGAGGTGCCTGGACGGGGCGCAGCGTAGCGAAGCAGCCCGCAGGGCCAAGCCGCCAGGCGCGCCGGTAAGGCGCCGACCCGGTTTCCGCGGCAGCGGAACCGGGGCACGCCCCAAAATACGACTGCACAACGTCGAGAAAATCAGCTATCAACATTACCTCGCTTGCCCGACGTGGTCGTCGGGATTCGATTGTTACTTCTTCTTCGCCTTAGTTTTAGCGGGTCCTTTCACCTTCGTTATCTTCTTCGGCTCCGCCCGCTTCAGCACCAGCAAGCTAAGCGGCGGCACGTTCAATTCGATGTGCTGCGGGCGGCCGTTCCACTCCGCCGGGGCGGTCTCGAAGGTGTCGCCGGTAAAGTCTCCCGTACCATTGTATTCCGCCAGATCGCTGTTGAGCAGCACGCGGTAGGTACCGGCTTGGGGCACACCGACGCGGTAGCTGACCTGGGGCGAGGGCGTGAAGTTGAGGATGACTACCACCTCTTCCTCCGGTTTGTTACCCCGGCGCAGGAAGGTCAGGATGCTGTTCTGGCGGTCGTTGAGTTCGATCCACTCGAAGCCGCGCTGCTCGAACTGCTGCTCGTAGAGAGCCGGGGTGGTTTTGTAGAGTTCGTTGAGCGCACTGACGAATTTCTTCAGCCCCTCGTGCGGCCGGTAGCCGGCTGATTTCCAGTCCAACCCGCGCTCGATGCTCCACTCGGTGGTCTGGCCGAATTCGTCGCCCATGAACAACAGTTTGGTACCGGGGTGCATGAACATATAGCCGTAGAGCGCGCGCAGATTGGCGAAGCGCTGCCACTCGTCGCCCGGCATCCGGTCGATGATCGGTCCCTTGCCGTGCACCACTTCGTCGTGGCTGAGGGGCAGCATGAAGTTTTCGGTAAAGGCGTAAACCAGCGAGAACGTCAGCTCGCCGTGGTGATAGCTGCGGTGAACGGGGTCGTTCTTGAAGTAGCCGAGCGTATCGTGCATCCAGCCCATCATCCATTTTTGCCCGAAACCGAGGCCGCCCGCGTAGACCGGCCGGCTGACGCCGGGCCAGGAGGTGCTCTCCTCGGCAATGGTCATGGTGTCGGGGTATTCGCGGTAGACCGTCTCGTTGAAGGTGCGCAGGAAGTCGATGGCCTCCAGGTTCTCGTTGCCGCCGTACTTATTCGGGATCCACTCGCCCTGCTTGCGGCTGTAATCCAGGTAGAGCATGGAGGCCACGGCGTCCACGCGCAGGCCGTCCACGTGGTAGCGGTCCAGCCAGAACAGGGCGTTGGAGATGAGAAAGGAGCAGACTTCCGGACGGCCGTAGTTGAAAATGGCGCTCTTCCAGTCGGGGTGGAAACCCTGGCGCGGATCGGCGTGGTCGTAGAGGTGCGTGCCGTCGAAATCGGCCAGTCCATGTGCGTCATTCGGAAAGTGCGAGGGCACCCAATCCAGGATGACGCCGATGCCGGCGCGGTGCAGCTCCTGCATCAGGTACATGAAATCCTGCGGACCGCCGAAGCGGCTGGTGGGCGCGAAGTAGCCCGTGATCTGGTAGCCCCAACTCGGAAAGTAGGGGTGCTCCATGACGGGCAAAAACTCGACGTGCGTAAAGCCCGTCTCCTTGATGTAATCCACCAGGTCCACCGCCAGTTCGCGGTAGGAAAGCGACTCTCCCGTATTCTTTTTTTTCCATGACCCGATGTGCATCTCGTAGACCGAAAACGGCCGGTCCATGCCGTTCACGTTCTTGCGGTTTTCCATCCACTCGGCGTCGTCCCACTCGTAGTAGGTGTCCCAGATCACCGAGGCGGTCTTGGGCGGCACCTCCCAGGCCAGGGCGAAGGGGTCGCCCTTTTCCAGCCGGCGGCCGTCGGGCGCGTCCACGGCATACTTATATACGGTGCCGTTACCCACGTTGGGCACGAAACCCTCGTGGATGCCGCTGCTGTCCCAGCGTGGGAACAATGGACACTCGTCGCGGTTCCAGCCGTTAAAATCACCGATCACCGCCACGCGGCGGGCGCTGGGTGCCCAGACGGCGAAGTAGGTGCCCTTCACCCCATCTACCTCGATCACGTGGCTGCCCAATTTGTCGTACAGCTTGAAATGCTTGCCGGCGCGAAACAGGTTGATGTCGTAGTCGGTAAATAAGGTGTGGTGCTGGGAGGTTGCGGACATAGTGTGGTTGTAAATTGCGGGAGTGATTTTCGGCCCCTACCCGATCGGGCGGCAAGATAAGACAAAACAAAGGGGAGGACGCGTCGATGACGCCGTCCTCCCCTGAAACGGTTATGGTCGGGTGCGGTTCGCTGGCAATTGCTTACTTACGCGTACCGCCCTTCAGTTCCTTTTGCAGTTTGGCCAGCTCGTCGTGCTTACCGGCGGCGGCCAGTTTAGCCTGCTCCTGCCAGGTGTCGGTCTTGGCCAGGGTGAACCGCGATCCGGCCTCGGCGATCACGCTATCCAGTTTGCTTTTCGGGGCCTTGGCCAGGTCGTTGAACGACTTGATACCGGCAGCTTTCAGCAGGGTGGCAATCTTTGGACCAACGCCCTCGATCGTCTTCAGGTCGTCCGCCTTCTTAGCGGCCGTTCCCTTAGTAGCGGTATCCTTTTTCGGCGCGGCGGGCTTCTTGGCGGCGGCGGCTTTCTTGCCCTTGGCGGGGGCTTTGGCGGTCGCTTTGGCGGCGGCCGGCTTCACGGCACCCTTAGCGGGGGCTTTGGCTTTCGCGGGGGCCTTGGACTCGGCGGCACCATTACCCGACACGGCGGGCATCAGGGGCGCATCGATGTGGACCACGCCGTTGGTGGTTCCGTGGGCATTATCGTAGTAATTGGCGGCGTGGTGGTCGTTTTCCCACTGCGTTTCGTCCACCAGGTAGCGGAACTGGTACGATGACGCGGCGGCCGGCACTTCCAGCGTACCCACGTAATTATCGCCCTTTGCCTTCATTTTCACGCCGGTCTGCCACGACCAGTCATTAAAGTCACCCAAAGCGCGTACATCGCGCTTTTCACCTACCGCCGATACGGGAAGAGTGAAGGTGAGTTTGATGGCATTTTTGCCTTTTATTTGCTTCTGTTCGATCATGGCGTCTCGTTTTGGTTGGTTGAGGGGCAGCTTAGTGTACAAATTACACCAAGAGCGATATTAAGTTTTCGGCCGCAAATTTATCGCATAAATAACTGATTATCAAAGCTACCGGTCAACTATATTTCTTTAGCCAAAATTAGCTCGTGCTACTGTTACCCGGAAACCCCGTCATTGTTCGGTGTTTTTCAGGTCTACCCAAAATAAATTGTTCGGCACTGCATTCGACTGCTATTGTGTACCAATTATTAAAAAGCGATTTTTCCAAATTACTCTCGCTCATTTTTGTCTTAGCGGTTGTTATCCGGCTCATTTACGTTTTGACCGGTTATTTTCTTCCGTTTTTTCTGGGCGTGTCCCTACGGCTAAGGCCATAGGGGCGGTCCCTTCCCGGCGCGGCTATCGCCTTGGCCCTGCGGGCTGCCGGCCGGAAGGGTAATTCCAATCCAGTCCGCTATCACACGGCCCGCCCCGTCCAGGCACCTCACGCATTTCCCCCCGAAAAGCACTACTTTCGCACCTCGTTTCAACCTCCCGCGCCATGCCCGATTCTACTCCTTACCTGCTTACCTCCGCCTTACCCTACGCCAATGGCCCCCTGCACCTCGGTCACCTGGCAGGTGCCTACCTTCCGGCCGATCTCTACGCGCGCTACCTGCGCCTGCGCGGCGAGGACGTCGTCTGGGTCTGCGGTTCCGACGAGCACGGGGCGGCCATCACCCTGCGAGCCAAAAAGGAAGGCATCTCGCCCCGCGATATCGTCGATAAGTACCACGAACTGAATAAGGAAACCTTTCGGCAACTGGGCATCTCCTTCGACTACTACCACCGCACCAGTGACCCGCTCCATCACGAGACCAGCCAGGAGTTCTTCCGAAAACTGGCCGCCGCCGGAGACCAATTCGAACTCCGCACCCAGGAGCAGTACTACGATAAGGAGTACGACCAGTTCCTCGCCGATCGCTACATCAAGGGCACCTGCCCCCGCTGCGGTCACCCCGAGGCCTACGGCGACCAGTGCGAAAACTGCGGCTCCGATCTCTCGCCCCTCGAACTCATCGACCCCGTCAGTACCCTCAGCGGCAATCAGCCTATCCTGCGCGAGACCACCCACTGGTATTTTCGCCTTGACCGGCACGAAGCCTGGCTCACCGAATGGATCGAACGGGGAAGTATCGACGGCGTCCAGCTCCACGACCCCGCCGACTGGAAGAACCACGTCATCGGCCAGTGCATGAGTTGGCTCAAAGCCGGCCTCCACCCCCGCGCCATCACCCGCGACCTGGACTGGGGCATCAGTGTGCCCGCCGAAAACGCGGAGGGAAAGGTGCTCTACGTATGGTTCGACGCGCCCATCGGCTACATTTCCTCCACCCGCCAGTGGGCGAAGGAAAACGGTAAGGACTGGGAGTACTACTGGAAGAACCCGGCCACCAAACTGGTCCACTTTATCGGCAAGGACAACATCGTATTCCACTGCCTCATCTTTCCTGCCATGCTGCGGGCCTACGGCGACTACGTGCTGCCCACCAACGTACCGGCCAATCAGTTCCTCAATTTCGAGGGGCAGAAGTTCAGTAAGTCGCGCGGCTGGGGCATCGAGCAACACGATTACCTCGCCGAGTTCGCCGAGTTCCCTAACAAGGAGGATGCCCTGCGCTGGTCGCTCATCCGCAACCTGCCCGAGAACAAGGACGCCGATTTCAAGTGGGCCGATTTCATCGACTACCACGATAAGGACCTCGCCGATAAACTGGGTAATTTCGTCAACCGCGTCATCGTCCTCACCCACAAGTATTTCGGGGGTAAGGTACCAGCCGTTTCCGCCACGGCGGCCGCCGGTCTGACCCCCGTCATCGAACTGGTCGAGCGCATCGGCACCGAACTCGGTACTTTCAATAACAAGCAGGCCGCCGCTACCTTCGTCGAGCTGGCCACCTGGGGTAACGTCTACCTCCAGGAGGCCGCCCCCTGGACCCTCGCCAAGGAAAACCCGGACGATCCCCGCATCGCCGAAGTTCTCTGGACGGGCCTGCAAACCGTCGCCGCCCTCAGTCTCGCCGTAGCCCCTTTCCTGCCTTTCACCGCCCCGCGCCTCCGCAACCAGCTCAATCTCCCGCCCCTCGAGGATGGCGACTGGCACCCTACCCTCACCGCGCTGCGTAGCCCCGCCGGCCTCGTTCCCGCCGGCCACGCCATCGGCGAGGCCGAACTCCTCTTCCCCAAGATCGTGGATCGCAAGGATGAGAGCCGCCTCGCCATCGTCCAGCGGCAGCAAGAAAAGCTCCAGGCCGTCCTCGCCGCCGAGCGCGGCCCGGAACGCCCCGCCACTAAAGAAACCATCACTTTCGAGGATTTTCAAAAGCTCGATCTTCGCACCGGCACCGTCACCGCCGCCCTGCCCGTCAAAAAGGCCGACAAACTCCTCCAGCTCACCATTGATCTCGGCCACGAGACCCGCACCGTCCTCAGCGGCATCGCCGAGAACTATGCCCCCGAAACCGTTGTCGGCAAACGCGTCGTCCTGGTCGCCAACCTCGCCCCCCGCAAAATGCGCGGTATCATGAGCGAAGGGATGGTCCTCATGGCCGAAGACGCCACCGGCAAACTCGTCTTCATCGGTACGGAGGAAGAGTTGGGGAACGGTTGGGTGGTGCGGTAAGGGAATAACTATTTTCCCCGTCTCGCGCCCGGTGCGTAACCTTCCGTCTCGCGTGCGGTGCGTAACCTCCCGTCTCGCGCCCGGTGTGTAACCTTCCGTCTCGCGTGCGGTGCGTAACCTCCCGTCTCGCGCCCGGTGCGTAACCTCTCGTCTCGCGCCCGTTGCGTAACCTCTCGTCTCGCGCGAGCTAGGCAACCGACCTCCGGTTTGAAGTCATTCACCCAACCCTTCCCCCGTCCTCAGACCGGGCAGGTGGCTGCGCAGTCAAAAACCCTTCCGCGATTCGGGTAATCGCGGCCCCTAACCTACCGCATCTACTAGATTACTTATTAGTTGGAAACTCACTATAAATATCTGATTAACTTAATTTTGATAAAAATTCACAGAAAACTTCATCTGAGTAAAATAATATAATGATATACGCTTTCGGCTAAATGTATAAATCACAAGTCCCCCGCCGCCTTGCGGCAACGGGGGACTCGTGTCATTCAGATAGTCGGTGATAAACCTAATGGCTTACTGCACCACCATCTTGCGCGTGGCGGTGTAGTCACCCGCCGTCAGCGTGTACGTCAGGATTCCGGCCGAACCGCCCACCTCGCGGCGCGACAGCACGGTCTTGTTGAACCCGGCGTTTGCCTCGATCGAGCGAACCAACACTACCTTGCCCGTCACGTCTTGCACCGTCAGCGTCGCATCGGCGGCAACCGGCAGGTTGAAGCGGATCTCCGTGCTTGCGGCGAAGGGGTTGGGCGTGTTCTGTAGCAGTTCAAAGGTAGCTTCCGTTGTCACCGTCGTCGAACCGAAGTTCAGCGCCAGGTCGCGGATGTCGCCGCCCTTGACTGTAACCTTCCGTGCGCGTGGCGCGGTCGGTCAGGCTCAGTACCTCGCTCAAGGCGGCGTCGGCCGTGGCCAGCAGCGTCAGGCTGAACAGGCGGTCGTCGGCAGCGACTTCGCCGTTGAAGCTCATCGTCACCATGCCCTGGTCGGCGGCTTGCGTGCCGAAGTGCTCGGCACCCGCGGCGGCATGGGTCAGGTCGATCAGCTCGGCGCCCGTCAGTTGCAGCGTGCCCTGGAAACCGGCCAGGTCACCGGCGCGCACGTCCACCACGTAGGTGTTGCCCGCGATCAGTTCCTGCTCGTCCAGCAGCAGCTCCACCTTGTCGCTGGTGCGCTCCTCGGCCGTCGCGCCCGTCAGGTTGGCCGTGGCCGAACCGTTCACGTCGCCGATCTTGACGGCCACGAAGTTCGCGCCCGTCACGTTCGAGTTCAGGTTGTTGAAGTTGTGGACTTCCGCTCATCGAACCGCCCGCCTCGAAGAAGCGCCAGCTCGTGTTGCTCTGGAAGGCATCGTCCAGGCCCAGGATCAGGCGACGGATCGCGATCAGGTCCAGCGTCGAGATGCCGCCGTTGCCGTTAGCATCGGCCGCCATCAGCACGTAAGGACTCGTGAACTCCTGTAGTCCCAGGATGTGCTTCGAGATCAGCACGATGTCGAAGGTCGATACCCCGTTGAGGTGATCGGCGTCCAGTTGCGGCGTGACCGTGTAGTCACCGCCCATCGGCAAGCCGAAGGAGTAGGCACCGTTGGTCGTCGTTACCATCGTCTCGTTAGCCGAACCCGATACGGCAACTTCCGCTCCCGTTACCGTCGCGCCGCCTTCGGTGGCCAGCAGACCGGCAATCGAGCCGATGCCGCCGCCGCAGGTGATGCTCGCCTGGTTCTCCTGAACCAGCAGCGTCGTCTCGCAGAAGTCGCGGTTGCCCGCTCCGTCCACCGTGTAGATGCGCACGGGCAGCAGGCCCAGGTCGGGGCAGGTCAGCGTCAGGCCCGTGTCGAGGGGGTTGAACACGAAGTTCGCGCCGCCGTTCACCACCGTCGAAGAACGGTAGATCGTGAAGCCCACTTCGGGCGTGCAGTCCGTTGACGGCGAGGCGATGAAGTCGCTCACCCAGATCGCCGCCATGCCGCCGCCGTTGCCGTCGGGCATCAGCGTGGCCGTCAGGCCGTTGATGCAGATCGGCGTCGGGGCCTTGCAGTCCAGCACCTCGAAGACGTAGATCACCGCGGCGCGGTTACCGCAGCCGTCCAGGATCTCCACCCGCACCGCGTGGCGGCCGATCGGAATGTTGTTCGCATCGATGGTCAGTACGTTACCCACGAAGGTCGTCGTCACGCTCGCCGTGGCGGGTAGCGCCCCGGCCTGGAACTCGACGGCCGTGATGATGCCGTCGTTATTGGCGTCCACCACGAAGGGGTCCACCGTCACGCTCACGATCGAGATCGCGTCGGGCGAGCAGGCGTCGTCCACCGTGAAGCTCAGGTCGACGTTGCCGGCGCAGAGCGTGCCGTCAAAGGAGCAGAACTCCGACTGGTTGCCCGTCGTGTCGATCGTCGGCGCGATGCCGTCGTACACCTTCACGAACTGGATGTAGCGGAAGTAACCCCGCCGCGCGCTCGTGCCGTAGCCGTTGCCGCTCGCGTCGGCGTTGATCGGAGGCGTCGGATCGACGATGCCCGTCACGGGGAAGCCCGCCAGGTCGTTGATGTAGGAAGGATTGCCGTTGAGGCGGTTGCCGTCGCGGTCCAAAAAGGCCCGGTCGTCGTTGATGCTCGTCAGGCTCGTGGATGGAACCACGTGCAGCCAGAAGTCCTCCACCAGGTTGCCGTCGCCGTCCGCGTCGCGGGGCAGCGTGATCGGCTCCTCGATGCCGTCGTACTCGCACCAGTTGATCACCTCGATCGTGTTGCGAATCTTGAAGCACTCGTTCGCCGTCGCCTGGAAGGTGTCCGGGTGGACCGAGACCGCGATCAGGTCGCAGGCACGCTCCGTGAACGTGATCAGGCTGATGGGGTCCAGCTCGCAGTCCTCCGAGTCCGAATCGCCGGGGAACTTGATCGTGTAGTCGTGCTGCTCCAGCACCGTGATGAGCTGCACGCAGGGCTGTAGCGACTGGAGGTTTTGCGCGTCCGTGAAGCGGAAGCGACGCGTGATCGTGCCCACGCCGCAGTTGTCGCGCAGGTCCGTCGGCGTGAATACCTCCAGCGTCACGCCGGGGCAGTTGTCCTGGCCCGTCGGCGTGCCGAACAGGTCGTTGAGCAAGGCGCCCACGTTCACCTGGTCCAGGCCGAAGGCCGTGCCCACGTTGGCGGGGAAGTCGAACGGCAGGTCCGAGCAGAGTACCGTGCGGGGCGTCGGCGCGAAGCAGACCGGGGCGGCCTTGTCTTCCACCAGGATGTCCAGCCAGCAGAAGTTCACGTTGCCCGAGGCGTCCGTGACGCGCAGCGAGATGCGCTTCGTGCCCAGATCGTCGCAGTCCACCTTAACCGTCGGCTGGTAGCCCAGCACGGGGTCGATCAGTTCACCGTTTATCGTGTCCACGCAGGCGATCGCCAGCGTGATCGGACCGCACTCGTCGTACGAGCCGTTGTCGATGTCCTGGGTCGTGATCAGCGCCATGCCCATCGCGTCCGGCGCGCCGCCGATCGAGACGTTCAGCCCGTCCTCGCACTTGGCCACGGGGACCGTCGCGTCACCGATGGTCAGCGGCACGTCCAGCGTGCTTACGTTGTCGCAGGCATCGACGGCCTGGTAGCGGATCACGTGGTTGCCGCTCGGAATGGCCGAGGTCAGCTGACCCACCTGGAAACTGCCGATCGGCGTGGCCGACAGGTTGCCGTTCGGGTAGATGTTGGCCAGCACCGTGATCGTCGCCGAGCAGTCGTCACTCACCGACGGGGCGGGGACGATGAAGAAGGCCGAGCAGTTCAGCGCGTTGGTCGAGAAGAACAGTCCGGCATCGGCGACGCCGTCGAAGTTCAGGTCCTGGGTCGGGGCCGTGATCACCGGGGCGGTGAAGTCACCCACCTTCACCAGACGGCGGAAAGTCAGCGGCGTCGCGTTCGGCTCGCACCAGTCCAGTACCGTGAACGTGCGGAAGAACTTGTAGGTGTTCGCGCAGGTCGTCGTGCGCGGACCGTCCTCCACCGTAACGGCCAGGTTGCAGAAGGCCGTCGTGATGAAGACGTTGCCCGATCCGGTCGCCAGCGAGGGGAACTCCGTGGTCAGCGGCGCGGGGTTGGCGTTGCCGAACTGGTTGGGGGCCAGCAAGGGGCGCGAGGCGTCGTTGCAGCCGATCTCGATGAAGGTCGTCGTGCCGTTCACGTCGGCCAGGCTTGGCCGGGTGAAGATGATCGAGTAGCTCGCCGTCACCGAAGGGCCACTTCGCCGTTGCCCAGCGTGCAGGGACCGTCGTCCTTGACCGTGAAGGTACGGGTAAGGATGATGTCCGAGCACTCGGGGTCGACGGGAGCGTAGGTCAGCACGTCGTTGACGCACACCTGGACGTTCGAGCAGTTGTCCGTCACGGCGGGGAAGCCGCCGCCCGCGCTGGATGCGGGTGCGGAAAGCCAGCGGCAGGCTGGTCACCGAGACCACCGTGCCGACGGCGTTGATGAACTGACCGGACGAGTTGGTCCGGTAGCAGCGCGAGACGTTGAAGGGCAGCTCGGTCAGCGAGATGTCCGGTCCAGCTGGTCGCAGAAGAAAGGACCGGCCGGTACGGCGGGGGGAACGACCGCGGGCGGCGTCTTGTCCTCGGCGCGCACCGTGCCCCAGCAGGTGGTGAAGCCCGGGATGCCGGCGGGGATGTCTTGGGGGTCGAATACCAGGTTGGATACCACCAGGTCATTTTGAAGGCGGAACCGAAACCGTCCTGCTCGTAAACGCGCAAGACCAGCATGTCACCGATCTCAACGGTCAGGTTCAGGTTGACCGTCGTACCGCCGGCGGAGCCTTCGGTATCCATGTCGATGGGCGTCACCGAGCCGTCGAACTTCACGATGAAGCCGTCGAAGGGCCAGTCCGTCGGTCGTGTGCGTCAGCGTGGCGGTGAAGACACCGGCCTGCGTGAACATATAGCTCGCGCTGCTGGACAGCGTATCGGTCAGGACCAAGGCACCGGTCGGCGAAGTAGTCGATAGGCGTCAGCGTCGTAGCCGTGAAGGCGGCCGTGGCCGTCTGCGTGGCGGGATCGGGCACCACCGTCGAGAGCGTGAAGTTAGCCGGGGCGAAAGCACCCGTGAAACCGGTAACCGGCGGGGTAACCACCGCGTCCTGCGGAGTCGAGATCATGTAGGTGTACTCGCCGCAACCGGTGATGATGCCGCCGTCGCCGGGGGTGCCGTCCTGCACCACGACGTTGAACAGCCCCTGGTCCAGGCAGACCAGGTTACCGGCCAGTACCATCGAGGGGACGATGAGCGCCTGGCAGTTCTCGTTGAGCGTGATGTTGATGTTGCCGTTACAGCCCAGGGACTGGGGTTGATGAAGTTGATGAAGACCGTCGCGGTCAGCGTCGTTTCGTTGCCGTTCACGTCCGTGATGGTGACGTCCACGCCGGAGTCGCCGATGTCCTCGCAAGTGAAGACCAGCGGGCGCGAGACCGTCGTGTCGGCGATGCCGCAGTTGTCCGTCACGTTGTTACCCAGCAAATCCTCGATCGTCAGCGTGGCCGTACCGGCCGCGTTGAGCGTGACGGTGGGGCTGTTGACCGTGAAGGTGGGCGCGATGTTGTCTTCCACCGTGACCGTTACCAGGCACATGGTGTCGTTACCCGCCGCGTCGGCCACCGTGACGGTGAAGGGGAAGGTCTCCACCACGTCGCCGCAGTCGAAGGTCGTGGGGGCGCTAGCCGTGACGGTCAGCGCGGTGGTGCAGTTGTCCGAAGAGGTTTGCACGATACCGGCGGGGTCGAAAACAACCATGCCGGCCGCGTTGAGCTGAACCGTGGAATCGGTGGTACAGGTAATGACGGGAGCCAGCGTGTCGATCACCGAAACGGCGATCGTGCAGCTGCCCTCGTTGCCGTTCACGTCGCTGGAAACGAAGGTCACTTCCACGTCCGTTCCGGCCTGCGTGCAGCTAAAGGTGCGCGCGCCGGGACCGCCCATCGTAAAGGGACCCGTGGGATTAGGATCGCAGTTGTCCACTACGCTGGTCACCGTCTGGGCGTTATCCAGCATGGCCGTGCCGGCCGCGTTGAGCGCAACGGTGGTGTCGCGGCAAACCAGTACGGGAGCGAGGGTGTCGATCACCGACACCGTATAGGTGCAGCTACCCTGGTTGCCGGCATCATCGGAAGAGACAACCGTGACGGATACGTCCGTTCCGGCCTGCGTGCAGTCGAAAGTACGCGCACCGGGACCGCCCATGGTGTTGGGGCCGGAGGGGGTATCATCGCAGTTGTCGTCGATGCTGGTCACCACGTCGCCGTTTTCGAGCGAGGCCATGCCGGTCGCGTCGAGCGCAACGGTAGTATCGCGGCAAACGATGACGGGAGCTTCCGTATCCTCAATGGTAACACGCACGAACACGGAGTCCATTGATTCATTCAGGGAAGCATCCCGAAAGATGATGACGTTGATCAGGTCAACGGAGCCGCCCGTGCGGTTTTCCTCGAAAGAACGGCCGAGGGTGAACTCGATCTCGTCCAGGTCACTGCAGTTATCCGCAACGCAGGTGCTGAGGTCGATGGTGGTAATAAAGGTTCCGCCTATGGCAGTAGCCAGCATTCCGTTTGCGGGAAGGGTAGACCACACCCCATTAGGCGTATTGGCACCTAAGAAAGCGGGGCAGCCCTCGAAGGAATTAAGAAACTCAGCGCAGGTTACGCTGGGTGGCGTGTTATCCGCCACGGTAATGGTAGCCATGCACATATCGGAATCCGTTCCATCACTGACGGTCAGCATAACATTTGTGGCACCCAGGGGGAAAGGACCGGTATTATCGAGGGTAAACGTCAACGGGTCGCCGTCGGCATCGGTAGAACCACCGTCAAAATCTGCGGCTACGGCGGTGCCCATACAATTGCCGTTAGCGTCGATTGTTACGTTTTGGCATACGGCTACGGGAGCCTGGTTTGCTACGCAAACAGGTGGGAGAATATCGAGTGTGCCTCCCGAACAAGAACCGATCGAATTTATCAATTCTACCTCGGCCATCACACCGGGAGTGGTACCACCCGAGTTACCTCCGGCAAGGAAGGATACCATTCCATTCAAGGGCGCATTACTGCCACTGGTGCCGTAAGAAATATTGTTAGCAGGGTTGAGCGCGATATAATTACCCGATCCACCAACGACACAGAAAGATACGGTAAAGGTGGAATTAGCGGTACCGGGCGTACAGACCGGTTCGGTAATCGCGAAATTAGTGATACTACAAGGGGGGGCGGTACCGGGCGTAGGGGAGTTGCTCAGTGATACGCCGCCCTTACCATCCTGTACGAGGCTGGACCCCTCCAGCTGGTTGAGGGAAGTAAATATCCAGGGAGCGGGTGGATCATCTACGTCCCCCAGATCGACGATACTCAGATTGCCCATGCTGGTGCAGCCGGCGGGATAGAGTGGCGTTAGCGTCTGTCCGTTAGGCCCGTTATTTGAAGTATTGCTCGTAACCTCCCAGATGAGACCGGTGATCAGGGTCTGATCGGCATCATAGACGGCGAGGAATTCGCCACTGTTGGTGAAGCTAATTCGGTTACCGGTAGTAGTTGGGGAAAAACAGCCACAGGTATTGAGGTCGACGTCGGGCGAAGCACCGCCGGCATCGATGGTTGAACCATCACCGACCAACAGATAGCCGTCAGTGGGGATAGTTGTGCCATCAGGCAAAATAATTACGTCATCACCATCGGTGATCTGGTAGCAACTCAGGTCAGTTCCGGGAGTGCCGGAAAGCTCGAACCATTCACCGCCGACACCATCATTGTTGACGACGTCATTGACTAATTCGCTGATGAACACCGGCTGCGCAAAAAGGCCGCCGAGGCATAACGTTAAAGATAAAAAGAGTAGAAGTTGTCGCATTTCATGAAATTATGGTAAGAAAAAAGGACCACTCTAGCTAGTAAATACTACTGTATCAACCCAGCAAAGTTGCTGGATCAAATTCAATACACGGCTTAACTAACTCAAGATCAGGTCATCACAAAGCACTTATGAGTAAACATAAATGTTATTGCCACAAATCTACGCATTTTATCATTATGCCGATAGGCCGAGTAAAATACATTTATACCATTCAGTCAATTTACCGTTCAAACACAAATTAGCATGGCAGGTAGGCCGGTACCCGCGTGAGGTGCCCGCAGGGGCGTTAGCGCACGCAGTGCCGAGCGAAGAGCGAAGCCCGGAGGGGACCGGCCCCGGCCCGCGCTAGCGGACGGGGACACGGCCCTTTTCAAGTTGATAATACGTGTTGGGAAATAGATAGTACTGGTTTCACGTATGCACACAGCGCGTACCTACCCACTACCCGACTAACTCCCCTACCCCTGGAACCGATCCAGCGGCATGGCAACGAGAGCCTGGAGGGTGGCCAGGGCCAGTTCCTGCGCCTGGCCGGTGGGGAAGCCCTGGTCCATGAAATAATCTTCGAGGCGGACCTGGCTCTGGTAGTAGCTGATCTTGAGGCCGCGCACCATGTCAGTGTGGAGGGGGTCTTTGGCGGCCCAGGCGCTGAGGTTCTCCCAGATGCGGAGGTTCCAGGCCTCGGCGGCGCGGGCACTACTGGTGCTGAGGGGTTCGCGGGTGAGGTAGAGCTGGGCGCGGCGGGCGGCGGCCTCGGTATTCATGTCATCGGCAGCGTTGTTGGCACTCAGGTCATAGGCGGCGGCGCGCAGGGCACCGATCTCGGGCCAGGCCAGAAAGGGGTCGCAGCCAGAGTAGGCGATCTCGGCAGTGGGGAAATTTTCCAGGGCGGCCTGCACGGCGGTGGCCTCGTTGGGGTGGGCGTCGTAAAGCCAGCAGGGCAGGCGGTAGTTGACGCCGGGGGCGGCGTGGATGTAGTGCAGGTGCAGGATGAGCTGCTGGAGCGATTCGTAGGCGTAAGTAGACTGGGGGTCGAAGGGCAAACCGGCGGTGCGGCCCTTGGGGTAGGCCTCGCGGATGGCCTGGTTCATTAGTTTGTTGACCTCCTGGTTAGATCCCATCGTCACGAAGCTCTGGTAGGCGCGGTAGGCGTGAGGCACGGGACCGGAAGAACGGTCGAGCGTCTGGCGGGCGGCGGGGTCGGTGAGCAAATTATCCACGGCGCGTTGCACGGCATCACCGGCGGGGCCGCTGTTGGCGGGCATATTTTCGGCCAGGATATAGTACTGCCGCAAACGGCTATCACGGGTGCGGGCCGATTCGTAGGCCGAGCGGGTGCCGGGACCATAATAGCCATCGAGGCTACCGGCATAGTAGCCCGAAGATTTGAGCACCCGCTGGAGATCGAGGGCGGAGGTGCGCTTGACCTTGGCCCGGATACTGGGCAGCGGCAACTTTTCGCGCACACTCGGCAGTGCGCGGGCCGTGGTGCCGGCGGGCGCGGCGGGGCGCGTAACGGCGGCCGCCGGGGGCGTGACGGGGCCGCCGCGATCATAGGTGGTGGGAGCGGAGGGCGCAGCCGGACCGGGTGCGGGCCGTGCGGGCGGATCCTGAATGGTGATGGGAATGAGTTCTTTCTTGATACCCGACTCAAAAGTAGTGATGGGAATAAGCGTCTGATTATTGACCACCTTGACAAAGGCATCGCCGTAACCCAGTTTCTTTATCGCGGGCAGCGCGGCGGCGGCGGCATCAGCGTTAGGATAAACACCGGTAGCCACCTTGACGGTCTCGCCGTCGGTGATGACGAACAGTTGGCCCGCGCGGTCGAGCGACTCCCAGTCGATGGACCGATTAAGGGCGCGGGTAGCCATCTGGATGATGGCGACATCGACCCCCTGATCGACGGGGATACGCAACACCGTGGCATTGGCAAAACCCCGCTGCTTAAGACCGGCGGCCGCCTTTTCGGCGGCGGCGGCCGTAGGGTAATGGCCTAAATAGACCTGCGACATATTCCGCTCCAGCGGGTTAGCGTAGATAAAACCGAGCGAACGGACGGTCTCGAAGTCGGCCGAGCGAGCGTCGAGGAAGGTGCCCACCTGTACGGTGTAGCGTTCTGACTGGGCGGCGAGGGAAAGGGTGATGAACAGCAGGGCGAGTAAGCCGAATAGACGTAGCGAACGGGTCATAAGGGAGACGTGGGTTTGGGGAAGGAAACGTAAATTAAGCTTAAATTGGTGTAGTATTCCAAAATAGTTAGCAGAGACGCTATACCTCGCGTCTCCGAATGGTGACAACCATCCGGATTTCAGGTGTCAGGTGTCTAGTGTCAAGTGTCAAGTATCGGATGCCTAATAGCGGATATGAGTTGTTACCTACGAGTTCAGCACACCATATATCTACCCTACGCCGAGGTTTCTTATCTTCGGCCCCGTTCCGTTCGTGCCATTGGGAGGGTCGAACGAAAACACTTATGTTTACCGTTATTATACTCAGTTGCCATGCGTAGAATCAAACTTGCCATCATCGACCTGTACGGCGGCATCCCGAATCAGGGAATGCGCTGCATCAAAGAAATCGTCGAAGGTTTCTCCGACCACATCGACTACGAGGTCTTCGACCTGCGCCGCACCAATGTGGCACCGGACCTTAGCTTCGACATCTACATCAGCAGCGGCGGCCCCGGAGACCCCCGCCTGAGCGGCGACGCCTGGGAAAAAGTGTGGGGCGACTGGCTGGACGCCATCTGGATCCACAACCAGGCCATGCAGGACCATAGCAAGCGCAAGAACGTCTTTTTCATTTGTCACAGTTTCCAGATGGCCGTGCGCCATTTCGACCTGGCGGAGGTGGAAGAACGCCAGTCCATGGCCTTCGGCACCTTTTCGTTCGACCCCAACGAGGCCGGAGACGACGAACCCCTGTTTGCCGAACTGGACCGCCCGTTCTGGATTTCCGATTTCCGGGAATACCAGATCCTGCAACCCAACGAGGAGGCACTGAAAGCATTCGGGGCCACCATTCTGGGCCTGGAAAAAGAGCGGCCCCACGTGCCGCTGGAACGCGCCATCATGGCCATTCGCTGGACGGACGAAATCTTCGGCACCCAGTTTCACCCCGAGGCCGACGCCGACGGGATGCTGGAGCATTTTCGCCGCCCGGACATCAAGGCCAAAGTTTTCGATGAACACAGCGAGGAAAAGTGGGACACCATGATGCGCCACCTGCGCGACCCCGAAAAGATCGCCCGCACCCACGATGCCATCATTCCCACTTTCATTCGCAGATCCCTGGAGCGGCTGAAAGCAACTACTTAACACGGCGCACCCGACTGCTTTAGAGCGTGTCTAAATTTTTACTTCCTGATAACCAATTATTTAAGAACCTGGCGTCACAAAAACTGACTTGCGTAACCCGCTATGCGCGTGATTTTTTGTCTAGCCAGAACCTTAACCACGAAGTAGCCGCGAAGCGAATCATTGATCCTCAGTTCTTAAAAATTTTAGACACGCTCTTAACGTTTTCAAAGGACATCTTTTCGCATACGATCACGTTTATGCAGTAGACCGGCTGAAACGCCCGGTTATTGAACTACTCTTCCATTTTTTGACCGAACATTTTTTCCATTCGCATGAGTGGGATCAGCACGTTCATCCCAAAAACCAGATCCCATGAACCGGATTGGAAGATTTTTCTTTGTTTGTATCATCCTGTCGGCTACCGCCGCCGCGGGCCGCGCCGAGACACGCTATATCCATGTGCTGCGCATCATGGACGACCTGAATCAGCAGTACACCATCCGCGAGGGTTGCCGCAGCGTCAGTTACGGCCTGGACCGCGAGGTGGAACTGGTACGCAACCAGTTGGGCATTACCGAGGTAATGCAGTACGACATCAGCGGCACCAATTTCAGCCGTGAACGGCTGGACGACATCCTGGAGTACGACATGGCCTACCAGGAACGCGACATCATTTTCGTGGTCTACGTCGGCCACGGCTTCCGGCCGCCGGGCGACCGGGGCCTCTTTCCCTACCTTTATTTCCGGGGCTATGACCGGACCCTCTCCTTCGATGATGTGCGCACCCGCCTACTGGAACTCAATCCCAGCTTACTCCTTAATATAGTAGTGGCCTGCAACGTAGAGCAATTAGATCACCTGGCTCCCCCACCCTACCTGGAAGACAACCGCCCGCCCGCCGTTGCCGTGTTACCCCCCGGCAGGCCGCGGCAAGTGGAACCATACCTGCAGTTGTTTGCGGATCAGCCAAACTATACCAAAGTGATCGATTTAGTCAGCGCGCAGCCCGGCCAGTATACCTATTTGACCACCGACGGCGGCATCTTTTTCAGCGAAGTGATGCACGCTTTCCAAGAAGTATTTACTGATAAGACCTACCAGAACTGGACGGACGTATGCGCCAGCGTTTCCCAAAACACCGTGCAGCGTTCGCAAATGGTAGGCATCGCCCAGGTACCCGTTTGTCAGTACACCCTTTGGCTCAATCCCGTTACCATCAGTTTGCCGGCCGTTCCCATGAGCCGTAGCCAGTGCAAGCAACTGGCCCGTGAAGTACGCTCCGTCCAGCGGATCGAGCTACGTAACCTGCGCCGCAGCCACCGGGCGCAGGCCCGCACTCAGGAATACCGGGGCCGCGAAGCGAGACGACTATTGCGCGACCGCCAGCGCATGGAACTGGCCCAACTTCGTTTCCGGCACGAAACCGATTACCAGCGGCGTTTACAGCAGTGTCAATAAACCCGTACATTTCCCGGAAAAACCTCCATGATGAAACTCCTTCCCAGCCTGATCGGCCCGCTTACCCTTCTTATCGTCTTCGCCGCCATGCTCTCCGCACAGGAACCGGCCGAGGTGCCCAATAACCCGCCGCCGCCCACTTCGGTGGAGGTAAACGAGCCGCCCGCCGTGCCCACACCCACGCCCGTCGGCGTACCCCGCCGGGAAACGAACGAGCCGGCCTTTAACGCGCAGGCCGTGCCCACCCGCACGACGCAGGAGATTTGGCTCTCCATCGGCGTGCTCATTTTCGGCCTGTTCACGGTCGGGGCCATGATTACCTACCTGGGCCGCAAAACCGACGAACCCGCTACGGAACTAATGAAATTCCCCGTGCTGGCCCTCATCATCGTCGGGGCCCTCTTCCTGGTCACCGCCGGTTACGGCAACGACCAGATCGCCCCCATCATCGGCCTCATGGGTACACTGGCGGGATATTTGCTCGGCCGGCCGAGGGAGTTAAAAAGGTAGTTTTTCCGGCTACTTTTCGGCTTCATTGTCTGTTCCGTGGTGGGGGTCTGGGGCGTGCCCCCGCCCTGGCGGGACGGGGCCGGTCCCTTCCAGGCGCGGCTACCGCCTTGGCCCTGCGGGCTGCCCCCGCCCCGCAATACTGCGGGGCGGGGGCACCTTCCAGGCACCTCACGCAGCGTGTATCCCTTCATGGTTTCTCATTCCGCCATCAATTTTTGTAATCCATCTCGCCCCTTTTCGCCATGAGCTATTTTCTCTCTCTACTAGTCACACCATTTTCCCGGGGCGGGCGGGCCGGCGGCATATCCGTGCGGATGAGTATTACCCGACTGGTGTTACTAGTAGCCTTTATACTCCCCCTGGGAGCCATGCGGGTATCCGCACAGTCTAGCCCAGTAAAAAATACCACGCGCAAGGATTCCACTACTTACCCCGCCCCGCAGCGGCTCAACTATTTTCCGGCCGGTAAGCCACCCACTGTTCTCGACCCCGGAGACGAGATATTGGCCCGCAATCTGCTTATTACCAATCGGTTCAGTGGTGGCAATGTATCCTTTGCCCTGAGTTTCGATCAGGTTCACTGGGAAGGGACGGCCCTGGGGGCTGACTATTCCAGTATGTATTCCCTCCTGGGCTACGGAGGTTGCTACGTGCGCGTGTCCACTCGCATGGGCGAGAGCCGGCAGATCACTAAACTCTATTACCTGCGGCGCGGGGCCTGTTATGGTATTTTCTGGAACCAGACGGAAGGTTGCTGGGACGTGGAGGCCAATCCTTGCCGACGATAGTGTCGCTGCCCGAATGCGTGAGGTGCCTGAAAGGGCCGGCGGGTGAGCCGGAGCCCCGCAGCAAAGCGAAGGGGCCGAGCCGAAAGGCGAGCCTGGAAGGGACCGGCCCCAGCCCTAACGGGCTGGGGACACGCCCGCCAAAATTCTTTCGAGGAAATGCTTTTTTCCGCGCGGTTTTAAATGACTGCGCCTCATTTCAGGGGTCAGATGGCCATGAAGGCTGGAGGTCGGTGGCGCAGAACGTCACCATACCGACCCGTTGCGTCAATGAGGCCTACCTTTCCTTAAAAAAATATAATTTTGCGCAACCATACGCCCGGCTTGTCGTAGCAATGCGCTAATTTTGGGTCGCTTTAGTGGGCACCTTCCCCATTTGCCCAGGCTTGATTTGATACGAACTACTCCAAAAAACTACCTGAGTGCCGTCTTTTTTCGGCCTGGGTAGTACCAGTTTTTCTTCAACCTTTGAACATCCCGATCCTGCAAGGTCGGGTTGCGGCTATCTCAAAACCGATCCCATGACAAAACGGCGACTACCAATCGCGCTGTTACTGCTAATCTTTTGCTCGTTCGCTTCGGCCCAGCAATTGTCGCTCTTCACGCAGTACCGCGAAAACATGACGCTCATCAACCCCGCAGCCGTGGAAAGCGATTTCCTGAGCATGGGTTACAACCTCAGCGTTGGAGCTAATTATCGCAAACAGTGGACCGGCATTTCCGGTTCGCCCACTACCCAATCCCTGCGATTTTCTTACATCAATAAGGACATGAGCGGCGTGGCCCTGCATGGCGGTGCTTACGTGATCAATGACCAGACCGGCCCAACCGGCTACACTGGCGGGTATCTGCGGGCGGGCGGCGTGATCGGCGGCGACCCCGAATACGCAGGCCTCTCTCTCGGTATTTCGGCCGGCTACGTACAGTACCGTGTCAATTCTTCCGAACTCATCCTACGGGACCCGAACGATATTCTCGGCAGCATGGACCAGAGCCAATCGCACCCCGATGTCGGTTTCGGCCTCTTCTACTACCAGACCATCGACGGTGGTAATCTAGACGGGGATATGTTCTACCTCGGTGCTTCGGTACCACAGGTGCTCGGATTCGACCTTACCTTCCAGGACGACAACGGCGATTTCGCCGTGCAGCGGGTGCGCCACTACTATGCGCAGGCCGGATTCTACAAATTCTTTTACGACGACAACTTCATCGAACCCAGCGTTTGGGTCAAGTATGTGGAGGGAGCACCGGTCAACGTGGATTTCAACCTCCGCTACCAGATGCCGGGTCTACTCTGGCTGGGCGTGGGCGGCTCGTCAGCCAAAAATTTCCACTTCGAGGCCGGCGTTAACATCGGCCAGAGTTCCGGGCTGGACAGTAACATCAAGATCGGCTACGGTTTTGATTACAATTTCAGCAGTTTCGGACCGTCGGTGGGTAGCACCCACGAGTTTCAGGTCGCGTTCGCCTTCGACCGCTAGCCGGCGTAAATCCGCCACTTCTATTTTCCTCTATCCCAAGTTGTTTCGTCATCAGAATTAATCCCATGCGTACCACGCTTACCCGTCTTATAATAATCTGTAGTCTATTCATCGGCTGCCAATTCGTACTCTCCGGCCAGTCGGCTACCGTCCGCATCCCCAACGTAACCGGCGATGCCAACGTAGCGGTTTGCATCCCGATCACGGTCGAAGATTTCACGCAGCAGGTAGCCATCGGATTTACCATTCAGTGGCCGATTGCAGGAGCCACCTTTGCCGGCGTTCAGAATCTCAACGGCGGAGTTACCGGCCTGGACCTCGGTGACTTTGACACCGGCAATACTGCCGACGGCTTCCTCTCGCTGCTCTGGACCTCCTACGGAAACAACACCTGCGGCAGCGGCAGCCCCCAGATCAGTCTGGGTGAGGAACAGGAGGTGCTTTTTGAACTTTGCCTCATTCCTACGGGTACGTATGCCTCGGTTATTCCAGTCACCTTTACCAATATGCCTCAGCCCCTGCTCATCAGCCGGGTGCTACCCAACGGTTCCTGCAGCGGCGTTACGCCGGGGGCCACGCAGGATGTACTGGGAGTAGAAAGCGGTTCCATCACCGTGGGCGTGCGCCCACTGGAAATGACCGTCGATGTGCCGGATGGTAATTACCAGCCCGGT
This sequence comes from Lewinellaceae bacterium, assembly GCA_963757435.1. Classification (GTDB taxonomy): domain Bacteria; phylum Bacteroidota; class Bacteroidia; order Chitinophagales; family Saprospiraceae; genus Neolewinella. The sequence goes on along the minus strand of CAVWSC010000014.1, from coordinate 82,942 downwards.
GACCTGATTTGCGTGGATATTGTTGCCGAGTCGGGTTGGGATAACCTGCAGGCCTTCCAGATGGGACTGGACTGGAACTGCAATGTACTGACCCTGGAAAGCATTATTCCTAATACGAATATTCCGAACAATACGATCGGCATCTTTAACAACGTAGCCGGCTGTGACCTGGGCGTTTCCTGGTCCTATAATGTTGACGATCAATCCATTACCCTGGAAGACGGCACGGTTTTTTTCCAGGCGTGTTTTCGGATTACCGGTGCCTGCGGCTCGCAGTCGAATATAGTCATTCAGGACTTGCCCAGCGGTGCCGATCTGGAGGCAGCTAATAGCTTTGGCAACAGCGGTTCGGTCATTCCCATCTTTACTACCCCCGACCGGGTAAGAATCAACACTTGTAATGCCAACGGTTTGAAATTGGAAGTCGATTGCGGCCCGCCCGTCAATTTCGGTGATCAAATTACCATCGACATCCGGTCCGGCGACAACTACATCGACATTCTGGAGGCGGAGTACCTCGTGCGCTGGAACCCAAACCTGCTGCAGTACGTCGGTTTCAGCAACCTGAACCCAGGTTTGCAAATCGAGAATACGGACTTCATCGTGGACAACGTCGCCAATGGCGTACTCGGTTTTGATTACTTCGTCAACTTCAGCAAGACCCGGCCGGCGGGTACGGTGCTGTATACCCTGACCTTTAACGTGGTCGGTTTGGGTAGTAACGCGCCGATCATTATCAGTGACCCGAGTAAAGCCGTGGCTACGGCCGGTTCACCCAATACGCCGCTCAACGGGATCAACCCCAGCAACTGCGACGTCAACATTATCCAGCCCGCCACGGTCAACCTGTTCTTCGGCAGCGGCGAAGCGGCTACGGGCGGCCAGGTTTGCCTGCCGGTAACCGTAGGGAATTTCAGCGACGTGACGCGCCTGGATTTCAGCATGCAGGTAGAAAATATTCTGTTCGATTTCGTTACCATCCAGAATCAGGCGTTTCCCGGAGCAGTCATCAACAGTGCCCTGACCTCCGCGACGGGCTTGATAACCTATACCTATAATGGACCCGCCCAGAGCTTGGCGAACAGTGCCGTACTATTCGAGGTTTGCCTGACACCCAAAAGCAGTGCCTCACCGGGCGAGTGCGGCGACTTCCAGTTGGTTCCCACGCCCGTGGCCCCGTTTGCTTCCCGCGCCGCCGCGCCCATGACGGACGTGATGATCACCGATCTGCCGGGGGAATCCTGTGTGTTGTTTCCCGAAGGATTCGGAATTACGGCGGGAAACGTGACGGTACCGCGCGACTCAGCGGTCTGTGTTCCCTTTACGGTGGAGTCGTTTGACAATATAACGGCGGCTAATTTTTCGGTTAATTTTAACTCTAGCAACTTAGTGTACAGCGGCGTGGTGTTAGCTCCCGGCACCCCCTGGACCGGACTTACGATTGCCGATCACTTCAATGTCACTAATTCCGGCCTGGGTACTATTCAGGTCAAGTGGCCGGTTACCGGAACCAACCCGACTCCCGTGGTTATCCCGGACGGGACGGAGGTGTTCAGCCTGTGCTTTCAGTCGCAGGAAATCCTCGAGTGTTCGGATATCGACTTAGAAAAGGGTCCCGAACCTTCGGCTTCTACGACCAACGGTAACGGCAGTATCCTGACCGTGGATGGTGAGGTTTGCGTAGAGGATCGGTTAGTGGTGGAAAACATCATTGTAACCCCCGCTACCTGTGCCGAGACCTGTAATGGCGAACTGGTTTTTGAGGTCAGTGGCGGTTCAGGTGACGTGATCATTCAACTGCAGGAACCCTTCATGATTAGCAATACGCTAAGTTTTGACGATGTCTGCCCCGGTTGGGCGGTTTATACCATTTACAATACCGGTAGCCCGAGTTTTACCCTCCGTGATTCGGTATTCGTGGATTTCGACATGAGTAACCTGCCCACCGCCGATGCGGGTGCCGACGCGCAACTGGGTTGTGGTACGGGGGCGTTTGCCCTGGTGGGCGGCAACGGCAACCAGAACCCCGGCGATGCCTATACTTGGTTCCGGCTGGAAAATGGTAATCCGATCAACCCCAGCCCCGGCACGGTTGCCGCTGATGGCACCGCAACTTATTTTGCCCCCGATGCCGGCATCTTTTTACTACGGATCAGAAATGTAAACGGTTGTTTCGCTTTCGATACCGTAACCGTGGCACCGGCAAATATCCCGACCGCCATTGCCGGTCAGGATACCTTTCTGACTTGCGCCAACGACCAAATGATCACGCTTTCCGGCGATGGTTCGAGCACCGACGGCTTAGTTACTTACCTCTGGGAACAGCTTGTCGGTGGTAACCCTGTTGATACCCTCGGTAGTACCCTGTCTATCAATATTACAGAACCTGGGCGCTACCGCCTGACGGTTCGCTATCCGCAGACCCAGTGCGAATCATCCGATGAGATCATTGTTTCCGATCAGCGGGAACTACCCGAAATTAATCCTCCGTCAACTATTCCCTTGTCCTGCGATGGTAATCCGATTACACTCGATGCGGACTACCAAGGAACGGCAACGGGGATTCAGTTTGAATGGACGGATTCGGATGGCAATGTGCTGAGTAACACCGAATTTTTACAGGTGAATTTACTCGGTACTTACACTATTACGGCATTCAATCCAGATAATGGTTGCTCGCTTACCCTGAGTTCGACGGTTATTCCCAGCACGGAGGCACCACAAGTAGCCATCACGGGCGAAACGGCTTCACTCCGCTGTTCTACCGACACCCTACAACTCGACTCAGAAATCCTGGTGGGCAATACCGGTGACTTATCCTACCAATGGACTTCTCCTGACGGAGGCAATTTCGTGATCGGGCAAGCTACTCAGGCTGATCCGCTCATTCGTGGCGCGGGTACCTACATTGTTGAGGTCAGTAACGGCGTTTGCTCAGGTCTGGATACCATCGTGGTTACCGAACCGGTCTTACCCGTAGCCGATGCCGGCCCTGCTAGTGATATCAACTGTCAGGAAATGAGCATTACGCTCAACGGATCGGGCAGCGCGAGTGGAGCGAGTATTGTTTATCAGTGGTCGCTGAACGGCAGTGTATTATCCGGAGCTACTACGGCTACCTTCGTAACCGACCCCGTTCCCGGAAGCTATTCGCTACGGGTAACCGATACGGAGACCGGCTGTATCAGCCGCGATACCGTGATTTGGATGTTCCCCGCTTCGGCACCGATCGTGCAATTAGTAGATACGACCCAGGGACTGAGCTGTGACAATACCACGATCACCGTAACTGCAGCCGTAACACCGGCTAACCCGGCTTACATCATCGGGTGGGTTTTTGTCAACGCCGCAGGTGATACGATCCCGCTGACCAACCCTAACCTCAGTCTGGCGGTGACCGAACCGGGTAGCTACGTTATCGGAGTATTCGACCCACTCACCGGTTGTGCGGATACGGCACTAACCGTAGTATCCGGAGATTCCATCAATCCGCCCTTCGTTACCTTCAGCCAACCCTCGCTGGACCTAACTTGCGATCCGACCGGTACTATTTTGGATGCGTCGCAATCAAGCGATGGGCCGAACTTCGATTACGAGTGGTCTAATATCATTGATGGCGAAGTACCTACCAGTCAGGGTAATGACTCACTGATTGTTAATACACCCGGCACCTATGCATTGACGGTAACCAACACGAATAACAACTGCTCGGCATCCGATACGGTAGTGGTCATAGATACCCGACAGTTTTACCAGATCGACACCCTACCGGTAATACCCCTAAGCTGCGATAATCTCGAGACAGAAGTAGCCGTCACCATCAGTGGTGACCCCGCCAATTACTCCATTTCATGGTTACGGGGAGGTATGAACATTCCCAGTCCGCTGGGCACTTCCATTATGGTCATGCAAGGAGGTACCTACACGATACTAGTGCTGGATAACGTGACCGACTGCGTTTCTTCCGTGAGCATCACGGTAGAAAGCTCCTTCGACGACCTTCCGGAGATCGTGTTCGACTCGACGGACGTGTTCAGTTGCACGTCACAGAGTGTTACCATTGATGCCTCCGGCACCTCGGCAACCCCGGAAGATCTGACTATTCAGTGGACATCCCTGGACGGCAACACCGTCATGCCCCCTACCGGTAGTTTAGTCGTTTCGGTCAACGGCCCCGGTAGTTACGTCCTCTCCATCACGGATGCAGGCGGTTGCTCGCGTAGCGAAACCGTTACGGTTGCCGCCGACCAGGACACGCCCGTGGCTGATGCCGGCGAGGACAGCGATGCCGACTGCGGGGAGACACCCTTGCTGGATGGTTCGGGTAGTACGAGCGGTCCGAGTTTCAGTTACGTCTGGACTTCACTCGGTAATGGTACGATCGTTAGCGGCGGGGGGTCCACCGCGCCGACCGTTTCCGGTCCCGGCAGCTACGAACTGATCGTCACCAACAATGATAACCTTTGTACCGACCGTGATACGGTTACCGTTAACTTGGTCGGCCCGCCGCCGGCAGTGTTACCCGCTAATTTCAGCATTTGCGGTGATTCCACTTCGCTGACCGGTAACCTGCCCGGTGGTAGTACCGGCCTATTTACCGTTATCGGGATGGGAGCCACGATCAGTAACCCCGCCGGTCCGACTACGGAACTGACCGGAATCACTAATTCCGTGATCGCGATCTGGACCCTGTCCGCTACCGGCTGCCCGCAGTATAGTTCCGACACAATTACCATTACGACGGAGTCCGCACCCGAGGCCGAAGATGATGAATTAGTTATCGAAGGAAACGGCGGTATCGGGACGATTGACGTGCTGGCCAACGACCTGCTAGGCGGTATCAGCTCCGTTGCGGTGACCATCATTTCCACGCCCGGTTTCGGCACGGCTACGATTTTGAACGCCGGCTTGCTGGAATTCGAGGCCGGCCGCGGCATTAGTGGCGAAACTACATTGACCTACGAAGTTTGCAGCACCACCTGCCCTGATCTGTGCGCGCAGGCGACGGTAACCATTTTCGTGGACTCTGACGGAGAAACGCCGGTGGTTTACAATGCTATTACGCCTAACGGAGACGGGCTAAACGAAACCTTCATCTTCGATATCCTGGCTAATAATCCGGTCGATCAGTTTCCGAATAACGAACTGACCATCTTTAATCGCTGGGGAGATATCCTTTTTGAGGCATCGCCCTACAACAACGATTGGGACGGAACGGATAAAGGCGGTACGCCGATCCCGGAAGGTACCTATTACTACATCCTGCGCCTCAACCTGGGCGAGGGTAACATCATCCGCGGAGATGTGACGGTGATTCGCTAAGAGATATTTTTTCCATGAACTTTTCGGGGCCGCCGGGGATTCTTCCCGGCGGCCCTTTTTTCGTCCTATTTATAGTTCAAGATGCAGCCCGGAAGGGGGCGGTCAGGTGTTACCGTAAGCAACGGCTCGATTAAAGATGAGGGCTCATTATGTCAATCTCGGTTGAAATAATTTGTCCAATTACAAAGGAACTTTGCGCTCTACTTGTTCCTTTTAGCGGGAAAGTGTAATTTTGCAGCCGCTTGGTCCCGTAGTACAACGGATAGTATATGGGTTTCCGGAGCCTAAGATGGTAGTTCGATTCTACCCGGGACCACTAAGCATTCATTAGCCCCGCGACCGGAAACGGTCGGGGGGCTTTTGCGTGAGGTGCCTGGACGGGGCGAAGTGTTAACGAAGCAGCCCGCAGGGCCGACCGTCAGGGAGCCGGGAAGGGACCGACCCCGGCTCGTGGCCGGGGACACGCCCAGCAAGAAACTACCCATAAGCGGTGAACGATTCGGTCACAAAAGCTATCTTGTTCCAATAATCCGATTCGATCATGCGCTACTTTCTTTATTTGTCGCTACTTACTTTAAGCTGCTTACTATTAAGTGCCGCAACCGGTAAGCTTTCCGCACAGTCGCTCGACAGTTTCGAGCGACGAACTTTTACGGCCAACAACGGCACTACCCTGCCCTACCGAATTTTGTATCCGCGTGGGTACGATAGGAATGACAAGGAAAAATATCCGCTGGTGTTGTTTTTACACGGTGCGGGCGAGCGCGGTGAAGACAATGAGGCGCAATTGGTACACGGAGCGAAAATGCTGCTTTCGGATACGCACCGGCGCCTTTTTCCGGCCATTTACGTATTTCCACAGTGCCCGAAAGACGGTTACTGGAGTAACGTGGATGTGGACCGCAACACCCAGCCGGTAGACCTGACATTTGATTTTACGCAACCGCCCACCCCGGCACTACTGGCGGTGGAACAATTGCTTAATAAACTGAGGCAAGAGGAATGCCTGGATAAAAAACGTCTCTACGTGATGGGGTTGTCCATGGGCGGAATGGGCACATTTGAGTTAGTCTACCGCCGGCCGAAAACCTTTGCGGCGGCCGTGCCGATCTGTGGAGGGATGGATACGGAAAATTATAACAAAAAAGCCCGCAAGACACAATTTTGGGTTCACCATGGTGCGGACGATTCGGTCGTTTCGGTAAAGGAGTCCCGCGCAGCGGTGGCACGCCTGCGCGAATTGGGGTATCGGGACGTAAAATACAGCGAGTATCCCGGCGTGAATCACAACAGTTGGGACCAGGCGTTTACCGATCCGGAATTATACCCCTGGCTATTTGCGCAGCGGCGATAGGATTGACTACCGTTACAGTTTGTAATTCACGCCGAGTTGTCCGCGCTTGCTGCCGTAGAACTCATTAATGATCTGTACCACTTCCTCGGCCGTGTCCACGACGGGTAGCATGTCAACATCTCCGGGGCTGATATTACTTTCGCGCTCTCCCATTACGCTTTTGATCCAATCGATCAGGCCGCTCCAGTATTCCTTTCCCAGAAGGATAACAGGTACGGGGGTAATCTTTTTGGTCTGGATGAGGGTCAATACCTCAAACAATTCGTCCATGGTACCAAAGCCGCCGGGGCAACCTACGAATGCCTGGGCATACTTAACGAACATGACTTTGCGGACGAAGAAGTAGCGAAAGTTGATGTCCTTATCGTGGTCGACAAACTCATTACTGCTCTGCTCGAAGGGCAGGTCGATGTTTAACCCAACCGATGGGCCGTTACTCAGGTGAGCACCTTTATTAGCAGCTTCCATGATGCCGGGTCCGCCACCGGTGATCACTCCGTAGCCTTCTTCGGTGAGCAACTGCGCCAGCTCGACGGTCAGTTTATAAAAATGATGATCGGGCTTCGTGCGGGCCGATCCGAAGATACTCACGCAGGGTCCGATGTGGTTCATGATCTCGAACCCTTCCACGAATTCGGAGATGACCTTAAACATCGTCCAGCTATTTTCACCCTGCATGGTATGCTGCCATTTCTTGGGTTCGCGGTGCGGATTGATAAGATCGTCAGTTAGGTTTGTCATGCCGCAAAAGTAGCTAAAGCCGCGTAAAGGCAAGGTAAATAAGTAGCCGGATGATCCAGCGAGTAGCAAAATAGCCCAGGAAAAAGGACTCGTCAATTAAGAAAATGTTAAAGGAGGGTTTTGCCCCCTCCTCTGCAAGCAACGTTCCGCGCAGGGCATGCGTTAACCGAACGTTGCGGATACAACCATATTTATTTCCGCGCCGTCTTTGCTGTACGATCGACCGTATTTTAACATACGTTCTCTCTGACTGACCTAATCTTTAAAATTCCCCATTCTCATGCAAGACGCTGCCCTGCGTGCTTCCATAAGCCGCCAAATCAACGTTCCCGCTACTCGTCTATTCGACAACACGCGTTTCGCGGACGATCTCTACCTAGACCAGTTGGACCTCACCCTACTTATTGTCAGCCTGGAAAGCCGCCTCAACCTTTTTCTGACGGACGAGGAAGCTTCCCGCATTGAAACTTTTGGTGATATGCGCCGGGTTTTCGGCACTCGAAATGCTGCTTGAAAATCTCCGCCTTATCCATTAGAAATCACTGATAATATCTCGTGACCGCCTACCCAGTTGGTCCCTTACTTCCGTACCTTGTATATAGTCACTAGGGTGGTCGCCGGGTGAATTCCGGTAGAGCTTTAGTTGCCACTGCGGGTTCGCGCGTTCGCCCCGAACATCGCTGTGTAGCAGTTCGAAGTCGTCAGCGGCCAGGGACGGATTATAGAAAATGAAGCGGCGGTTGCTCTGGCCGGTTACTGCGATAAAGTCATAGGACCATACTTCATAGGGGGCTGCATCGGGATCTGTTTCAACGCGTACGATGTCATTCGGCCGGCCGTACTTGATGAAGGTGACACCCCTATCCGTTTCGAATCCGTTTCGGAAACCGGACTGGAACATCTGGTCCACTGCCCGGGCCACTTCCATAAATTTCCGGTAGCCGAGAGCGGGATTAGCGGGTGTTTCCTTGCGCCAAAAGTCCGCCAGATAGAGCCGCAGCGCGTTTGTGTTTTCCGCAGCAATCATTTGGCTTACGGGTTCGATATCCATCTGCGGCAGTAGCGGAAACAGGGCCTGTAGGGAATATTTAAGGGTATCGAAATGGAGCACTTCGGTAAATGATTCTTCCCGGCCGGCAGCAAGCAATCGCTCGGCGAGGTCCCGACCATCTGCGGTTGGGTTACTCCGCTGGAATTCGGTTTCCCGCCTTACAATTAGTTCATTCGTAGCGGAGCGAACTTCGGTGGCTAACCGATAATTACCACCGCCCAAATCTCCGATCGGGAGAACGGTGAGCACCGGAACGATCTCTGCCCTACTATAAGCTTTAACCCGACGGGCTACTTCCGTTCCGGTACCGCCGCTCAATTTTTCGATGATGGAAGCGACAACGATCTTATCCGTGGTTTCTCGCTGCTCTGTGCCGTAAATTTCAGTGTAGGCAAAAAGTTTGTCACGATCGTGATTGTAAAAATTAAACGGTAGCGGCTCCATGTCATAGCCCTGCTTACTAAAAGTCGAGGATGACTCGCTAGCAGCCGTGATGGATGCGAATAACTGAACGTCGGAAATGACAATCACCTTATCATCATAGCCGATTGAAAGGGGCGTACGGTAGGTTTTTTTCCTATCCTCCGCTCCGGCATCTACCACTTGGATCGACAACTCATATGCTCCTGCCGGTAGTGGATAGCGTTTTACATCCACCAAATCTTTAGGGGAAACAGTAGGAGGTCCGGACAGGAGAAACTTGTCCGCCACAACGATACGGTCCTCCTCGGCCGGGCGGATCAAAAGTGTAACTTCGGCAGCTGCCTTGGTGAGTGAATCACCTTGCTGAACGGGTTGGTGGGTTAACCCTTTTCCGATCAGATAGAGTGATACTTCGGCGTAATATTCACCACCGGGGCTACGAAAAGTAGCGTAGGAGATAGCCGCTTCCTGGGTGTAAACCAGTGAAAGGAAACTAAAAAACAGGAAAATTACGATAAGCAATCTCATGACTGGGCGATTGATAACCGGCTAAAGCCGGAAAGGATAAAGCCGCCCGCCGAAGGACGATTAAGTAAACTTAGCTAAATATTTTCATTTCCTGAATCCTCTTCCGGCACTTGGTCGGCGGCACGGCGTAAATTAAATTCGAAAAAAGTACCGTGCAGCCGTGTCTCGAGGTATAAGATGCTATCGCTCAATTCTTTAATGGTGTAAATAGCAGATAGTTCGGGAGTTGTTTGTTCCAGGACATCATCTTTCAACTCATAGCTTCCTTGCGTGTCCGTTCCGGTCGGCGTCATGTTCGTGTGTAACAGGTTTCCGGATAGAAATTCAAAATAGAGATTTGCCAGTGATTCCGTGGGCTTATTATTACGCTCGGCACTGACAATTTCCCAACGCCCGCGTAATAAGTCTTTCCCGGATGCCGGTCCCTCACTAACACAGGATCCCATCAGAGCGATGGCAATCAATGCGATGATGAATGAATATATCGTGAAACGGTGAGTAGGATACCGGGACATAAGCAAATATAAGAATAGCGGTAGTGAGGGTAAAGTTGCCCGCCGAAGTTCGGTAGCAACATGAAGTTAAACGGTTATCCGGCCTCCTTTGTTAGCTATACGCCCGGAAGTAGCGAGTAATCAGAAGAATTTCATTCATCAACGTGCGGAGGCACGCCGCAACCGATCGTTAACCGCCGCAGCCAATGCGCTATCTTCCGGTAGGGGTTGAGTAATAATGAGGTCAAAACGGTCGGGGCGATCTAATTCGCGAAGTGCGGAGAATAGTCGGTACGCCGCTTCCACACTGTCTCCGGCAGGGCTGAGGGAAAGGTGTTTTGCAATATTTTCTTCCGCTAGCGAGGAAGTAGTTCCGAAGGAAAGTACCGCTATTCGTTTCCCCCGATGCCGCGAGAGTAGTTCTTGCCGGTCGCCGAACAGTAGTGGCACTCGCGGCGCATAGTGACTGTGCAGCGTACCGGGAGCCTGGGGTTGGGAAGTAGATATATCCAGTGCGGAAATCGATCGCCCGAGCGTAGCTTCCAAGTCTGCGGTAGGTAATCCCCCGCGCCGGTAGATCAACGGCTCCCCGTCGGCCTCGAAACCGATAATGGTACTTTCCAACCCTACGCTACAGGGGCCGCCGTCAAGGACGTACGAAACCCGATCCGCCAATTGATCCAGCACATGCCGGGGATGGGTAGGACTGATGTAGCCAAAAGGATTAGCACTGGGAGCAGCCAGGGGGAATGGCAACCTAGCTAACAACTCCAGCGTAAGTGGGTGACGCGGTACCCGAACGGCTACGCGCGGTAATCCGGCGGTAACCAGATCGGGAATACGATCATTACGGGGCAGAAGCAGGGTAAGTGGTCCCGGCCAGTAACGATCGGCCAGTAAGCGGGCGGCCGGCGGAAATTCGCTCAAATAAGGTTCCAGGGCAGCAAGGTCGCGCGCATGAACGATCAGAGGATCGAAACGCGGCCGATCCTTAGCCGTAAAAATCCGCGCTACCGCCGTTTCATCCAGTGCATTGGCCGCCAATCCATAAACTGTTTCCGTAGGAATGGCCACTAATTCACCCGCCAGCAGGTGATGGACGGCGCGGTCGACATCGGTACCGAGTTGTGAGTCTTTCAAAGATGATACTAGTGAATCGAATAAAAACGGCCGGTGATAATTCCTAAAAGAAATTATCACCGGCCGTAAATAATCGGGTAAGTTAACGACTAGTGAGCCGCAACCTATTGATTTGCTTATTTGTGGTAAGAGTCGGTCAGTTTTTCACCGGCTTGTACCTTCTCGATCCGATCTTTGAAAGCGTTCGAGGCATCGTAATCACTCTTACGCGCGTACATCTCCTTAAGGGCAACGATCGTGTTCAGATCGTTCGGGTCCAGTTTCTCGGCTTTGACGAAATAAGGAAGCGCGAGTTCGAATTCCGCATCCACTTTTGTCTTCAGTGCCTCATATTTTTTCTGGCCTTCCTTAGAGAAATCATCCCCTAATTTAGAAAGTTCCTGCGTCATGGCAGCGGCGCGGTTGTAGTAAAGCGCACCAATGCTATAAACGGCGGGAGCATAAGTAGGATCTTTGGTCAGTGCCTGATCGTAATACGAACGGGCCTTATCGAAGTATCTCTGAGCTGACTCCGTTTTACCGGATGCGGCATCACGCTGATACAAGTTGTCGTATACACTACCCGTCGTGGCGTAGAGCGAGATATTATCGGGTTCCTGCTTGATGGCCTCTTCCAGTTTGGTGGTCAGAATATCCAATTGCTTAATAGCAAGGAAGTGGTTGATCTCCGTAAATAACAAGGAAGTTTCCGTCGGATACTTTTCGCGTCCTGCCGACAGGTATTCGTAAGCTTTGGTCGTATCGCCTTCGGCCATGGTCACTTTGTAAAGACCGTCGTAGAGACCGGAGTCATCGTAGTCGTCGGTCTTTAACTGGACCAACAGTGGCTTGGCATTGGTATAATCCTCATTCAGTAGCGCGGCCAGGGCAGCGTAGTAGGATTCATCCATCCGCTTCTTGTCATCATTCAGGACGCTCTCTTCGCCATTTGCTTTCAGCGTAGCGAAAACTTTCTGCGCGGCAACGAAGTTGGCGTAAGCCTGGTCGTACTGCTTGTTCTGGATGGCAAGGATACCGGCATTAGAGAGGTGATTTTCCACCGACTGGAGACCGGCCAGGGCTTTTTTCTTATCTCCTTTCTTTTCAGCCATATCAAAGGCTTTCTGGTAGTACTCGGCAGCTTTGATGGCAGGTTCCGGTGCCATGGGCACAATCTTGGAGCCATCCTCTGATGTACTCTTGGCAGTGATATAAGTGTTGGCGGCGGCTGTCATTACCTCGCCGGCGGCCAGGTAAGTGTCTAGGTCGAGTTTGGTTTCGGAGCCGGCGACGGCACCGGGTACGGCAGCTACTGCTTCCTGCAGTTTCGCATCGTCACCGCTTAAGTTGTAAGCGGCAAGACCTTTCTCGGCAGTTTTCAGGTCACTTTTGCCATCCTGGGCAATGGCCAGATTAGCGACGGTAAGGAGGGCGATCAGGCCCAAAAATAGTTGTTTCATACGGTTGCTCGTAAACATGGATTGTTTGGTTGATTAACGACTTTAAGACGCATAAACCGGCAAAAAGGGTCACACTTGTCCGTTAAAAGCGGTTTAGCGAATTGTTAAAATTTGCGGGGCGCACGGGGAATTATTCCTCTTCGTCATCTTCCGTCGGCGCTACGGCCACATCGGCAATGGAATCTTTCTTATCCAAACGGATAACGCGTACCCCCTGCGTAGCGCGGCCCTGCGGACGCAGGTCACTGATCTTCATGCGGATCATGATCCCCGAACGGTTGGTTACCATCAGATCCTCATCATCTTCCACTCCTTTGAGTGCGATCAGGCGGCCGGTTTTATCGGTGATGGACATCGTACGAACGCCCTTACCGCCCCGGTTGGTCACCCGATATTCATCAAATGGAGTCCGTTTGCCCATACCACGCTCTGATATAACCAGAATTGTGCGGCCCGCGTTCAGTTCGGGGTCCAGGCTGACCATTCCGATCACCTCATCATTGTCGTTTGCCAGGGTAACGCCCCGCACACCGGCCGCCGAACGGCCCATTGAGCGAACCTTGCTTTCCTCAAAGCGAATCGCTTGTCCATCGGAGGTGCCGAGGAAGACCTGGCTGTTGCCATTCGTCATCCGGGCCTCCAAAAGTTGGTCGCCTTCGTTGATGGTGATGGCATTAATACCGTTAGTACGCGGCCGCGAGAAATTTTCCAGCAGCGTCTTTTTTACCAGTCCGCGCTTGGTGGCAAACATGATGTAGTTGTTGTTCAGGTATTCCTCATCCGTCAAATCTTCGACGATGATGTAGGCGCGGACCTTGTCGTCCTTCGGAATAGCCAGGATATTCTGCATCACCCGGCCCTGGCTGGCTTTGGTAGCCTCGGGAATTTCGTAAACTCGTAACCAGAAGCATCGCCCCTGCTCGGTGAAGAGCAGCAGGTAGTTGTGATTACCGGCAATGAACATATGTTCGACAAAATCAGTATCTCGCGTCTTGGTACCACGACTACCGCGGCCGCCGCGGGATTGGGTGCGGTATTCCGACATCAGCGTCCGCTTGATGTAGCCCAGGTGACTGATCGTCACCACCACATCGTCGTTGCTGATCAGGTCGGTGATGGTGATATCGCTGTTGTCCAGCGAAATCTCCGAGCGACGATCGTCACCGTATTTTTGTCGCACCTCCAGCAATTCCTCCTTCACGATATCGCGGCGCAGTTGCTCGCTGGCGAGGATGGAACGGAGGTGGTCGATCAACTCCCGGATCTCCTGGTACTCACTGCGAATCTTATCCAGCTCCAGGCCGGTCAGTTTTTGCAGGCGCATATCCAGGATGGCACGGGCCTGGGCCTCGGAAAGTACATTACCTTCCTCGGTGATCAGTTCGGCGGTCTGAACTTCTTTTACCAGATCGCCGAATTTTTCCCAGAAAGCAGTTTTATCTTCGATGAAGTCACCGGCCATTAACCCGTTACGGGCTTCCTCGGGGCTGCTGGAAGCACGGATCAGGGCGATCACCTCATCCAGGTAATCCAGGGCAATCAGCAGACCGACCAGGATGTGGGCGCGGGCCAGGGCCTTGTTCAGGTCGTACTGCGTGCGGCGAACGATAACTTCCAGGCGAAATTTGATGAATTCCTCCACCATGTCCTTCAGGTTCAGGATCACGGGGCGGCCGTTCACCAGTGCCACGTTATTCACGCCGTAGCTGGTTTGCAGGGCGGAATACTTGTACAGCTTACTCAGCACGATGCTCGCCATCGAGTCGCGCTTCACTTCAACTACAATGCGCAGGCCGTCGCGGTCCGACTCATCGCGCACGGCACTGATACCGAGGATCTTGCCATCATTGACCAATTCCGCGATCTTGATGACCAAGTTGGCCTTATTGACCTGGTAGGGAATTTCGCTGATAATGATGGTCTCACGGTCGTCCTTATCCACCTGGATTTCGGCGCGGCCACGTACGATCACCCGGCCGCGGCCGGTGCGGAACGCCTCATGGACGCCGTCTACTCCATAAATGATGCCACCGGTCGGAAAATCGGGGGCCTTCACGTGCGTGATCAGCTCGTCGATTGTAATATCGGGGTTGTCTACCGTTGCCATGATTCCGTCCACCACTTCCGTCAGGTTGTGGGGCATCATATTGGTAGCCATACCCACCGCGATACCACTGGCGCCATTTACCAGCAAGTTGGGGATGCGCGAGGGCAGCACCGTGGGCTCGGTAAGGGTATCGTCAAAGTTGAGTTGAAAGTCTACCGTGTCCTTACCGATATCCGAGAGCAGGTCATCGGCCATCCGGGTTAAGCGGGCCTCGGTGTAGCGCATGGCGGCGGGGCTATCCCCATCCATCGAACCGAAGTTACCCTGACCGTCAACCAGCGGGTAGCGCAACGACCACTCCTGGGCCATACGTACCATCGTATCGTAAACGGAGGAGTCACCGTGGGGGTGGTACTTACCCAGCACCTCACCCACGATACGCGCGGATTTCTTGTGGGATTTGTTGTAGGTCAGTCCCAGATCGGACATGGCATACAGCACGCGGCGGTGTACCGGTTTAAGTCCGTCGCGGACATCGGGCAGTGCCCGGGAGACAATGACGGACATCGAATAGTCGATATAAGCCGACTTCATCTGGTCCTCAATATTAACGGGGATAATTCGCTCGTTGGAAGCCATCTAAACAGTTGCATGTTCACCATCCCGAGGAGTCAAATCAGCCTGCCGGGACGGCCTAAAAATTCTGCGACGGAACCCACTCGGCCCCTTCTTCGCTAGCCCACAAAGTTACGACATTTTCCCCGGTTTTCCTAGTGTTCCAGGCCGTCGGATTATATGGCACGGCACTGCTGTTTTTGGGTCGATTTTATCCCGATACCGGCTAATCCAGTACTCCGAATAGCTCACGACGATCAGCGCGGGCAATCAGACGTTAACCCTGCATAACGTTTACCGATCCATTACCAGATACCGAGTATCAATTGCCGAAAATCTGTTCTTCCCTCATTCCTTGCTATCTTCGCCCCTTCCACAATCCACGCCCATGCCCACCCGTCCACTCCTTATACTAGCATGCCTGTTTTTGGCCGGCACCCTCGCCGCGCAGTACGTACAGACCAACGTCTACCTGTTCGACATGGAACCGGCCGGCGATACGTCCTACAACCTCGTACAGCCGCGTTTCCTCAGCGATTTCAATAGCACCGGTTATAACAACCAACCCGTCTTCATCGACAATAAAACCCTCTTCATGACGGTGCGCAAGCCCGATATGCAGGAGCCGGACCTCTACGCCTTTGACCTGGCCAAGCGCACCCAGAGCCGGGTGACCGCCACCACGGCCGGAGAGTTCAGCCCCGCGCCCTCGCCGGATTACCGGAGTTTCTCAGCCGTCCGCATGGAAGTCGTCGGCACGGATACCGCCCTGCGCATTTGGCAATTTCCCCTGGACCGTACCACCAATGGCCGCCCGGTCTTCAAGTACCTTACCAACGTCGGCTACTATGCCTGGGTCTCCTCCCGCCAGATGGCCGTCTACGTTGTCGGCCCCAACCCTACCCTGGCCCTCGCCAATGCGGATACGGACGACCTCCAGACCATCGCCCAGCGCCCCGGCCGCTGCTTCTCCCGCCTGCCCAGCGGTAATCTCGCCTACGTAGAAAAACCCGAATTCGGTCCCTGGCGAATTATGGAAAAAAACCTCTACCGCCTGGATACTGAAG
The DNA here is from genome assembly GCA_963757435.1 of Lewinellaceae bacterium. Lineage (GTDB taxonomy): Bacteria > Bacteroidota > Bacteroidia > Chitinophagales > Saprospiraceae > Neolewinella. The sequence goes on along the minus strand of CAVWSC010000014.1, from coordinate 66,721 downwards.
CACTACCCGTTGTCAATTGTCTGCCGGGAGCGGAAGATTTCGCGGTGCTGCGCGACGGCACCTTCCTCATGGGTCAGGGATCCAAAATTTTTCAGTACAATCGTCTCCGTCACCAGGGTTGGGTCGAACTGGCTGACCTCCGCTTTTACAATATCAATAACATCAGCCGCCTGGCCGTCAGCGACGATTACCAGATCGCCGTGGTGGGAGATTGAGTAGTTTGGTAGTCGGGTAGTTAACCGAGGCCGTGTCCCCTCCCTACGGTCGGGGTCGGTCCCTTCCCGGCTCGCAAGTCTGCTCGGCCCTGCGGGCTGCCGCTGCGCGGACACCGTCCAGGCACCTCACGCACGGAACGTGGACGCAATAATCTACGGCCGCGATCTCAGCCCGGATGATGAAACGGGAAACAAACCGGTTGCATTTATCAATGAATTTCTGGCCAAACGGATTACCCAGGATTCGAGTGACGCCGCCGGCGCGATCGGTGAGCGCATCTCTTTTTTTGGAACGCCCTTCGAGATCGTCGGGGTATTCGCTCTGGAACTGTCACCGGGCGAGGCTGCTTACCGGCATCATCTTCGGCACCTACCCCGCCCGCAAGGCAGCCGGCATGGACCCCGTAACGGCCATCCAAAGGTAATGATCTCAGTACCGATTGCTCCATCAATCATCCCCTCTACGCTAACTTAGTGTTAAATTTACACTTTCTTTTGCGTCAATTGGGAGCTTAGAAATAACAGATACGCTGACAGAGCAGCCAAACAAAAATAGCGAATCAGTCAACTTAAGTCCCACCTGACAAAATTATGTGTCGTTCAAAGTTATCTCCGCTTAAATTCTTGGCTGAAATAATAGTACACCGTCCAAGTACACGGTAGGTCGGAGGTTATAAGAAGTCGGTTTTCGCAGTTTGGTGATGAGGGTCCGGTCCTCCTATCTTTGACGGGTCAACCGGAAGGAACGATCCAGCTTCTTAACCCGAATCGCTCGGGTAGCCCAGTGCGGAAGCTGTTGCTCGCTCTCGCCGGTTCTCACATTCGGCATGATCGACTTTAAGCTTTATACGGAGCGGCTCCCTTTGGGGGGGCCGCTCTTTTTTTTGTCTCACTTCAACTCCTCACTGGATCCCGACGACCATATCGTGTACGCGAATGCGTAATTGCGCCCCGCTCGGCCCCCCCTGTCCATCTCACCCGGCCGAATGATTTCCGCGATCTGGGGATCGCGACCCTTTATACTCTTCCGCAATCCGGGGATCGAGGTCCTCAAAAAAGAGGCCGTACCACGCTAGGCGGTACGACCTCATTTACATTCATGGGATTAAACTAAAATCTTTTGATGCTCGCAGGAGCAACGCTGCAAATCTAGGGGCTTACGCGGTCATTTGCAAATTTTCGTCAGGCGGGCAACGTCTTTACCTTTTAGAGCGGCTAACCGGAACGATGCGTGAGGTGCCTGGAGGGGCGTTAGCGCACGCAGTGCCGAGCGATCAGCGAAGCCCGGAAGGGACCGACAGCGGCCCGGCAGGGACGGTGACACGCCCATAAAAACGCCTTAGAACGTGTCTAAAATTTTTAAGAACTGAGGATCAATGATTCGCTTCGCGGCTACTTCGTGGTTAAGTTTCCGGCTAGATAAAAACTTGCGCGCACAGCGGGTTACGTAAGTCAGTTTTTATGACACCAGGTTCTTAAATTACTGGTTATCAGGAGGTAAAATTTAGACACGCTCTTAACTAGCAAAAAAGCTGCCACGTCTCCACGCTATTTAGTGGCTTCCCAGCAGGTGAAAATGGGTGCCGTTGACCTCCACCTTATCACCGTCCTGCTTGCCGGCAAGGGCTTTGTAAAGGGGGCTATCGGTAGAAATGCCCCGGTATTTGACGCCCTGCACCTCGAACACATCGGCGGGAACAGCGACAAAGAAATTGCCCTGGTCCGTCTCAACGATGTCGGCTAACTGAATTTCGGGAGTAGGGTCGATGGTTTTGAGATTGCGCAACAGGGCGATTTCAGCACGCAATGCTTCCACCGCGGAGGAGCGAGCTTCCACGCGATTGATGGACTGGTCGATCTTGCCTTGCTCGATCATGTTCTGTTCGTCGTCGGCTTCTTTTTCCGCTTCGCCCAGGTCGGCCATTTGCACGTCCATCAGACCTTTGTAGGTATTCTCCTTGTCCTCCAGGAGGTATTTGATAATGGCGGCTTTGTCGGCGTGCTTGGTTTTAGTCTGGCTCATGGGCTGGATATTCTAGGGGGTTTGGTTAGCGTGACGTAATAATGCCACGCCCCATTGAACAAGGGTTTTAAATTAGAAGTTTACCAACGAATCCGCGAAAATAGTTGCGTGCTCGTGAAACGATACCATTATCGCTCCGTCGCCCGACCTATTCCATCGCCCCGTTGTTTACAGATTATGGCGCAAGCAAACAAACCCACCAAACCCTCCGGCAGCCCTAAGCTACCCGGTTTTCCCTCAGGTAAAAAGCCGGATGACGGCAAAAGGGCCATCCCCTGGCTCTGGATCGCTTTCGGAGCATTTTTCGTGCTACAGATCGCTTTTTCCTTCTTCACTACAAAGGGTGAAACCATTTCCTATACCGAGCTGATGGCCCTGCTTCGGACCGAAGACGTGGACAAGGTGACGGTCGTTAATCAGTCGACCGCCGAAGTATACATTAAAGAAGATAAGCTGACTAAACCGAAGTATGAAAAGCTGCCACAATCCACTAATCGGCCGCAGTACGAAGTAGAAATCGGTTCGGTCGATGCCTTTACCGAGGCACTCAACGGTATTCAGAAAGATCGTAGCGAAGGGGATAAATTGCAAGTAACTTTCCTCGATCGCCCGGATTACCTGGGTGTAGTACTGAGTTGGGTCATTCCGATCGGACTACTCCTATTACTTTGGATGTTCCTGATGAACCGCGCCCGTAGTAACATGGGTGGCATGGGCGGCCCGAACGGCATCTTCAATTTTGGTAAGTCGAAGGCCAAGCTGGTCGATCAGAGCGAGGAGAAGGTGACGTTTGACGACGTTGCCGGTCTAAACGAGATAAAAGTGGAAGTGGGCGAAGTGGTCGACTTTCTGAAGAATAAGGAGAAGTACACCTCGCTGGGTGCAAAGATTCCCCGTGGTGTGCTATTGATTGGCCCTCCCGGTACGGGAAAGACGCTGCTGGCGCGGGCCGTGGCCGGCGAGGCGGGCGTGCCGTTTTATAGCATTTCGGGTTCGGAGTTCGTGGAAATGTTCGTCGGTGTCGGTGCCTCGCGGGTGCGCGATCTGTTCAAGACCGCCAAGGAAAATAGCCCGAGTATCGTGTTTATCGACGAGATCGACGCCGTTGGCCGGTCACGCGGCGCGGCTAACGCGATGCAAAGTAACGACGAGCGTGAGAGTACCCTGAACCAGATGCTGACCGAAATGGACGGCTTCGGGGCCAATACCGGCGTGATCGTAATGGGGGCTACTAACCGGGGCGAGGTACTGGACTCCGCCCTGCTGCGGCCCGGCCGCTTCGACCGCCAAATCTACCTAGAACTACCAACGAAGCAGGAGCGTGAGGAAATTCTTCGGGTGCATACCCGCGACATCAAGCTGGACGGCGAGATCGACCTGGACCAACTCTCCAGTCAGACCCCCGGCTTTAGCGGTGCCGATCTGGCTAACCTTTGTAACGAGGCCGCCCTGATTGCCGCCCGCCACGATAAGAAGGGCGTGCAGATGCAGGATTTTATGAGCGCGGCCGATCGTATCATCGGCGGACTGGAGAACAAATCGCGCATCATTACCGATCGCGAGAAGGAGATCATCGCTTACCACGAGGCCGGCCACGCTACTGCCAGTTGGTACCTGGAACACGCCGATGCGCTGCTCAAGGTATCCATCGTGCCGCGGGGTAAAAGTTTGGGTGCTGCCTGGTACCTGCCTACCGAGCGTGCTATTTATACCATGGAACAATTCATGGACCGCATTTGCGCTACATTGGCCGGACGAGCATCTGAAGAAATTATCTTCGGTAAAATTAGCAGCGGTGCGTTGGATGATTTGGAAAAAATCACCAAACTGGCGTATTCCATGGTGAGCTTTTACGGGTTAAATGAACAAATCGGTAATATGAGCTATTATGATAGCACGGGGCAATACCAGAGATCCCTGCAAAAGCCATATAGCGAGGCTACGGCCCAGTTGATCGATCAAGAAGTCAGAACACTCATCGAACAGGCATACGAGCGAACCAAAATCTTGCTGAACAAACATCGCAACCAGCTGGAAGAACTGGCTCGGTTGCTGCTCAGCAAGGAGGTGGTGCTCCAGAATGATCTTAAACTTATTTTCGGCGACCGTCCCTTCGGGAAAACGGTCGAGGCCGATAAATAGGATCATGAATTTTGCTGGGTTTTTGGTTAATGTTCGGGCAAGTCGAAACTCTCGACTTGCCTTTTTTTGCGGTTTCAAGAAGTCCTATTTCCGCTCGATTTTTATCATGACTTGTCGCCAACTACTCCGCGATCTTTGCCACATCACAATATATATGCCAGATTATTACTACTTACACAATGGTGAGAGACAAGGACCGTACACCCTGGACTACATTCGTTCCATGAATTTGCCGGCCGATACGCCCATCTTGCGTGGTGACACTAATGAGTGGATCAAATCAACAGACTTTGGCGGACTAATCACCGACCACGAACGCCACCTAGTAGGAGGAGACGACTTGCCGACAAAAGATATCGGCGGCTGGTTCGTCGCATACCTGGGCATCCTGGTATTTCAATCCCTTTTCTGGTCCGTCTTTTCTCTGGTCTCCCTTGACTGGGATATGTCCTTTACTCAATTATTTTCCTCGACCGTTTATCTCGCGGCAAATATCATGCTGCTTGTAATTGCCATCCAATGGCCGACCAACCGCTATAAAGTATTAATGATCTGCTTTGCGGCTCTGCTCCTCATTGCAAACCTAGGAAGCACCATTTCATTTCAACTAAGTAATAGCGGCATCTTTCAGTAGTCACCATCCGGTATCATTGGTGCATCATTCTACTACGCTACCCGATCAATCCTTCTCCATAGGTAACTACCACCGGACAATGATCGCTGTGTACCGCGTCCGCGTCCTGGTAAGCGTCCAGCAGCAAGCCGGCAGCGGGCGAAGTCAGGGCCTGATAATCGATTCGCCAGCCCTTGTTATTAGCCCGCGCATTGGCCCGCGTCGACCACCAACTATATTGCACCGATTCGGGATTGAGGTGGCGAAAAGCATCCGTAAAACCGTGGGTACTCAGCCATTCGCTCATCCAGGCGCGTTCCTCGGGCAGGAAGCCGGTTGTTTTTTTGTTGCGCTTCGGGTCGTGAATGTCTATTTCCTCGTGGGCGATATTGTAGTCACCGACCACCAGTATCCGCTCCCGCCCCGCCATGCGCAGGCGATCAACGAAGCGAACGAAGTCCGTGAGGAATTCCATTTTCATATCCTGCCTTTCCCGGCCGGAAGTGCCGGATGGAAAGTAACAGTTAAGCAGGGTCAGCCCCCCGAAATCGGTACGCAGGATCCGACCCTCGCAGTCATAAGTTTCTTGTCCACAACCTGCTTCCACCAAATCGGGTGCGCGCTTACTTAACGTTAGTACGCCGCTATAACCTTTGCGCCGGGTAGCCGAGTGCCAGTGGGCGTGGTAGCCCATTTCTTCCAGCGGCGTCAGGTCTACCTGTTCGGGGTGCGCCTTGGTTTCCTGCACGCAGACGATGGCAAAATCATTAGCGGCTACCCATTCGGCAAAACCCTTGCGGAGGGCAGCCCGAATTCCATTTACATTATAGGTTACGATCTTCATGGCCGCGAAGGTAAAACCTATCCGCGCCAATGTGAAACTATCCCCAGTGGCGGCGGGTTGTCCGTCGTCTCTCGACCCCAGTGCTTACACGCACCACCGTCGGCCGGCGCGGCTATTTCTCCGCAAGATTACCAATCATGGCCCCGCCATTCTTCCTATGAAAAAATGGTACGCCCTTTTCCGCGACGCGCTGGCGGGCAAGGAACACGATTTTACCACCGGCAGTACCGACCGCGCCATCGCCATGCTGGCCGTACCGATGATGCTGGAGATGGCAATGGAGGCTATTTTCGCGCTGGTCGACACCTTTTATGTCGGTCAGGTCAGCGTTTCCGCCCTCACCACGGTCGGCCTCACTGAAGTTGTCCTCACGCTCGTTTATGCCGTGGCCATCGGTCTCAGCATCGCGCCCATGGCCATGATCGCTCGCTTCGTGGGTGAGAAAGACGAGTTCGGGGCCGCCCGCGCCGCCCGTCAGTCTATCTGGATTGCTATCGCTTTCAGTATCGTCGTGGCCGTACCCGGCATCATCTTCGCCGAAGACATTCTGCGCCTCATGGGCGGCAGCCCGGAAGTAGTCCGCGAGGGAGCCAATTATACCCGTATCATGTTCGGCGGCAACGTGGTCATCATGCTGCTGTTCCTGCTCAACGGCGTGTTCCGGGGCGCGGGCGAAGCCGCCCGCGCTATGCGCGTTCTCTGGATCGCCAACGGCATTAACATCGTACTCGATCCCCTCTTCATCTTCGGTTTCGGCCCCATTCCTGCCCTGGGCGTCACGGGCGCGGCCGTGGCCACTACCATTGGGCGGGGCATCGGCGTGGCCTACCAGTTATACATCCTGCTGGGCGGCAAGTCCTCCGTCAAACTCGCCATTGGCAGTTGGGGATTCGACGGGACCATGATCGTGCGCCTTCTGCGCATCGCCGTCAACGGGGCTTTCCAGAACGTGATCGCCTCGGCCAGTTGGATCGTCCTGGCCCGCATCATCGCTTCCTTCGGCGACGCCGCCGTGGCGGGTTATACCGTAGCCATCCGCCTGCTCATCTTTACCCTTTTACCTACCTGGGGACTGGCGAACGCGGCGGCTACTTTTGTGGGTCAAAACCTCGGTGCCGGCCAACCCGAACGGGCCGCCCAGGGCGTCTGGCGGGCCGCTTATTATTCCTTGTTCTACCTCGGCGGCGTCGGCCTCCTCTACTTTTTCGGTGCCGATTGGCTCGTCGGTTGGTTCACCGACAGCCCCGCCGCGCTGGCCCCCGGCGTTCAGGTGCTACGCATCTTCGGCATCGGTTACGTTACCTTCGGTCTCGGCATGATTTTTCTCCAAGCCTTTAACGGTTCCGGCGATACGGCCACTCCCACACGAGTTAATTTCGTCGGTTTCTGGCTTATCGAAACACCATTAGCCCTCCTACTAGCCACCCAGTTAGGCTACGGCGTTCCCGGCGTCGCGTGGTCGGTCATCGTCGCAGAGACCGTCATTACGATTATCGCTATCGTACTGTTTCGGCGCGGGAATTGGAAGGCAACGGTTGTTTAGATGTTATCCTTTCATCCGTTATGACCTACTGGATCTCCTGCTCCGCCAGTAGTTCGTTAACGGTTTTCTCAAAACTAATGACAAACTCCTCATACTTGCTGGTAGCCGGGCCGTTGAAGCCGGTATGAATGCGCCGAACGCGGTTTTGGCGATCGACAAATAGAAGTGTAGGATAGCTAATGACCTGACTGAGCATAGGGAGTTTGCGCCCCGCTTCGACCTTATCACTGCTCGTACCGGCCAGAAGGATAGGCCAAGGGACGGCGAGCTGGGAGCGGTAGCGGCTGATGATACCGAGTGATTTTTCGGGGTCGGCGTAGCGCTCGAAGGCCAGTCCGATGACGGCTAGGTCAGGGTTGGGGTTTTCGGACAGGTATTGCTGGAGGAAAGTTGTTTCGTCGCGGCAATTAGGGCACCAGGTGCCCATGACCTGCACCAATTTCACCTTGCCCGCGAAGGCCGGATCGGTGAGGCTGACCATTTTGCCGCCGGGGCCGGGAAAGCTAAATTGGAGGGGCGCGTCTTCGTTAAGGCGGGTCAGGGCATCGGGATCGGTGAGAGTGGCACTGGAACTGCGCACGGCCGTCCAGCCGGTGATGTAGCTGCGGCCGCTGCGGAAAGTACCGCGCAGGGTATCTCCCGCCGTCAGTTCGGCCTCAAATAAGAAGGCGTGCGAGCCGTCGAAAACCGAGAGGTAGGCGCGGCGGCCCTGCATGGTTCCGGCCAGATAGCGGAAGTCGCCGGTTTCGGTGCGAAAGGTGCCCAGTAGGGTATTTCCATCCTGTTTAAATTCCGCAATCCCGGGATAAGGGTCTTCGCCGGGCTTACCGAAATTCACGGCCCATGCACCGGTCAGGTCTGCTTCGGGGGCCTTACGGAGGTGAGTAAAGCGGTGATTTTGCCCAAATTTAGCTACGAAAGGGATCCGGTTCTCGGAATCATAATTTTTCACCCAAACCCCTTCAATCACGCCATCCTCGTGGTAAGCACTGATGTAGCTATCGTAAACCGGAAAGTCGATTCGCAGCGTATCGCGGGCGATGGTTTTATCCCGCCCGAAACCGATATTGGAGGCGGGAATGCGGATGGTCTCCTCACCGTTGAACATATCGATGTAAAAAGTAGAATCATTCTCGTAGGCCACCTCGAAAGTAAAGGGCAATACCCCGCCGGCCACCTCCTCGAACTCGAAATTTAGCTTCTCGGGCAGCGGTTTTCCTTTCGGGTTGGGAGTAACGGGACGGGCCTCCAGCTTCAACTCGGCCCGCCAGGGACCGGGCGGCACCTGGGGATACGTATCGTCGATGGCGACACAGCCGCCAAAGCAGACTAGAGCTAAAAGCAGCGTAAGGGAGCGGAATAACATAGTAGGGGTGGTTTGCGAAACGCGAATTTACGGCTTGTCAGCCGTATCCACTGACCTAACCGTTAGCTCCGTAAAACGATCACTCTCCTGGTAAATTAGCTGTTAATACTCCATCAGTATAAGCTACCCGCTACCCGCCGCACCGCAGCCGCCGGCTGCACCAGCGGCCCGACGGCATCGCCGTCCTGCAACTCCCGTCCGGTGGTGCTCAGTATCTCATAAATCTGCGGCGTATCCAGTGAGGGGTCCAGGCTTTTGAGTACGCCCACCAGCCCGGCCACCAATGGGCAAGCCATGCTGGTTCCGCTGTAGGAGAAGTATTTATTTCCTGGCAGCGTGCTGTAAATGTCCACGCCCGGTGCGCACACGGCCAGCGGGATGCGGTTCATTTTATTGGAGAAAGGAGCACGCAGCGAGAGATTGTCGATGGCCGCCACGCCGATCACGCCGCCGGCATTGACCGGGCTGTAGCCGCCTGCATCCATATTCGAATTACCGGCGGCGGCCACCACGATCGCACCATTGTCGCGAGCATACTTAACGGCCTGATTATAGGCCCGCTGTTTGGACTGCGAACTGAAGCCGCCCAGCGACATACTCAGCACGTCCGCGCCGGTATCTACCGCTTCCAGCATTCCCCGGATGATGGTGGCCTGGGTACCGATACCTCCGGCGGTGAGCACTTTTATGCTGCTGATTTGCGTGAAATTTTCCGGCCCGCCCATACCCGCTATTCCCCGGCCGTTATTGGTCACGGCGGCGGCAATACCAGCGCAGTGGGTACCGTGGCCGCGGGGGTCGTTGTCGTAGTTGACTTGCGTAGAGATGTAGTTAGCGGCCAGGTCCTCGTGTTTGGCATCCACGCCGGTATCCAGGATGACGATGCGGGCGGCACGAACCGGGCGAAGCTTGGCCAGTAAGGCGTGATAGCTGTTAAGGTTGAGCAGATCGTAGGCCCACTGTTCGGTTATGCTGGGGTCGTTGACAAATGAATTTCCGGGGCGGGCGGGTGCCACGTCGGTAGCGGGAACAAGCAGCGGAACCTCGTGTACCACTTCGTTTCCCTCCAGCCATTCGATCGTTACGGCCTGACGGAGTTGCTCGATCAGGGCCTCCTGGTTATCAGCGGGAAGATCGACAAGGTAGTAATTATCCAATTCGGTATCGTCCTTACGGCGGGGGTCGAAGGCCAGTTCGGCGGTCAGGCCCAGCGCGGCCAATTCCTGAACAAACTCAGCTTCACTTACGCCCTCACGGCGCTCTACCAGCAGTTCAGCGTCCGGGTCCAGTTGATCGGGAAGGTCGAGGTCGGCAAATTTGTCTGTTTTAGCGAGAGGCTGCGACCATTCTTCGGTGGGTTTACCGATCATCGAGGACAGGCCGACGGCCGCTACGGTTAGCAGCAACGATAACCAAAAGGGCATCTTTTTGAGCGAAACCAGTAATTGTAACCCTCCGGCGGCAGCCAGCAGCACGAAATCACGTAAAGCCATGCCGAAAATTTCGGTAGCCGTCGCTGATTCCAGTTCCACGAAGGAGTAGACCAGGCCTCCTAAACCAAGTAGTACGGCGACACGGCCCAAACGGGCCGTACCCGGCGTGGCGGCACGGTATAGTACGATGAGGCCGATCAAAGCGGTCCAGAAAGCGAGGTGGTGGGTCAGCAGGATCATAACAAATAGTTTGTAGGCTTAGAGCGTGGCTAAATTACGTGCGAGTCACTCAATAAACGTATTTTTTCGATGAATGGCTATATTTGCGGCCATGCCCTTCCACCCTACCCCCATTTCCGGCCTCCTCATCTTCGAACCGCGCGTATTTTCCGATCCTCGCGGCTATTTTTTCGAGAGTTATCGGGCGGACGCTTTTCAAACGACCGGTATCTCAGCGGATTTCGTGCAGGATAATCAGGCGCGTTCCGAGCGCGGTGTTTTACGGGGAATGCACTTCCAAACCGGTGAATTCGCGCAGGCCAAATTGGTGCGTGCCATCGTTGGTTCCGTTTTCGACGTGGCCGTCGATCTGCGCCCCGGTAGTGCTACTTTCCAGCAGTGGTACGGCCTGGAGCTAACGGCCGAAAATCACCGCCAGCTTTTTGTACCGCGCGGTTTCGCCCACGGTTACCTGGTATTGTCCGAAGTAGCTGTTTTTGCCTATAAATGCGATAATTATTACGCCCCCGACCACCAGGGCGGCATCCGCTACGATGATCCCGCCATCGGTATCGAATGGCCGGACCTGGGTACGGATTATTTGCTGGCGGAACGGGATCTAAAGTGGTAAGGTGACGAGTCGATAGATCGTATTCTCGAATGACGACAGACTGATGGTTAGCTACTTTAAGCCGTGCCCCCGGCCGCAGCCGGGGTCGGTCCCTTTCAGGCGCGCAAGTCTGCTTGGCCCTGCGGGCTGTCTCCTGCGTCGCCCCCTTCCAGGCACCTCACGCGGGTTCCAACCAGCGTTAGTACCCGGCAATTTCAACCTCTTCTACGGCAAAAAATCCGGTAACCACGCGCTCCCTTACCCTACCTTTGCCGCATGAAAACTACTACCGCCGAACTCATCGCTGACCTCACCTCCCGCACCCAGGATAACCTGGCAGCCGCCCGTCGCCTCACCCAACTCTCCCCGGAGCGACTTACCGCTCGCCCCGCTCCCGGTGCCTGGAATGCGCTAGAGTGCCTGGAGCATCTCTGTCGCTACGGAGATTTCTACCTGCCTGAGATAGCGACCCGTCTCAAAAATGCAAAATCAATGGCGGGTGGCAACTTCCGTTCCGGCATTTTAGGTAATAAATTAGCCCTGGCTGTCCACCCGAACGCCCGGGCAATCAAGACGTTCAAAAAAATGAATCCGCTAGCTCAAGTACTACGTACGGATGTTCTGAACGAATTTATCACCCAGCAAGAAACCCTGCTCCAACTGTTAGCCACTAGCGGAAAAGTGGACGTGAACCGCATTAAAACGGCGGTTTCCATCACTAAGTTAGTCCGACTGCGTCTAGGGGATACCTTGCGGGTGGTAGTGTACCATAATCAACGGCATACGGCACAGGCACAACGGGCGGCTGGGATTATGGCATGATCTTCAAAACCGTAATCCGTTTTACAAATCGGCGCCGACGACCGAAAATATTTTTACTCCTTATCTTTCGGCACCGCACCGGTCTGCTCTCCAAAGTATTGCACAAAGCGTTGCATATCCTCCGCCACCTGCTTGTTCTGTGTGGCCCGAAAGTAAGTATCGGCCAGGCCGCGTAGGGTCTGGTAAAAAAACCGGTCCATCTCCAGTACCTGCATATCCTTGGTCCATAGATCTATTTTGAGGGTTTCCTTATGCCGGGCGGAAAATAGCGAGAGCAGCATTCCTTTACACGGTTGCGGAATTTTCGACTGCGGATCGTCATCCGATTCCCAAGTAAGGGCCACGGGCATTTTCTCGTCGTTGAGGCCGATCTTGATGCGTATTTCGCTTTCTTTGATTACTTCGTCTGCCATGGTTAGTTCGTTATTTTGGGTAGGTGAGCGGGGAGGAGTTCGGGGATTGCCATTCCTTCGTAAATATGCAGGCCCGGATCGAGTGATTGTGCAGCGGCGGCCATGGCCTGGGCCAGGTCTTCCGCCTCTACGGGGGCATAACGGCCCAGGGCTTCGGCACCGGTAAAAAACCGCAGTGTCCGCATAAAACCGATGGCCAGGGTCTCGCCCCAGCGGCTCTCGTTCCGGTCGCCCATCAGGATACTGGGGCGAAAAATGCGGGTGGCCCAGTAGTCGAGTGCCATCACGTATTGCTCGGTCTCGCCCTTGGTGCGGGGATAGAGAAAAGACGATTCGGCATCGGCTCCCGCGCTGGAAACCAGTAGTAGTTGCGTGCAACCGCCTGCCAAACCCGCCTCGGCGCAACCAATGATATAGTCATGATCTACCCGCCGAAAAGCTTCGGCCGATCCGGCAGCGGCCCGTGTGGTGCCGAGGCAGATAAACAAATCCTGACCCCGGAAAGCCGCGTCATAATCGGAAAGGCGGTCGAAATCGATCACTATTTCCTCCAGCCGCTCGTGCTTGAAATCGCCATTTCGTCGTACCAGACTGCGCACCTTTTTATAGGCCGGATGATCGAGCAATTGACCGAGCAGGTGATTTCCTACCATACCGCTCGCACCTACGATAATGGCGGTCTTTTGTCCTTCCGTAATTTCCATGGCGCGAAGGTAGTAAGGTTTCGTACAACGGCTAGCGACGTGCTTCCCCTAGATCGAGCAGTCGGCCGCACTGGGCCAGGTCTTCTTCCACATTACTCGCGATCACCACGGTGCGCCCAGCCGTACAACGGCTCAGAAGGGAGGAAAACCAGTCTATTCCCGCTCGGTCCAGGGTTATGGTCGGCTCATCCAGAAGCAGGATAGGCGTAGCACTGCAAAGGGCCAGCCCCAGTTGTAGTCGCCGCTGCATACCCGAGCTGAATTGGTGGATGTACTTGTCGCCCGAATGTTCCAGTTGCCAGATAGCGGGCAGATCGGAGCGTTCAAAACCGGGCAACAATTGCTTAAAAGAAAAGTGAAAAGAAATCGCTTCGGTCAGCGTAAGTTCTTCCAGTGGCTCGATGTAGGGGGCGGCGTAGGCCACTTGCCGGTAGATGTTATCGATTGAAACCGGAGCAGCAGCAGCCGTGTCGTGGTAGGTCAGCCGCCCCCGGCTGGGCGTGAGTTGGCCGGAAAGTATCCGCAGTAGCGTGCTCTTACCCGAGCCATTGGGTCCGGCGATCCCCGTCACCGTTCCCGGTAAAAAGGTTTCCGTCAGGTCCTGGATAATCCATTCCCGCCGGTAGCGTTTGCTGACCTTTTGGAGGGTGATTTTTACTAAAGGGGCTGCGCACATCTCAGTGATTCACCTTATTACCGTTCACTTGCTGAAAACTGCGCAGGATACCGGTTTTTTCCGTGTCGGCGATAAAATCCAGGATCTCGTTACGATCGGGGCAATCGCCGATATTGGCCTCGATATCTTCTACCGCGTTGCGCAGATTTAGACCCTTTACAAACAGAATACGGTAGATATCGTGCAGGCGGTTAATCCGTTCCACATCAAAGCCGCGACGTTCCAGGCCCACACGGTTGAGTCCGATGTAGCTCAAGGGTTCGCGGGCGGCGCGGATGAAGGGAGGCACGCTCTTACGAACCAGGCTGCCGCCGGCGATAAAGGCATGCTGTCCGATACGGGTAAATTGCTGAACACCCACCTGCCCCTCGATGATCACCCAATCTTCGATGATGACGTGGCCGGCAATATTGACGTTATTCGCCAGTACCACGTTATCGCCCAGAATACAATCATGGGCCACGTGAACGTAGGCCATTAGCAGGCAATTCTTGCCCACGCGAGTAACATTCGCCGCCGCCGTACCCCGGTTGATCGTCACGTACTCACGAACGGTGGTATTGTCACCGATATAGGCCAGGGTATGCTCACCCCGAAATTTAAGGTCCTGAGGAATGCCGCTGACCACCGCGCCGGGAAATATCTTGACGTTCTTGCCGATGCGCGCACCGTCGAAGATCGTCACGTTCGGTCCGATCCAGGAACCTTCTCCAATCTCGACATCGTCGGCGATAAAAGTAAAGGGACCCACTTCTACGTTGGCACCGATTTTAGCCTTAGGGCTAATAACGCTGAGATTAGGATGCGACATAATTAGGAGCGCTTTACGATTTGGGCGGTAAGTTGGGCTTCGCTGACAATCTTGTTGCCGACATAGATCGTGCCGATCATCTGGCAAATACCGCGGCGAATAGGCGCGGCCAGTTCCATTTTGATCAGCAGGGTATCGCCGGGGACTACTTTCTGCTTGAATTTCGCCGATTCGATCTTCAGAAAATAGGTGTCATAGGGATCGTCGTCATCTTTCTGACTCAGCACCAGTAAGCCGCCAGTCTGGGCCATGGCCTCGATCTGGAGGACACCCGGCATCAGGGGATTATTGGGGAAATGACCCTGAAAAAATGGTTCGTTGAAGGTAATGTTCTTTACCCCTACGATGTGCTTTTCTCCCCGCTCGATGACCTTGTCTACCAATAGAAACGGATAGGCGTGCGGCAACCACTGCTGAATACGATTGATATCGTAAAGCGGTGGCACGGACGGATCGTACTTGGGCTTACCCTTATGGCGGCGCTGTTCCACCAGGGCTTTTTTCAGTAACTTGGTAAACTCCACGTTTACGCGGTGCCCGGGTTTGGCTGCCAGGATACGACCTTTGATCGGACTGCCGAGTAGTGAGAGATCGCCGATTACATCGAGAAGTTTATGGCGGGCGGGTTCATTGTGAAACTGGAGATCCAGGGTATTCAGGATGCCTTGTTCGTTGACTTCCACCGTCTCGCGTTGCATACGCTTGGCCAAACTATCCAGCCGTTCCTGGGGAATGTGGCGATCTGCAATCACAATAGCATTGCTCAGGTCTCCGCCACGAATTAAATTATGCTCGAATAATTTTTCTAATTCGTGGAGAAAAACAAAAGTGCGGCAAGGGGCGATCTCATCGGCGTACTCTTCCAGACTACGCAGGGTAGCATACTGCTGTCCCAGTACCGGTGAGTCGAAATCAATCATGGCCACTACCTCAAATCCATCATAAGGCAGGGCAACCAACTCGGAGCCGGTTTCCTCGTCGCGGAAGGTAATGGGTTCTTCGACCACAAAGTAATCCCGGTCCGCCTCCTGCTCCTCGAAGTCGGCCTCGCGGAGGAGGTTGACAAAAGGCAGTGCGCTACCGTCGAGGATGGGTACCTCGGGGCCGTCGATTTTGATTAGGACGTTATCGATCTCCAGACCGGCCAGCGCGCTCAAAACGTGCTCTACGGTAGATACCCCTACTTCGTTGACCTGAAGGGTCGTCGAACGATCGGTGCTGCAAACGATACTGACATCTACGTTGATGACGGGTTCTCCGTCCAGGTCAGTTCGCTGAAATTTGATTCCGTGGTCGTCGGGTGCCGGGTGAAAGCTGAGGTTGACGTAGGCACCGGTATGCAGGCCCACTCCGTCAATTGCTACCGCCTGTCGGATGGTACGTTGTTTCATCGAATAATTGCTCAATTGGCCGCAAAGATACACATTTAGCCCGGATAGGATTCGGGCGCACCCGTCTTCCAATTAACGCGTTGGTAACCAGTCGTATCACTATCCGATAGCCGTTTAAGCAGTTGCGGATAAACGGTGGGATCGCGGACAAAATCGGCGTCTTCCAGGTTGATGATCAGCGTTGCGCCCTCGCGTCGCAGTTGAAAGTAATCCAGGTAAGCCCGCTGGATGCCCCGCAGGTAGTCGGCTCCGATATCGGTCTCGTATTCCCGCCCGCGCCGGGCGATCTGTTCCAGTAGCACCTCTACCGGCCGGAAGAGGTACACCAGCAAATCGGGCGGCGGGAAGTGACCGGCCAGGGCACCGTGCAGGCGCTGGAAAAGGCGGAATTCGTCGTCGCCCAGGTTGTTGCGGGCAAAGAGGGTGGTCTTGTCGAAGAAGTAATCGGACACTACCCCACCCTGCTCGAAAAGCGTTGCCTGCCCCAACTCTCGCTGGAGTTGCTTGTGCCGTTCGGTCATAAAGAACAACTCTACCGGGAAAGCGTAGCGCTCGGGTTCGCGGTAGAAGTGCGGCAGGAAAGGATTATCGTCAAACTGCTCCAGGATGAGCCGCCGCCCATAATCGCGGGCGATCATGCTGCTGAGGGTAGTCTTGCCCGCCCCGATGTTTCCTTCAATGGCGAGGTAGGGGACGGTAATGGGAGGGTTCAATTTGCAGGGTGATTCGGTGGACATACAGTAGCCGGCCGGTGGGTTTCCACCGCTTTTGCGTGAGGTGCCTGGACGGTGATCCGCGTTAGCGGGCAGCCCGCAGGGCCAAGGCGACAGCCGCGCCGGGAAGGGACCGACGGTGAGGCGTCCAGCCGAAGCGACACGCCCGAAAAATACGGAACGCGAAGGTACTTATTCTGCGCTTTTACTCCCTCAGAGCAACGGGTGCGCGTCGTTCGTTCAGTCGGCTCAAGTAGACATCGAGCAGGCGGGCGGCGGGGCGGCGGCGGTCGTAAACTTCCTCGAACAGGGTGCGGGCCGAGCGGCCCATGCGCTCCAGGCTGCCGTTCATGGCGTGAGTGTCCAGGAGGGCCTGGACGAATTCCCGGGGCGTATCGGCTACCAAGACGTGGCGGCGGTGCTCGGCGGAGATGCCCTCCAGGCCGAGGCTAGTGGTGATGACGACCTTGCCGAGGGCCATTGCTTCCAGGATTTTGGCGCGCATGCCGCTGCCGGAAAGCAGGGGGACGACCATGACGCTGTGGGCGTTGATGAACCCTTGTGAACAGGGAACCTCGCCGTGAAATTGGACACCGGGTGTACGGCGGCGGCGCATCCGTTCGGGCATATTGCGGCCGGCGACGTGAAATTCGAGGGCGGGCAGGCAGCGTTTGGCGGCCGGCCAGACGTCGCGCAGGAACCACTCCAGCCCCTCCAGATTTGGCATCCAATCCAGGGAGCCGATAAAGGAGAGCGAGATGGGGCGGCGGAAGCTGTTGTAATCCGGTTCGAGGTGATCGGCGTCGAGGCCGAGGGGCAGGGCCAGATAGTTGCCGTGATAACCCATTTGGCGAAAGCGGCGGCCGTCGCGTTCGGTGATGGGAAGCAGGAGGTCGTAGGCAGCCAGTTGCTCGTGCTCGTAGCGGCGCAGTTTGTCGGTCAGGTAGCGCAGGTATATGCGCTTGGGGCCGAAGGCGAGGTTGGCGCAGGTGCGTTCCCAGATTTCGTGCTCCACGTTGTGGGCCCGCATGGCAATGGGGCTGTCGGTGAGGCGGCGCAGCAGGGGAATGTAGGGCGCGAGGTAGAGGGTTTCGAGTTGGATAAAGTCGAAGGTCTCGCGCTTAAGCTTGCGTTCCAGCGCGGCGGAGAACGCGGAAGAAACAAAGCGGCTCACATGGTAAGAATCGCGGGAAAAGAGGTTGCCGACCGCCCCGCGTAAGGAAAGGCGGTTGTCGATGGTGACGGCCTCGACCGACGCATAATGGTCCATTTCGGGCGGCAGCGTTCCACTTTCGTAGAAGTGCTTACTGGTATTCATGGCCAATAAGTGAACCTGACAGCCTAGTTCGGCCAGACTCTTGGACAGGCCGTGAATGGCCTGGGATTCCCCGTCTTTGAGTGGAAAAGGAAATTTTTTGCTCAGCAACAATAGCTTCATAAACTCGATTTACCTCCCCGCTGTGGGGTTCGGAGAGTGAGACCCGAACGCTGTGAGGGCGATCGGACCGGCGAAAGTGTAGCGGGGGCACGGCTGATAGGTGGACGAAAACAAACCTCCCTACTGCTCTTCCATTAGAACGGGCAAAGGACGCGTTTTGTCCCCGCTTGTTCGTCGGAAAAACCATCGAAATGGCTCCTTTTTCGCTCTGGCGGAGTTTAAATTTGCGTTAACTCCCCGCCGCCGGCTCCCTCCTTATTTCCCGAATCTATTTTCTGAACCTCATACCGGACCATATACCGTCGGTCCTTCTCAACTGCTCTCAGAGCTTGATTTCTTACACTACGGATTATCCAACCGGTTGTTCGTCGGGTCCTCGTCGTAGAGTCCGCCGGTAGGGTCGATCGTTACCGCTAGAATATCCGCCGCCGGCACCGGTACCCGCAACTGGTAAGTGGGGTTGGTCCACGGCCAGTCGGGTGCTACCGCCAGGCCGGTTTCTTGTTTGGCACCCCGCATCATTTCCAGCGGGATGGTATAGCGTAGCGTCGATCCGTCGCGTTTTTCGATCACCAGATCGACGGGCATCGGCATGGGGCCGATCTTTGCCAGTTCGATCGTGGCGGTGCCGCCGCCCGCGTCCGTCAGGTTGGTCACCGCGTAATCCGACATTTTGGTGGTGTACACCCAGTACTCCTTATACCAGTCCAGTTCCAGGCCGGATTCTTTTTCCGCCACGCGAATGAAGTCGTTGGGCGTGGGGTGGCGGAATTTCCAGTCGTTGAAGTAGCGGAGCATGGTACGATCGAAAGCCGGCTCGCCGATGATGTAACGAAGTTGGTTGAGGAAGACCGAACCGTTCACGTAAGAGGCCACGCTGTAGGCGGCATTGGTGGAATAGTGGTCTGCGTGGGTACTCAGGGGTTCCTGCGCCCCGCTCTGGCGAAATCCGCGCAGGCCGGCGTAGGTGCGGGCGTGGGGGTTGGGGCCGGGTTGCCGGGAATGGCTTTGATGGACTCAAGGTAGTTGCTTGTTTCCGTGCTCGCCCAGCTGGTGAATCCTTCGTCCATCCAGGGGTAGAGGGCCTCGTTGGTGCCCAGTATCATCTGGTACCAGGAGTGCATCAGTTCGTGGATGGAGACGCCGATCAGGCTATTCAGCTCCCGCTCGCCGGTGATCAGGGTGCCCATCGGGTATTCCATGCCGCCGTCGCCGCCCTGGATAAAACTGTACTGCTTATAAGGATAGTGGCCGTAGTGCTCGTTGATGTAGGCAAAGGCCTTGTCCATCACGCCGGGCAGTACTTCCCAGTTATCTTTGGTTTTTTCGTTCGACTGGTAGAAAAAGTGCATCACCATGCCGTCGTCGCGGGTGCGGGTGGTGTGGGTATAGTCCGGGTCGGCGGCCCACATGAAGTCGTGGACGTTGGGGGCCAGAAAGTGGTAGGTAATGGTCTTGCCCCTGCGCTTCACGTCCTTTTCCGTGTAACCGTAGCCGATCTCCTCGGGATTTTGCAGGTAGCCGGTACCGCCGATGATGTAATCCTTATCGATGGTGATGGAAACGTCAAAGTCTCCCCAGATGCCGTAAAATTCGCGGGCGATATAGGGGTTGGCGTGCCAACCCTGGTAATCGTACTCGGCCATTTTGGGATACCACTGCGCCATGCTGTACTCGATCCCCTCTTCATTGTCGCGGCCGGAGCGGCGAATCTGCAACGGCACCTGCGCGGTCCATTCCATGGCAAAGGTGGTGGAGGCTCCCGGCAGGATCGGATCGGCCAGTTCTACTTCCAGAATGGTGCCCACCGTTTCGTAGGTTACGGCTTTGCCGTCCTGCGTCAGTTTGGCCACGCGTTGATAGCCGATCTCGTCGGGGGTCAGCTTGCTGATTCGGTCGCCCACGCGGCGGTCGGGATCGGCGATGGTACGCGAACGCACATCCATCATGCTGCCCGGCTGGAAGGCGTTAAAATAAAGATGGTAGAAGGCCCGCGTCAGGGTGTCGGGCGAGTTGTTGGTATACACCAGTTGTTGCGTGCCGCTGTACTGGTTCTTTTTAACATCCATGTCGATCTGCATGGTGTACCTGGCGGCCTGCTGCCAATCGGGGTGACGATCCTGGGCCGTCAGGCCGGTGGCGGTAAAAAACAGGCTAAGAATGAAAAACGTGTAGAAGCGTGAGCGTAGTCGGTTTCGTGTCATCGTTGGCAATTGGTTAGCTTTTCAACGCAGCCGCCCGCCGAATATTGAGCCGCACGGGGCCGTGAGCCGGACAAAGGCCCTAACTTTTTTCCGCCGCTCCGGCTAAGACCCTGACTGCCATTTGCTTGCCCGGCGGAAAAAAATCGGCTATTCACCCGCCGTCACGGTGCCGGCCCCGAAGTACTCCTTAACGATCGCAAAACCCACGGGCAACTGATTCTCGATCTCCTGTAGCGGCAGTCGGTTACCCGGCACATCGGGGATGGTGCTCAGGTATTCGTTCATCTCGGCGAATTTCTCTACCGGGTACTCAAAACTGGCGCTTCCCAGCACCAACTGACTTTCCGGTTCGTACAAGAAGTCGATGAACCGCAGTGCGCCCTCGCGGTTGGGTGCGCCGTTCAGCATGGTCACGCAGGTGGCATTCGGCAGGTTGATCCCCTCGGCCGTAGTGGGATACATATAGCGGAAGCGGCTGTTGGCCTCGAAATCGGCGGCGTTGCCACTCAGGTAAAAGCGCGTAGCCGCCGCTGAACTCACTAGCACGCAGTCTACCTCGCCATTCAGCAGGCGACGCATCTGGTCATAGTCGTTACCGTAGGCACCGTTGGGCAGGTTGGCCGCCAAGTACTGCCCGAATACGGAAGCCGTTTGCGCATCGCGGCTCATGGCCATGCCGGCCAGCATACTCGCCAAACCCGAACTGTCGGGGTGTGCTAACCCGATCCTTCCCTTCAGCGCGGGGTCAGCCAGTCGGTGATAATTGCTCACTTGCCCGATGGCTACCCTCAGCGGGTCATAGATAACGGCCATCGTCCAGCGGGTCAGGCCGGCGTAGTAGCCCTCGGTGTCCAGGTAGGCGTCCAGCACGTTTCCGGTCGAGAAATAATCGGTAAAGAAGGGTTGCAGCACGCCTGCGGCACGCAGTGCCACGGCATACTCCAAGTCGGGAGTTATCACCAGGTCACCCTTCAAGTTCCCTTCGGTAGCCATACCCAGCAACTCGCCCGGCGAGTGGCGGCGCACGATTACACGCGTGCCTGTACGCTTTTCAAATTCCGCGAACAGGTCGGCATGCTGCGGCTGGTACAGGCTCAAGTATACGGTCACCGCCGGACCGTTATAGGTTGTCGCGGCAGCAGGCTTACCGGCACCGTTAGTGGGTTGGTCCCCGCCGCAGGCAGTCAGGCACAACAGACAAAATAACAACACACTCAGGGGGGCAATTCGATACATGGGACGGGGATTGAAGGCGCAAAAGTAGGAAAATGCCGTATATTTGTGTCCCTTTTACCGGGCCTCGTCCCACTCGGGCCGTCCCGCCAATCTTATTCCTACCGTTATGCCCCAGCCCACCACCACGCGCCTGCTGCTACCCGTTCTGCTCCTGCTCACCGCCGCCGCCACGCGCCTGCTGCCCCATCCGCCCAACCTTACGCCCCTGGCCGCCATGGCCCTGTTCGGTGCCGCCTACCTGCGCCCCCGCGCCCTGGCCGTCGTCATCCCGATGGCCGCCCTCTACCTCAGCGACCTGGTGCTCAATAACGTCGTTTACGGTGCCTACTACCCCACCTTCCACTGGGGGGGCAATCTTTTCGTTTACGGCGGTTTCCTGCTCATCGCCTTGCTCGGTTTCGTCCTCCTGCGCGGCCGCGTCACGTGGTTGCGCGTCGGCGGCGCGGCCCTTCTCAGTTCGGTCCTTTTCTTCGCCCTCACCAATTTCGGCGTCTGGGCCGCCGATCCCTTCCAGATGTACCCCGATAATGCGGCCGGACTGCTCCTCGCCTACTCGGCCGGGCTACCGTTCTTCCTCAATACCCTGGCCGGTGACCTGCTCTTTTCCGGCCTGCTTTTCGGCGGTTACGCCCTGGTGACCAGGGGTTCCTTACAACTGCAAGCCCGGACGGTAAGGGCCTAAATAGACGAGTGTGTTGCGCGACTAACCCCCTGAAATACTAATTCGGGCGTGCCCCGGCCGAGGGCCGGGTCGGTCCCTTGCGTGCTTCGCTGTCGCTCGGTGCTACGCACGTCCCCTCCAGGCACCTCACGCAGGCACACCGGTGCGAAACCTCCGGTCTCACGATACCGGGATGCCGCCACATCCGGTCGGTATATGTGAGAGCGAGCGTAAGCACGCAACTGCTTACCTGACACACGCCCCTGAATCGTCCAACCGCCCGGCCCAGCCCGGCCCCGCCCAATTTGACATTCCAGCGAAAATTCGCTAAAACCTTTTATTCCCCCGTCACCTTATATATATTTGCCGGGCAAAATAGCACTATGAATATACTGGTCTGCGTCAGTAAGACGCCGGAAACGACGACGAAAGTCAAATTTACGAACAACGATACGGAACTGGATACCGCTGGCATCCAGTACATTATGAACCCCTACGACGAATGGTACGCCCTGGTGCGTGCCCTGGAATTGAAGGAGGCCGCCGGCGGTGAGGTGACGATCCTGAACGTGGGAACGGCCGCCAACGACACCGTGATCCGCAAGGGGCTGGCCATTGGGGCCGACAAGGCGGTACGAGTGGATAGCGAGGGCGACAGCTCACTCTTCGTGGCCAAACAGATCGCCGAATACGCGAAAGACAAGAACTTCGACCTTATCTTCTGCGGTAAGGAAACCATCGACTACAACGGCTCGGAAGTAGGCGGCATGGTGGCTGAGTTCCTGGATCAGCCGTTCATCAGCTATGCCAGCCACCTGGAACTGGACGGCAACACCGCTAAAGTGACCCGCGACATCGAGGGCGGCGAGCAGATCGTGCAGGTCGATACGCCCTTCGTGCTGAGTGCCGCCAAGGGGCTGGCCGAGCAGCGGATACCGAACATGCGCGGCATCATGATGGCCAAGCGCAAGCCGCTGGACGTGATTCCGGCCGTGGACTTCCCCACCGTTTCCGAGGCCGTCACCTATGAGTTGCCGCCGGAAAAAGGCGACACCAAAATGATCGATCCCGATAATATGGACGAGCTGGTGCGCCTCTTGCACGAGGAGGCTAAAGTCATTTAGCCAGGCATTTTGCCTCTCCCCCCACCCTTCCTTTAATTCTCCGGCACCTGCGGGTGCCTCAATATACCTCCCTTATGGTTCTCGTATTCGCGGAAAACGTCAACGGAACATTTAAAAAGGCCGCCCATGAGGTGGTCACTTACGGCAAGAAAACCGCCGAGCGGCTGGGCACCGATTGCGTTGCCCTCGTCCTCGGCGAAGCCGACGACGCCGGCTCGCTGGGCACCTACGGTGCCGATCGTGTCGTGCAGGTCAAGCACGCTAATCTGGCCGATTTCGATGCGCAGGTGTACACCGCCGCCATCAGCGAGGCCGCCAAGCAAATTGGTGGCCAAGACTGATCATCCTGTCCTACAGTTCTACCGGCAAGAGCGTACTGGGCCGCCTGGCGGCCCGCCTGGAAGCCGGCTCGGCTCCCGGTGTCAACAGCCTGCCCGAAGTGGACGGCGATTCGTTCACGGTGCGCAAACCGGTATTTTCCGGCAAGGCCTTTGCCGATATCAAGATCACTTCCGACATTAAGTTGATCGGCGTGATCGGCAACAGCCTGCCGCCCGAGGAAATGGGTTCGCCCGTGAGCGTGGAAAGCATGGACCTGGACCTGCCCGCCGGCCGGACCAAGGTACTGGAAACCAAGCGCGTGGAAGGAATCGTCCCCCTGCCCGAAGCCGAACTGGTGGTCTCCGCCGGCCGCGGCATGAAGGGTCCCGAAAACTGGGGTATCATCGAAGAACTGGCCGACGTACTGGGTGCCACCACCGCCTGTAGCCGCCCCGTGGCCGATGTGGGCTGGCGCCCTCACCACGAGCACGTCGGACAGACCGGCATCGCCATCCGCCCCAATCTTTACATTGCCGCCGGTATCTCCGGTGCCATTCAGCACCTGGCCGGGGTCGAATAACTCGCAGACCATCGTGGTCATCAATAAGGACCCCGAGGCCCCCTTCTTCAAAGCCGCCGATTATGGCGTCGTGGGTGACCTCTTCGAGGTCGTGCCGAAATTAACCGAGGCGGTTAAAAAATACAAGGCAAGTCACTAAGTTTGGATCCCGACTACCACGTCAGGCTGAATTAATTTCTAATCTGGACCCCGACGACCACGTCGGGCTAAATTAATTTGCACGAGTTAAAACGCCCCGCACGCTTCCGCGTGCGGGACGTTTTTTATGGAGTCTCCGATCATTTTTCCGGTGCGAGACCTCCGGTCTCGCGAAAGAATCGCTCCCGACCTCCGGTCGAGGAAAATTTCTACGAAGAATGAAGTGAGGGTGCAGAGCGGCGATATTATGACTTCCGACCAGAGGTCAATTGCCAGCTCGCGCGAGACCGGAGGTCACGCATCTGTCCGACCACTTATCTCCCCGACGTGGTCGTCGGGGATCCAACTAGAATTCCCGTATCCGTATGGAGCGAAACTGGATCATCTCCGTACCGCCACTCAAGACGATAGCACCCCGCAACCGCTCACCCAGCTTCCCCGATTACCGTAATCACTCATTCCCAGCAGTGCCTCAAATACCTGGCTGTGCCGATCATATTCCACGATCTTCTGCTGATTCAACCAATGTTCCACTTTCCCGTCGCGGACCACGATGCGGGCCTGATTCCATCGGTCGGGACCATTGTAGCCCTCATCCCGCTCAGGGTGATATAGATTGCGGGCGGGAATGAGACTGCGGAGCGAGCCGACGGTGTGGGTATTCATTCTCACCTTCGGATTGGCGGGTTTGATCGGCTAGTTGATAAACCAGTTCGGTGATCGTCTGGCTGGAATCCATCTGCATCAGGTAATCAATGCCACCGCCGCGGTACCCTTCCCTTATGCTGAAATCCAGGATGAGTTCAAAGTCACCGAATTCCTGATCGGTCTTGATGGATGCGCCTTTCGTGGTGGAATAAAGGAGGCCGTAAGCTATTTCCCACTGACCAGTAAACAAGAATTTTTCCCACAAGCCACCCCAGCCATCCGTCGTTTCGCCGTCCCAGAGCAGGCGAAAGCCGCGCCGTTTCTTCGGAATCGGTTAGCTGGTTACGGAGGTAACTGACCTCGGTCACGCGGGGGTCCACCTCCCGCCGGAAACGTTCGGGCCGATCGGTAAGAATACGGACGTTGCGCCACTTGACCTGCGTACCCGCCTGGTCCGGCTCGCTAATGGAGTGTACCTGAAAACCGATAAGGCCGTAGGCCGTCCTGTCATCGACCAGGTTAGCGGCCATCTGCCCGTTAACCCAGCTACGAATTTCCGGCCCGATGGCCTCGATGCGGTAGTGGTTCCACTGCCCATTAACGGCCGCTGCCCGCACGGGTTGGTAATGCGTCAGCGGGTAGAGCCAACCGCGCCGCGCCTCGTCGTAAATGCCGCCCGACCAGCCACGCGGACTCGGATCGGCATCGGCCTGGTAGCCATGCACGCGGCCGTCCATAATCGCGGGGTCGCTGATGCTACGGAATTGTACCCCGGAATTTAGACGGGCGTCCTGCCAGGCTCGTATTCGAGAATGAAATCGCCGTATTCCCGCTCGGTGGCCAGAAAAGTATTGGGCGAGTGCAGGACGGCCGTACCCACCACTGCTCCGCTGGAATCGTAGTGGAAGGAGGCCGTTCCGTTTAACACGGTGAACCCACCAAAATCGCTGCCATTAAAGAGTTTCTGCCAGGGGCGTGGCGGTTTCCCCGTAAACGGTCGGACGCACAACAAAAGACAGCAGTACCAGTAGGTGATCAGACGGTGGGGGCGCAAGCATAGTTGCAAATTGGGTGAGGAACGAATCTACGAACTGCATTACTACTTCACTCACTGCTCCGTCATGGTTGAGGATAATTTGGGCGTGTCCGTCCCTGCCGGGCCGGTCGGTCCCTTACCGGCGCGCCTGCCGGCTTGGTGCTGGGCACTCCTTCCTTCGTGTTGGGGCAAAGCCCCACCCCTACGTCGGCCCGTCCAGGCACCTCACGCAAGTCACCCCACAGCGTATTACTCCTCCGCCAGCGAATCCAGCACACCCCGCAGCGGAATGGACAGCCAATCGGGGCGGGAGTTGAGTTCATAGGCTACCTCGTACATGGCCTTTTCCAAACTAAAGTGAGCCAGCAACTGCCGCCGTTGGTCCGGGTCGGCGGGCAGAAAATCGGCATCTCCGGCGGTGGCGTGGTAAGCGTCCAGGTAAGTGGCGCGGGCCAGGCGCACCCAGGCGGCCGACCAGGGGCGCAGCGCGGCGCGTTCCTCGTCGGAAAAAGATTCATCCAGCAGCAGACAGCCCTCGGCGGCGTAATGCAGGGAGCGCAGCATTCCCGCCACGTCCTTGTAGGGCGGGCGTTTGCGGCGGCGTTCGGGAATGGTGAGCAGGGGTTCCCCCTCGAAGTCGATGATGGCAAAATCATCGTCCGTGACCAGCACCTGCCCCAGGTGATAATCGCCGTGGATACGGGTGAGCAGGGCCGTGAAATCGGTCTGGAGAATGGCTTCCAGGCGGCTGTTCATCTCGTCCCAGCGGGCCAGCACCTCGTCGGCAATGGGGCGCACGGCGGCGGGCAGGTCAGCGAGGCGGTCTTTGAGCGGGGCCAGTTTTTCGTCGCGGATGCGGCGGGCGGCGCGGTAGAGTTCCTCGCGATAATCGGCGGTGAGCGGTTCGGGGAGGAAGTCATTGTCTTTCCGGTCGGAGGCCAGGGCGAGGTGCATCTCGGCGGTGCGTTTGCCCAGCAGGGCGATCCGGTCGCGCATGGCTTCGCCCATGAAGTCGAGGGCGGCCGCTTCCGAGTAATCGGCGGGCGGGGCACCGTTTCCGCGCTCCAGTTGGCGGCGGTAGGTTTGGGCCAGTTCGGCCTGGCTCCACTCCCAGGCATCGCCCCGGTTGTCGATCTTATTGAGCAGCAGGCCGAGGTTGATGTACTCGTCGGTGCCTTCGCTGCCCACCGTCACGCTACCGCCGTAGCGGGGGCAGTTTTGGAATTCCGTTCGGTCGGAGAGAAAACGGATCAGTTCCAGATCGGGATTAAGGGCGCGTTCGAGCTTGCGGAAGAGTTTGAAAAAGTAATTGTCGTTGTAAAGCAGGGCGGTGTTGGAGGAAGTTTCCGGCAGGGCGCGGCTGCTCACTTCCCCGGTTTCGGCACCCAGCACCGCCCCGGCCTCGAAATTAAGTCCCCGGCCGTCTCCGCGCCGGTCGCGCATGGCCCGAAACAGTTCGTCGCGGAAATCCGGCTCGTGCACGGCATCCACCAGGATCAGGGTGTCCGTTCCGGCAATGATTTGTCGGGGTTTTTCCTGCTTATAGTATTCGATCCGCTCCGGGTCCGTGATGCGGGCTACGGGCAGTTGGTACAATTCGCGTCGCGGCTCTCCGGCGGCGTAGGTAAGTTCCACTACCAGGATGAGGTAATCCTCCCCCAGCGCGTGGGCCTCGGCAATGGCGCAGTCTTTGATCGTACTGCCCTTACTGGTAAACCAGCGGTGGCGGGGAAAGAAGCCGGGCAGGGCATTTTCGGTCAGCCGGGCAGCGGCCTCGGACAGAGGATCGGTGAGGTGGTCGAAGGAGAAGTTAGCGGGCAATCGGGTCATGGGGTAAAGGTAATAAGGGGAGATTTAGTGGGAGGAGCGGGGGTGGGAAAAAAGTTACGGAGCGTGCGAATAGCACCGTGTTGAAATTAGAATAGGCCCGCTACCTATCGGTAGCGAGCCTATTACGAATGGAGCATTCGAGATAATCGTTTACTTGATCACCGTCAGCAATTTGGAGGTTTCATAAGTTACCCCGTTAATTACAACGTTACTTCCCGTACCTACAATGGTGTAGTTATGAAAATCACCTCGTGCGACCACAACGGTAACTTTACTGCCGTTAGGGTAATGAGCTAATGCCGACGCAGGTATCACCAACCGCCCATTATCAGCAACAATCTCACTGAATATCGGCAGAGAGACCGGCATCTGTGGATCATCCAACTGTGAGAACCCGGCATTGTATACTACGGCGACTCCTACAGAATTAGATGATTTGAGCGAACTATTATCAGCATTCCAGGTAACAATCAAATCATCCGAAAAGTCGATAACGAACGGATCATTTCGATAGCTTTCGTTTTCATTAAGTTCCATTTTCATCCGCAAAGGAAAGCGCATGGCAGTGGAAAACTCACCTAACTGACTACTTTGAGCAGCAATGACCACTTCGTTTCCGTTGTCAAAAATCGAACTCATGTTCAAAAAGGTTTCATTGTCTTCCTGCAGTTTGTTGAAATGATAACTGAAACGGCCCGTTACGTCAACGTTTGGATTTGAGGTTGGAAAAGCCGGCTCAAGAACTACATCCCCGATGGTCAAGCTTTCAAAATCAACCGGATTACCTGTTGCATCTTTAAAAGTGCCGCTAATGTCGATGGAGGGCAATTCGTCAGACCAGGCACTTCCGTTGGAGATTATAGTAATCTCTGTTGAGTTAGCCATATAGGCCGGCTGAGCAGTTGCACCGGGAATCCAAGCGGTTTCTTCTTCCGGTGGAGCAGATAGCGTGATGTCATCTTTTTCGCAAGATGGTACAATTGCTACTAATGCACCGCCCTTCCCACCGGACCAGGGATGGGAGCCGGGCCGGAGCGTAGCGCAGGCAGCCCGTAGGGCCAACCGACAGGGCGTGGCGGAACAAGCCCTAGCCGGCCGCTGGAGGCGGGCAGGGTCCCAATATACGTCTTTCGGGCGTGGATCTAAATTTTTGGTGCCCGACGAACAAGATTCACGCCCTGGCGTCGGAAAAACGGACTGACGTAACCGGCCGGAGCGTAGCGCAGGTATCTAGCCAGAACCTAACCGACAGGGCGCGGCGACAGCCCGGTCGTCGATCCGCAGGTTCGTGAAAACTTATTAGACACGGCTCTTAGCATTACCTTAACGCAGCTGACCTCCACCCTACCGAAAAAACACCTACCTTTGCGGCCTCAAATAACCTTTTGACGTTTAATTAGCTGTTTTTTTCAAGTAGCCTTGACCTAAATTCAATAAACTACGCCCCGCCCAAAAATCGGGCAGGCCGGCTGAATAACTACCTCCGAAGGTACCACCAACCAATGAGTCGCTTAGGGTATATCCTTCGGACCGGCTCGACTATCCACCAGACTGAATGACGTTTAACGATCTGGGCATCATTGCCCCCATCCTCAAGGCGGTTGCCGCCAAGGGGTACACCCATCCTACTCCGATCCAGGAGCAGTCCATCCCGATTTTGCTGAAGCGCAAGGACCTGCTGGGCTGCGCCCAGACGGGCACCGGCAAGACGGCCGCTTTCACTATTCCCATCATCCAGCACCTGTATAACGACCTGGACGAGAACGAGCGCGGCCGCAAGGTGCGCTCCCTGATCGTGACACCCACGCGCGAGCTGGCGATCCAGATTGCCGAAAATATCACGGCTTACGCCAAGCATACCGGCATCCGCAACACCGTTATTTTCGGCGGCGTGAAGCAGGGCAAGCAAGTGGCCGCGCTGAAGCGCGGCGTCGATATCCTGGTGGCCACCCCCGGCCGCCTGCTCGACCTGATCGGCCAGGGTTACATTAACCTGAAGGACGTGGAGTACTTCGTGCTGGACGAGGCCGACCAGATGCTGGACATGGGTTTTATCCACGACATCAAGAAGATCATTGCCAAGCTGCCCGAGCAGCGGCAGTCGCTCTTCTTTTCGGCCACCATGCCGCCGGCCATCCAGGAGCTTTCGACCAAAATTCTGGGCGGCTACGAATCGGTCACCATTCAACCCGAGCAGGCCACGGCCGAGAAGGTGGAACAGGGCGTCTACTTCGTGTCCAAGCACGACAAGATCGACCTGCTCACGCTGCTCATTAAGGAAGAGAAGCCCGATTCCGTCCTCGTTTTTTCGCGCACCAAGCACGGTGCCGACAAGATCGTGAAGAAGCTGGGCCAGTCCAACATCAAGGCGGCCGCCATCCACGGCAACAAGTCGCAGGGCGCGCGCCAGCGCGCCCTGGGCGGCTTCAAGG
This sequence comes from Lewinellaceae bacterium, assembly GCA_963757435.1. Classification (GTDB taxonomy): domain Bacteria; phylum Bacteroidota; class Bacteroidia; order Chitinophagales; family Saprospiraceae; genus Neolewinella. Next base: position 36,535 of record CAVWSC010000014.1, on the reverse strand, counting down.
ACGGCGACATCAACATCCTGATCGCCACCGACATTGCCGCGCGCGGCATCGACGTGGCCGAGCTGGAATTGGTCATCAATTACGACCTGCCCAACGTGCCCGAGACCTACGTGCACCGCATCGGCCGCACGGGCCGCGCCGAGGCCAGCGGTACCGCGCTATCGTTCTGCAACATGGAGGAGCGTGCCTACCTGAAGGATATTCAGAAGCTGATCAACCAGAAGCTTCCCGTCGTGCGCGAGCATCCCTTCGCCGCGGCGGCCGAGGAGGAAGAATTTGATCCCGCCAGCAAAAAACAGCAGCAGGGCCGCGGTCGCGGCGGTAATCGCGGCGGCGGCGGTTACGGCGGCGGTCGCCCCGGCGGCAACCGCGGCGGTAGCGGCGGCGGTGGCAATCGCGGACGAAATAGCCGTTCGGGAAACCGGCGTTAATTATGTTCGCGTTATACACGATTTAATTCAAGAAAACCGGGTTCTTCCATTAGGGAGGGTCCGGTTTTCTTCTTGTAATCCTGCCCCGCAACAATCTCCCGCCTTCCCAGTTATACCAATCCATCCTCACCCAGCGGCGAAAGCCGCCTCAAAATTTTATCCCATGTTCGGATTATTCGGTAAGAAAGACCCCCGCAAAAAACTCGAAAAGCAGTATGCCCAACTCCTCGAAGAAGCCATGACCCTCCAGCGGGGTGGTGATATTAAGGGCTACGCCGCCAAAACCGCCGAGGCCGAGGAAGTGATGAAGCAAATGGAAGCACTGGAAGAAAAATAACTATCCTGCCGTGGCCCGCAAACCCAAAAAATCCGACCTGCCCACCAAGACCTGCGCCACCTGCGGCCTGCCCTTCACGTGGCGCAAAAAATGGGAACGCAACTGGGATGAAGTGCGTTACTGTAGCAAGCGCTGCCGTTCGCAGCGCGGTGCTTCAAAAAACGACGACCCCCAAAAACCGAACGAAGATGGCTGACCAATCCCGCCGCGTCAATTATTCCGAATCCATTGCCGCCGACGGGGGTGAAAACCTCACCTTTCACCCCAACCGCATTTACCTCACGCTGCTGCTCTTCAGCCTCAGCATCCTCTTCCTTGCCCTCACCGGTGCCTACCTCTACAACCGCTTCCAGGCCGGCCTGCCGCCCCTGCGCCTGCCGGTCATTTTTCTGTTCAACACCTTTGTCCTCCTCGCCGGTTCCTGGGCCATGAGCCGCGCCAAAACCGCTTACCGCGACGACGACACCGTCGGCTACCAGCAAATGCTGGCCGTCACCCTGTTTGCGTCCCTCCTCTTTATGGCCCTCCAGTGCGTCGGCTGGTACCAGCTTTTTTCGCAGGACCGCTTTATCAATTCCGACAACTCGGCCGGCTACCTCTACGTCATCTCCGCCCTCCATTTCGCCCACGTCATCGCCGGCCTGCCGTTCCTCATCGGCTTCCTCATCGTCGCCTACCGCCGCATGAAAGAACCGGTCAGTGTACTGGTCTACTTCTCCGATCCGCAGAAGCGGCTTAAACTTCAATTGCTCACGCTCTACTGGCATTTCCTCGATGGGCTTTGGATCTATCTGGTGCTGTTTTTCTTTGCCAATCAATTGATTTTCGGGTAGGTCCGGCGGAGCCGCGTATAGCCGTGGCTACCTAAGAGCGTGTCCCTCCCGCTGGTCGGGTCGGTCCCTTCCGGGCTTCGCTGTTCGCTCGGCACTGCGTGCGCTAACGCCCCTCCAGGCACCTCACGCGACAGCAGATCAAGGTCGCCTTGAAAGCGGCGACACACGGCTCCTAACCGGTATCTTTCCTTATCTTTGTTCCCTATTACTCGCCTCCCAACCCCGCTCCGCCGTGCCGATCGACAACCAACTTGCCGCCGTTCAGATGCTTAACCTGAAACTCCCCACCGATCCTCGCTGGGTAAATTTGGCGGAAATGGACCTGGCCGAGATCCTGACCGATCATGCGTACTGTGAACAAAAAGCCGCCACCAGTTGCATTACGCTGATCCAGGCATTCCCGGAGCGGACTGAACTGGTACGGGAACTGGCACCCATCGTGACCGAGGAATGGGGGCATTTTCGCGCCGTACTCGCCGAAATGGATAAACGCGGGTTGGTACTGGGGCGGCAACGAAAGGACGAGTATGTCAACAAATTAATACAATTTCAGCAGCGCGGCGGCGGACGTGACCAATCACTGCTCGAACGACTACTTATTTTCGGGTTGATCGAGGCGCGGTCCTGCGAGCGTTTTCGTCTACTGAGCCTGCACATCGGCGACCCTGAACTTCGTTCCTTCTACCATAAATTCATGATCGCCGAGGCGGGTCACTACGTGCTCTTCCTCGACCTGGCCCGCCGCTACTTCCCCCGCGAGCGGGTGGACCGCCGCTGGGCCGAATACCTGACCCACGAGGCCGAGATCATGCAGGACCTGGAGTTGCGCGGCGATCGGATGCACTGAGTTTCCCCTCGTTTTCATACCGCCCCCTACCCTCCTTCGACGCTATCCCAAGAACTCTCCGTTGGCTTCCACCATTAAAAATTTCACCGCCCCCCTGCCCCCCGGACAACTGGATGACTTCCTGGCCCGGGGCTGGCGCAGTACGGGTCAATCGGTTTACAATTCTTCTTTCCTCTACCTGGAAAGCCAGGGGATGGTGGGAGTACTGCCTACGCGCTTGGAATTGCGGGGAACCCGTTTCGGGAAAAAATCGCGCCGCATCCTCCGCCGCGGACTCGATCGGTTTCGGACGGAGTACGGTCCCGCCCGCCCACCGGATACGGACAAGGAGCGTGTCAACGAGCGGTATATGGAAAATAACGGCGAAAAATCACTCACCAACCTCGATTATCACCTGTATAATACGGAAGGGCACACCGTGTTAAATACCCATGAAACCCGTGTTTATGATGGGGATAAACTAGTTGCGTTCAGTTATTTCGATCTCGGTGAGCGGGCTGCCTACAGTAAGGCGGGAATCTACGACCCCGCTTATGCCTCCAGTAGTTTGGGCCTATTTACCTTGTTGTTCGAAGTGCAGCTGTGTCGCGAACGCGGCCTGGACTATTTCTATCCCGGTTACGTAGCCCCCGAAAGCCCCGTTTTTAATTATAAGCACCGCATCGGTCCGCTCGAATTCTTTGCCGGGAGGCGGGCAACTACACCCTGGCTCCCCTACACGGATTTCGCGGCCGACCAACATGATCCGCTGGCCATCTGTTTGCGGAAACTTTCCGCCATCCGGCAAGTGCTAAATCTTCGGGGCTTCGCCATTGCGCTCTACAGCTATCCCTATAACAGTGCCTGCTTTTCCCGCCCCGGAGCCTACCTCGATACTGCTGTGCTCCTGTACCTCGGCCAGCTTTCCCCCGAGCGGCACCGCATCGTTTACTTCGACACCGATTCCGGCCGCTACCGGGATATCGTGGTGCGGGAGGCCGGCCTGTTTATCGCCGAACGCCAGGGTACGGATCGCATCAGCGGCCTACCCAATTTCATGCAGGTGCTTTCCCTTACTCGTCAGGCACCGCTTTTCGATTCGGAAGCAGTGGATCTCGTACTTGCCAATTTGCTCGGTAGCGGTCTGCAAGGCTAGCCGGTTACCAGCCGCCTCCGGCGGCACTCAGTGCCTGCTTGCGATGGTGGCGCAGGTGGCCGCGCAGAAAACGGACCATGCGGGGAAAGTTGAACCGCCCCGCGAAGGGGTGCTTGAATATCTGCCGATCGAATAAACTCTCGTCCGCTTCGCTCAGGAAACGGCGCATTTTAATGCGATCGGCCGACCACTGCTTGCGCACTTTGACCAGCGTTGATTTCTTGGGTAAATTGTCTCCCGCCAAGCCCTCGGGGGCTTTCACCTTGCGCGGATAAACTACCAGGTAACTGTCGAGCAGGGCCATGCGCACCCACTCCATGAGGTCCGATTGAGCGAAAACTCCGCCGTGCATGATCTTTTTTTCCACGTAAGCCACCGCGAATTTCTCCGCCAGCATCAGGTGATGCAGCGTTTGCAGGGCCGTCCAGCCTCCTTCTTCAGGAACCCGATTGAGGGCATCCTCCTCGTAGCGTTCCAGATCGGTCAGCAGGGCCTCCATTTCTTCGTCCAGTTCATCAAGTCTTACCAGGGTCTTCTTTCTTGCTGCGGTCATTACTCTTTGATTGGGTAGCTGATCGGGCTATCGGTATTGTAAAAAAAGAAGGACCACAGATCGGCTTGTTCCTCAATTGTTTTAGAGATCGGCTTACCCGCGCCGTGTCCGGCATCGGTGGCGATTCGGATCAGCACGGGGGCATTACCCGCCTGCGCCTCTTGCAAGCGGGCGGCAAATTTAAAGCTGTGGGCCGGCACCACTCGGTCGTCATGGTCGGCCGTAGTTACCATCGTCGCGGGGTAGCTGGTGCCGTCCTTAAGATTGTGTAGTGGGCTGTAAGCATACAAGAACGGGAATTGCGCAGCGTTTCGGCTGTCGCCATACTCTACCATCCAGCCCTTACCTGCGGTAAATTCCTGGAACCGTAGCATGTCCATTACGCCCACGGCCGGAAAAGCCACCGCCGCCAGTTCGGGGCGTTGCGTCATTACGGCACCCACGAGCAGGCCGCCATTCGATCCTCCCGCCAGGGCCAATTTCTTAGAGGAGGTGTACCCCTCTTTAATCAAATACTCACCGGCGGCAATGAAGTCATCGAATACGTTCTGCTTTTTTTCCAGCATTCCGGCTTGGTGCCATTCCTCGCCGTACTCGCCGCCACCGCGCAGGTTGGGCATGGCGAAGATGCCGCCATTTTCCAAGAGGGCCAATCGCAGGCTGCTGAAACCGGGACTTAGGCTGATATTAAATCCGCCGTAGCCATAGAGATAGGTCGGGTTGTTGCCATCACGCTTTAGCCCTTTTTTATAGACCAGGAACATGGTCACGGGCGTGCCGTCCTTGCTGGTATAAGTAACCTGTTCTTCCGTATAATCTTCGGGGTTAAAGGCCAGCTCGGGTTTGAAGAAGGGTTTGCTCTGTCCCGTTTTTACGTCATACTGAAAAATAGTAGTCGGGTAGGTAAACGAGGTAAACGTATAAAACAACTGGTCGTCGCTCTCCTTGCCCCCCATACCACCGGCACTACCCAGCCCCGGCAATTCGATCGCGCTGCGTTGGCCGCCGTCATAATCGAGGCGGTAGTAGCGGTCAGTGGCTTTTTCCAGGTAATTGGCAAACAGGTAACCGCCTCCCGTACTGACGCTCTGGAGCAGGTTATCGCCGGCGGGAATAATATCCTTCCAGCGGCCCTGATCCTTGCGGTCCGCGTTGAGTTTAATCAGCCGGTAATTGGGCGCGTCGATGTCGGTCAACACCCACATATCTTTTCCTTCCACGTGAACGACCTGGCTCTTATTCTTGGTACCGCCGAACAACTCTACCAGCATTCCTTGCTTTAGGTCGGCCGGCTTTTTATCCGTTAGCGGCAGGTAATAGGTGGCAAAGCCATCCGTTCCCGGCGCGGCGTACATAATCAGGTATTCTTCTTTCTCCGTGGTGCCGCCGTAGTGGTAGTAGCCGGGGTTTTTCTCATCGCGGTAGACCAACTTGTCTTCTTCCTGTGATTTTCCTAATTCGTGATAATACACGGAGTGGAACTGGTGGTTACCCGAAAATTCCTGCCCCTTTTCCGGTGTCGGGTAGCGGCTGTAGAAAAAACCGTTGCCCCACCAGCCGGCACCACTAAATTTCACCCACTCCACCTCGTCTTCCAAGTCTTCATTGGTGGCGATCTCGCGCACATAAATTTTTCGCCAGTCAGATCCCGCATCCGAGCGCGAGTAGGCCATGTACTTATTATCCTTGGATGCGCCCAGCAGGTCGATCGCGGTAGTTCCCTCGGCATTAAGCGCATTAGGATCGATAAATACCCGTGGCTCACCGTCCAGGCCTTCCTGGTAGTAGATGACGGATTGGTTTTGCAGGCCGTCATTTTTGTAAAAAAAATAGTAATCACCCGCCCTAAACGGCGAGGAGACCCTGGGGTAATCCACCAGTTCCGTTAGCCGGTCGGCGATGGCTTTTCGGTAGGGGATGCGGCTCAGGTAATCGAAAGTGACCTCGTTTTCAGCTTTCACCCACTGCTCTACTTCGGCGGCGGTATCCACTTCCAGCCAGCGGTAAGGATCGGCCACCAGGGTACCGTGGTAATCGTCGGTTTGTTCCACTTTGCGGGTGGTCGGGTAGGTAAGCGGCACGTCTTCGGTTTTGTCGTTTTCGGTTGATTCCCCACCGGTGGTACAGGAAAACAGTAGTCCTCCGGCCAGGCCGAGGTAAGTCAGAAAGCGTAAGTATCCGGGCATCTTCGGCTGTTTTAATGAGCATTCTGTGGAATCCGGGCAAGGTAAGCATCTCTACTTAAATAACATAACCAAGCATCGCAGTCTGAAAACTGCCCGTTTTATCGGGTTTTTTGCCCTCATTTTTCGACGCTCTTCGCTTGAATTTACTATTATAGTATAACAACTGAAGATTTGTGAAAATGCCCGGATTCATGCCTTATGCATAACTCATTGATATTCAACTGTAAATTATACAAAAGTGACTGAGTTGAAAATCACATTTCTTAGGTTGTCAGACGATAGCACCAGTGATGAATAACGCCGGTCCGGTCAATTTTGACCGGCTCCAGCATTCAGTTTTCACCTCACTCCACAATCAACACCTGCTTCCCGATGAAATCGTAGAGCGTGAGCCGCCGGAGCTGGTAGTAGCCCAGCCAGAAATCGCGCAGGCCGCTGACGTACTGACGGCGGGCCTCGTCCATTTCGCGGACGGCGAGGTTGAGTTCCGTGACCGCGATCTTGCCGATCAGGTAGCGCTTGCGGGTGATGTCCTCGCGGCGGACGGCCACCTCGTAGGCCCGCTCGGCCAACTGGATCTGACTGCGGAGGAGTTCCATGCGGTCGACCTGGATGCGGACCTGGCGTTCGAGGCTGATGCGCTCCTGTTCGATGTTCAGTTGTTCGAGTTCCTGGTTGGAGCGGGCGACTTCGATGCGGGATTTGGCCTTACCGAAATCCGCGATCGGAACCTGAATGCCGAGCGTGACCACCTGCTGGTCGAGGAGGCCCTGATAGGCCTGGTCGAATTCCTGCGAAGTGCCGTTTAGACCGAATTCCGCCTGGAGATTTACGCCGAAACCGTTGCTCTTTACGGCCCGGTCCAAGTCCGAAGCTACCTGCTGCGAGCGGCGCTCGAAACCCAGCACCTCGCTGCGGTACTGCTGGGCATAGCGAAGTGCTTCCTCCGTGTCGACGGCAAAATCAGGAATCGCCTCGGGGGTGATAAGATCGAATTCCACGTCGTCGGTGATACCCAGGTAGGCCCGTAGCTCCTCGTTTGCGCGTTGTACCGAAAGGGCGGCCTGGGCCAGCGAGGAATTGGCGTTCATCACGCTTAGTTCGATCTGGAGCAGGTCGGTTTCGGCAATTCGCCCCACGCTGAACCGGCCCTGGGAAATGGCATAAAGCGTATCGGCATTAATTTTGTTGGTTTCCGCCGCCCTTAGGTTGATTTGCGCGATGAGCAGATCGAAGAAACGATCGGCGGCGGCGGTCGCCGCCTCCTCCCGGGATTCGTTGTAGACCCGTTGCTGCTCCTGGTAGCGGAGCGGTTCGATGCGGCGGTCCCACTTCAACTCGTTGAAGGTCCGTAGCGGTTGGGTAATACCTATCGATACCGGAGTAGAGAGGTAAGATACCGATCCGTCGCTGAGTTCGGATTTGAACACGTCCAGTCGCCGAATGCCGGAGAATACGAATACCGATCCGCCCGTGAGCGCGATCGGCTGCGCGATGGACAGCCCCACGGAGTTGCGCATCAGCGAGCGTGAAATAAAGTTCTCCCGCCCGTCGGGCAGGGTAATTCCTTCGATACTACGGTTGAGGTTGGGCAGCACGGCGTCGAAGGTGATCTGCGGCTTAAAATCCGCCTGGTAGGAGCGGTAGCGCCAGTAGTTATTCGTTTGGCGGGTTTCGGCCAGGCGCGCGGCGGGGGAATCGTCGCGGGCCAGTTCTACTACCTCGGGGAGGGTGAGCTGGATGGCGCGTTGGGCGGGGAGGCTAGTCGTAAATAAAAAGAATGGGATTAATAAGTAAAAAAGGTTAGTGGATAAGGCCGGAAGGCGTTTGGGATGAATAAATCGTAACGACGCGATACCTCGCGTCTCCGAATGGTTCCTATCATTCGGGTGTATGATGTACGATGTCTGACGTACGATGTCTGATTTGCGATGTGGCGTGGAGCTGCTGTTTGAAGAGGAAATAGCGCATACATTATCCACTGCCGGTGAATTAATTTTAGTATTGATCTGCAATTTAATGGGCATAGGTAGCTATATCATTTAAATGGAATAAAAAGGTCTTAGCATAACCGCGTGAGGCATCTGGAAGGGCCGACCGGCAGGGAGGAGCCGCGTAGCGGCCGAGCGAACAGCGAGCCTGGAAGACGCCGACCCCGGCCTAAGCCGGGGACACGCCCAAAATCATACTCCTCAGTCCGCCCGTAATGCTTTGATCGGGTCCAGTTTCGCGGCGCGTTTGGCGGGAAAGTAGCCGAAAATGAGGCCGATGGTGGACGCCACGAAAAACGAGAGCAGGATGGACCAGCCGGAGACCTCCGTCGGGATGTCGTAGGCGGTGCCGATAAAGCGGGCCGCGGCGACGCCGAGCAGGATGCCCGTGACGCCGCCGATGAGGCTGATGAAGACGGCTTCGAGCAGGAATTGCTGCACGATATCTTGCCGCGTGGCGCCCAGGGAGCGGCGGGTGCCGATCTCTTTGGTGCGTTCCAGAACGGAGGCGAGCATGATGTTCATGATACCGATGCCGCCCACGAGGAGCGAGATGCCGGCGATGAAGGCGAGAACTTTGTTGAAGGTGTCCTGGGTTTCGCGCTGGGCTTCCAGCTCTTTTTCGGGCACCTTCATCTCGTAGTCCACTACGGTTTGGTGGCGGCGTTTGAGTAGGCGCGCGATGACGTTGCTGGTGCCGGGCATCAGTTCGGCCTCGGCCACGCGGACGACCAGCCGGTCCAGTTGGTGGTAATTTTCGGGCGGGCCGTTGTTGCTGTCGTCGTCGCCTCCCCTACCCTGCTCGATGTTGCGCAGTTGCGCGTAGGAGCGGTTTTTGAAGCGCAGGAGGCTGGTCTGGAGGGGCACGTAAATGTCCTCGTTGTAGTTGCGGATGCCGAGGTTTTCGAGCTGGTCCTCGCCGGCGGTGCGCCGCTCGGTGACGCCGATAATGCGCAGCCAGGAATTACCGGCCTTGATGCGCTGGCCCAGCGGATCGCCCTGGCTGAAGAAGCGGCGCTGAATGTCCTGGCCGATGATGCAAACGGGGTCGCCGCGCTCCAGGTGGACGGGGTGGAAGAAATTACCGCGCTCCAGTTTCAGGTTGTTCAGCTCGAAAAAAGCGTTGGTTACGCCCACGGCGCGGGCCTTGGTGAGGGTGGCGTTGCGGATGACGGTGGTGGGCACGATGATCTCCGGACTCATGGCCGTTACCGTGGGCAAAATCCGGCGGATGGCGGCCACGTCGCCTACCGTCAGGCCGGGCGACCAGGGCAACTGGCCGCTCTGGCCGGCGCTCTGCGCACCGCCTTCCTCGCCGCCGCCGGTGGCGCTGTCGGCGTCGGGCATGATGCTCTCGATGACGATGTTATTGACCCCGATCAGCTCCATTTGCGCCAGGATCGCCTCGCGCGCGCCGGTTCCGATGGCCAGCATGGCGATGACCGCGCCCACGCCGAACACGATGCCCAGCGCGGTGAGAAAGGCCCGCAGGCGGTTGGCCACTACGCCTTCCAGGGCCAGGATGAAATTAAAAAATAGTCGTTGCACGGCGGGGTTCAGTTGAAGATGATGAAGCTACCGCCGCCGCCGTCGTCGCGGCTGATGTTGTCTTTAGGTACGTTTTTTTCCTTCTCGTCGGCAATGGCTTTGCGGTCGGCCCGCTCACTCAGCAGGTTATCCTCCGCACCGGCCTTTACCGTGGCGTCCAGGGGCACCAGTTGCAGGTCGCGGCCGCCGCTGGGCACGTTCAGGTACACTGTTTCGCCGGCCGCCAGGCCGGCGGTAATCACCACCTCGTTCTCGTTCGTCCAGCTGCTCAGCACCTCCTGCTTCACCGGGCGGCCGTCCACCTGCTTATATACGAAACTGATGCTGTCCTTATACAGCGCCTCCAGCGGGATGAAGATCTTGTCCTCCAGCACGTCGGTCACCACCTGGTTACTGGTGGTCATGGCGGGCCGCAGAATGGAGTCGTTCTCGGTCACCTGCACCAGCACCTCGAAGACCTTCGAGTCGTAATTGCGCAGTTGCTCGCCGATGTTGGCTACTTGCACCACGGTACCGGAATAGCGCTTATCGGGAAAAGCATCCACCTCAACGGTCACCTCTTGGCCCACCCGTACGCGGCTGATGTCCACCTCGTTCACGTAGGTTTTGGAGACCATGTCGCTTAGGTCGGGTAGTTCGGCCACCACGGGGTTCCAACTGCTGATCTGCGATCCGGCACTCACTTTTCCATTCCAGCTCCGGGCGTAGATCACCATCCCGGCCTTGGGCGCGGTGATGGTAAATTGCCCGGCCAGGTCCTGCAGGGTATTCAGGCGGATCTGCTGCTGGCGCATATCGGCCATGATCTCCGAAATGGTCGATTGCGCCTTCTCCTGGCTCAGCAAATACTTCTGGTCCAGTTGCTTATAGTCGCGTTCGGCGCGTTCCATGTCAATGTTCACCTGCTGCACCACCATCGGGGCCTCGTACTTGCTCTGCTCCACTTCCAGCTCCTTTTCCCGCATCCCGAACCGCAGGTTGATCAACTGGTCGCGCAGCGCGCGCAGCTCGATCGCCGTATCGATCCGCGCCCCCTCCAGCTGCGTATTGATCCGGTCGATCTCGTTCAGCACCTCCTTCAGCTTGGTATCCAGTTCGGTCTTGTCCAGCCGCGCCACGTAGTCGCCCTCGGCCACCAGCGTGCCCTCGGGCACCAGGTCGGTAATGTTGGTCTGGTAAATTTGCGCCGAGCGCATCCCCTGCGGCCCCTGGATCTTCTCCGATCGTTTGGCCTGCAATTCACCCGTCGCAATCACGGTCATCTCAAACCGCCCGCTGCGCACCGGCGCGGTGATATCGGCAATGGCATCGGGGTCTTCCGTGCCGCTAAAGTAATAGATCAGGCCCGCTACCACTAGCAAACCGATCAGTATGGGGAGAAATTTCTTCATAGGGCGTAAGGGGATTGTACCGTTTCGGTTGGAAAAGTAGTCGTTTTCCGGCGGCTCTCGTGTTCCTTAACGCGGCTTTAACACTTAGTTACATCCTTTTACGAACTACCAGAATAGGTGACCATTTTAAATTGATGCAGCGTTTGCTAGTTGTGGCGTAAAAAACATGGTGTTACACACTACTCACTATCTTCTAAATATGGGCGTGCCCCCGCCTACCGGCGGGGTCGGTCCCTTCCGGGCTTCGCTGTTCGCTCGGCACTGCGTGCGCTAACGCCCCTCCAGGCACCTCACGCAATGACCTTGGTGGGAGCTAAGGCTCCCATCCGCGCGCGCCCCTCCTCCAAGGTATCTACGTTTTGGTTTACCAAAATCGTACGCGCCCCTCCTCCAAGGTATCTACGTTTTGGTTTACCAAAATCGTACGAGCCCCTCCTCCAAGGTATCTACGTTTTGGTTTACCAAAATCGTACGCGCCCCTCCTCCAAGGTATCTACGTTTTGGTTTACCAAAATCGTACGCGCCCCTCCTCCAAGGTATCTACGTTTTGGTTTACCAAAATCGTACGCGCCCCTCCTCCAAGGTATCTACGTTTTGGTTTACCAAAATCGTAGTACCTGGGAGGTGTGGGCGAGAGGGAATTATACCCGTCTGGTTTATAGCTTACTTTCATTATAGATCAATTGTTATCGTTCTCGGCGTACTCCCTTCCCTCCTCAACTTTTCAATTCGCCGCTTGCGGTATTTTTCCAGTTGCCAGGCGAAGGGCTGATCTTTTTTTATGCGCAGTTGGGTCAGGGAACTAAGCATTATAGAATCCTGGTCTTCAACGGCTAGCGTCGGCATTCGTAATTCACCTACTAGCCCGGCAAATTCGCCCTGTAGCTGGATGGAATGCATTTCCAGTTCCGTGTCCTTAGTGATGGAGGGCATCTTAAAGGCCTTCCTCACGTGATGCAAAATTATGGGTTCGGCATACACGATGATCGGCAGCACTTTTCTCACGTTGTCGATCAGTTCCTGTTCTTTGACGGCCATGACGTACGGTTGATCTTTATGATTGATTGATTACTTAAACAGTTCCGCCAACCCCAGGTGCGCGGTTTCCAGGTAGTAAATGCTCCACTCCCCGTATTCGTAGTTGCCGAGGCTCTCGGCGCGGCTGAAGAAAAAGTAGCGGCCGTCGCGCGAAAAGCGGGGGCTGCCCTCTTCGTCTTTGGAGTTTACCGGGGCACCCAGCGCCCGGGCCTTGCTCCAGCCGGTGGTGGTGCGCCTGGCTACGAACAGGTCCTCTCCCCCACTCCCGCCGGGCGCGCCGGAAGAATTGAACAGCAGGTAATTCCCGTCCGGCGATACGACGGCGGAATAGACCCAGTATTTCGGGTCGTCAAAAAGGCCGGTAATTTTCGTGGGTTCGGAAAAAATTCCTTGTCGGTAAGTCGTCTCGTAGAGCTGGATCGCCTTCGTCCCCCGCACCATGGTGGTGTAGTAGTAGCGGTCCTGCCCCACGGGCGAAAGAAAGTTATTGTTCGAGGAGGGCCACTCTTCCCCCGTCACCTGCACCTCGTTCAGAGGGGCCGGCAGCGGCGTGGGTTCGCTCCAGCCGTCGCCCTGCTTGCGCACCATCCAAGTATTCATGTCGAAGTTACCCTCATTGGGCCTCCCCGGCAGCGGCCGCTCGGAGCCGAAAAACAGCAACTTCCCGTCGGCACTGATGGACGGCGTCTCGTCGCGATCCGTAGAAAAGGAACAAACGGGTCGGTACACTCCAGCGGCCGCCGGCAAAGGTAGTCCGGTAGATGTGCTGCTTCTCCCCCGGTGCCCGGCGCGTAAAGTAGGCCTCCCGCCCGTCGGGGGTAAAGGTGATGTCAAACTCACTGTTCCCTTCGGTGGAGATCACGCCGGGGGCAAAGGGCGTGGGCTGAGTTACGGCCTGGGTGGTGTACACGGGCGGTTTAAGCGTCGCGCAGCCGAACAGGAGGGTGAGGGGAAGGAGGAAGAAGGCTTTGGCAAAAGTGGGCATGAACGGTTTTGGAGGTTTTGATTTACGTCTGGTAAAGATCGAATAATTCTACTCCCATCAAAAGTTGCCTGCAAATCTGTATGGGGCAGTTTACACAAAGGTCGCGATCCCCAGATCGCGTAGGTTTACAACAGGGTCGCGATCCCCAAATCGCGCAGGTTCACAAAAGGGTCGTGATCCCCAAATCGCGCAGGTTTACAAAAGGGTCGCGATCCCCGGATCGCGCAGGTTAACTTTTTGCCCAAATAGCACAGGTTTCTTATAAACCTCCAGGTCTGGGGACCGGGACCCCAACTACTCAATCCTTAGCTGCGCTGCTTCTCTTAATCATAGATAATCTTTCGAGATAAAGTTTATTAACTGACGCTCTGGGCGCACCCCGGTCGCGCTCTGGGCGCCACCTCCGGTCGCGCTTTGGGGTGTGACCTCCGGTTGCGCTTTGGGGTGTGACCTCCGGTCGCGCTCTGGGGCGCCACCTCCGGTCGCGCTTTGGGGTGTGACCTCCGGTCGCGCTTTGGGGTGTGACCTCCGGTCGCGCGAATTTGGCACCGCGCCACCTCCGGTCGCGGGTGTACGCGTGTACGGCTGCTGTACGTGACGTGCGCGCACGCAGTGCGCACACATATGAGGCGCGATTGCGCATCCGCGCTCACAGACCTGCCGGCCGGGAGTCCGTGTATGCTACGCTCCCCGACCCTGTCGGGTCGGGAGTCTCGATATCTACACTCCCAGACACGGGGTCCTGGTAATGCGCTTCGATAACCCTAAAACTGCTCCGGTTCTCTCTTCTCCTTTTTCGATTTCTTTCGCTTTTCCGGCCGCTCTTTGTTTTTAATGACCGTCGAGTCCGCTTCGGTGCGCTTGGGGAGGAGAATTTCCCAGATTGCTCCATCCCGATCAGAATCGTTCTCCTCCTCGTCTGTTGCGGTGCCGTTGCCGAAGATCACCGTATGCGTTCCGTCGGGGTTGACCTGAGTGGAGGTGTTGCCGTTTTTAAAAATTATGGTATGCGTTCCATCGGGGTTGACCTGAGTGTCGGTATTGCCCTGGTGAAAGATGGTCGTATGGGTACCGTCCGGATTAACCTGAGTCGAATTATTCCCGTTTCGATGCGTTATGGTATGCGTGCCGTCTGGATTGACTCGGGTGGAGGTATTGCCCTGGTGATGAATGACGGAATGCGTGCCGTCCGGGTTTACTACGACGGAGGAAGTTTGCGCAAAACCGGACACTGAGAAGTAGAGGAGAAAAAGGAGGATTGTTACCGTTTTCATGGTAAGGCTATTTTGGTTATCAGGTATTAATTTCTGTTTCATCAGAACGTCTAGCTAGCTTGGAAAAATGCATATTTCGTGGGGAAATATGATATTGGTCGCGCGTGGATTTTGATCTAGGCTGTCCAGTTTATCAGACTTCGATCAGTACAGGTTTTGCACTCGTTTTTTGGAACCTCTCCCCGGCCCGGCTAATCGAAAGGGTCCCCTTAACCCTTCCGCCGCGGAGGAGAGGGGTGACGGGAAGTTGACATGCAGTTAAAACTGTAGTGGGTTAAACACAAATAGATTGAGCAGCTAGATTTTGATTCCCAGATCGCGCAGGTTAACTTTTTGCCCAAACAGCATTGGCTTTTTATAAATCTCCAGGTCTGGGGACCGGGACCCCTACTATTCCCTGCGGTGCTTCTCTTAATCGTAAAGCGATTTATCGGGGTCGGTCATTACATCCCGCGTAAGGCACCTGGAGGGGCATCCGCGCAGCGGGGCGTGCGCAGCACCGAGCGAACAGCGAAGCCCGGAAGACGCCGACCCCGCCATCGGCGGGGGCACGCCCCGATAAGTGACCGGAGGGGTAGACGGAAAGCGGGGGCGATGAGTGAGGATGACGGGTAAACCGCCGGTCCGGGTTTGGCGGGGTGGGGATTTATTTAGAGCGTTAGGGGGTCTTTTTGGCGGCTTTCTTTTTCCGCTTCTCCTTATAATATTGCTTGTCAGCTACGTAGATGGTTTTTCTCACCTCGCAGAACGTCGTGCTGCCGTCCCGGTCGGTCAGTAGGCTGGTTTTGACGATGTCGAATTCTTTTTCCTGCGTTACGCGGCGGCGAATTTCATCGACTTCGGCTTCCGTGTAGGTGAAGGTGGCGTAGAGGTCCTCGCGGGCGGGACGTTTGAAAAACACCTCGGCGGATTTGTCCCACACGACATAGTCGTCGCCGAGGATATTCATCAGCTGAACCATCGGGATGGGATCGACGGCGGCGAACATGCTGCCGCCGAAGATGGAATTGACGTAGTTGCGGTTGCGAAAACTGATGGGAAGTTTAATGCGAATTTCCAGCAGGTCATCCGTTACGGAAGTGATGCGCGATGTGGTGCGCCGGTACATGGGAGAGAAATTAAAGCCATACCGGAAAAGTTTGGCTTTGCCGATGTAGCGGGAGCCGATTCTGGCGAGGTCCTGGTAAAATGACATGGAGAAGCGGAGTGGTTCGGGGGCAAGGTAGGGAATTGGAGCCTACAGTGTCAATTTAATCAGCGTTCGCTCCAGGCGCTGTTCTCCACGGAGGTAGGTTTCCATCATCACGTAGCCGGGTTTGGCGGGGAAGAGGAGGTGAGAATCCGATTTATTATCGATATCCAGTTTGTCCTCGTACAGGTCGCCCTCGAAGAAGCAGAGGATACGCAGTGCAAACTGGTCCGGCGGGGTAATGGTGTAGGCTGTTTCAGGCATTCGTAGCAGTACAAATGCGGCCACGTTCATCTCGTCGTCCCCGTGCAGGAAGTAGGGCAGGTAGTACCATTTACGTCGGGTCTCTTCGGCCAGATCCTCTCGGGCGTCAATAAAGCGTAGGGCGTTGATTTCCAGATTTTCATCTGTTCGCAACACAAACTGGTGACCGGGATTTTTGAAGCTTAGTTCATCCGTAAATAAATTTAGCAAAGCCACTACCGAGCCATCGGCGTTGATGGTGCCCGAAACCATGGCACCGGTATTTGCTTCCAATGTTCCCAAACCTTCCATAAAAGACGAATTGGCCAGGCCCGGAAACCACCCCAGAAAATTATCGGCGGTTTTTTCCCCCGACCAGTTGAAATGGCGCAGTGTCAGACCGGAATAACCGTATTCGTTGTGCTTTATATCTTTCATCAGGGCAGTTAGAACGCTAATACGGTCTTTGGTAATTCGCACGTCGATTATATCGTCTAAACGACCCCTGGAAAAGTCTTTGACCTCAGCGACGGGTTTGCCGGTTTTATTGTCGATAACGAATAGATCAAAACTGTTAACGTCGCCTTTGACGCGCCTTTCCATACTGACGACCGTGTATTGTGCTAAAGCACTTACCAGATTGAGATCGCTGTAGCCTTTTTCCGGCGCAAGCAGCCAATTTTCACCATCGGCGCGATTAGGGGTAAAATAAATTCTATTACTACTCGGGGGTATCGTAAGACACCCGCCGGGAACAGGAGTAACTGCGGTAGTGGCCGTGATGCCGATCTCTTTTTCGTATATCTGCTCCATTTTACTATTGAAAACGGTCAGGGTTACTTCCTTTACGGAAGTCCGCCGGTAGATGGTCAATTCATCGTTTTCATAAAACGCGCCCAGCGTAGTTTGTGCATCCCGCGACTCGAACTCCTTGGTTCCCAGCTCATTGAGGTCCTGATCGACAAAAGTATAAAAGTAACTGCCCCGGGAACCGATTCCTTGGCGGACCCGATTTACGTAGTAATAACCGACTACTTCATCACCGCTGTAGATGGTGCCGGTGCCCTCGTGCGTATACGATTCCGCAACAGGAATTGCCGCGGTAGGCGGCATGCCGCTTAAACTCGCCACGAAGAGTGACAAGCTGATAATAAGTAACTTCATTAAATTAGTTTTGGGGTAATTATTTTAAATCGAATTTATTCCGTAAAGTATGCTTCCGCCTCTTCCAGTGCCGCACGCAGTGCCGGACTCTCCGGGTAGGCGGCTTGGTGCTCGCGAAGGTAGGCCAGGGTCAGTTTACTCAGTTCGCTTTGCCGGATCTGTTGGAGTAGTAGCACCAGCTTCTGTAGCATCGGATCGTCAAAATAAGTAGAGGGCGGTACCGATTCGGAGAACCGCCGCTCTTGCACTAGTCGGTGCGTCATTAGCAAGCCCCGGCCGATGGACGCGTACAGGTAGGTGTCATCGGGTTGGTGACGAAGTAGGAAAAGTGACTTTCCGATCATATGGGCGGGCAGTTCCGAATCCAGGTAGAAGGGCACGGTTTCGTAATCGGACAGGCTGCGGAACGGATTGGTTTTCGTCACGCGTGCCGTGCTGTCCACCTCGCCCAGCACGGCCCGTTGCATGGCCCCAATGGCGGCAATACGGGCCGATAGCTCGGGATGGGACGAGAGGCTGTCCCGGTTCCAGCGGTCGTCCTCGTCGGCGGTTTCCTGCACATCAAATAGCATCCGCGTGGGGGCTTCGATCCAGCGTTCTTTGAACGGGTAAGCGACCGTTTGTAACGCGCTATCCAGCGCGATTCCGGAGCCGACGACGTCATCCCGGTCGATTTCTTCCTGCCGGATATTTTCCAGTGCCTCGGCTGCGATGCCGGAGTAATAATCGGTCTTGGATAAATAAACCAGCCCCAGTGAATCGGCCGCCAATTCCGCCATGCGGCTGCTGCGCGACAGCCCATAGGCCTGCTCCCGCAGGCCGTCGATCAGCTTGTCGCGCTTACGGCTGCCGGTCGACCGCCGCCGCAGGCGGCGGTAGGCTTCGTCGCGGTCCTCGGCCCCCGAACTCAATTCGATCAGGGTTTCGCGCTGGTGCCCCAGCTGGTCGTGCGCCAGTTCGTGGGAGAAGATAAAAGCCAGTTCTTCCACGGTTTTCGTGCTTGCCAGCAGCCCGATATCTACGGTAAACAAGCCGCTGCCCATACTATAGGCGTTCTCGCGCGGCAGGCGGCTAACGAATACCAGCGGCCGCACGGGCAGGTTGTTGGCCGTGACGATGTCCTGAAAGATGCCCGTCACGAACGAGTCCAGTGCGCCATTGAAAATAAAGGAACTGTCGGCCAGTTGCGTCACAATTTCTTCCTTTCGCCCCTCCAGCCGCCATTCAAAAAATTCCCGGTGTTCGGGCGGGGCCGTTAGTACGTCTAGCAGCGTACGCGCCTCGATCTCGACGCGCAGTGCGCTCGAATCGGGGGTGAATACGGCCGAGGGCACGTAGTCTACCGGCGTTTGGGCGGTGATCACCGTATTGAAGTAAAACGTAATCAGGAGTAAACCGACCAGGGAGCGCATAAGGGGTAGGGATTGGATTTAACGGGTAGTCTTGGCAGCGTTAAAATTAAGGAAAAAAAGTGCTGTTCCCAAATAGGTGTTTAGAGCGTGTCTAAATTTTTACTTCCTGAGAACCAAGCATTTGAGAACCTGGCGTCACATAAACTGACTTACGTAACCAGCTATGCGCGCAAGTTTTTGTCTAGCCAGAACCTCAAATCATTGATCCTCAGTTCTTAAAAATTTTAGACACGCTCTTAGCACTTTTCCGCTGCTACGCCGTTCCCGCCCCCCCAGGCGGGTGTTTAATAAGCCCGATCTACACCATCCTGGCGTGCCAGCTCTGGGCCAGCGGTTTTTCAAAGTCGGTTTGCAAGTCCGCCAGTCTGGTCACCAGGGTATCGAAAACGGGGGTCTCATCGGTAATTTTGCCCTGCCGGTATCGCTCCGCAAACTCCTCCCGCGCCACGGTATGCAGTGACCCGCCCGCGTCGCGGTAGGTAAACTGCATCCGGTCGAACAGGTCGGTTTTCAGCTCGCCCTGCAGCTGTTGCAAAAATTTCACCGATGCGTCGATACTGCACCCGCTGGCCCCGGCCCGGGTCTCGTCCACGGCCAGTACGATAAAGCGGTGGTGCAGCACCTCGCCGGCGGCGTGCAAGTCACGGTTATGGCTGACCCAGCGGGTGGCAAAGTCGTTGAGCCGGGCGGCCGTGCGTTCGCTCTCGGCCGGCGTGAGCAGGCGGGCGGAGGTGTAGATCCAGATGCGGGAGGCGGGGGATAATGATTGAATGACTGAATGATTGAATGATTGAATGACTGACCTCGATAAATCGCTTTGCGATTTGGAGAAGCAGCGCAGCTAATGATTGAATGACTGAATGACTGACCTCGATAAATCGCTTCGCGATTTGGAGAAGCAGCGCAGCTAATGATTGAATAATGGACGGCTGCGCCCATATTTTAGTAGGCAGGCTGCGCGTGCTGGTAATTTTGGTAGAAGCCTATGCGTACACGTCACCCCTCCCCTTCGGGGCGGCTGGGGTTGAGGGGACCCAGACGATTAGCCGGGCCGGGGGTGGGGTTTCAAAGTAACAATCGAAAATCAGCTATCAGCTATCAAATATCTCCCCCCCCCTTCCCCTTTACTTCACCATCTGCTGCACGATCAACTCACTCAGATCATACACCATAATATCCTCCGCCTTATCCTTGGCCGTCACGCCATCGGTAATCATGGTCAGGCAGAAGGGGCAATTGAGGGCGATGATATCGGGGTTCAGGGCGGCGGCCTCGTCCACGCGTTCGGTATTGATGCGCTTGTCGCCGGGTTCGTCCTCCTTCCACATCTGGGCCCCGCCGGCCCCGCAACACAGGCCGTTTTGGCGGCTGCGCTTCATCTCCACTAACTGTCCGTCCAGACTTTCCAGGATGGCGCGGGGTGCTTCGTAGATACCGTTGGCACGGCCCAGGTAGCAGCTGTCATGGTAGGTGATCTTCTTGCCCTGGAACGAGCCGCCTTCCTCCAGTTTGATTCGCCCGTCGTCGATCAGTTCCTGTAGCAACTGCGTGTGGTGGACGATGTCGTAGTTGCCGCCCAGGGCCGGATACTCGTTTTTAATGGTGTTAAAACAGTGCGGGCAGGCCGTCACCATCTTGGTCACCTTGTACATATTGAGGGTCTCGATATTCTGCAGCGCCGTCATCTGGAACAGGAACTCGTTGCCCGCGCGCCGTGCGGGGTCACCCGTGCAGGCTTCCTCATTGCCGAGGATCGCGAAATCGATTCCGGCCGCCGTCAGGATTTCGGCGAAGGCGCGGGTAACTTTCTGGGCGCGGTCGTCAAAACTGCCGGCACAGCCCACCCAGAAGAGGATTTCGGGGGTGGTTTGGGCGGCGGCGTGTTGGGCCATGGTTTTCATAAGGAGCGAGCTTGAGAATAATTCGGTTGAGAAGATCGGCGGGAACAACAATGTGGGTAAACAAGCAGCGACCTAAGAACGAGTCGGTAAAAGGGTTGGCCCGGAATCGCTGGAGTTATCATCGGTAGTGAATCGGGAGTAAGATAGCTTTTGCTATTCGCTAACGTTGAGGGAGAGCTGATGGACCAACCGGAGAAATGGTTTACTACTAAAATCGAGTTGCTAAGGTAAGCAAGCAATTCGAAGGAGTGGCCTTATTGAGAAGTGATTTTGCCGGGAGGCATATTACGGTCAACTGGGTAGTAATGTAAAAAGGCCCGCTTCCGGGCGGGAAGCGAGCCTTTTTGGACAGCAGGTTGAATACCGCGTGAGGTGCCTGGAGGGCTTGGTGCGTAGCACGGAGCGTTAGCGAACCCCGGAAGGGACCGACCGCGTTTCCGCCTTGGCGGGACGCGGACACGCCCAGATGCACGGTTTACTTGAATTCCCTAGGCCAGAATCGTCTCGCTCACCGTCTTGACCGTTTTCACGATCCGCGCCGCTACCTTATAAGGATCGGCCGCAGAATTGGGGCGGCGGTCTTCGAGCCAGCCCTTCCAGCCGGCCTCGACGGTGGCGATGGGGATGCGGATGGAGGCACCGCGATCGGAGATTCCGTAGCTGAACTCATGGATGGACTGGGTCTCGTGGAGGCCGGTGAGGCGGAGTTCGTTGTCGTGACCGTAGACCGCGATGTGTTCTTTGGTGAGTGGGCGGAATGCCTCGCAGACGCGCTCGTAATCGAGGCGATTACCGCTTTCGCGCAGGAAGGCATTGGAGAAGTTGGCGTGCATGCCGGAACCGTTCCAGTCGCCTTTGACGGGCTTGCAGTGGTAGTTAATGGCGATTCCGTACTGCTCGGCGGTACGTTCCAGGAAGTAGCGGGCGATCCAGATCTGGTCACCGGCTTCCTTGGCCCCCTTGGCGAAAGTTTGAAATTCCCACTGACCGGGGGCTACTTCGCCGTTGATGCCCTCTACGGTGAGGCCGGCGTCGAGGCAGACGTCGAGGTGTTCTTCCACGATCTCGCGGCCGTAGGCATTGTTAGCACCCACGGAGCAATAGTACTGGCCCTGGGGGGCGGGGTCTCCGTCGGCGGGAAAGCCGAGGGGCTTGTCGGTTTCGGGGTCCCAGAGGAAATACTCCTGCTCGAAGCCGAACCAGAAATCCTGGTCCTCGTCGTCGATAGTAGCGCGGCCGTTGGTGGCATGGGGCGTTCCGTCGGCGTTCAGCACTTCGGTGAGGACGACGTAGGCGTTCTTACGCACGGGATCGGGTACGATGTGGACGGGCTTGAGCAGCAGATCGGAGCTACCGCCCACGGCCTGGCCGGTGCTGGAACCGTCGAAGGACCACATGGGGCAGTCTGAGAGTTTGCCGCTAAAATTACGCTCGATGCGGGTCTTGCCGCGCAGGGTCTGCATGGGCTGGTTGCCGTCGAGCCAGATGTATTCTAATTTATGCTTGGTGGCCATGATGGGAGATTTTACGGGATGAATTTGATGGAGTATAGTTAGCGCGGAGATAAATCCGCTGCATTACATTTCGTTGGTGAGCTGAAAGACGCCGTCCTCTTTAGCCGACGTGTAGGCATGCATATCGTGTTCGCCGAGATCGAGGCCCCTGATCTCCTCCGCCTCGTCGACGCGGACGCCGACGGTTGCTTTGAACAGGCTGAGGAGGCCGAAAGAACTGAGGAAACTGAACCCCCCTACCGCCAGGACACCGATGAACTGGGTATGCAGGCTGAACTCGCCGATGCCGAAAATGCCGACCGCCAGGGTGCCCCACAGCCCGCAGGCCCCGTGCACGGAGGTGGCGCCGACGGGGTCGTCGAGGCGCAATGTTTTGTCGAAGAAAACGATGCTGAACGGGATAATGACGCCCGCGATCATACCGATCAGGATAGCCGAGGAACCGGTCACCACGTCCGCGCCGGCGGTGATGCCGACCAGCCCGCCCAGGATGCCGTTGAGGACCATGGACAGGTCGTAGGATTTAAACAGGAAGTAGGCCGTAAAAAAAGCGGCCAGGCCGCCGCCGGCGGCGGCCAGCGAAGTGGTGACGAAGACGCGCGAAACGCCGTTGGGATCGGCACTGAGCACCGAACCGCCATTGAAGCCGAACCACCCGAACCAGAGCAGGAATACCCCGATGGCGGCCAGCGGCATGCTGTGACCTGGTATGGCGGTGATCTCGCCGTTCTTGCGATATTTACCCCGGCGCGGCCCCAGGACGATGATGGCGGCCAGGGCGGCGAAGCCGCCGGCGGCGTGCACCAATGTGGAGCCGGCGAAATCCTTGAAGCCGAGGTCCTGCAGCCAGCCGCCGCCCCAGCCCCACATGCCGGTGATGGGATAGCTAATGGCCACGAAGAGCGTGGCGAAGAGCAGGAAGGGAACCAGTTTGATGCGTTCGGCCACGGCACCGGAGACGATGGTGGCGCAGGTAGCGGCGAACATGGCCTGGAAAATGAAATCGGCGTAGCCGGTAAAGGGGAGTGCGCCGGCCACGCCGTCGGTGACGGCCTGCTGGGCGGCGGCATAGTCGGCGGTAGCCCCGCCGGCCCAGTCGAGGGTACCGAAGGCTCCGAGGAAGTTGGTAATGAGCGCATCGTCGCCAGGGTACATCAGGCGGTAGCCGAGCAAGTAGTAGGTGAGCAGCCCGATGCTGATGATCATGGAGTTCTTGAACAGGATATTGACCACGTTCTTACGCTGCACGAAACCCGCTTCCAGGCTGGCGAAGCCGAGGTGCATGATGAACACCAGGCAGGTGGCCACCAGGATCCAGAGATTATTGACCGTAAAAAGAACTTCCATGACGTAGTTTGCTGAGGGTTAGATGGCACTTTCGTTCAACTCGCCGTTGCGGATGCGGACGATGCGTTCCAGGTCGTAGACGATGATTTTGCCGTCGCCGATCTGGCCGGTACGGCCTGCGGCAGTGATGGCCTGGATGATGTCATCGACCTTGTCTTCCCCGGCTACGATGTCGAGTTGGAGGCGGGCGATGTAATCGGCATCGTAGACCGAGCCGCGGTAGGTGAGTTTTTCGCCGCGCTGGAGGCCGAAGCCCTTTACTTCGGAGAGGGTGAAGAACTTCACGTCGATCTCGGCCAGGGCGTCGCGGATTCCCTCGAAGCGGGAAAGGCGAATGATGGCTTCAATTTTTTTCATGGGTGGTGGTTGTACCGACGTAGGCCCGGAAGGTGGTGGTAGGCCGGCGGTTCAGCGATCAGGGAATAGCGGTAAATTGGTGCGGGGATAACGGTGCGGTTCGCTTATCTTTGTCGTTCACCGAAATCCTGCTTCCAAGGCGATCCCCCTCATCCCCCACGAGCCTTTCGCCCGCCGTTAATAAGTGATTTCGCTACGCGAAGGTAAGCCGACGGGTAAACGCGGAGCGAATGAGTTTCCCCGCCGCTCTGTTCCGTTCACGGCCCGGCTTGACCCGGCAACATACCGACCTTCAACTCTTTAGCACCCCCGTAAAAACGGCCGTCATCACCGTTAAGACCAACTTCACCGACTGATCAAGTCGCTCTCCAAGAGCGAGAAGCGGAGCTTTAAGCTCTACTCCCGCCGCACGGGGGGCAACGATCGCACGCCCAAATTCGTGCTGCTATTCGAGGCCATCGACCGCCGTCCCGACGCGGAGGATACCGAGTTGATCGAGCTGGCGGGCCTGAAGAACGAGGGCCAACTGAGTAACCTGAAACGCAACCTGCACCGGCAGATCATGAGCAGCCTGCGGCTGATCTACGCGGCCAAGCACTACGATATCGAGATCCGGGAGCAAATTGACTTCGCCCGCATCCTCTACGGCAAGGGCCTGTACCTGGACGCGCTGCGCACCCTGGAAAAGGTGAAGGGCAAGGCCGAGGAACACAACCAGGATTTGCTGCACCTGGAGATCATCGAGTTTCAGAAACTGATCGAGGCCCGCCACGTGACCCGCTCGCGGCAGGAGAAGTACAAGCTGGACGAACTGATCGAGCAGTCCTCGAACCGCAATCACGTTACGCTGCTGGCGGGGGAGCTGTTTAACGTCAACATCCAGACCCACGGCTACTACATCGAGCACGGCCACGTGCGGACGCCCGGGGAGCGCGAGGCGTTCGAACGGCAGTGGCAAGACTACTGGTACCACCTCTCCAATACCCCGGAGCTGAAGCGCGAGGCGACCTTTTTCGAGATCACCAATCACGCCCAGGCCGATATGTGGCGGCACTATATCCTACTCGATTTCAGTGCCGCCCGCGAGGCCGCGCTGACCTGGAAAGCGGCCTTCACCAACTCCGATATGCCCACCAAGGACCCCGACCTCTTCATGCGGGCGATCTACTATGCGGGGATGTTCAACTACCTGCTGGAGGACGCCCGCAACCTGAACCGCCAACTGCGCGACCTGGTCGCTTTCGTGGGGGATAACTGGGAGGTCTTCAACGAGAACAGCCGGCAGATCGCCTATGTGTACGCGACGGCCACGCTGTTTAATCTACTGCTGCTGCGGAAAGAATACGACACCGCCCGCAGCTTGGCCCCGGTGATCGAAGCGGCCTCCGACCTGGAAGATTTTACCATCGACTCGCACCGGCAGTTGCAATTTAGCTTTAAATATGGTGCCATCGACTTCGCCCTGGGGTGGTGGGGAGGAGGCGCTCACACACGTCAATGCCATCCTGGATACCAAGGGCGGTTTCCTGCGGGACGACCTGCTGATCAACACCCGCCTGCTGGAGTTGATCTGCCATTATGAGTTGAATAACTTCCTGCTACTCGACCACTTCCTCACCAATTTTACCCGCCTGCTGCGGCGCAGTACCGAGACCGCCGAGGTGCACCGCCGCACGGCCACGCTACTGCGCTCGCTACTACGGGACGAGGGGCCGGCGGCCGTAAAACAGGAGTTTACCGATTACTTCAAGGAGCTGGGGGAGTTGGCCGCCGATCCGTTCGAGCAGAAGGCGTTGCGGTACCTGGATTTGAGGTCGTGGTATGGAAGGAGTTGATCGATTGGCTACTAATTCACGTTACCGTACCAGCACCACCGACCCCTGAAACGGCAGCGTGGACCCATCGATAAAGGTAATATTTGCCTCGTAGACGGACACGCCGGCCGGTTGCGGTTTACCAGTGAGGTCGCGCCCGTCCCAGCCGCTGCTGAGGTCGTTGCGCGGCAGATCGGTGGCGGTGTAGACGAGGCCGCCCCAGCGGTTGAAGACGCGAAAACTATTGACGCTCAGGATGTCGCCGCCGTCGAGGGGGGCGAAGAAATCGTTAAGGCCGTCGCCGTTGGGCGTGAAGGCGAAGGGAGGTAGACCTGGCGGCAATCGTCCACGAAAACGTCGATGAAATCGGTGAGGGTGCCGCAGCGGGTGCTCCAGGATGGCGGTGTAGCGGCCGGCCTGACTGACGTAGATGGTATCGCTATTCGGGCCGTCCACCCAGCGGCTGACGGCCTCAGGGAAACTTGCGCTGAGTTCGACCAATTGGCCGGCGCAGATGGTGGTGTCACCCCGCAGATCGAGCCGCGGCTGGGGGCGATAGGCGAGGCGCACGCGATCGGAAGTGGTGCAGATGATGTCGGTGCGGGTGGCGGTGACCTCGTAGAGGCCGGGGCCGGTGGCGGTGTAGAGCGGGCCGGCGGCGTCGTTGTCCGGCACCGTCCACTCGTAGGTGGCGGTGGGCACGGTGATGTCGAAGTTGAGCGCGTCGCCGTCGCAGAGGGTGGTATCGGGTCCGAGGTCGATGAAGGCCGAATCGCCGGTGACGGTGATGAGCACGTCGTCGAAGCGGGGCAGGTCGCAGTCGTCGAAAACGGCAACCGTATATAAGGTCGTAGAGTCAGGCGCGGCGATGACGTTATTGGCCAGCGAATCGCTGAGGCCGGCACCGGGCGTCCACTCGTAGCGGACGCCGCCGCCGACGTCGAGGAACGCCTGCCGCCGGGACAGACGCGATCTCGTCGGGAAGCTGTTCGAGGAAAAAGTCAGCCTCCAGCGAAGCAGATTTCCTGCTTATTGGCAAAACCGCCCGTGGCGGAGGTAAAGCCATAGAAAACGAAGGGGTCGCCGTTGAAAATCTCGTTGATAATGTCACCGGTATAGGTCAGGCGTTCGTCGCAGCCGAAGTAGACGGTTAGCGTTTGGGGACCGGCCTTCCAGGTAACGCGCAGGTCGAGGAAGTTTCCGTTCTCGATATTGGGCGAATTGAGGAGCGCCTGCACGGTGCGTTCGGCCAGTTTATTGGCGGTGGTGTGGTTGTTATTTCCATTTTTAATGATGGCCACGTGGTCGAACGAGGGATCGCCCAGGAACACGTTTTGGTAGGTATCGAATTCGACGCCCAGGGCGGGGGAAACGTTCCCGAACCCGATGCCGCCGCCCGCGCGCCTCGCCGATGGTGGTGCTAATGGGCTGGAGTCCAAACACGATACCGTCGGCCCCCATCAGGTCGTTGCTACCGAAATTCATTGTCATGACCAGATCGAAATCATTGCGCAGGTCGATCTTGTCGGGGTACCAGATGGAGCCGACCTCCCAGAGAACGTCGTTTGTGAGTAGAAAACAGCTGTCGTTAACGGTTCGGGCCGAGCCGTTGGTAAAGAACTGGGCCTGGACGGTCTGGCAAAACAGCAGCAACGGGATGATCGGGATTAACTTGACGTGGATCGACTTCATGGGCTAAAGGTAGGGTCTTCGGCAGGGAGTTGGTAGCGTTCAACGGCTTGTTTAAGGGACAATAGTAGGCTGGCGACGTCACTTTTCGGTGGTGCGTCTACCCACCCGCTCTGCCGGATACCGACTCAACCTTCCGTTTGTTCCGCCGTTTACCAACCGAGTCGTCGCCGCCGCTTTCGCGGGGGTCGGTTCGCAACCATTTTAAACCAAACCAACCTGTTTTTTATGCGCAAGCAATTATTCGCACTTTGCCTTCCTTTATTCGCCCTGCTTTTCACGGCCAACACGGCCTTCGCCCAGATCAGCACCCCCGCTCCTTCGCCGAGTGGCAACCATCATGCAAACCGTGGGTCTGACCGACGTGACCGTCGAGTACAGCCGCCCCTCGATGAAAAACCGCACCCTGTCTTGCCGCCGACGGCCTCGTACCCTTCGGTGAGGTATGGCGCACCGGTGCGAACCAGGCCACCAAGATCACTTTCTCCGACGACGTAACGGTCGACGGCAAGGAAGTACCCGCCGGTAGCTACGCTAACCTCACCAAGCCCATGGAAAAGCAGTGGGAAGTCGATGTTCTTCGCCGACGAAGGTGGCAACTGGAGCAGCTACCTGGAGAAAACCCCCGCCCTGACCGTAACCGCCCCCGTTAAGAAGAACGCCATGAAAGTGGAGACCTTCACCATTAACATCGGCGAACTGAGCACCGACGCCGCTCACCTGGAAATGTACTGGGGCAACACAATGGTCGCCGTACCCATGAAAGTCGAAGTAGATAGCCGCGTTAAGGCGGACATCGACCGCGTTATGGCCGGTCCTTCGGTCAATGATTACTACAGTGCCGCCAGCTATATGGCCGATGCCAACCAGGACATGGACAAGGCACTGATGTACATCCAGAAAGCTAACGAGATGAGCAAGGATGCGCCTAAGTTCTGGATGCTGCGTCGCGAGTCGCTGATCCAGGCCGCATTGGGTAACAAGACGGAGGCCATCACGGCCGCCGAAATGTCCATGAAACTAGCCGAAGCCGCCGGTAATCAGGACTACGTGCGCATGAACCGCGCTAGTCTGATGGAGTGGAAGCAAAAAATAAGCTGGGCTTCGCCCGTACATTAGTAGGCGGCGTTGCCGCTGATACTTTAGTACGTTAGATCGGCCTACGCTAACATTTTTATAGTGAAACAGCCGCGTTTCCCTTAGGGGAAGCGCGGCTGTTTTCGTTGGTGGAAGTCCTTTGTAATACCGACAAACGCTAAAACTTAGCCGCCGGGAACGCCGCCCCACTAACTTTTTCCCGTACTTTGCGCCGCCATAACCAACCAATACACCACGCTATGATCATCGGCTGTCCGACAATAATAAGAACAACGAAAACCGCGTCGCCATTACCCCCGCCGGGGCGCTGGAACTCACCAAAAAAGGCCACGAGGTCTACATCCAGGTCGGTGCCGGCCACGGCAGCGGTTACCTCGACGACGAGTACCGCCACGCCGGCGCCACCATGCTCGCCACCATCGAGGAAGTGTACGCCAAGGCCGAAATGATCGTCAAGGTCAAAGAGCCGATCGCCTCCGAATACGACCTGATCAAGAAGGACCAGCTGGTCTTCACCTATTTCCACTTCGCTAGCAGCGAACCGCTGACCCACGCAATGATCAAATCGAAGTCCGTCTGCCTGGCCTACGAGACCGTCGAACTGGCCGATCGCAGCCTGCCGCTGCTCGTGCCCATGAGTGAGTAGCCGGCCGAATGGCCGTCCAGGAAGGGGCCAAATACCTGGGTAGTGGTCCATGGGCGGCTCCGGCGTCCTGCTCGGCGCGTACCCGGCGTTCACCCCGGCGTCGTGATGATCCTCGGCGGCGGCATTGTCGGTGCCGAATCCGCTAAAATGGCCGCCGGCTTGGGCGCGCAAGTCGTATTGTTCGATCTCAGCCTGCCCCGCCTGCGTTACCTGGCTGACACCATGCCCGTCAACGTGCGCACCATCTACAGCAACGAATACAACATCCGCAAGCACCTCAGCACCGCCGACCTCATCATCGGCGCGGTCCTCATCCGCGGCGCCAAGGCACCCCACCTGATCACCCGTGACATGCTGGCCGATGCGCCCGGGCACCGTCCTCGTAGACGTGGCCGTAGATCAGGGCGGCTGCATCGAAACCTGCAAGCCGACCACCCACGAAGACCCCACCTTCATGGTCGACGGTACCGCACTATCGCGTTGCCAATATGCCCGGCGCCGTACCCCGCACCAGCACCGCCGCACTTACCAACGCCACGCTGCCCTACGTGATGCAACTGGCCGGCAAGGGCTGGAAGCAGGCGTGCAAGGAGAGTCCCAGCCTCGCCAAAGGGCCTTTAACATCATCCACGGCGACGCGGTCTACCAGGGCGTCGCCGATGCCTTCGACCTGCCCATGGCCGAGATCAAATACTAGGATTTCAAGCGTTTTCGGCTGTGTCCCCCCGGCTACCGCCGGGGGGTCGGTCCCTTCCCGGCGCGGCTATCGCCTTGGCCCTGCGGGCTGCTCGCTAACGCTCGCCCCGTCCAGGCACCTCACGGGAGGTCCCCATCGACACCTCCCAGGTACTATTTTGCGGAGCAAAATGGATACCTTGGAGGAGCGATGGGGGCAGCAGAATGCGGCGTAGCCGCAAGCTAAAATAACGTCACCCCTCCCCTTCGCGGCGGAAGGGGTTGAGGGGACCCTTTCGATTAGCCGGGCCGGGGGTGGGGAACCTGTCGTGAGCGTAAAACCATATCCCCAGCCATTTAACAAAGTCAACGCCCGCCCTTTCAGGGGCTATGGCGGCAAAGCCGCCTGGAACAGTGGGAAGTTAGAATCGCAATAAGAGTTATAAATTAGTAGCACTATCCAATTTTAACACCCCCGCCCATTCCCATGCTCACCTACCACCCCGCCCCGCCACCGATTCCTTCACCGGTTTCAGCATCCTGATCCCGACCTGGAACAACCTGCCCTTCCTCCAGCTCTGCATTCGCAGCCTGCGGGAGAACAGCGGCCTGCGGCACCAATTTTTGTACACGTGAACCAGGGCGTGGACGGTACCCTGGAGTGGGTGCGCCGGCAGCCCGATATCGCTTATACTCACTCACCGGAGAACATCGGCATCCGCTACCCGCTTAATGCGCTGGCCGGTCTGGCCGCCACCGATTATATCGCTTATTTCAACGACGATATGTACGCCCTTCCCGGTTGGGACGACGTATTGCTGCGGGAAATCCGGGCCGTCGGTCACGAGCGTTTTTTCCTGTCGGCCACCATGATCGAACCCTACGACACCGGCAACCCCTGCGTGATCCACGCCGACTACGGCCGCAACCTAAAAGATTTCCGCGAGGATGATCTGAAACGGGATTTCACCCAGTGGCCCATACCGACTGGCGGGGAGCCACCTGGCCGCCCAACGTGGTGCACCGCCGCGCCTGGGAACTGGTGGGCGGCTACAGCGTGACTTCAGCCCCGGCATTTATTCCGACCCCGATTTCAGTCACAAGCTCTGGCTGGCGGGCGTCCGCGATTTTCGGGGGCTGGGCGCGGCCCGGGTCTACCATTTCGGGCCGTCAGTTTACCGGCTCACTTAGGGGCACCGGGCGCACCCTCTTTCGCGGCAAATGGCGCCTCTCGCCGGGTACTTTCCTGCGCCACCACCTCCGCCTGGGGGAACCGATTACCGACACCGCCGCGCCGCCAAACGTTCCTTCCCCCACCCCGGCCGCCACCCGCTGGAAGGACCGGTGGAAAAGGTTGCGGGAGGCGTGGTAAAATTGGGGGAAACACACTACCTCACTCATTAGCTGAACTATCGGGTTCGGGATGACTGAAAGATCAAATCCAGTCTTTAACCGAGCGATAAATATCCTTTAATATCAACTTGGCACCGATGGAGCGCAAATTTATTTCGGCACTGAGGCCCATGTTGTAAGTAATCGAACTCTTCCCGGCCTCGTTGCGGTAACGGATTTCCACAAATACCCTGTTCTGGTCAATAAGTACGTACTCTTTCAGAGGGAATAGCGGCATATTTGAGAAATTTTTCGACTCTATCGTACAGCTCCGTTGAGGGTAATAATACTTCAACGACCAGACCCGGGTTGGTCAGGGAGTTTTTGTCGTGCGCTGAAATCTCAGTAGGCCCGCAGGATACCATCACGTCTGGATAAACAAACGATTGAGCTTCTTCAATGTATACCCGTGCATCCGACGAAAAAATTTCGCAATCCGTTCGTTCATTTTTTAGCAAGATATGCCAATTTCTTATTCCTACGTTGGCGGTAATCCTCGCATGATCAAGCGTAGATCCGCTCATGGCCAAGATCTCACCCTTGCGAAGTTAGAGCGTGTCTAAAATTTTTAAGAACTGAGGATCAATGATTTAAGGTTCTGCGTGAGATAAAAACTTGCGCGCATAGCGGGTTACGTAAGTCAGTTTTTACGACGATAGGTTCTTAAATACTTGGTTCTCAGGAAGTAAAAATTTAGACACGCTCTAAACAGCCTCCAAATCTTCGACAGACCGATAAATATCCTTCAGCGCAATTGTCGCACCGATGGAGCGCAGGTGAATTTCCGCGCTCAACCCCAATGGTATAAGTTACTTCCCCATTATCCGCGAGTAATTCCCGGGCAACCGTATAGATAGCGGAGCTAAATTGGATCATGATACCGATGAATGGTTACTGACGGGCAGGCAAACTACTGATTACAAATAGAACGCCCACCCTACGGACTAAGTTACCCTAACTGCTCACTGACTAGCAGCGTATCCTCATCCCGGCCGGCAGGCCGGCGGTGCCGTCCTCGCTCAGGAAACGATCTACGGCGCGGGCACACTCGCGGCCCTCGGCGATGGCCCAGACCACTAGGCTCTGCCCCCGGCGCATATCCCCGGCGGCGAATACTTTCGGCACGTTGGTGCTGTAATCGTGGGTAGCTACGTTGCGGCGCTGGTCCAGGCCCAGGCCCAGTTCGGTGAGCATTCCCTCGTGCCGGGGATGGATGAAACCGGCGGCGATAAGCAGCAGGTCACAGGGCCACTCGCGCTCGCTGCCGGGTCTTTTCGAAGGTGTGCCGCCCCGTGGCATCCCGCCGCCACTCGATTTCCACGGTACGGATGGCACGAATGTGACGGCTTCGTCGCCTACGAACTCCTCCGTTAGCAAAGCCCACTGGCGGTCGGCCCCTTCCTCGTGGCTGGTGCTGGGCGCCAGTACCATCGGCCAGTTCGGCCAGTTATGCGGGTCACGGTCGGTGGGCGGCTTACCAAGCAGTTCGATCTGCGTAACCGAGGCGGCCCCGTGGCGGTTGGAAGTCCCACCAGTCGGCCCCCGCATCCCCGCCGCCGATGACGACGACGTGCTTGCCGCTTGCCATTACTTCCGGCAGTCGTCCCAGGTCATCGCCGGCCACGCGCCGATTATTTTGCTTCAGAAAGTCCATCGCGTAGTGGATGCCCTGTGTTTCCCGAACCCGTCTGCGGAATATCGCGCGGCACGGTAGATCCACCCGCCAGAACCACCGCATCGTGGCGGGACACCAAGTCGCTCGCAGGCAGGTCCACGCCGATTTCGGTATTTACCTCGAAACGAATCCCCTCGGCCGCAGTAGTTCCACCCGCCGTTCCACGACCGTTTTGGCCAACTTGAAATCCGGGATCCCGTAGCGGAACAGTCCCCCGATCCGGTTGTCGCGCTCGTAGACCGTCACCACGTGGCCGGCCTGGTTGAGCTGCGCGGCGGCCGCCAATCCCGCCGGACCGGAACCCACTACCGCCACGCGCTTGCCCGTGCGGAAGGCCGGCGGGCGCGGGCGGGCGTAGCCCCGCGCAAAGGCTTCCTCGGCAATACTTTTTTCGATGTGCTCGATCGCGACCGGTGCCTGGTTAATGCCCAGCACGCAGGCGGATTCGCAGGGCGCGGGGCAGATGCGGCCGGTAAATTCCGGGAAGTTATTGGTGGCCGTCAGGATTCTGTAGGCCTCCTTCCAGTCGCCATCGTGGACGGCTTCGTTAACTTCGGA
Organism: Lewinellaceae bacterium; assembly: GCA_963757435.1. Taxonomy (GTDB): domain Bacteria; phylum Bacteroidota; class Bacteroidia; order Chitinophagales; family Saprospiraceae; genus Neolewinella. The sequence goes on along the minus strand of CAVWSC010000014.1, from coordinate 3,312 downwards.
ACAACGTTTCCCAGCGGGCAGCCGGAATGGCAGAGGGGTACGCCGCAGTCGACGTACGTGGCGGCCTGCTACGGTTCGGGCGGGGAGGGCGGCAAGTTCCGCGTAATCGGTTTTGCGTTCGGGGATGGCGCGGGTCGCGGGTGTTTCGCGGCTGAATTGGAGGAAGCCTCGGGGGTTGGACATGGGGTTGTTTTTAGTGGACCGTGGCACATGCGGCGTGGGAGTCCACGGAATTATAAAGTTATAAGGGGTTTGAATGGAATTACATAGAGTTCTTTTTGCTGAGTGGGGCGTGGCATGGCCGGCGTGGAAGCCCACGGAGTTGCGAGGCGTTTGCACGGATTTACACGCAGCCCTTCGCGTGAAGTGACAGGAAGGAGACGACCATAGGGAGGAAGCCCGCAGGGCCAAGCGAACAGCGCGCCTGGATGGCACCGACCCGGCATCAGGCCGGGACACGCTCAAAGCAAACACCTAATAAAAACTTCATGAAACTCCGTAGACTTCCTCGCCACATATGCCCCAAAACGTGCAAAAAACTCCAAGTAACTCCTTGCCGAACTCCGTGGCTTCCACATGAACACTTTCGCCCCACACGAAAAAGCAAACGCTAAAAACCTCCCTGGCCTTGCCTCGCCAACTCCGCCGCCCCGCGCCGCCCAAAATAGCCTTATAATCTCGCGGCATCACCTTCAGAACGCAACCACCTCCTCCCACCGCGCCAGCATCGTCTGAGCCGTACGGGAATTCGTATAGGTAAAATGTTTTCTACCATCACCCGCACCAAGCCCCGGTCAATTTGATTTAGTTCCTCGGCGTCCACCATTTCCGTATTCAGCCGCTGCTTAAAAGTATCCGTCGGGTCGTGGACGAACGCCATGCCGCCGCTCATGCCCGCGCCGAAATTCTTGCCCGTCTCGCCCAGCACCACCACCAGTCCGCCGGTCATGTACTCGCAACCGTGATCGCCAAGGCCCTCGACGACTAGTTTCGCGCCCGAGTTACGCACCGCGAAGCGCTCCCCCGCCCAGCCCTTAATGTAGCTCGCCGGAAGTGGCCCCGTAAAAAGCGACGTTACCGATGATGATATTCTCGTGCGGATCGAAGGTGGCCGTGCGGTCGGGCAGCACCACCAGGCGGGCCCGACTGAGGCCCTTACCAAAGTAATCGTTCGCTTCGCCCTCCAGCGTAAATTCGAGGCCCCGGGCCGCGAATGCCCCTGGAACTCCTGGCCCGCCGAGCCGCGAAAATGGTAATCGATACAGGCGTCCGGCAGGCCCTCGGCGTGGTAGCGTCGGGAAATTTCATTAGACAACATGGTACCCACCGCCCGGTCGGTATTGCGGATCGGGAACTCGCCGTAACCCGCTCGGCAAACTCCAGGGCCGCGCGGGCGTGGGTGATGAGGCGGCGGTCCAGCACGTCGCTGATGCCGTGGTCTTGCGCCACCTTTTTATACTGGCCGACGGATTCGTCCACCGCTTCCTTGAACAGGATGGGCGTCAGGTCCAGGCTGCGGTATTTCCAGTGCTCTATTTCCTGACTGACCTTGAGTATTCTGTCCGCCCTACCATTTCGTTGATGGTGCGAAAACCCAGTTCGGCCATAATCTCGCGCAGGCTTCGGCCAGGAAGCGGAAAAAATTGATCACGTGCTCGGGCTTGCCGGTGAACCGTTTGCGCAAGTTCGGATCCCGCGCCTGGCGATGCCCACCGGGCAGGTGTTCACGTGGCACTTGCGCATCATGATGCAGCCCTCCACCACCAGGGCGGCGGTGGCCACGCCATACTCCTCGGCCCCCAGCAGGGTGGCAATGGCCAGGTCGCTGCCGGTGCGCAGTTGGCCGTCGGTTTGCAGCGTGACGCGGTCGCGTAGGCGGTTTTTCACCAACGATTGGTGGCTTTCGGCCAGGCCCAGCTCCCAGGGCAGGCCCGCGTGGCGGATGCTGGGTAAGCCGGCGAGAGCCGTGCCGCCGTCGTGACCGGAGATCAGGATGGCATCGGCGTGCGCCTTAGCCACGCCGGCGGCGATGATGCCCACCCCGGCCTTGGAGACCAGTTCGACGTTGATGCGGGCCTTGCGGTTGGCGTTTTTCAAATCGAAAATGAGCTGCGCCAGGTCTTCGATCGAGTAAATATCGTGGTGACGGTTTGCCGGCGAGATCAGGCCTACGCCGGGGGTGGAGTTCCGCACCTTCTCGATCCAGTCGTCTACCTTGTGACCGGGCAATTGGCCGCCCTCGCCGGGCTGCTGCGCCATTTTGATTTGTAGCTTGTCGGCGTTGGTCAGGTAGTGGCTGAACGCCGAACCTACCGGAGGCCACCTGCTTGATCGCCGACCGGCGGCTGTCGCCGTTCTTCGTCGGGGGCATAAACTGCATGACGTCCTCACCACCCTCGCCGCTGTTCGAGCGCGCGCCGATGCGGTTCATCGCAATGGCCAACGTGGTGTGCGCTTCCCAACTGATGGACCCGAACGACATCGCCCCCGTCGCAAAACGCTTCATGATCTCCTCGGCCGGCTCCACCTCCTCGATCGGCACCGGACTGCCGCGCCGGAAGGTCATCAATCCCCGCAGGGTAGGGCTTTCTCGGTCTGATCGTTGATCAGGTCGCGGTAGGTATCGTAGGCGGCGCGGTCGCCCCGGTGAGCGGCCAGTTGCAGGTAATGAATGCTTTTAGGATTGAAGGTGTGGGCTTCGCCCCGCCGCTTCCACTGAAATACGCCGCCGTTCTCGCGAACTGCGTCTCCCCCATTCCGTAACCGGCGTAGGCCAGGTGATGGCGCACCAGCACTTCCTCGGCAATACCGTCAAAGCCGATGCCCTCGATCCGGCTCACGGCACCATTAAAGCAACGGTCCATGACCTCCCGGTTAAGGCCCAGTATCTCAAAGGTTTGCGCCCCCTGATACGACTGAAGGGTTGAAATGCCGATCTTACTCATGATTCTTCAGCAGGCCCTTGCCCACGGCCTTGCGGTAGCGTTTCAGGCTCTCCTCCAGGCTGTAGCCGCCCGCCTCAAATGCCCCCGAGCGGTGCAGGTTGTCTAGCGTAGCGAAGGCCAGATAAGCATTCACCGCGCTGGCCCCGAACCCGATCAGGACGGCAAAGTGGTGCACCTCGCGCACGTCCCCGCCTCGATCACCAGCGATGTTTTGGCCCGCAACCCTAATTGCACCAAATGGTGATGCACCGCTCCTGCTGCCAGCAAACTCGGCACGGGGGCCAGCTTGCCGTCCGCCCGCCGGTCACTCAGCACGATGATGTCGTTACCCGTCCGGGCCAGGTCCTCGGCCTGCGCGCAAATGTGA